>CAVTWR010000021.1:0-526170 GCA_963738505.1 uncultured Actinomycetes bacterium | reverse complement strand
GCCCCCAAACCGGCTGGAATCAGGTGGGAGGGGTATAAAATGGGTATAAGGTTTGCGCCCAATTAGACAACCGGGACTCTATCCTTCGCTCGGTGGCACGAGTATCCAGTCGCTGAATACCGGCAGTGCCTTGTCCTCGCGCAGGCCGAAGGCGGGCCAAGAGCCGACTCCCCACTCGTCCGGCTCACGCCCCGAGTCGAGATAGAGGACGACGGGCCACACGTCTTGCCCAGCCCGGACGAGCTCGCCCTCAGCCGGAGAATCGTGCATGCTCTCGAACCAACGCGCGAGTGACCGAACGTGCCGGCGCGCCGACTCCTCATCTCCTTCGGACACCGCGACGATCTTGCCGAGCGCCCGCTCGACTACCACCGATAGATCGTCTGCCCCGTTCGACCTGACAGGGCTAATCCACGCGCGCTCGAGGTCGCGGACAGTCGTGGCGGGCAGGCGGGAGGGAGCGGGTACACGCCTATCGTGCTCGGCCAGCTTCACCCACGTGGCTTCCGGAATCAGCAGGCCGCCGTGTCTTCGCACGGCGCCAGACGCCTCGTACTGCGCCGTCGCCCAGTCGTCTGTCTCGTCCACCACTGGTGCCGTCCAGACGACGAAGCGACCGAGTCGACTGAGCCGCACGTAGCCGCCGCTGGCGCAGCCGGTGTGCCCGCACGCGTCGCAGACTTCGGCCTGAATCGTTGACTCACCAGCGTCATCGAGGCCCCAGTCGACCCACTCGAGTCCGTTGAAGAGCTCGACACCCGCGGCTCTAACGCGCGTCCACCGCGGACTCGTCTGTTCTGACGTTGAGAAGTCGGGCCGCCACTCCGAGAACTCGAGCTCATCGCACAGAAGCATCCCAGGACGGTATCGGCGCGAGCGGGCCGCCCCAGTGCGCTGATCGGACATGGCCGATGAGTCAACCGCTAGAACCTGTCGCGGAACTCGGCGATCCGCGCGTAGATCTCGCCGAGCGTCGGTTGGTCATCGGCGAAGAGGAAGCGGCTACGCCGGTAGTCGTCCTCGATCGCGGCTCGGAGCTCGTCGCCCGGGTCGAGCGCTCGACTCCCTGAGAGACGCAGACCTTCCGGCGTCCGATGGTCCCGCGGGAAGTATTGCCGTCCAACCTCGTCGACCTCGGGGAGCAGCGCGAGGTACTCCTCCCCGCCAACGTACGCCGCGACCTCGGCGTCACCGAGCAGGAAGTAGATGTCATAGAGGTGGCGTCCCTGGCGCTGGATCGCGGTGTGGCGGCCTTCGTGCCACAGCTCGCCGGCTGCATGAACCGCGAACAGCTTCTCGACGACGGTTCGACGGGGGTGGAGCACGGTCATCTCGAACGGCTGAAGCGTCTCGTCCGCGAGCTCGCCCGGCTCGATCGCGGCACTGAGCAGCGATCGCAGCGACTGGACGTTGGTTGGGTGGGTACCGCCGCGGATACCCATCTCCAGCATGATCGTCGGGCGCAGGGTTCTGGAGCAACGCCGTCCGCGGTTCGTACGCGAACACGGACGTTCGGCTGATCCCACGATCGGAACGAGCGCCTTCTACAGACCGCTCGAACCCGTCGATGCGGCCGACAGCAGCCTCGATCCCTCGCATGAAGCGGTCACGGCTGCCACCTGTTCCTCCGGTCGTCTCATCCTGACGGACGAGCAGGTCGATGTCCTCGGAAAACCGGTTAATCAGGCCCCATGCCTTCGAGAGGCTCGTGCCACCCTCGAAGACCAACCATTCCCCGTGCGTCGCCGCGATGGCGCGCAGGGCCTCGGTGACCCAGTAGTCCTTCTCGATCAGCGCGGGGTTCAGGCCGAGGCGCTCGCCAGCGGTCACGAGCAGATCGCCGAAGTCCCGGCGCTGGTGGAGCATCAGCGGGCACCCCAGCTTCGGGCGTTGCGCAGTGTCCCTAGCGGTCCGAAGTCGAACCTCGTGGTCGGGTTCAGCGTCCGTCGCAGGCGCTCGAGCTCTTTCTCGCGGGCGCCGGCAATCTCGGCGAGCGCTCCGACCATGGCTCGGACGCGTGGCGGCTCGGCGATCGCGGCGCGAAGGATGCGTGATCGCGCTTCGTCGTCGTAGAGAACCTCAAGGAGGCGGCGGCCGGTCTCCAGAGGTGAGAGGTCGGTGACGTGACGGATGTCGCGGAGCACCTCCAGGAGCGCTGCCTGATGAGGTTCGAGGCCGCGGCGGTTCGTCCTCAGCCGCGGCCTGAACTCGACGCCCCGAGGGGCGGTGAGCCGAGCGTCCTCGACCGCGAGCTCGACGCGCGTCGGGACTTGCGTCGTCAGGCCGAGCATGTTCGCAGCGGTGAGGCCGGCAGGATGACTGCGCCCTCGGCTGATCGCCTTGCCGAGTGCGACAGGATCGGGCGGAACCTCCCCCAGCGGCGTCTCTCGTGGCACGTAGTAGACGCCCTTCCGGGCGCGCTTGATCTCTCCGCGAGAAGCCAGCCGCGACAGCGCGGGAGCAACAGCACTCGCGGATAGATCCGCGAAGTCCTCGAACGTGAAGAGGTGACCAGGCCGCCGCTTCAGCCGCGAGGCCACAGTCCCAGCGATGCTCTCCTTGGCCATGATCTCAGAGTAACGACTTCCGAGAGAAAGTGCAATGTTTATGTAGTGAAATACCTTGCGGCCTTGCGATGGTCGGAGCACTTGCGGAAGTCGACCTCTCCGGGACGACGCGACCCGCTGGGACGCCACGCACTCCTGGGTGACAGGTGCCCGGCCACTGCGGGTCGTGGCGCCGGCGTACGCTGCCGTTATGGGACGGCGAGAACGGGAACGCGGGACGGCGTCGGCACTTCAAGGTGCTCGCTACTCTCGGCGAGCCTACGACTTGGCGCGTTTCCTTGCTTACGAACTCGACGAGGCAGTCGCCGCCGTCGTGGCGACTGCCAGAGATGCGGAGGCCGCGCGACTCCCGGAGCTTCGAGCGTCGTTCTCGGATGACGACGCATACACGCTGCTGTACTGTGCGCGTCGACGAGCTGCGGACGCACTACGAATGTCCTCCCTCGAGTACGCCCTCGAAGCCGTGGCCGCACTCACTCTCGTCGACCGCTCGCTGATCGACTATCGAGATCTGAGTGTCGACTTCCCACTCTACGCCGTACGCGTTCTCGGAGGAAACGTGAGCGAGGTCGTCGAGAGCGCGGTTGAACGAAGTGAGCCGGGTACAAGTCGAGCGTTCGAGGCAAGAGCACCTTCGGCGGCGACCATCACCTTGCGGCTGCGCGCTGCTCGTCTCGCGTAGTGGGCTTCATGCACGTGTGGGTCGGACACGTCGTGATCGACTCGCCGGCTGGTCGATGAGCTTGCTGATCGCTTCGAAGCGAGCAGAAGTACGTCTCGACGATCTCCACCTCTCGGCCTGCCCGAGGTGTGGTTCGACCGCGGGCGTCGCACGGGAGAGATCGACGTTCAAGCGGCCGTCACCCTGGGCATGTCGTTGGCCGGGCGTGGTCGCTGGAGTCATGGACTCCTCGTGTTCCTGGCGGACGTCGGAAGCGCGGAAGGTGCGCGGCGCCTCGCCGCCAGGAGCCGAAGAGCAAGCACCGACGACCGACCGCGAGTCGCCTTCACGCACGATCAGTTCCTCGTGCTCGTAATCGGCGGCTCATCCACGGCCAACGAGAAGGCGCTCGAGACAGCCGACGCGCTCGTTCGTTACGAAGCATCCGCGCTCGAAGTCATCAGACCTCGCCGGTCGGCCTACTGACATCGAGCACGTTCGATGTCCTGACAAGCCAAGGTGCGTTCGTCAACGCGATCGCGAGATGGCGCGGCGCAGCCGCCCAGTCCTGCTCGGACACAGCGAATTCGTCGAAGAGCACGTTCAGGCCGGTCGCGCGATCGAACGCGTGCACGCCGACACGGTCGCTTCGGACCTTTAGCCTTCGGGTGGCGATCGTGGGTCGCATGCCGATCAGCTGCTGAGCGTAAACAACGAACCGCTATCTCGTAACAGCTGCTCTGGACGCGCCGCCGTAGCTGTCCCAGGGAGCCGCCAAGACCACTAGGGGTGGGAGAAGAGAACGAGGTTCTACCTCCCACACTGACAACGCAGCGGCGCGAAACCGGACAGTTTGCCGTGCCTAACTTCCGCGATGGGTACAAAAAGGGGTAAAGATCCGCGGCGTCCTATCCTGCAGAACAAAAGGCCCTGCTTAGCAGGGCCTTTATTATAGACCTGATCGAGTCCCTTTCACACCACGCCCTGACCGATGTTCTGGCGACCCTGGGGCCGTCGGAATTGGTCGCCGACGTCACCTCGGAGACAGGCCAGGAGGGCCTTGGCTGTCCGGAGGTTCGGTTCGGTCGGCGATGCGGTCTTGGAGGTGTTGCGTCAGTCGAACCTGGAGCTTTCAACGGTCGAGGTTCGGGTCGCGGTGGAGCAGCTACTTGGTGGGAGAGTGTCGACCTCGTCTGTGAAGAACTCGCTCGCGAGGCGCTGCGGAACGGAGGATGCTCCGATCGAGCGTGTTGCTGGCGGGCGGTATCGGCTGCGAGAATCGAACTGAAGCGAGACGTCGCTCGCCTGTCAGACTCTCCTGAGCCAACCATCCCGAGCCCGAAACCTTGCCACTTCGCCAAGCACGACAACCCTGCGGTTTGTGGCTGGAAGGACCGTGGTCTGTACAGCTATCAGGCGGCCTGCCACACTCTTCCTGAAGAGAGCGAGACACGGTGTTGATCCCGTAGAAGAACGTCTGTGCTCGCCAACTATCGATACAAGCAGTCGAGGCGTGTCCAGATGCGCCCTCGCTATGTCCGCGGTGTCCACCACGTGGGGTCTGTATCTCCGTGATTGTTGGTGGTGACTCGTACAATCTCGGTCGAGTCAAGATCGACGACAAAGATCTCCCTCGACTTCAGCATGTTGTTCAAGTCTGCCACGCTTCCGTCACCACTCAGTGGAGTGGAGCGAACCACCGCGATCAAGTGCCCGGAAAGCAACGCCGGTTCATACAGATCACCCGGGAGCCCGTCGAATCGCAGCAGGAGTGGTCGTAGGTTGACTCCGTCGACGAATCTCTTCGCCACGGATCGATAGCCGTTGAGCTTCGAGAACGCAAACACTTCGCCGTTCCTCGACCACGACAGAGAGGTTGCATCGCGACTATCCCGGAGCACACGTACCGTTCCGCCAGAGCGAGCGTCTATCAACCTCACCGACGATCCAATCGCTCCGACTGCGAGCAGCGATTCATCCGGCGACCACGCAATCCCAGTCGAACCCCCTGCTCTGTCGGCGGGCACCACAACTCTCTGAGCTCCCGAGACGATGTCGAACACCCGGATGCCTATGTCAATAAACGCAACAAACCGACCACTCGGGGATACGACGGGCGACGCGCCCTGAAACGGACACCTGCGGTTCAGCACACTCATGTGCTCGATTACCGCCACGCACACGCGTGCAGGTTCATCACCGCTCACGCGACTATAGGCCATCACATCCCCGTCTCGACTAAAACTCGGCTCAATTCCGCGGCCGAGCGACGATCGTCGAGCATGGGCGTCGCCAGTCCAGGGCGTCGCGTAGATGGTGCCTTTCGAAACGAACACGAGATAGATGTCGGAATCGTCCGACTTCCGTAGATCCTGCAGAAGCACGATCGCACCAGTACCGACCAGAAAGACGGTGACGAAAGCCGCAACCCGCCTTACCGAGACGGCTATCGGGCGACGCACGTGTTTCTCCGATATGCCGCCATCACGCAGCCACCACGCTTATTTACGACCCACAGGCTCTGACCGTTTATTCTGCCGGACTGTGTACTCGCGGTAGTGCTTACCATCGCCACCAAGCGAGCACGCATTTCCGAATAACTCAATACTTCCTGCGCCGCGAATCGATGACCCAGTTGCAGTCCTTGCGCATTGTTGTGGGTATCCATCACGGTTCGAAGTCTATCGATGCCCTTAGCGTTGTCGGGTTCGTTCATCTCCATGAACCGCCAGGCTTTCTCACCGCCGAATTTGTGCACAAGTAGAGCGCACCAGAACACGTGGCGCGCAGCATTGGCTATCCCGTCACCCTGGATGTCTCCAAGGTTCAGCGACTTTGCATCAGCGTCGGCATCCCGCGCAGCATCGACGATGCGAAGGCAATCGGCAAAGTCGTTGCTCAGAAAGCCAAGACTCGCGACCGCCTTTACAAGCGCATCGCCACAGAACTTGTAGAGGTCATTGTGGAGGACGTATCGGAACTGACGGCCGGCCCAGTCTGCATAACGAGATACAGAATCCGGATCCGACGCATCGACGAGCGGGCCGCCGCCACCACCGCCACCGCCACCGCCACCACCGCCACCACCGCCACCGCCACCGCCACCACCGCCACCGCCACCACCACCACCGCCACCACCGCCACCGCCACCACCGCCGCCACCGCCGCCGCCCGTCGGCGCTGCTGGATCTCTTCGCCTGCAGTCGTCAAGGTCACAGAAGTAGTGACCATCGGTCTCAACGAAAGAGATCGGATTGCCGCCGGGGACTGTCCGATTCTTTGTGTAGATAGCTGTGGTCATTGGTTGTGCGCCGCGTGGATGCGGTCGCTGTAGTGGGTGTGCAGTGTGTTCAGGATCTTCTTCCAGCCGGCGGTGGTGCCGGTCATGTCTTGCCGGTTCTTGCGTTGTTCTGTTGCCACAAGATACAACACTTTGAGAGCTGCTTGTTCGGTCGGGAAGTGGCCGCGGTGGCGGACGGCGCGTCTGAACCTGGCGTTCAACGACTCAACGGCGTTTGTCGTGTACACCAGTTTGCGCAGCTCCGGCGGGAAGGCGAGGAAGGGGACGAACTCGTCCCACACCGATTCCCAGGCGTTGATCATGGCCGGGTAGATCTCGTGCCAGTCGCTGACGAACTCCGCGAACAAGCATTCGGCGGCCTCCACGGTGGGGGCGGTGTAGATCGCGCGCATCTGCCGCACGATCTGCGCCCAGTGTTTCTTGGAGGCGTAGCGCAAGCTGTTCCTGACCATGTGCACGACACAGGTTTGCACGGTCGCCTCGGGCCAGGTCAGCCGGATCGAGTCGGGCAAACCTTTCAGCCCGTCGCAGCAGACGATCAGAGCATCGACGAGACCGCGGTTACGCAGTTCGGTCAGCATCGTCGCCCACTGCTTGGCGCCTTCCCCGCCTGTGGGGCCGAGCCAGAGGCCGAGCACGTCGCGCTCACCATCCATGTTCACCCCCAACGCCACGTACACCGGCCGGTTTGCGACCTGCGCGCCACGGACTTTGATCACCAGACAGTCGATCACCAACACCGCGTACAAGGGGTCCAAGGGCCGGTTCTGCCAGGCCAGCATGTTCTCCACCACCTGGTCGGTGATGCGGGAGATCGTGTCGCGGGAGATCTCGCTGCTATAGATCTCGCCCAGATGCTGCTGGATCTCCCCCGTCGTCAGGCCCTTCGCATACAGCGAGATCACCGTGGCCGCCAGCCCGTCCAGCTGACGCCGGTGCTTCGGCACCGTCTGCGGCTCGAACGACCCGGCCCGATCCCGGGGGACGCGCAGCTCGACCTCGCCGATCTCCGTGCGCACCGTCTTCGCATAGGAACCATTACGCGCGTTCGCGTCGGGGCGCTTACCCCGCTCATAGAGCTCGTAGCCGAGATGCTCCGCCATCTCAACCTCCAACCCGGTCTGCAACACCTGCCGCATCAAATCCGTCAGCCACGGCGTGGGGAAACTCTTGGATGAACTTGGTCGAATGGCATCAGTCGTGCGAGCAGACGCACTTCAATGAATGCCAGACGCCTTTGGCAATCGGTGGGTGTGGGGACTGCGCTGCGAATCGGACCGTGTGGCACGAGACGGGACACGGGACGGGACGCGCCGATCACGGCCGTAGTTGCCCTCGCACCGCCTGTCTCCCTTGTAACGCTATTCGGTGTCATCATCGTCGTCGCCATCCAGGGTGAGCAAGATAACTGCGACCGTAAGGAACAGTCCTAGAACGCCGAACAACCACTGGCCTGTCGCAAAGGCCGTGATTACTACGAGCATTACAATAGCCGTCCTAATCGACACCCACTGACGGTAGGTGGAGCCGGAGCCGAGGATCCTTCGGAAAACATCTCGACTCGTCAACGCGCCGTCCTTATCTGTCGCGCCTCACTCATCAGACGCATCTGATTGACGAACTCCTTGATAGCCAGGTTGAGTCCTTTGCGGGTTTCCCTGAGCACCGCGCCCTTCAACCCTGGGACCTTCAATAGCCTCGTATACACACCTCGACGGATATCTACGATGAGAGCTGCCCAGTCGGCTGCGGTGGCAACCTTTCCGGTGGTTCCTCCAATGCGCTTCCCTGCATCGATGACAATCTCGAATGCGCAACCCAGCGCGGCCCCCGTTGGTCCGGAGGCGAATTGGCCAAGCGCCGCCCCTTCTATGCAAGAGTGTATCCCCTGTTTGGTGTTACTTCCAACGGAAACGATGATCTTGCCTTGGGACGTCACCGAAAAAGCAGCGATTGCAGAAGCCGTGTTGTTCCCTCCGCCAAATCGTTTGTCGATGTTGGTCTCACATCTCGCTATGCACTTGACAACGCTGACCACCACGTCTCTGAGTGAACGCCCACCTGCGGAGCCGGGTGCATCCCATTCGGTCCCAGTGTATCCCGCGTTGCGCATGCACACGGCGGAGTTGTTCGATATCAGCCTAGCCTCCTTGCGGTTCTGCACGCCATCGAGAAGAAGCTCGTCGCTGTTGCGACAACCTCCTAACTCCCTGTTCTCTGCTCGATGACCGTCGACTTCAACGTAGGAGATCGGATTAGCTCCGGTGAAATTGTACCGATTCTGGGCGAGGAAATCGGACGCCAGGGCAAAGTCGGGGACTGTCCGGAACTTTGTGTAGATAGCTGTGGTCTGATCACGTCGGCCTGGGGCTGGCGGGAAGAGAGCACAGACCATGGCAGGAGCGTCTGATGATACGGCGGGGATGGTTCGGGGTGAGCTTGTTCTGGCTCGTGATCCGGGTTCTTTGCGTGATTGGGCGGAGGTGCTGGTCTGCCAGGGCCCGGGAGGATGGGGCTGCGCTTTGACCGGTGAGGGTGGGTTGCTGACGGACTTGATGCGCCACGTTTTGCAGACGGGGCTTGAGGTCGAGATGAGCGAGCATCTCGGCTATGAGCCGTACGAGCGGGGCCGGCGGGAGGGTAACGCTCGCAACGGCGCCTACGACAAGCGGGTGACAACGGAGATCGGCGAGGTCGACCTCAGGGTGCCGCGGGATCGTGCGGGGACGTTTGAGCCGGCCACGGTGCCGAAGTACCAACGCCGACTTGATGGGTTGGCGGGCAACGTGATCTCGCTGTACGCGAAAGGGCTGACCACGGGTGATATCCAGCAGCACCTGGCGGAGATCTACGGGACCGAGGTGTCGCGCGAGACGATCTCGAAGATCACCGACCAGATCGTCGAGGACATGGTTGCCTGGCAAAACCGACCGTTGGATCCGCTCTACGCCGTTTTGGTGATCGACTGTCTGGTGATCAAGGTCAGGGGCTCGCAGGTCGCCAACCGGCCCGTGTACGTGGCTGTCGGGGTCAACCTCGAGGGTGAGCGCGATGTGCTCGGGCTGTGGCTGGGCCCCTCGGGTGGGGAGGGTGCGAAGCAGTGGGCGTCGATGCTGACCGAGCTGCGAAATCGCGGGCTGGCAGACGCGTTGATCGTGTGCTGTGACGGGCTGAAGGGGCTGCCGGACTCGATCCGGTTGACCTGGCCCGAGGCGACTGTGCAAACCTGTGTTGTGCACATGGTCCGTAACAGCTTGCGCTACGCCTCGAAAAAGCACTGGGCTGCGATCACCCGGCAGATGCGCGCGATCTACACCGCCCCCACCGTGGAGGCCGCCGAATCCCTGTTCGCGCAGTTCGTCACTGACTGGCATCAGCTGTATCCGGCGATGATCAACGCCTGGGAGAGCGTGTGGGACGAGTTCGTGCCGTTCCTCGCCTTCCCCCTCGATCTACGCAAGCTCGTGTACACGACAAACGCGATCGGGAGTGAGTGGTGTTAATCAGATAGTGATCTCCATATTCCATGTGTACGGAGGAGGAGATCATGGCAGGGGAGCGGGACCGGTTCACACCGGAGTTCAGGCAGGAGGCGGTGCGGTTGGTGATCGAGGGTGGTCGGCCGATCGCGCAGGTGGCGAAACAGCTGTCGGTCAACGCGGGCACGTTGGGCAACTGGGTGGCCAGGTTTCGGGATGAGCATCCGGTGGCGGAATCACCGTTGACGCTGCCGGAGCGGCAGCGGCTTCAGGAGCTCGAACGGGAGAATCGGCAGCTGCGGCTGGATAACGAGTTCCTGGGAAAAGCGGCCGCCTTCTTCGCGAAAGACCGTCGGTGAGCGAGCGCTACGCGTTCATCGAGGCGGAGAGGGCCTGGTTTCCGGTCGTGCGTGGCTGCCGGCTGCTGGAGGTGTCGGCGAGCGGGTATTACTGCTGGCGGGGAAGGCCGCCGTCTGCGACAGCGCGTCGTCGCGCCGAGATCGCTCGCCTTGCAGAAGCGGTGCACACAGACTCGGACGGCATCTTCGGCTACCGCAAGGTGCAGCGCGAGCTCGCCGCCCAGGGGCAGCGGGTGTCGGTGCATTCGGTGCGACGCGTGATGCGCGAACACGACCTGCACGGCGTGCAGCCGCGCGCCTACCGGGTCACGACCGTGCAGGACGAAGCGGCGCAGCCGGCGCCGGACCTGCTCGAGCGCGACTTCAGCAGCAGCGAGCCGGGCACCAGGTTGGTGGGCGACATCACCTACATCCGCACCTGGGCCGGCTGGGCCTACCTGGCCGTGGTGATCGACCTGGCCACGAAGATGGTCGTGGGCTGGAGCGTCGCCAACCGCGCCACCGCAAGCCTGGTCGGCGACGCCTTGCAGATGGCGCAGCGCAACGGTCACGTCGGCGTCGACGCGATCTTCCACACAGACCGCGGCTGCCAATATACGTCGGGGGCGTTCGGCAAGCTGTGCCGCAAGCTGCGGGTTCGCCAATCGATGGGCCGAACAGGTGTCTGCTGGGACAACGCTCTGGCGGAATCGTTCTTCGCCTCATTGAAGGTGGAATGCATCTACCGCACCGCATTGCCGACCATCGACCACGCCCAACGTTGTCTCGGCCGCTACATCGAGCTGTTCTACAACCGACGAAGGAGGCACTCCGCACTCGACTACCAGACCCCACAGGAGCGATACTCACAGCTCACACGTCAGGCAGCGATTGCCGCCTGAAGATCACTATCCGAATTTCGCCACTCAACCCAATCGAGTCGCTGAACGCGAGGTTCCGACGCGCCGTACGCCACCGCGGGCACTTCCCCACCGAACAAGCCGCCCTCAAAGTGTTGTACCTGGTGGCAACAAACCAGCGGAAAAACCGGCAGGACATGACCGGCCACACCGCCGGCTGGAAAAGCATCCTCAACACCCTCCACACCCACTACGGCGACCGCATCCAGGCCGCCATCAACTAATGACCGCCACAGCTATTTACACAAAGAATCTGACAGTCCCCTTCGGGGACTGCGCGAGCTCGGTGTCGATGTCGCGCCACACCTTCTCCCGCCGATCAAACCAATGCAACGACTGACGAGACACCTTGGTCGAGAACGAGCCGTCCGGCTGCTGCAACGTCTTCGACCGTGCGTCACGAAGCGACACCACCTCCACCGGCCCCGACCGCAGCACCCGCTCCTTCCCCTGGGCACCGGCCCACGGCGCCAGCACCACCGCCCCCACCACCGCAGTCGCCGCAAACGCCACCAGCGCGACGCGAGCTTCGCCCAGCTCGCTCACGAACCACGACCAGCGAACACGAAGCGGCATCACGGCGGAACCTCCTCGCACAGCCCGCGGACCCGGGCACACCCAACCCCGCAAGCGCGTTGTCAGACGGACGGCAACACCCTGCCAACCCGACCGGACGACATCAGTAGAGAACGCCGCTCGTGACATGACACTGCGGACAAGGCGAGCCGACAAGTCTTCTCACACAAACGACCTCGGGACCGAAGTCTCCGAGGTCGCAAGTGTGAAAGAACCAAACTTGGTAGCGGGGGCAGGATTTGAACCTGCGACCTCCGGGTTATGAGCCCGGCGAGCTACCTGACTGCTCCACCCCGCGTCGCGGCATCTATCGTAGCACCGGATGGCCGTCTGGATCGCGCTTGCGGTGTTCGTGCTCTGCCTCGTGGGGGGCTGTCTGCTGGTCGCGCGCAAAGGCCTCGCGACCTGGCGGCAGCTGGGCCGGGTGCGCGGCCAGTTCGGCTCGGAGCTCGAACGCATCGCCGACGCGACCGCCGTGATCTCGGTGCAGCTGGATCGAGCCCACGAAAGCTCGGAGCGGCTGGTGGAGGCAAGGCAGCGCTTGGCGGAGTCACGGGCGCGGCTCGGGACGCAGCTCGGAGCGGTGCGCGAGGCTCGGACCGCGGTTGACAGGCTCCTCTGGTTCCTGCCCGGGCGTTGACCACCGTCGGGAGCTCGTTGCGCGTGCCTGAAACGGCACGCCGGGCCCGTTCTGCGCGCGGACGGTCCAGCCCGTGAGGGTCGGCGCTGTGGATCTCGGGACGAACTCGACGCGTCTGCTCGTGGCCGACGTCGACGACGGTCGCGTCTCCGAGGTCGTGCGGCACCTCGTCATCACCGGACTGGGACGAGGTGTCGACGCCAGCGGACGGCTGGCCGACGACGCGCAGGAGCATGTGCACACGGTGCTTTCGCGTTACGCCGCAGAGGCCCGTGAGCTCGGCGCCGTAACGGTGCTCGCCACCGCCACGAGCGCGGTACGCGACGCCGCGAACGGGCGAGAGTTCCTGGCCGAGATCGAGGCGCGCACGGGATTCCGCACCCGGCTGCTCTCGGGCGACGAGGAGGCCCGCACGATGCTCAGCGGCGTCACCTCGGACCGTGGGATCCTCGCGGGCACGCTTCTCGTCGACATCGGGGGAGGTTCCACCGAGCTTCTCGTGGGTGGGCCCGACGGCGTGAGCTTCGCGCAGAGTCTCCAGCTCGGCTGTGTCCGCATGACCGAGCGGTTTCTCCACGGCGACCCGCCCGCGACCACCGAGATCGAGGCCTGTGCGGAGCATGTACGCAGCCTTCTCCCCGACCTCACGGCAGCGCGGGCGATCGGCGTTGCGGGAACGGTGACGACGCTGGCGTCGCTCGACCTCGCCCTCGAGAGCTACACCCCGGAGCTGATCCACGGCCACGACCTGACGAGAGCCGCAGTCGACGCCGTGCTCGAGCGGCTGGCCGCGGCCACGTTGGCCGAGCGCGAACGGATCCTCCACGTGGAGCCGGCGAGGGCGCCCGTCATCGTCGGCGGCGCCATCGTCCTGCGCGAGATCCTCGAGCGGTACGACCTGCCGCAGATCGAGGTCAGCGAACGAGACATCCTGCACGGCGCAGCGCTACTGGCAGCCGCGGCAGACTTGACACTCGCGCCACTACCTGAGCCGGCCATGGCCGATGCGACCGTAGACTCCGTCCATGAGGACCTCGGCGCCCACCGTCGACCTGGCCACGCTCGCGCGGATCGAGGAGCGCGTGCTGTGGCTGGCGGTGAGGATCGTCGACTACGCGAACCGGGAGCGACCGAAGGGAGACGATCTGAAGGTCGGTGGTCACCAGGCCTCCTCGGCGTCGATGGTGACGCTGATGACCGCGCTCTACCTGGCCGACCTCGATGCCACGGACCGCGTCTCGGTCAAGCCGCACGCCTCGCCGGTGCTGCACGCGATCGAGTACCTGCTCGGCCGCCTCGACCGTTCCTACCTCACCCGCCTGCGTGACTTCGGAGGGCTGCAGAGCTACCCGTCGCGAACGAAGGATCCCTTCCCCGTCGACTACTCGACCGGCTCTGTCGGCCTCGGTTCGGCGGCACCGCTCCTCGGTGCGCTGGCCGATCGCTACGTGGCCACCCATTTCGACGCCTCCACGGGCGGCCGCTTCATCTCGCTGCTCGGGGATGCCGAGCTGGACGAGGGGAACATCTGGGAGGCGCTCGCGGAGCCGCACTCGCGCCGGCTCGGCAACGTGCTCTGGATCGTCGACCTCAACCGGCAGAGCCTCGACCGCGTCATCCCGGGGATCCGCGCGGCGGAGCTGGAGCAGCAGTTCCGCACGGTCGGCTGGAACGTGATCGAGCTGAAGTACGGGCGGCGGCTGCGCGAGGCCTATGCGCGCGTCGGCGGCGATCTGCTGCGACGGCGGATCGACGAGATGCCCAACGAGCAGTACCAGGCGCTGTTCGGCGCCAGCGAGGACGTCGTGCGAGCCACTCTGCTCGAGACACTGGGTGACACCGAGCGCCGCCGGCTGGAGCAGCTGCTGGAGGAGTACCCGAGGCAGATCGCCTCCCTCGTCCGCGACCTCGGTGGCCACGACCTCGGAGACCTCCTTGATGCGCTGGCACGTGCGCGAGAGGCGTCGGAGCGCCCCACGGTGATCTTCGCGTACACGATCAAGGGCTACGGCCTGGAGATCGCCGGCCGACCGCAGAACCACTCGGCGCTCCTCAGCGCAGAGCAGATCGACGAGCTCCGCGAAGATCTGGGGCTGACGCCCGAGACCGAGTGGGACGGGTTCGACGCCGACAGCGCCGAAGGCAGGCTGATCCTGGCCGCCCGCGAGCGACTCGACCGTGGCGAGCAGCCGCAAGCACGAACCTTCCCGGTACCGGCCACCCTCTCCGCGAAGGACCCGGAGCGCATCTCGACCCAGTCCGCGTTCGGCCGCGTCCTGCTCGATCTCTCGCGGATCGACGGAGTCGGACAGCGACTCGTCACCGTCGCGCCCGACGTGTCCGTCTCCACCAACCTCGGCGGCTTCATCAACAAGACGGGCGTCTGGGGGCCGGACGACGAGCCGGTGTACGACGAGATGGCGGACTCGCCGCTCAAGTGGCGGGTCGGCCGCCTCGGCCAGCACATCGAGGTCGGGATCGCCGAGATGAACCTGATGCTCCTGCTGGGGCAGCTCGGGCTGACCTGGGACTTCCAGCGAGAGCGCCTGTTTCCGATCGGCACCGTCTACGACCCGTTCGTGATGCGCGGGCTGGAGGGGATCGTCTACTCCGTCTACAGTGGCGCGCGCTTCATTCTCTGCGGCACCCCGTCCGGGATCTCGCTGTCTCGTGAAGGCGGCGCGCATCAGTCGGTCTCCACGCCCGGGATCGGGATCGAGACCCCCGGGCTCACCTACGCGGAACCGTGCTTCGCGCGCGAGCTGGAATGGCTGCTGCTGGACGAGCTGCGGCGCATGCAGGAGCCGGACGGCGAGGCCCTCTACCTCCGCCTGTCGACGAAACCGATCGACCAGGCGCCGTTCACCCAGGCCGTCGCGGCCCGCGGGGAGGAGGCACTCCGTGCCGACGTCGTGGCAGGCGGCTTCCGCCTCCGCGAGCCCGGCCTGGCCGCCGACCGCGTCGTGATCGCCACGTGCGGGGCGATGGTGCCCGAGGCCCTCGAGGCGGCACGCCTCCTGGCCGAGGAGGAGGAGGTCGAGGCGACCGTACTCTGTCTCAGCTCACCAGACAGGCTGTATCGCGACTGGCAGCGCTCGCTCACCCAACCACTCCGCGGAGGCGCCGCGGTGGCGACCTCCCATCTCGAGCAGCTGATCCGTGCCGAAGAGCGCGGCGCGCCCGTGGTCTCGGTCATCGACGGCTCGTCTCACGCACTCGCCTGGCTCGGCTCGGCGCTTCGCACCCGCTGCGTCCCGCTCGGCGTCGACTCCTTCGGCCAGACCGGATCGCAACCCGAGGTGTACGAGGCCTACGGGATCTCCGCACCCGCGATCGTCACCGCTGCGCTGGTGGCGCTCGAGTCGTAGCCGGAAGCGCGAACGCGGCAGCGCGATGCTTCAGCGTCGTGCAAGGGACTGAACGTGCGCCCAGCGCGATGCTTCAGCGTCGCGCAAGGGACTGGCCCGCGGAGGGGCTGACGCCGCGGGGCCTGTTCGTTCCCCAGCCCCTTGCGAGGCCCTAAAGGGCCCCGCTACCCCGAACGTTCGTGCACGCACGCCTTGCGCGGCCCTGAACTGAAGGGCCCCCTACCCCTCCTCGAACCGGAACCCGCGGAAGCGAAAGCGTTGGAGCCCGCTCCGCTCCCGCTACCCGTCCGAGGGTTCGTCCAGCTCCTCGTCCTCGGCCAGGCGGCGTTGCAGGATCGCTCGCGAGACGACCCCGATCAGCCGGCCGTCTTCCACCACCGGCACCCGTTCTGCGTCGTGCTCCTCGATGAAGTGGAAAGCCGAGTCGAGGTCGAGATCGGAGGGCAGCGTGTAGTACGGCGGCTCGGCGATCTCCCCGACGGTGACCGTCCGCGAGTCCCGCCCGGTCGCCACCACCTTGGTCACGAGCGTCTTTCGCGTGACCACGCCGACGAGGCGACCGGTGTCGTCGACGACGAACACCGCACGCACGTCCGGGGGGACCAGCACCTCGCCGGCTGCCTGGGCGCTTGCGGTCGCCGGGAGCGACCGCGGCTCCGTGATCATCGCATCGCGAACCCGGTTCATCGGCTCATGGGTAGATGCCGCGCGCTTCGAGGGCGGCGCCAACGTCACGGATCCCTGCCACGAGCGCGGCCGTTCGCATGGGAATCGCCTTCTCGGCCGAGAGTGACCAGACACGATCGAAAGAGTCGTTCAGCTTTTCCGAGAGCTTGGCGCGGATCTCGTCGCGTCCCCAGAAGAGACGGCCCAGGTCCTGCACCCACTCGAAGTACGAGACGGTCACGCCCCCTGCGTTGGTGAGGATGTCGGGGAGGATGGGGATCCCCCGGGCGCGGAGGATCGCGTCCCCCTCCAGCGAGGTCGGGCCGTTCGCGCCCTCGGCGATCAGGCGGCAACGCAGCCGCGGCGCGTTGTCGGCGTGGATCTGATCCTCACGGGCGGCCAGAACGAGGATGTCGCATTCCAGTTCGAGCAGCTCCTGGCCGTCGATCCGCGTGTCCCCAGCCCGTTCCCAGCCCTCGAGCGAACCGTGATCGCGAGCGAACTGGCTCATCGTGGGGATGTCGAGCCCGTCCGGGTTCTGCACACCTCCGGACACATCCGAGACCGCGATCACGGTGGCGCCGCGATCGACGAGCTCCTGCGCCGCAATGCCCCCGACGTTCCCGAAGCCCTGCACCACACACCGCTGCTCAGCGAGCTTCCAGCCCATCCGCTCACACGCCCGGGCCACGACCATGACCACACCCGCGCCGGTCGCTTCGTGGCGAAACACCGAGCCGCCGATGGAGATGGGCTTGCCGGTGACGATCTCCGGGACGGCATGGCCGCGCTGCATCGAATAGGTGTCCATCATCCAGGCCATGGTCTGCTCGTTGGTGGCCATGTCGGGCGCGGGTATGTCCTCCTGCGGGCCGATGAACGGCAAGAGCTCCGACGTGAAGCGACGTGTCAGGCGCTCCAGCTCGCGCTGCGACATCCCGCGCGGTGAGCAACGAACCCCGCCCTTGGCGCCGCCGTATGGCAGCCGCAGGAGGGCGCACTTCCAGGTCATCCACACCGCCAGGGCGGCGCACTCGCCGAGCGAGACCTCGGGGTCGTAGCGGATGCCGCCCTTGGTGGGGCCGAGCACGCTGGAGTGCTGAACGCGGTAGCCGGGGAACACGACGCGGCTCCCATCATCGAGGCGCACGGGGCAGGTGACGATGATCGCGCGCTCGGGGTAGCGCAGGCGCTCCGCGATCGCCTCGTCGACACCTGCATACGGCACCGCCTCGTCGAACTGCGCAATCGCGGTCCGGTAGAGCGGCGTGTCGAACTCGAGGCCCTCAAACGAGGACGAGTGCCGAAGGTCGACCATCGACCGTTGAGTCTACGAGATCGTCCCGAGGTCTCGATACGGTGGGTCACCTGGGGAAATGACGGCTTCCCGGCCGCCCACCTCGTGCTTCAGCGATCATGGCGCGATGTTCTACGAGCCGCGCCAGGGGCACGGACTCCCGCACAACCCCTTCAACGCGATCGTTGCTCCGCGGCCGATCGGCTGGATCTCGACCCGCGCGGAGGATGGCTCCGTCAACCTCGCGCCCTACTCCTTCTTCAACGGGGTCGCGTACACACCCCCGCAGGTCATGTTCTCCGCGTCGGAAGGGCGCGGTGACGGGCGCAAGGACTCGGTGCGAAACGCGCTGGAGACCGGTGAGTTCGTGGCGAACCTCGCCACCTGGGGCCTCCGCGAGGCGATGAACCTGACGTCGACGCCTGCACCCCACGGCGTCGACGAGTTCGAGGTGGCGGGGCTCACACGAGGCGAGTGCCGCATCGTCTCGGCCCCGCGCGTGGCCGAGAGCCCCGTCAGCCTCGAATGCACGGTGGTCACCCACGTCGAGCTGCGGGGCGCACCCGGCCTGACGCCGCCGACGATGGTCATCGGCGAGGTGGTCGGCGTGCACGTCGCCGACGACATCCTGGTCGACGGCATCGTCGACGTCGGGCGCTTGGACGCCATCGGCCGGCTCGGCTACCGGCAGTACGTCCGCGTCACCGAAGCCTTCGAGATGACACGGCCCGGCTGGCCGATCGCGGGCTGAGCTGATCGTGAACTTCTCGTGAGGCCCTGAAGGGCCCCAGGGCTTGAGCGAGGCAAACCCGGCACCGACCAATGCAACGCCCCAGGCCTCGGTCATGGGATGTGCCGCCCGTCGCGCATGGACCTGCCTTGGGATGAACTTCTCGTGAGGCCCTGAAGGGCCCCAGGGCTTGAGCGAGGCAAACCCGGCACCGACCAATGCAACGTCTCAGGCCTCGGTCATGGGATGTGCCGCCCGTCGCGCATGGACCTGCCTTGGGATGAACTTCTCGTGAGGCCCTGAAGGGCCCCAGGGCTTGAGCGAGGCAAACCCGGCACCGACCAATGCAACGTCTCAGGCCTCGGTCATGGGATGTGCCGCCCGTCGCGCATGGACCTGCCTTGGGATGAACTTCTCGTGAGGCCCTGAAGGGCCCCAGGGCTTGAGCGAGGCAAACCCGGCACCGACCAATGCAACGTCTCAGGCCTCGGTCATGGGATGTGCCGCCCGTCGCGCATGGACCTGCCTTGGGATGAACTTCTCGTGAGGCCCTGAAGGGCCCCAGGGCTTGAGCGAGGCAAACCCGGCACCGACCAATGCAACGCCCCAGGCCTCGGTCATGGGATGTGCCGCCCGTCGCGCATAAACCTGCCTTGGGATGAACTTCTCGTGAGGCCCTGAAGGGCCCCAGGGCTTGAGCGAGGCAAACCCGGCACCAACCAATGCAACGCCCCAGGCCTCGGTCAGGTCATGCCGGGGCTGGGATTCGAACCCAGATATCCCGAAGGACGGCCGGTTTTAAGCCGGCTGCGTATGACCAGTTCCGCCACCCCGGCGTCCCTGGCGCAGTCTACGCGGTCGGCTCGCCGTCGCGGTAAGGTGAGGCATGGACGTCGTGCGCTGGAGCGAGCACCCTGCGGAGCCGATGGGCGCCGGGGTCGTCCGTCAGGCCGTGCACCTCAACGGATTGACGGTGGCGCGCTTCGCGCTGACCAAGGGCGCTGTCGTGGCGCTGCACGACCATCCCCAGGAGCAGATCGCCACGCTTCTCGCGGGCCGCTTGCTGTTCGAGGTGAACGGGGCACAGCAGATCATCGAGGCCGGCGAGAGCGTCGTCTTGCCTTCCGGCGTGCCGCACGGCGTGGTCGAGGTGCTCGAGGACGCAGTCATCCTCGACACGTTCGCCCCGCGCCGCGACGACTGGCTGGCCGGGGATGACGCCTACCTCCGCTGAGCAGCGCCCACCACAGCGCGGAACGTTCCCGATCGTACGTTGACGGGCGCTGCACTAGCGACCGGGCATCAGATCTTCAGGGCTGAAGCGTTCCGGGCCCTTGAACTGGTACTCGTCGAAGAACGCCGTGTAGGCCTTCTGGTCGAAGCCCGGGCACTTGGCGAGGATGCCCTTCTGGTTCGTCTCGCTCGTCACGTTCCAGGCGCCGATCGCGATCTGGTCGCCAAGCTCGTCGAGCGGCGACAGCATCGTTCCCGCCTGGTGGTCGTCGTAGAAAGATCTGAGTTCCGCGACGGTCGTCTCCGGGACATCCTTCCCGTACTGGATGGCGATGCCACCATGCTCGAGGTTGTGCACCAGCTGTGCCTGGTTCACCGGTGCGGTGTAGGCGCCGAAGACGGCAGGCTGGGCATTGTGCGGCCCCGAGGTCGGCGGGTCGGTGTTCCACTTCTTCGAGGTGCCGTCCGGGGCGGCGATGGAATGGTCGCCCTGCAGGGCGTTCACGATCTGCACCGTACAGTCGGCCGCGAGCAAGTCGGTGCGCACCGAGTCGTTGTTCGACGTGGTGTCGCCGCCGCGCGTGAGCAGCACGACAACCACGACGAGCGCGGCGATCCCTGCGGCAGCAGCTGCGAGCGCCCAGCGGGGCAGTCCACGGGGAGAGGCGCCGCCGGTGGATCGCGAGTGGGCTCGTGGCTTGGGCGGCATCGGCCGTCATCGTAGACGACACGGCCCTGGGCGACGAGCACCTACCGACGGCCCGGCGGGCCGGTGTTAGGGTCGCCGGGATGGAGGGATTCCTGTTCGCCCATGACGTCCGCGTCCGCTTCGCCGAGACCGACGCCCAGGGCATCGCACATCACGCCGGTTTCGTCGTCTGGTTCGAGGTTGCGCGGATCGCGTATCTGGCGGAGCATGCCGGCGGGTACCGGGCGATCCAGGCGCAGGGGATCGAGGCGCTCACCACGGCGGTACATGTGGACTACCACCGCGCTGCGGTGTTCGACGACGTGCTCACCGTGTGGGCTCGGTGCGTGGACGTGAAGGGCGCCCGCTTCCGCTACGAGTACGCGATCACAAGGGGCGAGGACGCGATCGCCTCCGGAGCGACCGATCATGCGACCGTTGACAGGACAACGCTCCGGCCCGTGCGGGTGCCCACCTGGTTCGTCGCGGCGATCGAGCTGGCGGAGCGCCGCCAGGCCTGAGACGCCCCGTGACGCCGTGCCGTGGAGATCGCCCCTGACGCCAGGCTCCGACGCGAGAGGCGAAGCAGGGCCCTTCGCCCCTGACGCCAGGCTCCGACGCGAGAGGCGAGGCGGGGCCCTTCAGGGACTCGCTAGTGCGGTGTCTCCCGATCCTCGATGCAGGAGCGCCGCGACACGCAACGCACTCGCCGCAGCCCGGGAGTGGATGGCCCACGAGCTACAGCGGTGCGGGATGCTTCAGCGTCCTGCGGTTCTCAACCGCACCCTCAGGCAGGCGGTGGGGGAGCCGTGCCATCCGCCGGCGTCGGCCCGTCCGGGACGGGGGTGCCGTCAGCGGGCGGTGCTTGAGGATCGGCCGCGGCGGGGCCGTCGACCGGCGGGACGGCAGGGCCCGGCTTCGGCTTGGGCTTCTTCTTGGTACCGACGCGGACAACGCTCTTCTCCCCGACGTAGTTCGACCGCCAGACGGTGTCGAACAGCAGCTTGCCATCGGCGTCGTAGACGCGCCGCCGTACGGAGGTCGCGCGCGGCGGCGTCCCGATCTCCTCGGTGACCCGCGTCCCGACCTTCAGCTTCGGGTCACGCACGATCTTCAGCGGCACGGCGCCGGTGACGACGAGCGGGGCTGTCTCGGTCTCCACTTTCCGTTCGAACTTCGTGCCGTAGAAGTTCACCGTGAGCCGCCCAGGCGAGACGAAGGAGCGCAGCAGCAGCCAGTGACCCGTGTCGTTCCGGAAGCGCAGGTCCAGGCCGGGATAGTCGACGGTGGCGTCGCGACCCTGCGGATAGTGCGAGATGTAGAGCGCGTGGTTCGACCGTTCCTCGATTGGCAGACCGGCTTCGTACACGGCGTTGAACACGGTCGTCGAGACCTGGCAGACACCACCGGCGATGCCGTTCACCAGTTCGCCGCCGACGATCACGGGGGCTTCCTGGAAGCCCTTCTCGACCGTTCGCTCACCGGTCGTGCCGTTGAACGAGAAGATCTTGCCCGGGCCGATGAGCGTGTTGTCGATCAGCTTGGCAGCCAGCGCCACGTTGTGCAGCCGGCTGTCGGTGCCGCTGTACACCGTGGTGTAGCTCGCGACGACATCCTCGATACCGAGGGCCTTGGCCTGCTCGGTCGTGCGAGCGGGGACGGCCACCAGCACCGGCAGCTGCACGACGCGTTGCGTGGCGGAGAACAGTGCTTTCGAGATCGCCTGGATCGTCTTCTCACGATGCAGCGCCCGCCCATCCCGCGAAGGCATGACGTAGATCCCGCGATCGGCGTTGACCACGAAACGCGCGTCGCGAGGCTTGACGTCGACGATCTTGCGGAGCCGCGCGAACCAGCGATCCACGCCCTTCCCCCCGATCGTGACCTCCGAGCCGCCGGCAGAGGGGAGCACCAACATGCGGGCGATGTCCCGCACCGGGACCCGCCAACGCGTCTCCCCGTACGCCAGCCGGATCGGCGAATCCAGTGCCCGGCGGGCGTCGGCGAGTGCGGGGGCGAGATCGGCAGCGGTCACCTCGGGGCGCGTCGATCGCACCCGAAGCCGCACCGTCCCGCCGCGCTCGAGCGACGCGAGACCCTGAACCACGGTCGCGAGACTGGCCACGCGATCGAGCACACGTCCGCGGCGCCCCGGGACGACACGGACTGCGAGACCGCTTCGCGCGAGGCCGGCCGGCACGCTGCTCTCGGCCACCCCGGTCTCGACCGTGCGCACGAATCGCTCCACGAGCGGCCGGTAGGTCGAGACAGGTGCTGCGGTCTCGGAGCCGAAGAGGCGGATGCCCAGGCGCTTGAAGCCGCGAAACGGCCCGAAACCGCTGCCGGCGCCGTGCGCTTTCGCCACCGCCGCGCGAAAGTCAGGTCGCACGCCCAGCTCGCGCGCTGTGGTCTCGAACCGCAGATCGGCAGCCGCGAAGGTCGTGGACGCCCCGCGCACGGCGGCAAATCGCCGCTCGAGCTCGAGCCGCGCCTCCTCCGGCACCATGCCTCCCACGTTCACACCCGCAATGCGCGTGCCGGAGGCCAGTGTGCTGCGGGAGCCGGCGAAGCCGAGACCGACGGCAACCGTGAGCACGAGCAGCAGGGCGAGTGCGATCAGCCCACGCCGCAACACGACGGCACGCAAAGAGTGCCGCCGCCGGAGTCCCGGGCGCGCCATGGTCGTCTCCACCGCAGGCGATTGTACCGGGACGCTTCCGTCGCCCACGCGGGCCTGGCACGAATCACTCGGACGGGAGGAAGATCTCCTTGGCGATCACGAGCCGCTGGATCTGCGAGGTGCCCTCGTAGATCTGGAACAGCTTCGCGTCGCGCATCAGCTTCTCGACGGGGTACTCCTTGATGTACCCGTAGCCGCCGTACACCTGAACCGCGTCGGTCGTAACCTTCATCGCGGTGTCCGCGGCGAAGCGCTTGGCAAACGACGAGTACAGTGTTGCCTTGCGCCCGTAGCCGGAGTCCAGCATCCAGGCGGCCTGCCAGGTGAGCAGCCTGGCCGCCTCGATCTCGGTGGCCATGTCGGCGATCAGGAAGTTCACTCCCTGGTGCGCCGCGATGGGCAGTCCGAAGCTGACGCGCTCGCGCGCATAGCTGACCGAGAGCTCGTAGGCGGCCTGAGCGACACCGACCGCACCCGCCGCAGTGCCGGGACGGGTCAGGTCGAGGGTCTTCATGGCGATCTTGAAGCCGTCGCCCTCCTCACCGAGTCGGTTCCCTGCCGGTACGACCACATCGCGCAGAGCGAAGGCCGAGGTGTCCGTGGCTCGTTGCCCCATCTTGTCGAGGTGCTTCTCGACGGTGACGCCGTCGGCATCCATCGGCACGACGAACGCGGACAGCCCGCGGTGCCCCTGGGCGCGGTCGGTCGAGGCGAACACGACCGACCAGGCGGCGTGCCCGGCGTTGGTGATGAACATCTTCGAGCCGTTGAGCACGTACTCGTCTCCCCGCCGCTCCGCGGTCGTCTTGATACGCGCGGCATCCGAGCCGGCGTCGGGCTCGGTGAGGGCGAAGGAGCAGAGGATGGGAGCGTCGAGGAGCGGAGCCAGCCACTGCTTCTGCTGCTCCTCCGACCCGGCGACGAGTAGCGGACCCGCTCCGAGCGTGTTTGCGATGATCGAGACAGCGATCCCCGAGCATCCGAAGGAGAGCTCCTCGCTGATCAGCATGCCGGCGAACCCGGAGAGCCCGAGCCCACCCAGGGCCTCCGGGATGTGCGGGTTCATCAGACCGAGCTCGTGTGCCTTCGTGACCACATCGACGGGGTGCGTCTGCGCCTCGTCGTACGCCGCGGCGCGTGGCCGGATCTCCTGTTCGGCGAAGGTTCGCGTGAGCTCGCGCAGCTCCTTCTGCTCCGGGGTGAGGGCGAACGACACGCCGCCGGACAGGGACGGCTCCGCGAAGGTGGTCATACGTACGCTCCTGGCTTCGATTGACTGGTCAGTCAATCTCATCGTGCCGGTCCCAGCTGCATCCGTCAACCCCGCTTGGGTAGCGTCGGCGCGATGACGATGGCGCTGGAGCTGGAGGGGATCGAGATCTGGCGGGCGGGCCCGCGGGGCCGGGTCCGCATCGTCGAGCACCTCGACTGGAAGGTGGCCGCGGGCCAGGTCTGGGCGCTGCTCGGGCCGAACGGCGCCGGTAAGACGACGCTGCTCTCCGTCGCCGGCGGAGTCGACTTCCCGAGCGCCGGCACCGCCACGATCCTCGGCGCACGATTGGGACGAGTGGACGTCTTCGCGCTGCGCGAGCGCATCGGCTTCGTCGACGCGCGGGCGGCGCAACGGTTCGCTCCCGAGCTCACCGTCGCACAGATCGTGGAGACGGGAGCCACGCAGACGATCGGGTGGTTCCCGGAGCGCTCGACCGCCGCCTCGGTCGCACGTACGGAGGAGCTGATCGCCCTGTTCCGGTTGGAGCATCTCATTGTGCGCCGCTTCGGGCTCTGCTCCCACGGCGAGCGCACACGGACGCTCATCGCCCGCTCGCTGGTGCCGCGCCCGCGGCTCTTGCTCCTCGACGAACCGGGTTCCGGGCTCGACCTCCTTGGCCGGGAGACGCTCCTCGGTGCTCTCGACCGGTTGACCGCAGCCGATCCGGAGCTGGCGGTCGTGATGACCACACATCATCTGGAGGAGCTGCCGCGCTCCTGCTCGCACGCGCTCCTGCTCGGTGCAGGGGGCGTCGCCGTCGCCCAGGGACCGGTGCTCGAAGTGCTTGCCGACGTCCCCTTGTCCACCTGCTTCGGCCTGCGGGTCGCCTGTCGCCGCGACGAGTCAGGTCGCTGGTCGGCTGTCGCCCTCGATTGACGGACTCGGTCCCTCTCTGCGCGAGCGGGCGCGCTCGACGACGTTCGGGAACGTCATGGCTTGCCGTCGGCGCGACGCTCGGCGGAGATCAGCTTGACCATCAACGGGATCGAGAGCAGGATCGGCACGCCGAGCACGGGCCAGGTCGCCTGATAGCCCTCCGTGGCCTCCAGATAGGGGCGCAGCAGGTCGATCACGATGCCGGCGAAGATCGGCCCGACGATCAGCCCGAAGCCCTTGGAGGTGGTGGCGAGCCCGGAGATCGCCCCACGGTCGGAGGGGGGCATCAGCTTGAAGAGCAGCCCCCAGGCGAGGGTCATCACCGCTCCTGCCGCGATGGCCACGACGAAGATGATCCCGAGATACCACTCGTGCCAGCGCTGCGCAGCTCCGCCGAGCACGAGGGCGGCCCCGTAGATCGCGCAACCGACGACCATCACGCGCGCAAGACCGTAGCGGTCGCCGAGCGGCCCCGAGACGAGCGCCGCCAGGATGTAGCCCCCGGCGACCGCGGCCAGCACCTTTGTCGAGGTCCAGCTCGACTCATGCAGCCCGATCGTGATGTAGAGCACGACGAACGTACGGGCTCCGGCAAACGTCCCCTCGAGCGCCGAGTTCGCAGCGAGAAAGAGCGCGACCTCCCGGTTGGAGCGCAACACCCGCCAGGACTGGCGCAGATACGTGCCCACCCCCTCGAAGACCGGTCCGTGTCCGCCGTCCTCGACGATGAAGACAACCGGGACGAGGCAGGCGGCCGTCACCACCGCCGCCGCGAGGAGGAACGCGCCGGGCTGCCACACGTTGAAGATTGCACCTCCGCCGACAAGCGCTCCACCGAGGGCGACGCCGCGGAACAGATGCTGCACCCCCTGAGCTCGGCCGTAGAGGCTCCCCGGCAACACGTCGGGGTAGAGGCCACGGTAGGGCGGCTCGTACACGTAGTAGGCGAAGAAGAAGGCCAGGATCACCAGCGTCGTCGTCCACAGGTTCGGCATGAACGCAAGCAGGGCCAGACAGAACCCGAGTGGGCCTACGGCCGCCAGCATGAAGGGTCGCCGGCGGCCGAGCGGCGTGTGGAAGGTGTCACTCCACGGGCCGATCACGAGCGGTAGCGTGAGCGCGATCACGCCTTCCGCCCCGGCGGTGATGACCGCGATCACCGTGGTCGAGCTCGTGAAGCGCTCTAGCAGCGGCGGCAGGTACGCGGCGGTGGTCGTCAGCGCCCACGCGAGCCCCATGGCCCCGGCCCCGAGCAGGCCGATCGTCCGCGCGTGACCCGGCGTGCGAGGCGGGACGCTAGCGGGCTCCGGCGACAAGCCCTGCGCAGACGATGTCGACGACTGTCCGCTCTGCACGCGCTACCTCCTCCTCGCCGTCCGGTAGCTGGCCGAGCACCCATCCCGTGAGGATCTCCTCGAGCGCGCCGTACACCACCCAGCTGGCGAGACGGGCGTCCAGATCGGAGCGGAACTCCCCGGACGCCTGGCCCTCCGCTATCACCCGCTCGATCAGCGCGAACCCCTGCGCGATCTCACTCACCTGCCCGTGCAGCTGCTGGCTACGCGCCACCTCCCGCACCATCACCGTGACCAGCTCCGGCGAGTTGCGCCACGTCCGCAGCAGGATCTTGGCGATCCCGGCCAGCTTCTCGGCACACGGCTGCTCGGCAGCGGCGACCGCCTCCAGGCGCGTGACCAGCTGCGACCAGTTCTCACGGAACACGGTTTGCAGCACCTCGTCCTTCGACGAGAAGTAGTGGTAGAGCAGCCCGTGCGCGACCCCTGCCTCCTCGGCGATGTCCCCCACCCGTGACGTGTGGTACCCGGCCCTCGCGAAGACGCGGACGGCGGCGTCCAGGATCAGCTGGCGCTTCTCCTCCTGCGCCGCGGCACGCGTCGTGGTTGAACGGCCAGTCAACGTCAGCTCAGGATACGAGACCGAGGGCGGCCGGGAGTGCGAGCAGCGTGTCGATCCGCTCGGTCTCCTCGGGAAACCGGCCCTCGCGGTCGAGCAGGATGGCGCGGATCCCGAGTGCACGGGCGCCTGCGATGTCGTCGCTCGGGGAGTCGCCGACCATCACGGTCTCGTGCGCCGCGACGCCGAGGGCCTCCAGGGCGGCGACGAAGATGGACGGGTGGGGTTTCACGTACCCGTGGTGATAGGAGCCGACGGAGACGTCGACATCGAGGTTGTGGTGCTCGGCGAACTCGTCCAGGTCGCGTTGCCCGTTCGAGATCAGCGCCACCCGCAACCCGTGGGCCCGTACCACCTCCAGGGCCGGCAGGGCGTCCTCGTAGAGGAAGAAGTTCTCGTGCTGCTCCCACCGCTGCACGATCTCCAGCGCGCACGCACGAGCAGCCTCGCCGGTCCCTCCCATGCCGCGAAGGATGTTCTCCGTGAAGCGGACCCATACCTCCTCGTCGTGCTCCAGCTCGGGGTGGTGCTGGAGGTCGTCGAGAGCAGCCAGCCTGGCGATCTCGTAGCGTGCGGGATCGAGAGCGAGCGCATGCCGCAGCCCGGCCCGTCGATACCCCTCCTCGCCCAGCTCCGGCCCCGGCCGGAACAGCGTGAAGTCGACATCGAACAGCACGGCGCGGAGCACCGTCCGAGGATAGTGGCCGCCCCCGACACCGGCGCCGAGCCGGTACCCTTGAGGCCCTCGGGGTGTGGCGCAGCCTGGTAGCGCGCTCCGTTCGGGTCGGAGAGGCCCCCAGTTCAAATCTGGGCACCCCGATACTGCGCATGGCCGACGCTTCGTCCCCGGAGCGCGGCCATGCGCCCGGTCGCCTGGACGAGGTGCGCCCTGCACGGCGAGGATGTGCCAGGATCGTCCATTCGAGAGGAGCAGAGGTGTTCTGGAAGGACAAGTGCGTGGTGGTGACCGGCGGCGCCGGATTCGTGGGAGGGCGGCTCTGCGCCGACCTCGTCGCAAACGGGGCGAACGTGATCTCGGTCGACAACTACTTCGCCGGGAGCCGCGACGCGCACATCGAAGGCGTCGACTATCGCGAGGCCCACACCAAGGACATCGCAGACGCCGTCCCGGAGACGCCCGACATCCTCTACCACCTGGGTGAGTACTCCCGCGTCGAGATCAGCTTGCGCCAGCCCGAGATCGTCTGGGACCTGAACGTGCACGGCACCTTCCAGGTGCTCGAGTTCTGGCGGGCCAAGCGTCCCAAGCTCGTCTATGCAGGCTCCTCCACGAAGTTTGCGGACGGCGGCCTGGGCCGGGATCAGAGCCCGTATGCCTTCACGAAGGCCACCAACTCGGAGCTCGTGCGCAACTACGGCGAGTGGTACGAGCTCGAATTCGCGATCACCTACTTCTACAACGTCTTCGGCCCGGGGGAGCGCGCCGGAGCGTACGGCACGGTCGTCGAGATCTTCCGTCAGAAGCAGGCGCGTGGCGAAGAGCTCACAGTCACCTCACCGGGAACACAGCGCCGCATCTTCACGCATGTGGACGACATCGTGTCCGGGCTCACGATGATCGGCGAGCGCGGCGAGGGAGACGAGTTCGGCCTCGGTTCGGACGAGTCGTTCTCCATCCTCGAGATCGCAGGCATGTTCGGCGGGCCTGTGCAGATGGGGCCCGAGGTCCCGGGGAACCGGATGAGCGCACGGCTCGACGTGACGAAGTCGAGAGCCCTGGGCTGGCGCGCGAGCCGGTCGGTGCGCGAGTACATCGCCTCCGTCCGCATCTGATGGCCGCCAGAGACGAGATCGCCGCCTACGCGGACCAGCTGCTCGACGTCGCGTCGTGGCAGGAGTTCGCACCGGCCGGCCTGCAGGTCGTCGGCGCGCCGGAGGTGACGCGCCTCGCCTGCGGGGTCTCGAGCTCGCTGGCGCTGTTCGAGGCCGCGATCGCCGACGGCGCCGACCTCGTCCTCGTCCACCACGGCCTCTTCTGGCGGAACGAGCCGTTGCTCGTGGACGCTCGGCTCCGAGGGCGCCTGGAAGTGCTCTTCCGCGGGAACGCCTCGCTGCTTGCCTACCACCTGGCGCTCGACGCGCACCCCGAGCTGGGGAACAACGTGCAACTGATTCGCGCACTCGGAGCCCACCCGGAGAGCGTGTTCGCCGGGGTCGGGCGCGGGGCCCGGTTCGAAGGGGTGATCGCGATCGGGGATCTCGTCGCCCGCATCGCCACGCTCACAGAGCGCGAGCCGCTCGTCTTCGCACATGGCCCGACGGCGATTCGACGGATCGCGGTCGCGACAGGCGCCGCCGGCCACGAGCTGATCCGCGCCGCGCACGAAGGCTACGACCTGCTGCTCACGGGCGAGGCCGAGGAGCCGAACCAGGCCGCGGCCCGCGAGCTGGGCATCCACCTCGTCGCCGCAGGCCACCATGCGACCGAGCGGCTCGGGGTACAGGCACTGGCTGCGCATCTCGGCGAGCGTTTCGGGCTGCCGTGGACGTACATCGAGGTGGAAAACCCGGTGTGAGCGTTGCATCCGTCGCGGCGCACGAGTATCCTCGGGACATCATGCATGCTTCCGGGAGGCGGGCCCGTTGATCCCCGTCAGCCACGATCCGAGCACGTGTAGAGCCCGACTGCGCGCATCGCGCAGGCGGGCTTTTTTGATGCTCGAAGGAGGTCACGTATGCCGAATCACCTGACGCCCGAGGAGCTGGCCAAGGAGCTCGGGCTCGAGCGGGACACGATCATCAAGGTCTGCCTGACCGAGGGCGTGCCGATCTACCAGGGCAAGATCGACAAGACCCTGTTCCAGGCCCAGTATGTCGCCACGGGAGGGGTCCTCCCGGCGCACGCCGCCGCCTGAGCGACCTCTCGACCGGTCTCCGAAGGGCGGCCCGAGCCGCCCTTCGACGTGTTCGGGGTCGGCGCGAGGGATCAGGCCGCGAAGGGCGAATTCGGTTGGTCCCTGCCTACACTCTGAGGGGAGCAATGCGCACAACCTGGAACGGATCCCTGAGCTTCGGTCTCGTCAGCATTCCCGTCGGGCTCGCGCCCGCCACCAAGCCGGCTGCCCGCCAGTCGGACGTGTCGTTCCGGCTGCTGCATCGGGAGTGCATGACACCGATCAAGCAGAAGCGCTGGTGCACGACCCACGACCGGGAGGTCGGAGCCGACGAGCTGGTCAAGGGCTGGGAGATCAGCAAGGGACAGTTCGTGCTCGTCGAGGAGGACGAGCTCGAAGCTCTCGAGAACCAGGACGACTCGCGGGCGATCGACATCGCCCAGTTCGTCCCTCTCGAGGAGGTCGATCCGATCTGGCTCGATCGCACGTATTTCCTCGTGCCCGGTGCCGCACCCGCGCAGCGGCGGCCGTACCGGCTGCTCGTGGAGGCGATGCGCGGAGGAAGCGTCGGGGCGCTCGGGCGATTCGTCCGCTCCGGCCGTGAGACGTTCTGCCTCGTTCGCGCGCGAGGGAACGCTCTCGTCCTGGAGACGCTGTTCCTGGCCGAGGACGTGTACTCGCAGGCCGAGATCGACGAGGCGATCGAGGGGAGCGAGCTGAAGAAGGCGGAGCTCGGGCTCGCGCAGCAGATCGTGGACGGGCTCCGGGGAACGTTCGACGCGGCAGCTCTCACGAGCGAGTATCGGCGTGATCTCAAGACGCTGCTGGAGGCCAAGCTCCGCGGAGAGACGATTGCAGCCCCCACCCCGGCACCGACCTCCGCCCCCGTGATCGATCTCATGGAGGCGCTGAAGGCCAGCGTTGCGGCAGCTCGGACGCGCGGCGACGGCGAGGCCGAGCCGACCCGCAGGAGTGGCTCCTCCGGCACCGCCCCGAAGGCAGCCCCGCGCCGGCGGGCCAAGGCATCCTGACGCGAGGGTCAGCGCCTCATCTCCCGAGCTTCGAGGACGTACTCTTCCGTCCGTGAGCGCACGCACGATCCCGAACCTCTGGCGGTCAGGCCTCCGTGAGCGCCGGCCCGGGTCCGTCGCCTACCTCGTGCGGACCGGGACGGCCTGGACCGAGGTCACCTGGGAGGAGGCAGCTGAGCGGGTCGACGCCATCGCCAACGGGCTGCTCGCCCGCGGTGTCCGCAAGGGCGAGGCGTTCGGCGTCCTCGCGTCGACGACGCTGGAGTGGGCGCTGTTCGATTTCGCCCTGGCCTCGATCGGCGGTGTCACGGCTCCCGTCTACGCCACCAGCTCGCCCGATGACGCCCGGTACGTGGTCGAGCACGCCGAGGCGATCGGCGTGCTGTGCGAGGACGACGCGCAACGCGCCAAGGTCGCCGGGCTCCCGCTCCTACGGGATGGCCTGGCCCTGACCTTCGCCGACCTCCCGACCCTCGAGCAGGAGGGTCGCGACTTCGCCCGGGAGAACCCCGACGCACTGGCGGCCGCCACAGCAGCGGTCGACGAGGAGGATCTCTACACGTTCATCTTCACGTCGGGCACCACCGGTCCCGCCAAGGCCTGCATGATCCGCCACCGCAACTACTACGAGATGGTGGCAGTCGTGGAGGAGATGCCCGATGTCCTGAACGACGACGATCTCACCCTCCTCTACCTGCCGATGGCCCACAACTTCGGGCGGCTCGTCTCCCTCGCGGCCGCCAAGATCGGGTTCACGACCGCGTTCGAGCCTGACCCGTACGGCGTGGCCGACGCGCTCATCGCCGTCCGCCCCACGTTCTTCCCGAGCGTCCCGCGCGTGTTCGAGAAGATCCACGCCGGTGTCACGACAGCGTTCGACGAGACGACAGGGCCGAAGCGGAAGCTTGTCGACTGGGCGCTGAGGGTGGGCCAACGGGTCGGTGAGCGCCGCCAGGCGGGCCTTCCCGTGACCGGCGCGCTGGCGGTGCAGCACCGTCTTGCCGACCGGCTCGTCTACAGCAAGGTCAAGGCCAGGCTGGGAGGCCGGTTGCGTCTCGGGCTCTCCGGCGCCGCCCCGCTCGCCAGGAGCATCATCGAGTTCTTCGACGCGCTGGACATCCCCATCGTCGAGGCCTATGGCTTGACGGAGTGCACGAGCGGTGCGACCGCGAACCGCCCGCACGCGAACAGGCCCGGAACGGTTGGCCGAGCGCTCCCGGGATTCGAGCTGCGACTCGCCGCGGACGGCGAATTGGAGATCCGCTCCGAAACCATCTTCGCCGGGTACTTCAAGGACCCCGAAGCCACCGCTGCCGTCCTCGACGCGGACGGCTGGCTGCGCACCGGCGACGTGGCCACGATCGACGCGGAGGGTTTCGTGACGATCACCGACCGCAAGAAGGACATCCTCGTCACCGCGGGCGGCAAGAATGTCGCGCCGCAGAACCTGGAGAACGCCCTCAAGACGTCACGGTTCGTCTCCCAGGCGGTCGTCGTGGGTGACCGGCGACCCTACGTCGCGGCGCTGATCACGCTCGACCACGCGGAGTTGGCTGCGTGGGCTCGGGAGCGTGGGCTGCCCGCCCCGCCCGACGCCCTGGCGGCCACCGAGGAGGTGCAGGCATTGGTGCAGGAGGTGATCGACGGGGTCAACGCAGGCCGTTCCCGCTTCGAGCAGATCAAGCGCTTCACGATCCTTCCGCGCGACTTCGAACTGGGGCGCGGTGAGATCACCCCGACGCTCAAGCTTCGCCGGAAGATCGTTCTCGACAACTTCGCAGAGGACGTCGAGCGCCTGTACGCCTGAGGGGGCCCCGCTCCGCCTCTGGCAACGCGGTCGACGCAAGCGGCGAGTCCCCCAGCGCAGCGAGCGACCCGCGGCGCAGTGGGTTCCTTCAGGGACTCACCGGCAGTCCCGGCACTCGCATCCGGAAGCGGTCGTTCTGACTACAGGATGCGGCGCGCCCCGACCCAGGTCTGGTCGTACCATCCGGACAGGTCGGAGATCTTGACCACGTCGCCGGTGTGCGGGGCGTGGATGAACTGGTTGCCACCGATGTACATACCCATGTGGCCGAGACCGTGGAAGAACACGAGGTCGCCGGGCTGCAGGTCGCCCCGCGAGACCGGAACGCCGTACCCGTACTGCATGGCCGCGTTATGCGGGAGCGAGACGCCAACCTGGTCGTAGACGTACATCACGAACCCGGAGCAGTCAAAGCCATTCGGCGTGCGAGCCGCCGAACACGTACGGGATGCCGAGGTACTGCATGGCGATCCCCACCACCCCCGTGTACTTCGACGACGGAGGCGGAGGCACGAACTCGCTGGAGCCCGAGGACGAATCCTGCGCCGCCGTCGGCGCGCCGGACGACGTGTTGACCGTCTGACGTGCCGCCGCCTGCGCCGCAGCCAGCCGTTGGCGGGCGAGCTCGGCAGCTCGCGCCTCGCGACGCCGCTCCTCCGCGATGAGCTTGTCGATCTCGACCTTCTTCGACTGGTACAGCCGCTCCCGCTCGGCGAGGCGGCCTTCGATCGCCCGGCGCGCCTCGGCCTTGTCGGCCACGACCTGCACCTGGCGCTCGCGGGCGCCCGTCAGCTCTTCTGCCGCTTGGCGATCTCCCTGCGCGACCCCCTCGCCTGGCCGAGGACGCGGGTGTCCTGCGCTCCCACCCGCTGGGCCACGTCGATGCGGCTGAGCAGGTCGTCGAGGCTCTCGGCGCCGAGGATGACCTCGACGGCACCGCCGCTCGCCCCGTTGATGTAGAGCGCTCGCAACCGCGAGGCGATATGCGCCTGCGCCTTGGCGAGGCTGTCCTTGGCGATACCGAGGCGGCTCTGGTTGAGCGTCAGGTCGCTCTCGATCTCCGCCAGCTGGATGTTCGCGAGGTTGACCGCCTCCTGCGCGGAACCCAGCTCGCCGTCGAGCGCCTGGATCTCGCCGAGGATGCGCTGGGCCTCGGCGCGGGCGTCCTGAACGCGGTCAGCTCGGGCTCCGGCGGCCGTGGTCAGCACGACGACCAGCGCCAGGACCGCGAGCAACCAAAGGAGGGGCCGTCGCAGCCGCGTCCGCAGTGGTCGTATGGCTCGACTTGACGCAGCCCAGCCGGTGGCGGTGTCACCCGTCACAGCTAGACGACTGTACCATCCGGGTAGGTCGGGAAGCAACCGGCACCCGACAAAAGGTCTGGAATCCGGTCGATTTCCCTAGACCTGGAGCCCCACCGGGACGCCGCCGCGCCCACGGCCGTCGGGGCGGGTGGCTACCGTTGATCCCCGATGCGACGCACGATGTTGCTGTTGGTGGTGGTCCTCGTCGCGGTTGCGACCGCCCTGCTGCAGGCGACCCCGACCCCGGCCCTCGGGACGGCGCTGCGTGACCGCCTGGCCGTCTCCCTCCGCGGTCCCGGCCTGCCTCCTGGCCGCACGGGGGCGATCGCCGTCGATCTCGGCACCGGTCGGGTGTTGTACGCCCACAATGGGCGCCGCGCCGTTCCCCCGGCGTCGAACGAGAAGATCCCCGTCGCGTGGGCGGCACTCGTACGCCTCGGCGCGGGCTATCGACTCGTGACCGAGGTGTACGTCGACGGCGAGCGCACCGGCGGTGTACTCGAGGGCGATCTCGTGCTTCGGGGCGGCGGCGATCCGACGCTCCGCGAAGCGGACCTCGAGCGACTTGCCCGCGCCGTTCGGGCCGCGGGTATCCGCCGGATCACCGGCAGGGTGCGTGGTGACGAGACGGCGTTCGACACGGAGAGGGCGGGGCCGTCGTGGAAGGAAGGCTTTCTCGGGTTCGAATCCCCGCCGCTCTCGGCCCTGGTCGTGGATCGCGGGGAGGGCTGGCCCGCGCTGTCACCTCCGCTACTCGCCGCGAAGATGTTTCGCAAGACACTCGCTGAGGCAGGCGTGACCGCAGGCAAGCCGGGCCTCGGACGTGCCCCGAAAGGGACGCTGCCACTCGCCGTGCACCAATCTGCGCCGCTCGCGAAGCTGCTCGTGCCGATGCTCCGAGATAGCGACAACTTCACTGCGGAAATGCTGCTCAAGGCACTCGGCGCGTCGGTCGATGGACGTGGAAGCTCGAAGGGCGGGGCCGAGGTGGTGATGGAGACGATGGCGGAGTACGACGTGCCGACAAGCGGCGTGAGCATCGTCGACGGGTCCGGGCTCTCTCCGGACGACCGACTGACTCCCATCGCGCTCGCTGCGGTTTACGCCGCCGCCGTGGCTGACGACGATGTGCGGCCGGCGTTTCTCGCTGCGCTCGCGCGACCCGGACGCGAGGGCACGCTCGAGATGCGGCTCGGCGACTTACGAACGCGGGTCCGTGGCAAGACGGGAACGACCAGCATCTCCTGCAGCCTGTCAGGCGTCGTCAACGGAGACGTGGCGTTCGTGGTGATCGAGACGGGTTCCCCCGTCCGCGCGTGGGAGGCCCGCGCCGCGCAGGATCGATTCGTCTCGGTGCTCGCGGAGCGTTAGCTCGTGCGGCACCTCCAAACGTTTCTTGGAACTCGCGGTGGTGTCGTGGGTGCCGCACTAGCGTTCTTGGGGTCGGCCGCGGAGCGGCCGGCTCCTTCTCTGGCGATCAGGCTCCGCTTCGCGGAGGGCCACTTCGTGGCCGGTGATCGCGTGTTGCAGTTCCGGGTGAAACGTTAGGGGATACCGCCGTAGCCCACCCGGCCCACCGCTCAGACCAGCAGGGCGTCCAGATCCGCCTCGCGGAGGATCGGTACACCCAGGGTCTCGGCCCTGGCGAGCTTGGAGCCCGGGCTCTCACCGACCACGACACCCGTCGTCTTCTTTGAGACGGAATCGGAGACCTTGGCGCCGAGCGCCTCGAGCGCCGCCTTGGCCTCCTCGCGCGAGCGCCGCTCCAGCGTCCCGGTGATCACGTACTGCTGCCCGCTCAATCGTCCCTCGACAGGCAGCTCGGCCTCTCCCGAGCGCAGCGTCAACCCGAGCTGGCGAAGCTCCTCGATGAGGCGGCGGTTGTCGGCGTCCGAGAACCACTCCACGACCAGCTCGGCGCGGTCGGGGCCGAAGCCCTCGACCCCCTCCACCTCCTCCTGCGTGGCGCCCAGGAGCGCGTCCACCGAGCCGAAGTGGCGGGCCAGGTTGCGGGCGAGCACCCAACCCACCTTCGAGATGTTGAGCCCGAACAACACCCGCGAGAACGGCTGGCGCTTCGACTGCTCGATGGCAGCGAGCGCCCGCCGGGCGGAGATCTCGCCGTATCCCTCGAGGCCGACGAGCCGCTCCTCGGTGAGGCGGTACAGGTCAGGCATCGAGCGCAGCAGGCCCTCCGACCACAGCTTGCGCACGAACTGCTCCCCGACACCCTCGATGTCCATCGCCGCCGAGACCCAGTGGATCAGCGTCTCCAGGCCACGCGAGGCACAGGAACGGTTGGGACAGTAGTGCTTGACCTCGCCCTCGAGCTTGACCACCATGACCCCGCAGAGCGGGCAGTGGCTCGGCATCGAGAACGGCAGGGTGCCCGGGGCGTGCTCCCCGGCCGGGCCCACGACCTGGGGGATCACATCGCCGGCACGCTGCACGACCACCCGATCGCCTTCACGGATGTCCTTGCGGTTGATGTCCTCCTCGTTGTGCAGCGTCGCCGTGGTCACGGTCACGCCCCCCACGTGAACGGGCTCGAGCTCCGCCCATGGGTTGAGCGCCCCGGTCCGGCCCACGCGGATGTGGATCCGCCGTAGTGTCGTGATCGCCGTGGAGGGTGCCCACTTGTACGCCCGCGCCCACCGGGGTCGCTCGTGCAGCGAGCCGAGCCGCTCCTGCTGGGAGAACGAGTCGATCTTGATCACGGCCCCGTCGATCTCGTAGTCAAGCGACCCGCGGCGCGCCTCCCACTCCAGGCAGATCGCAGCCACCTCCTCGATCGTCTCGACGCGCCGTACGTCGGGATTCGTCCGGAAGCCCAGCTCGCGCAGCCAGTGCAGCATGGCGAAGTGGCTGTCCGGGCCCGATCCGGGCGTGCGCGCTCCCGCCCCGTACACCCAGATGGAGAGCGGGCGCTCAGCAGTGATGGCGGGGTTCAACTGCCGGAGCGATCCGGCGGCTGCGTTGCGCGCGTTTGGCGCCGCCTTCTTCCCAGCATCGACCTGCGCCTGCGTCCAGCGCGCGAAGCCGCTGATGGGGAAGAACACCTCGCCCCGGGCCTCGAGCAGAGACGGCGGCTCGCCCTCCGCGCGCAGGCGCAGCGGGATCGCGTCGATCGTCCGCAGGTTCGAGGTCACGTCCTCTCCCCGCTGGCCGTCCCCGCGGGTGGCGCCGCGCACGAAGCCGCCACCTTCATAGATGAGCGAGATCGCCGAGCCGTCGATCTTGGGTTCGACGACGTACGCCACCGGCTCGTCGGTGCCAAGGCGCTTGCGAACGTCCTCCGCCCACTTGAAGAGCCCCTCGTCCGTCGTCACCTTCTCCAGCGAGCCCATCGGCACGAGATGCTCGACCTTCGTGAAGCCGGCCGACGGCGCAGCTCCGACACGCTGCGTCGGCGAGGCGTCTGTGATCAGCTCGGGACGCGCCTCCTCCAGCCGACTCAGCTCGTCGAACAGCACGTCGTAGGCGCTGTCCGGGATCTCCGGATCGTCGAGGACGTGGTAGCGGTAGTTGTGATGCTCGATCAGCCGTCGCAGCTCGGCTGCCCGATCCGCGTCAGATGACATCCCTCAGCTCCTCGACGCTGCGCACGAACGCGTCGGGCGCGGCCGCCCTGAGCGCCGCCTCGCCGTGGATCCCTCCCCAGCCCACGGCGACGGCGAGCACACCGGCGGCGCGGGCCGCCGCCACGTCGAACGGCGAGTCGCCCACGTAGACCGCATCCGAGGCGGCAGCGTCGAGCGCGTCGAGGGCGGCGAGGATGGGTTCCGGCTCGGGCTTGTGCCGGGCCGTGTCCTCCGAGGCGATCAGCACCTCGGTCTCCTGCTCGAGCACCGGGAAGCGACGGAACGCGAGCATGACCGTCTCACGGCGCTTGGCGGTGACGATCCCCAGCCGCCTGCCTTCACGGCGCAGCACGGGGAGCAGGGCGACGACGTCGTCGAACGCCTCCAGCTCGTCGTGCAACGGCTCGTTGTGAGCGCGATAGACGCTGACCAGCTCGTCGGCGCGCCCGGCGTCCAGCTGCTCCATCTGCCAGAGCAGCCCCGGCCCCCCGATCGCGGAGCGCACGGACTCCGGGTCCGGCTCGTACCCGAGCACGGTCAGGGCGGCGTGCCGCATCGAGGCCATGATGATCGGCCCGGAATCGATCAGGGTGCCGTCGAGATCGAAGAGGACGACCGATCGCACGCGGCGATCCTAGATGATCGATTCGGGTTCTCCGGCGCCGTAGTCGATGCGTTCCAGGTAGAGCCCCCACGGAGGCGCCGTCATCCCGGCCTCGGCACGGGGCCTTCCTTCGAGCAACCCCGGGAGTCGCGCCGGCGCATCCGCACCGAGCTCGAGCATCGTGCCGACGAGCGTCCTCACCATGTGCCGCAGGAACGAATCGGCGGTGACCGTGAAATGCAGATGATCTTCAGCTCGCTCCCAGGCGGCTGCCGAGATCGTCCGGCGGAACATCGAGTGCCGGGTCTCCGTCGGCGTGAACGCGGTGAAGTCGTGCGTGCCGACAAGGGTCTCGGCCGCCTCCTGCAGCGCCTCCGTGGCCAACGGTCGCGGCCACCACAGCGAGCGCCGCGCCTCGAGGGGCGCCCGCGCGGAGCGATGGAGGACGGTGTACCGGTACGTGCGAGACCGCGCCGAGAACCGCGCGTGGAACCCCGGGTCGACCTCTGCCGCCGCGAGCACCGCCACGTCGTGAGGAAGGACCGCGTTGAGCGCCCCAGGCACCCGCATGACAGGTGGTCCAGCAGGTGCCACGACCGACATGACCTGCCCGGTCGCATGCACACCCGTGTCGGTTCGACCGGCCACGGCCAACCCGCTCCAACCCGGCAGGACCCGGTCGCAGGCGGCCCGCACGACGCCCTCGACGGTGCGCTCCCCGGGTTGTCGCGCCCATCCGCGAAAGCCGGTGCCGTTGTACTCGACCACGAGTTTCAGCGTGCTCACAGGCCGTCGTCCAGGCGGCTATCCAGTGGGGTGGTGGGCGCCGCGCTAGTGCGGTGTGCCCAAACGTTCCGCCTGGAACTCCGACAGGCGATCACCGGCCACGCAGTGGCCCTCCGCGAAGCGGAGCCTGATCGCAATCAGAAACAGCCGGCCGCTCCGCGGCCGACCCCAAACGCTAGTGCGGCACCCACAACACCAAGGAGAGTTACAGATCAAACGTTTGGAGGGGCCGCACTAGGTGGTGGGATCGAAGTCGACGAGCTCGAGGTAGACCATGTCGGCCGCGTCACCCTGACGGGGGCCCAGCTTGATGATCCTCGTGTACCCACCCGGGCGCTCCGCGAACCGCGGGGCAACCTGGGAGAAGAGATGATGGACGACATCGTTCGACCGCAGCTGGGCCATCGCCAGCCGACGTGCGTGCAGGTCGCCGCGCTTGCCGAGCGTGATCAGCTTCTCGGCGTAGGGCTTCACGGCCTTCGCCTTCGCCTCCGTCGTCTGGATGCGCCCGTGCGTGATCAGCGATCCTGTGAGGTTCGAGTACAGCGCCCGCCGATGGGAGGCGTCGCGTCCGAGCTTCTTGCCTGCGCGTGCGTGACGCATCCCTACGCCAGCTCCTCGCCCTTCAGGGTCAGCCCGTGCGCGGCCAGGGTCTCCCGCACCTCCTCGATCGACTTGCGACCGAAGTTCGGGATCGCCGCGAGCTCCGCCTCGGACTTCGACGTCAGATCGCCGATCGTCTCGATGCCGACGCGCTTGAGGCAGTTGTACGACCGCACACCGAGCTCGAGCTCCTCGATCGGGAAGTTCTCCATCCCGTGCAGCGAGGCGGACTCGGCGGCCACCTCGCCGGCGACCTCCCCGAAACCCTCGATGCGCTCGATGTCGGTGAAGATCGCGAGCTGGCGGATGAGGATCTCCGCGGCCTGCCCGATGGCCTCCTTCGGCTCGATCGAGCCGTCGGTGGTGATGTCGAGCACGAGCTTGTCGTAGTCGGTGCGCTGCCCGACACGTGCGGCCTCGACCTCGTACGAGACGCGACGCACCGGCGAGAAGATGGAGTCGATCGGGATCACCCCGATCGCGGTGTCCGGCCCGCGATTCTGCTCGGCCGGGACGTAGCCGCGCCCACGGCCGATCGTCAGCGTGATTTCCAGCTTGCCCTTGTCCGCGAGGTGCGCGAGCTCCAGCTCGGGGTTGAGGATCTCCAGGTCGGCCGGCGCCTCGATATCGGCAGCCGTCACCGCTCCCGGGCCCTTCTTCGAGAGGTGCACCTCGACCTCGGGGGACTCACCGTGCAGCCGGCAGATGAGGCTCTTCAGGTTGAGGATGAGATCGGTGACGTCCTCGCGAACACCTGGCAGCGTCGTGAACTCGTGGGCCACCCCTTCGATCTTCACGGCCGTCACCGCCGCTCCCTCGAGCGAAGAGAGCAGGACACGGCGCAGCGAGTTCCCGAACGTGTATCCGAAGCCGCGGTCAAGCGGCTCTATCGCGAACACGCCGCGGTTCTCGTCGGACTCCTCCGACACGATCCTCGGGATCTGGAACTCCATCAAGCTTGGCAACAAAGGTTCCTTTCGGTTTCCGTCGCCCAGGCCACTGGGCCGGGCCTCACGATCTCTTCGACTATGGCTGCGCCCTGGAGCGCAGGTTCCTCCTACTTCGAGTACAGCTCGACGATGAGCGACTCCTGGACCGGCGTGTCGATCTCCGCCCGCTCCGGCCACTTGAGCACCTTGCCGGTCAGCCCCTCGTGATCGGCCTGCAACCACGGGGCGACCGACGCAGTGAGATCCGTTGCGTCGCGGATCAACGTCGCCGCGGCGCTTCCCGACTTCAGCGTGATCACGTCGTTGGGGCGCACACCGAAGCTCGGGATGTTCACGCGACGACCGTTCACCTGGAAGTGCCCGTGCCGCACGAGCTGCCGGGCCTGGGCCCGCGAGCCCGCGAAACCAAGCCGGTACACCACGTTGTCGAGCCGCGTCTCGAGCATGCGCAGCAGGTTCTCGCCCGCCGGCCCGGTGCCCCGGCTCGCCTTCTCATACGTGTTGCGGAACTGCTTCTCCAGCAGCCCGTAGTAGCGGCGTGCCTTCTGCTTCTCACGGAGCTGCAGCAGGTACTCGCTCTGCTTGATCCGTCCGCGACCGTGCTCGCCCGGCGGGTAGGCCCGGCGTTCGATCGCGCACTTCTCCGTCAGGCAGCGCTCGCCCTTGAGGAAGAGCTTGATGCCCTCACGCCGGCACAGGCGGCACTTCGGTCCCATGTCCCTCGCCATTACTAAACCCTCCGCCTCTTCTTCTGACGCACCCCGTTGTGGGCCTGCGGCGACACGTCGCGCACACCGACGATCTCCAGGCCGGCAGCCTGCAGGGAACGAACCGCGGTCTCACGGCCGGAGCCGGGGCCCTTCACGAAGACCTCGACCTTCTGCAGCCCGTGCTGCTCCATGGCCTTGCGCGCGCAGTTGTCGGCGGTCACCTGCGCGGCGAAAGGCGTCGACTTGCGCGAGCCCTTGAAGCCCGACGACCCAGCCGACTCCCAGGCGATCACGTTGCCGTCCTTGTCGGTCAGCGTCACGATCGTGTTGTTGAACGAGGTCTTGATGTGGGCCTGGCCGATGGCCACGTTCTTGCGAACACGACGGCGGGCGCGGCCCTTGGCCGCTGACTTGCGGGGAGGCGCCATCAGCGGGCACCTGCAGTGGTCGTTCTCATCGGCGTCATCACTTCTTCTTCCCGCGGCTCACGGTCTTCTTGGGACCCTTGCGCGTCCGCGCGTTCGTCTTCGTGCGCTGGCCGTTGACGGGAAGGTTGCGGCGGTGACGTACCCCTCGGTAGCACCCGATCTCGGACAGCCGCTTGATCGCCTGCGAGCGCTCCCGTCGCAGGTCTCCCTCGACCTCGACGTGCTCGTCGATGTACCCGCGCAACCGGTTGATCTCGTCGTCGGTCAGATCCTTGATCTTCTGGTCACGGTCGAGTCCCAGCGAATCGCAGATCCTCTGCGCCGTCGGCTGGCCGATCCCGTAGATGTAGGTGAGCCCGATCTCGAGCCGCTTGCTGTTCGGGAGGTTGACTCCGGCGATGCGTGCCAAAACGTGTCTCCTCTATCCCTGACGCTGCTTGTGCCGGGGGTTGGTGCAGATGACCATGGTGCGACCGTGCCGCTTGATCACACGGCACCGCTCACACATGGGCTTGACGGACGGGCGGACTTTCATGAATTCTCCTGTCGGGGCGCTCAGCGAAGGCGGAAGGTGATCCGACCGCGGGTGAGGTCGTAGGGCGAGAGTTCCACTTTGACCTTGTCCCCGGGCAGGATGCGGATGTAGTGCTTGCGCATCTTCCCGGAGATGGTTGCAAGGACACTGTGCCCACCCTCGATCTGGACACGGAACATCGTGCTGGGCAGTGCCTCGACGACCTCGCCTTCGACTTCGATCTTCTCTTCCTTGAGTGCCACGCTCTTCCTCGCGCATACGCGCGCCTGTCGACGGTACACCGAACGGATCCCGTTCTGCCGGTGGCGACCCGCAGAGGCAACGGCACGGCCCGAGAGCCGCACCGCGGGAAGGATCAATGTAGCAGAGATGCCCCCTCGGTGGCCACGCCCACGCGCGGTGTGAGGACACGCGGCCCGTCGCTCGTGACGGCGACGGTGTGCTCGAAATGAGCGGATAGCGAGCCGTCGACGGTGGGGATCGTCCACCCGTCGGCGAGGATAGACACCTCCGGACGGCCCATCGTGATCATCGGCTCGATCGCGATCGTCATCCCCTCCTGGAGCTTCGGCCCCCGCCCCGCCTGGCCGAAGTTCGGGACGTGCGGTTCCTCGTGGTAGTGCCGCCCGACACCGTGCCCGACGAGGCTCCTGACGATGGAGAACCCGGCGTCTTCGACGAGGGTCTGGACGGCGTGCGAGATATCTCCCACACGGTTCTCGACCTGCGCCTGCATCACACCGGCGCCGAGCGCCTCCTGGCACACGGTGAGCAGGCGTTCTACCTCGGAATCGATCTGCCCGACGGGGAAGGTGTACGCGCTGTCGGCAATGGCGCCGTCGAGCGTCACCCCGACATCGATCGTCACGATGTCGCCTGCGACCAGCGCTGTCCCATCCGGGATCCCGTGGACGACGACGTCGTTCACGGAGATGCAGATCGCCCGGGGAAATGGCGCCTGGGTCGAGGAGCCGCCGTACCCCTTCGACGTCGCGACTCCGCCGTGCTCCGTGATGAACGCTTCCGCGATCTCGTCGAGCTCGCCCGTGGTGATTCCCGCCTCCACCCGCTCGCCCACGCGCGCGATCGTGGCGGCGACGAGTGCCCCCGCCCGGGCGATGCGCTCGATCTCGGCCGCTCCCTTGCGGATGATCACGGCTGTCTACCCGCGCCGAGCGCGTGGAGCCGGGCGGCGATCTGCGCGTGGACCGTCTGCACCGGAGCGTCGGCCGCGATGGCAACCAGGGTGCCACCCGCGCGGTAGTGCTCGACCAGCGGGGCCGTCTGCTGGTGATAGATCTCCAGGCGTCTGGTAATCGTCTCCGGTGTGTCGTCGGCCCGGCCCTCGGCCGCGGCGCGCGCCAGCATCCGCTCCGTTGCGACCTCGTCGGACAGCTCGAGCGAGAGGACAGCGTGGAGCGGGCGTCCCGCCATTGCGAGCCAGGCGTCGAGCGCCGCCGCCTGCGGGAGGTTACGCGGAAAGCCGTCGAGGATGAACCCGCCGCGCGCGTCGTCTGCACACAGCCGCTCGATCACCAGGTCGGTTGTCATCTCGTCCGAGACGAGCTCACCGGCATCGAGGACGGCCTTGACCTCGATCCCCAGAGGTGTGCGGTCAGCGATCGCGGCGCGGAACATGTCACCCGTCGAGATGTGCGGGATCTCCAGGTCGGCCGCGACGAGCTTGGCCTGGGTGCCCTTGCCGGAGCCCTGGGGCCCGAGCAGCACGATGTTCACGCGAGCCCCTCTCGAGAGCGACGATCCGGCGTGGTGGGTCCTGGAGGTCGCAAGCGCAGAGGGTCTACTTGAGGAAGCCCTCGTAGTTGCGCATCATCATCTGCGATTCCATCTGCCGCATCGTGTCGAGCGCGACACCGACGGCGATGAGGACTGAGGTGCCGCCGAGCGCACCGGCGTTCGCCTGGGAGAACCCGCCGTAGGTGATGAACAGGGCAGGTGCCACAGCGACCAGCGCGAGGAAGAGCGAGCCGGGGAGGGTCAGCCGCGTCAGCACCCGGTCGAGATACTGCGCCGTGGGCGGGCCCGGCCGGATGCCGGGTATGTAGCCACCGTACTTGCGCAGGTTGTCCGACTGCTCGACCGGGTTGAACTGCACGGCCGTATAGACGAACGCGAACATGATGATCAGGCCGCCTTCGACCGCGATGAACAGGAGGTCGTTGGGGCCGAAGTGGCTGTTGATGAAGCTCTGCGTGCCCGGGAGGTACTGGGCGACGGTCTGCGGGAAGGCGAGCAACGCAGCCGCGAAGATGACCGGAATCACTCCCGCCATGTTCACGCGCAGCGGCAGATAGGTGGAACCACCCGTCGTCACACGGCGCCCGACCTGGCGCCGCGCGTACTGAATGGGAATCTTGCGTTGGCCTTCCTGGACGAAGACGACCGCCGCGATGATCACCACCGCGAGCAGCGGGAAGAAGATGCGCTCCATGGGGCCCCCGTTCCACCAGGCGGAGATCCCGATCGGAAGCCCCGTGAGGATCGAAGCCAGGATCAGCAGGGAGATGCCGTTGCCGATGCCGCGCTTCGTGATCTGCTCGCCGAGCCACATGAGGAGCGCGGTGCCGGTCGTCAGCGTGACGATGATCAGCACGGTGCGGCCGGCGTTGGCCTCCAGGGCGTTCTGGTTCCGGAACAGGATCGAGTACCCGAGCGCCTGCGCCGCTGCGAGGACGATGGTCAGGTACCGGGTGTACTGGTTGATCTTGGCGTACCCGGCCTCACCCTCTTTCTGCAACTCGGCCAGCTTGGGGATGACCACGGTGAAGAGCTGGATGATGATCGACGCCGTGACGTACGGCATGATCCCGAGCGCGAAGATCGAGAACTGCGAGAGCGCACCACCGGAGAAGAGGTTGAGCAACCCGAAGATGCCGCCGCCCTGACCGCTGAAGAAGCTCTCGATCGCGGTCGCGTCGACACCCGGCGCGGGGATCCAGGAACCAAGCCGGTACACGGCGAGCACGAGCGCGGTGAACAGCAACCTGCGCCGGAGCTCCGGCACCCGCCAGGCGTTGGCGAGCCAGGCGAACACGTTACGGGGTCGAGAGCGTGGCCCGCGGCCGCGCTACTCGGAGGCCTCCGCGCCCTCGCTGTCGGCCTCGGCTACGGGCGCCTCCACGGCCTCGACCTCTGGCTCCTCGTCGGAGGAGGCGGGCGCAGGCCGGCGCGCAGGCTTCGGCTTCTTGACGACGGGCTCGCCCCGCAACCAGGTGACGGATCCCCCTGCAGCTTCGATCTTCTGCCGGGCCGTCTTCGAGAACCCGTGCGCCGACACCGACAGCTCCTTGGTGAGCTCACCCACGCCCAGGATCTTGATGTCCACGTGCAGCTTCTTGATCAGCCTCTTGGCCTTGAGCGTCTCGGGCGAGACTTCCTCGCCCGCCGCGAAGCGGGCCTCGAGATCGCGGAGATTGACGGGCTGCTGGAAGGTGCGGAACGGCCCGATCGGCATGGCGTCCGCCGACGTGTTACCGCGACTCTTGCCGAACCGCATGTCGATCGGCATCTGGCCGCCCTCGAACCCCGCGGGCATCTTGTGCGAGCCGGCGCGCGACTTCTGGCCCTTCAGCCCGCGTCCGCTGTAGCGCCCCTTGCCCGACCCGAGACCCCGTCCCACTCGCTTGCGGTCCTGGCGCGGCTGGGCGGGGGAGAGAGAGTGGAGATTCAGCTCTTCGGCCATCACTTGCCTCCGGCGGGCTCGACGCGGACGAGATGGGCGACATGCCGGAGCATGCCGTCAAGCTGCGGGCCGGTCTTGTGTTCCGCGCTCTGACCGATGCGACCCAGGCCCAGCGCACGCAGGGTTCCGCGATGCCTGTAGGACTGGCCGATCGAGCTCCGCACCTGGGTGACCTTCACTCCGCTCACGCCACCGTCTCCGCAACGGCCTCCGCGACGATGACGACCGGTGCCTTCATGGGCAGCACGTCACGGATCGACTTGCCACGGGCCCGGGCCACATCCTCGGGCCGGCGCAGCTTCTTCAAGCCGTCGACCGTGGCTTTCGCCATGTTGATCGGATTCGTCGTCCCGAGGCTCTTCGAGAGCACGTCGCGGATCCCCGCCAGCTCGAGGACGGCGCGGACACCGCCCCCGGCGATCACGCCGGTTCCCTCGCTGGCAGGACGGAGCACGACCCTGGCGGCGTCGAACCGTCCCTCGATGCGATGGGTAATCGTCGTGCCGTGCTTGGGCACGGAGAACATGTTCTTCTTGGCGTCGTCGACCGCCTTCGAGATGGCCAGCGGAACTTCACGGGCCTTGCCGTAGCCCACGCCGACACGGTCGACCTCGTCGCCGATCACCACGAGCGCGGTGAACGAGAATCTGCGACCGCCCTTCACGACCTTGGCCACGCGGTTGATCTCGATCACCCGCTCCTTCAACTCGCGGGACTCAGGTGCCTCGCTCATGCTCAAAACTGGAGCCCTCCCTCGCGCGCGCCGTCAGCGAGCGCCTTGACTCGTCCGTGGTACAGATAGCCCCCGCGGTCGAACACACACGTGGTCACGCCTGCGCCGCCGGCGGCCTTCGCCAACGCCTTGCCCACCTCGCGGGCCTGCTCCGTCTTGGAGCCGGCGAAGGTCCGGATGGCAAGCCAGTCCGCCGAGGCCACCGTGCGCCCCTGCTCGTCGTCGACAAGCTGGGCGAAGATGCCCTTGTTCGAGCGGAACACCGCCAGTCGCGGCCGCTCGGCCGTCCCGGACACCTTGCTGCGGACCCGGCGGTGCCGCCGCTCGCGCGCTTCGCGTGTGCTGAGCTTGCTGGCCATCAGGCTCTCTTCCCGACCTTTCTGCGAACTTTCTCGTCCTTGTAGCGAATACCCTTGCCCTTGTAGGGCTCCGGCGGGCGCACCTTGCGGATCTCCGCCGCGGTCTGGCCAACGACCTGCTTGTCCGAGCCCTTGATCACGATCTGCGTCGGCACCGGCACCTCGAACGAGACCCCGTCGCGCGGGACGATCGTGACCGGATGCGAATACCCGACGGCCAGCTCCAGGTCGGTGCCCTTCAGCGTCGCGCGGTAGCCGACGCCGGTGATCTCGAGCTGCTTCTCGAAGCCCCTGGTCACACCCTCGACCATGTTCGCGATCAAGGTCCTGGTCAACCCGTGGAGCGCCCGGTCCGGGCCGCGATCGGTGGGGCGGCTCACGGTGAGCACGCCGTCCTCCTGCGCGATCTCCATGCGTACGGGCACCTGCTGCTCGAGCACGCCGAGGGGACCGTTGACGGTCACGCTGCCGCCCGGGGACACGGCGACCGTGACTCCGGACGGGATCTCTATGGGGCGTCTGCCAATACGGGACATGGGCCTACCAGACGAACGCGATCACCTCGCCGCCAACACCGCGTTCCGCAGCCTGGCGGCCGGTGATGACACCGGTCGACGTGGACAGAATGGAGGTTCCGAGCCCGCCGAGCACGCGCGGCAGACGATCCTTCTTGGCATAGACACGACGGCCCGGCTTGGAGATCCGCTTCAGATCCGTGATCACGCGCTCGCGGCCCTTGGCGTACTTCAGCTCGATCACGAGGGTCGCGAACGGTTCGCCGGCCTCGACACGGAAGTCCTTGATGTACCCCTCGTCCTTCAAGAGGTGCGCGATCTGCTCCTTGATCCCCGAGGTCGGCATCGAGGCCGAGGCGTGGAGCGCCCGGTTGGCGTTGCGGATGCGGGTAAGCATGTCAGCGATCGGATCGGTCAGCATCGCCTGATCACCAGGAGCTCTTGGTCATGCCGGGGATCGCGCCCTCGTGGGCGAGCGTCCGCAGGCAGATGCGGCACAGGCCGAACCGCTGGTACACGGCACGGGGCCGCCCGCAGTTGTTGCAGCGGGTATAGGCGCGAACCGGGTACTTCTGGGTCCGCTTCTGCTTCGCGATCATGGACTTCTTGGCCACTACTTGATCCTTTCCGTGGCGAAGGGCAGACCGAGCGCCTGGAGGAGCGCACGAGCGTGGTCGTCTGTCTCGGCGGTCGTCGTGATCGTCACGTCGAGCCCGCGGACCGTCTGCACACTGTCGTAGTCGATCTCGGGGAAGATGATCTGCTCGCGCAGACCGATCGAATAGTTCCCGCGCCCGTCGAACGAGCCGGGGTTGAGCCCGCGGAAATCGCGGATCCGCGGCAGGGCGATGGAGACCAGCCGGTCGAGGAACTCGTACATGCGGGCACCGCGCAGCGTCACACGCGCGCCGACCGCCATACCCTCCCGCAGCTTGAACGCGGCGATCGACTTGCGCGCACGCCGAACCTGGGCTCGTTGCCCGGCGATCGTGGACAGCTCCTCGATCGCGGAGTCGAGCGCCTTGGCGTCCGTCTTGGCGTCCCCCACGCCCATGTTCAGCGTGATCTTCGAGACGCACGGCACCTGCATGATCGAATCGAGGTCGAGCTCGGCGAACAGCGTCGGCCGGATCTCGTCGTCGAAGCGCTGTCTGAGGCGCGGGATGATCGTCTCGGTTGCGCTCATCAGTCGATCTCCTGTCCGCAACCGGCGCGCTTGCACACGCGGACACGCCGCGTCTCGCCCTTGACGTCCTTGATGACGACGCCGACGCGCGTCGCCTGCTTGCAGGCAGGGCAGACGAGCATCACGTTCGAGACCGAAAGCGGCACGGGCTTCTCGATGATCCCGCCGGGGATCACCTGCACCCCGCCCATGCGGCTGGCGTCGCGGATCGGCCGCGGCTTGGTGTGCCGCTTGGCCAGGTTCACGTTCTCCACGATCACCTTCCGCTCCGTCGGGCGGGCCTCGATCACGCGCCCCTGCTTGCCGCGGTCCTTGCCGGACAGGACCTGGACGAAATCACCTTTTTTCACTTTCATGATCGGTTCCCGATCATGAAAGTGAAAAAAGGAGGAAAGACATCGATTTCTCTTCCGCTATGAAACTTGTTCATCCCTATTCTCACAATACTTCCGGCGCCAACGAGACAATTTTCATGAAGTTCTTTTCGCGCAACTCGCGGGCGACCGGCCCGAAGATGCGCGTTCCGCGCGGGTTCAGCTGGTTGTCGATGATGACGGCGGCGTTCTCGTCGAAACCGATCAACGTCCCGTCGTTGCGGCCGTAGGGCTTCTTCGTGCGAACGACGACGGCCTTGACGACCTCGCCCTTCTTGACGGAGCCCTGCGGCGTTGCGGCCTTCACGGTAGCAACGATGATGTCGCCGACACGAGCGTACCGGCGATGCGAGCCACCCATCACGCGGATGCAGAGGAGCTCACGGGCGCCTGTGTTGTCGGCCACGCGAAGGCGGGATTCCTGCTGGATCATCGCTCCTGCCCTCTACTTCGCTGCCTCGACGATTTCCGCCAGCCGCCAGCGCTTCGTGGCGGAGAGCGGCCGGGTCTCGACGATGCGCACGACGTCGCCGATCTTGGCCTCGTTGCGCTCGTCGTGCGCGTGGAACTTCACCGAGCGGCGGACGACCTTCTGGTACCTCGTGTGCGCCTTCATCACGTCGACCTTGACCACGATCGTCTTGTCCATGGCGTCGGACACGACGGTGCCCTGCCGTTCCTGCCGCCGGCCCCGATCGTGCTCGGGCTTCTCCAGGCGGACGATCGGCTTGCGCTCGCCTGCGGCGACGCGGACGGGCTTCGGGCGCTGGCGGCGCAGGGCACGCGGCAGACGCTTCTTCTTGCGCTTCGGCTCCGCCGCAGCCGGAGCGACCGCGTGCAACACCTCCGCCGGAGCAGCCTCCGCCGGGGCAGCCGCGGCCGGAGCCTCGGCCGGCTCCTCAACGGCAGAGTCGTCACCGGCAGCGTCGGCAGGGGACTCCTCTGCGGCAGGCTCCTCGACGGCAGGGGCTTCCGCCGCGGCCTCGGCCACGGGCTCCTCGTAAGCAGCCTCCTCCGGCTCCGCAGCGACCTCGGTCTCTGCAACAGCCTCGGTTTCGCCGACAGCCTCGGGCTCGCCGGCGGCCTCGGGCGCTGCGGCGTCGACAACCGTCTCCTCGACGGGGGTCTCGTCTCCGGGCACCTCGGTCTCCTCGTTCACGTTCTCGTCAGCCATCTCGTTATGCCTTTCCCAGCCGTGCGCGCTCGTGCTGAATGGTCAGGATGCGCGCGATCTCATGCTTGGCCCGGCGCAACTTCGCCGAGCTGTCGAGCGACCCCGTCACCGACTGGAAACGGAGGTTGAGCAGGTCGCGCCGTGATTCGCCGAGCTTGCGCACGAGGTCGTCGTCCGAGAGGGCCCGCAGCTCACTAGCCTTCAAAGAGATCACCTTCCCGCTTCACGAACTTCGTCTTCACGGGGAGCTTCTGCCCGGCCAGCCGTAACGCTTCCCGTGCAAGCGGCTCCGGCACGCCGGCCAGCTCGAACATCACGCGCCCCGGCTTGACCACCGCCACCCAGCCTTCCGGCGAGCCCTTGCCGGAGCCCATGCGGGTCTCGGCCGGCTTCTTCGTGAACGGCTTGTCCGGGAAGAGGTTGATCCACACCTTGCCGCCTCGGCGGATCTTGCGGGTCATCGCGATACGGGCCGCCTCGATCTGGCGGTTGGTGATCCAGCCGGCCTCGAGCGACTTGATGCCGTAGTCCCCGAAGTTGACGACCGTCTGCCCTCTGGACATCCCGGCTCGGCGCCCGCGGAACTGCTTGCGGCGGTTGTTCTTGGTCTTGCGAGGCATCAACATGGCTAGTGGTCTCTCCGGGAGGTTGGGGTTGGGTTCGCCGGCGAAAACCGAGCGTGCCTAGGACGCAGGGAGCGCCAAGACCGGTGTGGTCTTGGTGCGACCGAGGACAACGGCAGGCGACGGTTTGCAGCCGCGCGAAGCCGGTGCGAACTTCCCGGAGCGACCACTAGCTCTCGGCCTCCGGAGTCGTCGTCTCAGGCGCCTCGACGGCGGGTGCGCCCGAGGCCGGCGTCACCGCGTCCGTAGCCGGCGTCACCGCGTCCGTGGCCGGCATCACCGCGTCCGTGGCCGGCATCACCGCGTCCGTGGCCGGCATCACCGCGTCCGTCGGAGCCAGGCGTCACGGCGTCCGTCGGAGGCGTCACGGCGTCCGTCGGAGGCGTGCTCTGCTCTGGCCGGGGCCCGCGCCGCTGGCCGCCCTGTCCACCCGCACGGCTGCCGGGGCGGCCGCCCTGGCCGCCTTGACCACCCTGCCCGGGGCGTCGGCGGCGCTGAACGAGGCCCAGGCCTTCACGGTCCTGGCTGCGCGCGCGGCCGCTCTCACGGGAGGCACCCAGGCCCTCGGTGACCGCGCCACGCCGGCGGCGACTGTCGCCTTCGGACGCGCCGCGCCCGAAGCCGCCGTCGAAGCCCTCCGGCATGATCTCCCCCTTGTTGATCCACACCTTGACACCGATCCGGCCGTAGGTCGTTTTCGCCTCGGCAAAGCCGTAGTCGATGTCCGCGCGAATCGTGTGCAGCGGGATGCGGCCCTCGGTGTACCGCTCGCTGCGGCTCATCTCACCGCCGCCCAGGCGTCCGCCGCACTGGATCTTGATGCCCTGCGCCCCCGACCGCATGGCCGAGGCGAGCGAGCGCTTCATGGCGCGACGGAACCCGACGCGGTTCTGCAGCTGCTCGGCGATCGACTGCGCGACGAGCTGCGCGTCGAGCTCGGGCCGCTTGATCTCGTTGATGTTGATGTGGACGCTCTTGCCGGTGATCGAGTGGAGCTCCTTGCGGAGCGCGTCCACCTCGACGCCCGACTTGCCGATCACGATCCCCGGCCGCGCCGTGTAGATGTCCACGGTCACGCGCTGCTTGTCCTTGCGGATGAGGATGTCGGAGAGCCCGGCATGCGAGAGCTTGCCGTTGATGTGCCCGCGGATCCGGATGTCCTCGAGGATGTAGTCCCCGATCTCCTTCTTCCCGACCCACCAGTTCGACTTCCAGTCGTGGATGACGCCGACGCGCAGACCGCCGGGATGCACTTTCTGACCCATCAGGCAGGCACCTCCTTCTTCGCCGGGCTCCGCCGACGGGTCTTCGGCTTGTCCTCGGCCGGGGAGTCCTCGGCGGCGGAGTCGGCCACGGGGGCGGCGGGCGCGGGCGCTGTCTCGCCCGACGGCTTCGTGCCCCGCCTGGGCCGGCCGGCGGCGAGCTTCGGATCCTGCTCGACGATGATCGTGATGTGACAGGTGCGCTTCCGGATGCGATTGACACGACCGCGCGCGCGAGCCTGCCAGCGCTTCAGGGTCGGCCCCTCGTCGGCGTACGCGGCAGCTACGACAAGCTCGTCGCCGTCGAATCCGTGGGCGGACTCCGCGTTGGCGACCGCCGAGGCGAGGATTCGCTCGATCTCGCGAGCAGCCGCCCGCGGCGTGAACGCGAGAACGGTCCGGGCTTCGGGCACGGCGCGTCCGCGAACATGGTCGAGCACGAGCCGCGCCTTGCGGGCGGACATGCGAACGGTCTTGGCCTGGGCGCGAATGCTCACGCTCTCTCCTGGCTTGGAGCTCATCGCTTCTTCACCTGGGTCTGCTTGTCACCGGCATGGCCACGGAAGGTCCGGGTGGGCGCGAACTCGCCGAGCTTGTGCCCCACCATCTGCTCGCTGACGAACACGGGCACGTGTTGCCTGCCGTTGTAGACGGCAATCGTATGCCCGACCATCTGCGGGAAGATCGTGGAGGTGCGCGACCAGGTCTTGACCGGGTGCTTCTTGTTCTGTTCGTTCATGGCTTCGATCCGAGAGAGCAACCGCTCCTCGACGAAAGGCCCCTTCTTCGACGACCTCGACATCAGCGGCGCTCCTTGCCGCGGCGGCGACCGCGGACGATCAGCTTGTCGGACTCCTTGTGCTTGGCGCGGGTGCGCTTCCCGAGCGTCGGGACGCCCCACGGGGTCACCGGATGGTGACCCTTGTTCTTGCCTTCGCCACCGCCGTGCGGGTGGTCGACAGGGTTCATCGCCGTTCCGCGCACCGCCGGGCGCTTACCGAGCCAGCGACTGCGACCGGCCTTGCCGCTCTGCGTGTTGGCGTGCTCCGAGTTCCCGACCTGGCCGACCGTGGCACGGCACGTGAGCAGCACGCGCCGCATCTCGCCCGAGGGCAGGCGCAGCACGGCATGAGGCCCGTCCTTGGCCACGAGCTGAACGCCGGCGCCGGCGGAGCGCGCCATCTTGGCGCCCTGACCGGGACGCAACTCGACGGCGTGGACAACGGTGCCGGTGGGCATCGCCTCGAGCGGGAGCGCGTTCCCCGGCTTGATGTCCGCCTGCGGGCCGGAGGCGACGACCGCGCCCACCTGAAGCCCGGCGGGCGCCAGGATGTAGGCCTTCGCCCCGTCTGCATAGTGGAGCAGGGCGATGCGCGACGAGCGGTTCGGGTCGTACTCGATGGTCGCGACCTTCGCCGGCACGCCGTCCTTGGCCCGCTTGAAGTCGATGCGCCGATACTGCCGCTTGTGCCCGCCGCCCTGATGGCGCGTCGTGATGCGTCCGTTGTTGTTGCGTCCGCCCGATCGCTTGAGCGGCTCGAGCAACGACTTCTCGGGCGTGGTCTTGGTGATCTCCTCGAACGAGGAGGTGGCCATGAAGCGGCGGCCCGGGCTGGTCGGCTTGTACTTGCGGACGGCCATCAGACCTGGCCCCCTTCGAAGATCTCGATGGTGTTCCCGGCCTTCAGGTGCACGATCGCCTTCTTCCAGCCCGAGCGCGTTCCCTGATGCTGCCCGCGGCGCTTCGGCTTGGCCTGCACCTTGATGATGTTCACGCTCGCGACCTGAACGCCGAAGACCGACTCCACGGCCTGACGGACCTGTGTCTTGTGCGCGTCGCCGTGCACCTTGAAGGTGTAGCGGCGGTCGGCGATCCCGGCATAGCTCTTCTCCGAGACGACGGGCGCGATGAGGATGTCCTCGAGGGCGAGGCTCATGCCGATCCTTCCTTTCCGGCCCGCTGCTCGACCAGCGGCAGCGCGGCTTCGCTGATCAGCAGCGAGCGGGCCCAGACCACCGACGCCACCTCGAGCTCGGACGGGACGGTCACGAGCACGCCGGCGATGTTGCGGAACGAGCGGATGAGGGTGTCCTCGTCCTCGTGCGCGACGAGCACGGTCGGTGTCGGCTTGCCCCAGCCGGCGAGGAGCTCGACCGCGCGCTTGGTCGAGGGCGCCTCGAACGAGCCGCCGTCGACGAGCGCGACCGTACCGAGCTCGGCGTGGTTGGAGAGCGCTCCGCGCAGCGCAGCGCGGCGGGCCTTGCGGTTGACCTTGACGTCGAAGCTCCTCATCACAGGCGCGAAAGCGACGCCGCCGCCCTTGAAGTGCGGCGCGCGGGTCGTGCCCTGACGGGCGCGGCCCGTGCCCTTCTGGCGCCACGGCTTGGCACCGCCGCCCGAGACCTGACCTCGGGTCTTCGAGCCACGGGTACCGGCGCGGCGCGCATTCAGCTCCGCGCGCACGGTTTCGTGGACGAGGTGTTTCTTGACCTCGGCGGCGAAGACCTCGCCAAGCGACCTGCTCTCCTTGCTCCCGAGGACGGGCGCTGTCACGGCCATGCCTACTCCACTCCCCTGATCTCGACGATCGCATTCTTCGGGCCCGGCACCGAGCCGCGCACGAGCAGGAGGTTCTGCTCGGCATCGATCTCGTGCACGACCAGCCCTGGCTGTGTGATGCGGCGGGCGCCCATGTGACCGGCCATCTTGCGTCCCTTGAAGACGCGCGACGGCGTCGCCGAGGCACCGATCGAGCCGGGCTTGCGGATGTTGTGCGAGCCGTGCGACACGGGTCCGCGGCTGAAGTTGTGCCGCTTGATCGTGCCCTGGAACCCCTTGCCGATGGATGTCCCTGCCACCTTGACCTTGTCGCCGGGAGTGAACGTCTCCACGGTGACGGCGTCACCGACCTGGAGCTCGGTCGGCCCGCGGAACTCGACCAGATGCCGGTGGGCCTCGACCCCGGCCCTCCTCAGGTGCCCGAGCTCGCCGCGCGACAGCTTGCGCTCCGCGACCTGCTCGAACGCCAGCTGCACGGCGGTGTAGCCGTCCGCGGCCTCGGTGCGCACCTGCACGACCGGGCACGGCCCCGCCTGGATCACGGTCACGGGCTCGACGTTCCCGGTCTCCTGGTCGAAGACCTGCGTCATGCCGATTTTTCTGCCCAGAATGCCCTTCATGAACCGAGCTCGCTCGCTGCGGCAGAAAAATCTAATGAGAATATCTCATTTTTTATAGTTGTAAATGTCTGATGGATCATTTCATGCCAACTTTCAACTACCAAATTTACAACTTGATCTCGATGTCGACGCCGGCAGGGAGATCGAGGCGCATCAGCGAATCGACCGTCTTCGGCGTAGGGCTGTGGATGTCGATCAGCCGCTTGTGCGTGCGCACCTCGAAGTGCTCGCGCGAGTCCTTGTCGATGAACGGACCTCGGATCACGCAATACACGTTCTTCTCGGTGGGCAGGGGCACGGGCCCGGTGATCGTCGCACCGGTCCGCTGCGCCGTCTCCACGATCTGGGAGGCGGAGCGGTCGACCTGCTGGTGGTCATAGCCCTTGAGCCGGATGCGGATTTTCTGCTGCGCCACGATCTCCCCGTTTCTCCGGTCTACTTGATGATCTCGATGACGACGCCCGCACCCACGGTGCGGCCGCCTTCGCGGACGGTGAACCGCTGACCGTCGTCCATGGCGATGGGCTGGATCAGCTCGATCTCCATGGTCGTGTTGTCACCGGGCATGACCATCTCCTGACCGTCCGGGAGCTTGATCGAGCCGGTCACGTCGGTCGTGCGGAAGTAGAACTGGGGTCGGTAACCGTTGAAGAACGGCGTGTGGCGACCACCTTCGTCCTTTGAGAGGACGTAGACCTCCGCCTTGAAGTGCGTGTGCGGCGTGATCGAGCCCGGCTGCGCAAGCACCTGCCCGCGCTCGATCTCCTCGCGCTTGATGCCGCGAAGCAGTGCACCCGCGTTGTCACCGGCCTGGGCGTAATCGAGGATCTTCTGGAACATCTCGAGACCCGTGACCGTCGTCTTCTCGATCTTCGGGTGGATGCCGACGATCTCGACCTCCTTGCCCACCTCGATCTTGCCCTGCTCGATGCGGCCGGTGACCACCGTGCCGCGGCCGGTGATCGTGAACACGTCCTCGATCGGCATCAGGAAGGGCTTGTCGACGTCGCGCGTCGGCTCCGGGATGTAGTCGTCGACCGCGGTCATGAGCTCCATCACCTTGGCCGTCCACTCCGCGTCACCCTCGAGCGCCTTGAGCGCCGAGACCTGCACGACCGGGACATCGTCGCCCGGGAAGTCGTACTTGGAGAGGAGCTCGCGCACCTCCATCTCCACGAGCTCGAGCAGCTCGGGATCGTCGACCATGTCGCACTTGTTGAGTGCCACCACGATGTACGGCACGTCGACCTGACGGGCGAGCAGGATGTGCTCTCGCGTCTGCGGCATCGGGCCGTCGGCGGCGGAGACCACGAGGATCGCGCCGTCCATCTGGGCGGCACCCGTGATCATGTTCTTGATGTAGTCGGCGTGCCCCGGGCAGTCGACGTGTGCGTAGTGCCGTTTGGCCGTCTCGTACTCGACGTGCGCGGTGTTGATCGTGATGCCGCGCTGACGCTCCTCGGGAGCCTTGTCGATGTCCTCGAAGGCCACGGCCTGACCACCACCGTGCTCGGCGAGAACCTTTGTGATCGCAGCGGTGAGCGACGTCTTGCCGTGATCGATGTGGCCGATCGTGCCGATGTTGACGTGCGGCTTCGTCCGCTCGAACTTCTGCTTGCCCATTGGCTCCTCCGGTCTCCTGTTCGCCGTTTTCTTGGAACTGGTCGCTTACTTGCTGTCGACGAGCTCTGCCGCGATGGACTGCGGCACGTCGTCATATCGGTCGAACTGCATCGTGAACGTCGCCCGCCCCTGGGACATGGAGCGTAGGTCTGTGGCGTAGCCGAACATCTCGGACAGCGGGACACTCGCCTTGATCGTCTGCGAGTTGCCCACCGGCTCGAGATTCTCGACACGACCGCGGCGGCTGTTCAGATTACCCATAACGTCACCGAGGTAGTCGTCGGGTGTGACGACCTCGACCGCCATCACCGGTTCCAGCAGCTTCGGCTTCGCCCGCTTCATCGCTTCCTTGAAGGCCATGGAGCCCGCGATCTTGAACGCCCGCTCACTGGAGTCGACCTCGTGATACGAGCCTTCGATCAGCTCGATCTTGATGTCGACCACCGGGTATCCGGCGAGCACACCGGCGGTCATTGCCTCCCGGATCCCTTCGTCCACCGGCTTGATGTACTCCTTGGGGATCTTCCCTCCGACGACCTTGTCGACGAACTCGTACCCCGTGCCCGGCGGTTGCGGGAGCAGGTTGATGACGACGTCGCCGTACTGCCCCGAGCCGCCGGTCTGGCGCACGAACTTGCCCTGGATGCGCTCGGCCGGCTGGGACACCGTCTCGCGGTAGGCCACCTGCGGCCGACCGACGTTGGCGTCCACCCGGAACTCGCGCATCAGCCGGTCGACGATGATCTCCAGGTGGAGCTCGCCCATGCCGGCGATGATCGTCTGGCCGGTCTCCTCGTCGGAGGTGACGCGGAACGTCGGGTCCTCCTCGGCGAGCCTCTGCAGCGCGGTCGAGAGCTTGTCCTGATCGCCCTTGGTCTTGGGCTCGATCGCCACGGAGATCACGGGATCGGGAAAGGTCATCGACTCGAGCACGATCGCGGCGTTCTCCTGGGAGAGCGTGTCGCCGGTGGTCGACTGCTTGAGCCCGACGGCTGCCGCGATCTCGCCGGCGCCGATCTCCTCGCGCTCCTCCCGATGGTTGGCATGCATCTGCAGGATGCGACCGATGCGCTCCGTCTTCCCGTTCGTCGCGTTCAGCACCTTGTCGCCGGCCTTGAGCCGACCCGAGTAGACACGGAAGTAGGTGAGCTTGCCGACGAACGGGTCGGTCATCACCTTGAAGACGAGAGCGGCGAACGGCGCGTCCTGCGAGGCGGGCCGGGTGATCTCGACCTCGGTCTTGGGGTCGATGCCCTGCACTGACGGCACGTCCAGCGGGCTCGGCAGGTACTCGACCACCGCGTCGAGAAGCGGCTGAATCCCTTTGTTCTTGAACGCGGAGCCGAGGAGCACAGGCGTGAACGCGTCGGCCAGCGTGCCGGCGCGCAGCGCGCGGCGGATCATGGCCGGCGTCACCGCGGACTCATCGCCGAGGTACGTCTCCATGAGCTCGTCGTCGTGCTCGGCGATGGCGTCGATCAGCGCGTGGTGATGCTCATGGGCGGCACTCAACAGCTCGGCCGGGATCTCGCCGACCGTGAAGGACTGGCCGAGTTCGTCGTCGTACGTGATCGCGTTCATCTCGACGAGGTCGATGACCCCTCGATGGTGCTCCTCCTCGCCGACCGGGATCTGCACGGGGACGGCCACCGCGCCGAGCCGGTCGCGCATCGACTGCACGGCCTTGGCGAAGTCGGCTCCCGTGCGGTCCATCTTGTTGATGAAGGCGATACGCGGAACGCCGTAGCGGTCGGCCTGGCGCCAGACGGTCTCGGACTGCGGCTGCACGCCGGCGACCGAGTCGAACACGGCCACTGCGCCGTCCAGCACGCGCAGCGAGCGCTCGACTTCGACCGTAAAGTCCACGTGCCCGGGTGTATCGATAATGTTGATGCGGTGGTCACGCCAGAACGCGGTCGTGGCCGCAGACGTGATCGTGATGCCCCGCTCCTGCTCCTGGGCCATCCAGTCCATCGTCGCTGCGCCCTCGTGCACCTCGCCGAGCTTGTGCGTGCGACCGGTGTAGTAGAGGATGCGCTCGGTCGTCGTCGTCTTACCGGCGTCGATGTGGGCCATGATGCCGATGTTGCGGACACGGTCCAGGCCAGTCGGTGAAAGTATGGCGCTCATCGTCTCGTCCTACCAGCGATAGTGCGCGAAGGCCCTGTTGGCCTGCGCCATCCGGAACATGTCGTCCTTGCGCTTGAACGCCCCGCCCTGCTGGTTGAGCGCGTCGAGGATCTCGCCCGCCAGCTTCGCCGGCATCCCCTTCTCGCGCCGGTCGCGCGCATGTGTGACCAGCCACCGCAGCGCCAGGGTGCGCGCGCGCCGGGCCGGCACCTCGATGGGAACCTGGTAGTTGGCGCCGCCGACGCGGCGTGAGCGGACCTCGAGCACCGGGGTCAGCTGCTTGATCGCAGTCTCGAGCGCCTCCACTCCGGGCTTGTCGCCCTTCTCCTCGACGATCGCCAGGGCGTCGTAGACGATCGTCTCCGCGACCGACTTCTTGCCGTCAAGCATCACGCGGTTGACGAGCTGCGCCACGATGACCGAGTTGTGGCGCCCGTCCGCCGGGGTGACGCGGGGCGTGATCTCTGCGCGACGTGGCATCTCAGCCCTTCTTCGCGCCGTACTTGGAACGCGCCTGCCGCCGGCCGGAGACCCCGGAGGTGTCGAGGCCGCCGCGAATCACCTTGTAGCGGAAACCCGGAAGGTCCTTGACGCGACCGCCGCGGATGAGCACGACGGAGTGCTCCTGCAAGTTGTGACCCTCGCCCGGGATGTAGGCACCGACCTCCATGCCGTTGGTCAGCCGGACGCGCGCGACCTTGCGCAGCGCAGAGTTCGGCTTCTTCGGCGTGGTCGTGTAGACACGCGTGCAGACGCCACGCTTCTGCGGCGCACCGCGCAGCGCCGGTGTCTTGGTCTTTGTCGGCTTGTCCTTGCGTCCCTTGCGGACGAGCTGATTGACGGTGGGCACAGTGCTCCTACGGGTTCGGGTCGAGGTTCATCACAGGAAAAGGCCAGCAGGGTCGAACCCCGCCAACCGGGGAAGGACGAGTGTAGCGCACCGGCGCGGGCCGCGCCAGCGCAGGCGTCGCTTCCCTGCCTGCGCCGGCGGATCCCGGTGCAGGACGCGGCCCTTCCGAGGTGCAGACGGTGAGGTCTCGCACATGTGCCGTCTTCTCCGTACAGTGAGATACGGGATGGGGGTCTCGAGGGTGCTCGCGGTGTGGACCGCCCGCGTCGGGCTGACGACGGCCGCGGTCACACAGGCGGGCAGCTCGAGCCTGTTCGGCGGACGCCGGCGGCGGGACGACGAGGATCCGGTGACGCGCGCCGTCGGCGAGATGCGCGACCGCATCGACGATCTTGCACGCGATCTTCGTGAGGCGCTGGAACGGTCGGAGCACGAGGCGCGCCGCAATCGCCTGCTCGCCCAGCTGGCGAGCTCGATCGACCTGGAGGAGCTGCTCGACACCGTGCTCGGCGCCGCCCTCGAGGAAGGGGGCTTCGCCGCCGGCCAGATCACGCTCGACGACCCGGGTGGGACACCGGTGAGCGTGGCTCAGGGCCTGGGCGAGCACGAGGCGCTCACCTCCCACCCGTTCGGTGGTGGCCCGCTCACGGGCACGATGGTCGTGAGCTACCGCTTCGCAGAGAACGGCGGCCATGGCCAGGAGCCCATCCGCGGCGCCGTGCTCATCCCACTGCGGGGTCGTGAGGGGCAGCCGATCGGTGGGGTTGCACTCTACTGGCGCAGTCAGGAGGAGCCCGACACGGGCCGGATCCACGCCGCGGAGGACGTGGTCTCCCTGGCCTCGGCGGCCTTCGAGAACGCCCGGCGCTTCCGCGAGGCACGTCACGCCGCCGAGACGGACGGGCTCACCGGGCTCTACAACCAGCGCCACTTCCACGAGATCCTGCGCCGCGAGGTTCAGCGAGCGCAGCGTTACGGCCGCACGCTCGCGCTCATCGTCTTCGATCTCGACGATCTCAAGGCGATCAACGACCGTCTGGGGCACCTTGCTGGCGACGCCGTCATCGCCTACATCGCCGACCGCTTGCGCGAGGCGGTGCGCTCGGTCGACATCGCGTGCCGGATCGGTGGTGATGAGTTCGCCGTGATCCTGCCCGAGTCGACGGTGGGCGATGCCGAGCTGCTGTACCGGCGGGTCCAATCGACCGCGGGCGAAGCCCCGGTCGGGCCGGGGGTGACGACACTTCGCTTCTCGGCCGGCATCGCCGACCTCCGTCACGGCGACACGGCCCCGAGCCTGTTCGACAGGGCCGACGCGGCGCTCTACGAGGCGAAGCGGAGCGGCAAGGGTCGGGTCGACGTCGCGGGCCAGACGGACGCTACCGGCCCGTCGTCGGTGGACGTGCAAGACGAGCCCTAGCCGGATCGTTCATCCGGCGCGGGCTGTTGGGGTGTGGAGCCCCGCCGCACTCGGGTTGTCAGAGGTCGGCCGCGGCGCGGCCGGTGTGCTTGGGTCGCGATCAGGCTCCGCCTGAGGAGGGGCCACTTCTTGGCCGATGTTCGTCCGCATCGCACTCGCACAAGACAGGACGCTCCTGGTCCGCAAGACTTGCGCCCGTGCTTGCGGCCGCACTGATCCTTGTCGTGCTCGGAACTGCCTTCGCGTGCGGTGGTCTGCTGCTCCATGCTCGGGCAAGACGCCAGACGATCCGCGCCGCCAGGATGCTCCTGGCCTACGACGAGCGCCTCGCTCTGCTGCTCGACCGTCTCGCCGACGTCCTCGCCCCAGGTGCCCGCACCTCCGTCGCCGCTGTCCCCGCGCTGGCCACGACGTTGACGAGTGCCATGCGGGCGACAGGGTCCGACGGGGCTCTGGTCGTGCTCCTCAACGCGTCGGGCGACCCGCGCGTGGAATCGGTCGGACTCAGCGAATGGGAGACCGCCAGGATCGTGGAGATCGGGTTCGCCACGAGGCAGGGCGCGCGTGCCGTGGAGATCGCCTACGCGCCGGACGATCTCGGGGACGGCGCCGCCCGAGACCCGATCCGCTCCGGTCTGGCTGTTCCAGTTCCCGACAGGCGGGGCAGCGTGGTCGCTGCGTTCTTCCGCGCTCCCGATGCGACCTTCGGCGACGAGGACGTCGTCACCTTGGAGCGAGCGGCAGGGCAGCTGGCCAGGGGTGACGTCGAGCACCCCGCCGGCCCGCCCTCCTCGCTTGATCAGCTCACCGGGCTCTACGACCGTCACACGTTCCACGCGCTCCTCGCGCGCGAGGGATCGCTCACCGACCTGCACGGAACGCCGCTGACCGTGGTCATGCTCGACGTCGATCGGCTCGGCATCCTCAACCAACAGCTCGGGCCTGCGCGCGCCGACGCCGCCCTGGTCGCCGTCGCACAACGGCTGCGAACCGTTCTCCCTGAGGCCGAAGGGTTCGCTTGCCGCATCGGCGGGGGCCGGTTCGGGCTGATCCTCAAGGCGGACGAGCCAGCCGCCGCGGATCTGTTCGCGCGCCTGCAGAGATCGCTGGCCGCCGACCCCCCCGTTGCCGCCGAGGCGATCTCGCTCTCAGCCGGGATCGCCGTGCGTCAGGCAAGCGAGGGGGCCCCGTCCCTGATCACCCGCGCCGATGCCGCCCTCGGGCTGGCGAAGGGCTCCGGGCCGGGGGCTGTGGCAAGTGCGCTCGCGAGCTGAGCGAAGCAGCCGGCCGAGGGGTCCCGCTCCGCGTCTTACAGGGTGGTAATCCGACCGCGGGCGAATAGCATGTGTGAGGGGTGACGGGGACTCTCTCGACGGGTGCGCTGCTTCTGGTGGCGTTGGGTGGCACGGCCGTGATCGCGGTCGCAATCGCTGCGTACGCTCTGCGGTCGCGCCGTCGAGCCGGCGGGCAGCGGGCTGCGATCAGGCCATGGAACGAGGAGGATCTTCGATCGACCGACGATCTGAGGCACCCGCCGACCACACGTGACAGCACCCTGGACGTGGTTCTCCGCCGGATCGTCGACGTCGCCATCCGGGCGCCGCAGGTCGACGCCGCTGTCGTTCGCGTCGAGCGCCCAGGGGCCGACCCGCTGCTCGCGAGCGCAGGTCTCCCACCCGAGTCGGCGGAGGACGACCTGGTGCGGAGGCCGAGCCACCGCAGGGGCCACCGTGCGGTCAAGCTGACCTATCTCTACGGTCGGGACGAGCCGCCGGGAGCGATTCGCGCCGGTGTCATTGCCCCGCTCATGGTCGACGGGGCACAAATCGGCTCGATCGCCCTCTACTCCTTCGAGCAAGACGGGTTCAAGCGTTCGGGTGTGGCTGAGATCGAGGCACTCGCCACCGCGGCCGGCCGGATGCTCGCGGCGATGCTCGCGGATGACGGCGACGCAGGCGAACCCGACCCCACCACCGGGCACGAGGACCCTGATCCGTTGACGGGCCTAGGCTCCCGTCAGGCGCTGATGGCCCGGCTCTCCGCCGGGACCCACTCCCTGCAGGAGAGCGGCGAACCGCTGACGATCGTCGTCTTCGACCTGGTCGGGCTGGGCGCGATCAACGCGGCAGGCGGGCAGACCGCGGGCGACTGCGCCCTGACGGTCGTCGCCCAGACGCTGGCGCGCGAGGCCGACCCGGCAAACTGCTATCGCCTCGGCGGTGACGAGTTCGTCGCCTTGCTCGACGCCGAAGGGACGGCCGCCGCCGATCTCGTGCTGCGCGTGGAGGTCGCGCTGCAGCTGGCGGCGGCGGTGGGCTTCCTCGGGCTCCGGGTGATGTCCGGAACGGCGACGAGGCACCCCGACGAGGATGCGGTGGTCACGCTGCGGCGTGCCACCGCGACACTGCAGAACCTGCAGTCGGAGCGAGCGGCAGAGAAGCAACCCTCCCTCGGAGCGCCGGCCGCTGAGCCGGTACAGCACATCGAATCCGCGAGCCCGGCCGGCCGCGACCGCAGACGGGGGTAACGGCGCGCCGGACACCGCGGGTTCCTTGAGGGACTCACAAGGAACTTCGTCCCGGTGTGCTCCGGAAGCCGCCGGTGCTACGGTCGGAGAGGCCGCACGAGGGCCGCTCTCGCGGGCGCACGGCGCCCAGCGAGAACGGCCCCGGCGTCGGGCTGTTACTCCTCGGACTCGATCGGGTCGTCGGCCACCGGCTCGTCCTCGAGCCCGATGCCGAAGGACGAGAGATCGAGGCCGGCAACGCCGCCGATCTCCTCGAGCTCTGCGAGCAGGCCCGCCTCCGCCTCGGCGCCGACGGCGTCGAAGACAAAGGGCACAGTCGGCTGCGCCTCGATCGAGCGGTACTTCTTGAGCCCCGTGGCGGCGGGGATCAGCTTGCCGATGATCACGTTCTCCTTGAGTCCCAGGAGACGGTCGATCTTCCCCTCGATCGCCGCGTCTGTCAGCACCTTCGTGGTCTCCTGGAAGGATGCGGCGGACAGGAACGACTCCGTGGCCAGCGAGGCCTTCGTGATACCGAGGATGAGCGGCTCGAACGTCGCCGCGTCCTTCTTCGCCGACAGGCCGTCGTTGGCCTTCTCCAGCACGACGCGATCGACGAGCTGGCCGGGGAGGAAGTCGGTGTCGCCCGCGCTCTCCACCCGCACCTTCTTCAGCATCTGTCGGACGATGAGCTCGATGTGCTTGTCGTGGATGTCCACACCCTGGGACTTGTAGACCTTCTGCACCTCACCGACGAGGTACTGCTCCGTCGGCGTCGAGCCCTTGCCCGAGGCGGCATGCAGGGCGAGCAGCTCGGACGGGCTCCGCGAGCCGTCGTTGAGGGCGTCGCCCGCCTCGACCCGCTGGCCGTGCTCCACGATCAGCCGCGTGCGACGACCGAAGGAGTACTCGCGGGGCGGGATCGGCTCGCCGCTCGAGTCGAGCTCGGACGGCACGACGGTCACCTTGACCGTGCGCTCCTGAGGCTCGACCTCGACCTTGCCGGCCACCTCGGCCAGCGTGGCCGCACCCTTCGGGTTGCGGGCCTCGAAGATCTCGACCACTCGCGGCAGGCCCTGCGTGATGTCGTCCCCGGCCACACCACCCGTGTGGAAGGTACGCATCGTCAGCTGGGTTCCGGGCTCGCCGATCGACTGCGCCGCGATGATCCCGACCGCATCGCCGATCTCACAGAGATCACCGGTGGCGAGGAACGTCCCGTAGCAGGCCCGGCACACCCCCTGCTCGCTGCGGCACTTGAGCGTCGATCGCACCGCAAGCTGGAACGTGTCCACATGCTCCTCGAGCTGCTCGGCGATCACGCGCAGCAGCTTGGGCGTCACCTCCACGCCGCGCTCGGCGATCAGGGTCTTCCCGGGCTTCCCGTCCTTCAGCGGCTTGAGCACGTCGACGGCCAGCGTGCGGCCCGCCGCGCTCAGGTTGAGCGCGCCGTCCACCATCATCGGCGCCTCGATGTGGACCGGCGTGCCGCAGTCCTCCTCCCGCACGATCACGTCCTGCGAGACGTCCACCAGGCGGCGCGTGAGATAGCCGGAGTCGGCGGTACGCAGGGCGGTGTCGGCGAGTCCCTTGCGGGCTCCATGGGTGGAGATGAAGTACTCGAGGACGGTCAGGCCTTCGATGAAGTTGGCCTTGATCGGGCGCTCGATGATCTCGCCCTTCGGGTTGGCCATGAGGCCGCGCATGCCGGCGAGCTGGCGGATCTGGTTGAACGATCCGCGGGCACCGGAGTTGGCCATCATGAACACCGAGTTCGTCTTGTGGAGGTTCTCGGCCATCGCGTCGCCGACCGCCTTCGTCGCCGCCTCCCAGATGGAGATGATGCGCTCCTTGCGCTCCTCCTCCGTGGCCAGACCGCGCTCGTACTCGCGTTCGACGTTCGCCACCTCTGCCTCGTAACGGCTGAGGATCTCCTCCTTCTTCGGAGGCACGACGATGTCGTTCTTCGAGATCGTGACGCCGGCGCGTGTCGCGTAGTGGAAGGCGAGGGACTTGATCGTGTCGAGCGTCGAGGCGACCGCGTACGCGCCCACCTCGCCGACCAGCCGCTCGATCATCGCATCGAGCTCACGCTTGGTCAGCGCCCGCTCGACGTTGATCTCCTCGATCTCGATCCCGGGCGCGGCGATGACGAGCGAGCGCTCTACCTCAGCCCCGAAGATCACACGGCCGGGCGTGGTCAGCTTCAACTCGCCGCCGCGCCGGTACTCGATCGGCTCCTGCAACGAGACCTGCTTGGCGCCGAGTGCGAACTCGACCTCCTCCTCGCTCTGGAACCGGTGCAGCCGGGTGCGCCCGAGCAACTTGGCCACATCGGCCGAGGTGATCGCCGTGAGGTCATGGTCGCAGTAGGTGAGGAAGTACGACCCGAGCACCATGTCCTGTGTCGGCGTGGTCAGCGGTCGACCGTGGGCCGGCGACAGGATGTTGTTCGACGAGAGCATCAGGATGCGGGCCTCGGCCTGCGCCTCGGCCGACAGCGGCACATGGACGGCCATCTGGTCGCCGTCGAAGTCGGCGTTGAAGGCGTGACAGACGAGCGGATGGACCTGGATGGCCTTGCCCTCGACGAGCACGGGCTCGAACGCCTGGATGCCGAGGCGGTGCAGCGTGGGAGCACGGTTCAGCAACACCGGGTGCTCGGCGATGACCTCCTCCAGCACGTCCCAGACGTCCGGGGACATCGACTCGACGTGCTTTTTGGCAGCCTTGATGTTCTGGACCGCCTTGCGCTCGACGAGCCGGCTCATGATGAACGGCTTGAACAGCTCGAGCGCCATCAGCTTGGGCAGACCGCATTGGTGCAGCTTCAGCTGCGGGCCTGCCACGATCACGGAGCGGCCCGAGTAGTCGACGCGCTTGCCGAGCAGGTTCTGCCTGAAGCGTCCCTGCTTGCCCTTGAGCATGTCGGAGAGCGACTTCAACGGTCGGTTGCCCGGGCCGGTCACCGCGCGCCCACGGCGGCCGTTGTCGAACAGGGCGTCGACGGCCTCCTGCAACATGCGCTTCTCGTTGTTGACGATGATCTCCGGCGCCCCGAGATCGAGCAGGCGCTTCAACCGGTTGTTACGGTTGATCACCCGCCGATACAGGTCGTTGAGGTCGCTTGTGGCGAACCGGCCACCGTCGAGCTGCACCATGGGTCGCAGCTCCGGCGGGATCACCGGGACCGCCTCGAGGACCATCCACTCCGGGCGGTTCTCCGAGGTGATGAACGCGCTCGCGACCTTGAGCCGCTTGATCGCGCGCTGCTGCTTCTGCCCCTTCGAGGTGCGAATCGTCTCGCGCAGCGTCTTTGTCTCGAGCACGAGGTCGAGATCGCGCAGCAGATCGCGGATCGCCTCGGCTCCCATGCCGCCACGGAAGTAGTTGCCGAAGCCGTACGGCGAGCCGAAGCGATCCTTCAGCTCACGGAACAGCTGCTCGTCGTTGACCACGAGCTTCGGCTCCAGCTCACGGAACAGCTTCCAGGTTTCCTCGAGCCGGCGCACGCCGTCGACCGCCGCCTCACGAGAGTCGTCCCGGCGCGTCTCCACGTCGGCGACCATCTCGCGCACCTTGGTCGCCCACTGCGTGAGGACGTCCAGGTCGTCCTTCTTCGCACCCGGGACGAGGCACAAGTCGGAGGTCAGCTCGCGCAGGTCGTCCAGGCTCGCGCCCGCCTCTGCCTTCGCGACGACATCGGCCAGCAGGCCGTTCCCGATGTCGCGTGAGCGCTCGAGGGTCTTGGCGTCGACACCCGTGACCAGCTCCGCGTCGTCACCGGTCACCTCCTGGCCCGCGACGAGCGAGTCCACGAGCTTGTTCAGGCGCTTCGTGAGCGCGCCCTTCTTGGAACCGGCGGAGTCGACCAGCTCGGCCCTGATCGGGTCGACCGCCTCGATGATCTGCTGCGCGGCGGTGGCGACCAGCTCCACCTCACGGGGCTGGAGCCGCCGATCGTCGCGGGTGGCTGTCTGCCGGACGAGATCGCGCACCTTCTTGGCGTCCTCGAGTGAGATCGTCTTGGCGAGGTCCTTGAAGACCCCGCCGCCGAGATCGCGCGCGTCGGCCAGCGTCGGCAACCCGCCCTCCTCGGCCCAGTTGGAGAGCCCTCGCCCCCAGAACTCGTCGTCCTCGTCGAAGTTGCGCTCCTTCCCGGCCGAGAGGTAGTCACGGCGGCGGGCCAGGCGGTCTTCGAGAGCGGTCAGCTGCTCGTCGCGATCCACGTAGATCTGCTCCGACTCGGCGCGCACCTTGTCCTCGAGATCGACCAGGTCGGCGGCGCGCTTCTCCGTGTCGACCGCGGTCACGATCGAGGCAGCGAAGTACAGCACCTTCTCGAGCTCGCGCGGGGCGATGTCAAGCAGGTAGCCGATGCGGCTGGGGACGCCCTTGAAGAACCAGATGTGCGAGACCGGCGCGGCGAGATCGATGTGCCCCATCCGCTCGCGGCGCACCTTCTGGCGCGTGACCTCGACGCCGCAGCGCTCACAGATGATGCCCTTGTAGCGGACGCGCTTGTACTTCCCGCAATAGCACTCCCAGTCCTTCGTGGGACCGAAGATGCGCTCGCAGAAGAGGCCGTCACGCTCGGGCTTGAGGGTGCGGTAGTTGATGGTCTCCGGCTTCGTCACTTCGCCCATCGACCAGTCCCGGATCTGCTTGGGGGAAGCCAGCCCGATCTTGATCGCGTCGAAGTCGTTGATGTCGATCTGTGCCAAGGATTTCTCCTTATGGAGAAATCCTCAAGAGGATCTCTCCGGTAGCGGGTGCGTCAAAAAGTGAGTTCTGCCGACTTCCTTGCTCTTCACAGGGAACGGCTTGGGGGAATCGGTCGAGATTCCCCCAAGGCTTTCCCTTAGTCCTCGATCTCCAGCTCGTCGAGGCTGGGTACGTCGACGAACTCGACGTCCTCGCCCTCCGCCTCGACCTCGGTCTCCTCGTCGGCGGCGACCTCGTCCTCCTCCTCCACGCCTTCCTCCACGTCCTGGATGGACGGCGAGGCGGCTGCGGCACGGACGGCCGCCGGCGACAGGTCGATGCCGAGCTCCTCGGCGGCGCGAAGCAGCTCGTCGTCCTCTTCTCGCACCTCGACCTCGCGGCCTTCGTCGGAGAGGACGTGGACGTCGAGCGCCAGCGACTGCATCTCCTTGAGCAGCACCTTGAACGACTCGGGGATGGACGGCTCGGCGATGTTCTCGCCCTTGACGATCGCCTCGTAGGCCTTGACGCGACCGATCGTGTCGTCGGACTTGATCGTGAGCATCTCCTGGAGGGTGTACGCGGCGCCGTACGCCTCGAGCGCCCACACCTCCATCTCACCGAAGCGCTGCCCGCCGAACTGCGCCTTTCCACCCAGCGGCTGCTGTGTGACGAGCGAGTACGGGCCGGTGGAGCGCGCGTGGATCTTGTCGTCGACCAGGTGATGCAGCTTGAGGATGTACATGTAGCCGACCGTGACCTTCTGATCGAACGGCTCACCGGTGCGGCCGTCGAACAGCTGCACCTTGCCGGAGCAGCGCCGGCCCTCGGGCCGGGCGAGGTCGACGTTCATCCGGATCTTGGAGGTGCCGCTCTGCGCCCACGAGATGAGCGCGTTGTCGACATCGGACTCGGAGGCTCCGTCGAACACGGGGGTGGCCACGGCCCTCGGGTTGGGGGCGTTGATCGGCGCACGCACGTTGACCGGCTCACCGTCCGTGAACACGCCGTGGGCGGCCGCCCAGCCGAGATGGGTCTCGAGGATCTGGCCGATGTTCATCCGGCTCGGCACACCGAGCGGGTTGAGCACGACGTCCACTGCACGGCCGTCCTCGAGGAAGGGCATGTCCTGCTCGGGGACGATCTTCGAGATCACGCCCTTGTTGCCGTGACGCCCGGCGAGCTTGTCGCCCTCGGCGATCTTGCGCTTCTTCGCCACGTACACGCGCACGAGCTCGTTGACGCCCGGCGGCAGGTCGTCGCCACCGTCGCGGGCGAACGTCTTGACGCCGATCACCTTGCCGCCTTCGCCGTGCGGAACCTTGAGCGACGTGTCGCGCACCTCGCGCGCCTTCTCCTTGAAGATGGCGCGGATCAGCTTCTCCTCCGCGGTCAGCTCCGTCTCGCCCTTCGGCGTGACCTTGCCCACGAGCAGATCGCCGGACCCGACCTCGGCGCCGATGCGCACCACGCCACGCTCGTCGAGGTTAGCCAGCGACTCCTCCGAGCGGTTCGGGATGTCGCGCGTGATCTCCTCGTCGCCGAGCTTGGTGGAGCGGGCGTCGATCTCGTACTCGTGGATGTGGATCGAGCTGAGCACGTCGTCCTTGACCAGCCGCTCGGAGAGCACGATCGCGTCCTCGAAGTTGTAGCCCTCGAACGGCATGAAGGCGACGAGCAGGTTGGCTCCGAGCGCGAGCTCGCCCCGGTCGGTGGACGAGCCGTCGGCCAGCACACTCGCCTTGTCGACCCTGTCGCCGAGCTTGACGACCGGCTTCTGGTGGATGAGCGTCCCCTGGTTGGAGCGCATGAACTTGGTGAGCGGGTACTCGTCGCGCGTGCCCTTGCCCTCGACGACGATCGAGTCGGCGTCCACGTCGATCACCGTGCCGGCGTTCCGTGCGAGCACGACGTCCCCGGTGTCCACCGCAGCTCGGTACTCGAGGCCGGTGCCGACCAGCGGCGCCTGGGTGATCATCAGGGGCACCGCCTGCCGCTGCATGTTCGCGCCCATGAGCGCGCGGTTGGCGTCGTTGTGCTCGAGGAACGGGATGAGCGCCGTGGCCACGGACACGATCTGGGCAGGCGAGACGTCCATGTACTGGACATCCGCCGGCCGTGCCAGCACCGCCTCGCCCGCCTTCGAGCGGCAGAGCACCTGCTCGTTCGTGAGCTTGCCCGTCTTGTCGTCCACGGGCTCGGAGGCCTGGGCGATCGTGTACTGGGCCTCCTCGGCCGCGTCGAGGTAGATGATCTCGTCCGAGACCTTGCCGTTCTTGACGACGCGGTACGGGGTCTGGATGAAGCCGAACTCGCTGACTGTGGCGAACGAGGCGAGCGAGCCGATGAGACCGATGTTCGGGCCTTCGGGCGTCTCGATCGGGCACATGCGCCCGTAGTGGGTCGGGTGCACGTCGCGCACCTCGATCGGTGCGCGCTCGCGCGTCAGGCCGCCGGCGCCGAGGGCGCTCAAGCGGCGGCGATGCGTGAGACCCGCCAGCGAGTTCGTCTGATCCATGAACTGCGACAGCTGCGAGGAACCGAAGAACTCCTTCAGCGCGGCCACCACCGGGCGGATGTTGATGATCGTCTGCGGGGTGATCGTGTCGACATCCTCGGTGGTCATCCGCTCCCGGACGACGCGCTCCATGCGGTACAGACCGACGCGGAACGCCTCCTGGATCAGCTCACCCGTGGTGCGCAACCGGCGGTTGCCGAAGTGCTCGTACTCGTCGAGGTCGCCGCGGATCGCCTCACGGGACAGCGAGGCTCCGTCGGCTGCGAAGTCCTTGGAGTCGACGGGCACACCGATCTTCACCGGAAGCTCGACGAGCTTGCGCACGAGCGCGAGGATGTCCTGCGTCGTGAGCACGCGGGTACCGTCAGGCACGTCCACGCCGAGACGCTGGTTCAGCTTGTAGCGGCCGACCTTGGTCAGGTCGTAGCGCTTCGCGTCGAAGAACAACGCCCGCACGAGGTTCCGTGCGTTGTCGAGCGTCGGGGGCTCACCGGGCCGCTGCTTCTTGAAGACCTCGATCAGCGCCTCTTCCTCGCGCGTCGTCGTGTCCTTGTCGAGCGTGTTCTGCACGTACGGTCGCGCGCCCTCGTCGAACAGGGCGAGGATGGCCTCGTCGGTGGACGTGTCGATCACGAACCCGGTGGTCGGGTCCTCGTTCGGCAGCGCACGCAGAAGCGTCGTCACGGGCAGCTTGCGCTTGCGGTCGATGCGCGCGTAGAGCACGCCCTTCTTGTCGATCTCGAGCTCCAGCCACGAGCCGCGGGCCGGCATCAGGTTCGCCGTGAACACCTGCTTGGTCGCGTCCTTCGGCTCCATCAGATAGGCGCCGGGTGAGCGCACGAGCTGCGTCACGATCACGCGCTCCGTGCCGTTGATGATGAACGTGCCGTGCTCCGTCATCATCGGGAAGTCGCCCATGAACACGCGCTGCTCGCGGATCTCTCCCGTCTCCGTGTTGACGAACCGCACCGTCATCGAGAGCGGGGCCTGATACGTCAGGTCCTTCTCACGGCACTCCGAGAGCGTATGGGGCGCGTCACCGAACTCGTAGTCGGCGAACTCCACGGCCAGGGTGCCCGTGTAGTCCTCGATCGGCGAGATGTCCTTGATCGTCTCGCGGAGTCCCTCACCGAGGAACCAGCGGTACGAGGCCTTCTGGATGTCGATCAGGTTGGGGAGGTCGAGAACGTGCTTCAGACGCGAAAAAGTCTTACGCGCGCGCGGCGCGACAGCGGTGCTGCTCAAAGGTCAGCCTCCCTAGGGAAACGGCGTGCGGATACGGGAAGAACGGGCAGAGGTAAGAGAGAGCGGGAGCTCGGCGGAACCCTGAATAGTACACCATTCGGGTGACGCCCCGCAACGGCAGGCGCAACCGGCCCCCGGAGCGGCTTCTTTGCCGCCCCGGGGTTCGATCGCGCGAGCGGTGCTACTTGAGCTCGACGGAGGCGCCGGCCTCCTCGAGCTCCGCCTTCAGCTTCTCGGCCTCGTCCTTGGTCAGCCCCTCCTTGACGGCGCCCGGGGCGCTGTCGACCACGTCCTTGGCCTCCTTGAGACCGAGGCCGGTGGCGGCGCGCACGACCTTGATCACCTGGATCTTGGCGGCACCGGCGCCGGTGAGGACGACATCGAACGAGTCCTTCTCCACCTCGGCCGCCTCGCCGCCGGCGGGGCCTGCGGCGGCCGCGACGGCGACCGGAGCGGCGGCGGTGATCCCCCACTCGTCCTCGATCTTCTTCTTGAGCTCGACGAGCTCGAGCACCGACATGCTGCCGAGCTGCTCGAACACGGTTGCGACTGCGGACATCTGCTTCTCCTCCTGTCTACCTGACTTACGCTTCGGATTCGGGTACGTCTGGCTCTGCTGCCTCGGGCGCTGCGGCCTCCGGTTCTGTCACCTCGGGCTCGGCGGCGGCCGTGGGCTCCTCGGTGGCGGCTGTTTCGGCGGTCTGCCCCTCTGCTACCGCCGGAGTGTCTTCGGCGACCGCCGAAGAGTCCTCGGCCTCTTCCGCGGGCTCGGTGGGCTCGCGTGCCGCCTCCACGGTAGGAGCGGCTGCTCCCCCGAGCTGGTCGATCCGCGAGTCGATCAGGCCGACGAGGTTCTGCAAGGGCGCGTTGACGAGCGCCAGCAGCTGGGTGAGCGGCGCGATGATCGCACCGAGGACCTGGCCCTTCAGCACGTCGAGCGGCGGGAGCTTGGCCAGCTCCTCGACGGACGCCCCGTCGATGGGCATGCCCTCGAGCACACCGCCGCGCAGGGTGAGGATCTTGGTCTCCCTGGCGGAGTCGGCCAGGGCCTTGGCCACGGCGACCGGGTCGCCATCGGCGCTGACGAAGGCGATTGCCGTCGGCCCCTGGAGCAGGGCGAGGAGCGCCTCCGCCCCGGCCTCGTTGGCGGCCCGCCGAGCCAGCGTGTTCTTGACGACGGTGAGCGAGGCGCCATGCTCGCGGAGCTTGCCGCGGAGCGCCCCGAGCTGGACGTTCGTGAGCCCCCGATAGTCGGCGACGATCAGCGATTCCGTGCGGCCGAGCTGCTCGGTGAGCTCGGCGACGGCGCGTTCCTTGTCGATCTTGTGCATCTCTTTCCTCCGGAAACGACCGAAACCCGCCTTGCGGGCGGGTCACGAAGGCCGGAGCGCATCGCTCCGGTACTCGGACTCGCCTCGACCGGTCCTCTGCCGCGAGCGGCTGCCGGTTGTCTCTGGCGGATCGGGGCGGTTGAACGCTAGACGGTAGCAGGCTCCTGACCCGCCTCGACGATGTCGCGGATCCGCGTCGGATCGAGGTGCAATCCGGGACCCATCGTCGTGGCGAGCGTGATGCTCTTGATGTACCGCCCTTTGGCTGCGGACGGCTTGGCTCGCACGATCTCCTCCACGAGCGCCGCGTAGTTCTCGGCAAGCTTGTGCTCTTCGAAGCTCTTCTTGCCGATGGGCAGGTGCACGTTCGCCCCGCGGTCGGTTCGGTACTCGAGCTTGCCCGCCTTGGCGTCCTGCACGGCCTTGCCGATGTCGAACGTGACGGTGCCGGTCTTTGGATTCGGCATCAGCCCGCGCGGACCGAGCACGCGCCCTAGGCGACCGACGTTGCCCATCTGATCCGGGGTGGCGATGGCCACGTCGAAGTCGAGGAAGCCGCCCTCGATGCGCGCTGCGAGGTCGGCCGAGCCGACGGTGTCGGCGCCCGCCTCCTCGGCCTCGCGTGCCTTGTCACCCTCGGCGAAGACGGCGACCCGGACATCCTTGCCGATGCCGTGCGGCAGCATGATCGTGCCGCGCAACTGCTCGTCCGCGTGGCGGACGTTGAGCCCCAGCCGGAAGTGAGCCTCGACTGTCTCGTCGAACTTGGCGCCCTGCAACGACTTCAGCAGACGGATCGCCTCGACCGGCTGGTACAGCCTCTCGCGGTCGATCTGTGCGCGCGCCGTGTCATACCGCTTGCCGTGCGCGCTCATGCCTCCACCTCCACACCCATGCTGCGGGCGGTGCCGGCGATCACGTTCATCGCGGCCTCGACGTCGTTGGCGTTGAGGTCGGGCATCTTCGTCTCCGCGATGGAGCGCAGCTGCGCCCGGGTGAGCTTGCCCACCTTGGTGCGGTTCGGCTCGGCCGATCCCGACTGCAGGTTCAGCGCCTCCTTGATGAGCACGGCCGCCGGCGGGGTCTTGGTGATGAAAGTGAAGGAGCGATCCTCGTACACGGTGATCTCGACCGGTGTGATGCGGCCGTTCTCGGCGGCGGTCTGCGCATTGAACGCCTTGGTGAACTCGACGATGTTGACGCCGTGCTGGCCGAGGGCGGGGCCAACGGGCGGCGCCGGGTTCGCCTGCCCACCCGGGATCTGCAACTTGATGATCGTCAGTACTTTCTTGGCCATCTCTCTCGTTCTCTTTCTCTGCTAGTGCGGCTCCCTCAGCGTTCGACCTGGAACCGTCTTGGGTGAGGTGGTCGCCGCTCTAGTCGATCTTCTTGACCTGGTCGAAGCCCAGTTCGACCGGCACTTGGCGCTCGAAGATGTCCACGAGCACCTTCAGCTTCTGCTGATCCGCGTTGACGTCGACGATCTCGCCGTCGAAGTCGGAGAGCGGACCCGACGTCACCTTGACCGACTCGCCGAGCGAGAACTCCACCTGCGCCTTCTGCGAGGGAGACCCCGACTCGCGGCCCTGGTGCAGGATGCGGTCGACCTCGGCCTGCGACAGCGGCACGGGCTTGGCGCCGGCGCCGACGAACGCGGTGACGCCCGGGGTGCCCTTCACCACCGTCCACGCCTCATCGCTGAGGTCGACGTTGACGAGCACGTACCCGGGAAGCACGCGCTTCTCGATCTGCACCTTCTGACCGTCCTTGGTCTCGATCACCTGCTCGGTCGGCACGACGACCCGCCGGAAGCGGTTCTGCTGCCCCATCGACTGGATGCGGTGCTCGAGGTTCTGCTTCACCTTGTTCTCGTGACCCGAGTAGGTGTTGATGACGTACCAGCGGAACATTTTTTCTCCTGTTCCTCCGTCGCTTACTGGCCGAGGAAGATTTCGCGTACGAGTGGACGGAACGCCTGATCGGCGCCCCAGAGGTACGCCCCGATGATGGCGCAGGCGATGATCACGACGATCGTGCCCTGGACGACCTGCGGACGGTTCGGCCATTCGACCTTGCTGAGCTCGGCAACGGTCTCCCGCACGAAACCGCCGACGCCGCCACGCGGAGCGGGGTTGTCGACCATGGCGGCACCGGCCGTGTCACCGCCGCCGGGCAGAGCGGGCGAGGGGACAGGGCTACCGGCGGCCCGACGTGCGTCGCGCCGCTGCCTTCTGGTCTCGTCTGACATCAGCGGGTTTCCCGGTGAGCCGTGTGCGTGCCGCACCAGCGGCAGTACTTGCTGAACTCGACGCGGTCAGGCGTGTTCCGCTTCGACTTCTCGGATTGATAGTTGCGTCGCTTGCACTCCTGACAGGCAAGGGTGATCGCGACTCGTACTCCGGTGGCCATGGCTTGCTCTCTCGTGTGTGGGCGATTCGAAGGGGTGCGATAGCGGCGGTAGGACTCGAACCTACGACACGCGGATTATGATTCCGCTGCTCTAACCAGCTGAGCTACGCCGCCAGGCGGCCCCCAGTGTACCAGGGAACCGCCGTCTGCCCGCCGGTATCGGGACGCCCCGAAGGAGCACGAGCAGGAGCAGCGGGACGGCTGCTGCGGCCATCAGCAGCGGGGCCAGCTCACGCCGCTCGACGCCGAGCACGTCCGCCTCCGTGGCGCGCGTTGGCGATCGTGTGCGCCCGACCGCCCAGCCCACGACTGCCGCTGCCTCGGCCTCGCCGAAGAAGCGGCCGCCCGCCAGCGCGGCCACCCTGCGCGCGGAGCTCTCGGCTCCGGGTCGTGGACGGTAGCCGGGCTCCGGCAGGCCACCGCTGTCGTACACCTGCTCCCCGCTCCGTCCCACGAGCACCACGGCGACGTCGAGAGGCCGCGTCCCGTGCAACGCCGCACGGAGCGCGGCTGAGTCGAGCGGGTCGCTCTCGGCGTCGGTGAGCACGAGCACGAGCCGGTTCGCGACGGTCTCTGCGAAGATGTTGCCCTCACCGAGCTTGGCCAGGGCGTTGAGGCTGGAGCTGGCCCCGAACCCACCCGCGGGCGGAGGGTGCCCGCCGCGAATCGGCCCCTGCAGGACGCGGGTGAAGACGGTCTTGTCGAGCGTCGGGAAGAGGTGAGGGAGCACCCGGTCGGAGAGCGAGGCGACCCCGACCGGGACCTCGTCGAGGCTGCTGCGAACCGCTCCGGCGATCCTGCGAGCCCGCTCCAGGCGGTTCGGGGCGCCAGGGGCCGGGGCTGCCAGCATCGACCTGCTGGTGTCCACCACGACGAGGACCGCGACATCGCTGCGGCCGCTCGTCCGCTCCACGGAACGCAGGACCGGCTGCGCCGCCGCCGCCGCGGCCAGCAGGCCGACTGCGGCGATCGAGGCGGCCGCGGCGAGATCGCGCGGGAGCCCCGGCGCCCGGAGCCCCAGCGTCGCTCGTGTGGCGAGGACGCGGCGGCGTGAGACGATGAGCGCGAGCAGCGGCGCGAGCGCAGCGACCCCAACCAGCGCACCGTATGGAGTCAGGACCTCGATCGTGGCCAGCATCAGTACCCGCTCCCGCCGGGCGAGGACCCGGCGCCGTCGCCGAACCGCCCGAACCCGTTGCCTCGGCGGGGGTCGACACTGTCGACGCTGCCCGAGAGCAGGCGCTCGAGGTTGGCCTTCGCCGCCTCGTTCGTCGGATCGAGCCGGATGGCCTGCCGCAGGAGCTCGATCGCCCGCTCGAACCGGTCGCTGGAGTCGAGCTCGAGCTCCGCCGCCTCCCCGGCCAGCACCGCCTCGAGGTTGAGGGCGAAGGCGCGGCCCCTGAGGCCGGCCCGGCGTCCCGCCGCCGCCAGCGCGAACGTCGCGTCGGCCGATGCGATCAGCTGGTCTGCCGATCCGATCTCGGTGGGGTCCTCCACGCGGGCCCGCCGGAAACGGGCGGCCGCACGGCGCAGGCGTACGTCCTCGCGCACTCCGAGGACTGCCAGGGCCACCGGATCCGCGGCGGCCCAGATCCCGGCGGAGCGATGGACGGCGCCAAGCCGCTTGTCCTCCCTCGCGGCGTACCGTTCCCAGCCGAAGACCTGGAACGCCGCATAGGCGCAGAACCCCGCCAGCCCCAGCAGGACAAGAAGTGCCACCGACCGCACGACTGGGCCGAGCTCACGCATGACGGCCCTCGGTGAGCGGGACGCGGGCCGACAGGCGCTCGAAGGCGGCCAGCGCGAGCAACAGCCCGATCAGGGCGAGCCCGAGAGCGACCGGGAACGAGCCGGCGTCGTCGGCCACCTCGAGCGAGGCATCGGGATCGGGCGCCTGCTCCACCGAGCCGCGACCGTCGGCCAGCAGGCGCCTGAAGGCGCGCTCGTCCTCTTTCGCAGCGGACAGTGCCACCACGCGCACGCTGACGCGGCGCGCCTCGAAGCGCTCAATGGCGCGCGTGACGGCGGCGAAGTCGATGAACTCGTTGTTGAGATCGCTGACGAGCAGCACGTCGCCGTTCGGGATCCGGCTGCGGTCGAGCACCTCGAGCGCGAGCTCGAGGCCGCTGGAGATCCGCGTGCCGCTGGAGAGCGCGGTCGACCAGGGCCCGACCACGAAACGGGTCTTGCCGACCTGCACCGTCGGGATGCCCGCGGGGACGGACGCGCGCGGTGTGAAGAAGCGGCGGAGCGGATCGAGCTCACGTGACGGCGTCGCGGGAGGCAGCAGCTCGTACGCGGTGTCGCTGAAGAGGACGACACCGAGCCGTCCCCCCTCCTCCACCGCCTGTTCGAGCGTGCGGTCGATCTGCCGGAACACGCGCGGGCGGATGCTCGAGGAGACATCGAGAACGAGGATCGTCGTACGGCCGCGGGCCGAGATCTCCGTCGGACCCGCCTCCGTGGACGAGGCGGCGCGAAAGGCGGCGATCCCGAGCGCCGCAACGGTGACCAGGATCAACACACGCAGCGCCAAGGTCACCCGCGCGGCAGGCACGAACGAGGCGGCGGCGCCGATGGGCAGCCTCATCGCCGCCTCCCCACATCGTCGGCGAGAGCGACCATGGGGTCGGCCGCGGGCGCCTCGGGCCCCCACGCCAGCCGCTCTGTGCGCGCGCGGATCTCGAGCGGGCGATCGTCCAGTGCGAGCGCCAGACCGTCCAGCGCGAGACGGCGCTCCGTGACGTCGTCTCCGCTCGCTGCACGGCGCACGCGGGAGAGCGCGCGGCGAAGCGGCGAGCGCCGGTCACGGCGGGCGAAGCGCACCACCGTGCCGAGCCACGCGCGAGCCAGGCCGAGCGCCAGACCGACGGCAGCGAGCGCGAGCAGCCCGAGCAGGCCACCCACGAGCCACGGCCTGGTCACCGTCCCGGGCGCTTCGAGACCACGAAGGCCGTCGGCCCACTGCGACAGCCCGACCGGCAACGCCCGCGGAACGACCCGGACGACGGGCAGCCCCACGAGCAGCCGGTGCCGGCGCCCGTCTGCCCCGGTGTAGAACACCAGGCCGTTGGCGAGCAGGAGATCGTCGCCCTTGGGCCCGGGCAGGCAGAAGTCGTCGAGGCACTCGAGCTCGACTTCGAAGCGGAGCAGGGTGTCGGCTCCGTCGCGGTAGCGCCGCAGGTGGGCGGGCTTGGCGACCCGATACGGGAACGGGTCGAGCACCAGGCTCACCTGCGCCGGGTCGGCAACACCCCCCTCGATCATCACGTCGACAGCCCCCGCCACTGGGTCGCCGAAGTGATGCGGCCCCGGGGCCAGTGTCGCCCTCGCGGTGATCCCGTTGAAGGCCGGCAATCGTGCATCGGTTCCGCGCAGGAGGGCACCTGCGAGCAGCCCGAGACCGACGGCCGCCAGCGCAGCCGCGAACGCGACGCGGATCACCAGGTCCACCCCGAGGTCGCGTGGCGGACGTCGGCCCAGTCGGTGAACGCGTCCAGGATCCGTGCCGGATCGGCAGTGGACAGCCGCACGTGATCGAGCCCGAGGTCGTCGAACTCGCGTAGCAGGGTCTCGAGGCGCGCAGCGTGGGCGGCCGCTCGCCGCGCGGCTCCGCGGCGGCCGACGCCGACGTCGAGCGGTCGGCCCGTTCGTGGATCGCAGAAGGGCAGCACGACGCCGCCAACGAGTGGGAAGCCGGATTCCCAGACCGGGTCCTGGACGACGACGGGGACCGGGTCGAGGCCGCGCGAGACGAGGGCCGCCCAGGCGGAGGGCGGTGGCGGCTCGAGGAAGTCCGAGACCACGAACACGACGGCACCGGGGACGAGCCCGCGGGCGCCGGCCAGGAACTGCAGGCCGACGGTCAGGGCGTCGGGCGCCGCGAGGTGGAGCTGGGTCTCGTCCGGGTCGGGCTCGGGCTCGTGACCGGCAGGCGCGTCGTACAACGGCCCCTCGCCGGTCAGGCGCAGGCGGCCGCGCAGGGCCCCGGCGGCGCGGGCGCTGGCGCCGACCAGGCTCTCGACCGTGGCGGCGACCGCAGGCTTGGCGAGCCAGGGTGATGGGTAGAGAGCCATGGAAGGGCGACGGTCGAGGACGGTGAGGACGCGGGGAGCGCGGTCGGCGTAGGTCTCGCGCACGACCAGCTCGGTGCTGCCGCGGGCGCTGGAGAGCCGTGCGCTGGCCGGCCAGTCGACGGTGCGGACATCGTCTCCGGGGACATAGGCCCGGGAGCCTGCCACCTCCGATCCCGCGCCCCGTGTGAGGCCACGGACGCCGCCGTGCTCGAGCCCGCCCGGCCGCCGGCGCGGCCGCAGGGGGAAGACGCCGGCGTCGCGGCTCACGGCCCGCCGGCGACGCCGGCCTGCGACGGTCGCGGCGCCGCCGCGAAGGCGAGCTCGCTCAGTCGCTGGCGGGCGGAGACCCCGTCGCGACGCAGCTCGACGAGGAGCCCTGGACTCCAGAGCACCCGGTGAGCAACGACCGGCAGGAAGAGCGCTTCGATGTCTTCCGGGACGACGTGGTCGCGCCCGCGCAGGAGCGCCCAGGCCCTGGCTGCCCGTTCCAGCGCCAGGGAAGCGCGGACGGAGGCCCCGAGGGCAACGCCCGGCAGCTCACGGGTGGCACGGACGAGGGCCACGGCCCAGGCCACGAGCAGCGGATCGGCGTAGACCTCCTCGACCGCCGCGGCAGCAACGTCGAGGTCGGTGAGCGAGACGACAGGCTGAAGCCGGTCGAGGGGATGGCCGTGGCGCTGGGCGTCGACGATCGCGTGCTCGACCGCCGCGTCGGGGTACCCGAGCGCGGTGCGCAGGAAGAAGCGGTCGAGCTGCGCTTCCGGGAGCGGGAACGTCCCCTCCTGCTCCACCGGGTTCTCGGTGGCGAGCACGAGGAAGGGGCGCGGCAGCGGCCGGCTGGCGCCACCCACCGTGACCTGGCCTTCGGCCATGGCCTCGAGCAGGGCGGACTGCGTCTTCGGCATCGCACGATTGATCTCGTCGACGAGGAGGACGTTGGCGAACACCGGTCCAGGCCGGAAGCGAAACTCTTGCGTCGAGGGATCGAACACCTCGAGCCCGGTGACGTCGGTGGGCTGAAGGTCGGGCGTGCATTGCACGCGTGTCGACTCGGCGCCGCCGATAGAGCCGGCCAGGGCCCGTGCGAGAACGGTCTTCGCCGTTCCCGGAACGTCCTCGAGCAGGACGTGCCCACGGCACACGAGCGCGGCGAGGACGAGTTCGATCTCACGCGTCTTGCCGCGTACCACGGTCTCGACGTTCTCGCGCAGCGCCTCGAGCGTGGCGGACGCACGCTGACCTGACCCGCCGGGGGCGGGTATCTGAGGAGCCTCTCGCGCCGGCACGATTCGCAGGATGAGACGTCACGGAGGCCGCGAGGTTGGCCTGCTCCCGTCGATCGCGGTGCCCGTCCGACGCAGGCTCTACCATCCCGCACCGTGATCAGGGTCCCTCCGAGAAGCGGTGGCTGGCTGGAGGTGGTCTGCGGCCCGATGTTCTCCGGCAAGAGCGAGGAGATGATCCGCCGGCTGCGCCGCGAGGAGATCGCCGGCCATCGCGTGATCATCTTCAAGCCGAAGATCGACGACCGGTATGCCGTCGAGGACGTGGTCAGCCACGCGGGAATGCGCATGCGCGCCGTCGCCGTGGACGGGACGGACGACCTGCTCAACCGTGCCGAGGGGTTCGATGTGGTCGGCATCGACGAGGCCCAGTTCTTCGACCCCGCCATCGTCGGCATCGCCCTGGAGTTGGCCGCCCGCGGGAAGCGCGTGATCGCCGCCGGTCTCGACCAGGACTTCCGCCGCCGTCCGTTCGGCCCGATGCCCGACCTGCTGGCCTACGCCGAGTTCGTCGACAAGCTCCAGGCCGTCTGTCAGGTGTGCGGCGGTCCGGCCACCACCACGCAGCGACTGGTGGACGGTGTACCCGCGCCCTACTCCGGCGACACGATCGTGGTCGGAGCCTCGGAACAGTACGAGGCCCGCTGCCGCAACTGCCACAAGGCGGGCGCGGACGCCGCCTCGATCGCAGTCTGACCCTGCCGGCCTGAGCTCCCAGCCGCCGTCGACCGTCGCACTAGCTTTGGGGTCGGCCGCGGAGCGGCCGGCTGTTTCTTTGGCGATCAGGCTCCGCTTCCCGGAGGGCCACTTCGTGGCCGGCGATCGCGTGTTGTAGTTCCGGATGAGACGTTGGGAGATACCGCACTAACGCCGGAGCGCGACACGCGTGAAGCCGGCCAGGGCGAACGCCGCGGCGGCGGCGAGGACGATCGTCCCTCCCGGAGGGAGGTCGGCATAGAAGGCAATCGTGAGACCGAGCAGCACCGAGACGAGCCCGATGCCCATGGCCAGCCCCAGGGTCGAGCGGAGGCTCCACGCGACCTGGTTGGCCGCGATCACCGGCAGCACCATGAGGGCGGCGATCAGCAGGATGCCGACGATGCGCATGGAGAGCGCGACGGTGAGTGCGGCGAGGACGGCCACGGTCGTGTTCATCAGGCCGACACGCACGCCGGCGATGCGGCTTCCTTCCTCGTCCACGACGGAGGCGATCAGCCCGCGGTAGAGGGCGGCGATGATGAGGAGTGCGGCACCGCCGAAACCGAGCACAGTCCAGAGGTCGGTGGGCGTGACGGTGAGAATCGAGCCGAAGAGATACTGGAACAGGTTCACGTCGAGTGCCCCGGCCCGAGAGATGAGCACAACCCCGAGGGCGATGCCGACGTAGAAGACGATGGCGAGGGCCTGGTCGCCGGCGGCGCCGAACCGGGTGCGCAGCACCTCGACGAGAATTGCACCCGCCACGGCGAAGAGCAGCGCCATGACCACGGGCGAGACCCCCGCCAGCGTCCCGGCGGCGACGCCGGCGAAGGCGACGTGGCCGATCCCGTCCCCCATCAGCGACTGGCGGCGCTGGACGAGGAAGAACCCGACCGCGGGCGCCAGCACCCCGACGACGAGGCCGACGCCGAAGGCCAGCCGCATGAACTCGAAACGCAACATCAGCGGCGGTGTCCGTGGTCGTGGGAGGGGTCGTGCCACTCGCCCGGCAGGTCGTGAGGGTGTCCGTCGAAGACGATCCCGCCGCGGACGAGCACGAGCCGCTCGACCACGTGCTCGACGGCGCCGAACTCGTGGGACACGTAGAGCACGGTGACACCCAGCTCCCGCCTCAGCTCGTCGAGAAGCGCGCCGAGGGATTCCTGCGACTCGGCGTCGACACCTGTGGTCGGCTCGTCGAGCACGAGCAGCGACGGCTCCGACGCCAGCGCCTTGGCGATCATGGCGCGCTGCTGGAGGCCGCCCGAGAGCGTGGACAGTGGCGTGCGTGCGCGATCGCCAAGCCCGACGCGCTCGATCTCCCGGTCGACGGCGACGCGATCGGCGCGGCGCAGGGGCCCGAGCACACCGGACACCGCCAGTCGCCCGACCGAGACCGCCTCCCGCACGGTCACGGGAGCATCCCCGGCCAGCGCCGCCCGCTGCGGCAGGTAGCCGATGCGGTGCCGGCGGGACGCCTCACCAGGCGCGGCACCGTACACCTCGATCGTCCCCGCCTGCGGCCGTTCCAGGCCGAGGATCAGCCGCAGCAGCGTCGTCTTGCCTCCGCCGTTGGGACCGGCGATGGCCACGAACTCGGCCGGGGCGACTCGGAGATCGACGTCGCGCAGCACGGGCACCCCCACCCGGTAGGCGAACGAGACTCCGCGCAGCTGGACGGCTGGGGCAGGCGCAGCGGGCGAGGTTCTGGTGCCGGTCAACGGAGCGCCCGGGGTATCGGTGCTGCGACCGGCCGCAGAAGGTCGTACCGCCTCATTGCACGACTGATACCGGAGGCGAGTGCCGGGACGAACTGCTTGTGAGTCCCTGAAGGAACCCACTGCGCCGCGAGCCGCCGCTGCGTAGTGAAGACTCGCCGCCGGCGAGGATCGCGGCCGGAGAGGCTAGAGCGGGGCCCTTCAGGGCCTCGCAAGGCGTTCAGCCCACCGTCCGGCCATCGCGAGCGCCGCGACGGATCGTGCAGTTGCCGAATGGTGTGCCAGGAAGAACCAATCACTTCAGGGAGCCGCATTCGAGCGCCCGCCGCAGGGCCGTCAGGTTGTCCCGCATCAGCGAGAAATAGTCGTCCCCGGCGGTGGCCTGGGCGTCGGTGAGTCCCTCCACCGGATTGAGCACGGCGGCCTCGACTCCCACTTCTCGCGCCACCGTCTCGGCCAGCCGCGGAGAGACAAGTGTCTCGAAGAAGATGGTCGTCGCCCCGATCGCCTCGATCCGCTCGACCAGTGCCGCCAGGTCGGCGGGGCTGGGCTCGCTCTCCGGTGTGATGCCTGCGAGCGCGACCTGCTGGAGGTCGTAGCGGTCAGCGAGGTAGCCGAAGGCGGCGTGGCTCGTGACGATCTCGCGGCGCCGGCAGTCGGCCAGACCGTCGCGGAACTCGCGGTCGAGCTCGGTGAGCCTGGCAGCCAGCCCGGCTGCGGCCCCTGCGGCGTCGAGTCGGGTTCCCACGCGGGTGACCATGGTCGCAAGCCGGGTCGGGTCGAGCCACACGTGCGGATCGGCCATGCGTCCGTCGCCGCTGAGCAGCCGCTGGCCGGAGAGCAGATCCAGGCTCGGGCCGTCCCGCTCGGCCACGACCTGCTCGAGCCCGGGCTGGAAGCCGCGACCGAGGTAGAGCACGAGTTCCGCATCCCTGACCGCTGTCACCTGGGAGGAGCCCAGCTCGACGTCGTGAGGCTCGGCTCCGGGCGGTGTCAGGTCGAGCACGCGCCCCGGCTCGCCGGTGAGCTCGGATGCGACGTAGGCGAGCGGGTAGAACGCGGCCACGACCCGCGGCCGCTCGTCAGTCGGCTCCCCGCAACCGGCGAGCCCGACAGCCGAGCAGACGCAGGCGATAAAGAGACCGATTCTCGAAACCACGGAGAAGGGACTCTACCACATGATGATAAGCGCTATCATCTTTGGGGATGACGGCGCTGACCTGGATCGATCACGCCCACGCCGGCCTTCGAGGCGCCGGCTTGCGGAACGGCGGCGCACGGCGCACCGTGGTCGATTTCCTCGCAGCGCAGGACTGCTGCCTGTCGGCCCAGGAGATCTTCGACGGCATCCGCGACACCGGCTCGCGCGTGGGTATCGCCAGCGTCTACCGCATCCTCGACACGCTCGCAGAACTCGGCCTCGTGCAGCGGGTGCTGATCGGTGACGGGGTCACGCGCTACGAGACGCTGCCCGCCGACGGACATCACCATCACCACCTGGTCTGCGACGACTGCGGACGGGTCGACCCATTCGAGGACACGACTCTCGAGAAGGCGCTTGTTCGCGTCGCCGACACCCACGGCTACCGCGTCGGTCCACACGAGGTCGTGGTGCACGGCTCCTGCGGCGAGTGCCGCGCCGCCTGACGCGCGACGCCGAGGACACGTTCGGGTCTGTCCCGTGTGGCCGGTGCAGCCGGGCGGGAGCGCAATGCCTCGACCGCAGGACGCTGAAGCATCCCGCAGGCCTCAAGCCGCCGGGAGCAGCCCCTCTTCCTGGAGCACGCGCCTGGCCACCCGGAACGCCTCCACCCCGGCTGGAACGCCCGCGTAGACAGTCACGTGGAAGAGGGTGTCCTTGATCTCCTCGATCGTGCAGTCGTTGCGGAGCGCGCCACGGATGTGCAGCGCGAACTCCTCCATGCGGCCGAGCGTGCCGAGGATGGCCAGGACCAGCAGGCTCCTCGTCGGCCGCGGCAAGCCGTCGCGCGTCCAGCAGGATCCCCAGCAGTACTCGCTGACAAAGGCCTGGAAGTCCCTGGTGAAGTCGTCGGCGCCGGCCAGCGCCCTCTCCACGTACTCGGCGCCCAGCACCGCCTTGCGTACGGCGATTCCCTGCTCCAGCATCCCGTCCATCTCGCTCCCTTCGTGGTGTGCGGTTGGAGGAGAGCATCCCAGGTTCAGGGGCCTTAGGCCGGGACGGGAACCGGCACGGCAGGCCCGCGGCGGCGGATGCCCAGGACCATCATCCCGGCCGCGATCGCGAGCAGGCCGGCGGCGTAGAAGGCGAGGTCGTAGTCCCCTGCGTTCGTGCGGATCCACCCGCCGCCCTGCGCGGCGACGGCGGCTCCGAGCTGGTGGGCGCCGAAGATCCAGGCGAAGAGGATCCCGGTCTTCTCGACGCCGAAGCGCTCGCGGGTGAGTGCGACCGTCGGGGGCACCGTCGCCACCCAGTCCAGCCCGTAGAAGACGGTGAACACGACGAGCCCTGCCCCCTGGGAGGCGAGCACGGCGGGCAGCGCGATCAGCGAGAGCCCGCGCAGGCCGTAGTACCAGAACAAGAGCCAGCGCGGATCGAAGCGGTCGGTGAGGTACCCGGAGGCGGTGGAGCCGACGATGTCGAAGACACCGATCAGGGCCAGCAGGCCGGCCGCGGTGACCTGGGTGATCCCGTGATCGTGAGCGGCGGGGATCAGGTGGGTCTGAATCAGCCCGGAGGTGGTGAGGCCGCAGATGAAGAAGCTGCCGGCGAGCAGTAGGAAGGTGTTGGTGAACGCCACCTCGCGGAAGGTGCGGAGCGCGTAGGAGAACGGATTGCCGGTGGAGACGGGGCGCACGTAGTCCGCTTCCGCCCCGTAGGCTCTCGTGCCCACATCGGAGGGGTGGTCGCGCACGAAGAAGAGCACGAGGGGGACGACGAGCCCGAGTGCCACGACGGAGACCGCGGCGGCGGCGTACCGCCAGTCCTTGCTCGCCAACCAGGCCAGGCCGGGCAGGAAGACGAGCTGACCCGACGCGTTCGAGGCCCCGAGCAGCCCCATCACCAGCCCGCGCCGCTCGTCGAACCAGCGGTTGGCGACGATCGCCGCGAGCGGGATCGCGATCAGCCCCGTCGCGGTCCCGTTGACCACCCCCCACAGCACATACAGCTGCCAGGTGGCGTTCATCACGACCGTGATCAGGCTGGAGACGGCGATCACAGCGAGCGCGAGCAGCATCATCCGGCGCATCCCGAACCGCTCGACGAGCGCCGCCGCGAAGGGTGCGCCCAGGCCGTAGCAGAGCAGGTTGATCCCGACCGCGAGCGAGATCGAGCTGTGGCTCCACCCGAACGTGTCGTGCAGGGGGACGAGCAGGACACCCGCGGTGGAGCGGAACCCGGCCGCCATCACGAGCACGACGAAGGTGGCGCCGGCGACGATCCAGGCCGGATGGAGGCGACGCCTGGGGTTCATCCTCTGAGACTACGGGAGGCGGGTTCCACGATTGGTTCCAGCTGCGAGTTCCAGGACGAACGTCCAGCGGGGCTTTTCAGCCTGGATCCACCGATCCGCGATCGCGAGCAACCGCGAATGGGCCGAACGGCCGAACGCGTCAGGAGGCGCGCGCGTCTGCGACGGTGATCAACCGCTCACGGATGGCTGCGGTGTTCTCGCCGACGTCGTCGAGGCGCGGCAGGGCGGCGAGCGACTCCAGCCCGAAGACGCGCTCGAACAACGGGGTCGTCTTGTAGCGGACGGCGCCGCCCGGGCCGTCCTCACGGCCGGACTCGGAGACCAGGCCGCGCTCGACCAGGGCCGCAACCGTGGAGTCGGCGGCCACACCGCGGATGCGCGCGATCTCGGGACGGCTGACCGGGCCGAGGTAGGCGACGATGGCGAGCGTCTCCAGCGCAGCCTGCGACAGGCCCCGTTCGACCGGACGCTCGAACAGGCGGCCACATGCCTCGGCGGCCTCGCGGGCGGCACGGAAGCACCAGCCGCCGGCCACATGCTCGAGCACGATGCCGCTGCGGCCTTCGCCGTAGCGCTGGCCAAGCAGGGACAGCGCCAGCTCGATGCGCTCGCTGTCATCCTCGGTCGCCTCGGCCAGTTCCTGGAGCGAGAGTGGCTGCGACGCGACGACGAGCAGCGCCTCCACCGTGCGGGCGAGCTGGTCGACAGGGGTCGCGGTGATCAGGCGGAGCGGGCGGTTTCCGTCCACTGAAGGATCCTTTCGTGTTCGGAGCGGGCGACGCGGATGGGCGCGAACGGGGCGGCCTGGCTGATCGAGACCTCGCCCCCCTTGCGCAACTCGAGAAGCGCGAGGAAGGCCACGGCCTGCTCGACGCGGGAGAGACCCCTGACCTCGCCGTCGAAGTCGAACAGGCGGCGTGAGCGGAGCACGGCGCGGAACCGCTCGAGGAACTGCTGCACCGGTGGGAAGCGAAGCGCCATGTGCGACAGCGAGACCTTCGGCGGCTCCACCGCGAGTCCTCGCAGCGCGGCCACCAGCGACAGCGGATCCTGGTCGCCCAGCCGGCGCTCGGGGCGGGGCGCGAGCGGCGCCGGGCCGAGACGGAAGAAGCGGTGGCCCTCCTCGGCCAGGCGCTCGCGCAGCCAGCCGGCCGCCTCCTTCATGCGGCGGTACTCGGCGAGCCGGCGCGCCAGCTCCTCCGCAGCCTCCTCGGGCTCCAGCTCAGACAGCTCCTCCTCTTCCTCCGGGAAGAGATGGCGGGCCTTCAGCTCGAGCAGCGCCGCCACGAGCACGAGGAACTCGCCGCACGCGTCGAGATCGAGCCGCTCCTGCACCGCCAGCCGCTCCACGAAGGCGACGACGATGCCCGCGATGTCGACCTCGGACGGGTGCAGCTGGTCCTTGAGGACGAGCGTGAGCAGCAGGTCGAACGGGCCCTCGAAGGCGTCGAGGTCCAGCTCGAGATCACGGACGGCGAGAGCGGTATCGGTCATGTCCCGGCAGGGACGTTAGTCACGCGACCGGACGCGGCTCTTGGGCACGGTCATCGTCGGCGGAGGCTTGGCGGTCGCGCCTGCGCGCCGCGGTCGCCGCAACCAGGGGGGCAGCGGCCGGCTGGGGCGGCCGGTGGCCCCGCGCTGCGTGCGGACGAACCAGACCAGGCCGAGCACGATGCCCGCGAGCGAGACCCACGCGTTCAGGCGCATCCCGGCGATCTCGTGCGCCGCGTCGATTCGCAGGTTCTCGATCCAGAAGCGGCCGAAGCAGTAAAGCACGACGTAGAGCGCGAACAGGCCCGGTGGCCGAGGGCGGAAGCGCCGCTCGATCACGAACACGAGCAACGCCGCACAAAACAGGTTCCACAGCAACTCGTAGAGAAACGTCGGATGGAAGGTGGTGCCCGCCGGGAAACCGGCCTCGAACACCTTGGCCGGCGAGATCTCGAGCGCCCAGGGGAGATCTGTCGGCTTGCCGAAGAGCTCCTGGTTCCACCAGTTGCCAAGCCGTCCGACGCCCTGGGCCACGAGCAGGCCGGGGGCGAGGCAGCTCGCGAGCAGGGCGACGTCGACACCGGCGCGCTTGGCGATCACCGCTCCCGCGATGCACCCGGCGGCGATGCCACCCCACACCCCGAGGCCACCGCGCCAGATCGCGAACGGGCCCCACCACTCGTCCGGCACCTCGCTCCAGCTCGTGAGCAGGTGGTAGGCGCGCGCGCCGACGACACCGAAACCGACGCCCCAGATCGCCAGCCGCAGGATCAGGTCCCAGTCACCGCCGCCACGGCCCACGAAACGCCGGCCGGCGATCAGCGTGGCGAGCGCGATCGCCACGAGCAGCATCAGCCCGTACATGTGGAGGGTGACGAGGCGGAGATCGAGCGCTCCGGAGCTCGGCGACGGGATCGAGGCGAGCGCGGTCACCACCCGATTCTGCCTAGCTCTTCACGGAACGTTCACACGACAACGGCAAATCCGTCACGAACACGCGATATACCAGGACCAACAGATCCGAAGACGACGCCGCGGCGAATACAGAGACAAAGCCGAGCGTTGAAGGAAGTGACATGGCGACCACCAATCTGATCACGGAATCCGATGTGACGCTCGACCAGGTCGAGCGCTGGAGGCTCGAATCGCTCGAGCGCGGGGGCTACGACATGGAGTCCGCCACCGTGATCGCCGCCTCACCCGAAGTCGACCTGCACGCAGCCATCGCGCTCCTCGCGCGCGGCTGCCCGGTCGACCTCGCCCTGCAGATCCTGCTGTAAGACGAGCCTAGGCTCGTCTTACAACCGCGCGGGCTTCGCCCGCATGGGGTTGTCGCAGTAGGCAGTGCGCGGCGCCCGGAACCGTCACGCGCCGTGCGGGAGAGCCCGCACGTGTTCGCGGCGCGGCTCAGTTGATGGCGGCTTCGCCGAGCAGCGCCTTGGCCTCGGCGAGGAAGTCCGAGTCCGGCTGCACGCGATACTCCGGTCCGAGCGCGAGGGTCTTCGGTCCGGCCGACGTCTCCAGGGCGAGGTAGACCGGCGACTCGCCCGGATACTCGCGGACGAGGCGCGCCAGCTCCTCGATGACGCCCGCCGGCGCCTCGCGGGCGTCGATCGCGACACGCACCTCGCGGCGCTCGCGGACCGCTTCGAAGCCGGTCAGCTCGAGCGCGATCAGCTTCGTCTCGCCCGCCTGCTTGTGGTCGACGCGCCCCTTGACGATGACGATGCGCTCGGAGACACACAGCTCGCGTGAGGTCTGATAGGTCGAGGCGAAGACGACAGCCTCGACCGAGCCTGTCGGGTCGTCGAGCATGAGGAAGACCATCGGCTCGCCCCGCTTCGTGGTCGTGTGCCGCACGTCGGAGATGATCCCGCCGACCGTGACGACCTCACCGTCGCGGCGGCGCTCCAGCTCTGCCAGGCCCGCGTCCGTCTTGCGCCGGAGCTGTTCTCGCACCCCGTCCAGCGGGTGCTCGGAGACGTAGAGACCAAGCGTCTCCTTCTCCAGCCGCAGCAGCTCCGCCTTCTCGTACTCGCCGCCCGGGATCACCGGGTGCCGGGTGTTGGCGGCGTCGGCCTGCTCGGTGGCGTCGCCTAGGTCGAAGATCGAGGCCTGTCCCATGAGCCGGTCGGCGGCCAGCTTCTGTCCGTGACCGAGCGCCTGCTCCATCACCGCAACGAGGCCCATGCGGGTGGCACCGGTGGAGTCGAGCGCACCGCACTTGACGAGCGCCTCCAGTGCGCGCTTGTTGACAACCTGGGGATCGACACGTTCGGTGAAGTCCCAGATCGAGGTGAAGCCGCCTTCCCGGCGAGCGCGGACGATCGCCTGCGCGGCGCCCTCCCCCACGTTCTTGACGGCGTTCAAGCCGAAGCGGATCTTGCCTTCGACGACCGCGAAGTCCACATCGGAGGTGTTGACATCGGGCGGCAGCACCTCGATCCCCAGCTCGTGGCAGGAGTTGACGTAGAAGGGCACGCGGTCCTTGGTGTTCATCACCGAGGAGATGAGGGCAGCCATGTACTCGCAGGGATGGTGGGCCTTGAGCCAGGCGGTCTGGTAGGCGATGAGCGCGTAGCAGGCGGCGTGCGACTTGTTGAACGAGTAGTCCTGCGACTTCTCGGTGTCCTCCCAGAGTTGGGTGGCCACCGCCTGCGTCACATTGTTGGCGAGACAGCCCTCGATGAACTTGCCCTTGAGCGAGGCCATCAGCTCGTGGATCTTCTTGCCGATCGCCTTGCGCAGGTCGTCTGCTTCGGCGGGCGAGAAGCCGCCGAGCGACTTGGCGATCTCCATCGTCTGCTCCTGGTAGAGCGCGATGCCGTACGTGGTGCCGGTGATCGCCCGCAGGCGCTCGTCGGCGAACGTCACCGACTCCTTGCCGTTCTTGCGCGCGGCGTAGGTGGGGATGTACTGCATCGGGCCAGGCCGGTAGAGCGCGACGAGCGCGATCAGGTCCTCGAACTCGGTGGGCCGCACCTGGCGTAGCGCCTCGCGCATGCCCGACGATTCGAACTGGAAGACGCCCGTGGAGTCCCCGCGCGCGAGCATCTCGTAGGTGAGCCGGTCGTCGAGCCCGATCCGCGCCACGTCGAGGCCGCCGCCGATCAGCCGTTCGGCCGTAGCGATGACGTCGAGGTTGCGCAGGCCCAGGAAGTCCATCTTCAGGAGGCCGAGCTTCTCCACGTTGCCCATCGCGAACTGGGTGACGATTTCCGCGTCCACCCCCTTCTGCTGCAGCGGCACGCTCTCGATCAGCGAATCCGCGCCGATCACGACGCCGGCGGCGTGGATCGAGTCCGCGCGGGTCAGACCCTCCAGCGGCCGCGCCAGGTCGATGATCTCCTTCGCGACGGGATCGGCGTCGACGGCCTGGCGCAGCTCGGAGCCGGGCTTGAGCGACTCCTCGAGCGTCTGCCCCGGCCCTTCCGGGACCATCTTGGCGATGCGGTCGACGGTGCCATAGGGCACCTCCAGCACACGGCCTGCGTCGCGGATCGCGGCGCGGGCGGCCATGGTGGAGAACGTGATGATCTGGGCGACACGGTCGCGGCCGTACTTCTCGGTCACGTAGTTGATCACGCGCTCGCGGCCCTCGACGGCGAAGTCGATGTCGATGTCCGGCATCGACTTGCGGCCGGGGTTCAGGAAGCGCTCGAACAGGAGGTCGTAGCGGATCGGGTCGATGTCGGTGATCTCGAGGCAGTAGGAGACGAGCGAGCCGGCGGCGGAGCCGCGGCCCGGGCCGACCTTGACGCCGTCGCGCCTGGCGAAGCCGACGAAGTCGGAGACGATCAGGAAGTAGTCGGCGAAGCCCATCTCGCGGATCGTCTTCAGCTCGAACTGCATCCGCTCCGTGAGCTCGGGGGTGACGCGGTCGTAGCGTCGCTGCAACCCCGCCTCGCAGAGGGCAACCAGGTGCTCGAAGGCGTCCTCGCCCTCCGGTAGCGGGAACCGCGGCAGCAGGATGTTGCCGAGCTCGATCTCCACGTTGCAGCGCTCGGCCACCTCCAGGGAGCGGCGCATCGCCTCCTCGTGGCCGGGGAAGTCGAGGGCCATCTCCGCCGGGTTCTTGAAGTAGAACTCGTTCGTCTCGAAGCGCCAGCGGTTCGGGTTCTTCAGCGAGTCGCCGGACTGGATGCAAAGCAGGGCGTCGTGGCTGGCCGCGTCCTCGGCGTTCAGGTAGTGGACGTCCCCGGTAGCGACGAGCGGAAGGTGCCGTTTCGCGGCAAGGGCGGCAAGCTGCGGAACGAGCTGCTGCTGCACCTCGAGCCCGGCGTTTTGCAGCTCGACGTAGGTGTTGTCGCGCCCGAAGATCTGTTCCAGCCGGTCGAGCTCGGTCTCCGCGTCGTTCGTGCGGTGCTCGGAGAGCGCGCGCGAGACGCGGCCGGAGAGGCAGCCGGAGAGCGCGATCAGACCGGGTGCGTGTCGTTCCAGCAGCTCCCAGTCGACGCGCGGGCGGTAGTAGTAGCCCTCCAGGTAGCCGAGCGAGCTGAGCTTGACGAGGTTGCCGTACCCGCGGGTGTCGGCGGCGAGCAGCGTCAGGTGCGCGTGACCCTTGTGCTGCTTGTGGCGGTCGTCGACGACGTAGACCTCGCAGCCGATCACAGGCCGGATGCCCTGCTTGCGGGCCGCCTGGTACAGGTCGACCGCGCCGGCCAGAGATCCATGGTCGGTGAGGCCGACCGCGGGCATCTCCAGGCTCGCGGCTTTGGCCGCGAGATCCTCGATCCGGCAGGCACCGTCCAGGATGGAGAACTCGGAGTGGACGTGCAGGTGGACGAACGGGGCACTCACGGGAGGGCCATGGTACTGCCCGCTCCTGATGGCACCCGACCGAGGTGCGACCCTCGCTCGATTCGCACCATCGGCGTCGTCTCGATTCGGACAACGCACGCCAGAAGCGCACACCACACTTTGCAACACGGTGTTGCAAAGCGTCGGCGCGCGTCTTTCGCGATGGATGGAGCGAACGCTGCCGCCGGCCGGGGCTGAGCACGCTTACCCGTGGCGAGGGGTTTCGACGCCGGGCCTCAGGCGCGCCGGATAGCGCTCACTTCCTCGATCGCGACCGAGCCCTCCTTGAAGCCGCTCAGCCAGAGCACCACGTAGCGGCCGCGGTTGCCACGGGCGCGAACGTTCGTGACCAGCCGGTTGACCGGCACGATCGCGGACGCGCTGCGAAACGGGCCCGTCTCGGCGTCGCCGACGCGGATCTCGACGAGGAACCCCGGCGTGGAGGAGCGGATGGTCACGCGGGTAAGCCGCACGGGACGGCCGGCATCGAGCAGCAGCCCGATCCCGGACTTGAAGAACTGGCGGTAGTTCTCGGTCTTCCAACCGCTTCGCCGGTCTCCGTCGACGGCGTTCACGGCCTGCACGTCGTTCTCGCTGCCGTCCCCTTCCGGGTCGAACCCGCCGACCGCATCGAGCTCGAGCGGCAGCGTCTTCACCGCAGCCTGCGCAGGAGGTGTCGGGTTGGGCGAGGCAGCTGGTGGCGCGGCAGGCGACGCAGGCGTGGCGGCGTCGTCACCTTCAAGCAGTGGCGAGCCGATCCCGTAGAAGACCGCGCCGAGGAACGCCGCCAGCGCGACGAGGGCGAAGGCCCGCGAACCCCAGGCAACCGAGCTGCGCATGCGTGCGGAGCGTACCGCGCACGCCACCTGCTCGATCGGCGAGCCTCCAGGCCGCGGGTCAGTCGCGCCTGATGAAAGCCGCTTCGAGCTGGAGCGCGTCCGGACGCCACCGGAACGCGTCGACCAGCCGGGCGAGCGTGGCCGGAAGGAGGAGCCGCATGGAGGTGCTATCGGCAGCTGCGCGGCCAGCATGAGCGTTGGCCCGGATCGGAGTCGGTGAGGCCGCCTCGCGCCGTCACGCACTCAAGAGGTCCTACGACCACGCGATCGGCTCGGGCGTCATCCGTGACGAGCCTGCGCGGCGAAGAGCTGCCCGCAGGGGGGTGGGGACCCTTCAGCCTGGATCCACCGCTTGGCGTGATCGCGCGGCGCCTGCCAGGGTCGTCAGGACGTGCGCGGACAGCTTCGGGCAGGCTGGTTGCCTGTGCGACGCTGTCCGTGCGCGGAGCGCACCACCCGGTAGCGCCCTGGCGGGCCTGGCAGGATGCACCGCCCGCGCCAAGCGGGGCATCCAGGCTCAAGGCCTCACAAGAAGTTCGCCCCGGGCGGCTCGACGACCGCAACATCCGCCGAACACCTCGCGAGGCCCTGACGGGACCCGCTCCACCTTCCGCACCCTCTCACGTCCTTGGCGCGCCGCGGTCGGCGGAGCACGGGCTCGGAGGCCGTCCAACCCCAGGCTGCCACCCTCCCAACCAACCGATCCGGCAACCAACCTCCGGGCGGCCTCAGCTGACGAAGTAGGCCATCAGCACCGCGTCGACTTCGGTGTCGCCCCGGCGGTAGTGGGCCAGGCGGACGCCTTCGTGGACGAACCCGTAGGCCTCGTACAGGGCGATGGCGGCGGTGTTCCACGGGAAGACGTGCAGCTCGAGCTTGGCCACGCCGGACTCGCGGGCCCACGCGACGGCCTGGTCCAGGAGCAGGCGGCCGATGCCCCGGCGGCGGTGGGAGGCGGCGACGAGGAGACCGAGATCGGCGACATGATGGGAGGCCGGGTGGGGGTCGCGCCCGAGCGAGAGGCGGCCGACGACGAGGTCGCCATCCTCGGCCAGGAAGACCGCAGCATCCGGGTGACGGCGAACGGAGCGGAGGTAGCGGCGCTCGTCCCACGCGCTGCGCTCGGCGGGCAGGAGCAGCCAGCCTTCAGGCTCGGAGCCGACCTCGGAGGCCAGACGGGCGAGCGCGGCCGCGTCGTGCGGCTCTGCTGGACGCACAACGGTCATGTGACCACTCCGGCGCCGCCGCGGCGCGGGTCGCCCGCGGCGGCGAGCGTGTGATCGAGGCGCGTCTCGACCGCGGAGACACCGCCGAAGAACAGGTTGCGTCCGCCCCAGCGCACGACCTCACCCTCCCGCGGCGCAGCGCCCGGCCAGCCGCCTTCAAGATGCACGACACCTGGGTCCGCGTGCACGCGTGGCGCCTCGATCGCCTCCCCCACCCCCCAGCCCAGTCCGAGCACGCGCCACGCAACTTGGGCGATCGCACCCGCCAGGCGCACGGAGCCGGCGCTGCCCAGGACGAGCCGGGGAACATCACCCTCGAGCGCGAGCGTCGGCGCCATCATGCTCGGGAGCCGCTCCCCGGGCGCGCGCGGCGTGTCACCGATCACGTCCAGCTCGCCGAGCATGTTGTTCAGCTCGAAGCCGTTACAGAAGACCCCTGAGCCCGAGCCGAGGGTCGAGGAGATCCCGATCGCCATCCCCTCGGCGTCGATCACCGAGACGTGTGTCGTCCCGGTGACGCGCGGCGTTCCGGAGTGCCCGGCGTACCCGTCGACGATGGCCTGGACGACGCCATCGTCCGAGCCGGCGCCCTCGAGCGCCGCGAGTACCGTGCGGATCACACCGCCGCCGATCGACGGTGGCGGTGCCGTCCACAGCTCGAGCCCGCAGAACGGGAAGCGCAGCGCAGATCGCTCGACGACGCTGTAGCCGGCGAGATCGCCCGCGAGCTCAGGGAGCAGGCCGGGCAGAGCGGCGGCACCACGATCGCGAAGTGCCTGGAGAGCCGGGGCGAGAACGGCGGTCTGCAGCCGACCGGGTGTGCCGTAGATCTCGGCGCCGACCGGATCACGGGTCAGCAGGGGAGCGAGCAGGGAGAGCAGGAACGCCTGCGCCTCGCCGATCTCGACGCCCGCACGCGCCAGCTCGAGCGCGGGCGTGAAAAGCGTCTCCCAGGCGAGGCGGCCGAAGCGGCGATGCACGTCTTCCAACCCCTGCACCAGGCCCGGTACTGCAACCGACTCGGGTCCCACGTGGAACACCTGCGCCGAGGCGTCCGCGAAGTCGATCAGCAGCTCCTCCATCTCCCCGCGCGGCGACTCCGGCACGGCGAAGAAGCAGTCCAGGAACACCGGATCGGCTCCGGATGGCCGCACGAGGATGAAGCCCCCGCCACACGGCCCGGACAGCGGCCCCTCCGCCACGAAGGCCGCGAGCGCCGCCGCCACTGCCGCATCGACGGCGTTGCCGCCGCTCCAAAGGATCTGCGCGCCCGCCGCGGCCGAGGCCGGGTGGCCTGCTGCAACCGCCCCAATCACCCGCAAGAGCGTAGTCAGGTTCCCCCTTCCGGGGGGCGCGCGCCCTCATCCGGGTCATTCAATGCGAGGAGCGGCGGTACTTCCTAACGACCACGGACGGGCGGCACATGCATTCCCTCTTGAGATCACGTCACGCCCTCGCGGGCGCCATCTCTACGACGGCCTTGATCGTCGCTCTCGCCACGCCCGGTCTGCTCGGCGACCGCTTCCAGGCGGCGCTCGACGGTCTCGGCGAAGCTCAGGCTGCGTGGCTGTGGGCGGCGGGGCTCGCCTTCGCCCTCATGCACACCTTCTCGAGCTTCGCCTGGCGCGAGGCTCTTTCAGCCTGCGGCACCACGACCGGCCGCGGCGACGCGTTCGCGCGCTACGCGGTCGGCTCGGGCGGCAACGCACTCTGCCCGGCCCATATGGGTAGCGCGGCGCGCGTCACGCTGTTCGCCCGGATCGTCGAGGGACGCGGTGCGCACTGGCAGGTGGCCGGCGCTGCCGGCGCCGTTGGCGCCGCGCGGCAGGTGTGGTTCGGGATCCTCGTGGCGATCGCGGCCGCGATCGGCGCGGTGCCGGTGTGGCCACTCGCGCTCGTCGGGCTCGTCATCGCCCTTGCCGCAGCCGGTGCCTGGTTCTCACGCCGGATCGATCTCAAGGCGCGCTGCGCGCACGTCTTCGACGCCTTCCGGGAGCTCTCACGCGCTCCCCGCAAGCTCGCTGCGGTCGCCTTCTGTGATCTCGTCAGCATCTCGTGCAAGGTCGCCGGCTCGGTGTTCGTGCTGATGGCCTTCGGCATCGACAACCCGCTGGCCGGCGCGCTGGTCGTGGTCGTGGCCGTCGAGCTCGCTGCGGCCATGCCGATCACGCCGGGCAACGCGGGCCTCGCGAGTGCTGCCGTCGCGTTCGCGCTCGGCACGCAGGGCGTTTCGAGCGGTCTCGGGCTGTCGGTCGGTGTCGCGTTCGGAGCGCTCGAGATGCTCGTCGCCGTCGCCGTCGGCGCCATGGGTGCTCTCACGCTGGCCCGGCCGGTGCTCACCCCCGTCGCCAGAGTGGCGGCCGCCTCGACCGCGACCGCAGGGCTGACATTCGCCTTCGGGGCGACCGTTCTCGTCGGGCTGTTCTAGCGGAGGAAGCTGGGCAGCTCGGCGTCGTCTGAGCTGCGGCGCGCCGACGGGGCGTGGCTGACCGCCGGCTCGGCGAAGACCGGCGCGTAGGCGCGACGGCGGGTGCCGCCGAGCCCGGTGGCGACGACCGTCACCCACACCTGGCCGTTGAGCCGCTCGTCCACAGTGGCGCCGAAGATGATGTTGGTGTCGTCGGTGGCGGCGCGGCGAATGACCTCGGCGGCCTCGTTCACCTCGAGCAGCGTCAGATCCTCGCCGCCGGCGACCGACAGCAGGATGCCGCGCGCGCCGGTGATCTCGGCGTCGATCAGCGGGGAGCGGAGCGCGCGCTCGGCGGCCTGGCGAGCACGATCTTCTCCTGCCTCGGAGAAGCCGATGCCCATCAGCGCGCTGCCGGCGTCCGCCATCACCGTGCGAACGTCGGCGAAGTCGAGGTTGATCAGGCCCGGCATCGTGATCAGGTCGCAGATGCCCTGGACGCCTTGCCGCAGCACGTCGTCGGCGATCCGGAACGCGTCGAGCATCGAGGTCGAACGGTCGAGCACCTCGAGCAGACGGTCGTTGGGGATCACGATCAGCGTGTCACACTCGGAGCGGAGCGTCTCCACCCCGGACTCGGCCGCCGCCTTGCGGCGCGTCCCCTCGAAGCGGAACGGCGTGGTGACGATGCCGACCGTGAGCGCACCGAGCTCGCGCGCGATCCGCGCCACGACAGGCGCAGCGCCCGTGCCCGTGCCGCCACCTTCGCCGGCGGTGACGAAGACCATGTCGCTGCCGCGTAGCGCGGCGCGAATCTGGTCGTAGGTCTCCTCCGCCGCGGCACGACCCGTGACCGGGTCGGCGCCCGAGCCGAGACCGTGGGTCAGCGCCTCTCCGATGTGGATCTTGACCGGTGCGTCGCACAGTTCGAGCTGCTGCATGTCGGTGTTGACGGCGACAAAATCCACCTGGGCGATGCCCGCGTCGATCATGCGATTGACGGCGTTGAGACCGCCGCCGCCGACACCGACGACCTTGATCACGGCGAGGTAGGAGCCAAGCTCACCGGAGTGGGCGACGTTGAGACGCGGAGCGCTTTCCGGGAGGGGCGCGATGAAGCGGCTCGCCGGCGGCTCGTACGGCGCGACGACGGGAAGCGGCGCCTCGACAACCTCGGGGACAGACAGGTCGACCGGGTCGACCAGCAGCGGCTCGGGCGCCTTCTTCGCCCTGGCGCGCGGTGCTGGGGCGGGGTGCTCGATGACGGTTTCGGCCGACTCGGCGGCGGCGGCGTCCTCCATGCTGTCGAAGTCGTAGACGTGCTCGACCGTCGCCTCGATCGGCGCTACGGGAGCGACGGGAGCCGGGTCGGCCGGCGAGGACGCAGGCGTGCGGGCAGGCTCGACCGTGGCTGGCGCCTCATCCGTCGCACCAGGCTCGACGATCAGCGTCTGCTGAGGATCGTGCTCGGCGGGTGGGTCAGGCTTGGGCTCGGCGCCGCCGGCCGTGCGGTTCGCTGCCTCAGTTGCGCGGAAGAGCTCTGCCAGCGGCCCCTCACGCATGCTCGCGCGATTGCGCGCCACGGTCCCCCTCCTTGGCCACGATCTCCCGGGCGAGCTGCCGGTAGGCCTCGGCCGCCGCCCCCGTCGGGTCGTACTTGAGTACGGAATTCCCCTTCACCGGGGCCTCCGCGTAGCGCACGGTCTTGCGGATCCGCGTCTTGTAGACGAGCTCGCCGAAGTTCTCCTCCAGGATCTCGATCGCCTCGCGCGAGTGCAGCGTGCGACCGTCGTACATGGTCGGGACGATGCCGATCACGGCGACGTGAGGGTTGAGGTTCTCGCGCACCATGGCCAGCGTATTCTCGAGCTGGACGAGCCCGCGCAGCGAGAGGTACTCGCACTGCACAGGGACAATCACACCGGTGGAGACGACGAAGGCGTTGATCGTGAGCAGCCCAAGCGAGGGCGGGGTGTCGATCAGGATGTAGTCGTACTGGTCGCGCACCTCGAGCAGCGCCTTCTCGAGCGCGCGCTCGCGGCCGATCAGCGAGGCCAGCGCCAGCTCGGCGCCGGCCAGGTCGATGGAGGAGACGGCGAGGTCGACCTCGATGTGCTCGATCACCTCGGAAATGGGGATGCGGCGGACGAGCACGTCGAACATCGACTTCTCGATCACGTCCGGGTTCAAGCCCTGACTCATCGTCAGGTTGCCCTGCGGATCGAGATCGACAAGCAGCACGCGGTAGCCCATCTCGTGCAACGAGACCCCGAGATTCAGCGTCGTGGTGGTCTTCGCGACGCCCCCCTTCTGATTGGCGAACACGATCACCCTGGTTGCTGCGGGGGCCGACTTTGCGGTCTTCACGGACGGCACCGCGCCGGACACCGGCGCCTCGTCGACGCTCGGCGAGGGGTCTCCGGCCGGAGCCGGCTGGAGCGGCGGCAGATCGACGTCGTCCACGTCGCGCTCGAGCGCCACGCGGTCGAGGTCGACGTCGAGGTCGGCCGCCGGGTGCGCGTCGGGCGCGGGGCGAGCGTGGCGAGGCAGGAGGCGAATGAGACCCATGACGGTGTCGCTTTCACCGCCGCACCGCCCTTTCCTTCCCCGCTCGCAGAAGGTGCGCCGTCGACGTCAATCCTCGCCGTCCCAGTAGCTCAGCTGCTCGAATCGGGCGATCACACCGACGCCACGCAGCATGACCTTGCCCGAGCGGGGGTAGAAGGCGATGTCGTTCGGGTCACGCGTGCCGTAGGCGAGCACGCGCAGACCGGCGTCGCCGGCCACGAGGCCGACGGGCCGACCGGTCCCGGCCCGGCTGCAGACGACACTGCCCCCACGGATCGGGAACCGCTCGAGCTCGCCCGGGAACCGGTCCGGCTCAGCAGCGGCCCTCGGGTGCGGCCAGAGCTCCACCTCTCCATTCCCGGAGAGGACGACGAAGATCTCCTCTTCTGCAGAATGGGCGTGCGGCGCGTTGAGCCGCTTGCCGGGGTCGACCTCGTACAGCTTCAATCCTGTTCGCACCGACCCGGCGGCGCGTCCGAGGTCGCAGCCTCGCCGCGAGACCGTGGCGCCGGCGCGGGAGAACCATTCGAGGGCATCGCTGTTCACGATGCGCGTCGGGCGCGGCGAGATCTCTCCCACCGTCGGTGCGCCAACTGCTGCCTCCCGGGCCCAGGGGTGATCCTCCGGCGCTCCCTGCAGCACCCAGGTGGGGCCGAGCCAGGAGACACCCGCCCGCGGCAACAGCGTGTTGGCTGCGTACGTTCGCATGCCGAAGGCGAGCACCTCGAGCCCGTCCTGGCCCGCCTGCAACGTGTGCGCATGCTCCAGGGCAAGGTGCACGAGACAGTCCCCTGCACCCACCGTGTACGCCTCTTCGTCTCCGCCGGTGGTCTGCACCGACACGCCCGACCCCTCGAGGATGTAGAAGATCTCCTCCTCGGCGCCCTCCAGGTGGAGTGGTGTGGCCCACTTCCCAGGGTCGATGGCGATCCGTTGCAAGCCCGCGGCGCTCGAGTTGTCCGCCGCCAGGTCGGCCCAGGTCGCCGCGATGTGCCCCCGCTCGCGCCGAACGCCTTCGACCTCGTCCCAATGCACGATCACACGTTGATGATGTCATGCGCGAGTGCCGTCCGGAGGTGATTCACGGCCGCCTCGCCCCTGTCACCTCCTTCGCGTCTCGCCCACCTCTCGGCCTCGTGGAGGAGGCCGCGCAGCTCGTCGAGAAGCTCAGTCGGGCCCGCGTCCGACTCTCGCATCGACTCGATCCTGTCGAGACGCTCGATCACGCTGCGTGCCTCCTCCATGACCCGAGGGTACGCAGGGAACTGTGGCGACTTTGCGCCGACTTCGTGCCAGAAGTGCGACGGTCAGCGGGAGCTGGGGCCGTGCGCGGACGCCTCGCGACCGCCGAGCAGCGCTTCGTCGAGACGGCGCACCAGCCGGTCTCGCGCGCCGCTGCGCAAGACCTCCGCGAGGGCGCGTCGCACGGCGTCCGTGACTGCCCGGTCGGCCGGCTCGCCCGAGCCGAGCGTCGCCAGCGAGGCGTGGAGCGCCGAGCGGGCAACCGGCTCGTCCTCGAGCAGGACCGCCGCCCGTAGCGCCCAGGTGGACCCGAACAGCGTCTCCAGTGACGCTCGTAGCTGCTCGGAGCGGAATGGCTCCTGCTGGAACAGCGAGAGCTCCCACCGGTCGAGCGCCTCGGCCAGCGGCGGGTCGGCGTCGGCGAGCCCAAGACGTCCAAGCAGATCGGCAGCGACGGCGCCGCGAAAGGAGTCGAGCCGCGACGGCTCGCCGGGCGGCTGGGTCGCTGCGATCGGCAGCACCGGCCTGATCCCGAACGGCCTGCCGTCCAGCGTCTCGAAGAGGACCGGGCCGGCCGCCACCGGGGCTCCCGTGGCCAGCCGGAGCGCGGAGACGACGTCCGCCATCTCTGCCGGCGCGTCCGGCACGTCCTCACGTGCAGCCAGGGCGGAGCGCAGGTCGACGACGCAGTACCGGTCGGGCTCCCGCCCGAAACCGTGGGGAAGCAGCCCGCTCGCTTCCGGCCAGTGTCGTGCGAGCTCGGCGTCGGCGGCGGGCCGCAGGCGCAGGCCCGGGGCAAGATCCTGCGCAACGCCCACCGAGAGCCCGACGAGCGGTGCCACGGCGACATAGGTGCGCCGCTCCCCGAACAGCGAACGAGCGAGATCGGCGTAGGCTGCTTCGTACGCATCGTCCTGCCAGTCGAACCCGCCGCAGGCCTCGGCCGTGCGTACCACGAGATCGAGCAGGACGGTGCGGAACAGCGCCTCGTCCTCGCGCAGCTGGCGGCCGGCGTGGGCGCGGGCGTAGATCGCTGCCGCGGGCTCGCGGCGGAGTTCCTCGAGCGCGATGAGCGCGTCCTCGCGCACCCTCAGCCGATCGGCGCGATCCTCGACGAAGCGGCGCACCAGAGGGCGATACTCGTACAGCGTGGGGCCGGAGCGCTGCCCGTGCTCCTCGAAGGCGAACGGCAGCTGACCACCCTCCGCTTCGAGCTCACGGAGGAGGTAGGCGAACGCGCCGAGCGTGAACGAGCGGATAGCGTGGGTGAAGGGAGCCGAACCTGCGGGCATGTCCACCGGTACGCCTCGCGCCCACCGAATCCTCGTTTCAGGCCTGCCGCGGCGGCTCAGATCCGCTGGCAGCCAGGGCACCAGTAGACGCGGCGTGCGCCGTCACCCACTCCCACGACATCGACGCGGCCGTCGCAGCGCGGGCACGGTCGACCCGACCGGCGGTAGACGGCGTGTTGCGGTCGGCCGCCTGCCACCGAACGCCTCATCGCGTCAGACGGAGACAGGAGATCGGAAGCACGCGGCGCACCTGCTGTCAGCGCGGACGCATCACTGCCCGTCTGGGGCCGGCGATGAACCCGGCTCCGACCAGCAGGGCGAGGATCTCCGTGTCCACGACGGGGGTCCCGTCGAAGCGCTCTACCGCGAGCCGGGCGGCGTGCCCCGCGCGCACCCACTCCGCCAGGGCACCGAAGGCGAGCGAAAGCCATTCGGGGTCGGGGTCGCGGAGGGGCACCATCGTCCGTCCACCGCGCTCGACGAAGAGCACGCAATCTCCGTCGAGCAACACGACATGGGCGCCGGCCACCCGCGCAGCTCGGGCGCCCGAGCGCTTCGGCCAGGGGAGCGCAGCGCCGTAAGGCTGCGCCGGGTCGGCCGCCGCCAGCACAAGAACGTCCCCGTCCGTGCGCTGCTCACGCAGGCGCTCGACCGCTCCGGGCAGCGCGAACTGCGCGCCACCGAGACCCTCCACGAAGTATCCCCGACGGCAGAGGCCGATCGTCTCCAGGGCCCGCAGCTCCCCGTACACGGCGCCATAGCCTCCCGCCACGCCCTCGCTGCGGACGCCGTCGCGCGTGACGATGCCGTGTCGCTCGAGCATGAGCTCGGCCAGCGACCGCCGCTCTGTCTCCCCGGCGAAGAGCCTGGCCGTGAGCGCCCAGCGGCCCGCGGTCGCGGACTGGGTGCTCAAGCGAGAGCGGGAAAAGCGGCGGGGACGGCGCACGGTCTTGGGTACGCCGTAGCGGCGCTCGGCCCGAAGCGGCGCCCAGGCGTCATTGGTGACCTCACCCGCCCACACGAGCTCCCACAGCGCGGCGAGCGCAGTCTCGCCTTCGAGCTCGGACGCCTGCAGGAGATCCGGCCAGAACTCCGCGCTCCGTGCGAGCACACGGCGCATTGCCTCCACCGCGTGGCCCTCCACCGGTGTCGAGCGCGCCGGCGGCCCCAGCGTGGCGACGTCCTCACGGAAGTAGAGGGCGACCCGGTCGAGCCCAGCCCCGACCCACACGAGCTCGCCGGTCGCGCACAGCGCATCGAGGTGCACTGCCGCATACCCGGGGACCCGGCGCGGCAGCACCTCCGTCTCCCACAAGGACACCGGCAGGGCCAGACCCTGAAGCGGCACGAGCGCCTCACGGAGAGTGGCGCGGCGGTCGATGCCGTGCCAGGAGGGGAGGAAGCGACCGAGCGCGGTCTGCGCCGTTGGCTCGACCTCGCGGCGCAGGCGGGCCAGCGAGGCCCGCCGCAACCGCTGCAGGACGGTGGGATCGCACCATTCGCGTTCCGTGCCGCCGGGGCGGAGCTCGCCACGGATCAGCAGTTCCGCCGTCTCGAGAGCGGCCAGCTCGCGCACCGCGAGCGGCACCGGCAGCCCGAACCGGTTTGCCACCTCGGCCGTCGTGAAGGGCAGCGAGGAGCGGGCGTGCCTGAGCAGGAGCGCCGCCAGCGCGGAGTCGACTGCCGTGAGGAAGCTGTCCGGGAGACCGCTCGGCGGCATCGCGCCGAGCGCGTCGCGGACGAGCCCCGCATCCTCCGTGGCGACCAGGAGCGACGTCCCGCCGACATCGACTCGGAAGGCCCGTCGTTGGCCTACCAGCAGCTCGGCGAACACCGGATCGGCCTCCGAGGGGAGCAGCCCGCCGGTGCGGCGCAGGAGATCGTGCAGCTCGTCGCCGTCGCGTGGCTCCGGTCGTAGGGAAGCAGCGACCTCGGCGAAGGCGTCGGGGTCGAGCAGCTCGCGGAGCTCCTCGGCGCCGAGCAGCTCGCGCAGGAGGTCGCGGTCGAGAGCCAACGCCTGGGCGCGGCGTTCCGCGGCAGGTGTGTCGTCTTCGTACATGTACGTGGCGATGTAGTCGAAGAGCAATGAGGAGGCCATCGGGGAGGCGGATTGGGTCTCAACCTCGACGAGGTCGATCGTGCGGTTCGCGAGGCCGGTGAGCAGGCCGCGCAGCGCCGGAAGGTCGAAGACGTCCTGGAGGCATTCACGGTACGTCTCGAGCACGATCGGGAAGGAGCCGTAGCGGCGCGCGACCTCGAGCAGCGACTGGGCCTTCAGCCGCTGCTGCCAGAGAGGGGTGCGCTGCCCCGGCCGGCGCCGCGGGATGAGCAGGGCGCGCGCAGCGTTCTCGCGGAAGCGCGAACCGAAGAGCGCCGTCTGCCCCACTTCCGCCACCACCACGTCCTCCAGCTCGCCCGGAGCGATGGCCAGGTCGGCGAAGCTCGGCGCCACGTCGGCATCCGGAAGATGCAGCGCGATGCCGTCGTCCGACCAGATCGCCTGCGCCTCGAGCCCGAGCGAGTCGCGCAACCTCGCCTGCAAGGCCATGGCCCAGGGGGCATGCACCCGCCCGCCGAACGGTGTCAGCAGGCAGACCCGCCAGTCGCCGATCTCGTCGCGGAAGCGCTCCACGACCACTGCCCGGTCGGAGGGGACGACGCCGGTCGCCTGCTGCTGGTCGGAGAGGAAGGTGAACAGGTTGCGGGCGGCCAGGGGGTCGAGGTGGTAGTCGTCGCGCAGCGTGTCCAGCGCCTTCCGCTCGCCCAGTCCCACGATCTCGCGCGAGGCCCGGCCGACCTTCTCGCCGAGCTCGTACGGGCGGCCCACCCCCTCTCCCTTCCAGAAGGGGACTGCACCCGGGACGCCGGGTGCCGGGGAGACGAGCACACGGTCGCGGGTGATCTCCTCGATCCGCCAGGTGGAGGCGCCGAGCAGAAACGTCTGCCCCTCGCGCGCCTCGTACACCATCTCCTCGTCCAGCTCGCCGACCCGCCCACCGCCGCCGACCTGGAAGACACCGAAGAGCCCGCGGTCGGGGATGGTGCCCGCGTTGGTGACGGCAAGCCGCTGCGCTCCGGCGCGCCCGCGGATCGTCCCCTGCGCGCGGTACCACACGATGCGCGGGCGCAGCTCGGCGAACTCGTCGGACGGATAGCGGCCGGCGAGCATGTCCAGCACGTTCTCGAGCTGGTTGCGCGAGAGGTCGGCGAAGGGGTAGGCACGGCGGACGAGGGCGTGCAGGTCGTCCACCGCAACCTCGACGTCGGCGACGATCGCCACGATCTGCTGGGCCAGCACGTCGAGTGGATTCCGTGGGATCCGGGTTTCCTCGATCGCCCCTTCGCGCATGGCCTTGGCCACGACCGCGCATTCGAGCAGGTCGGCCCGGAACTTGGGGAAGATGCGGCCCTTGGAGACGGCGCCGAGATCGTGGCCGGCGCGGCCGACCCGCTGCAGCCCCCGGGCCACGGACTTGGGGCTCTCGACCTGGATGACGAGGTCGACGGCACCCATGTCGATGCCGAGCTCGAGGCTCGAGGTGGCCACCAGGCAGGGCAGCCGCCCCGCCTTCAGCTCTTCCTCCACGAGCACGCGCTGTTCGCGGGCCAGTGATCCGTGGTGAGCCCGTGCCAGCTCCTCCCCGGCCAGCTCGTTGAGCCGGAGCGCCAGCCGTTCCGACAGGCGGCGACTGTTGACGAAGACGATGGTCGAGCGATGCGCGCGGACGAGATCGAGCAGCGCCGGGTAGATCGACGGCCAGATCGACCGGGTGGTCGCCTCGTAGCCGGATGCCATGACCATGTCGTCGCCGGGCACCGGCTGAGCCGGTGCGGGGCTGCCGCCCGGCTCGCGCATGTCCTCCAGCGGCACGACCACCTCGAGATCCAGCTTCTTGCGCACGCCCGCGTCGACGAGCTCGATTGGGCGACCGGTGCCGGCCACGAAGCGGCCGATCTCCTCCAGGGGCCGCTGCGTCGCGCTCAGCCCGATGCGCTGCAGCGGATGGTCGAGGAGCGCGGCGAGCCGTTCCAGGGAAAGTGCCAGATGGGCCCCGCGTTTCGTGCCGGCCACGGCGTGAACCTCGTCGAGAATCAGCGTCTCGACCGTCCCCAGCATCTCCCGACCCTGGGAGGTGAGAAGAAGAAACAGGGACTCGGGCGTGGTGATGAGGATGTCGGGGGGGACGCGCTGCATCTCCCGCCTCTCCTTCTGCGACGTGTCCCCGGTGCGGACGCCGACACGAAGCTCGGAGCGGAGGCCCGCCAGCGGCCCGCGGAGGTTGCGCTCGATGTCGTAGTTGAGGGCCTTCAGCGGGGAGACGTAGAGCAGCCTCAAGCCGCCGCCCGGCTCGGCGTTGAGTCGGTCGATGCCGATCAGGAAGGCAGCCAGGGTCTTGCCCGATCCTGTCGGCGCCTGGACGAGCACATCGCGTCCGGAGGCGATCACGGGCCAGGCTTGCTCCTGGGCCGGGGTGGGCGTGGCAAAGGCGCGCCGGAACCATGCCCGTGTCTCGGGAGAGAGAACCGCGAGGCCCGCGTCCGTGACGCTCACGCAACCAGGGTACCCGGGTCTCGACGAGCGACCGGGCGGGCGTTTATCATCGACAGCGCCGTCTCACCCTCCCCAGGAGGGCTCAACGTCCCCGAAATGAGGAGCCTGAATGCGCCCGAAGATCGTCGTTTCCCTGATCGCGGTGCTCGCCGCCGTGTTCGCGTCAGCCGCCTACGCGCTCGACATCAACCAGGAAGTGGACATCCCCGACGGGGAAGTCGGCACACCGTTCGTGTTCGCGTTCGAGTCGGAAGAGGGCTGCGTTCCGTACCGCTACTCGTACTCCTCCGGAACCGTGCCGCCGGGTCTGACGATCACGACGGACGGCTTCCTGCGCGGCACCCCCACCGCGGCGGGCAACTTCGAGTTCTACGCAGCGGTCGACGACTCGCTCACGTGCCTCTCGGATCAGTCGCAGGGGCAGTTCTTCATGGAGGTGCTCCCCGACCTGGCGATCGCGAACGAGTCGCTCCCCACCGCGCGCCCGGGTGAGCCCTACGAGGTGATCCTCAAGCCGACCAACTATGCGAGAGGTGTCCGCGTCGTCTGGTCGATCAAGCAGGGCACGCTTCCCGCCGGGCTCACGCTGACGCACGACGACGAGTTCGGGAAGATCAGCGGCACGCCGCTCGGAGTCGACTCGAAGACCGCGGTCATCCGCGTCGAGGAGCCTTTCCGGCGGTCGGGCGAGAAGACGCTCACGCTCAACGTGATCTCCCCCCTCGCCATCGTGAAACCGGCGAAGGTGAAGGGCGCGAAGGTCGGCAAGGCGTTCCGCCTGCAGCTCGGCCAGACGGGCGGCAAGGCGCCCGTGACCTGGGCGGTGGCGGAAGGCACGCTCCCTGCAGGTCTCGCGCTCAACCCGTCGAGCGGGTTGGTGAGCGGGAAACCGAAGGCCTCCGGCAAGTTCCGGGTGACCTTCCAGGCGGCGGATGCGGCGGGCTCGACGGCGCGGGTTGTCATGCGGCTCTCCATCGCGCGCTAGACGTCCTGAGCGGTGGTCGGGGCCCCCGGCTTCGGGGCCCCGACCATTGTTCGAGTACGATCGGGGCATGCCGGACGCGCTCCACTTCACCGGAGATCCGGAGGCCGATGCGCTGCTCGCCAGGGAGCCGCTCGCTCTCGTGATCGGGTTCGCACTCGATCAACAGGTCACGGTGCAGAGCGCCTTCGCCGGCCCGCTCAAGCTGCAGCAGCGACTCGGGACGCTCGACGCGAGGGCGATCGCGCAGACCGATCCGGACCGGCTGCTCGAGGTCTTCCGCGAGAAGCCGGCCATCCACCGCTTCCCCGGCGCGATGGCAACGCGCGTGCAGGATCTCTGCCAGACGATCGTGGACGAGCACGGCGGAGACGCTGCGCGGGTCTGGACCGAGGCGGCGGATGCCGACGAGCTGCGCCAGCGGCTCGCGTCGCTTCCCGGCTTCGGGCCGATGAAGGTGACGGCCCTCGGTTCCGTGCTGGCCAAGCGCTTCGGTGTGCAGGCGGCCGAGGGGCTCGTCCCCGGTCATCCCACGCTCGGCGATGTGGACTCGGCGGAAGCGCTGGCCACGTACCAGGAGATGAAGCGCGCGCACAAGGCTGCGAAGCGCGCACAGACCGGGTAACCCGGTGCGTCTCGAGCTGCAGACCCTGACCGAGGAGGGCCAGAGCCCGATCGAGGTCGCCGAGTACGTCGCCGCCTTCCTGGCGGACGCACGCCAGACGCTCGATCTCGCCCTGTACGACGTGCGCTTCGAGACGGAGGCCGGCAAGCCGGTGCTGGCCGCGCTGCTGGCCGCGCACGAGCGCGGCGTCAACGTCCGCATCCTCTACAACGTCGACCATCCCGGGCCGATCCCCGTGCCACCACCACCGGAGATGTCGCCCGATGCGCTCGAGGCACTCCCGGTGCAGACCCGTGGCATCGCCGGAGTCCCCGACCTCATGCACCACAAGTACGTCGTCCGCGACGGGCGGGACGTGTGGACCGGATCGACCAACTGGACGGATGACTCATGGACGTACCAGGAGAACGTGATCGTGCGCGTGCTCGACGCGCCCCCGCTCGCGCAGGCGTTCGCGGTGACGTTCGAGGAGCTGTGGACGACAGGAGTGGTCGAGGGAACGGGTGCGCAGCCACGCCCGGTGGAGGCCGACGGGATCATGATCCGCCCCTGGTTCTGTCCGGAGTTCGGGGATTCGCTCTCACACCGCGTGGCCAAGTACCTGGGCAAGGCGCGCAGGCGCATCCGCATCGCGTCACCCGTGCTCACCGCGGGGCCGATCCTGGCCACCCTCGTGGAGGTGATCGGGGAGAGGCGGTGCCAGGTGGCCGGTGTGATCGACGACACGCAGGTCGACCAGGTCTTCCACCAGTGGCGGACGAACGGGGTCAGCGCCTGGAAGATCCCGCTGCTGCACGCGATCGTCTCCGGCGGCGACTTCTCTGGGAAGCGGTCGATCCCCTGGACGCCGGACAGCAAGCACGACTTCATGCACGCGAAGGTGATCGTGGCCGACGACGTCGTCTTCATCGGCTCCTTCAACTTCTCGCGTTCCGGTGAGCGGAACGCGGAGAACGTGCTCGAGATCCACGACCGTGCACTCGCCGACCAGGCGGCTGCGTTCATCGACGAGGTGCGCGCGCGGTATCCGAAGGCGACCCCGCCTCCGCTCGCCGGAACCGAGTCGAAGCGGAGGGCGTGACCGTGCGGGTCGCCGTCATGGCCACGGTCGCGCTGGCCGCCTGCGGCGCGGTGCTGGGGGGTGGCCGCGACGCGGCGGCCGTGGCGGCAGCGGGCCCGCGGGTTGCCGGTTGTTCGGTCTTCCCGGCGGACAACGTCTGGAACCGCCGCGTCGACCGGCTGCCCGTGGCGGCGGACTCGGCGACGCTCGTGGCGTCGATCGGTTTGGACGAGCACGTGCACGCGGACTTCGGATCGGGTCTCTGGGAAGGCGGCCCGATCGGGATACCCGTGACCGTGGTCGACCGGCGGACGGCGCGATCGCGCGTGACGTTCGAGTACGCCGGCGAGTCCGACCGCGTCCGTTACCCGATCCCTTCCAACGTGCGCATCGAGGGTGGCCCGCAGGCCGACGGCGACCGGCACGCCATCCTGGTCGATCGCGACGCCTGCCGCCTGTACGAGCTGTTCGCGCTACGCAGCAGCGGCGGGCGCTGGACGGCGGGCTCCGGGGCAACGTGGAATCTCCGCACGAACCGCGTGCGGCCCGCCGGCTGGACGTCGGCCGACGCAGCCGGTCTCCCGATCCTGCCCGGCCTGGCCCGCTTCGACGACGTGGCGCGTGGCCGCATCACGCATGCACTCCGCTTCACCGCGCCGCGTACGCGGCGCGCCTACCTCTGGCCGGCCCGGCACTTCGCGAGCGACAGCGACGACCCCTCGCTGCCGCCCATGGGACTGCGTGTGCGGCTGAAGGCGGACTTCCCCGTCGCCGGCTTTCCGCGGCAGGCGCGCATCGTGCTGGCGGGGTTGAAGGCATACGGGATGATCCTCGCCGACAACGGCTCCAGCTGGTACGTGTCCGGTGCGCCCGATCCCCGCTGGTCGAACGATGCGCTGCACACGCTGCACGACGTGCCGGGCTCGGCCTTCGAGGTCGTGGACACGTCGTCATTGCGGCCTTGAGGTAACGCCGCGGCCCCGGGCGGCCGATAGCGGGGAGATGAAGCTCCTGGGGATCGTGCTCGCCATCCCGGTGGCGCTCGTCGTGTGGCAGTGGGTCGACGACACTCGCACCGAGAGACGCCTCGAGCCGGTGGCGAGCCTCGTCGCCGGACGGCAGGTCGAGGCACGCTGCCAGAGCTTCTGGGCGGCGCTGATCGATCCGCAGGTACGCCACGGCGAGGTGCGCTACGGCGCCGACGGCGTCCCAGAGGCGCAGTTCTTCCTCATCCATCAGACCTGTGACCGCCTCGCCGCTTTCACGGGTCAGGCTCGGCATCCCGAGCTCGACTGCCTGCGTACGCTCGATCTCGGCGCAGCCGAGGCCTGGCGCGGCGTCCTCGGATGCGGGAAGAAGACGCGTGACACGATCTTCGCGCTGCACACGCTGGCCCACGAGGCCTACCACAACGCCGGCGTCAAGGACGAGAAGGCCACCAACTGCTACGCGGCGCAGGCGCTCGCCTTCACCGCGGTCTCACTCGGTGCCCCGGCGGAAGAAGGTGAGCTGGTGGCGCGGGCGATGACGGCCCTGCTGCCGGTGCAGGGGACGAACTACGGCACCCGCGAGTGCGTGCACGGCGGTGGCTACGACCTGCACCCGGAGACGGCGGCGTTCCCGACGGAGACGCCGCTACGGGCGCCGCTCGGGTTCGGCGGGGTGAAGGGGCTGGCCAGCGGGGCCCGGTGACCGCCGTTGACAGCCAGCCGCGCGCGCCCCATGCTACGCGGCGGGACTGACCCGAGCGTCACCGACATGATGGAGGCGCACGCGCTCGACGCCATCGACCATGCCCGCGACCGCTTCGGCGTGATGCTGGACTTCTCGAAGGAGAGCGTCTCCGAGGTGGAGCGGATGCTCGGTTTGCTGCACGACGCGATTCCCAGCGGCTTCTTCCGAAGGATGCGCGGTGGTCGCCCATCAGCGGATGACCTGGATCAGATGTCCAACGCCGAAGCCTGATCCACTGCCGGGACGGGCGGCCGCGCGAGTCCGAGGAAGGACCGCGAAACCGTGTCCACCCCGAAGTCCGGCCGTATCAGAATCGATCTGATATATCTTTTGCATATGAGCGTGTCCGCTGTTCACCTGCTGCAGCCGGAGGCAGAGGACGCGAGCCTGCTCTCCGACCACGCGTACTACCGGCTGCGCGAGCTGATCGTGACGCTGGAGCTGCCTCCGGGCTCGGTCGTGGACGAGAAGGAGCTGATCGACCGGCTCGGCCTCGGGCGCACCCCGATCCGCGAGGCGCTGCGGGCACTGGCCCGGGAGGGCCTGGTCGAGGTGTACCCGCGTCGCGGCATGCTCGTGTCGGCGGTGGACGCCGGAGACCTCACTGCGCTCACGGAGGCGCGCCTCGTGCTCGAGGGCCAGGCCGCCCGCCTGGCCGCCGAGCGCTCGACTGGGGAGGATCGCACCGTCACGCAGGCCCTGCTCGGCGAGCTCGGCCGGGCACGAGGCGGCGCCGGCCAGCGCGCGCTGATCGAGCTCGACCAGCGCGTCCACCGTCACGTCTACGCAGCCACCCACAACCAGTTCATCGAGTCCACGCTCGGCGGGTACTACGTGCTCGCGCTGCGCATCTGGTTCCTCGCCCTCGACCGCATCCCCGTGCTCGGCGACGCGGTGGGCGAGCACCAGGCCATCCTCGAGGCGATCGCCGCCGGCGACGGGCAGCGCGCGGAAGCGGCCATGCGCCGGCACGTCGAGGGCTTCGACACCGCCGTCCGGTCCGTTCTCTAAACTGATAACAGCGATGCTGCAACGACACCAAGGAGACCCGTCATGAGCTTCCCCGCCCGCGCCAAGGCCGTGATCATCGGCTGCGGCATCGTCGGCAACAGCCTCGCCTACCACCTCACGCGTCTCGGCTGGACGGATGTGCTGCTGATCGACAAGGGGCCGCTGCCCAACCCCGGCGGCTCCACCGGGCACGCCTCCAACTTCATCTTCCTCGTCGACCACTCCAAGGAGATGACGCAGCTCACGGTCGAGAGCTCCCGGCAGTACCGTGAGCTCGGCGTCTACACGGAGTGCGGTGGCATCGAGGTCGCGCGCACCGAGGAGCGCCTGGAGGAGTTGCGGCGACGCATGGCCTCGGCCAAGGCCTGGGGCATCGAGCCGGTGTCGCTCGTCACCCCGGCGGAGATCAAGCAGCTCGTCCCCTTCGTCGACGAGTCGATCCTGCTCGGCGGCTTCTACACCCCGGGCGTGGGCGTCGTCGACTCCTTGCGGGCGGGCACGATGATGCGGGAGAGCGCGGTCGACTCCGGTGCGCTGACGGTGTTCGCCAACACAGAGGTCTCCGGCATGGACGTCGAGCACGGCCGCATCCGCCGTGTGCATACCTCCCGTGGGACCGTCGAGGCCGAGGTCGTGGTCATCGCCTGCGGCGTGTGGAGCCCGTTGCTGGCTCGGATGGCCGGTGCCCACGTCCCGCTCGTGCCGATGGTGCACCAGATGATCGACGTCGGCCCGGTGCCGCGCTTCGAGAAGTGCACGCGCGCCATCGAGTTCCCCATCGTCCGCGACATGGACGTGTTCATGTACGAGCGTCAGGATGGCGTGGGCCTGGAGATCGGCTCCTACGCGCACCGCTCGATCCAGCACGACCCGGAAGAGATCCCGTCGGTCGAGGAGGCGGCGCTCTCCCCCACCGAGTTCCCGTTCACGCAGGCGGACTTCGACGCGCAGATGCAGGATGCGCTCGACCTGATGCCCGAGATCGTCGGCGACGAGTCCGTCGGCGTGAAGTACGCGATCAACGGTCTCATCTCACTCACGCCGGATGGGATGCCGCTGCTCGGCGAGACCCCCGAGGTGAAAGGCCTGTGGTCGGCCGCGGCCGTGTGGGTCAAGGAAGGACCCGGCGTCGGCACATCCCTGGCCGAGTGGATGGTCGACGGCGAGTCGCACATCGACCTCCACACCTCGGACATCAGCCGTTTCCACGCGCACCAGAAGACACGGCGCCACGTCCGCGCGCGTACCTTCGAGGCCTTCCCCAAGACATACGGGATCGTGCACCCGGCCGAGCAGTGGTCGAGCGACCGCGGTTTGCGCATCTCCCCCATGCACGAGCGCGAGCAGGCGCTGGGCGCGGTCTTCTACGAGGCCGCCGGCTGGGAGCGGCCGCAGTGGTACGAGGCGAACGCGCCACTCGTGGAGAAGTACGGCGTCGCCCGGCGCGAGGCGGAGTGGGACGCGCGCTGGTGGTCGCCGATCATCAACGCAGAGCATCTCGCCATGCGCGAGCACGCCGGGATCTTCGATCTCTCCGCCTTCGCCGTCTTCGACGTGCAAGGTGCGGGCGCGCTCGCGATGCTGCAGCACGCGGTGCTCGCGCAGATGGACGTGCCGGTGGGCCGCGTCGTCTACACGCCCGTGCTGGGACAGGGCGGAGGGTTCAAGTCCGACCTCACGATCATGCGGCTGGGCGATGACTCGTTCCGTATCGTCACCGGCGGCGCACATGGGATGGCCGACCGCAAGTGGTTCAGCGACCTGCTCCCTCGAGACGGGTCGGCGAGCCTGGTCGACGTGACGACGGCGTGGACGACGATCGGATTGTGGGGCCCGCGGGCGCGCGACATCCTCGCCTCGGTCACCCGCGACGACGTGTCCAACGAGGGCTTTCCGTTCGGCCGCTGCCGCGAGCTCGAGATCGGCTCGCAGCTCGTGCTCGCCTCCCGCATCTCGTACGTCGGTGACCTCGGCTGGGAGCTGTATGTGCCGATCGAGCAGGGCGCCCGGCTGTGGGACGTGCTGTGGGAGGCCGGGCAGCCCTCTTCGCTCACGGCGTGCGGCATCGGCGTGTACGGCACCACCGGCCGCCTCGAGAAGTCCTACCGCGCCTACGGCGCGGAGCTGGAGACCGAGTACAGCGTGGTCGAGGCCGGGATGCAGCGGCCGAAGGTGAAGGACGAGGCCTTCGTGGGCAAGGAGGCGCACCTCCGCCACCGCGAGGAGGAGCCGGCCGCGGTCCTCTGCACCCTCACCGTGGACGACCACACGTCGACCGCCGGCGTCCAGCGCTACCCGCTCGGCCGTGAGCCGATCACGCTCCGAGACGGCACCCCGCTCACCGACCGCAAGGGGCGGCGCTCCTACGTCACCAGCGCAGGCGCGGGGCCCTCGGTCGGCACGTACCTGCTCCTGGGCTACCTGCCGCCGGAGCATGCGGTGGCCGGCTCGCAGGAGCTGGCAGTCGAGTACATGAACGAGTGCTACCCGGTGACGGTGGCGATCGCCGGAGCGGCCGGCGTGTTCGATCCCGAGAACGCGAGGATCCGCTCATGAGGGTCCTCGCCTGCGTCAAGAGGGTCCCACTGACGGGTGGGCGCATCGTGCTCACCGAGGACGCCCAGGCGATCGAGACCCGGCACCTCGGCTTCACCATCTCGCCGCACGAGGAATGCGGGGTCGAGGAGGCCGTTCGCCTGGTCGAGGCCAACGGCGGCGAGTCCGTCGTGCTCGCCCTGGGCCCGGCCGAGACGGTAGAGCAGCTACGTGACGCAATGGCCCTCGGCATCGACCGCGCCATCCACCTCGAGACGGACGAGGTGGAGTGGGACCCGGAGTCGACAGCAGCGGCCATCCTCGAGGCGATCCGAGCCGACGAGGCGGCGCACGGCCCCTTCGATCTGCTCTTCTTCGGCAACGAGTCAGCGGACAGCGGCAACTACCAGGTCGGGATCCGCATCGCCTACGCCCTGGATCGCCCCGTCGCCACGGGCCTCAAAGGTATCGCCGTCGACGGCGGTCACGCGCGCTGCGAACAAGAGGTGGCCGGCGGACGAGATGTGTTCCTGTTGCCGCTGCCCGCCGTGGTCACGGTCAAGGAGGGGTTGAACTTCCCGCGCTACCCCTCGGTGCCGGGCCGGCTGCGCGCACAACGCAAGCCTGTCGACCTCTCGCAGCCCGCACGGGGAGAGGCGCGCCTGCGCAAGCAGCGGCTCGTCGTCCCGGCGGGCGAGCGCAAGCAGGCGGAGATCCTGGGTCACGGCCCGGATGCGGCCACGGCCGTCGTGGAGACGCTGCAGAAGCTGGGAGTGGTGTGATGGCCGGCGTGCTCGCCTACCTCGAGCTGGGCACCGACGGCGCTGTCGAGGAGACGTCCTTGCAGGCCCTCACCGTGGCCCGCGACCTGGCCGCGGGGGCTGCCGTTCACGCACTCGTCGCCGGGAACGCGCCCAGCGGGCTCGGCGCGCACGGCGTCGCAGAGGTGCACGTGGCCGAAGGCGAGGTGTTCTCGGCGTACGCTCCGGCGGCAATCGCCCAGGCCCTCGTCGAGCAGGCGGTGGCGCTCGGCGTGGCCGCGGTGCTGGCCGGCGGCACGGAGCGGGCGAACGAGGTGCTGGCCCACGTGGCCGCGAAGCTCGAACAACCGTTCTCCGCGAACTGCGTGGCGATCGCGGGCTGCGGGCCGTTCACCGTGAGCCGGGTGCGGTGGGGTGGCAGCCTGCTCGAGGAGGCCGAGCTGACGGGCTCCCCGGGACTGTTCACCGTTGCCGCCCACGCAGTGCAGGCGGTCGAGGTGGGCGGGCCCGAGCCGGCTGTCTCGGTGTTCTCGCCGTCGCTCGGTACGAGCGACCGGCTGATCCGCGTCGTGGAGCGGGTCAGCGCGGCCGCCGGCGGGGTCACGCTGGCCGACGCCAAGCTCGTCGTCTCCTGTGGGCGCGGGGCCGGGTCACCCGAGGGCTTCGCCGGAGCAGAGGAGCTGGCGTCTCTGCTCGGAGGTGCCGTCGGCTGCTCGCGGGCGGTGACGATCGCAGGCTGGCGCCAACACACCGACCAGGTCGGGCAGACCGGCACGAAGATCGCACCAGACGTCTACCTCGCCTGCGGCATCTCCGGCGCCACGCAGCACATGGCCGGGTGCAAGGGCGCGAAGACGATCATCGCGGTCAACACCGACCCCGATGCGCCGATCTTCGCGACCGCCGACTACGGGGTGATCGGCGACCTCCACGAGGTGATCCCCGCGCTCAGTGCCGAGATCAGGCGGGTACGCGGCGGGTGAGCCGGAGCGCCTCGTGATCGCCAACCTCGTCTCCGGTCTGGTGCTGGCCGCCCTGGCCGCCGGCGCCGCCACCCTCGCAGCCCGGCGAGCGCTGCTCCTGTACCGCCTCGTACGTTCGGGCAAGCCCTCCGATCGCACCGGAGCCTGGCCCAAGCGGGTGCGGAACGAGGCAACGATCGTCCTCGGTCAGCGCAAGCTCTTGCAACGGCTGGTGCCCGGACTGATGCACGCGTTCATCTTCTGGGGCTTCCTCGTCCTCTTTCCCACGATCTTCCTCGCCGTGCTCGGCACCGTCGACCGCGAGACGACGATCCCGTGGCTCGGTCATCAGGGTTGGTTCGCGTTGCTCGTCGACGTCTTCGCGGTCCTCGTGCTCTCCGGCGTCGCCACCGCGTTCTGGATCCGCAAGGTGCAACGTCCACGCCGCTTCGACGGCAGCCACCTCGGCGAGGCCGACCTCATCCTCGCGCTGATCGCGGGTATCGCGAGCACCCTGCTCCTGTGGCACGCGAGCCGCATCTCCCTGGCGCTCAACGAATGGCCCGCCGACTGGTCGCCGGTCTCAGAGGCGCTCTCCGGGCTGTTCGGCACCGGCACCGTCACCGAGGCGCTGGAGCGCGGCTTCGTCTGGGGGCACCTCCTGATCATCCTCTTCTTCCTCACCTATCTCCCCCGCTCCAAGCACCTGCACATCGCGACGGCTGCGATCAACGTCTTCTTCGGACGGACCGAGAAACGAGGCCGCCTGGAGCCGCTGTACTTCGACTCCGAGGACGAGACCGAGCTGCGCTTCGGATCGGGCACGGTTGCCGACCTGACGTGGAAGCAGATGCTCGACACCGTGTCCTGCACGGAGTGCGGCCGCTGCCAGGACGTGTGCCCCGCGTTCGCGACGGGCAAGGAGCTGTCGCCGAAGCTGCTCGTGATGGGGCTCCGCGACCACCTCCTGGCCGAGGGGCCGCGCGTGCTGGCCGCCGCGAACGGTGGCACGCCCTTCGAGCCGACGCCGCTCGTGCCGAACGCCGTGAGCGCCGACGTCGTCTGGGACTGCGTGACCTGCGGGGCCTGTGTCCAAGCCTGCCCGGTCTCGATCGAGCACGTCGACCACATCGTCGACCTGCGCCGCCACCTCGTGATGATGGAATCGAGCTTTCCGGCGGATGCCGGCACGATGCTGCGAGACGTCGAGCGCTCGTCCAATCCGTGGGGCAAGCCGCAGACCGAGCGCAGCGACTGGGCAGCCGATCTCGGAGTGCGCGTGCTCGAGCCCGGCGACCCGGCCCCCGAGGTCCTGTACTGGGTGGGCTGCGCCCCAGCCTACGACGACCGCGCGCGGGCCGGTGCCATCTCCACGGCGAAGCTGCTGCAGAAGGCGGGCGTCGACTTCGCCATCCTCGGCCCCCGCGAAAGCTGCACCGGCGACCCGGCTCGCCGGGCCGGGAACGAGTACACCTTCCAGGCCTTGGCCGGCCAGAACATCGCGACGCTCCACGGCGCCGGCGTCACCAAGATCGTGGCCAGCTGCCCGCACTGCTTCAACACGCTCGCCAACGAGTACGGCGACTTCGGGGGCAGGTACGAGGTCGTGCACCACACCGAGCTGCTGGCCGACCTCGTGCAAGACGGGCGGCTGCAGCCTGTGGTGGGCACGGGCACGATCACGTACCACGACTCCTGCTACCTGGCCCGCCACAACGACGTCCGCGAGGCACCCCGCGAGCTCGTCTCCCGCATCGGCAAGCCGCTGGAGATGGCCAACTCGGGCCTGAACACATTCTGCTGCGGCGCCGGCGGCGCGCACATGTGGATGGAGGAGCGCGGCTCCCAGATCAACGAGGAACGCGTCCGCCAGGCCGCGGAGACGGGCGCGGAGACCCTCGCAGTGGCCTGTCCCTACTGCACGATCATGCTCGACGACGGGGTCAAGGGACGTAGCGAGACGATGCGCGTGGCCGACGTGGCGACACTGCTGGTGGAGGCCGTCGAGCGGGGAGATGCCTGAACGGGCTCAGCTCCCCGCAGGCTCCCAGACCCCGCCGGCACGGTGCACGACTCCTTGCCGTTCGAGGCGGACGAGGTGCGCCAACGCCTCGACCACCCCGAAGCGGATCTCGTGCGGCCCGAGGGCGTCACCCCAGATGACCCGCGCCACCGCGTAGGCGGTCCGTGCCCCCGCCGCGACCGCGTCGGCCGTGTGCCGCAGCCGAACACCGTGGTGCTCCCGCACCGCCCTGGCCCGGCCCGGGACGTCCTCGATCACACGCTGGTGACCGGCGTAGGCGACGGAAGGCGCCAGCGCCTCCAGGCGATCGAGCGTCTGCAGGTAACTGCCGAGCGGATCCTCCTCGCCGTCCGACCAGCGGCCGATGTTCGGCGTGATCGGGTCGAGCAGGACGTCACCCGCCAGCAACACCCCGCTCGTCGTGCCATGAAGGGCGATGTGCCCGTCGGCGTGGCCGGGCAGCACCAGCACGCTGAACGTCTCCTCGCCCAGATCCAGCAGATCACCCTCCTCGACCAGCCGCGTCGGCGTGGCCGGGAAGATCGGCATCCGCGTTCGCTCCACCATCACGGCGGCCAGCGCCTCCTCGGGCATGCCGTTCGCCCGCATGTGCGCCTCGAGCTCCGTGTCCACCGGTCGGCTCCACGCCACGCGGCAATGCGCTGCGTCGAGTCTGCCCTGGACGATCTCGCGCGGGTGTACGAGCTCTGCGAGCGCCGCGCCGGCCCCGACGTGGTCGGGGTGGAAGTGCGTCAGCACCAGCCGCTCGACGGGGCCGCCGCCGAGCTCCTGGAGCGCACCCGCCCACCGCTCACGTGCGGCCGCATCGCCGAGACCGGCGTCGATCAGCGTCCACCCGCCCTCACCGGCAATCGCGTAGCAATGCACGTGATTCAGGGCGAACGGCAGCGGATGCGTGACGCGATGGAAGCCCGGCCGCAGCGCCGTGACGACGGCAGCGGCGGCGCTCACGGCCCCACGCGGGCGAGCACGTCGCCCGCGAAAGCGGCGTCGAGCGCTCCCACGCCGAGGTTGGTGGCGATCACGCGGCCGCCCGCCAACCCCCGCTCCAGTGCCTCTCCGACGCTCAGCGAGGGAACCGGCCAACCACGGAAGTGCCCGTGGCCACGGTACTCCTCGAACTGGGCGACATGATCCGTGAGCGACAGCTCACAGGCCGCGACGGCGTCGGGCGCGACGTAGAAGTCGAAGTCGATCGGGAGCAGGAGTTGCTCCTCGGCCAGCCACGAGGCATCCAGCGGGCGCGGAGCATCGAGCACGATCGGCCCGGCCGTGACGATCACCTCGGCACCGTCGCAGGCACTCCGTGGTGTGTCGTGCACGAGAGCCCCGACGCACAGCGCGGCGGCCCGTTCGGGCACCGGGTCGAAGGCACGAATCTCGCAGTCGGGGCGCAGCGCGCGCAACACCGCTGCGTGATAGCGCCCCTGCTCGCCGCAGCCCAGGATCGCCGCCCGGCTCCATCCTTCCGGAGCCCAGTGGCGCACGCACACGCCCGAGGCGGCCGCCGTCCGCGCAGCCGTGATCTCCGCAGCGTCCAGCACCGCCAGCGGGACGCCGGTCTCTGCGTCGTTGATCAGGATCAGGCCCGAGATGTAGGGCAGCCCGCGCCCCGGGTTCTCCGGGAACCCGGAGACCCACTTCATCGCCACGATGTCGTGCGCGGCGAGGTACGCGGGCATGGCGTGGAGGAACGCGTCCCGGCGGGGATGAACGCCGATCTTCGGAGGCAGCTCCACCTGCCCTCGCGCCATCTCCCGATAGGTGCGCTCGACCAGGTCGATCTGCTCGGGGAGCGACGGCAGCGCGCTCGCCACCGCGGCGCGATCGAGGAAGCGGAGAGTCACGAGGCGAACACTACGAGAGCGTCGACCGCAACCGGCCCGTGCGCCGTGAGCAGAACCGGGTTCGTCTCGGCCTCGAGCACGTCAGGATGCTCCACGGCAAGTCTGCCGAGGGCCACGACGAACTCCGCCAGGGCCGGGTCGACCGGCAGCCCGGCCGCCTCGAGCAGGCCGAGGGCCGTGTCCCTCGCCACCGGGCCGAGGCAGGCCTCGACCCGCCCGAGCTCCTCCACCTCCACTCCGCCACGCCCGACAACGAGCACCGGGCCGAACTGCGAGTCACGTGTCATCCCGACCATGACCTCGGGGGTTCCCGGGAGCCGTTCGATGTGCTCGGCCACCACGACCGACGTGCCGATCCGCCGGGCCGCGGCCGCCGCACCGGCTGGGTCGGCAACACCTGTGACGACGCCGCCTCCCCGCGCCTTGTGCGCGGGTCCGTCCGCCTTCACGACCACCGTGCCGCCCAAGTCGACAGCCGCCTGCCCGGCCTCCTCCGGCGTCGCCGCACGGAGTTGCCGTGCGAAGGGAAGCCCGTAGCGCGCCAGCAGTTCCGACGATTCACGTTCGGGCAGCGCGCCGGGTCGGGACAGATCGTCGATGGCCACCCGGGCGCCGTCCAGCGTCGGCGGCACGCGGGGCGCCCACGTCGCTACAGCGGCCAGTGCCCGGCAGGCGACGCCAGGCCCGCGAAGGAGCGCGAGATCGCGCTCGCGCGCCAGTTCGACCGCCCACGCCGGCGGATCAGTCGTGTGCGTCGTTACGACGGCCCCGTAGAGATCGCTGCCCTCGACCGCGTCGGCGAGGGCCTGGACGATCGTCTCGCACCACACCTGATCGCGCTCGCCGCGGAAGCGGCTGAGGTCGACCTGGGCGAGCAGCGCGTCGAACTCGTCCGACGCCGCGAGCAGCGAGAAGGAGCCGGGGTAGACGCGCTCAGCTTCGTCGATGGCCCAGGCATCGAGGGGGTTGGTCGGTGCCTGGAAGCGCGGAAAGGCCGACTGCAGCTGCTCGACCAGCCGATCCGAGAACTGCGGAAACGGCAGACCGGCACTCTCGGCGACGTCGGCCAGCAGGCCGGCCTCGCCGCCCGACTCGGACACTGCGGCTGCGCGTCCCCCTCGGAGACGGCGCCGCCGTCCGAGCACCTCGAGCGTCTCCACGAACAGCGGGAAGTCGTCCACCTCGATCGCGCCGTACGCACGAAGCAGCGCGGAGAACGCTTGCCCGGAGCCGACGAGCGCCCCCGTGTGTGCGAGGGCGACACGGGTCGCTGCCTGCGAGCGCCCGACCTTGAGGCACACGACCGGCTTGCCCGCCTCGGAGCAGAGGCCGAGCGCCGCCGCGAACGCGCCGGGTCTGCGGACGGTCTCCAGAAAGAGCCCGATCGCGCGCGTCTCGTCGTCTCCCGCGAGGAAGGCGAGGAAGTCGGCGGTGTCGGTCACAGCCTCCCCGCCGGACGAGACGATGCAGCGGAAGCCCACCCTCGGCCCCAGTGCAAGCAGCCCGTCGGCGATCGAACCGGACTGGGCAACCACCGAGACATGACCGCTGATCACAGCGTCGGTCACGGTGCCGATGTAGAACGACGAACCCCCGGGGACCGCCACGCCCATGCAATTCGGGCCGAGGACGGACGCCCCGAGTGACCGTGCACGCGACGCCATCCGTGCTGCGATCTCCCTTCCCTCCTCGCCGGCCTCGGCACCGAGCCCCGGAACGATGAACGATCTCACCCCTGCGGCGGCGGCGTCCTCGAAGGCGGCCTCGACGCGACCGTGGCCGACCAGCAACATCGCCACCTCGGGTAGCTCGGGAAGCTCCGACACACTCGGTCGGCAGGGAACCCCCACCGCCTCCTCGCGGGTCGGATGCACGCCGTACACCGGGATTCCCCCCCGACGCGCACCCTCGATCGTCTCGGCGCGCGCCGGCGACGCACCCACGATCGCCAGCGACCGGGGCAGGACGAGCCGGCGAGCTCCGTCGACATCGTGCATGGCGGGACGCTAGCCCGGATCGTTCATCTGGCGCGGGCGTTGCCTCCCGTCCGGCTGGCCAGGCCGCTCCCCGCCCGGGCTCCGGCCCGCCGAAGAGCATCACGGGCCTGCACCCGGGCGGTGCGCTCCGTGTGGGGAAGGAACCGTAAAGGCCCCCGCCTGCACTGTCCCTTCCCCACACGTCCTGACCACCCGGACAGGCGCCCCGCGATCACGCCAGATGAACGATCCGGGCTAGACGAGGCGCCGCCGTCAGGCGGCAATCGCCTGCGCCGCTGCGACGACCCTCGTCGCAACGTCGTCATCCGTACCGTCGGGCGGAAACCGGTACGTCGGGCCGTGGACATGGATGGCCGCCACGGTCCGTCCACGAGCGTCCCGTACGGGGGCGGCCACCGATGTGATGCCCGCGGCGTACTCCTCGCGGCCCCAGGCATGTCCCGCTGCGCGCACCAGGGCCAGTCGAGCCAGGAGCGCGTCCTTGTCACCGATCGTCCGGGGCGTCAGCCGCACCAGGCCGCGCGCCGCAAACGCCTCGAGAGCCTCGACCGGCCACTCCGCCAGCAGGACGAGACCAGACGGCGTCGTGTGCATCGGGGCGCGAGTCCCGGTCCAGTCGCGCACCTGGACCTCATTCCCCGACTCGAGCTGCAGCACGTACCGGACCTCGTGACCGTCGGGGAGCGCAAGCCCGGTGTCCTCGCCGAAGAACTCGACGAGCTCGGCCAGATGGGGCTCGGCCACCGCGGCGAGCGAGACCTCCTCGGAGGCGCCGCCGGCGAGCCCCGCCACGAACGGCCCGAGCGTCCATCGCGATTCGTCCTGACGCCGTACCGCCCCGACGTCCTGGAGCGTCCCCAGCAGCCGGGCCACGGTGCTTTTCGGCAGTCGCGTGCGCTCGGCGATCTCGGTCAGGCCGAGGGGCCGACGCGACACCGTACGCAGCACCGCGAAGGCTCGCTCGATCGACTGCACGCCTGCCATTGCCCATCGTCTCCGTTCGCCGTATCATCTCTCACGATACAGCACGGTTCCACGATGCGGAACGGAGTTACAGCATGACCGACGACCAGGAGATCGTTCTCTCCGAGTTGACGGACGACGAGCTCGTCCGTCAGATGCATGACGACCTCTACGACGGCCTCGCCGAAGAGATCATCGAAGGGACGAACATCCTGCTCGAGCGGGGCTGGGGCCCGGACAAGGTCTTGAACGAAGCGCTGGTCGAGGGCATGCGCATCGTCGGCATCGACTTCCGCGACGGCATCCTGTTCGTCCCCGAGGTCCTGCTCGCCGCCAACGCCATGAAGGGCGGGATGGCGGTGCTGCGGCCGCTGCTCGCGGAGACCGGCGCCGAGCGCATGGGCACGGTCGTGATCGGCACCGTGAAGGGCGACATCCACGACATCGGCAAGAACCTCGTGGCGATGATGCTCGAGGGCGCAGGCTTCGAGGTGATCGACCTCGGGATCAACAACCCGGTCGAGAACTACCTGGCCGCGCTCGACGAGCACAAGCCCGAGATCCTGGGCATGTCCGCGCTGCTCACCACGACCATGCCCTACATGAAGGTCGTGATCGACACCCTCAAGGAGCAGGGCCGTCGCGACGAGGTGATCGTGCTCGTCGGCGGCGCACCGCTGAACGAGGAGTTCGGCAAGGCAGTCGGTGCGGATGCCTACTGCCGCGACGCGGCGGTCGCCGCGGAAACCGCCCAGGCCCTGGTGATGGCGCGCCGTGCAGCCCGAGCTTCTTGACGACGCCGTCGACTTCGACGCGCCGCGGCCTGCCCGCAAGCTGATCCTCGCCTGCGGGGCGATCGCGCGGGAGGTGCTGGCCGTCCGCGAGCTCAACGGCTGGCTGGATGTCGACGTCCACTGTCTCCCGGGGAAGCTGCACTCGACCCCGAAGAAGATCGCCGGAGCGGTCGATGCCAAGCTCACCGAGCTCGCCGGACGCTACGAGGAGATCTTCGTGGCGTACGCCGACTGCGGCACGGGCGGCGCGCTCGACGTGGTGCTCGAGCGCCACGGGGTCGAGCGGCTTCCGGGTGATCATTGCTACGGCTTCCTCGCCGGGAACGCCCACTGGCTCGCGCTGCACGAGGCTCAGCCGGCCACCTACTACCTCACCGACTTCCTGGCCCGGCATTTCCACACGCTCGTCGTCCGCGGCTACAAGCTGGACAGATATCCCGAGCTCGTGGGGATGATGTTCGGCAACTACGAGCGCGTCCTCTACCTGGCGCAGACCGACGACGCCGATCTGCTGGGTCGCGCCCGAACCGCGGCGAAGTTCCTCGACCTCCCGCTCGAGATCGAGCGCACCGGCTACGGCGAGCTCATCCCCTCGCTCACCCGCTTCGCGAACGGGAAGACAGCGGCATGAGCCGCACGGTGCTGAGCTCGGCAACGAAAGAGGTCGTGATCGGCTTCGACCAGCCCTTCGTGATCATCGGCGAACGGATCAACCCCACCGGGCGCAGGCAACTGGCAGCGGAGATGGCCGCCGGCAACTTCGAGACCGTGATCAGCGACACGATCGCGCAGGTCGAGGCGGGAGCCCAGATGCTGGACGTCAACGCGGGGATCCCCCTGGCCGACGAGCCGGCCATCCTCGCCCGGACGATCGAGCTGGTGCAGTCGATCACGGACGTGCCGCTCTGCATCGACTCCTCGATCGTGGAGGCGCTCGAGCGCGGGCTCTCCGTCTACCAGGGCAAGGCGCTGGTCAACTCGGTCACCGGTGAGGAGGATCGCCTGGAGAGCGTGCTGCCGTTGGTCGCCCGCTACGGCGCCGCGGTCGTCGCAATCACCAACGACGAGACCGGGATCTCGGAGGATCCCGACGTCCGCTTCGAGGTGGCGCGCACGATCGTCTCGAGGGCAGCAGATCACGGCATCCCCAAGGAGGACATCGTCGTCGACCCGCTGGTGATGCCGATCGGCGCGATGCGCACCGCCGGCCGCCAGGTCTTTCGGCTGGTGCGCCGCCTGCGCGAGGAGCTCGGGGTGAACACGACCTGCGGCGCATCGAACGTCAGCTTCGGCCTCCCCAACCGGCCCGGTCTGAACGCCGCGTTTCTGCCGATGGCGATCGGGTCCGGCATGACGTCGGCGATCACGAGCCCGCTGCACGACGAGATGCGCCAGGCTGTCTGGGCCGCCGATGTGCTCATGGGGAACGACGCCCATTGCGCCTCGTGGATCGCGCGCTTCGGCGACGCGCCCGCGAACGGTGCGGCAGGCGGACGCCGTGGCGGCCGCGAAGGCAGGCGACGGCCGGACCCGACATGAGCTCGGCAGTCGAACACCTCGTCGTCTTCTCCCCGTCCGGCCGTCGGGCCCGCGTCGCCGCCGGCACCACCGTCCTCGATGCGGCCAGGCGGCTCGGTGTCGACCTCGACTCGGTTTGTGGCGGACGCGGTATCTGCGGCCGCTGCCAGATCGAGGTCGAGGAAGGCGAACACGCCAAGCACGGCATCACCTCCTCGGCTACGCACCTTTCGGGAACCACCGAGCTCGAACGGGCCTACGCGGCCGACCGCGGGTTGAAGGCGGGTCGACGGCTCGGATGCACGGCGACGGTCTGCGGCGATCTCGTCGTCGACGTCCCACCCGAGAGCCAGCTCTACCGCCAGGTCGTCCGTAAGGACGCCGACGAGCGGGTGATCGAGCTCGATCCCGTCGTGCGGTTGCACTACATCGAGGTCGAGGAGCCCGACCTGGGCAGTCCGACGAGCGACCTCACGCGTGTACGGGCGGCGCTCGAGCGCGAGTGGAGCCTGACCGGCCTCGACTGCGATCCGCATGTCCTGGACGGCCTGCAGACCGCGCTTCGCGGATCGGCGGTCGCCGATCTCGCGGCCCGTACCCCCTGGCGGGTCACGGTCGCGGTGCACGACGGCGCGGTCATCACGGGGATCTGGCCGGGACTGCACGACCGGGCGCTGGGCATCGCCTTCGACATCGGCTCCACGACCGTTGCCGGCCATCTGTGTGACCTGCAAAGCGGCGAGGTGCTCGCCGCGGCAGGCTCCATGAACCCCCAGATCCGCTTCGGCGAGGACCTGATGAGCCGTGTCTCCTACGTGATGATGAACCCCGGCTCCCAACGCGAGCTGACGAAGGTCGTGCGCGGGTGCCTGGCGAAGCTCACGGCCGAGCTCGCGAAGTCCGCGGGCGCCGACCGGCAGGACATCCTCGAAGTCACCCTGGTCGGGAACCCTGTCATGCACCACCTGCTGCTCGGGATCGACCCCACAGAGCTCGGCGGCGCTCCGTTCGCGCTCGCGGTGGACGAAGCGCTGCGACTCCGCGCGCGCGATCTCGGCGTCCCCGTCCACCCTGGCGCCCGCGCCTACGTGCTGCCGTGCATCGCGGGTCACGTCGGTGCGGACACGGCGGGGGTCGTGCTCGCCGAAGGGCCACACCTGCGAGACGACGTCACCCTCGTCGTCGACGTCGGGACGAACGCCGAGATCGTGCTCGGCAACCGCGATCGCCTCCTGGCGGCGTCGAGCCCGACCGGGCCCGCGTTCGAGGGGGCGCAGATCAGCTGCGGCCAACGAGCCGCGCCCGGCGCCGTCGAGCGCGTCCGCATCGACCCGGAGACACTCGAACCGCGCTTCAGCGTGATCGGAAGCGAGACCTGGTCGAACGAGCCCGCCTTCGCAGGCGTCCAGGTCACCGGGGTCTGTGGATCGGGGATCATCGAGGCGGTCGCCGAAATGCACCTGGCTGGGATCCTCACCACCGACGGGACGATCGACGGCGAGCTGGCCGGCCGCACCTCGCGCATCGTGGCCGACGGCCGCACGTTCTCGTACGTCCTCCACGCGGGCGTGCCGGAGCTGACCATCACCCAGGCCGATGTCCGTCAGATCCAGCTGGCCAAGGCCGCATTGCACGCCGGCTGCACACTGCTGCTCGACCAGTACGGCCTGGCGCGGGTCGACCGTATCCGCCTGGCCGGGGCGTTCGGGAGCCACATCGACCCCGTCTACGCCCTCGTGCTCGGCCTCGTCCCGGACTGCGCGCCCTCCGGGGTCACGGCAGCCGGCAACGCCGCAGGCACCGGGGCGCGCATCGCGCTGCTCAACCGGGCTGCCCGGGCCGAGATCGAGGACGTCGTCCGGCGTGTGGAGAAGATCGAGACGGCGATCGAGCCGCGCTTCCAGGAGCACTTCGTCAACGCGATGGCCATTCCCCACGACACCGATCCCTACGAACGGCTGGCCGCCGTCGTCCAGCTTCCGCCCCGCCGCGTCTCGGCCGCGCAGGAGCGCGGCGAGCGGCAGCGACGGCGAACTTCGATGAGGAGAAGCGCATGACCACAGAGACACCGGGTCGCCGCGGAGGGGGCAGAGCGGCGCGCCACCAGGCTCGCCTCCACACCGCGGCGGAGCACGTGCCGTTCATCAAGCGCACGCTCACCCCCCTCGAGGTGCTGTCGGAGGAGGGCCTTGCGCTGGTCGAGGAGAACGCGGACACCGTTCTCGAGCAGGTGGGAATCGACTTCCGCGGCGCGCCGGATGCGCTCGAGCTCTTCCGCGTGGCAGGCGCGAACATCGACGGCGAGCGGGTGCGGTTCCCGCGCGGTCTCTGCCGGCAGCTCGTCCAGGCAACGGCACCGCGCGAGTTCACGCAGGTCGCCCGCAACCGTGCGAACGACGTCGTCATCGGCGGCCCGAACACCGTGTTCGCACCGGCCTACGGATCGCCGTTCGTCAGCGACCTCGACCACGGCCGCCGTTACGGCACGATCGAGGACTTCCGCAACTTCGTGAAGCTGACCTATATGTCGCCCTGGCTGCACCACTCGGGCGGGACGGTGTGCGAGCCGGTCGACCTGCCGGTGAACAAGCGGCACTACGACATGGTCTACGCGCACATGCGCTACTCCGACAAGCCGTTCATGGGCTCGGTCACGCACCCACTGCGCGCGCAGGACACCGTGGAGATGGCGCGGATTCTCTTTGGCGCCGACTTTCTGGAGCAGAACACGGCGATCGTCTCGCTGGCCAACGCCAACTCGCCGCTGGTCTGGGACTCGATCATGCTCGGTGCGGCGCGCGCCTACGCGGAGGCGAACCAGGCCGTTCTGATCACCCCGTTCATCCTGGCCGGCGCCATGAGCCCGGCCACGGTGGCCGGCGCTGCAACCCAGACGCTGGCCGAGGCAATGGCCGGGATGGCGTACTGCCAGCTCGTTCGACCCGGCTCACCGGTGATCTTCGGCTCGTTCGCCTCGTCCATCTCGATGCAGAGCGGGGCGCCGACGTTCGGCTCCCCTGAGCCGGCGCTCATGCTCTACGTGATGGCCTCGCTGGCGCGGCGGCTCGGTGTGCCCTTCCGCTCCGGCGGCGCACTGACGGCCTCCAAGGTGGCGGACGCACAGGCCGCCTACGAGTCGGCGAACACGATGCAACCAACGCTGCTCGGAGGCGTCAACTTCGTGCTGCACACCGCGGGCTGGCTGGAGGGCGGGCTGACGATGGGGTACGAGAAGTTCGTCCTCGACGCCGACCAGGCGGGCATGTGGCACTCGTTCGCCAAGGGCGTCGATCTCTCCCCCGCGGGTCAGGCATTGGACGCCATGCTCACCAATGGACCGGGCATCCACTTCCTTGGCCACGCGCACACGCTGGCCAACTTCGAGACGGCGTTCTACCGCTCCCCCACCTCCGACAACTCGAGTTTCGAGCAGTGGCAGGCCGAAGGGGCACTCGACAGCGCTCAGCGCGCGAATGCGATGTGGAAGAAGTCGCTGGCCGAGTACGAGGCGCCCGCCATCGACGAAGCCGTCGACGAGGAGCTCTGCGAATGGATCGAGCGCAAGAAGGCGTCGTTCCCGGACTCGGACGTATGAGCGGATCGACGTCTGGCCACCAAAGAGCCGCAGACCGGAATGCCCTTTGCCACACAGTCTGTTGCTACGTCGCTTTGCCGCCTGGCGTCGGGACGGCGACGACCTCCCCGGCTGGTCACGCCGGTGAGTAGCGTGCGGGCGTCGGGTGGGTGCCTGTGCGGCGCCGTCCGCTACGAGGTGCGCGGACCGCTGCGGGACGTGGTGCTGTGCCATTGCCTGGAGTGCAGGCGCTGGAGCGGCCACGCAGGCACGTTCGCCGCGACCCGGCTCGAGCACTTCGCGCTGACCGAGGAGCGCGGGCTCAGGTGGTTCGCGAGCCCCGACAGCGACTGCGGCGCCGACCGCGGGTTCTGCTCGGAGTGCGGGTCGGCCCTGTTCTGGCGCCCTGCCACGGGGACGCCGAGGATCAGCATCTCCGCCGGGTCGCTCGACGAGCCGACCGGGCTGCACATCGCCGGTCACTGGTACACCCACCAGGCAGGCGACTGGTACGGGCTGCCCGACGACGGCCTCCCCCGAGACGACACGGCCGCCGCGGCCCTGCCCCGAGATGATGAGCCCGTCGCCTGAATTGCGCCGGCTGCTGGAGCGGCCGCGCTTCGAAGTGATCCCGCTCGCGGGTGCCGCAGAGCAGGTCGTCGCCCATGTCCCGAGGGAGATCCGGCTGACGGTGACGATCTCCCCGACGAAGGGGTTCGAGCCGTCGCTCGACCTGATGACGGCGCTCGCGTCGTACGGCTACACCGTCGTGCCGCATCTCTCGGCGCGGCTCGTGCGCGATGAGGGGCATCTCCGCGAGATCGTGATCCGCGCCCGCGAGGTCGGGGCAACCGACGCCTTCATTGTCGCCGGCGATCCGCCGGAGCCGGCCGGGCCCTATGAGAGCGCCGCCGATCTGCTGCGCGCGCTCGTCACGGTCGGCCATCCGTTCAGCGAGCTCGGCGTCGCCGGCTACCCCGAAGGGCACCCGCTGCTCGACGGCCCGACGCTCGACGCGACGCTGGACGAGAAGGCAGACCTCGCCACCTACCTCGCCACGCAGATGTGCTTCGACCCGGCCGCGATCGGTCGGTACGCGGCCCGCGTGCGGGGGCGCGGGATCCCGCTACCCATCTGGCTTGGCATCCCCGGTGTGGTGCAGCCGGCGAAGCTGCTCCGCATCTCGGCCAGGATCGGCATCGGCGACTCTTTGCGCTACGCGAGAAAGAACGCAGGCCGCCTCGCGCAGCTCCTCCGCCCCGGCGCCGCCAAGCCCGACCGGCTGCTCCGCGGCCTGCAGCCGACGCTGGCCGACCCGTCACTCGACATCGCCGGCTTCCACGTCTTCTGCTTCAACGAGTTCGAGGCAACCGAGACGTGGCGGCGGCGGATGCTGGGAAGTCCCGGCGAACGAGCCGCTCCACATCTTCAGGCCTGACGTCGGGGACCGGCTGCCCGAACCCGGCGTCGCTCAGCGACCCGCCACCTCGAGGACGGCCTTGACGATGCCGTCGTACCCGGTGCACCGGCACAGGTTGCCGGAGAGCCCGATCCGCACCTCCTCCTCGGTGGGCTGCGGGTTGTCGGCGAGGAGCGCGGTCGCGGAGACGAGCATGCCCGGGGTGCAGAAGCCGCACTGGACGCCGCCGTTCGTGAGGAACGAGGACTGCAGGGCGCTCAACTCGCCTCCGGTGGCGAGGCCCTCGACGGTGGTGATCTCCGCGCCCTCCGCCTGCAGCGCCAGGTAGGAGCACGAGTTCACCGGCTTGCCGTCGAGCAGCATCATGCAGGCGCCGCACTCGGAGTCGTCGCAGCCCTCCTTGGAGCCGGTCAGCCCGACGTGCTCGCGCACGGCGACGAGCAGGCTCGTGCCGGGGTCGAGTTCGACGGGGTAGGCGGTCCCGTTGACGCGAAGCGTCGCGGACACCTTGCTCATCAGGACACACCTCCATGTGTTGCGGTGCTGGCCGGGATGGCCACGTGGCCGCCCCGGGCGCGGATGACGGCGGCCTCGACGGCACGCCTGGTGATGACGGCGGCCATCGCGCGACGGTAGTCCTCGGAGGCGCGCACGTCGGAGATGGGCAGCGAGGCGGCAGCCGCAGCTGCGCCCGCGGCTCCGGCGGCGGCTCGCCCGCCGTCGGTGCCGACGAGCGCCGCCTCGGCTTCCGGAACACGCCGGATCGTCGGCGCGAGGGCCGTGATGGCGACCCGGGCGCTGGAGATCGTGCCACCGTCGAAGGTGACGACGGCGGTCGCGCCGACCACCGCGATCTCCATCTGCTGGCGGTACTCGAGCCGGATGTAGCAGCTCCCCGTGTTCGGAGCGGGAGCGGGAACGTCGATCGCCGTCAGCAGCTCGTCGGGCTTCGCCGACGTGCGACCCGGGCCTTCGAACAGGTCGTCGAAGGCCACCCAGCGCGTGCCGTGCGCCGAGCGGAGTGTGGCGGACGCACCCAGGCAGAGCAGCGGACCGCCCGTCTCCATCGCGGGCGAGGCGTTCATCACGTTGCCGCCGATCGTGCCGTGCACGCGCGTGGCCCGCGAGCCGACGATCGACGCAGCATCCGCGAGGGCGGTGAACCGCTCCCGCACCGCCACGTTCGACTCGATCTCAGCGTGGCTGGTGAGCGCCCCCAGCTTGAGCGATCCATCGTCGGCGACGACGGCCCCGCCCAGCTCGTCCAGCCGGTGGATAGCGACGATGCTCGCGGGAAGCGGCGACTTTCCCTGCCGGGAGCCGACCACGAGATCGGTGCCACCGGCGACGGCGCGAGCGCCCTCGCCCAATGCAGCCACCGCCTGCTCGACGCTCGCTGCGGTGACCAGTGAGGCAACGTTGCTCATCATTTCACCTCCTGGGCCGACGCCCAGACACGCTCGGGGGTCATGGGCAGCCGGTCGATGCTCGCGCCCGTGATCTTGCGGATCGCGTTCGCCACGGCGCCCGCGGTGGGCACGCAGGGTGGCTCGCCGATGCCTTTGGATCCCTTGGGACCGGCGTTCGGTGTGACCGTCTCCACCCACGCGATGTCGATCTTCGGGGCGTCGGAGGCGGTGACGAGCTTGTAGTCGAGCAGGTGCGGGTTGCGCTGCCGGCCCGTGTCGTCGAGCTGTGTGCCCTCCGACAGGGCCTGCCCCAAACCCATCACGACGCCGCCGTACACCTGGCCGTCGGCGCCCATGCGGTTGAGGATCACGCCCGAGTCGTGCGCCGCCCCGACGTGCAGGACGCGAACGACGCCGGTCTCACGATCGACCTTGACCCGCACCGCGTGGGTGATCAATTGCGGCGCGAGAAAGGACTCGAGACCGAGGCGCCCCAGGCAGCCCTCGGAGGGATCGGCAGGCGGGCTGTCGGGCAGCGTCCCCGAGCCCTTGCCCTGGAACGTGCCGCCGCCGGCGATGTCGGCGATCGTCACCGACTTATCCGGCGAGCCCTTGACGCGGACGCTCCCATCCACCAGCTCGAGATCGGCCTTCGCCGCCTCCAGCTGCTCCGAGGCGTTGTCGAGGATCTGCTCGCGCAGATCGTCCGTCGCGGCAAGCACCGCACGCACGCTGTTGAACGTCGTCTGCGAGCCACACGAGCCCATGTCCCACGGGGCGGCGTCGGTGTCCTGGTAGAGCAGCGACACGTTCTCGGCCTCGAGCCCCAGCTCCTCGGCCACGAAGCCGGCCATCGCCATCACCGCACCGGAGCCGTTCTCCTGGGCGCCGGTGATCACGATCACGTTGCCGTCGGGGGTGAGCTGGGTGTACGCCCCGGCGTTGGCCGCGAAGCACGGCCACCAGCCACAGGCGACGCCGATCGCCTCGTCCTCCGGCAGCTCCTGGCCGTAGCCGACCAGCTCGAGCGCCCTTTCCAGGGTCTCGCGGATGCCCATGTTCTCGAACACCTGACCGGTCGGCGAGACCGACCCGTCCTTGATCAGCGTCTGGCGCCGCAGGTCGACCGGATCCATCCCGAGCGCGTCGGCGAGCTCGTCCATGTGCTGCTCGACCGCCCAGCAGACCTCGGGGGCCGTCGGAGCGCGGATCGAGGACGAGGGCTGGTTGTTCGTGTAGACGAGGGAGGACTCGATGTCCACGTTCTCGAGCTCGTACGGCCCGATCGCATGCATGGCAGCCATCTGCGCGAAGAACCCGCCCTCGTGACAGTAGGCGCCCTTGTCCAGGAAGAGCCGCGCGCGGCGGGCCACAAGCGTGCCGTCCTTGTTGGCACCTGTCTCGATCTCGACGATCGTGCCCGGCCGCTTGTGCGAGATGGCCACGAATTCCTCGTGGCGCGAGAAGACGAGCTTGACCGGCCGCTCCGCTGCCTTCGCGAGCGCCGCCACGTGCCCCTCGAAGTGAAAGTCGCACTTGGCGCCGAAGCCACCGCCGAGCAGAGGCACGATCACGCGCACCTGCGTGAGCGGGACGCCGAGCACCTCCGCCACGCCGCCGCGAGCGGCGTACGGCACCTGCGTGGACGACCACACCGTGACCTTGTCGCCGTTCCACTGCGCGACCACGGCGCGCGGCTCGATCGGCACACCCTGGACGGCGTCGCTGACGTAGCGCCGCTTGACCACGACATCAGCGGAGGCCAGCGCCGCGTCGACGTCGCCCTTGACGATGGTGGAGAACCCGAGGCGGTTGCCCTTGCGCAGCAGGCTGTCGTCAGCGCCGTAGGACTCCCAGTCGGGATGGACGAGCGGCGCGTCGTCCGCCGTCGCCGCCTGCGGGTCGGTGACTGCCGGCAGCGGCTCGTAGTCGACCTCGATCAGCGCAGCCGCCTGCTCGGCGATCTCGGGAGTGAGCGCAGCGACCCCGGCGATGATCTCGGCCTCGAAGCGCACCACGCCCTTGGCGAACAGCCGCCGGTCCTGCACCATGCCGCCGTACATCACATCGGGCACGTCCTCGTGCGTGAGCACGGCGAGCACGCCCGGGAGCGCTCGCGCCTTGGAGACGTCGAGGCGGGTGATGCGCGCGTGTGAATGGTCGGCGTAGCGGAACTTGGCGTACAGCTGGCCGGTGACGTTGATGTCTGCCGTGTAACGGCCGCTCCCGGTCACCTTCTCCTTGCCGTCCTGCCGCCGGAACGGCTTCGTGCTGGGCTCTGCGATGGCGCTCAAGGGTTCGTCACCTTCCTGTCGGATGGGTCATGCCCAATCCAAGCAGATGCGCTCAGGCCGTGGGGGTTGGCAGGTGGAGAACAGCGGGTAGCACGACCACGGCGGGGCCGTCCACCGCGAGCGCCCACGCCAGGTCGTCGGCGACACGATCGGGGGCGGTGCGCCGTGCGGGGATGCCGTAGGCGGACGCGAGCGCCGGGAAGTCGGGATGTCGAAGATCGACGCCGGTGTGGGGGAACCCTGCCCCGTCCTGATAGGCCCGCAGGATTCCGTACCCGCCGTCGTCCACGAGCAGCAGCGCCACATCGAGCCCGTACTGGGCGGCAGTGGCGAGCTCGGCGAGCGAGTACTGGAAGCCGCCGTCACCGGCTACCGCGAGGGCCTTGCCGCACGCGGCGGCGGCCCCGAGCGCCGCCGGGAAGCCGTATCCCAGGGTGCTCGAGCCTGAGGGATACAGGAACTGCTCCGGCGCCTCGGAGCGGAAGTGCCAGCAGGCGGTGTAGGCGAGGATGGTCGAATCCCAAGCGGCGGCCGTCCCCGGCTGGAGCAGCGACTCCACCGAGCGCAGCAGGCCGAGCTCGAGCTCGCGACCCTGCCCGGCCAGCCCGGCGGCGATGCGGGCTCGGGCGGTGGCGACGCGAGCCGTGCCGGCGCCGGCCTCACGACCGGCGAGCGCCTCGGCGAGCGCCGCCAGCACCGGCTTCGCGTCGCCCGGAAGCGCCAACGCCGGCAGGTTGAGACCGATCCGCCGGGGCTCGGCGTCGACGTGCACGATCTGGCCGCGGGGCCGGAGTCGGAAGCCGTCCAGCAGCTCGGACCCGAGCCAGGAGCCCACGACGAGAACGACGTCGGCGTCCTCGATCAGCTCGAGGTGGGCGCGCTCGTCCCAACCCGACCCGAGGGCCAGCGGATGCGACTCGGGAAGCACTCCCTTGCTCGTGTAGGTCGAGGCGACCGGTGCGCCGAGCAGCTCCGCCAGCAGCAGCAACTCCGACCCGCCCCCCGAGCGGACGACGCCGCCGCCCGCCACGAGGAGCGGGCGCTCGGCGTGGCGCAGGAGCTCGGCGGCCCGCGTCAGCGCGGCCCCGGACGGCAGCGGCAGGGGCTCCGGCGCGCCGTCGAGCGTGGCCGGGCCGGAACCGGCGGCCGGCGCCTGCAGCACATCGAAGGGCACCTCGACGTAGGTCGGCCCGGAGGGGGCGGTCGCCGCCCGCCGCCACGCCTCGGCCAGCACGGCCGGGATCTCCTCTACGGAATCCGCCCGTCCGATCCATTTGACCAGATGGCGGAAGGACGACGGCTGGTCGGGTGTCTCGTGCAGGTGTCCCCGGCCGCTGCCGATCGCTTCGCGGTCGATCTGACTGCTGATCACGACGATTGGCACCGAGGCCAGGAACGCCTCCTGGAGCGCGGCCAGCGTCATCAGCGCACCAGGCCCCGTGGAGACGACGAGCGGCGCCGGCCGCCCACTGACCCGGGCGTAACCGTCCGCGGCGAAGGCCGCGTTCAGCTCCTGCCGGAAGCCCAGCACCCGTAGTGGCGTTCGGCGCAGACCCTCCCAGATGGGGAGCGCGTGAACGCCCGGCAGACCGAAGACCGTGCCCGCCCCGAGCGCGACGAGCGCTTCCGCGACGGCGTCGCCGCCGATCCGATCCGCTGCGCGCAGTCCGAGCACGGCAGGACGGTAGCGTAGGAAGGGTGGCGACCGACTGGAGCACCATAGTCCGACCCGCACTGCTCGGCATCGCGCCATATCAACCCGGCGAGTATGTCGCCGACCTCCAGGATCGCCACGGTCTCGCCGAGCTGGTCAAGCTCAACTGGAACGAGAGCCTGTTCGCGCCGCTGCCCGGAGTCGAGGAAGCCGTGCGAGCGGATCTCGTCAACACCTGGCGTTACCCGGAGCAGGCCTTCGCCGAGCTACGCGAGTTGATCGCCGCCCTCGTGGGAACGGACGCCTCGCGCATCGTGCCCGGGCACGGGGCGCAGGCGATGATCGGTGCGGTGGCGACCGTCCTCGTCGATCGGGGCGACACGGTTGTCGTTCCGAGCCCCTCCTACGGGCTCTACGCCCAGGTGTGCGCTGCCCACGGCGCCGCCGTCGAGCGCGTCGCCCTTCGTGACCACCGGATGGATCTCGATGCGCTTGCTTGCGCCGCCCGCGACTCCAACGCGCGGGTCGTCTGGATCTGCGACCCCAACAACCCGACGGGCTCGCTGGTGGAACGCGCCGAGTGGGAGGCGTTCCTCGACGAGCTGCCCGAGCGCTGTGCCGTCGTGGCCGACGAGGCGTACATGGACTATGTCCCCCCCGGGGAGCGCCCAGGGCGTGAGCACGATGTCGAGGCCGGGCGCCCGGTGGTCGTGATCCGCAGCTTCTCGAAGCTGTTCGGTCTGGCCGGGCTCCGCCTGGGTTACGCCATCGCCGACCCGCAGCTCGCCTCGTACCTCGACGTCGTGCAGGAGCCGTTCAACGTCAACCGGGCCGCACTGGCCGCCGGACGGGCCTGCCTGGTCGATCCCGCTCTCGCGGAGCGAAGGCGCGCCGAGGTCCGCGAGGCACGAGCTGTGCTCGTCGGCATCGTCGAGGCAGCCGGCGTTCACGCCTACCCGTCGGCGGCCAATTTCGTGCTGCTCGACACGGGGGTCGACGATCTGCTCCTCACCGACGGGCTCGTGGCACGCGGCCTGCTGATCCGGCCGGGAACCGAGTTCGGCCTGCCGGGCCACGTGCGTGTGACAGTGGGCCCGGTGCCGCTCATGGAGCGCGCCGCTCGGGCGCTCGTCGAGGTGCGAGCGGGACTCCTGTGAATCGCGTGCTCGCCGACGACGACGGCTACCCGATCGATGTGGCCGCGGCCGTCCTTGCGGGCCTCGACGTGCTCGTCGAGGCACTTCCGCGACCCTGGAGCGGCGAGGACGTGGTCGGCGTCCTCACCTGGTATCCGCTGACGGCCGCGGACATGGCCCTCCTGCCGGCGTTGCGCGCAGCGGTGACCTACAGCGTGGGTTACGACCACATCGACGTGGCTGCCGCCGGTGGGCGGGGCATCCGGGTGGCCAACGTCCCGGACTACTGCGTGGAGGAGATGGCCGACCATGCGCTGGCCATGCTCCTCTCTCTCGTCCGCGGCGTGGTGGAGCTCGACCGCTCGGTGCGTGGCGGGGTGTGGGATCTCGGTGCAGCTGCGCCTCCCACACGGATCGCCGAGCATCGCCTCGGCGTGCTCGGATTCGGTCGCATCGGGCGGGCGCTGGCTCGGCGCGCCGCGGCCCTCGGAATGAAGGTGGCTGCACACGACCCATGGGTGGACGAGGCGACGATGCGCTCGACCGGCGTCGAGCCGCTGGGGCTGGACGAACTGCTCGCCCGCTCGACCGCGATCTCGCTGCACATGCCGCTGACGCCCGAGACGACGCGGCTGATCGGTGAGCGCGAGCTACGGCTGTTGCCGGCCGGCGCCTACGTCGTCAACGTCTCACGGGCGGGGCTTGCCGACACGGAGGCGCTTCTCGCAGCGCTCGACACGGGCCACCTGGGAGGGGTGGCGCTGGACGTGCTGGACGTCGAGCCCCCGACGGCAGCGCACCCCGCCCCGCAGCGGCCTCGCCTCGTCGTCAACCCCCACTCCGCGTGGTTCAGCCCCACGGCCGAAGAGGCCTGCTATCGCCTGGCCGCCGAGGCGGTGCGTGACGTGCTACTCGGGAGGACGCCGGTCGGCGCTGTCAACTGACCGTGCTCCTACCAGGCACTCCAGCGTCCTGCGGTGTTCCCGGCTCTGAGCCGCCCTGTGGAGCCGCGTGCTCGGCCAGCAACGCGCTGAGGTCGAAGGGCGCGTTGAACATGGTGAGGTTCCCGTCCGCGTCCAGCGGCCACTCCTCGCGCGGCCTGTCGCGGTAGAGCTCGACGCCGTTGTCGTCCGGATCGCGCAGGTAGACGGCCTCGCTGACTCCGTGGTCGGACGCGCCCTCCAGCGCGATGCCGGCCTCGAGGAGCCGCCGTAGCGCGTCCGCCAGCGCCGCGCGTGTGGGATAGCGGATCGCGGTGTGGTAGAGCCCGGTGCTGCCTCGGGGAGGAGGTGCGCCGCCCTTCGACTCCCAGGTGTTGAGCCCGATGTGATGGTGGTAGCCACCGGCCGAGACGAAGGCCGCCTGATCACCGAGACGGGCCTGCAGCTCGAAGCCGAGCACACCGCAGTAGAAGCCGAGCGCGCGGTCGAGATCCGCCACCTTGAGATGGACGTGACCGATCTCGACACCGGGGTCGATTGGCGCGCCCATACGTCCGAGCGTAGCGTTCACATCGTGACCCAGGCTCACCGGAACGTGCTCGCCACGAATGCGAACGCCGGGAGCGTCGCGCTGGTCACCGGCGGCGGCACCGGTCTCGGGCGATCCATTGCGCTCGAGCTCGCGCGCACCGGCGCAGACATCGTCGTCTGCGGGCGTCGGCCGGAGCCGCTCGCCTCCGTCGCCGCCGAGATCGAGGCGCTCGGCCGGGGGGTGCTGGCCGTGCCCACCGACCTCCGCGAGTCCGATCAGGTGGAGGCGCTCGTCACGGCTGCGCTGGCGCGGTTCGGCCGGATCGACGTGCTCGTGAACAACGCAGGCGGGCAGTTCGTGGCCGCGGCCGAGGACATCACGGCAAACGGCTGGCGCGCGGTGCACCGCCTCAATGTGGACGCGGTGTGGGAGGTGACCCGCGCCGTGGCGCGCGCCTCGATGCTGCCGCGCCGCTCGGGGGTCGTCCTCTTCGTCGGCCTGTCGCCACGACGCGGCATCCAGGGGATGGCGCATGGAGCCGCAGCCCGGGCTGCGGTCGAGAATCTGGCCGCGGGACTGGCCCTGGAATGGAGCGCCAGAGGCATTCGCAGCGTTTGCCTGGCCGTCGGCAATGTCGAGACCGAGGGTGCCGTCGCCGCCTACGGCGCCGAGGAAGTGGCAAGCTGGTCCTCCCCGGTCCCGCTCGGCCGGCTCGGTACACCGGAGGAGATCGCCGGCGTGGCCGCCTTCCTGGTGTCGCCCGGCGCGGCCTACATCACCGGCACCACCGTCGTCGTGGACGGCGGGCTCGATGCCTGGGGCCACGGCCCCTACCGGCCCTAGCGTCTTGGGGTCGGCCGCGAAGCGGCCGGCTGTTTCTCTGGCGATCATTGCGCGGGGTCAGGAGCGGAGCCTCCGGCGGAGTGGGGCCCTTCAGGGCCGGCCCCGCTCCAATGAACGAACGTGCTCGCGGTTCACCAAACGGTATCTCCGGTCGCAGCGCTCGCTGCGGCGACGTCTGCTGCAGGCCCATCGCGAGTGGAAGATAGAGGCCGAGCTAACGCCGGGGAGAGCAGATCAGGGCAGGCGTTGTGCCGACCAGGTCTTGAGACCGGTCGAACACTGGTACCGCGTCCCGTCGTAGACGAATTCGCTCGACAGCGTGACTGTGCCCGAAGCGGAAGAGTCCTTCGCCACCCCCGTGACCTTCGTGGTGAACGTCGCGGGGACGCCGCCGATCGTGCCGTTGCTCGTGCCCTCGTAGCCGAACTGGCCGGCGTCGTCGATGGACATCTCGAACGATCCGAAATCCAGCGGGCCGTAGGTGTAGAGACCCCCGTTGCACTCCTCTCGGAAGTCGTTCGCACGGAAGCCCTTGACCGTCCGCGACGAGGTGACGGTGAAGAAGATGTAGTCGCCGTTCTGGGTCGCACCCTTCCAGGACCCGGCATCGACGTTGGCCGCCGGTGGCGGGGGTGGCGGGGGCGGAGGCTCCGGGGGCGGAGGCGGGGCGGGAGGTGGCGGCGCCGGCCCGACGGCGACGGTCCGAACGATCTCGCAGCCTGCACGGATCGCGTCGAACTCGTCGGCGAGGACGGTGTCGCGCCCCGCGCCACAGACAGCGACGTCGCGCTCCCCGTCACGGAGCACCAGCCTGTCGTTGCCGGCTCCCCCGTCGGTCAGATCCCGTCCCGGGCCCCCGACCAGGGTGTCGTTGCCGGCAAGCCCGACGAGTCGATCATTCCCTGCCAGGCCCTTCATGGTGTCGTTGCCCGCCGTGCCGCGCAGCTTGTCCGCGCCGGCCGTCCCGACAACGTTGCCGGCGACCGCCACAGCGGCTACCACCAGCGCCAGGACCGGGATGCCGAGCACGACACGGGTCGAACACCGAGTCATGTCCTGAGGATCTGCTCGTCCGCACCACAAGTCAAGACCGCCGCGGAACGGGTGCTCTGACACAATCCACGGCCGATGTCCGGTGCGCTCGTCGAACTGACCCCGGAGCAGCGGGAGATCCAGGCCCTGTGCCGGGACTTCGCCGCGCGCGAGATCAGGCCGGTGTCGGCCGCGGTCGACGAGGCGGACGTCGAGATCCCGTGGGACATCTGGCACAAGGGAGCGGCGCTCGGGCTGACCTCGTACATGCTCCCCGAACGGTACGGCGGCGGCGGCATGGGCGACCTGTTCACGCAATGCCTCGTGCAGGAGGAGCTCTGCTTCGGTTGCGCCGGGATCGGCAACCTGATCACCGCCAACGGCTTCTTCGCAAAGCCCGTGCTGGTGCTCGGCACCGACGAGCAGCGCGAACGGTGGATCACGCCGCTGTGCAGCGACCGCCCGCCGATGACGTCGCTCGCCAGCACCGAGCCTGGGGTCGGCTCGGACGCTGCCGCGATCACCACCACCGCCGACAAGGTCGACGGCGGCTACGTGCTGCGCGGTCAGAAGAGCTGGATCTCGTGCGCCGGGCCGGCCGAGTACTACGTTGTGTTCGCCACGGTCGCGCCCGGCACACGAGCGAAGGGCATCACCGCGTTCATCCTGGAGAAGGGTGACCCCGGATTCACCATCGGACCGCCCATGCGCAAGATGGGGCAGCGTGCGCTCGTCAACGCCGAGCTCTTCCTGGAGGACTGCTTCGTTCCCGACGACCGGCGACTGGGAGAGGAGGGGCAGGGTTTCCGCGGCCTGATGAAGACGTTCGACCACTCGCGCGTCACACTCGGTGCTTCGGCCACAGGCCTGGCCCGCGCGGCTCTCGAGTATTCCGTCGAGTACGCGAAGACGCGCGAGCAGTTCGGCAAGCCGATCGCCGAGCACCAGGCTGTCGCCTTCCGGCTCGCCGACATGGCGGTCAAGGTCGAGGCGTCGCGGCTCCTCGTCTGGCAGGCAGCCCGCAAGGGAGACGCCGGACTGGACGTCGCTCTCGAAGCCGCCGTGGCCAAGCTCCACGCCTCGGAGGCGGCGATGTGGTGCACGTGGGCTGCGGTGCAGACGCTCGGCGGCTGGGGTTACTCCCGCGAGTACCCGGTGGAGAAGTGGATGCGCGACGCCAAGCTCGAGGAGATCGAGGAGGGCACCTCCGACATCCAGCGCCTGATCATCTCCCGCCGCCTGCTGGCATGAGCCGCCCGCTCAGGGCCCTGTTCGCGCCATCCTCGGTCGCGATCGTCGGCGCGTCCGCCGACCCGGCGAAGTGGGGCAACACCGTGGCGCGCGGCGCGCTGCGGGGCGCGCACCGGCGGCGGGTCGCGCTGATCAACCGCTCTGGCGGCGAGATCCTCGGTCAGCCGTCCTTCACCAGCCTCGAGGAGGCAGGCGGCGAGTTCGAGCTGGTCGTGATCGCCGTTCCCGCAGCCGGTTTCGCCGACGCCGTCGACGGCGCTCTAGCCGCCGGGGCGCACGCGATCGTGGCGATCAGCGCGGGTCTCGGCGAGTCGAGCGAGGAGGGAAAGGAGATCGAGCGGGCCGTCGTCGAGCGGGTGCGCGCAGCCGGGGCGGTGCTGCTCGGACCGAACTGTCTCGGCGTGTTCGACGCAGCCGCAGAGCTCGATCTCGGCTGGAGCGCGCTGCCGGGCGGGCCGATCGGGCTGATCTCCCAGAGCGGCAATCTCGCACTCGAGCTGGCACAACTGGCAGAAGCTGCCGGCCTTGGCTTCTCCCGCTTCGCGTCGCTCGGCAACCAGGCCGACCTGGTCGCGGCCGACCTGGTCGACGAGCTGTCGGCGCACGACGAGACGCGGGTCGTCGCTCTCTACCTCGAGGACTTCCGGGACGGCCGGGCGTTCGTGGCCGCGGCGGCCCGGGCGCGCGAGGCAGGCAAGCCGGTCGTCCTGCTCACGGGCGGCACGAGCCAGGCGAGCGCACGCGCCGCTCTCTCACACACGGGTGCGTTGGTGAGCGACGCACGCGCCGTGCAGGCCGCCTGCCGGGCGGCCGGCATCGTGGCGGTCGCGACCCCGAAGACCCTCGTGGACGCCGTGCAGGCCCTGCTTCCGGGACGTCATCCGCGGGGTCGTCGGGTGGGCGTGTACGGCGACGGAGGAGGGCACGGGGTCGTAGCGGCGGACGTGCTCTCCTCACTCGGGCTCGAGGTGCCGCCGCTCACCGCAACGACGACAGCCGAGCTCGCGGAGCACCTGCCCGCGACGGCGAGCCTCGTCAACCCGGTCGACTTCGCCACCGGCGGTGGCAACGGGTTGATGTGCTACGCCGAAGTCGGGCGCGCGCTCCTCGACTCCGACGACGTCGACTCGGTACTCCTGACCGGCTACTTCGGAGGGTACTGCGTCGACACTCCCGAGCTCGCGGAGCAGGAGGCGGCTGCGGCCACCGCACTCGGCCGCTCTGCGGCCCAGAGCGGTGTCGCGCTCGCCGTGCATACGTCGTACCCACGTTCCAAGACCGCAGTTGCGCTCCGCGCCGCAGGGGTGCCAACGTACGGGGACGTGGAGTCGGCGGCGGGGGCCCTGGCGCTGCTCCAACGCTACGCGGCGTTCCCGGCTCCCACACGTTCCGACCCCGCCACGCTGCAGCCGGTCGCCCCTCCAGAGCCCGGGTACTACGGGGCCAGGGCCTTCCTGGCGCGAGGCGGCGTCCCGCTCGCCGCCGCACGCCCGGCCACGACGGCGCCGCAGGCGCGCGCGGCTGCGGAGGAGATCGGCTTCCCGGTCGCGCTCAAGGCCGTCGACCTGCTTCACAAGTCCGATGCCGGAGGCGTGATCCTCGGGCTGCAGGAAGCGGAGGCGGTGGAGGTTGCCGCGGCCGAGCTGATCGCGCGGCTCGGGACGAGGGAGCTGTCGGTCGAGCAGATGGCCCCGGTGCGCGAAGGGGTCGAGCTGATCGTCGGCGCCAAGCGGGACCCGCGCTTCGGCGCGCTCGTGCTGGTCGGGCTCGGTGGGATCTTCGCCGAGGTGCTGGCCGATGTCGTAGTCGCGCTCGCGCCGATCGACGAGGAGACTGCCGCGGAGCTGCTGCTCTCGCTGCGCGGAGCCGCACTGCTCGGCGGCGTGCGCGGACGGCCTGCTCTCGACCTGACCGCGGCAGCAGCTGCCGTCGCCGCCGTCAGCCGGCTGGCGGCCGCCTGCCCGGAGCTGGAGGAGCTCGACGTGAACCCGCTGCTCGTCCTCCCCCAAGGCGCCCTCGGGCTGGACGCCCGTGCCATCACCCGGTGACTCCGGCGTCCCGCACCACGGTCCCGGCCCGATGAAGGTTGCGGCCCTCCTCTTCGACTTCAACGGGACACTCTCGCGCGACGAGGAGCTGCTCTGTGAGATCTACCAGGGGTTGTTCGCGGAGCTCGGCCGGCCGATGACGCGCGCCGACTACTTCGACGGGCTGGCGGGGCTCTCCGAGGAAGCGATCATCGGCGGTTGGCTCGGCCCCGGCATCGCCGATCTCGAGTCAGTGATCAACGAGCGGATCGAGCGGTACGTGCGCCTGGCCGACGGGACGACGATCGACGACGAGACCCGGCGCGCAGTCCGGGAGGCGGCCGAGGCGGTGCCGGTCGGGATCGTGTCCTCCGCCTCCCGTCGCGAGATCGAGCCTGTCATCGCGCGCGCCGGGCTCGATGGGGTCTTCCGCTTCGTCGTAGCCGCCGAGGACGTGACCGAGCACAAGCCGTCACCGCAGCCCTACCTGCGCGCGGTCGACCTGCTGCAGCTGCCGGCCGCGGACGTCGTCGCCTTCGAGGACAGCGTTGCAGGTGTCACGGCCGCGACGACCGCCGGCCTCCGCTGCGTTGCCCTCGCCGGAACGGCTCCGACCGAGCGGCTGCGCGAAGCCGAGACGATCGCCGCGCGGATCGATCGCGACCTCCTGAGGTCGCTGCTCAGTGGAGACTCGTGACGGGATGCTGGTGATCGCCCACCGCGGAGCCTCGTTCGATGAGCGCGAGAACACGATCGCCGCCTTCGAGCTGGCGATCGCGATGCACGCCGACTACGTCGAGCTCGACGTGCAGGTCTCCGCCGACAGACAGCTCGTCGTCTTCCACGACCTCGAGCTCGACCGGCTCACGGCCCTCACCGGCCCGCTCCGCAGGCGTCGGGCAGCCGAGCTCGCCGAGCACGGCATCCCTACGCTCGATCAGGTGCTCGAGGTCACGCGCGGCCGGATCGGCATGATGGCCGAGCTCAAGAGTGCGTGGCGCTACCGCGGCCAGGACGTGGTGCGGCGCACCGTCGAACTGCTCGACAGCACCGATGTCGTCGTCTCGTTCGAACCGTGGGCGCTCCTGGCCGCCCGCCGCCTGCGACCCGAGCTGCGTACCGTCCAGCATGTCGGCTTCGGCGTCTCGATCCGGGCAGCCGCACGGTACGCCTGGGCCGCCGGGTTCCAGGACCAGCGAGTCACCGCGCGCGGCCTCGCGCGTGCCCAGGCCCTCGGCCTCCAGACCTCCGTGTACACGGTGAACGACGAGTCGCGGATGCGCGATCTGCACGCCGCCGGCGTCGATGCCATCTTCAGCGACCGGCCCGACGTCCTGCGGCGAGTGATCGGCCCGTGAAACGCGCGGAGGCACTCGAACGGCTGGCCACCACCCGTTTCGACCTGCTCGTCGTGGGCGGGGGGATCATCGGCTCCGCCATCGCTGCGCACGCCTCGCGGATGGGCCTCGCAGTCGCGCTCGTGGAGGCCAAGGACTTCGCGTCGGGCACCTCCAGCGCCTCCTCGAAGCTCGTCCACGGCGGCCTGCGCTACCTCCGCCTCGGTGACGTGCGACTCGTACGGGAAGCTCACATGGAACGGCGGCTGCTGGAGACGATCGTCGCGCCCCACCTCGTGCACCGGCTGCCCTTCCTGTTTCCGCTCTATCGCACGGGGCCGTATCGGCCCTTGACGGTGGAGGCCGGGATCCTGGCCTACTCGACGCTGGCCCGCGAGAAGCCGCAGGGCCTGATCGGCCCAGCACGAGCCAGGAGGAGCGTTCCCGGGCTTCGCACCGCGGGCCTCCGGCGCTGCGCGACCTATATGGATGCGTGGACGGACGACGCCAGGCTCACGCTCGCCAACGTCACCGCGGCGGAGGAGTCGGGCGCCGTGGTGGTCAACCACGCGCGCGTCGCCGCGCTTCGTCTCGTCGGTGGCCGGGTCGTCGGCGCAGAGGTCGAGGCGGGCAGCACGACGATCCCGCTGCTGGCGAGGGTCGTCATCAACGCCGCAGGCCCACGGGTCGACGAGGTGCGCCGGCTGGAGAGCCCGACCGCGGGAACGAGCGTCCGCCTGAGTAAGGGTGCCCACGCACTGCTCGACCTGGACGGGCAGATGCGGGCGGCGCTGACGATCCCGCACGACAACGTGCGGGTCACGTTCGCCGTGCCCTGGCGTGACCAGCTGCTGCTCGGTACCACCGACGAGCCGGTGGATTCTCCCGACGAGGGCCTTGTGGCCACCGAGGCCGACCTCGACAGAATCCTCGCCGAGGCCGCAGTGGCGCTGGAGGAGCCGCTGCTCGACCGGGCACGTGTCCGCTCCACCTTCTCCGGGCTCCGAGTGCTTCCCGCGGGCGACGGCGCCAGCGTCAACGCGCGACGCGAGACCGTCTACACGACCGGCCCCGGGGGGATGCTCAGCGTCGCGGGCGGGAAGTTGACGACGTATCGCAAGATCGCCCTGGGTGCGCTCCAGCGGGTGCGGAGCGAGCTGGGCCTGCACTCCCTCGACAGGCAGCCCTGGCCATTGCCGGGCGCCGAGCGGCAGCGCCCGCCGGCGACGTCGCGTGACCTCGATCCCCGCACCCGCTCGCATCTGGAATCGACCTACGGCGCCCGCACCGCGCGCGTGCTGGCCCTCGCCGTCGAGCGGCCGGCGCTCCTGGAGCCGCTGGTCGACGGTGCTCCGGAGATAGCGGCACAGGTGGTGTACGCCTCGCGTCACGAGTGGGTCGGGGACGTCGACGACGTGCTCTGGCGCCGCACGGGCCTCGGGTATCGCGGCGTGGCAGACGAGGCGGTGCGCGCCAGCATCGCGGCGCTACTGGAAGGCGAGTAGCACGACTCCGGCCAGCACGAGCGCAGCACCGGTGAACCTCACCCATCCCACCCGCTCGCCGAGCATCGGCAACGCGAGGGCGGCGGCGATGACGATGCTCGTCTCCCGCACCGCCGAGACCGACGAGGCGGGTGCGCGCTCGAGCGCCGCCAGGACAAGGGCATAGGCCGCGAAGGAGGCGATTCCGGCGCCGACAGCCGCAGGCCCGATGGCCCGCCGTACCGCCGTGGTGCCGCGCCTGACACACGCAAGCGCAAGGTAGCCGAGGGTGGCGGGAATCATCGACAGCTCGAGGTAGGTGATCGGGTCCGCGTACCGGATGCCCCGCTTGTCGAGCAACGTGTAGGCGGCGATGGCGCCGGCCACCGCGAGCGCGAGCGCAAGATCGCGCCACCTGCCTGCCGTCCGCACCCCTCTCACGGCTAGGACGCCCGCCGCGATCACGACAACCCCGACCGCCTGCAGGGCCGTCACCTCGTCTCCGAGCAGGAGCACGCCCGCGACGAGCACCAGTACGGGGGCCGCCCCCCGAGCGATCGGGTACACGAAGGACAGCTCCGCACGATCGTAGGCCGCTGTCAGCAGGACGAAGTACACGAGTTGCAGTGAAGCGGTGACTGCGAGGTACGGCCAGGCTTCCGCCTCGACGTCGTGCACGACGACAGCGATCGGAGCGAACACCACGACTGCAGCGAGGAGGGCGACCGCCGTCGCGGCCATGGTGTCGGCCGCCCGGGCGAGCAGCAGGTTCCAGAGTGCGTGGAGGAGGGCCGCACCGAGCGCGAGGCCGAGGGCGGCCGCGGGCACGGCTCAGTCGCCGGAGGCCGGCTCGTCCAGCTCGAGGATGCGGGCCGATCCTGCCGGAAAGCCGGCGGCGATCCTCAGCCCGACCCCGAGCGCCGCTGCCTCATGGGCCGAGACATCTGCCGAGAGCTCCAGATCGCCGACGCCGATCTTGAGCCGGGTCACGGAACCGAGGAAGGTATGCGAGAGCACCTCGCCGATCAAACCTCGGGCTTCGCCGTTCGCGGGGCGGATCTCCATCACCTCGGGCCGGACGAGAACGAGCACCTTGCCTCCGCGCCTGGCGCCGCGTGCAGCATCGACGGCCAGCTGCGACCCGGCGTGTTCGACCACACCGGCCTCCGAATCCGCCACCACACCCTCGATGCGGTTCATGGTGCCGACGAACTGCGCCACGAAGGGTGTCGCCGGGGCATCGTAGATCTCGGCCGGAGGAGCGATCTGCTCGATGCGGCCATGGGAGAGAACGGCAACGCGGTCGGAGACCGAGAGCGCCTCCTCCTGGTCGTGGGTCACGTACACCGTGGTGATCCCGAGGCGGGTCTGGATGCGCCGGATCTCCTCCCGGAGCTGTACCCGCACCTTGGCGTCGAGCGCAGAGAGCGGCTCGTCGAGCAGGAGCACGCTGGGCTCGATGGCCAACGCCCGCGCGAGGGCGACTCGCTGCTGCATGCCGCCGGAGAGCTGGTGCGGATAACGGTCGGCGGCGTGACCGAGACCGACGAGCTCGAGCAGCTCGTCGACACGCGCACGCCGGACCTCCTTGGGCTGCTTGCGGATCTTCAGGCCGAACTCGACATTCCGGGCCGCGGTCATGTTCGGGAACAGGCTGTAGGCCTGGAAGACCATGCCGATGGAACGCCGGTTCGGCGGTACCGAGGTCATGTTCTCGCCGCCCACAAGCACTTCGCCCGAGGTCGGACGGTCGAAGCCCGCGATCAGGCGGAGCGCTGTGGTCTTGCCGCAACCCGAGGGCCCCAGCAGGGACAGGAACTCCCCGCTCTTGACGGAGAGGTCGATCCCGTGCAGGGCAACGAAGTCCCCGAACACCCGCCGCAGCGCGCGCAACTCGACCGTGGCCACTAGCGGGTCCTCCTCGTCATCGGCTACCGCATCCCCAGGGGTTTCAGATTGCGATTGCGGCCGGCCAGGGTGATCGCGACCATCGCCGCCCAGGTGATGCCGAAGGCGAGCAGCGTCAGGGCCGCCGGGGTGTAGGCCTTGTTCTGGTTGATGTACTGGATGTAGATGGGGAAGGTGTTGAAGGAGCCGAGGCTGGCGATCGTGAACTCGCCCATCACGATGGCGAGCGTGAGCAGCGCTCCGGCCAGCGCCGCCGCCCTGATGTTGGGGAGAATCACGCGAAGCAGCGTCGTCCGCCAGCTCGCGCCGAGGCTCTGGGAGGCTTCGGTCAGCGTGCGGATGTCGATCGCGCGGAAGCCGGCGTCGAGCGCAAAGTAGATGTACGGGAAGGCCAGGATCACGTAGGCGGCCACGAGGAAGCCGTAGGGCTCGCCGTAGAACCAGCGGGGGGTGCCGCGGTACACGTCGAGCAGGCCGACGACCAGCACGATCGGCGGCACCACGAACGGGATGAGGGCGAGAAACCCGATCACCGGTCGCAGGCGCGGCAGCTTCAGGTTGACCCAGTAGACGGTGGGAACGAGCAGGAGCAGCCCGATGGCGACGGTCTCGAGGGCCAGCACGAACGAGACGCGAATCGACTTCCAGAACTCCGGGTCGTGCAGGATGGTGCCGTAGTTGGCCAGCGTGCAGCAGGTCCCTGTCTGGTCGCCGTTGAGGCTGAAGATGAGGGTGGCGAGCAGCGGGATCAGGAAGTACGCGGCGCCGACGAACATCCACAGCACAGCGGACGGGGCGATGAAACGGCGCGGCCTCACTTGACCCACCGCGAGGCACGCCGTTGCAGCGGCAGGTAGAGCAGCATCATCACGATCAGCACCGCGAACATCCCGAGCGCGAGTGCCTGGCCGAGGTGCGGGTTGTCGAGCACGTCGCCGGAGAGGAACTGCCCGATGGCGATCGGCACGAGGCCCACGCCGCCGCTCGTGAGGCCGTAGGCCGTGGCGTACGCGGCGAACGAGTTGCCGAAGAGCAAGATCACCGCCGAGAGCAGTGAGGGCGTGAGGATGGGCAGCCCGACGTGCCACCAGAAGCGGACCGGCCCGGCGCCGAGCGTCGAGGCCGCCTCGCGCCACTCCTTGCGCAGCCCGTCGATCGCCGGCGCGATGACGACGATCATCAGCGGGATCTGGAAGTAGAGATAGGCCAGCTCGACGCCGGTCTTGCTGAAGAGGCTGAAACCGTGGTCGTAGGGGTTGAGGCCGAGCTTCTCGGTCATGAACTTGGTCACCACGCCGATCGTGCCGAGCGTGGCGATGAAGGCGAAGGCGAGTGGGATGCCGGCGAAGTTGGCGGCGACTCCCGAGAAGGTCGTGAACGCCGAACGCAGCCAACGCGGAGTTCCGTCGCGGATCATCCCGTAGGCGATCAACAGCCCGAGCAGCCCGCCGAGCACGGCCGTCACGAGGCTGATCTCGATGCTGTTCTTGAAGTAGGTGCGGTACGGCTCGTCGAAGAGGATGGAGACGTTGTCGAGCGTGGCGCCTCCCTCCTTGGCCTGGAAGGCTCCGATCAGCACCTTCCCTGCTGGGAGCAGCAGGAAGAGCAGCGCGTACGCGAAGAACGGCGCCGTGCCGAGCCAGGCGAGCGGCAGGCTCCTCCGACCGGCGGCCGGTCGGAGGAGCCCTTCACCTGACTCGAGCTGTGACAGCCTACGACCCGACCTTGGCAGGCCATTCCGAGGTGATGCGGGCCCGGGCGTCCGCGATCTGCTTGCGGTTTGCGAACTTCACCCCGGCGTAGTTGGTGGCCGCCGGCAGCGCCGTCAGCAGTGCCTTGGGGATGACCTTGCGGGCGGCCAGATCCTGGAACAGGGCTGGATGCGAGTAGCCCTTGAGCCAGAGCAGCTGCCCCTGGTCGGAGTAGAGGAACTCCTGCCAGAGCCGCGCCGCCCACGGATGCGGTGCGGTGGCGTTGATCGACTGGCAGTAGTGCGCCCCGTACGTTCCGAGCTTGGGGATCGAGACCTTGATCTTCGCGCTCGGGAACTCCTTCACGTAGGCCAGGTTGAGGTAGTCCCAGTCGATCGTGATCGGCGTCTGCCCCGAGGCGATCGTCTGTGGTGTGGCCTGCACGGGCAGGAAGTTGCCCGCGTCCTTGAGCTTCGCGAAGAAGTCGATGCCTGGCCCGATGTTGCTGAGCGAGCCACCGTTGGCGAGCGAGGCGGAGTACACGCCGGCGACGGCCGAGCCCGAGGAGAGCGGGCTCCCGTTGAGCGCGACCTTGTTCTTGTACTCGGGCTTGAGCAGGTCGGCCCACGCCAGGGGGACGTTGCTCACGACTGCCGTGTTGACCCCGAACGAGATCACGCCCCAGTAGTCCCCGACCCAGAACCCGCGCCCGTCCTTCATCGCGCGAGGGACCTTCTTGAAGTTGGTCGTGAAGTACTTGGCGTAGAGGCCTTCGTTGGCGCCGTCGATGGCGAAGCTCGGCGACACATCGAGGACGTCCGGAGCCCGCGGGTCGCCCTTCAGCGATCGCACCGCCTGGTTCTCCTGGGCGGAGGAACCGTCGGGGTTGTCGTTCGTGATCGGGATCCCGTACTTCCTGGAGAAGGCGGACATGATCTCGCCGTAGTTGGCCCAGTCGGGCGGCAGCGCGATCGTGTTGAGCCGGCCTTCCTTCTTGGCCGCGGCGACGATCTCGGAGAGCTTGACGCTCTTGCCGTTCTGCGGCGGATCCTGGGTGGCCTTCGCCCGCGCGGCAAGCGCAGCCGGGGAGAGCGACAGCACGGTGAGGCCCGCGCCTGCGGCGAGGCCCCGTCGCACGATGGTGCGGCGATCCGTCTTCTCCTCGTCGAGCCGGCGCAGGAACTCGTACTCCTGCTCCTGGTAGTCGTGCATGCGAGACCTCCTCGGGGGTTGACCCGGCGATCGTACGACTCCTCGCTGTCGTTCACAAGTGTGAACGCCAGATCTTCTCCACGTGGTGCCCGGCTGGAGGCTTGCGCTAGCCTCGGTGCATGCTGGGTCTCGAGGCGTTCTCCGACCCTGGGCGGCTGTGGCGGGGGAATCTCCATACGCATTCGACGCTCTCGGACGGTGCGCTGCCGCCCGAGGACGTGGCGGAGGCGTACCGCGCGCACGGGTACGACTTCCTTTGCCTCTCCGATCATTTCGCCGCGCCCTACGACTGGCCGCTCGCGGACACACGGGACGAGCGCCGGGAGGACTTCACCACCCTGATCGGTGCCGAGCTGCATGCGCCGACCACCTCGGCCGGGGAGCTGTGGCACATCCTGGCCGTGGGGTTGCCGTTCGACTTCGCCCCGCCCGGGGACGGGGAGGACGGGCCCGCGCTGGCACGTCGCGCCCGCGAGGCCGGCGCCTTCGTGACCGTCGCCCACCCGGCCTGGTCGCAGCTCACGCTCGACGACGGCTTGCAGCTCGCCGGGGTCGCACACGCCGTCGAGGTGCTCAACTTCGGGTGCGGCATGGAGAACGACCGAGGCGATGGCTGGTACCTGCTCGAGCAACTCCTGCGCCAGGGCCACCGACTGACCGCCGTCGCCTCGGACGACGCACATTTCAAGCACGGCCCGCGCGATGCTTTCGGGGGGTGGGTGCTGGTGCGCGCCGCCGCGAACGAGCCCGAGGCGCTGCTCGCCGCCCTCAGGCGCGGGGCGTTCTACGCGACGGAGGGACCCGAGATCCACGACGTGAGGGTCGCCGACAACACGGTGAGCATCGCGTGCTCGCCGGTCGCGTCCATCTCGGTCTCGGGCGGATCATCCCGCAGCCACGCCAGGATCGAGCCGGGCGTGACCGCGGCGGCGTTCGACCTGACGCAACTGCGCGGATCCTGGCTCCCCGAGGGATCTCGCTCGTGGTTCCGGGTGACCCTGATCGACACGGGCGGACGCCGTGCCTGGTCGAACCCGATCTGGTGGGACGCATGAACGCGCCGAGGCTGGTCAGATCCCAGTACGAGGACTTCCTGCGCCATGTCTTCGAGCACGGCGCCGCCAAGCCGGATCGCACCGGGACCGGTACGCGCTCCGTGTTCGGATACCAGATGCGCTTCGACCTGAGCGAGGGGTTCCCGCTCGTGACCACGAAACGGGTGCACTGGAAGTCGATCGCCTACGAGCTGCTCTGGTTCCTGCGCGGTGACGCCAACGTGCGCTGGCTGCAGGAGCGCGGGGTCACGATCTGGGACGAGTGGGCGCGCGAGGACGGATACCTCGGCCCGGTCTATGGCGTGCAGTGGCGGAGCTGGCCCACACCCGGCGGCGGGCACGTCGACCAGATCGCCGGTCTTGTCGAGCAGCTCCGCACGAACCCGGACTCCCGGCGACTCGTCGTCAGCGCCTGGAACGTCGCGGATCTCCCGGCCATGGCGCTGCAGCCGTGCCATGCGCTCTTCCAGTTCTGGGTGGCGCCGGCCGAGGGCGACGAGCGCCGCAAGCTGAGCTGCCAGCTGTACCAGCGAAGCGCCGACGTCTTCCTCGGTGTCCCCTTCAACATCGCGAGCTACGCCCTGCTCACGCACATGCTGGCGGAGCAGTGCGACCTCGGGGTCGGGGACTTCATCTGGACGGGAGGCGACTGCCACATCTACGACAACCACGTGGAGCAGGTGGAGACACAACTCGGCCGCGACCCGTTTCCCTACCCCGCACTCGCCGTGGCGCGCCGGCCGGAATCGATCTTCGACTACCTCTTCGAGGATTTCGCGCTCGTGGGCTACGAGCACCATCCCCCGCTGCGCGCACCCGTCGCTGTGTGAACGGCGGCCTGCCCCCAGGAGCGGCTCGACGATCGGGGGAGGCCCCGCATCCCCGCCTGATCATCGTCGCCGCCGTGGCCGCGAACGGCGTGATCGGGTCGGACAACGGTCTGCCCTGGCACATCCCGGAGGATCTCATCCGCTTCAAGGCGTCGACCGTGGGCTTCCCCGTGGTCATGGGCCGCTTGACCTGGGAGTCGCTCCCGTCCCGCTTCCGGCCGCTGCCCGGCCGTCGCAACGTCGTCGTCACACAAGACGGCTCCTACGAGGCGCCGGGCGCCGAGCTGGCCTCCTCGCTTGCCGGGGCGCTGGCTCGGCTGGCAGACGAGGAACGGGTCTTCGTGATCGGCGGGGCGCGCCTGTTCGCCGAGGCCATTCCGCTCGCCGATGAGCTGCAGCTGACGGAGCTCGACGATTCCTACAACGGGGATGTGCGCTTCCCGGAATGGGACCGCCAGGCGTTCGAGGAGACCTCGCGCGAGCAGCACGTGTCGCGCCAGGGCCCCTCCTTCTCCTTCGTGCGCTACCTCCGCAGGCGCTGAGCGTGCTCCGCATCGGGACGTCCGGCTGGTCGTACCCGTCCTGGCGGCCGGGCTTCTATCCGGCCGGGACGGCACCGGAGGAGTTCCTGCGGTTCTACGCGGCGCGGCTGCCGGCGGTGGAGCTCAACGCGACGAAGTACCGGCTGCCCGCGGAGGAGCAGTTCCGGCGCTGGGCGGCCGGCGTGCCCGACGGCTTCCGTTTCGCCGTGAAGGCACCGCCACGCGTGGAGCAACGGTTCGTGACGTTCAGCGAGCGCGTGCGCGCGCTCGGCGACCGTCTCGGATGCGTCCGCGTCGTCGTCGAGTCACCGCGGGACGACGGCTGGCTGGCACTCCTCCTCGGCTCGGCGGGGCCGGAGCTGCGGCTGGCGCTCGATCTGCGCGACGCGAGCTGGGACGGCGTCGAGGCGACCCTGGCCGACCACGGGGCAGTGCGCGTCGGTGACGAGCGCGGCGGGGCAGGCTGGGTGTACCTGCGCTTCCGCGAGCTGGCGTACGAGCCGCAGGCACTGGAAGCCATCGCCGAGAGGGTGAGCGCCCTCGAGGCGCGCGGCCTCGAGGTCTTCGCCTTCTTCCGCCATGGCGACGAGCCGCTGGCGCCGCGCTACGCGGAAGACCTGCTCGCCCGGACAGCCGGTCCGGGGTCGTGAGCGTCGGTCAGGAACCGCAGGATGCTGAAGCATCCCGCACGTGGCGGCTACGACCGGGAGATGGCGCGGACCGTGGCCTGCCACGAACCGCGAGGCGCGGCGATCTCGACCACGTCGCCGACGCCTGCGCCCATGAGCGCAGTGCCCAGAGGTGAGTCGCTGGAGACACCACCGCCGAGGGAGGAGATCGTCACGGTCAGCTTTTCGCCCTGCTCGTCCTCGATCTCCACCACCGAACCCGGCCCGACCGTGTCGTTCGTGTCGTGATCGACCACGATCGCGTGCTGGAGGCGGTCGCGGAGGACACGGATGCGGGCCTCGAGCAGTCCCTGCTCGTTCTTGGCCGCGTGATACTCGAAGTTCTCGGAGAGGTCGCCGAACGCGCGTGCCGTCTTGATCGCCTCCACGGCTGCAGCCCGGCGGGGGCCCTCGAGCTCGGCCAGCTCCGCCGCCAGTGCCACCTTCTGCTCGGCCGTCAGCATCTCCGCTTCGCGACTCACGCGTGCAGGCTAGCGATCGCTCTGGTCGCCGCCCCGAATAATTCCTTTAGAGGCAATACTGATCCACCTGTGGCAACGCCTGGCCCGGGGCAGTATGCTGCCATTCGCGGTTTTCGCGAGACATCGTGCGCGCCCCGGCCAGGGGCAGAGGGAGGCACCAGAGCATGGCCACCGACCTGGAGCAGTTCGTTTCCGCGGACGGTCGAGACGAGCAGGTGAGGAAGGTCCGCGAGCGGATCGACGCCGAGGGCATTACCTACGTCTACTACCAATTCATCTCGGTCACCGGCCGCATCATGGGCAAGGGCGTCCCGGCCGCACACTGGGAGTCGATGGCCGCCAAGGGCTTCCAGCTCGTGTACGGCTCCGTGGCCAACCTCTTCGTCGACCGCCACGGCGAGTACATCGGGTACGGGCCTGAGGCGCACGAGCTCGTGGGCATCCCCGAGCCCTCGACGTTTGCCGTCCTTCCCTGGGACACACGCGTCGCGCGCGTCTGGTGCACGACGTTCAGAAACCGCGAGGAGCGCGAGGATCCGGGCGGGTACTTCACCGCCGACTGCCGCGCGAACCTGCATCGCGCACAGAGGACCTTCGAGGCGGAGACCGGGCTGCATCTCCGCGCCGGCACCGAGCCCGAGATGATGTGGCTGAAGAACAAGGCAGACGGCACCCCCGACGTGGACGGCGTGACGAAGCCTTTCTGCTACCACATCGACCAGTTCTCGCAGCTGCAGCCGATCATCCACAAGATGATCGAGTACGGGCAGGCGCTCGGTCTCGACATGATCCAGGGCGATCACGAGGACGCGCCTGGCCAGATCGAGCTGAACTTCAACTTCGACCGCGCCGAGCAGACCGCGGACAACCTCTCCACGTTCCGGCAGATCGCCAAGCAGGTCGGGCGCGAGCTCGACGTCTTCCCGTGCTTCATGCCGAAGCCGTTTATGGGAGTCTCCGCCAACGGGTGCCACCACAACATCTCCCTGTGGCGCGGAGAGGAGAACGCCTTCATGCCCGAAGGTGCGGATCAGCGGCTGCCGAGCCAGATCGGCCTGTGGGCGATCGGCGGCATCCTCGAGCACCTCGGCGCGCTGACCGCGGTCACGGCGTCCACCATCAACTCCTACCGCCGCCTATGGGACACCGGGTTCTGGGCTCCCGTATTCGCTGACTGGGGCTTCCAGAACCGCACGACCGCGCTTCGCGTCTCCGCGCCCGGCCGCTTCGAGTACCGCTCGGTCGACTCGGCCGTCAACCCGTACCTCTCGATGGCTGCGCTGATCGCCGCCATGCGCGACGGGATCGACCGCAAGCTGGATCCGGGCGAGCCCGAGGAGCGGAACATCTACGAGGCGATGTCCGGCGGCAAGCAGGTGAAGAAGATCCCCATGACCTTCGGCGACGCGCTCGACGCGCTCGAAGCCGACGAGGTGATCAAAGGTGCGATGCCCGGAGACATGTACCGGGTGTTCATGCACTACAAGCGAGACGAGTGGGAGCGCTACTGCGCGACCGTCTCGGACTGGGACGTCAAGGAATACCTCGATGTCTTGCCGTAGGCAAGACATTACTTAGGAGAACACGACGAAATATGTGTGGGATTGCAGGGATTATTTACCGGGACGGTGCGAAGCACCCGATCGGCCTGGAGATGACGCGGATGCTGCAGTCGATGAAGCACCGCGGGCCGGACTCGACCGGCTACGCGCTGTACGGGTCGCCGCCACACGGCGAGTTCGTGATGCGCTTCAAGCTGGCTGACGCGAACACGCCCCGCGACTTCGAGTACGAGGACAGGTTGCGCCGGCATCGCTTCGAGGTCGAGTCGCGGCTGGCAGCGCTCGGGGCCAAGGTGCACGTGATCGAGGAGGAGACGCCGTACGCGTTTCGCATCAACTTCGACTACGAGGGCACGCTCAAGCTGCTGACGGACATCGTGGAGGACATTCCCGAGGCCGAGGTGCTCTCGCTCGGGCGCTCGCTGGAGATCGTCAAGGATCTCGGCGACGCCGAGACCGTGCACGCGCAGTACCACCTGGACGACTTCGTCGGCACTCACGCCATCGGGCACGTGCGCATGGCCACCGAGTCCGACGTGGACATCGCGGGCGCGCACCCGTACTGGGCCTACCCGTACTCCGACGTGGCCGTCGTGCACAACGGCCAGCTGACCAACTACTTCTATTGGCGCCGCAAGCTGGAGCGGGCCGGACGGCGGTTCATGTCCGAATGCGACTCGGAGATCATCGCCGTGTACCTGGCCGAGGAGATGGACAAGGGGCTCTCGCTGTCGGAGTCGATGCATCAGTCGCTGGACGAGCTGGACGGCGTGTTCACGTACATCGCCGTGACGAAGGACGAGCTCGGCGTGGCCAAGGACGAGCTGGCCGCGAAGCCGCTCGTCCTCTACGAAGACGACAACCTCGTCGCCCTCGCCTCGGAGGAGATCGCCATCCGCCAGCTGATCGGGCACGAGATCGATACCTACGACCCGTTCGAGCGGGAGGTGCTGGTGTGGACGCGGTAGGTGAACGCAGGATTTCCTACGACGCGCGCGGGCTGGCGGAGCCGAACGCGGAGACGCTGAAGGTCGCGACCATCGAGGACGGCCGGGGCCGGTTCGACGCGGCCGAGATGACGACGCGCCAGATCAACCTCGAGCTGCGCTGGCTGCTGTACGAGCAGGGCCTCAAGGAGGTGGAGATCGACAACCCGGGCTCGCGTCACTCGCTCGCGGTCGGCATCCTCACGCGCTGCAAGCTCACGTTCAACGGCTCGCTCGGCTACTTCGGGTGCGGGATCATCGACGGCCCCGAGATCCACATCAAGGGACGCGTGGGCTGGTCGGCCTGCGAGAACATGATGTCCGGCGTCGTGGTGGTCGAGGGCAATGCGGGCTCGCTCACCGGGGCCGCGATGCGAGGTGGCGACTTCGTGATCAAGGGTCGCGTGGGTGCCCGCACGGGCATCGACCAGAAGGGCGGCTCGATCATCATCGGCGGCGACGCCGGCTCCACCACCGGGTTCATGATGCAACGCGGCCGCATCATCATCTGCGGCAACGCGGGCCCGGGTCTCGGCGACTCGATGTACGACGGTGACATCTACGTCGGCGGCACCGTGAAGTCGCTCGGTGTCGACTGCGTGCCGGGCGAGTGGACGGAGGCCGACACCGAGATCATCGAGCGGAAGTTCCGTATCTACGGTCTCGGCACACCGCCCACGTTCCAGAAGTTCGTGTGCGGCAAGGCGTTGTACAACTACGACCAGCTCGAGCCCGCCGAGCGGAAACTCGTGATCTGAGGAGCTTCATGGCTGACGAAACGGCACCCAAGAACACCAACGTCCTCGGCTCGAGTCGCATCTTCACGCCGGAGGTCATGAACGACATCCACATGAAGGCCGAGCTCGGGCGCTATCGCATGCGCGGGTTCTCGATCTTCAAGCCGATCCCGCACTGGGACGAGCTGGTCTTCCTGCCCGGCACGTTGACCCGGTTCGTGATCGAGGGCTACCGCGAGAAATGCGAGACGAAGACGGTGCTCGGGGCGCGCTTCGCGAAGAAGCCGCTCGAGCTGGACATCCCGATCTACATCACGGGCATGAGCTTCGGCGCGCTGTCGCTGGAGGCGAAGATGGCGCTGGCCAAGGGAGCGTCCATGGCCGGCACTGCCACCTGCTCGGGCGAGGGCGGGATGATCCCGCCGGAGCGCGACTACTCGACGAAGTGGTACTACCAGCTCATTCAAAGCCGGTACGGGTTCAACCCTCACCACCTGATGCTGGCGGACGCGGTCGAGTTCTTCATCGGTCAGGGCTGCAAGGTCGGTCTCGGTGGTCACTTGATGGGTCAGAAGGTGACCGAGCAGGTGGCAGAGATGCGCTCGCTCCCCGCGGGCATCGACCAGCGCTCGCCGGCGCGGCATCCCGACTGGCTCGGCCCGGACGATCTCTCGCTGAAGATCCAGGAGATCCGCGAGGCAACGGACTACCAGATCCCGATCCAGCTCAAGCTCGGCGCCTCGCGCGTGTATGACGACGTGCGCATGGCCGCGAAGTGCGGTCCCGACGTGATCTACCTGGACGGTGCCGAAGGTGGAACGGGTGCAGGTCCGCACATCGCCACCGAGGAGACGGGCATCCCGCTGATGGCGGCGATCCCGGAGGCGCGGAGGGCGCTGGAGGACGTCGGGCTTTCCGACGAGATCGATCTCGTCGTCGCGGGCGGCATCCGCAACGGCGCCGACGTCGCCAAGTGCATCGCGCTCGGGGCGACCGCGGTGGCGATCGGGCACTCGGCGCTGATGGCGCTCAACTGCAACAAGGAGCTTCCGGGCGTCACCGACTACGAGGGCACGGTCGGTGTCCCGGCCGGCAAGTGCTACCACTGCCACACGGGCCGTTGCCCGGTGGGCGTGGCCACCCAGGATCCCGAGCTCCGCAAGCGGCTGATCGTCGACGACGCCGCGTTACGCGTCTACAACTTCCTGACCACGATGACCATGGAGCTGCAGATGCTCGCGCGCGCCTGCGGCAAGACGAACGTGCACTCCCTCGAGCCCGAGGATCTGGCGGCCTTGACGGTGGAGGCCTCGGCCATGGCGAAGGTGCCGCTGGCGGGCACGAACTACATCCCCGGCGTCACCGAGAACCGCACGCTGCAGGAGATCAAGAACCTGATCGCGGCCAAGGCCGAGGACGAGCTGAAGGCCGGCCACCTCGAGGGTCGCGACCAGCTGAAGGCGGTGGAGCGCTCATGAGCGGTCACGAGCTCGCCTACACCGAGCCCGAGAAGATCAAGTCGATCGACTCCGAGTTCCTCTCCGGGAAGCGGCACGCCTACCAGGAGGACGCCTCGCTGGTCGAGGACGTCGACCTGCTGGCGGCCACGCCGGGCGAGGACATCAACTGGCTCGAGGACATCCACCTGCTCGAGGAGGATGGCGTGCCGGCGGTGTTCGACCGCTACACGAACGCGTTCATCAAGATCTACTTCCCGATCCCGGCCGGGCGGGAGGACGAATACGCGCGCAAGGTGCTGATCAAGCATCTGCAGTCGGGGAACTCCTACGGCATCCAGCTCAAGGAGATCCACTGCAAGTTCCCCCAGCCCGAGCTGGGCTCGTGGGTGGAGGGCTCCCGTACGGTCGGCACCGACTACCACCCACCGGTGCTCGAAGGCTGGGAACGGCCGAGCGGGCACTGAGGTGACGCGGAGGGCGGCGCCAGCCGCCCTCTAACGTTCTGAACGCCGGGCCTGGGGAGAGCACTCTCGCGCAGGCCGGTGTGCTGCATCGGGTCTATGTGTCGCGAGCCTCGGTGGCGGCTTCCCGCACCTTGTCAGCCAGTTCCGCCGGGGTTAGCCGGTCGGAGCGCAGCATGAGCGTCCCACGGGGTTGACGCGCAGCGGCAGCCACGATCTCGTCCAGACCGGTCATACCGACTTCGCGAGCGAAGTCGTCCCACTCTCCTCCATCGGGGTGAGTCACGCGGGCATTGAGCCGCTCCCGGAGCACCGCGGCATCGACCTCCAAGAAGACGTGTAGGACGTCTTCGCCCGCATCAGCGAGGCCGCCGAGGATCTCGTCCCGGTAGCCGTCGCGGATCAGAGACATCGGCACGATGAGCGTGTCTGCGTGGTGCCGGCGCAGCGACAGAGCCGTTGCGACGACCAGTTCTCGCCAGCTGGGCAAGTTCTGGAAGTCGCCATTTGGCGGAATCCACTTCCAGAGCATGAGGCCGACATCCTCAGGATCGTAAACGACGGCATCGGGAATCTGTCTGTGCAGCTCCTCCGCAAGCGTCGTCTTGCCCGAGCCGAAGCCGCCGTTGATCCAGATGATCACCGGGTCAACCCTATCCCGGCCCGCCGCCAGAAGCAGCGCTACGACCTATCGACGTCGAGCGACAGCACCGCACCCTCGGGTGACATTCCCGAACTGTGAGTGTGCGGGTGCCCCGTCTGGGGCTGTTGCCAGCCTGGTGCCGTGCTCTTCGTTCGTGACTCTATTTTCGTGTCCCCCAACAGGGCTGGAGGTCGATCGGGATGGTTTGCAGATCAGCTGGACTACGTGGTCGGTGTCGACCCGCACCGTGACGAGCACGCGGTCGGGGTCGTTGATGTACGCAGCGGGGTGGTCGTGTTCGAGACGGCGATCGCCGCCGACAGCGGCGGCTACGCAGAAGCACTTCGTCTCGCCGAAACGCATGCGCCTTGTCACGACGCCCGAACCGCTGCGGGCCGAGCTGCGGCCGCTGTCCCGGGCACAGCTTCTCGAGCGTCTCGCGGCAACGCGACCTGCGCGACGCAACAACCCGGAGTTGCGTGGCGTGCTGCTGGCGCTCCGCTCCGTCGCCCGCCGTATCCAGCAGCTGATCGCCGAAGAGCGCGAGCTCGCCCGCGAGATCAAGACCCCGTGCTACGCATCGTCGGGAGGACAACAATGAGCTGGTGCCCGAGCCATCATTCGTGAGCGCGTAGCGGAATTGCGCGTTCATGTGATATCATGATGTCATGGACCGGACGATCGTCTCGTTCAAACCCGGACAGCTGCAGGCGTTGCGGGACGAGGCGCACGCGCTCGGGATCTCGGTAGCCGAGCTGGTCCGGCGCATCGTGTCGGCGCATCAACGCGCGACCACGGGAGAGGAGCCGACGCGGGAAGCCCTGCTGCGCCTCGTCGGCCTCGGCGCCGGGGACACCCACGACGTCGCCGCACGCCACGACCACTACCTGGGCCAGGCACTGGCACACGAGCACCGGCGCTGATCGTCGCCGTCGACACCGGGGCCTGGTACGCCCTCGCCGACACCGCCGACCACCACCACGAGACGGCGCGAGCCTTCTACGAGACCGTGCTCGACACCATGTCCTTCGTCACCACCGACCTCGTTCTCTCGGAGACGTTCACCTTGCTCTCGTTGCGCCTGGGCCGGCCGGCAGCCCTCGCCTTTTGGGACGGCTTGCGCCAGGCGCGCATCCCGATCCTGCCGGTAACCAGCCAGGAGCTCGACGCGGCCTGGCGTATCATCGGCGCCTTCCCCGACCACGCCTTCAGCGTCACGGACGCAACCACCTTCGCGCTCATGGAACGTCTCGCGATCCGCGACGCGTTTGCCTTCGACCACCACTTCCACCTCTACCGGTATGGAGTCGAACGGCGCAGCTCGCTCAGAGTGCACCCCATTTCCGAGTAGGACGACACGCGACGCACCCATCGCCGTGCTTGCGGTCCTGTTGACGGGGCGCACGCACTTCCTACAGTGGGTCCTGCGGCGTTTGTGCCGCAAATCGGGGAAAACAGGGGAGGTGCCGCGAGGGGTCGCGGCCCGGGTGGCTCGAATTCCGAGTCCCGAGATCGTCCGCGCCGGCGACGGCGCGGGCATGCCTTCCCGTCGAGAAGGACGGGGGAGAAGATGAAGAGGAACGACGTGTTGACCGTTCTCGTGGCGGTCGTTGCACTCGTGCTCGTGCCGGCCGGCCTCGCCACACGCGGTCACGACGGCGAGCCGGGCGACGGCCCGCGCAGCGGCCACGAGTGTGGCGACTGGGACAATGGCTGGGACGGCGGCTGGAATGCGCGCGTGCGCGGCTCCGGCGGCGGACCCGGTGGCGGTCACGAAGGCGGCTGGGACGAGGACGACGAGTGCGACCCGGATCCCTGCGACACCGACGACCACGGCAACGACTGGGACGGCGAGGACGGCGACGACGGGTCCTGGAACGACCGGCGTAGCGGCGGAGGTGGTCACGGTCACGAGGAAGAGGGCGACGACGAGTGCGACGAGCCCACAGCAGCACCCACCCCGGTCTCGACCTACAACCCGACGCCGAGCCGGATCCTGGTCAGCGGCAACGGCACGAACGGCGCCAAGGGCTGCAAGGAGATCCTGCCCTCACAGTGGGGCTCGGACGACTATCCGAAGGATGAGTACAACCCGGCGATCCTCTACCGCATGAAGAGCGGTGGGACGTTCGTCTCCTGCGACCCGCCGAGCAAGTACGCCCCGGCGGTCTTCAGCTTCACGGGCCGCATCGTCGACAGCCTCGGCAACCCGGGCCTCGGCGACGGCGTGATCTACCCCGAGGCCGAAGAGTCGTAGCCTCGATGCTCCCGGTGGTGGCGCCACAAACGGCGCCACCACCTGAGACGAGGTCAGCCGGGGGCAGCGACACGCGCATCCCGCACCGCCTGCGCGCGGACATCCGGGTCGAGGTGCGCATAGATCTCCGCGACCGCCGTCGGGCGCATGCTGCGTAGCCTCGAGGCAAGCCCGTCGAGGGTGAGGCCGTCGAGCTCCCTCATCGGGGAGCCCTGGCCCTTGTCGGCGCGCACGATCCCATCCCTGACGGGCATGCTGCTGTCGAGCAGTGTCCACCCCAGATCCGTGGTCAGCAGCACCGGGATCATGAGCGCCTCGCCGACGACCGGGCGATGGAAACCGAGAGCGGCGTAGGGGACGAGCTCGCCGTCCTCGAACCACCAGCCGTCGACGGCCAGCCCGAGCGACGAGGGAAGCGGCTGAACACCGGGTCGGGACCAGAGAACGCGGCCGACGGTCACCTCGATCATACGGCCGACGAGGCCCGTGCCCGCGTCCCGCACCGTCTGCGGGGTCTCGAGGCGCTGCTCGGCGGCGACTGAGACGAGCGCGACGTGGTCGGCGAAGCCAGCCCAGTCCTGGAGGGTCGCCTCCGGCCAGCGCGGGTCGGCGATGCCGCGAACGAGCGTGCGCTTGCCGCCGCCCCCGAGCAGCAGGCCGGCGCCGACAACCGCGGTGGCGGCGATGACGAGCGCGGCGATGCCGGTAAGCGAGCGTGTCACGATCCGGCCCCCCGCCAGTGCTCGGACGCGACCAGTTCCGGCACGAGCACCTCGGTGAGCAGGGCGATCTCCGGGATCTCGTCGCCGGGGTAGCGCACGCAAGATGAGGCTCCGTCGAGCTCGCCGGACACGGCAACGAACCGTGCTTGCCGCTCTTTGAGCCAACGGGTGGCCTCGCCGTCCCCAGCGGCCCCGGTGAACACGAGGGCGCGATAGTCGAGCGGCTTCGTGAGGTAGACGTCGACGTGCGCCCAGTCACCGGTCTCGGTGGCGTCGGCCTGCAGGCGTGGACCTTCCCGCAGCATGAGGGCGCCCTGCTCGGCCGAGCTGATGCGCTCGCTGGGGGCGATCAGGTACACGGAGCCAGTGGCCGTAAGCAGGTCGTGAACTTCGGGGAGCCACGCTTCGCGGCGGTCGAGTAGGTCGGCTGTCGCCGCTGCCGCGCGCTCCACGTGATCTGCGACCCCGCCGGCGCCGGCGTGGAGCAAACGCGCCTCGAGGGCGAGCAGAAGCGCGACCGTGTGCTGGAACGTTCGGCACGCGACCCCGCCCCGCTCCTCGCCCGCCTCCATCTCGACCAGCGAATCGGCGCTCTCGGCCGACCGCGAGCCTGGGGCGTTGGTGACGGCGACGGTCCGACTGCCGGCATGCCGATGGCGCTCGAGAGCGGCAATCGTCTCGTGGCTCCCGCCGGAGGCGGAGATGCCGACCGCGAGGGTGCCGGGGCCGCCCGGGTGCACTGCCGTGGCGCTCGCATACTCGGCCACGGCGTCGATGCGGCGGGAACGGAGACGGGAGGCGCAGACGATGGCCGCATACCGCGACGACCCCATCCCGAGGAAGACCACGCGGGAGACGGCGGACGTGTCGGTGGATGACCACGGGTCGTTCTTGCGGAGCGAGCGCGCCAGCGCCTGGAGAGCAGCCGGCTTGGCCTCGAGGTCGGCGAGGAAGGCGTCAGGGTTGGGGCTCCAGGTCACGGCAGGAGACCGGTCAGGGCGAGGTCGGCGACGATCAGCCACCGCGGCAGGTATCGGCTGGCGTACACAACCTCGTGACAGGCCTGCTCCACCTCGAACGGGTGGAGCAACCGCTCCTCGAGCAGGGGGAGGTGACCGAGCGTGCCGAGCTCTGCTCGATAGCTGCCGAGGCATGCCGTCCGCAGCGCCGCCACCAGCGCATCCACGCCGGTCGCCGCGGCACCGTCGCGCTGGCAGATCCGGCCGAGGTGGTCGAGCGACCGGAGCAACGCCGCCACATCCTTGGCTGCAGGCTTCATGGCCAGGCGCTCCTCTGGCGGGGCAAGAGGATTCCCGTCGAAGTCGGAGACGGCATCACCGCCCGCGTGCCGGAGAAACTGGCCGACGTGAAGGTCGCCGTGGATCCGCAACGCAGAGGTCGGGAGCGGTCCCGCGATCTCCACCGCCGAGCGGATCTGCTGGAGCCGCGCGGCCACTCGTGCGCCCTCCGAACCGCCGACCGAGGCTGCCTGGTCAGCCGTCGCGAGGGCGCTGCGCTGCCAACCTGTGAACGCATCGCGGTGCCAATCGGCGACCGGGCTCGGGAGGATCGAAGACGGTGTGGCCAGCGCCACGTGAAGCCGGGCGGTCAGTGCGCCGAGCGTGGCCGCCGCGGCCCTACTCGCGCCCAACCTGCCTGCAGCGAGGTCGCCGCGGACGAGCGCCAGCAGCCAGTCCCATCCGTCTGTGGCTCCCGGCAGGTATGTGGTCGCCGTGGCGAGGAGCGTCTCGCCGCCCTGGGGCGCGTCCCAGATGACGGCACCGAGCAGCCGCGGAACCTCGGCGAAGCCCACTTCTGCGAGATGGCGCGCCACGTCGAGCGCCGGTTGCTGCCCGGGCGCCACTCGCGCCATGAGCTTCACCACTGCGCGGTCGCCAACGACGACCGACTCGTGCGACTGGTCGACGTCAAGCGACCGCTCGCTGAGCTCGGAGGCTTCGAAGCCCGTGGTCAGCCGCGCGAAGCGAAAGCGTCCCACGGCGTGATCGCTCGCCACGAAGGAGAGAAGCTCCGCACTCGCGCCCTCGCCCGGACGCACGCGCCGAAGGGCGTTGTCCGCCGCCACCACGGGAGCGGCGACGAGCGTCCCCGCGACCTCGAGCACTGCGAGACTGGTTCCGCTGCGCTGGAGCCGACAGGCATCGAGGACGGCGATGTCGCCGTCGAGAGGTCTCTGCCGAGGCGGCAGCACCGCCGCCGCGAGCGTGCGACGTGCGCGCTCCCGCATCTCGCTGATCTCCACCGCGCAAGGGTACGGCGTGTGGTCACAAAAAGCCGTGAGCTGCTACGCAGCGAGCGCCGCGAGCACGTCGATCCGACCGGGCCGGAGCGCCGACGGGGCGATCTTCCTCAGATCCAGCGCGGGCACGCCCACCCGGGCGAGCGCGGCGAGCAGCGCGTCGATCGTCTCGACGGAGTCAGCTTTCGTCAGCACCCCCTGCACGCCCGCCGCCTTGACGATGCGCGCGAGCTCCTTCCCGGCGCTGCTCGATGCGGCGCGCGCGGCTTCGAGCGAGGCGACCGCGGTGTCGACGTCAGCCTGCGCCTTGGTGACTCCCGCCGCGTTGCCGGCCGTGCGTGCCGCCACGAGCCTCGCGGCCGCGGACTGCAGCCGCTTCAAGACCGGAAGCACCCTGTTCTCGGCGGCCACCAGCTTCTCCACCGCCGCGCTCAGCTCCGTGCAGTACTCCCGAACTTTCCCCTGCCACCGCGTGCACGAGGGCAGACGCAGCGCCCCGGCGAGCTTCGGGACCGGCGGGTCGCGCTTGTAGATCGAATAGGAGACGACGATCTGCTTGATCTGCTCGTGGCAGAGCGGTGCGACGGCGGAGCCCATCACGGCGCCGGTCGCGATCAGCGAGCCGCCGGCCGGGATCCCGCCCGGGATCGGCGCTCCGACCGACGTCCAGACGGCGCCGGTCGTGATCACGCCGAGGGAGATGGCAAGGTGCAGGCACGGCCCCTTTGCTCGCTCGATCGCCTGCCGCAGATCGTCCCTGGCAGCCCGCTTCGCATCGGCCCCGGCCGCACCCTGGGGCGGGCGCTTTCCCGCAACCGTCACCGAGACGCTCTCCTGGACGGTGGTGCGGTAGACGTCGTTCGGCGGGAGCTTCTCGAAGTGCCGGATGGTGTTGGGTCGCGCGCCGCCATTCGTCGGGAAGTAGAACAACGGTGAGACGACCTGCGACTTCGAGGGCAGGGCACCGGCGAAGACCCGGGTGCAGAGGTCGTAGTTCGACTTCGTGTTCGAGGACACCAGATAGGTGTCTGAGATGGGTCGCGTGAGCTGGACGCCGAACCCCTTCCGCCCGTCGGGATTGAGCGAGATGACGACCGGGATCTTTGCTCCCGGCCTCGCGGAGAAAATCCCGGTGCAGTCGTTGCGGTTCGTCTCCGCGGGGAGCTGGACGCGGTCGACGTACGTGACCGTGCCGGTCAGGCTCTGCGTCTCGAAGCGCTGCGAGGCGACCTGCTCGAGCTGGCTCATGCGCCCCTTCCAGACGAGCGACCAGCGGAAGTGCACCTCGTGGAGGTCGGGGCCGCGCGGGTGCTCGCCCATCGGCTCCCGGGTGGCGTCGATCGTCCCCGAGTAGCGAACGGTGATCGCCGGGTCGGCGGCACCGGTCTCGGGGGCGGCCGAGATCGAGGCCGTCAGCGCCAAAACGATCAACACGCAGCCGATGAGACCGCGGGTGAGCCGCATCGCCATGATCATGCGCCTTCCCTGAGTGCCGGTCAAGAACAGGTGTGCGAGCGCAACGTCGCGGAACAGCCCCCAGTAGGATCGCCGCCATGGCGAAGCGCCCACTCACCGTCCTCTTCATGCCCGAAAGCGCGTATGGACCGACAAACAACTGCGTCGGCATCGGCAAGGTGCTCGAGCAGTGCGGCCACCGCGTCGTGTTCGCGGCCGAAGCCTCCTGGCAGGGCAAGCTCGAGCCGCTCGGCTTCGAGGAAGCGCTCGTCCACCTCGCCGAGCCGGCCGCCGGCGCTGCCGAGGAGGACGCCGGCAAGTTCTGGACGGACTTCATCACCGAGACCGCACCGGAGTTCCGCAAGCCCACCATCGAGCAGCTCGAGACCTTCGTCCAGCCGGTGTGGCAGTCGCTGATCGACGGCGCCGTCTACTGCCAGCCGCAGCTCGAGGAGATGCTCGGCGAAGTTCGCCCCGACGTGGTGGTCGAGGACAACGTCAACTGCTTCCCGGCGCTGATGACCTGCGGCGCACCGTTCGTGCGCATCGTCAGCTGCAACCCGCTCGAGCTGAAGGATCCTGGCCTGCCACCCGTCTTCAGCGGCTATCCGGCGGACGATCCCTCCGGCTGGGCCGAGTTCCGCGAGGCGTACGACCGCACACACCGCACGACCTGGGAGGCCTACGACGAGTTCGTCACCTCACGCGGCGCACCCCCGCTCCCCGACCTGGAATTCATCCACGAGTCCGAGCACCTCAACCTCTACCTCTACCCGCAGGAGCTCGACTACGAACGCACGCGCCCGCTCGGCAGGACGTGGCACCGGCTGGAGTCGAGCGTGCGCAGCACCGACGAGATGTTCACGCTGCCGGACGGGCTCGCAGGCCTCGACGCGGCACTCGTCTACCTGTCGCTCGGCTCGCTCGGCTCGGCCGACGTCGCGTTGATGCAGCGCCTCGTCGACGTTCTCGCGGAGACGCCGCACCACTACCTCGTCTCGAAGGGGCCTCGCGCCGACGAGATCTCCCTTCCCGGCAACATGTGGGGCGAGGCCCGGCTGCCGCAGACGAGCATCATCCCGCTCGTCGACCTCGTGATCACCCACGGGGGGAACAACACGACGACCGAGGCGATGCACTTCGGGAAGCCGATGGTCGTGCTACCCCTCTTCTGGGATCAGTACGACAACGCACAGCGCGTGCACGAGACGGGGCACGGGATCCGGCTCTCGACGTACGCATTCGCAGCTGCCGAGCTGCAAGGGGCGGTCGATCGGCTCCTGGCGGACACAGCGCTACGTTCGCGGCTGGCAGCTGCGGGGGAACGGATCCGGGCACAGGACGGGACCCGGCGCGCGGCGGAGCTGATCGAGGCGGTCGCACGCGGAACGTAACCGCGGCCGCCACAACCGCATGCGCGGGCATGGCCCACACGCTGGTGCGCCCCCCGTACGTGAGCCGCGCGGCCGACTACCGAAACGACAACGCGAAACGCTGAAGCGTCCCGCGTCGTACACGTTCGATGTGTCCCGACTCTCTTCTAGCGTCGGGGCACATCGAACGTGATCTGCTTGACCTCCGTCAGCGCGTCGGCGATCCACCCGGCGAGCTCGCGTCCCGCGCCGGACTTCTTGGCACCGCCGAACGGTGCCATCTGATCCCAGTAGTTCGTCGTCTCGTTGATGTGCACCGTGCCGTGCCGCAGCTCGGAGGCAGCCTCCCACGCGGCCGCGAGATCGTTCGTGAAGACGGCGGCGGTGAGACCGAACTCCGTGCCGTTCGCGATCGCGAGCGCCTCCTGCAGCGTGTCGAAGGCGATGATCGGAGCGACGGGCCCGAACGTCTCCTCACGTGCGATCCGCATGTCGGGCGTGACGCCGGTGAGGATGGTCGGATCGTGGTAGGGGCCGTTGCTCGAACCACCGTGGACGACGGTCGCGCCCTTCGCCACCGCTTCCGCGATGTGCTCCTGGGTGCGCCGCATGGTGACCTCGGTGGTCATCGGACCCATGTCGGTGGCCTCGTCCAGCGGGTCGCCGACGATCAGGCCCTTCGTCTTCTCCACCACCAGCTCCACGAACCTGTCGTGCACGGTACGGGCTACCAGAATGCGCTCCGCTGCAGTGCACACCTGACCTGCCATGTAGAAACAGCCCGTCACGGCAGCGTCGGCCGCCGCCCCGAGGTCGGCATCGGCCAGCACGATCTGCGGTCCGTTGCCGCCAAGCTCGAGGACGCGATTCTTGAGACCGGCGTCGCGGGCCACCTTCTCCCCAGTCGCGATGGAGCCGGTGAAGACGATGGAGTCGACCCCTGGGTGGCGCACCAGCTCGCTTCCCACGTCGCCCCGACCATGCACCAAGTTGACGGTGCCGGGCGGGAAGCCCGCATCGTGCAGGACCTCGACGAACAACTCCGCACAGAGCGGCGCGATCTCGGAGGGCTTCCAGACGGTGGTGCAGCCGAACGCGAGTCCGTACACGATGGGAATGCCGGCGATGTCCACCGGGAAGTTCCAGGGGGAGACGGCGGCCACGACGCCCACCGGCTCCTGCACGACGAGGATCTTCTTGTGGTTTCGTCCCTGCGTCGACGGCAACACCTGCCCGGCGTGGCGCTGGACGTCCTCGGCGGCGCGGCGAAAGTGGTCGGCCGTGTACTCGACCATCTCCTCGCGCGACTCCCGGATCGTCTTGCCCATCTCGCGCGTGATGAGCACGGCGATCTCCTCGGCTCGCTCGAGACACAAGTCGAACGCGCGGCGACAGATCTCCACCCGCTCGAGAACCGACGTTCGCCGCCACGACTCGAAGGCCTCGCGTGCCGAGCGCACCGCGGCGTCGACCTGGGCCGGGGTCGCCGCGCGCACCGACCCGAGCAGCCCGCCGGTCGCCGGCTCGTAGACCTCGATCTCCTCGCCGTCGCCGGCGACCCACTCTCCTCCGAGGAACAACGCCCCACGAGCTGCCACCGCTTCCATCACGCACCTCCGCGTCGCCGTTTCCCCGGGAGTCTAGTGCGGCACCTCGTGGCGTTCGACCTGGAACTCCCCTTGGTGTTGTGGGTGCCGCTGCCCGGGTAGGGTTCAGCAATGGCCCTGACGGAGACGGACGCGCCTTTCCTCGACGTCGCTGACCCCGCGTTCTCGATCCGCTCACCGGAGGTGCGCGCGGCGCGAGACGCCGGCTGGTACGCGCGCACCCCGTACGGGTACGCCGTCCTCCGCCACGCGCAGACGAGCTTGCTGATCAAGGATCGCAGGCTGATCCAGGGCAGCTACGCCTGGCCGCGTCACAACGGGGTCACCGGGCCCTGGGCCGAGTGGTGGCAACGCATGATCTTGAACCGCGAGGGCGACGATCACGCCCGGCTCCGGCGGCTGATGAACCCGGCGTTCTCGTCGCGGCTGATCACGTCGCTCGTGCCGAAGTTCCAGGAGCTCGCCAACGAGCTGATCGACCGGTTCTACGATGGCGGCGAGTGCGAGTTCGTGTCCGAGTTCGCCGAGCCGTACGCCACCCGCGTCGTCAACAGGCTGCTCGGGATCCCGGAGAGCGAATGGCCGCAGCTGGCCTCCTGGGCGGCCGATCTGGGTCTCGCCTTGTGCGTGGACGTCGCCGACCAGCTGCCCCGGATCGAGGCGGCGCTCGAGGGGTACTACGGGTACGCCGACACGCTCATCGCCGACCGGCGCGCCAGTCCCAGGGACGACTTCGTGACGCATCTCGTGGAGGCCAGCGAGGACGCCGACCGGCTCTCCGACGAGGAGCTGCGCGACAACCTCGTGCTGCTGATCTTCGGCGGTATCGACACCACCCGCAACCAGCTGTCGCTCGGTGTCGACATGTTCATCCGGCATCCCGACCAGTGGCGGCTGCTGGCCGAGCGCCCGGAGCTCAAGGGGGCGGCGGTCGAGGAGATCATGCGCGTACGGCCGACCGTGACGTGGGTCACCCGCGAGGCTACGGAGGACTTCGAGTTCCAGGGCCTGCAGATCGCGGCCGGCACGACGTTGCACCTGTTCTCCGAGTCGGCCGGGACCGATCCTGCCGCGACCGGGGACAACCCCGGCTTCGACATCACGGCGGAGGGCCGCCCGAAGCACTTCGGTTTCGGCGGCGGTCGCCACTACTGCCTCGGCCACTTCATCGCCCGCGGCGACATGGGCGAGGCTCTCCACCTCCTGGCGCAGCGCCTGCCGGGGATCCGGCACGCGGGGGAGCCGGAGTTCCTGCCGGACAGCGGGAATACCGGCCCGCTCACGCTGCCGGTCGCCTGGGACACCCGGCCCGCATGAGAGTCCTGCATGACCGGAGCCGCTGCGGCCTCCACGGCCAGTGCGTGATCGCCGCGCCCGAGATCTTCCGTTTCGCCGAGGACAGCGAGCTCGCGTACGACCCGCAGCCTGACGAGGCGCTCCGCCCTGCGGCCGAGGCGGCCGCCGACGTGTGTCCCGAGGGGGCGATCACGGTGCTGGACGATGAATAACGCGCTCGCGGAGCAGCGCGAGCGAAACCTGCAGCCGGCCGCGCTCGAGGCGGTCGAGGAGCGGATCGCGGCGGCAGGAGTCGAGTTCGTCTACTACCAGTTCGTCTCGATCAACAGCCGTGTCCTGACCAAGGTCGCCCCGGCGAGGCACGTGCGCCGCAACCTTCGAAGCGGTGTCAACTTTCACGGCTCGGCGGTGGCCGATGTGGCGGTCGATCGCGGCGGCGAGATCTTCGCCGGCGGCGCGCAGGCCGAGGAGTTCACAGCCCTTCCCGACATCGACACGTTCCAGGTGTTGCCGTGGGACACCACTACCGGCCGCTTCCTGTGTCGCCTGTACCGGCGAAGCGATACCGAGGTCGACCCGGGCGCGCCGCTCGGAACCGACCCCCGCGGCCTGCTGACCCGCGCGCACGCGGGTTTCATCGAGCGCACGGGCCTCGAGCTCCGCGTCGGACTCGAGCCGGAGATGACCTGGGAGGGCGACGCCATCGACGTGCACCCACGCCCGGGCGTCTCTCCTGCCTACCACCTGGGGAGCCTGGAGAAGGTGCGCGAGATCTACCAGCGGGTGATCCGCTACGGGCAGGCGCTCGGCCTGGAGATGGTCGAGGGCGACTACGAGGACAGCGGACAGCTCGAGCTCAACTTCCTCTTCGACCGCGCCGAGCTCACCGCGGATCGTCTGACCACCTACCGCCTGATCTGCGCGCGGGTCGCCAAGGAACTGGGGGTCACGGCGTCGTTCATGCCCAAGCCGTCGCTCGGGATCATGGGGAACGGGTGCCATCACAACCTGTCGTTGTGGCGGGACGGCGTAAACGTGTTCGCCGACCCGGGCCGGTCCGACCTGCACGTGACCGAGACCGCACGCCACGCGCTCGGCGGACTCCTGACCCACGCGAGCGCGGGGATGGCCGTGTACGGAAGCACGGTCAACTCGTACAAGCGGTTCTGGGACGCTGGTCTGTTCGCTCCGTCGCAGGTGAACTGGGGCCTCGACAACCGCACCTGCACCGTCCGGCTGAGCGCCAACGGCCGCCTCGAGTTCAAGCTGCCCGACGCCATGGTCAACCCGTATCTCTCACTGACGCTGACCCTGGCCGCCATCGAGGACGGCCTCGCTCGCAGGCTCGACCCCGGCGAGCCCGTCGGCCGCGGCGAGGCCTCATCCCCTGCCGGGGCATTCGCCGGCCTGCCGTTGACGCTCGGCGAAGCCCTCGCCGCCCTGGAGCAGAGCGAGCCGGTCGCCACCGCCCTCGGTCCCGAGATGACCCGTCTCTACACCGAGTTCAAGCGCGACGAGTGGGCCCGCTATTGCAGCGCAATCACCGACTGGGAGCGCGAGATGTACCGCGAGTGGCTCCCGTGAAGCGTCGGCGACACACGCCATGGGAGAGGAGTCCATCTTGACCGGCTTCACGATCAACCGCGGTCGGCTCACCCTCGGCTGCGCTGACCTCGACGCGCTCCCGCTGTTCGGGCTGGCCGACGGCGGCGGGACGCGGGAAGGGTACGAGCCGGCGATCGCGGGGCTCGTGGCCGGGCGGCTCGGCCTCGAGCTGCGCTGGGCGTTCCTCGCCTGGGCGGACTTCTATCCCGCCGTCTCCGAGGGGCGCGTGGACGGTATCTGGTGCGGTCAGGGGATCACGCCGGAGCGGCAGCTACTGGCGGATTTCACGTCCCCCTACGCGGTGTTCGACGAGTCGCTGGTCGTACGCGCCGACAACCCCGCCTCCGCCCCCGACGAGCTGGCCGGACAGCGGATCGGCGCCATCGAGGGCAGCACGAACATGACGCTCGCGCAGACCTTCCCCGGGGTCGAGCTCGTCGGCTTCCCCGGCACCGCGGACGTCTACGGCGACATGATCCGTGCCCTGCGCGCGGGCGACGTGGATGGGTTCGTCGATGACGACGTGGTCATGGTGCCGCTCGGGGACGAGCCCGACCTCCGGCTCGCCTTCACGATCGCCACACGGAACCGCTGGGGCGTGGCCGTCCGCCCGCGGAACGACGCACTCCGCACGGCGATCGACGAGGCGCTGAACGCAGTCGTGGCCGACGGTTCGGCGAAGGCCGCGTGGGAACAGTGGATGCCCTGGCTCGCCTTCCCGCTGCCGGCGTGACCGACCGGAGCGCCGGGACCCTCGCTCAGGTCATCTCCACCCAGAGCAGGCACGGCGCGGCCCGGCGCAGCCGCCTCACGATGCGGGCGTAGGTGATCCTCCCGAGCCGCTTCCGCTCGGGCCCGAGCACGAGCAGCCCGACGCTGTAGTCGCGGCACACCTCGAGCGCCGCCTGGACCGGTTTCGGATTGTGAAAGCCGATGAGCTGCACGCGCACCCCTCGCGCGGCCGCCTCCCTCCCCACGAGGCGCGCGTGCTCGCGATTGTCCTGCTCCGCCCACTGGCGCGCCATGTGAGCGACGTACGAAGCCGCAATCTCCATCGCGTCGCACACGAGTAGCTCCGCCCCGGTCTCGGCCGCCGCATCGATCGCGACCGCGACCGCCTCCGCTGAGAACGGCACGTTGAAGGTGAGGAGCATCACGGGCCGCACCGTGGTGCCGGCCTCGACGAGCACGGGGCCGGCGGTGCGGTCGATGGTGCCCGACGTCACTTCTCGGCCGGCGCCTTCTCCGCCTCGAGTTTCCAGCGCGGAAGCTCGCCGGCGCCGTCGAAGACACGCGATCTGAAGTACGGGCCGACGACCCGGAACCAGAGCAGCCCTGCGAGCGGCGCACCGACCGCGATGCCGCGGAGGCTCCAGACCGCCGCCGTGAGAGCCGAGACGGCGACGATAAAGATCACACCGAACGTGATGTAGAGGCGCATGCGCGCCTGTGAGAGCCGAACGCCGGTGAGCCTGCCCTGGTCGAGCTCGCTCGTCTCGTAGTGCCGCCCGCACGAGCACGTGATCGCGTCGCCGAGCTCCGCCGAGTGGCATGCGCCGCACTCACACGTGACGGTGAGGGGGATGGTGGCCACGGAGGCAGTGTAGGGCCCGGCTTGGGGGACGCGCGAGGCGCGCCCCCCAACCGGAATACCGCTACGTGGCGTGTGCGCCGGCGGCGTCGACCGCCTCACGGCTCGGCTGCTCGTCACTTGGATCGGTGAACGAGAACTTCCTGCCGTGCTGGAGCTGCGCCACGATGTACCCACCGACGCCGAGAGCGAGGGCGACCACGCCCACGATGATGATGCGCCCGACCCACGCGGTCGGGTTGGCGAAGTCCGCGTCGGCCGGGTCGAAGGCGTACCCGGTGTACTTCAGCTTGATCAGGCCGAAGATGATGAACAGGAGGTTGGCGGCTGCGAACAGCCCGGCGAGCCACATCCACAGCGGCCCCAGCCTGATCGGCCGCGGCCAGTTCGGCCGGTCGCGGCGCAGCAGCAGCACGCCTGTCAAAGCGAGCACGTGCGACAGCATGTAGCCGAGGTTCCCGGCCGCGAGGATGAAGAAGATCCCGGGGAAGAGCAGGATCAGCAGGACGTTGAGGATCGCGTCCAGCATCATCGCCCGGGAGGGAACGTTGTAACGGTTGAGCACACCGAGCTGCTTGATCGTCATCTTCTCCTCAGCCAGCGCATACAGCGCGCGCGACCCGTCCATGGTCGCCGTGTTCATCGAGAGCAGCAGCCCACCGCAGAGACACAGCGTGAGCAGGGTTCCGAATGCGTCACCCCCGATCTCGTGCATGACTCCGATCAGGTAGACGACGCCGCTCAGGTCGCCGGCGATCGCGTCGTAGCCGACGGTGCCGAGGACGGCAACGGGCAGCAGACACGCGAGGACGACGTTGAGGCCACCGGTGACGGCGAGCGCCTTCCGCGTGTCGTTCTTGGTGTCCTTGTACTCGGGTGCGAACGTCGCCGCCGCTTCCGGCCCATACGTCGACCAGCCGAGGATGTACATCCACACCATGATCAGCGCGAACTGGTTGAAGCCGCTCGGCGAGTCGCCGAAGAACTCGACCGAGCCGGCGACCGCGTTGGAACCGACGGCATGGTTCGAGACGTCGCCGGTGAGGAAGGCGCCGATACCGATCACGGCGATCGGCAACACCATCAGCGCCCCCACGACGTAGCTCAGCCACACGGCCGGCCGCATGCCGCGGATGTTGAAGAAGAAGCAGATGGCGATACACGCGATGCCGATCAGCTTGGCACTGGAAAGGGCCGCGATGACCGGGGGGTCGGGCGCCCAGGTGGCGATGCCGCTCTTCGGATCTGCGAACTCCCCGATCAGCAGTAGCCCGATGAAGCTGCCGTAGATGGCGAGCACGCTCGACCACGCGAACCAGTAGCCGAACACCGCGATCGGGCCGGCCAGCGAGAAGTGCTTGCGCCACCCTTCCCGCGCGTAGACCGACAGCCCACCAGGCTTGTCGGGGAACATCGCGGCGGGCTCCGAATAGACGTACGCCTGCAGCGCACCGATCACCGTGGAGACGATCCACAAGGCGATCGCCCACTTGCCGCCGAGATAGACGATCGAGAACGCGAGCCCCACGAGCAGGAAGCCCGGGTTCGCGAGTCCGATGACGAGCCCGTCGTACCAGCGCATCGTCTTCAAGAGACGACGTTCGTCGACTGCTACTTCCGCCATGCCTCCTCCTGTGCTCCGCCGTTCAGGACCGGACGTATGCCCTGCATACAAAGCGCGACCCTATACCCGGGCGCGGACGAATTCAACGTCTGCGGGCTTGCGGGCTTCCCCGCGACACGCCCACGGCGTATGCTCCCGCGCAGGCTGATGGCACTCCGCGAGACATACGACTTCGTCATCGTCGGAGCGGGCGCCGCAGGGTGCGTCCTCGCCTATCGGCTGAGCGAAGATCCGTCACGGCGCGTGCTGGTGATCGAGGCAGGCCGTCCTGATTACGCACACGACGTCTACGTGCACATGCCGGCCGCGCTCTCGTTCCCGATCGGCAACAAGCGCTACGACTGGATGTACGAGTCGGAGCCGGAGCCGCACATGAACGGGCGTCGCATCTACCACGCGCGGGGCAAGCTGTACGGCGGTTCCAGCGCGATCAACGGGATGATCTTCCAGCGCGGCAACCCGCTCGACTACGACACATGGGCTGCGCGGCCCGGGATGGAACGCTGGGACTACGCGCACAACCTCCCCTACTTCAAGCGCAGCGAGACGTGCCTCTCCGGGACGGACGCGTTCCGCGGCGGGAGCGGCCCGCTGCAGCTGGAGCGCGGGCCTGCGTCGACACCTCTCTTCGACGCCTGGTTCCGGGCGGGTGAGCAGGCCGGCTTCCCGCGGACGAATGATGTCAACGGGTATCGCCAGGAGGGCTTTGGCCCCTTCGACAAGAACATCAGGCGCGGTCGGCGCATGACGGCATCGCACGCCTACCTGCGCCCGGCGCTCCGCCGGCCGAACGTCGACGTGTTGCACCACGCGCTCGTCTCGCGCATCCTCTTCGAGGGCACGAGGGCCGTCGGCGTCGAGGTGTTGCGCGGCGGCAACCGCGAGCGGATCGCCGCGGGCGAGGTCGTGCTCTCGGGCGGCGCCTTCAATTCGCCGCAGGTCCTTCAGCTCTCCGGCGTGGGGGATCCCGAGCACCTGCGCTCGGTGGGCATCGATGTCGTGCAGGAACTGCCGGGCGTCGGTGAGAACATGCAGGACCATCTGGAGGTGTACGTCCAGCACGCGTGCACGAGGCCGGTGTCCATGCAGCCGGCTCTGAAGAAGTGGCGCCGCCCGGAGATCGGCTTCCGCTGGTTGTTCCTGCGAAGTGGGCCCGGGGCGACCAACCACTTCGAGGCCGGCGCCTTCTGCCGCTCCAATGACGTGGTCGCCTACCCGAACCTGATGTTCCATTTCCTGCCACTGGCCATCCGCTACGACGGGACACAACCGACAGGCGGCCACGGCTACCAGGTGCACATCGGCCCGATGAACTCGGACGCACTCGGCACCGTGAAGGTGACGACCACCGACGCGACCGTGAAGCCGGCGATCCGCTTCAACTACCTCTCCACCGACAAGGACAAGCGCGAATGGGTCGAGGCGATCCGCGTCGCGCGCGGCATCCTGGGCCAGCCGGCCTTCGCCGAATTCGACGGCGGCGAGGTCTCACCGGGGGCAGAGGTGGCGACGGATGAACAGATCCTCGACTGGGTGCGGACAGACGGGGAGACCGCGCTCCATCCGTCGTGTACATGCGCGATGGGGACCGGAGACCTGGCGGTGGTCGACCCCGCGACCATGCGGGTGCGCGGTCTCGAACGCGTCTCGGTCGTGGATGCCTCGGTCTTCCCCCTCATCACCAACGCCAACCTGTACGCGCCGACGACCATGGTGGCGGAGAAGGCCGCTGATCTGCTCCTCGGCGCGACGCCGCTTCCGCCCGAGCCCGTGCCGTTCTACCGGCACGGAACGGGCATGCCGCTCGAGGCCTAGGCTGGCTTGCGGGACGCTTCAGCGTCCTGCGGTGTTCCCGGAGAACCCGAGCGCTGCCGAGAGCACGGCGGCCTCACCCAGCAGCACCGCGCGCGCAGCCTCACGCGCCTCGAAGCCGAAGCGGGACGACGGCCCCTGCACGCCGAGGATCGCCACCAGATCGCCGTGATGCCCGAAGACGGGGACCGCAACCGCGTCGAGGTCCGCCTCGCGCTCGCCGAAGGCCTCGGCGAAGCCCTGTGCGCGAACACCATCGAGGTGGGAGAGGAGCGCGCCCGGGTCGGTGATCGTCTCGTCGGTGTAGCGGCGCAACCTCCCGCGGGGGATCACCCCACCGCCAAAGGCAAGCAGCACCTTGCCGACGGCGGTCGCGTGGCGCACGCTCGGGCGCCCGATCCGTGCGATGCTGGCCACCGCCTGCGGGCTCTGCACGAAGTCGATGGTGACCGCGTCGTCCTCACCCGGCACGGAGAGCGTCGCGGTCTCGCCGGTGCGCTGCACGAGGGATCGCAGGTGGGGCCGCGCCAGCTCACGCAGATCGACACCGCCGAGCGCCGCCTGCCCGAGCTCGACGAGGCGCAGCCCGAGCCGGTAGCGGCCGCTGTCCGCGTCGCGTACGACGAAGCCGCCGCTCTCCAACGTCGCGAGGAGTCGGGAGACCGAGCTCGGGTGGACGCGGGTCATGCGGGCGAGCTCGTTCGTGCCGAGCTCACGCGCATCGGCGAGTGCGTCGAGCACCGCAATCGCGCGTTCGACCGCTTCGACGGTGCGCGCAGTTGGACGACGGTCAGGACCCATGCTACGCTCAGTATTGCAATAGCATTGCCCCTAGGGCAACTCCGACATCCCACCAGGAGGCACTCTCGCGATGAGCCTTCCCGCGTCAGCCCGCTATGTCGTCGTCGGGGCCGGTATGCACGGTCTCTCCACCGCTCTTCATCTTGCCGGGGAGCTCGTGTCCAGAGGGGCCGGTTCAGGGCCCGACATCGTCGTCCTCGACAAGGCGACCCCTGGTGCGGGCGCCACGGGAATCGCCTGCGGCGTGGTCCGCAACAACTACTTCCAGCCTGCGATGAGCGAGCTGATGCAGGCCTGCGTCGAGGTGTGGGAGTCCGACCCTGTGGCCTACCACTACAACCCGGTCGGCTACATCGCTCTTGGTCCGCAGGTGCAGGAGTCGGACCTGATCTCCGTCTACGAACGCCACGAGCGCATCGGATACCGCTCGCAGATCATCGTCGGCGAGGCCGCCGTCGACACGCATATGAAAGGCCTGTTCCCCGACTGGCGCGCAAAGGGCGTCACGGTCTGCCTGCACGAGAGCCAGGGCGGCTTCGCCTTCAACATGGAGTCGGTCGCCGGCCTGCGCGACAAGTGCCTGGCCGCAGGCGTCGTCATCCACTCCTACACCACGGTCACCGGGTTCCGCTCGGCCGGCGACGGCACGGTCACGCACGTCGAGACCGACAAGGGTGTCGTGGCCGTGGGCGAGCAGGTCGTGATCGCGCCCGGCCCGTGGGCGCAGCACTTCTGGCGGATGCTGGGCCTGCCGGACACGATCGATATCCGGCAGCCCTCGGGTGAGGTCGCCGAGGGCGTTCGGATGTGGACGTACTGGAACTTGCAGGAGGGCGAGATCACCGTGGATCCTCTGCTGTTCGCGCTCGCCGACGGCGGCGCACCCCCGGTGATCCACCTCGACACCGACGCGCCGCTTCATACCGATGACGGGGAGCTGATCACCGACGAGCTCTGGGGCATCTACTTCAAGCGCGACCGCCACGGCGTGCAGGGTGGTGCCTCACCGCTGACGGTGGACGGCGACATCGAGCTCGATCCGTATCCAGCCACGACCAACGTCGATCCGAGCTTCGCCGACATGTGGTGCGCCGCGCTGTCGCATGCGATGGGCCGCTTCGAGGGCTGCCGGTCGCTGTACAAGAACGCCCGCTCGGGCGGCGTCGGCTCGTTCACCGCGGACAACTTCCCGGTGTTCGACTACCTACGCCCCAACGTCTACGGCGTCCTCGACTCGAACCACGGGTACAAGATGATCGGCGTGGGCCGCGAGGTGGCCCGGGTCCTGCTCGGCGACCACTCGAGCCTGCTCTACCCCTTCCGCTTCGAGCGCTTCGCCACCGGCGACCTGCACCCTGTCTCGAGCTCACCGTATCCCTGGAGCTGACGGCCGGGGTCAGGCGACAACATGGGGTCAGGCCTCCCACGTCCCACGACCCTGCCAATTTCGCTTGTTCTCGCCGATCTTGGGTGGTCGTGGGACGTGGGAGGCCTGACCCCATGCCGATGCCGACCCCTGGCCGTGTGGGACGTGGGAGGCCTGACCGCAAGCCCAGCCCCACCTCGCCCTCACTCCGCCGGAACCACCTCGACCACGATCCCGGTCTTCCGCAGCTTGCGCTGGAGATCGCGCCCGGCATCGCCCTCGATCAGGCGTCGTAGCCCGGTCGCCCGGGTCTGGTCGATCACGATCACGGAGGGCCTGCGCAGCCGGGCGACCTGCGCGAGCTTCTTGACGGGTTTGCGGGTCGCAGCCACCTGACCGTCAGCTGCCACGCCCACCTTCCTCGAGCCGGCCGATCGCGGACTTCCACCCACCCCGTCCGCTCGGCGAGCTCCTGCTTGGTGGGCAGCAAGCCCGGGTGCGGGAGCCCGTACTGGGAGCCGTAGACCTTGGCGATGGTGACCACGGCGACGGGTTGGGAGTCCGCGAGGGCGGCTGCTCGCGCAACCGCCCTCGCCGAGAAGTCCGCCCGGCCGTCCGAGGCGAGCAGCACCGCGCATTCCTCCGCGGGCTGTTCGTCCCACCGCACCCGGCGGCGTACGTGCACGCCTAGCTCTCCGAGTTGCTCGGCGACATACCAGCGCTCTTGTCCTCCATCTGCCGCCACCAGTTCAGCGGGAAGTAGAGGGCGAGCAGGATGAGCCCGATCCAGTACAGCCAGCGGTAGCCCGAGCCGACCGCGTAGTCGGCGGCGAAGTACCCGCCGACGATCCACAGCCCGATGAAGCCGACCCCGATGGCGAGCCCGATCGGCCCCATCCAAACAGGCATCTTCAGGGGACGGGGTGTGTCGTTTCGCGTCGCCCGGAAGATCCCGTACCCCACGAGCGACAGCGCCACCGCGAAGAGGTAGCCCATGTTGGAGAACACGAAGATCTGGAGCGGCGAGCCGAGCGCGAGCACGCCGATCGAGAAGAGCAGGCTGAAGCCCATCGCGAACGACGGCGCGCCATGCTTGTTCACCCAGCCGAAGGCCTTGGGCAGGATCCCGTCGTGCGAGTTCTGGTAGAGCCCGCGCGACGCCCCCATCACGGCGTTCAGCACCGAGAGGAGCAGGGCGAGGATGACCGCGAGCCCGACGAACCAGCGCCAGAAGTCGCTGCTGCCGAAGATCGCGTCGACGTAGCCGTTGAACAGCTGGTACCCGTCGCCGATGTACGGCGCGTCGTCCGTGCCGAGAGCCACGACTCCTGCCGTGCCGAGCACGCCGAGGATCATCGCGGGGAGCAGCAGGTAGACGGCGAAACCCGAAGAGCCCCTCCGCGGTGAGTGCGATCTTGGCGTCGCGCGCCGGCTCACGGCACTCACCGATGTAGCAGGCGGCCGCTTCCATGGCGAGCACCGACCAGGTGAAGATGAAGGCCCAGCCCGCGATGTACTGGAAGCTGCCGTCGACGCCCGCAGGGAGACCGAAGCCGTCGAGATTGCTCCACGAGAAGTCGCCCGGCGAGAAGATCGGCAGGATGATCAACAGCACGAGCGGGATGATCGTGCAGATCCCGAGGATGGTCGCGAAGAGGGCCCCGAGGCGGATACCCAGCCAGCTCGGGACGAACATGATCAGCATGAAGACGAGCGCCGTGATGAACGTGGAGATCCCGATCGACGCTCCGAACTTCTCGTGCAGCGGCCCGAACGATCCGCCGTACTCGATCCCGAAGAGGTCGTTGAAGTAGAGCGCGGCGATGAAGGCGTTGATCGGAGCGACCGTGAACCAGCCGAGCCAGTACCCCCACGAGGAAAGCCCGCCGATGTGCCTGGAGACGGTCGTCGCCCAGCGGCTTGAACGTCTCGAAGGCGTAGGAAGGCAAGCCCCCTGACCGTTCCGGCCAGGTCGCCGCCATTTCCGCGAGGCAGAAGCAGAGGAACACGCCGATGGCCGTGAGGACCGCGAACAGGATGATCGACGTCCCTCCGAGATACAGCAGCGCGTATCCGATCAGGCCGATGACGAGCACCGTCCCGGCCAGGCCGATCACGAACGCTCCCCACCAGTTCGTCTCTCTCGAGAGACCCGAGGTCTGCACCTCGATGCCTCTCGCGTCGAATTCGCTCACGTGATTCCTCCCGCAGTTGGCTGGTAGGACGGGACTGCAACCGACATCGAAACGTACTCGGCGGACGGAGTCAAGGCCCGGATCGGCTCCGTAGTTGGTACCGTGCCGGGTCAGCGGTCGCCGCCGCATGTCCGAACGGTCGGTCAATGGCAGCTTGTGGGCACCACAAAGGGAGGTGAGAAATGAACACTATCGTCGTCGGCTACGACAAGACGGAGGCCGCAGACAGGGCGCTCCAGCGAGCCATAGCGCTGACCAAGGCGTTCGGCTCCAAGGTGATCGTGACCAGCGTCGCGCCCGTGCTGATCCCGGCCGGTCGCGGCATCGGCCCGATCGACCCGATCGACCCGCCCGAGCTGCACGCCGCGGAGCTCGCCCACGCGCGACAGACCCTCGAGGCGGCCGGCATCCAGGCCGAGTACGTGAACGCGATCGGTGATCCCGCCGGAACGATCGTGGAGGTCGCCGACAAGCACAACGCCGACCTGATCGTGGTCGGCACCCGTGAGCCCGGACTGCTCGACCGCCTCATCGGCGGATCGGTCTCGGGAGCGGTCAGCCGCCAGGCCCACTGCGACGTGCTGATCGTCCACTGAAGCCCTCGGCCGGGCTCTGCCGCCACCTGCGGAGCCCGGCCGAGTAACGCCCGCATGACCTCGACGAGCCCTCTCGACGCGCTCCCGCCACCTGAGGTCGCCCGCAAGGCGGAGTCGGTGGGTGTGGTCAAGGCGGGTCTAGGCGGTCTCGACACCTTTGCCCTGGCCGTTCTCGCCGGTGCCTTCATCGCGCTGGGCGCCGTGTTCGCGACGACGACGCTGGCCGGAGCAGGGGATCTCCCGTACGGTGTCGCACGGCTACTCGCCGGATTGACGTTCTCTCTCGGTCTGATCCTCGTCGTGCTCGCCGGCGCCGAGCTCTTCACCGGCAACAACCTGATCGTGATGGCCTGGGCCAGCCGCCGCGTCTCGACCGCGCGCCTCGCACGCAACTGGGTCATCGTCTTCGTGGGGAACCTGGTGGGCGCGCTGGGGACGGCCGGGCTCATGGTCGCCACCCGGCAGTACACGTTCGCGGACGGCGCCGTCGGACGTACAGCCCTCGCCATCGCGGCGACCAAGAGCGACCTCGGTTTCGGTCAGGCCGTTGCGCTCGGCATTCTCTGCAACGCGCTCGTCTGCCTGGCCGTCTGGCTCACCTACGGCGCGCACACCACGGCGGACAAGATCCTGGCCATCGTGCCGCCGATCGCCGCGTTCGTCGCCGCCGGCTTCGAACACTCGGTCGCAAACATGTACTTCATCCCGCTCGGGCTGCTCGTCAAGCGCGACGAGCGCTTCGTGGCCGGACTGGCGGACGGGCCCGACCTGGCCGCGCTCGACTGGGGCGGGTTCCTGCTCGGCAACCTGCTGCCCGTGACGATCGGCAACGTGATCGGTGGTGCAGTGCTCGTGGGAGCCATGTACTGGCTCGTCTACCTCCGTCCCCGCCCGCAAGCGTCTACGTAGTTCCCCAGGGGGGCGATCAGCGAACGCGACACGCGAACGGCTCACGAATCCGGATGCCGCGCGAAGAGCGCGAGCGCACAGTGGGGTCGATCACAGTAACCACAACGGGAGGAGGAGCGATGAACACACGAAGGACACTGGAGATCGGCGGGATCGTTGCCGGTCTGGTCCTGGTGGCGTTCGGCATTGCCGCCCTGTTCATGGGCATCAACGGACGCAACACCGTGCGTGACAGCATCAAGGCGGAAGGCATCGTCTTCGGGTCAGCCGACGACGCTGCCGTCGCCAAGTACGCCAAGCAGTGGGCCGACAAGGGTGTCGCGACGGGCGACCAGGCCCGCGCGTTCGCGAAGGTCATGAGGGAGCACACGCTCGAGTCGAGCGGAGGCCTGACCTACGCACAGATGGGTCGATTCCTCGCCGCAGCGAACCCTGACGACCCGAAGGGCACGAGCGACGAGGCAGCCGCACTCAAGGACGAGAGCGGCAAGCCGGTCGCCAACGCGGCCCGCAACACCTGGGTGACCGAGACGGCACTCACGACGGCGCTGAACATGAGCTACATGGCAGAGCAGCTCTCGATCTTCGGCATCGTCGTCGGGATCGCCCTGCTCCTCGCCGGGATCGGCTTCCTGATCCTCGCCTGGACGGTGCTCGGTGGAGGACTGAAGAAGGCAGCGGCACAGCCGGCGGGCGCGATGACGCCGGTCACCGGCCACTGATCGCTCCGACCTCCCGGAGCAAGCCTGGGGGCGGCGCGAGCCGCCCTCAGGCCTTTCGTGTGAAGGCCCTGGCCCTCGCCCGCGCTTGTCCCCTTCGCCGCGCTATGGCCTGCGTGCTCTGCGCCTGCGCACGAGGGCCTTGCTCAGCTCGAGCACGACCGAGGGCGCCAGCGCCAGCAGGACGCACGCCACGAGCTGTCCGGGGCTGAGAGCGACGGCCGAGACGATGGGACGCAGCTGGCCGACACCCACCAGCGCGAACACGATCGCCACCGAGGCGCCGACGCTCGCCAGCAGGTGCGGATTGCCCGGTATCCGCCACGCCGCCGTGAGAAACGACCGGCACCCGAAGACGAGGGCGAGCTCGGCCAGGGCGAGCGTGACGAACGCCATCGTCCGCGCATGTTCCTGATCGTGGTCCCGTCCCACCACGAACGCAGCCATCGTGGCGGCAGCCACGAGCAGGCCGACAACCGCGAGCACCCTCGCCTCCTGCCGTCCGAGCAGTCCCCCACGTCGATGGGGTGGCTCGCTCATGGTCTCGGGCAGGACTGGGTCACGGGCCAGAGCGACCGCAGGCAGGCCGTCGGTAAGGACGTTGACGAGCAGCACCTGGACGACCGTGAGCGGAGCTCCGAGCCCTGCGGCGACCGCAACGGTGAAGACGATGACCTCCGCGAGGTTTGCAGAAAGCAGGAAGGCGACGAACTTGCGGATGTTGGCTCCGATCCGGCGGCCCTCCTCGAGCGCCGCCACGATCGTGCTGAAATCGTCGTCCGTGAGCACGATGTCTGCTGCTTCCCGAGCCGTTTCCGTCCCCGCGCAGCCCATGGCGACACCGACATCGGCAGCGCGGAGGGCCGGAGCATCGTTGACGCCGTCCCCCGTCACCACCACGACCTCGCCGGCCGCCTGGAGCCCGCGCACGTGCTCCAGCTTTTCGGCGGGCGAGACCCGGGCGCGTACGTCCGCGGCTTCGAGGCCGATGGCCCGGCCGATGGTCTGCGCGGTACGCGGATGGTCTCCCGTCAGCATGACCACCGCGACCCCCGCCCGCCTCGCGGCTGCGACCGAACCCGGCGCGGACGGTCGAAGCGGGTCGTGCAGTGCCACGAGGCCTGCGACCTGCAGAGCGGCGGCGGCCGGATCCTCCTCCCCGGCCTCCTCGCCCACACCGACGGCAAGGACGCGCAGACCCTCCTCCGCCCACCCGGCCGCCGTGGCCGCAAGCTCTCGGTCGACCAGCGCGGCCGATCGTTCGAACAGCGCCTCGGGCGCGCCCTTGACGTACGCCCGGGCTCCCTCGCCGTCCGCATAGACGACGGTCATGGTGCGAAGCTCGGGCTCGAAGGGCAGCTCCCGAACGAGCGCGCAGCCGGCGAAGGCGGCCCCCGCGGTGAGCCCCCGCTCGAGCGATCCGAGCAGGATCGCGCGCTCGAGGGGGTCGATCGTGGCGTCGTCGAGCGCCCCAACCGCAGCGAGGTCCGGACTGGAGGCGCGGAGCGCGGAAGTGAGCAGTTGCTCCTCGGAGACACCGGGCGCGGCCCGAAGCGCTGCGAGGCGAAGGCGGTTCTCGGTGAGCGTGCCCGTCTTGTCGGTGCAGATCACGGTGGCCTCACCGATCGTCTCGATCGCCGCGAGGCGGCGCACGATCGCGCCGCGCCTGGCCATCGCACGGGCGCCCAGCGCCAGCGCCACGGTGATCGTCGCGGGCAGCCCCTCCGGGACGGCCGCAACGGCAACAGCCACACCGACGAGGAAGGCCTCGTGCAACTCCTCGCCGCGGGCCAGCATGAGCCCGGTCAGCGTGATCGTGAGCACAACCCCGAGGGCGGCTAACGCGCGGGAGAGCGAGGCCAGCCTCTGCTGCAACGGGGTGCGCGGGCTGCGGGCACCGGCCGTCAGCTCGGAAACCAGCCCGAGCTCGGTTGTCCGTCCCGTGGCCGTGACGACGACCCGCGCCCGCCCCCGGGTGGCCGACGTTCCCGCGTAGATCATCGACAGGCGCTCGGCCAGCGGCGTGCCCTCCGCAACCGCCGCCTCTCGCTTGAAGACGGGCAGCGATTCGCCCGTGAGCGCCGACTCGTCCGTCATCAGTCCACGTGCCTCGACCACTCGGCCGTCTGCGACGATCCTCGCACCCTCGCGCACGACCAGAATGTCGCCGGGTACGACATCGCTCGCGGGGATCTCGATGCGCACGCCCTCTCGTATGACCTCGGCCGTCGGCGACAGCCGTCCGCGAAGCTCGAGAACTGCGCGCTCCGCTCCGAGCTCATGCACGAAGCCGATCGCCGCGTTGATCGCCAGGATGCAGACGATCACTGCCGCCTCGAGATCGTCGCCGATTGCGAACGCCACGCCGACGGCCAGGGCGAGCAGGGCCACCATCGGGTCGGCGAACTGACGCGCGGCGATGGCCAGCACGTTCGGCGGCGGTGCTGCCGGAAGCGCGTTAGGCCCGACGCGGGCCAGCCGCCGCTCGGCCTCCAGGGTGGTCAGACCGCACGAGAGGTCAGTTTCGAGCGAGCGCACGAGATCCTCGGGCGCCTGCGCGTGCGCAGCCACGGCCATCCCCCTCGACGGTAGGCCAGGCCTGGAGCTTGCGCATCGCGGCGAAAGCGCGCGTCGATGGGTGGTTTTCCGCAGGGGATCCGCCTGACCCCCGATGTCGCGCGCGGCGCCATGCGAGACAGTCGAGCCATGAAGAAGACGTCCCACCTCGCTTCTGCCATTCTCGGCCCTGACGTCGAGGCCGCGATCGCCATCAGCGACCCCCTCGCCGTCGTCAGCCTGACGCTCGACACGAAGGACGCGGTTGCGCCCGGCCGTGCGGCCGTGCACGCAGTCGAGGTCGAGCTCGACAGGATCGGCGCGCGACCCGAAGTCGACACCGCGACCGGCCGGCGTGCCCTCGGCGCCCTGCGCGCCCTGTTGGACAGCGCTCGATCCCGCGAGGGTGTTCACGGCGTTGCCGCGTTCGCCGGCCTGGCCACCGGAGAGAGCGCCGACATCGAACTGGAGGCACCGCTGCCCACCGGCCTCACGGTCGGACGGCGCGCGGCCGTGCGTCCGCTCGTCGCCGCGCTCGGCGCGGGACGCCCGGCGGGTGTGGCGCTGATCTCGCACGAGGGTGTCGTCCTGCTCGAGTGGCGGGTCGGAGTGGTCAACGAGATCTGGCGCGAGGTGCTGCCTGAGCTCGAAAGCCGATCGCTTGCGGGGCCAGCAAGAGCCCATCCGCGCGACGTGCCGGGCGCCGCCCCGGGATACCTCGTCGGTCAGCAACGTGATCTTTACGAGCGCCGCCATCTGACCGAGGAGCAGCGGCTGATCACGGCGGCTGCCGCACGCGTGATCACGGAAGCCGGTTCGCGCGGCTGGCGGGAGCTCGTGGCCGGCGGCGATCCGCGACTGACGACGGCATTCGCCGGCGCAGTCACGAGATCGTCCGAGATCGAGTTGGTCACCGGGCGGCGCATTCCACAGCAGGCGCCCCACGCCCGGCTCGAGCCGACGATCGCGCAGATCGTCGCCGAGGCCCGTGATCGCCAGACCCGCCGCTTGATCGACGCGATCCTCGATCATCCGGCTCCCGGCGGCCGGGGCGCGCTGAGCGTGGACGACGTGGCCGCGGCTTTGATGGAAGGCCGCGTGGACACCCTGCTCCTGCATCCGAGTGCCACCATCGTCGGCCGCTCGAATGCTGCCGGAGAGCTGGCCGGCCCGACGTACGCGGCGCCGGGAATCGAGGTGGGCACGCTGGCCGAGGACACGATGCTCGCGGACGCGCTGATCGGCCAGGCCCTGGCCACGCGTGCCGGCGTCGTGGTGGCCTCGCACTCCCTCGCCGACGAGATCGCAGCCCAACCGGTCACGGCGCTGCTGCGCTGGCCCTAGTGGTAGATGCCGCACTAGGACATCACGAGACGGCTGCGGCCCCGGGATCGGCCGGGGCCGCAGCCGGGTCACGCGAGTGTCAGGCAGGCGTGATCGCGACCGGGCGGGTCGGCTCACGTGGCGTCCGCGGCGCGGACACCTTGAGCACACCGTCCTTGAAGCTCGCCTCGAGCTTCCCGGTGTCGGCCTCGTCCGGCATCGTGAAACGCCGCTCGAACGACTTCTCCAGCCGCTCGTGCAGGAGGAACGCGCGCTCCTTGCGCTCCTTCTCCTCCTTGCGGTCGCCCTTGACGGTGAGCATGTGGTCGGTGACGTCGACCTTCAGCTCCTTCTCCGTGAAGCCGGGCACCTCCATCTCCAGCACGTACCGGTCGTCGGTCTCGTAGAGGTCGGCTGCCGGTGCGGCCGGGGTGGCGACACCCCAATCGTCGAGCATGCGGCGCATTCGCCGCTCGAGGGACTCCATCTCCTGAAGCGGAGCCCAGCGGACCATGGTGGCCATGGTCATCCTCCTTCCCTTCTTGTGGCTTGGCGAGGCACCACGAACGTGTGGCGCAGGCGGTGAAAGGCGGCCACTCACGACGTGGCCACCGTGAGCATCGGGCGGGCCAGACGCTCGAGAGGCGCGAGGGCCGCGTGGAGTGTCGGCTCTCCCCGCTCTCGCAACTGGTAGCGGGCGCGCCGAGCCGGGTGGCGAAGGCCGGCGATCCAGTCGGGCGCGATCGTGGCGCCGACCACGACGACGTCGCAATCGACGGCGTCGATCGTCCGTCGAACGTCCTCGAGCTGTTGCTCGTTCTGGTCGAGCAACGGGATGCAACAGCCGATCCCCGGATAGGCCGCATACACGGCGGCGACGGCACCGACGGCCTGCGGCCGCGGATCGACGATCTCCGAGGCACCTCCCCCGCGCGCGGCGGCCATACCTGCGCCGGTGGCATGCCCCCCGCGGAGCAGTGCCGCAGCGTCTTCGAGAACGAGCGCACGGCGACCGAGCAGCGGCGGGCCGGGCTCGAGGGAGACGACCGACTCGGCGAGGATCACCATGGCGTGCGGGTTGAAGCGACGAACGTCCGCAACCACCGCCTGGACGCGCTCCTCGCTCGCTCCGCCCACCTTGTTCACGACGACGACGTCCGCCCGGCGGAGGTTCACCTCGCCGGGATGATGTGGGGGTTCGCCGTCCGAGCTCAACGGATCGGTGACGGCGATCCAGAGATCGGGCCGGATGAACGGGAAGTCGCTCCCGCCTCCGTCCCAGACCACGAGGTCGGCGTCGCTGTCCACTTGCTGCAGTACCTGACCGCAGTCGAGGCCCATGTGCACGGGGAAGCCGAGCTCGAGCGTCTCGGAGATCTCCTGGCGGACACTCGGTGTGAGTCCGGCACCGGCGAGATCCTCCCCGCGTACAAAGCACTGCGCCGCCGCACCAGCCTGACTTCCGGATGGGCCTGGTGGACGCACGAAGGCGACACGGAGACCATGATCGGAGAGAAGCGACGCCACCCGCCTACTGGTCTGGGTCTTACCGCTACCGGTACGAACTCCGGTCACCGCCACGACGTGCCTTCGTGAGCGGAGCATCGTTTCGTGCGGGCCGAGCATGGTGACGTTGGCGCCCGCCGCGAGCCCTCGCGACACGAGATGCATCACCTCATGCTGCGGCAGGTCCTGCGAGGCGAGGACCAGCTCGTCCGCGGCCGTGGAGGCGAGCGCTCGCTCGAGCTCGTCCGCCGGCCACAGCGGGATCCCGGCGGGGTACAGGGCGCCGGCCAACTCCGCCGGATAGACACCGTCCACCAGATGGGCAGCGTCGGATGACACGAACCCGACGACGCGGGTGTTGGGGTCGCCGCGATAGGCGACGTTGAAGTCGTGGTACCCCCGCCCCCCGGCCCCCATGATCACGACTGTGCGCATAGCTCCTCCTTCGCCGTGGGCGTCCGCCACGTTCTCTCCTGATCCGCGTGGTTCTCCTGCTCGCAGCGAATCCGACCCGGCACGCCTGGGCATCGGCGGACCTGCGGATCGCCCTAGAGGGGAATCCCCGATCTGCCCGGTGCTGCGGAGAACCGCGTACGGCGATCCGCGGGCGCGCGGCTGCGACGGCTCCCGACGTCGACGACGATGTTCTCGGACAAGGAGGCTCGTCATGGAGTTCAGGAACGTGATCATCGGTGTGGACGACTCGCCAGTGGCGGACGTCGCCGTCGAGGCTGGTCGGCGGCTGCTGGCGCCGGGCGGGAGCGTGACCCTGGTCGGGGTCGACGAGATCGTGGTGGTCGGTGGCGGTATGGGAGCCATGGCCACGACCGTGATCTCCCCGTACCAGGGCGCAGCGCGTGAGCGCGTCGATCGGCTCGCGAAGACGCTCGAGGGCGTCAGCGCGGCCACGGTCGCCGTCGAGGGGGTACCGACGAATGTTCTCCTCGAGACCGCCGCTCAGAGAAACGCCGACCTCGTCGTCGTCGGCTCGCACGACACGGGACGTGTCGCCGGCATCGTGCTCGGCTCCACCGCGACCGCAATCATCCACGACGCACCGTGCAGCGTCCTCGTGGCTCGCGGCTCGGTCGCAGGTGGATGGCCACGCCGCATCGTCGTCGGGGTCGACGGCTCAGCGGCCTCGCACGTGGCACTCGAAGCGGCTCGCGAGATCGCCGAGCGCGCCGGCGCCGACGTGGTGCCGCTGCTCGGGATCGAGACCATCTCGCTCGGCGACCTCGCCAACGCACGGGAGCGGGTGAGCGACCTCCAGGAGTCCACCGATCCGCCGGTGAAGGCCCTGGTCGAGGCTGCAGAGACTGCCGATCTCCTGGTCGTCGGCAGCCGAGGCCTCAAGGGGCTGAAGGCGCTCGGCAGCGTGAGCGAGCGTGTCGCGCACCAGGCTGCGTGCTCGGTGCTCGTCGTGCGGTGAGCGACACCCGTGGGCAACTACGCAGTGCGGCTCCGCAGGAACTGCGTGTACCTGCGCGCTCGCCAGGAGTCACGCTGAGATGATGCAAACCAGCGCGTTGCGAGCGGCCACCATCGCGGTGTGCGTGCACGGAGGCGAGTCCTCCTGGCGGGCTCTCCGGCGCGCCGCCTACCTCTGCGGTTACGGCTCGCGGCTTTCGGTGTGCCTCGTGCGCCACGATAGCGAGGCGACGCCGGACGAGCAGCATACGTTCGACGAGGTTCGCAGGATCCTGCTCGAGCAGATGATCACCGCGGACGTGACCCCACTCGACGGCGACCCGCCGCTCGCGCTCGTCGAGCACGTCACGGAGATCGAGGCCGACCTCCTCGTCGTCGGGCGCACACGGCCGCCGGCGAACAGCGTTCCACTCGAGGCCGCGCTTCTCGCCACCGTGCCGTGCGACCTCCTGGTTGTCGGCTAGTGCGGCACGTCGCAACGTTTGACCTGGAACTCTCTTTGGTGTTTGCGTGCCGCACTAGCGCCGCGCTAGCCAGCCGCGATCTCTGACCCGAAGCCGCGGTGCCCGACGCAGGCGCCTGCCGGCGCGGCCGCCCGGGGTACGATCAAGCGGCCGACACCCCCGGCCCCCGCTTCGATGCTCTCCAACCACCCCGACTCGGATCCCGTCGAGACCAGCGAATGGCTCGCGTCCGTCGACGCCGTCGTCGGCAGTGACGGTCGCCCCCGCATGGGGTTCCTGCTCGAGCAGGTCATTGACCACGCGCTCGACCAGGGCGTCCCTGTGGCCTCGACGCTGACCACCCCTTACGTCAACACGATTCCGGTCGAGGACGAGCCTGCACTCCCGGGTGACCCGGAGCTCGAGCGGCGCGCGACCGCGCTCGTCCGCTGGAACGCGATCGCGATCGTGCTCCAGGCGAACGCCGAATCGACCGAGCTCGGCGGGCACATCGCGAGCTACCAGTCGGCGGAGACGCTCTACGAGACCGGCTTCAACCATTTCTGGCGCGCCCGCACACCCGAGCACGACGGCGACCTGGTCTACATGCAGGGTCACTCCTCGCCCGGCATCTACGCGCGCGCCTTCCTCGAGGGCCGGCTGACCGAGGAGCACCTCCGCCGCTTCCGGCAAGAGGTCGACGGCGGAGGCCTGTCGTCCTACCCGCACCCGTGGCTGATGCCGGAGTTCTGGCAGTTCCCGACGGTCTCCATGGGCCTCGGGCCGCTGATGGCGATCTACCAGGCCCGCTTCCTCAAGTACATGGCCGCACGCGGACTGCTGGAGCCAGGCGATCGCAAGGTGTGGGCCTTCATGGGCGACGGCGAGATGGACGAGCCCGAGTCGATGGGCGCGATCTCGCTCGCCGGCCGCGAGAAGCTCGACAACCTGGTCTTCGTCGTCAACTGCAACCTGCAGCGACTCGACGGCCCCGTCCGCGGCAACGGGAAGATCATCCAGGAGCTGGAGACGAACTTCCGGGGCGCCGGCTGGAACGTGATCAAGGTCATCTGGGGCTCGAACTGGGACGCGCTGCTGACGGCGGACACCGGCGGCTGGCTGCACAGGCGCATGGAGGAGGCGGTGGACGGGGAGTACCAGACGTTCAAGTCCAAGGACGGTGCGTACGTACGCGAGAACTTCTTCGGCAAGTACCCGGAGACGCGCGCGATGGTCGCCGACTGGAGCGACGAGCAGATCTGGGCCCTCCGTCGCGGAGGGCACGACCCGCAGAAGATGTACGCCGCGTACGCCGCGGCCATCGCGGCCGCCGGCAAGCCGACCGTGATCCTGGCCAAGACGATCAAGGGCTTCGGCATGGGCGAGGCGGGCGAGGGCAAGAACATCACCCACCAGGCGAAGTCGATGAAGGCAGAGGCGCGGCTTGCCATCCGTGACCGCCTGGGGCTCGAGCTCACCGACCAGGAGGCGACGGACGCCGCCTTCCACCGCCCACCGTCCGACAGCCCCGAGCTGCGCTACCTGCTGGAACGCCGTGCGGCCCTCGGAGGCAACCTGCCGGCTCGGCACACCACAGCCGACAAGCTGCCCACCCCCGAGCCGTTCGACACCGTGCTCGAAGGCTCGGGTGACCGCGAGAACTCGACGACGATGGCGTTCGTCCGCATCCTCAACCAGCTCGTCCGTCACGAGACGATCGGCCCCCGTGTGGTGCCGATCGTGCCCGACGAGTCACGGACGTTCGGGATGGAGGGCATGTTCCGCCAGCTCGGCATCTTCTCCCAGGTCGGCCAGCTCTACTCCCCCGAGGACGCGGACGAGTTCATGTTCTACCGGGAGGACGAGCATGGGCAGATCCTGCAGGAGGGCATCAACGAGCCGGGGGCGTTCTCCTCCTGGATCGCGGCCGCCACCTCGTACGCCAACCACGGCGTGACCATGGTGCCCTTCTACGTCTTCTACTCGATGTTCGGATTCCAGCGGATCGGCGACCTCGCCTGGGCCGCCGGCGACAGTCGGGCGCGCGGCTTCCTGATCGGCGCGACCTCGGGGCGGACGACGCTGAACGGGGAGGGCCTGCAACACGAGGACGGCCACTCGCACGTGCAGGCCTCGCTGATCCCCAACTGCGTCGCGTACGACCCCACGTACGGGTACGAGCTGGCCGTGATCGTCCGCGATGGGCTCCGGCGCATGTGCGAGGAGCAGGAGGACGTCTTCTACTACCTCACGGTGATGAACGAGAACTACGTGCAGCCCGCTCTTCCCGAGGGCGCGGAGGAGGGGATCCTGCGCGGCATCTACCTCCTGCGCGAGGGCACCTCCGGGGACGGGCCGCGCGTGCAGCTGCTGGGGTCAGGGGCGATCCTGCGGGAGGTCATCGCCGGGGCCGAGCTGCTCGAGGCCGAGTTCGGCGTGAGCGCCGACGTCTGGAGCGTGACCAGCTTCACGGAGCTTCGCCGCGACGGCCTGGCCGCCGAACGCTGGAGCCGGCTCCACCCGACCGCACCCCCACGCCGGTCGCATGTCGAGCAGCAGTTCGAGGGGCGCTCGGGACCGTTCGTGGCCGCCACCGACTACGTCCGCACCTTCGCCGACCAGATCCGGCCTTTCCTGCCGGGTTCATACACCGTGCTCGGCACGGACGGGTTCGGGCGCAGCGACTACCGGCGCAAGCTCAGAAGCTTCTTCGAGGTCGATCGCCACCACGTGGCCCTCGCCGCCCTGAAGGCGCTGGCCGACCAGGGAGCGATCCCTCTGCAGTCGGCCGCTGATGCCATCCAGCGCTTCGGAATCGACGCGGAGGCGGCGCCACCCTGGACGCGCTGACCGGTCAGTCCTCGCCGTCGAGGAGCCCGTTGTCGAGCGCGTAGCGCACGAGCTCGGCACGTGTGGACAGCCGTAGCTTGCGCATGATGTGCGCGCGGTGCGTCTCGGCCGTGCGAACGGAGATGAAGAGCTTCTTCGCCACTTCCTGATTGGTGAACCCTCGCGCCAGCAGGCCGAGCACTTCGCGCTCCCGCGCAGACAGCGGATCAAGCGCCGCCTTGCGCTGTTCGGCCACCTGATCGAACGCGAGCTTCGCGCCAAGCGTCGGGTGCACGTACTGCTCGCCCCGGGCAACCTGCCGCACGGCGTGCACGAGATCGGCGTCGGCCGCCTCCTTCGGCACATAGCCACTCGCACCGGCAGCGTGCGCCTCCCGGACGTGACGTGCACTGTCGTGCATGGAGAGCACGACGATGCGTGTGGCCGGCACGGTCTGCCGGAGCTTCTCCACGAGCGACATCCCATCCACCCCGGGCATGGTCAGATCGAGCACGATCACATCGGGCTTCGCATCGATGGTCTCGAAGAGGGCGCGCGTCGCGTCGCCAGCCTCGGCCACCACCTCGATGTCCGCTTCGGCGTCGAGCAAGGCCCTCACTCCGGAACGGACGACGGGATGGTCGTCGGCGACGATCACTCTGATGCTCATGGCAACGGCACCTCCACTCTCACTGTTGTTCCCTTCCCGGGGATCGACTGGATCTCCAGACGACCACCCAGCAGGGCGACGCGCTCGCGAACCCCGGACAGGCCGACGCCGTGGCTCATATCGACCGGCACCCCGCGCCCGTCGTCCTCGACGACGAGGGTGAGCCGCCGTCCCTCCCTCGCGAGATGCACGGTCGCCCTGGTCGCCTCGGCGTGGCGGATGACATTGGTCAGCGCCTCCTGGATGACGCGATAGAGACGCGACTCCTCATCGGCACCGAGGGCGGGCCATGAGTCGCCGCACTCGACGCGGATGGCGAGCCCGGTGCGCTGGCTCAGCTGATCGGCCAGATGCTCGACGCTCGCCGGCAGCCCGCCATCGTCGAGGGCAGGCGGATGCAGCAGGACGGACAGGCGGCGCACGCCTCGCAGGGATTCGGTGAGCAAGGCCCTCAGCTCCTCGAACTTCCCTGCGACGCCCGGAACGGCGCCGACGGCGTTCTCGATGCTGCGCAGCATGAGCAGCGCGGCGGTGAGCTCCTGGCCGGTCTGGTCGTGCAGTTCGAGTCCGATGTGGCGGCGCTCCCGTTCCTGGGCGCGGAGGATGGAATCGACGCTCTCGCGCGTGACCCGGCGCGACAGTTCGAGCACCATCGCGGCGCGCGCGGCGAACACCTCGGCCGCCCTGATCTCCACCTCGTTGAAGCGGCCGTGGTCGCCCCGCCGGCAGATGGCCAGGATGCAGCCCAGGGAGGCGCCGTTCGCGAAGAGTGGGACGGCGACGAGGCTCGACCCGAGCAGATCCTGCGCGACCACCCGCTCCACGGCGGGGTCCTCGACGAGCGTGTCCACGCGCACCGTGGCACCGCGTTCGAGCTGGTCGAGATAGCGTTTCGGGAGCAGGTCGTCCGCGCCCCCGGAGATCGGCTCGCCCTCGGTCGCTGCCACCTCGACGTGCCCGTCCTCCGTCTTCAGGTAGAGCGCCACGAAGGAGGCGTCCACGAGCCCGCCGAACTCGGTGACGATCGCCTGGTTGAGCTCGGCCGTCGTCGCCCGGCTGACGAGGACGTCTCCGATCTCGGCCACGGCCTCGAGTTGCCGGGCCCACCCACGGGCGGCCTCGTACATGCGGTGGTTGGCGATGGCCACTGCCGCCTGCGAGGCGAGCAGGACGATCGACTCCTCGTCCTCGGCCGTGAACTCGGCGCCGCCGTTCTTGTCCGTGAGATAGAGGTTCCCGAAGACCGACCCTTGGAGCACGATCGGTACGCCGAGAAAGCTCGTCATCTCGGGATGGCCGGGTGGGAAGCCGATCGAGCGCGGGTGCTCGCCCAGGTTGCCGAGCCGGAGCGGGCGGGCGTCGCGGATGACAAGGCCGAGGATGCCCTCACCGTGTGGTTGACGTCCGATCAGCTTCTTCTCCTCGGGGCTGATCCCGGTCGTGATGAAGCGCTCGAGCCCGCGCCCGGTGGCGTCGATCACGCCGAGGGCGGCATGTCGCGCTCCTGTGAGGGAGGCCGCGGTCTCCACGATCCGCGTCAGCAGCGGATCGAGCGACAGCTCCCGGGCGAGCGCCATCCCCGCATCGACCAGCGAGCGGAAGCGTTCGTCGTGTCCGACGGCGGCAGCCTCCACGCTGATCATTATGGAGGTGGCGTGAGACCCGTAGTCCGTAGTTTTCCGCAGCGAGCCCACCCCCCGGTGGCATCGAGGCGACGTGCTCGGGGTGTGTGGTAGACCTGGAGCCCGGATGGATGCCCTCCACGTCGACCTGCGGTTCGACTTCCGGTTCGATCCGCCGGCGCTCAGTGACGGCGAGGCGCGGGAGATCGCTGCCGACCTGTACGACGTGCGAGGAGCGACCGAGCACCTGCGCGGCGAACGCTCGCACAACACCCGGTTCACGACGGATGAGGGCTCCCAGTACGTCTTGCGCGTGGCCAGCGCCAACGAGCCGGACGAGACGATCGATTTCCACGCGCAGGCGCTCGCGCACCTCGGGATGTGCGCACCCACCCTGCCGGTAGCCCGGGTGGTCGCCTCGCGGACGGGCGAGCTCACGCCCCTCGTCGAGCGGGAGCGGCGGTCGCATCGTGTGCGGCTGGAGACGTTCCTGCCTGGCGTCACGTTCGTCGAGGGGCAGCCAGTCGCGTGTGCGGGCCTCCACGCCATCGGTGCCCTGCTCGGCGGTGTGGCGGCGGCTCTGGCCGACTTCGCCCATGCGGCGGCCCGCAACTTCATGCCATGGGACATCGCCAACGGGCTCGCGCTCGACGACGCGCTCCGGCGCTACCTCGGGCCCGATGCCCGCCCTCTGGTGGAGCGTGCCCGGCCGCGCCTGGAGTCGGCTGCTGCCGCGATGGCCGTCCTTCCGCGCCAGGTCATCCACAACGACGGCCACGCCGGGAACCTGATCCGCGCGCACGCCGGGTCAGACGAGGTGACGGGCTTGATCGACTTCGGCGACCTCGCGCACACGGTGACGATGGCCGACCTTGCGGTCTCGGGGGCAAGCTTCGCGCCGCGCCAGCGCGACGCGGTTGCGGCGTTCGTGGCGCTCGGCTCCGGCTACCACAGTCGCCGTGCTCTCCTCCCCGCCGAGGTTGCCGCCCTCGCCGACCTCGTGCTCACGCGACTCGTGCTGACCACGCTGATGACCGAGTATCAGATCCGCCACGCACCCCACATCGCCGACGGGGTCGCCCGCGAGCGCGCGGGCGTGCTGGGCAGCCTCGACCGCTGGCTCACCCTGGACCCCTCGTACCTGACCGAGCGACTCGAGCAGGCCTGTGACCCCTGATCTGCTCTCCCGGCGATCCGCCGTGCTGGCGCCGAGCTACCAGCTGTTCTACGACGAACCTGTGCATCTCGTGCGGGGTGAGGGCGTCTGGGTCTACGACGCCGCGGGCGGCCGTTACCTGGACTGCTACAACAACGTGCCCTCGGTCGGGCACGCTCACCCGCGCATCGTCGCCGCTGTCGCGGAGCAGACGGCGCTGCTCAACACGCACACTCGCTACCTCCACGAGAGCGTCGTCACGCTCGCCGAACGCCTCGGCGCCTCGCTCCCAGGCGAGCTCGGCCAGTGCATCTTCGTGTGCACCGGGACCGAGGCCAACGACCTGGCGGTGCAGATCGCGCGTGTCGTGACCGGGAACCACGGTGTCGTCGTCACGGAGCGCTCGTACCATGGGAACTCCGACCTGGTCGGGAAGCTGTCCACCGACTCCTACCCCGAGGCTGAGCGACCCGACTGGCTCGCCGTGATCGAGCCGCCGAACACCTACCGCGGCCCGTTCCGAGCTCCCGACCCCGATCTGGGCGCCCGGTATGCCGGCCTGGTCGACGAGTCGCTGGAGGCCCTGCTGGGGCGGGGACACGAGGTCGCCACGCTCCTCGTCGACACGAGCTGGGACTCCAACGGAGTGCTCGTCGCGCCCGACGACTACGTCACGCGGAGCGCCGAGATCGTGCGCGGCCGTGGTGGGCTGGTGATCGCCGACGAGGTGCAGGCGGGCTACTGCCGCCTCGGACGCAGTTTCTGGGGCCACACCGGCTACGGGCTCGTGCCCGACATCGTGACCATGGGTAAGCCGATGGGAGCGGGACATCCGGTGGCGGCGGTGGTGACGACGCCCGCCATCGCAGCGCGGTTCGCGAAGCGGCGGAACTACTTCAACACGTTCGGCGGCAACCCGGTCTCGTCCGCCGTGGCGCTGGCCGTGCTCGACGTGATCGAGGAGGAGCACCTGCTCGAGAACGCCGCGCGAACCGGTGGATTGCTAGGTCGCGGCCTGGAGGCGCTCGCCACGCGGCATGAGCTGATCGGCCACGTGCAGGGGAGCGGATTGTTCTGGGGCCTCGACCTCGTCTCCGACCGGGCCACCCGCGAGCCGATCGCCTACGCCGACGCGAGGCGGATCGCGACCGCCTTGCGGCAGCGCGGCGTCCTGGTCGGCGTCACGGGCCGCCACACGAACGTTCTCAAGATCCGCCCACCGCTGGTCTTCCAGGCCGAGCACGTCGAGGTGCTCCTGGCCGAGCTGGAGCAGGTCCTCGCGTCGTTCGCCCCCTCGGGCGGCAACGACACCCGCGCCCTCGGGGCCGAGTGGTGACCGGGTGGCGGCCGGGGGGGACAGCGTGCCCCGGCGCCCCGACCCTCGGGCAACTCGCCCAACCGGTCCCGGTCAGTACCTGGCCGCGTGCATGCTCGGCGTCTTCCACTGACGTTTGGACCACCGGACGTGGGAGCCTGCTGGTGCATGTCGTTCGCTGCGTTCGTCGTCCGCAACCTGGTACGCCAGCGAGCACGCTCGCTGCTCACAGTGCTGGGGATCGGGATCGGCATCACCACCGTGATCGCACTGGGCGCCGTCACCGGGGGCCTAAGGGCCGCCTCCGTCGACATGGCTCACCTTGGCGGCGCCGACTTCATGGTCGCGCAGATGGGCGCCGCCGACCTCACGTTCTCCACCCTGTCCGAGGCCGAGCGTCGTCTCGTGGCGTCGCAGCGAGGCGTCGAGCGCGCCTGGGGCGCTCTCCTGCACATCACGCGGGTCGGTCCCAACCCGTTCTTCTTTGCCTACGGCGTCTCTCTCCGGGAGTTGCCCCGGGTGGCCGGCCGGCTATCCGCGGGACACCTCCCTCGTGCGGGGAACGAGATCGCCATCGGCTCGACAGCAGCATCCGACATCCCAACCAGGATCGGGGGGGCGATCGAGATCGAAGGGGCCAGATTCACGGTTGTCGGGCTCCTGGAGTCGACGGGCACCTACACCGACAACGGTGGATTCGTCTCCTTGACTGCCCTCCAGACCCTGACCCGCAAGCCGGGGGTGTTCACCGCCGTGTACGTCGACGTCAGCGCCGGCGCAAACGTCCAAGCGGTGATGCGCCGCATCGCGGCCGCGTCCGACCGGTTCGCAACCGTCCGCACCGCGGAGGAGTACAGCCAGGTCGACCAGGGGCTGGAGTTGATGGACGCCGGGAACCTCGCCGTCTCGGTGCTCGCCGTGCTGATCGGAGGCATCGGCGTGATGAACACCATGGTGATGTCGGTGTTCGAGCGCACGCGCGAGATCGGCATTCTGCGCGCCGTCGGCTGGCGCGGATCGAGGATCGTGCGGATGATCCTCGGTGAATCGCTCGTGCTGTGCCTGGTCGCGACGCTGGTCGGGGTCGCGCTCGGCCTCGCGGCCACCCGCGCAGTTGTTCTCGTCCCGTCCATCGGCGCGCTGCTGCAGCCGCGCTACGACGCCGCGCTTTTCCTGCGCGCTCTCGGCATTGCCGTAGTCGTCGCGCTGGCCGGAGCCCTGTACCCCGCACTCCGGGCGCTGCGGCTCTCGCCCATGGAGGCGCTGCGCCATGAATGAGGCAGACGCGATGATCAGGGCGTGCGGCCTGGTCAAGACGTACGACGCCGGAATCATCCGAGCACTCGACGGCCTCGATTTCGGCGTCGCGAGGGGCGAATTCGTCGCCGTGACCGGCCCGTCAGGCTGTGGGAAATCGACCCTGCTCCATCTCATCGCCGCCCTCGACCGCCCTGATGCGGGGGAGCTCGCCGTCGCGGGACACGATCTCGTCAGGGAGCAGAGACTCGACCACTACCGCGCCCGCCACGTGGGCATGGTCTTCCAGCTGCACAACCTGCTGCCCACGCTGAGCGCCGCCGAGAACGTCCAGGTGCCGATGTTCGAGCTCGGCCTCGATGCTCGCGCTCGGTCGCTGCGCGCGGCGGACCTGCTCGGCCTCGTCGGTCTGAGCGGTCGGGCTCGCAACCGTCCGGCCGAGCTCTCCGGAGGGGAGCGTCAGCGCGTGGCAGTTGCTCGGGCGCTGGCCAACGCGCCGCCCATCCTGCTGGCGGACGAGCCGACGGGCAGTCTCGATTCCCGTTCAGGCGCCGCACTCCTCGACCTGCTCGAGGAGATCCGAGCGGAACACGAGACCACCCTCGTGCTCGTGACCCATGACGCCGCGATCGCCACCCGCGCCGGTCGGATCGTCCACATGCTGGACGGGCGCACGCGCAACGGCGATCCGTTCTCCGTACCGGCTACGGAGGGCCTACGGGGCACGACCCCGATGCCATCCGGGTTGAACCTGGCGACGCTCGACACGTAGGCCAACCGGAAGAACGCTTTCCACAACGGCCTCGCTGCCCTTCCGCGAAGCCTGGCCGAAAGGCGGGCCTGGACAAAGGGCTGCGTGGCATGTCGACGACGGTTGCGAGGAGGTGAACCATGACCCTTTCCCTGCTCGAGGCGACGGAGATCGCCGAGCGTATCGGGGTGGATTGGGCTGACGTTCCGTTCGATCCCGCGCAGTTCCGCGCCGGTTTGGAGATCGAGATCGCGCGAGCCATGAGCGGGGGCGAGGAGGCGGATGGACGGGACCTCAGGTGCGGGCGCATCGTCCTCGCGCGTCTCGTCGAGCGCCCCGACCACTACCGCGAAGAGCTGCCCTGGGGGCCGGACGGCGAGTTGACGCCGCCTTCCTGAGTGGATCTTCGCTGTCGGTGCGTCTGCGACCCGGTCGACGGGTCGCAGGGCGTCCGGAGCGCGCTCTGAGGCTCCTTTCCCCCGTGCTGCCGACGCCGCTCGCGGCGGACGCCCGCGACCCGGACGGGGCCGCAGTTCAGACGAGGTAGCCGACGGCCAGCGCAGCGACTGCGGCGATCACGACGATCGCGCCGAGTAACTCGACGGCCCACCATCCGCCGTGGCTTCTGGCATCCCCGAGCAGCGTGCGGTCGCGGGCGAGCACGAGCAACAATCCGAGCAACGGCAGGAGCAGGACCGCGTTCAGCACCTGGGTGAGGTAGAGGATCCGGATCAGGGGCGCTCCCGGAATCAGCACGAATCCGGCGGACACGCCCATCACGGCGACATAGGTGCCGTAGAACAACGGGTCCTGCCTCGGCCGTTCATCGAGGTGCGGCTCTCGGCCGAACGCCTCCGTGACCGCGTAGGCCGTCGCGAGCGGGACGATTGCAGCCGCGAGGAGCCCTGCCCCGAGCAGGCCACCCCCGAAGAGGAGGGACGAGAAGCGACCGGCGAGCGGCTCGAGAGCCCTGGCAGCGTCGCCCGCGTCGTCGATCGAGATGCCTTGCCGGTGAAGCGTGGCGGCGCAGGCAATGGCGATGAAGATGCCGATCAGGCCGGTTGCAACCGCTCCGACCACGACATCGGCCCGCTCGGTCGGCAGGTCCCGGGCGACGAGGCGCTTGTCGACGACGTACGACTGGATGAAGACGAGGCCCCAGGGGGCGAGCGTCGTCCCGACGGTCGCGGCCACGATGAGCACGACACTCCGGTCGAGATCGAGCGAGGGGACGACGAGCCCGTGCGCTGACGACGACCAGTCGGGCCCGGCGAGCACTCCCGCTGCGATGTACGCCACGAACACGGCGGAGAGCGCGAGCAGCAGATGCTCCAGCCGGCGGAAGGACTCGAAGAGGACGAGGCAGCAGAGAGCGATGCACGCGACGGGAACGCTGGCGAAGGGCGCGACGTTGGCCAACTCGAGGCTGGCGGCGATGCCGGCGAGCTCGGCACAGGTGGTTCCGACATTCGCGATGACGAGGGTTGCCAGGACCGCCATGGCCGTCGTCGATCCGAGACGCTCCCGAGCAAGGAGCATCAACCCCTTTCCCGTCTCCAGGCCGAGTCGCGCCCCGAGCTCGTGGAAGGCGATCAGGGCGAGAGTGGACACCGCGATGACCCAGAGCAGCCGATAGCCGTGGTCGGCGCCCAGGATGGAGTAGGTCGTGATGCCGGCCGGGTCGTCATCGGAGAGCCCGGCGACGAGGCCGGGCCCTGCGACTGCCGCGATTGCCGCGAGCCAGGCCGGTCGGACCACGCCGGGACTGTATGCCTTGCGGCAGCCGAAGACCGGGCCGCCTCGCACCACGAGGCGGCCTCGGCTGCGCCTACTGGTAGCGGAGAGCCTGCGCCGGTGGGATGCGCGACGCCTGGAGCGCGGGCGCAAACGTGGTCGCGAGCGCTACCAGGAGGACCGCAGCGAACACCACGGCCAGGTTTCCCCAGGGAACAACCAGCGTCAGGCCCGACCAGCTCGGTTGCTGGCGCTGGTCGTCGACGATGTCGTAGGCCAGCAGCAGTCCCAGACCGAGACCGACGACGATCGAGGTCAGCGCCAGGAAAGCCGACTCGAGCAAGAAGGCCGCCTGGACCATTCCGCGGCGGAAGCCGAGCGCACGTAGGACGCCGATCTGCTGCCGGCGCTCCACGACCGCACGCGCGCTGATCACGCCGAGCGCAGCCACGCCGACGATGAGCCCGAGGCCCATGAACCCTTGGATGAGCCGGTTGAACATGCGATTGGCCGACATCGTCTCGTCGACGACGGCCGCGATCGACTCTGCGTCGAGCCCGTTGGCAAGAAACGCCGCCTCGAGCGAGACAGCGGCTGCGTCGGGATCGACACCCGGGCCGGTCGCGAAGTAGTGAATCGTCGGCGCGACCCGACCCGGGAACGCGCGCTCGAGCGTGTCCTGCGACGTGGAGAGGCCGATCATCTCGAACGGAGCCGTGTCGGCGAGGACACCGATGACCGACAAGGTCAACCTGCTGCCGGTCTGCGGATCGCTGACCTCGACACGGATCGGATCGAACGCGCCGTCCTCGTACAGGAAACCGCTGAGCCGGAAGTCGGGGAGCCCCGCCGCGAAGCCGAAGTTGGAGCGGCGCGGCACGATCATGCTGTCCACCACCGCCAGACCGGTGTCCCGGCGGAGGGCATCCCAAACCTGGCGGCTCGAGCTGTAGCCGGTGGCGAAGGCGCCCAATTCGAACGTCGTGTGGGCAAGGAACGCGTCGTCGAGGCCGCGCGCCACATAGGCCTCGGGAGGACGGCCCGCAGCGAGCTGTTCGGCGTCCACGGAGAGCACTGACTGGCTGCCGGTGGCAACGATCGCATCACGATCGAGCCCTGGGGTGCCGTCGAGCGCCGCTCGCACGTCCGTGATTGGCAGGGCGGCCGTCGTACCGGCACGGACATCGAACCCGCCACCCATCTTGTCGACCTGGCCGAACTCCTTTGCGAACGACGCGGGCGACGCCGTCCCGGTGACGAGGGTGAACACGACGAGCGTGAACATGGCGAGGGTCGTGCCGGTGCGGAAGCGGGCCGCGAGTGGATAGGCCATGGAGATGCGCATGATCGGGCCCAGGTAAGGGATGCGGCCGAGGACCCGAGCGCTCAGCGGCAGCAGCAGGTCGGCGTTGTAGACGATCACCCAGGCCACGCCGACCACGATCATCAGGCCGGACGTGATCCAGGTGGAGAAGTCCATGGAGAGCGGTCCGAACACCGCCACCCACACGCGCCAGGGCAGGAGGAGAACGGTGACGACCGAGAGCCCGCACACCGTGTAGGCGACCCTCTCGGGAACCCCGACGACGCGGAGGAGGGGCGCGAGCGACACGATGGCCAGCGACATTCCAAGCATGAGCGGCGTCGCGCTCGAGCCGCTGGCGCCCGAGACCGTGAGCAACAATCCGAGGAGAAGGCCGACACCGGAGAGCACGAGCCGACGCCCGTGACGCAGGCCCATGGGCTCAGGGAGATTGCGGATCGCCGAGGAGACCGTCATCACGCTGACCCGCCAGGCCGAGAAGGCCACAACGACGAGGGTGAGCAGGATGCCGATGCCGACCGCGACGCCGAGACTTCGCAACGTCACCGCGTAGCTCACCTGCAGGCCGGCGTCGGCATCCTCGGCGCCGAAGGCCTGGGCCATCACGAGCACCATCCCGTAGGCCACGACCGCGCCGAGGAGCGCTCCTACCACGGCCGCCACGACGTCGTAGGCGACGCCCTCGAACACGAACATCTCGACGAGGTGCCCACGCCGGCAGCCGATCGCACGCGCAATCCCGAGCTCACCGCGCCTCTCGGCGGCGAGCATCACGAAGATGAGGAAGATGAGCAGGATGCCGGCGGCGATCGAGAAGGTGCCGAACGTGGTGAAGAAGGCCATGAACACGCTGCCGACCTCGTCGGCCGTTTCGATCGCGTCCTTCTTGACCGCCGTCACCTCGAGATCGAGCGCGGCTGCGACAGGTCTCAGCGCGGCCACGACGGCCTCGGAGTGCTCGGCGCCCGAGACCGTGCCGCCGGAGTTGGAGATCAAGACGGCCATCACCTGGCCGGGCTGTCCCAACAGGCGCTGCGCCTCGCCCAGCGGGACGAGCGCGGCTGCGTCGGCCGTCCCCGTGCCCTCGTAGCGCACGACCGCGGCGACGCGATAGTCGCTCGGCCGCGGGCCTGCGAAGACACGGAGACGATCGCCCGCGGCGGCGTCCAGTTCGCGCGCGGCCCGCTCGTTGAGCAAGAGCTGACCGGGGTCGAGCTCGCCGAGGGCAACGGTCTCACCGGCGAGGTTCTCGATAGGCCCGAATCCCTCGAGCCGTGCCGGGTCGGGGGCGAACAGGACGATGCTCGGCTCGGTTCTCTGGGAGCGCGGCGCCTGAACGGCGACAACCTGCAGGATCGCTCCGGCAACCCCGTCGACGACCCCCGTCCGGCGAGCAGCGCCGTCGAGCCGCTCGACCAGCGACTCTGGAAAGTAACGCGTCCCCACGACGGCGCCGAGGTCACCGGGAATGTCTTCCGCCGCACCCTTGGCGGCCACGACCTCGTCGGTGGTGCCGAGCGTCCGCACGGCCGTGGAGCGCACGGTGTGGCTCATGGTGTCGCCGGTGGCCAGCGCGGCAGCGATGATCGCCGTCCCCAGCATCAACCCGGTCACGATCAGCGCCGTCCGCGAGCCCCTCCTTCGCACGTTGCGGAGACCGAGCCGCAAGAGGATCGGGTTCCGCACCGCGAGGATGAGCAAGGCGGACGCCGCGACGGCGACTGCGATCACGACGACCGCCAGCATCGTCCCGATCGGAACTCCGAAGAGCTCCTTCATGAGCTGCCGGCCTTGACGACGCTCGGGAAGTCGGCGATCGCCACGCGATACTGCTCCCGCCCCGGAGGCGAACGGAAGAGGGTGACATTCCGCTCCAAGTGCTCGGTGGCGAAGCCGGCGGCCGCCTCGGCGTCTCCGTCGGTCGCCCAGAAGCTGAGGATCATGCCCTTGCCCTCGTCGGTCGTGAGCACAAGCGATCCCTCGAACCCCGGAAGCTCGCGGAGCCCGGGAAGAACGTCGTCCTCGAACAGCGAAACCGCGTCGCCCGTGGACACGCGAACGGGGTCCAGCTCAAGCAGCGTGACTCGCGCGAACATCATATGCCTCCCTCGGCTCCAGGATCTGTTCATCGACGACGGCTCCGTCGAGCATGCGGATGATGCGATCTGTGCGCCGGCCGACCGCGATGTCGTGAGTCACGACCAGGAAGGTCAAACCCTTCTCGCGGTTGAGCCGGCGCATGAGATCGACGATCTCCGTGGCGTTCTCGCTGTCGAGATCCCCCGTCGGCTCGTCCGCCCAGACGATGGCAGGCTCGTTCACAAGCGAGCGTGCGATGGTCGCACGTTGCCGCTCCCCACCCGAAAGCGCATCGGGGACGTGGTTGGCACGATCGCCGAGACCCACGAGCTCGAGGGCCAGCTGCGCCTTGCGGCGCGCGGCTGCCGGTCGCTCCCTTGCGAGCAGCAGAGGGAGCTCGACGTTCTCCACCGCGGTGAGGACGGGGATCAGGTTGTAGAACTGGAAGACGAAGCCCATGCGGCGGGCCCGGTAGTCGGTCCTCTCGCGGTCGCGGAGCGAGGCGAGCGAGCGCCCCTCGATGAGCACGTCGCCGGCATCGATCGCATCCAGCCCCGAGAGGCAATTGAGCAGCGTGGTCTTGCCGCACCCGCTCGGCCCCATGATCGCAACCATCTCACCGCGCGCCACGGTCAGGTCGACGCCGCGGAGAGCGGCAACGGCTCGCTCGCCGACGCCGTATGCCTTGTGCACGCCCCGGGCCTCGACGATCGCCTCGAGGACTGCGACCTCCGTCAGGGACTGCGCCTGCCGGTCCTCGTCCATGCCTGGCCCTCCCACTTCTCACGTTGTCTCCCGGGCAGCATCCGCCGACCTCGGTCGTGCCGACATCGGTGCCCGGCCTGATCGCGCGTGGCGGGAACTACGCGGGGTGCGCACTACCGCGGGGCCGGATCCGAGTGCTCACCGATGCCCGGCCCGACGCCGGGTGTCACGGTTGAGCTGGATGTCACGACACGCGTTCCTTCCCGTAGTGCGTCATCGCCCTTTGCGGGCGCCGCGCCATCCCGCGATGTCCGCGTTCGCCCATCAGGTGGTGCTGGTCGCGGCCGCCATGCTGGCGTACTTCGGCATCCGCAACCTCACGGCGGGAAGCGCGCAGACGGCGTTCGCCAACGCCGAGCGGTTGCACGATCTGGAGCGCTCACTCCGTCTGTCCTTCGAGGGCACGCTCCAGGCTGCAGTCGTCGGCAGCGACGCGCTCGTGACGCTGTTCAACTGGGTGTACATCTGGGGTCACTGGCCTGTGATCCTGACGGCGGCTGTCGTGCTCTTCCTCAAGCGGCGAGGCGACTACTTCGTACTGCGCGATGCGATGTTCATTTCGGGTGCCGTCGGCTTCCTGCTCTTCGCCCTGCTCCCGGTCGCGCCGCCGCGGATGCTCGATCTCGGTCTCGTCGATACCGTGACCCAGCAGTCGAACGCGTATCGAGCGTTGCAACCGCCGGGACTGACAAACCAGTATGCGGCGTTCCCGAGCCTCCACGTCGGTTGGAACATCCTGCTCGGCGCTGTCCTCTTCCAGACGAGCCGCCTGCCGCTCGTCCGGCTGTTCGCCGTGCTCTCCCCGGCGGCCATGACTGCCGCCGTCGTGCTCACGGCCAACCACTTCGTGCTCGATGTAGCCGCCGGCGCGATCCTTGTGCTGATCAGCTTGTGGGTTTCCCGCAGACTTCATCCCGGGGTCGACCCAGCCCCTGGGGCAGCGGCTACCGTGGATCGAGGATGACTCTACCCCGCTCGTACGCCTGCGCTTGTTGAGTTCTTCGTTCGCGGGCGGGACTGCGTCCCGGCCGTTTCTCGTCGCACACCGGGCAGGGAACGATCTCACCCGCCTCTGCCGTCTCACTGCCGAGCGGCCGGATCTCGTGATCGAGGCCGATCTGCGACTCGCCCGTGGCCGCATCGAGGTGCGACACGCGAGGAGGCTCGGCCCGCTCCCCGTTCACTGGGACCGCTGGTGGGTACGGGTTGCCGGGCCTCGCTTCCCCGTCCTCGCCGACCTTCTCGCCGCCACAGCGGCGGACGCGGGGCTGGTGCTCGATCTGAAGGGCCGCCAACCCCGACTCGGAGCGCTCGTCGCTGAGGCCTTGAACGAGCGGCGAAGCGGCAGCGTCACGGTGTGCGCCCGGCGGTGGGATCTTCTGCGCCCGTTCGAGGGGCTGCCCGTCTGTCGCGTCGCGTCGGTGGGTAGCCATCGCCAGCTGCGGACGCTGCTCGCCCGGTTCCGCGGCGCGACGCTGGACGGCGTCTCGATCCACGAGCGGCTGCTCGACGAGCGCTCCACCAGAGAGCTGCGTCAGATCGCCGGCACGATCCTCAGCTGGCCGGTCAACCGCGTGGAACGGGCCCTCGAGCTGATCCAGCTCGGCGTGCAGGGCTTGATCACAGACGATCCGGACGCGCTCGCGACACCCCTGCTTTCCGGAGCGGCACGATGAACCCGGCGCACGAGATCCGCGCAGCCTTCGGGTCGGCGCTGGAACAGGTCGGGAACCTGGACAGCCGCTACCTGGCCGCGGCGCTCGGCCTCCAGTTGCTGACGCTCGTCTTCAAGGCCACTGCCTGGCGCAACGTGCTCGGCGCGGCCTACCCTGGGACACCCGTCTCGCGGATCGGCATCGGGTGCTCCTACGTCGCGGGCGTCGCGCTCAACGCCTTCCTCCCAGCCCGTGGCGGGGAGGCGGTGAAGGTGGCGCTGGCGCGCTCGCAGGTCGAGCGCTCGACGGTGCCGACGATCGCCGGAACGCTCGGCGTGCTCTCGCTGCTCGACGGCCTCCTCGGGGTAGCGCTCATGGGCTCGCTGTGGGGGCTCGGCGTGCTGCCGGAGCTGCCTCGACTGCCGGGCGGCGACAAGCTGTTCGCCCTGCTCGCGGCGGTACCCCTCGCGGTTGCCGCCCTGATCGGGCTGCGGCGGCTCGCCCCCGGGCGGATGGAGAGCCTCGCGCGCCGCGTGGCGCAGGGCTTCGCCGTCCTGCGCTCCCCCGGACGCTACCTGCGTGCCGTTCTCCCGTACCAGCTGGCGGCGTGGGCGTGCCGCATCGGGGTCGTCTTCCTGCTGCTCGCCGCGTTCCGGATCGAGGCCGGGCTGGAGACGGCAGCCTTGCTCGTCGTGGTCGGCGGTCTCTCCACGGTGGTCCCGGTCCCCGGCGGGGCAGGTGCACAGCAGCTGCTCGCGGCCTACGCGCTCAACGGCATCGTCGGAGCGGCGGGCGCCGTCTCCTTCTCCCTCGGCATGCAGGTGGGGATCACCGCGGTGAACACGACGATCGGTGTCCTCGGGGCGATGGTGCTGATGAGGACATTCCGACCGGTCATCGCTGTTCGCTTGCTGCACCGGCGCCACCGCTCCTGACCCAGGGCGCCGGGCGTTCAGACGGGAGACGGGTGGCGGCGCAGCCACTCGAGCAGCTCCCGGAGGCTGGCGGTGGCCACGCAGATGCACGTATCGGCGGCGCCGTAGTACATCCGCACCGTGTCGCCGTCCTCGAGCAGCAGCCAGCCACAGGAGAACACCACTTGATCGACATCACCCGTTCGCTCGTACGGCGCATCTGGACCGAAGAGCCACTCGCTGGAGCGAGCGACGACCCGCTCTGGATGCTCCGCGTCGAGCAAGGCCAGACCCATGCGATAGATCGACCCGGCCGCCGTAACCCGGACGCCGTGGTAGAGCAGCAGCCAGCCCTCCTCGGTGAGGAGCGGCGGCGCGCAAAGTCCGACCTTGTGTGCGTCCCACCAGCCTCCCAAGCGAGCCGGGAGCAGCACCTGGTGATCGCCCCAGTGCTTGAGATCCGGGCTCCACGAGAGCCAGATGTCGGCGGTGTGCGCCGGGGTGGTGGCCACGGGCCGGTGGATGAGAGCCCAGCGACCGCCGATCTGGCACGGGAACAACGCCGCGTCCTTGTCTTCCGGGGGAGCGATCACGCCGCGTCGCTCGAACGAGCGGAAGTCCGTCGTGGCGGCGAGACAGACGAGCGGCCCCCCGGTCGAGTAGCCGGTGTACGCCACGAGGTACTCGTCCCCACACCAGGTGATGCGGGGATCCTCGACGCCGTAGCGCTCGGCTTCCAAGAGCAGATCGGGCTCGAGCCAGCGATCCGGCTCGATCCGCCAACCGGTGAGGCCGTCCGCGCTGCACGCAACGCAGAGGTGCGAGAGACCGGTGCGTTCCTCGACTCGCACGAGCAGGAGCGTCTCCCCGTCGAAGCTGACGACGCCAGGGTTGAAGACCGCCGTGACCTTGTACGGCCAGTCGTCTGCGACCAGGATCGGATTGCCCTCGTACCTGGTGAATACCTCAAGTCGGTGTGGCATTTGGGCCCTCCGTACGTACGATGAGTAGAGGAACAGGTCCGTCCGATGGCGAAGGCTATAACCACGCGTCGGTTGCCGGGCCCCACATCGCCTTGACCACTAACCTCGTACCCACTATCGGTGGCCCGGATCCGGGTGTCGTCGTCGACCGCGTGGCCGACGAGCCGGTTGTGGCCCCGGGCAGCGTCGAGGGGTACGGACCGATCTTCAACGCCGGCGTGCTCCATCACGACGGCCGCTACCACCTGTTCGCCCGGGGTGTGCGCAACGGGTACCGGGAGAATCACGGCCCCGGCCCGCGCTTCCTCGACTACGTCTCGGACGTGCTCGTCTTCACTTCACTCGACGGACGCCGCTACGACTTCCAGCAGGTGCTGGCTCTGGCCAGCACCAACGGCGTGCACGCGTATGAGGACCCGAGAGTCCAGCGCGTCCGGACTCCGGACGGCGAGCGCGTCGTGATGACCTACACCAACCTGCCCACTCCCGATTCCGGCCAGCCGTGGCGTATCGGCGTGCACAGGCTCGGATACGAGGATGGGCGCTTCTTCCTCAACCGCACGTCGGGCCGCGTCGTCGGCCCCGAGGGCGAGCGGGACAAGGATGCGGTCATCTTCAATCTCCGGGACGGCCGGGTGGGGTTGATCCACCGCATCCATCCCGACATCCAGCTCGCGGTGTTCGACACGCTCGACGATCTGTGGAACGCCCCGGCCGGGTACTGGGACGCCCATATGCGCGATCTTGCGAATCACGTGATCATCCCCGCCGGCGAAGGCGCGCTCGGCGTAGGAGCGGGCGCACCACCGCTCGAGATCGACGACGCGCTCGTCTTCTTCTTCCACGAGCGTGACGCTGCGGCCCACTACACCGTGAAGGTGGCGCTGCTCGATCCAGACACGGGGCACGTTGAGGCGATGCTGCCGGATCCGATCATGCGCCCGGAGCTCGTCTGGGAACGCGAGGGGGACGTCGACAACGTCATCTTCATCCAGGGTGCCGTCCTGCGCGAGGACGGAAGCGTGTACTTCACCTACGGCGCCGCCGATCGCTCCGTCGGTGCGGCCACGCTCGACGGCGCCGCGCTGGTTGCCGCCCTCCGCGCCGCCGCCTGACGGCGCGTGTCTCCCTGGCGAGCCCAGGATGCGGCTCGCTGGTCGGCCCGGATCACTCGAGCTTGTTGCAGAGCCGTGATCAGCGCGATCGTCGACTCGGCGCCCTCGTTGAGGTTCACGCCGTCCATCAGCAGGCCGTCCCGGCAACCGCCGGAGCCGCGGTCGAGGAGGGGCGCGCCGACGTCGTTGTCGCCGAGGAACCAGCGGGCGGCGCGCAGGGTGTCGTCGGCCCAGCGGCCGTCTCCGGTGGCTGCGAAGGCGCGCGCGCACGCGTCCGCCATGGCACCGGCCTCGACCGGCTGCTGATCGAACCCGGGGCGCGGCTCACCCGGTGCCCAACCCTCGACCGGTGCGAAGCTGAAGTGGCCGTCGGGGGCCGACTCGACGTCGACGAGCCAGGCGAGAAGCTCGAGCCCTTCACGGAGCAGACGGTCGTCCGCGAGTGCGACGCCCGCGGCGATCCGAGCCTCCGGCAGCAGAGCGTTGCCCCAGGCCAGCCGCCGTTCCGGCCAGAGCCAGCCGGGGGCTCGGCCGAGCAGTCCCAGGCCGGCGGCAGCTCGTGTCAGCAAAGCACGTGCCGGCGGGTGCCCGGGACGCGCGGCGAGCAGCTCCGCTGCGCCCAGGGCCGCAGAGGCGCACGCGCGTGGCGAGGAAGTGCGAAAGCCGGCACCCCGCTCGAAGGCCTGCAGCGCCCGTTCGCTGAGATCGCCGCTCGGGCCGCGCGCGGTGACCCCGAGTCCGAAGAGCGCACGGCCGTGTGTGTCGTCGGAGCCTCCCCCGTCCGTCCACGCGCCGTCCACGGAGCGGCGGTTGCGGAAGCGCCCGTCGGCCACCTGAGCCTGCTCCACGAACGCCAGACACCGTTCGAGAAGGTGGTCGAGCTCGGGTGCGCGGTGCTCCTCCCGCACGAGGACGACGAGCGCGCGTGCCACGTCGTCGGTGCAGTACCCGTGAGCGAGACGAGGCGCCGTGCCGCGCGCATGCTCGAAGACGCCGACCGCGTCGCTCAGCCCCAGCAGGTGACCGAACGGCGGCGCGGGGATCGTCAGACTGCCACTCCCAGTCGTTCGCGCGAAAGCTCGAGCGCGAGCCTGCGGTACCGCGCCCCGACCGTCGCCCAGTACAGCGTGGGTGCCTGGCGACGCGCTTCGGTCTCGAGGCTCTCCATCAGGCCGGGCTCGGTCAACATGGTGCGGAGCGAGGCGGCGATCGCCTCCGCGTCCTCGAAGGGGACGACCATCCCCGACCCTTCGCCGAGGAGCTCCACGGCGTGGGGGAACGCGGTGGCCACGACAGGCCGGCCCGAGGCCAACGCGTCGACCAGCACGCCCGAGACGACCTGCTCGCGCGACAGGTAGGGCATGAGGACGATGTCGGCTTCGCGAACCTGCGCCAGGATCTCGTCCCAGGTGCCGTAACGATCGTCGAAAACGACCTGATCGCCGACGCCGAGCTCGTGGGCAAGGGCCGCGAGACCGTCTCGATACGCCTCGCCACTCTGCTCGATCAGCTTCGGGTGGGTCTGCCCCAGAATCAGGTACCGAGGCGCCGGGCTGAGGTCACGGAGCATGGCCAAGGCCCTGATCCCGTATTCGATCCCCTTCCCCGGGCCGATCAGGCCCCACGTGAGGATTGTGGCCGGCCGGGAGGGGTCGAGCCTGTGCGGGTGCTGCGGCAGGTTGGGCCGCGCGCCGTGCGGGATCAGACGAACCCGCGTGGGTTCGATGCCGTAGACCTCGAGCAGCCTGGTGCGCGCTGCCCGGCTCTGAACGACGACGACGTCGACGAGGGCGCACAGGCGTTCGAGGACGTCTCGCTGCCCCGGCGAGGGCCTGCTCAGCACCGTGTGCAACACCGCGATCACCGGTACGGTCAGCCCCGAGAGCAGGTCGAGTAGGTCACTGCCGTCCGGGCCGCCGTAGATGCCGTACTCGTGCTGGACGACGACGGCATCGAAGCCGTCGAGCGTTCGCACAGCGGCAGCCAGGGACGTGGGCGACTCGCGAACGAGCTCGGCGACGACATCGTCAGGCAGTCCCGCGCTTGGTGCGTCGACACAGGCGACGACGCCGAACGTGGTGCCCTCACCGGCCTCCGCGATCGCGACGGCCAGAGAGGCAGTGAACGTCGCGATCCCGCACTTGGCCGGCGGATAGGTGCCGAGGAAGCCTACGGAGAAGGCTCCGCGGGTGCGGACGTACGCCGCCCGTTGGAAAGGAGCCCTCTCACCGGCATGCTCAGTCGTACCGTGGGTCACGATCGTGCTCACGATTCACCCCGCTCTGAATGGACGCTGCCACGACGCATTGGGGTCACTCCGTCGTGACCACCCACCTGAATGCGCTGTCGCTCTCCTCCACTGTACCTGTGAATGGCCCGCGCCGCGGGCCGTCGCTCGTGCGTGTTGTCACGTTCTGGGTCGCTCACGGTGTCGATCGTGCTCGGCGCGGGCCTGTACGCCATCGCCACGGGGCCGCAGGAGTGATAGGTAGAAGTCCGAGACGGGCTTGGTGTTGCGGGTTTTCGCCGATGCCCGCACGGGTCTCCACGGACACGATCTCGCCGATGGCGCACCTGGCTGAGACAACCGCTCTCGACATCGCCGACGTCATCCTCCGAGACGGCTCGACGCTCCGCCTGACATCGCTCAGTCAGGCCGATGCGGACGAGTGTATCGCGTTCTTCGGCGCCCTGTCAGCGGAGAGCCGGTATCAGCGCTTCCACGGGCTGGCCGCCGTGAGCGACGATCTCCTGTTGTCCCTCGTCGATCCTGACTGGGTCGAGCATGGAGCGTTGGTCGGCAGGATCAGCCTCGACGGTGGTGGCGAGCGGATCGTCGCCGTGGGCAACTACGTGCGGCTCCGCGACCTCCGCACGGCGGAGGTCGCCTTCGCGGTGGCCGACGAGATGCAGCACCGAGGGGTGGGCACCCGACTGCTCGAGCAGCTCTCCGTGCGGGCTGCACACCACGGAATCGAGCGCTTCCTGGCCATCGTTCGCCCCGAGAACCGGCCCATGCTGGACGTGCTCGAACACGTCGGCTTCAGCGTGGTCCGCGAGCTCGACGGTGGGGTGATCGAGGCGACCTTTCCGATCGCGGCGACCGCGGCCTACGAGGCGTCGGTCGACGAGCGCGACCACGTCGGCGTCGTCGCCTCGCTCAGGCCGTTCTTCGAGCCGGCGTCGGTGGCGGTGATCGGCGCGTCGGCGCGGCCGGGCTCGATCGGCGGCTCGGTCTTCCGCAACATCATCCACGCCGAGTTCACGGGAGCCGCCTACCCGATCAACCGCGACGGCACGCCGGTGGCCGGAGTTCGAGCGTACTCCTCGCTCCGGGAGCTGCCCGAGACGGTCGATCTCGCCGTGATCGCCGTCGGTGCAGAGCACGTGCTGGACGCCGCGCGGCAGGCGCTGGAGACCGGAACCCGCGCGCTATGTGTGATCTCGGCGGGCTTCGCAGAGGTCGGACCGGAAGGCATCGCGCGGCAGCAGGAGCTGCTCGCGCTTGTTCGCGGCCACGGGGCGCGGCTTGTCGGTCCGAACTGCCTGGGGCTCACGTCGGGCCGGGTACGGCTCAACGCGACGTTCGCACCGCGGGCGTTCCCGTCCGGCTCGATCGGCTTCTCCTCGCAGAGCGGCGCGCTGGGTCTGGCCTTGCTCGAGCGGGCGGCGGAGCACGACCTCGGGTTCTCGTCCTTCGTCTCGATCGGGAACAAGGCGGACATCTCCTCGAACGATCTCCTCGAGTGGTGGAGCGCCGACCCGGAGACGGACGCGGCTTTGCTCTACGTCGAGTCCTTCGGCAATCCGCGCAAGTTCGCACGGATCGCGCGGCGGGTGGCCCGCAAGAAGCCGATCCTGGCCATGAAGAGCGGGCGCTCCAGTGCGGGTGTGCGGGCTGCGGGGTCGCACACGGCCGCGCTGGCCGGGTCAGACGCCGCTGCCGACGCGCTCTTTCGCGAAGCCGGCGTGATCAGGGCCGACACACTCGAGGAACTGCTCGACGTGGCGGGGCTTCTGCACAGCCAGCCGCTGCCGACCGGCAAGCGGGTGGCGGTGCTGACCAACGCGGGCGGACTCGGCATTCTCTGCGCCGACGCCTGCGGAGCCGCCGGACTCGAGCTGCCCGCGCTCTCGGCGGGCACGCGTGAAGAGCTCGCCTCCTTCCTCCCTGCCGCCGCCAGTCTCGGCAATCCGGTGGACATGCTCGGCTCCGCTACGGGCGACGACTACCGCCGCGCCGTGCAGGTGCTGCTCGCGGATTCGGAGACGGACGCACTCGTCGTCCTGTTCGTGCCGACGGCCGACCTGCCGCCGGAGCGGGTCTCCGAGGCGATCGACGAGGCTCTCGCCGACGGCACGGCGGCAAAGCCCGTGGCAGGGTGTCTGCTCACCTCCCGCGAGGTGGGGCGTGACGCCGCATCCGCCCACCGCTATGCCTCGCTCGCGTATCCCGAGTCCGCGGCCAGGGCCCTGGCACGGGCCGTCGAGCGGTCGACCTGGCTACGGCGCCCTGCAGGCCGCACCCGCCGACCGTCCGGGATCGATGTGGAGCAGGCCCGCTCGCTGGTGGCCACCAAGACGGCGCGCTGGCTCGACCCCAACGACACCCGAGCGCTGCTGGAGGCATACGGTCTTCCCCTTGTTCCGGAACGCGTGGTCGCGACCCCCGAAGAGGCGGCCGCCGCCGCGGTGGAGTTCGGCCTGCCGGCCGTGGTCAAGACCGCCGCTGCCGGTGCCCACAAGACAGAGTCCGGTGGTGTCGCGCTCGACCTGGAGACCGAGGAGGCCGTACGGGCGGCCGCGAAGCGGGTCGGCTGCCCCGTGCTCGTGCAGCCGATGCTTCAAGCGGGGAGCGCCGAACTGCTGGTCGGCGCCGTGCAGGACCCGATGTTCGGCCCGCTGGTCGTTTTCGGCGCCGGGGGCATCTACGCCGAGCTGATCGGCGACGCCCAGGTACGCCTGGCGCCACTGACCGACGTCGATGTGGAAGAGCTCCTCGCCACCGGCAAGGCCGGCCAGCTCGTCCGCGGCTTCCGCGGCCGGCCGCCGGTCGGCCGGCGCGCGCTCGGCGACCTGTTGACCCGCCTCGGCGTACTCGCCGACGACCTGCCCGAAGTGGTCGAGCTCGACCTGAACCCGGTGATCGCCTTCGCCGACCGAGCCGTGATCGTCGACGCGAGGGTGAAGGTGGCGCCGGACGAAGGCGCGGGACGCGTCAAGAGCTGGTAGAGCGAGCCACCACCGTTTCCAGCCGTCCCCTGACCTCTGTGGCAATAGGACCCAGTTCCTCGTTCCCGACGAGCGAGAGCATCCGCTCGGCATCGACGGCGGACACGCGGACGACGCCCTCGCGCTCGTAGACCACGACGTTGCACGGCAGCAGAACGCCGAGCTCCGGCTCCGCTTCGAGCGCGCGGTGCGCGAGCGACGGGTTGCACGCGCCGAGAATCAGATACGGCTCACCTGTGACGCCGAGCTTCGCCTCCAGGGTGGCCTGCACGTCGATCTCGCACAGCACGCCGAAGCCCTCGGCGGATAGCTCGGTGCGGACGCGCTCGACGGACTCCGCGAAGGAGCGGGGGGAGACCGCGCTCAGGGTGTAACCGGTGACGTTCATGCGCATCAATGACCGAAACGGATGTCGGGGAGCAGACGATCGAGCCAGCGCGGCAGGTACCAGGCCGCGCGCCCGGTCAAGCGCAGCAGCGTCGGTACGAGCACGAGCCGGATGAGCATGGCGTCGAGCAGAACGGCAACGCCGAGGATGACACCCATCTCCTTGGGCGGCAGGGGCCCGGAGAGCGCGAAGGTGAGGAAGACCGCCACCATCACGGCGCCGGCGGCGAAGATCACCCGGCCGGAATGCGCCACCCCACTCACCGCGGCCTCCTCGGGATCCCCCGTGCGGTCGAAGTGCTCCTTCGCCGACGAGAGGAGAAACACCGTGTAGTCCATGGAGATGGCGAAGATCATGGCGAAGAAGAAGACGGGTGCCCAGGCGTCGAGGAAGCCCTGGCTCTCGAATCCGAGCAGGCCCGCGCCGTGCCCGTCCTGGAAGATCAGCCGCGCCACGCCGAAGGCGGCGCCGGTAGCGAGCAGGTTGGTGACGACGCCGAGAGCGGCGATGAGCGGTGCCTGCAGGGCGACGAGCAGGAGCAGGAAGCCAAGTGCGAGCACGACGCCGATCACGAGCGGCGTCTTCGCCGCAAGCGCCTTCTCCAGATCGTGGTTCTCGGCGACCGCACCACCGACGAGGACGCCTGTGGGAGCGGCCTGGCGGAGTCGGTCGATCGTCGCGCCGACCTCCGGGCTCGATGGATCCACGGTCGGGATCGCCTGGGCCAGGGCGAGGCCGTCGCGACCGACCTCGACCTCGGTCACCCGAGAGATTCCCGGGTCGCTCGCCGCGGCTGCGGCGGCGACGCGGACCGACGCGGCGGGCCCGACGAGCTGCAGGGCCCCGGGAGCACCGGCGCCGAAGGCCGACTGCACCTGGTCGTATCCGACGCGGGACCCGTCACTTGCGGGCACGACCTTGATCGAGGGCATGCCGGTACGCAGGTCGAGCACCGGCACTGCGAGCACGACGAGAACGAGCACGGCTGCGGCGGCAAACGGCACGGGTCGGTTCCACAGGAGACGGCCCCAGCGGGCGAAGACCGGGGAGCGGTGCTCGCCGCTATGCGCCCACGGCAGCGCAAGGCCGTCCACCTTGGGGCCTAGCTTCGCCAGCACGGCGGGCAGCAAGGTGAGCGTGGCCGCGAGGACGAAGACGACGCTGAGCATGATCCCCAGGCTCATCGAGCGGAAGGCCGGGCTGGGCACGAGCATCACCGCAGACAGCGAGATGAGCACGGTGAGACCGGAGAAGAGCACTGCCTTGCCCGCCGTGTCCATGGTCACGGCGACGGCGTCGACCGCGGACAGGCGCGAGCCGAAGTGGGAGGCGCGGAAGCGGTGCACCACGAAGAGGGCGTAGTCGATGCCGAGTGCGAGCGCGAACATCAGCGCGAAGTTCATGGCCCAGATGGAGACGTCGAAGCCGTGGGTCAGCACCCACAAGAAGCCCGCGGTGGCGACGAGGCCGAGGATCGTGAGCATGAGCGGAAGCGCCGCCGCGACGAGCGACCCGAACGCGAGAACGAGGATGGCCAGCGTGACCGGCCACGAGATGAGCTCGGACTTGAGCATCGCATCCTTGTTCGCCTTGTTGAAGTCCGACCACATGCCGGGCGCGCCGGTGAGGGAGACGGAGATGCTCTCGCTCCCGAAGCGCACGAGGTCGCCCTTCACGTCGTCGGCGGCGGCGACCGCTTCGGTCGGAGAGCCCGTGAAACCCGCGCTGACGATCGCCGTTCGCCGATCCTCCGAGATGCTCACGCCGTTCTCGGGCTGCACGATGGAGCCGACAGAAGGGACGGTTTCGAGCCGGGATGTGACCTGCTCCAGCGTGTGCCGGAAAGCGGGGTCCGCGACCGTCTGGCGGTCGGAGTGCACGACGACGGAGAGCGCCTGACTGGAGCGGCCGCCGAAGCCGTCACGCACCTGCCCACGCGCCGCGACCGACTCCGACCCTGACGCCTCCCAGCCGGCGCCGGAGAGCGCGTGCTCCGCGCGGGGCGCGAAGAACCCGAGCCCGATCGCGATCACCACCCAGGCGAGCGCGACGACGCGGCCGTGGGTTGCGGTGTAGCGGCCAAGATTGCCGAGCGGCCCGACCTGCGGAGTTGCTTCGGGGACGACCGTCGTCCTCGGCGCTCGCTCGTCGGCTTCTGACGTCACGCGCTCGCTCCACCGGTGCCCGGGACGAGTGCGCTCAGCACTTCGATCTGGCGGCGCACCGACCCACAGACGTGCTCGCAGAGGGCGAACACGGCCTCGTCGACGATTCGATAGTAGGCGTAGGTTCCTTCCTTGCGGCGCCCGACGATGCCGGCGTCGAGCAGGACCTGCAGGTGCTTGGACACGTTCTGCTGCGAGGCACCGACCGCATCGGTGAGCTCTTGCACGCTCGCCTCCCCGGTGCGGAGCCGGTCGAGGATCGTGATCCGCATCGGCTCGCCGAGCACGCGGAAGCGACGGGAGATGAGCTCGACCAGGGTGCTCGGCAATGGGCTCGGGAGGGCTAGGTGAGTATTTACATCCATACGCGCTTATAGTTGTATATCAGGATCTGACTCGACGCGCAAGTCGTTGTGGGGTCAGGCCTCCCACGTCCCACCTCGCTCCCCAAAGGGCCAGAACAAGCGGAAACAGAGGGCTCGTGGGACGTGGGAGGCCTGACCCCAGCATGGCGCCGGCATCAGTCAGGCCAGGCCGCCGTGGGTGCTTCGGCGCCCTCCGGCTGTCACTTCGCGCTCTCCAGCACGTAGGCCGCGACGTCTGCGATCTCCTCCGGGGACAGCCGGTCGGCGAACGCGGGCATGGCGCCGAGGCCGTTCGCCACACGATCGGTCACGAGCTCCTCGGTGAGGCCCGCGTTGCCGTCGAGGCTCGGGCCGACGTTGCCGGTGGCGCCCGCGTCCGCGAGCACGTGGCAGCCGCCACAGCCGGAGCCGGCGAAGAGCTCCCTGCCCTCGACTGGGTCGCCACCGCTGGCGCCCGTCTCCGTCGTGGTCGAGGTCTCCGTCCCGCCGGAGCCGGCGGTCTCGGTGACCGGTGCACCCCCGTCACCGGACTCGCGGCCGATCAGCCACCCGGCGACACCACCGCCCACTGCCAGCGTGAGGGCGGAGAGCACGACCACGGCCTCCCAGGTATGCGAGTCCATCTGGCGCTTCTCCGCGGGCAGCGGGATCCCTCGCTCGTCGAAGACGGCAGCGCCGGCCTTGCCGCGGATCGTCTGCCACACGTTGACGAAGTAGAGGGCCTGCGCTGCGGCCAGCACGAACACGAAGGGCAGCGAGATCCGCGTCAGCGTGTCGTACTCGCCCGGCAGCACCGAGAAGCGGCGGGGCGCGCCGTCCAGGCCCTGCACCAGCCAGAGCCCGAAGACGATCATCCCTGCGAGGAACGTCGTCCACACGTGCACCTTCGCCATCCGCTCGGAATACAATGCCTTCCCGGTCAGCTCCGGCAGCAACGCATAGGTCGCGCCGAAGATCAGGAGCCCGATGTTGAGCATGGCCATGTGGTGGAAGTGCCCGACGATCCACAGCGTGTTGTGGATGACGACATCGAAGGCGATGGTCGCGTTGATCACGCCCGAGAGCCCCGAGAGCAACCAACCGACGAGTCCGAGGAAGAGGGCCCACGAAGCGGCCGTCCAGCGGAAGTGCGAGCGACGGATGGTGAAGGCGAGCGAGTACAGCGAGAGCGCCGACGGAAGCACGAGCGAGAACGTGATCGGCTGCATCGCGGTGTTGATCTGCGCCTGGATCGTCCCTTCGGGGTAGTCGAGGTACACGTGGTGCGCCCACACGAGCACGTTGGCGGCGACAGCGACCGTCCACGCCACCGCGATCACATTGCCGGCCACGAGCGGGCGCCCGGCGTAACGCGGGATGAGGAAGTAGTAAGCCGCCACTGCCGGGAAGAGCAGCAGGTACACGACCGGATGCCCGAACCACCAGAGGATGTTCTTGGCGAGCAGCACATCGGCCGAACCAACCCACCCGGCAGACTCGAAGATCTGCCAGACCAGCAGGCCCGCCAACGGCAGCGTGGCGATGATCATGTCCAGCCCGATCACGGCGAGGGGGATCACGGGGTAGGGGACGGGCTTCGGGTTGGTGGCGAACGCGCGCGGCCACAGGTAGCCCCAGCCCATGGAGACGCCGTAGCGACGGAAGATGTTGTTGGACACCGCGTGCAAGGCCTCGCGCCGGCACACGGTGTGCAGGATCCCGAAACACCAGGTGACGATGGCGAGTCCCGCGAGCAGCACGGAGAAGGAGAACAGACCGGACGTCCACATCCCCCACGCCCCGGAGCCGTAGAACGACAGCGGGTAGAGGAAGACCCAGGAGCCGCCGAACTGCATGATCAGCGTGGTCACGACCACACCTGCCACCCCCAGCACCATCAGCCACCAGGTGAGGCGGGCCATGACGAGCCCGAAGCCGCGCACCGGGAAGCCGACGGCGGCGAGGATCGTCCACGACAGTCCCATCACCGCGAACCCGGCCCAACCGACAAAGGTGCCGAGACCGTGCGCGGTCATGATCGCGTACCAGAAGTTGTCGCCGATGCGAGCGCCCGGAACCGCCTGGCTCCAGCGCATGAGCACGCCGAGCAAGCCGGAAGCCGCCAGCACGGCCGTCGCCGCCACCGTGTACTGGAGTGCCAGTCGGTTCGCAGCCTTCCGGTCGTGCGCTGTGGTGATGGTCGCCTCGGGTGCAGTCACGAGGTCACCTCGAAGCTGGAGATCATCTCGTGGTGCTTCTGGCCGCAGAACTCGAGGCAGATCACCTCATGGCGGCCGGTCTTCTCGAACGTCCACACGACCTTCTGCGTCTGGCCGGGCACGACCTGCGCCTGGAAGATCAGCGCCCCGTCAGGGTCGTACACGCCGAAGCCGTGGTTGACATCGGTGGCGGACGCGAGGAACTCGACCGGGACGCCGACCTTCACCTCCACGGGGTCGATGGCCCAGGCGAACTGCACCCCGGTGACCCGCACGATCTGCTTCCCCTGGCCCGCGCTCGTCCCGTACGGTACGTAGAAGATCGTCGCCATCAGCAGCGCGAAGAGCGCAGCGAGCACGACGAACAACCACACCGTCTCCTGGCGCGCATGGCGGGCACGTGCGTCCCCGGCCTCGTCCTGCTTCGGATTGGTGGACGCCCAGACGGCGAACGAGATCACCGAGCCGATGACGACGGCGATGGAGTAGGAGATCGTGATGACGAGGGCGGTCGGGCTCACCTCTCAGCATCCAAGTCGGGGAGGACACGGGGGACATCGTGGTTTCCTCCCCCGTCCATCCGAGGACCTCCCGCAGCCACGATCCGTGAACTCCCGGATGCCGCTTCCGCGCTCCGTGGAAGACGCGGATGGGGACGAGCACATCCCCCGATGCGACCTGCCCGTGGGCGCGGCGAGGCTTAGGGCAATCACAACGGGAGGTGCAGCGATGAAGGTCAAGGACGTCATGACGACGCGGGTGCACGTGGTTCCGCCCGAGATGCCGCTGAAGGACGCGGCCGCGCTTCTGGCACGGGAGCGCATCTCCGGCGTGCCGGTGGTGGCCGAGAACGGGGACGTGGTGGGTGTGCTCTCCGAGGGTGACATCGTGGCCAAGCTGGCCCCGGCCGAGCGCCAGGGCGGGCTGCTCTCCTGGTTCCTCGACCCGCGTGACCCATGGCTCGAGGAGCGGGCCGGAGCGCGCACCGCGGAGGACGCGATGACCGTCCCGCCCGTGACCATCGAACCCGGCCGTCCGGTGACCGAGGCCGCGAACCGGATGATCGCGGAGGACGTGAACCGCATCCCGGTCGTCGAGCACGGGCGGCTCGTCGGCATCGTCACCCGGGCCGACCTCGTGCGTGCGTTCACCCGCACCGACGAGGACATCCGCGCGGAGATCAGGGATGAGGTCGTCCGCCGCACGCTGTGGCTCGACCCGACGGACGTCGTGGTCGGTGTGGAGGCGGGTCAGGTGACGCTCGCCGGGCGCGTGAACACGGAGGCGGACGCCGAGATCCTCGTCCGGCTGGTACGCCGTGTCCCCGGGGTGGTCGACGTGGACAGCACGGTCGCGGCCCGTGTGCGGAAGCTGGCGAAGACGTAGAACGCCGCTGGATGTTGAGGCATCCCGCTTCCCCGCGTGATGCTTCGGCGTCCTGCGGTTGCAGACATCTCCCATCGCCACTTCCGGCGACCCCAGCGCCACCGTTTCCCGGCAGGGAACGCCGGCCACTCAGCGAACCTGGCGGGTGTGAACAGGGTGGAGATGGACGGCCGGGTGGACACCCTGCTCGGGGAGACCAGCGCAGACTGGGTGCTCGAGCAGCTTGCCCGCGTCGCGGCGGACGGGGTGCCGATCCCGGTCACCCTGCTCGTGGGCGGAGTCGTGGTCAGCGGCGACCTCAGCTCGGTGGAGGAGCTCGGTCGCGCGGCGGATCTCGCGGTCGCGGCGGCCTCCGGCTCAGCCGACGCCCATGAGGACGGGCTGCGCCGCCGACTCAGCGTCGAGGACGGAGTCGACCTGCGGGCGCGCCTTCTGCGCGAGCCCGACTCGCTCGACGCACTCGGCCTGGTCGCGCCCACGGATCTCTCGGTCTCGGTGCTCACGCTGACGCACGCGACCGCGTTCGGCCGCAATCTCAAGGGCCCCGTGCAAGCGGGCACGGTCAGCATCCGTGCGCGCGACGTCGAAGCCTGGTGGCTCGGCCGCACCGACGCCCGCGAGCACCTGCAGACCGAGGGCTCGCTCGACGCCACCCTCCTCCCCGGAGCGCTCGACCCGGCGGAGATCGAGACCTTCCGCCCGCGCCGGCTGCTGGGCGGCAGACAGGTCCGCGACTTCCTGCAGGAGATGGCCACGAGCTATCGCGGAGTGCTCCGCGAGCGGGCCGACCTGGAAGGCGAGGTGAAGGTGCTGCAGAAAGAGGTCACCTCCCAACGCGCCGCCATCGGTGAGGCTCTCCTCGCCGCCTCCTCCGCTGCGCAGAACGTGCGGCGCGAGGCGACGGACGAGGCGGAGCACCTGCTGGCCGACACGCGGGCCCTGGCCGAGCGCATGATCGCCGACGCCGCGCGCGAACGTGACGAGGTCGAGTATGAGGTCGCCGAGCTCCGCAGCTTCGCCGCCGAGCTGCGAGCCGAAGTGGCCGCGACCCTCTCCGGCCTCCTCGACCGCCTGGAGCGGATGACGCTCCCGGACGAGCGGCGCCCTGCCCGGCTGACCGCCGTTGAGGAGCCACTCGACCCACCGCTCCGGCTGCGGTAACAGAGCCTCACGCGCGGGCTTCGACCGTGCGGCCCGGGCCGCCCGAAGCCAGGGCCGGTCGCCTTCGCCACCCCACGTGCGGGCTCCGCCCGTACGGCGCGTTTGATCCGTTCACTCGACGAACGCATGAGAGAGGTGCCGCAGACGCCCAGTTCCTGGTGAGCCCCTGAAGGCGCCTGCGGGCTGCGGTGTGGGCCCCTTCAGGGGCTCACCAGGAACTCCCGCACTAGAACTAGAACAGCCCGACCGTGTTCCCGTCGGCGTCGACGTCGATCGTGAACGCGGCGGGCTCGGCGCCGAAACCGGGCATCTGCAGCATGTCGCCGCACAGGGGCACGAGCATGCCGGCACCGGTGTAGGCGCGGATGTCGCGGATCGGCACCGTGAACCCCGTGGGACGGTTCCGCTGCAGCGGGTCATGCGAGAGCGAGAGATGCGTCTTCGCCATGCAGATCGGGAGCTGCGCGATCCCCTGCCGCTCGAACCGCTTGATCGCATCCTGCGCGGCCGGGGCCAGGTCGATGCCGTCGGCGCCGTACACGGTCTTGGCGATCTTCTCGATCTTCACCGCCACCGGGTCCTCGTCGGCGTAGAGCATCGTGAACTCACTCGGCGCATCGGCTGCCGCGACCACGATCTCCGCCAACTCGACGACCCCCTCCCCACCCTGACCGAAGCCGTTGTGGATGGAGGCGCCGAACGCTCCCGCCTCGAGCGAGCGCGCCTTGATCAGCTCGAGCAGATCCTGCTCGTCGTCGGGCCGCGTGTTGATCGCCACCACCGGCTGGATCCCGAAGGCCCGCACGTTCTCGATGTGCTTCGCGAGATTCGCCATCCCGGTCTCCACCTCCGCCGCCATCTGGGCGAGGTCGGCCTTCGCGCGCCAGTCGCCGCCGCCGTGATGGCGCAGCGCGCGCACCGTCGCGACGATCACGACCACGTGCGGCCGCAGCCCGCCGACGCGGCAGACGATGTCCATGAACTTCTCCATGCCGAGGTCGGCGGCGAAGCCGGACTCGGTGATCACGTACTCGCCGAGCTTCAGCGCGATGCGGTCGGCGATGATCGAGTTGTTGCCGTGCGCGATGTTGGCGAACGGGCCCGCGTGCATGAGGCACAGCTGCCCCTCCAGCGTCTGCACGAGGTTGGGCTTGATCGCCTCCTTCAGCAGCACCGCCATCGAGCCCGCCGCGCGTATGTCCTCGGCTGTGACCGGATCACCCGCCGCCGTGTAGCCGACGGTGATCGCGCCCAGCCGTCGGCGGAGGTCGGTGCGGTCGGTGGCGAGGGCGAGGATGGCCATCACCTCGCTCGCAGCCGTGATGTCGAAGCCCGACTCTGCGGGCACACCGTGCTTCGGCCCGCCGAGACCGGTGACGATGTTGCGCAGCGAGCGGTCGGTGACGTCGATCGCGCGCCGCCACGTGACCTGCGCGATCTGCGGTGAGTGCCCATGAAAGATGTGCGCATCGACCAGTGCCGAGAGGAGGTTGTTGGCCGCGGTGATCGCGTGCATGTCGCCTGTGAAGTGGAGGTTGATGTCCTCCATCGGCACGACCTGCGCGTAGCCGCCGCCGGCCGCACCGCCCTTGACTCCGAACACCGGCCCGAGCGAAGGCTCCCGCAGCGCCAGGATCGGCCTGCGGCCGAGCTTGCCGAGGCCCTGGGTCAGGGAGACCGAGGTCGTCGTCTTGCCCTCGCCGGCGGGTGTCGGCGTGATCGCGGTGACGTTGACGAGTTTTGCGTCTGGGCGGCCGGACAGCCGCTCGAGGATGGAGAGATCGACCTTGGCCTTGTAGCGGCCGTACAGCTCGAGCTCGCCGGGCTCGATCCCGGCCTCGGCGGCGATGTCGGCGATGGGCCGCATGGTCGCGGCCTGGGCGATCTCGAGACTCGAAGGCATCGACATGAAGACGGGCTCCCGGAGGTCGGCGGTGCGAAGGGTCAGTGGCTCACGGCGGCGGCCGCGAGCTCGGAGACGAGCGTGTCGGTGTAGAAGCGCTCGAGCTTGAAGGGCTCGATCAGCTCGGGCGTCTTGCCGGTGGCAATGAGTTCGGCGAGGGTCACGCCGACGATCGGCGCCGCCTTGAAGCCGTACGTGCCCCACCCGCCGTCCACGAGGAACCCTTCGAGCTCGGTCAGGCCCATCACCGGGCTGTAGTCCGGGCTCATGTCGCACAGGCCGGTCCAGTGCCGCAGGACCTTGGTGCCGGCGAGTTGCGGGAAGAGCTCGAGCACGTGGCGGCAGGCGTACTCGACGAACGGGAACGTGCCCTTGTTCGAGTACGTCGGGTACGGCTCCACCTCGGCGCCGATCAGGAACTCGCCACGGTCGGTCTGCGACACATAGATGTGCATCTGCGCAGACACGATGATCTTGTCCAGGAACGGCTTCACGGGCTCGGTCACGAACGCCTGCAGGATCGAGTTGTGCAGCGGCAGCCTGAGCCCGGCCATCTTGGCCACGGGGCTCGACCAGCCGGCCGTGGCGGAGAGCACGACACCTGCCGTGACGTCACCCTTCGTCGTCCTCACGCCCGTCACACGATCACCGTCGCGCAGAAAACCGGTGACCTCGGTGCCCTGGTGCACCTCGATGCCCGACTCCATCACCTTGCGCGCGTACCCCCAGACAACCGCGTCGTGGCGGATGATCCCGCCCGGCGGGTGGTAGAGCGCGCCCTGGATCGGCCACGTCACACCCTCCGTGGAGATGTTGATCTGCGGGCAGAGCCGTTTGACCTCGGCGGCGTCGATCACGCGCGAGTCGATCCCGAGCAGCTTGTTGACCTCGGCGCGCTCGTTCTGCACGACGAGCGAGCGGTCGGAGTGCGCAAGCGTGAAGTGCCCGTGCTGGGAGAACATGAGATTGAAGTCGAGATCCTGCGAGAGGCCCTCGTAGAGCTCAACGCTCTGCTTGTAGAAGGCGGCGCCCTCGGGGGTGCGGTAGTTGGCGCGGATGATCGTGGTGTTGCGCCCGGCCGCGCCCGACCCGATGTAGCTCATCTCGATGATCGCCACGTCGCGGATGCCGTGGTGCTTCTGCAGGTAGTAGGCGGTCGCCAGCCCGTGCGAGCCGCCGCCGATGATGACCACGTCGTAGTGGCGCTTCAGCCGCTCGGGATGCCTGAGCGACTTCTTGGGGAAGAAGATCTCCTTCACCGTCCGCCTCCCAGCACATCCGTGCCGACGGGGCCGCCGTCCAGCGGACCCGCCCGATCGACCGCGACCTCCCACAGGTGGTCGGCGAACTCCTGCCCGAACACGAGCCAGAGCACATCGTCGACCTCCAGCAGGTGCACCACGGGGACGTGGGCGACCTCACCGCTGGATGGTGTCTCGTGCAGGTGGGTCATGCGCTGCAGCACGGTGCGCCGCTCACCGCCGCCGATCGCGAGCACGGAGAGAGCAGCGGAGACGTCGAGCACCAGCTCGAAGCGCCCGGCCAGCTCGGCGTGCAGCTTCGTCGTGGCGGCGGTCGGGCACAGCACGAGAGCGCGTCGCGGGGAGATGCGGTACGACACGACTCCGGTCCCCGAGGGAAGCTCGCCCTCGCCTCGCAGCTCGAGCTTGCCGAGATGCGAGAGATCGCCGATCCCCGCGTGCGACCGCTCGTCCTCACCCGGCACCGAGACGGGAACCAGCCAGCCGTCCCGCTCTTCGAAGGTGGCGCCGGCCTCGCGGAAGCGCCGATCCATCGCCGACCGCGAGACCGGATGGAACCCGCCCGCGTCGGCCGCGCGGGCCGCAGCGAGGAAGTCGAGCGCGCTCACGCCTTCAGCCTCTCTCCGGCGGGGTCGAAGAACGGCCCGAGGTGGACGCGCATCCGCTCCAGCGAGCCGTCCACGGCGACGTCGAAGGGACCGCCGTCGACTGCCAGCTCGTGAGGAACGATGGCCAGACCGATCACCTTGTTCAGCTCCTTCGAGTGGCGCACGCTCGTGACACGACCCGAGGACTTCCCGTCGACCACGACCTGGCCACCCTCCACCGGCATCACCCCGCGCGGGCTCTCGAAGCCGACGAGCATCCACTTGAGCCCACGGTCGGCGACGTGCTGCGTGGCCCACTTGCCGACGAAGTCCTCCTCCTTGTCGGCCTTGAAGATCCACGGCATCGCCGCCTCGAGCACGTTGGACTCGGAATCGGTGTCCTGCGAGACGATCACATGACCCTTCTCCAGCCGTAGGATGCGCTGCGGCTCGAGACCGAACGGCGCCACACCGAGGTCGGCACCCTGCTCGAGCAGCGTGTCCCAGACATGCTCGGCGAGCGACGACGGCAGGTGCAGCTCGTAGCCGAGCTCGCCGACGAAGCCGATACGCAGCGCCAGGGTCGGGACGCCGGCGACGGTCACGTGCTTGGCATCGAGGTACTTGACGCCGTCGTTGGAGAAGTCGTCCGAGGAGACACGCTCCATCAGCTCGCGCGCCTTGGGCCCGGCCACGTTGATCGCCGCCAGCTGCCCGGTGACGTTGTGGAACTTGACATCCATGAACCAGACCGCGTTCCACCAGGTCAGCCATTGATAGACGCCGTCGGCGCCGGTGGAGCTCGTGGTCACGTAGAAGGTGTCATCGTCCAGCCGACCGACGGTGCCGTCGTCCATGATCCGGCCCGAGTCGGTGGTGATCACGCCGTAGCGGACGCGGCCGACCTTGAGATCGGAGAAGCGGTTGGGGTAGATGCGGTCGAGGAAGGCGCCGGCGTCGGGGCCCTTGACCAGGATCTTGCCGAGCGTGGAGACGTCGATCAGGCCGACGTTGACATGGACGTTCTGCGCCTCGTCACCCGCATCGTCCGTGTAGGAGTGCGGGCGCCGCCAGGCGCCCGTCCACATCATCTTGCCGCCGAGATCCTTGTGGCGGTGGTGGAGCGACGTGCGCCGGCCCGGCTCGTGCGGGCGGCCGGCCAGGAGGCCGAGTGAGACCGGGGCGTACGGTGGCCGCGCGGTCGTGGTGCCGATCGTGTTCTCGTCGAGGCCTCGGGTCTTGGCGTAGACGCGGATCGAGTTGAGGTGGCAGAGCCGACCCTGGCAGGGGCCCATGGTCACGGTCGTGTAGCGCTTGGCGAGCTCAATCGAGTCGTAGCCCTCCTTGATCGCGTAGCGCAGATCCTTCACGGTCTGGTCCTCGCAGAAGCAGACGAAGCACTTGTCGCCGGCGCCGCTGAGCACCGGCTCGGGCACGGAGGGCTCGCCGATCTCGCCCGCTGCCGCGCCGACCATGCGCACGTGAGGGGGCAAATCGGTGGGGACGAAGACGCCGCGGCCCGCGTCGAACGCGACGCGCGCGCCCGCCTGCGCGAGCAGCTTGTAGTTCGGTTGCGGGCTCCCGCACATCACGACCAGATCGCACTTGACACTGCGGCTGTCGAGCTGGATGCCGGTCACGCGTCCCTTGCGGCCGATGGCGGAGACGATCTGCGGTGCGCGATCCCGGAAGTCGACCACCTCCACGACCTCGACGCCGGCGGCGCGGAGATCGTCGGCGGCGACGTGCCCGCGGTCGTCCACGGTGAGCACGACCGCGCGCTCGCCGGGCTTGAGCGACCAGTAGTTGATCATGCGACGCACGGCGTCCGGCAGCATCACGCCGATCAGATCGTTGCCGGGGAAGACGAGCGGCTGCTCGACGATGCCGCTGGCCACGACCACCTCGTGGGCACGGATCTTGCTCAGCATGTTCCCGTGTGCGACCGGCACCAGGTTCTCCTCGAAGAGCCCGATGGCCATGGCCGGGGCCAGGATCTCCACGCCGGCCGCGCGCGCCCGCTCGGCGAGGGCGCGGGCCTGCTCGTGGCCGCCCGCGTCGGCGAGGAGAGAGCCGCCCGCCTCCGGGCCTTCCTCGACCACGATCACGTGCCGGCCGGTCGCGGCCGCCTCGAGCGCCGCCTCGAGCCCGGACGGCCCGCCGCCGATCACGAGCAGGTCGGCGTGGCGGTAGTCGCCCTCGACACGTTCGCCGCGCGAGCCGTGCTTGTCCAGCCACCCGAGGCCGGCGGCGCGGCGCAGGAACTTCTCGTACAGCGGCCACAGCTTGCGGGGGCGGATGAAGGTCTTGTAGTAGAAGCCGGGCGGCGTGAACGGTCCCCCGAACTTGTCGGTGAAGGACATCAGGTCGCGGTCGAGCGAGCCCACGAAGTTCTGCGGCTTGACCGTCATGCCCTGCGCGACCGGCGTCGTGCAGACGCGGATGTTGGGGGTGCCGTCCACGGTCATCTGGCAGTTGGCGCAGTGCCCGGAGCAACACTGCAGACCGCGCGGCCGGTGGTACTTGAAGCTCCGCGAAAAGACGCGGCGGCCGGAGGCGAAGAGCGCGGAGCCAACCGTGTCGCCGGCGAAGGCCTCGATCTGCTTGCCGTCGTAGGAGAAGCTGATCCGCCGCGAGCGGTCGATGCGCTCGCCGTCGCGCGGCGCCAGCCGGCTCACGACGCCGCCTGCACGGGCGCGTCGGGATGCCAGGTCTTGACGACCTCGTTCCTCACCGTGTCGCGCTCGGCCAGGAACCAGTCCTCGCACACCCGGCAGAACCACCACTCGCGGTGGACGCCCGCCTCGTTGTCGCGGAGGTAGATGTACTCGTTGAGCTCGCGCACGGTCGGCGTCGTCTTGGGACGCCTGGTCACCTCGCCCGCGCAGCGAAGCTCCACGACTTCCCGGGGCCCGCAGTTGGGGCAGGTGACGAGCATGGACATGAGGGAGGTTCGGCCTTCTCGCTAGATCACTGGTAATTGCGTCAACGGCAATGCTGTGCTACCTGTGGCGATACACTAGCGCGATGGCACGGACCGGTCAACCATCCACGAGGGACGTCGAGGCCACCGTCCGCTCCGCGGCGATCCTCGACGCGCTGGCCGACAGCGGCGAGCTCGGCACCACCGACATCGCCCGCCGCACCGGCATCAGCGCCAGCACGGTCTCCCGCCAGCTGGGCACGCTGACGCGCCTCGGCCTCGTCGAGCATGTGTCCGCGACCGGCCGCTACCGGCTGGGCGTGAAGCTGTTGCGGCTGGCGAACGCGGTGCTCGCCCGCCTCGATCTGCGCGACCTCGCGCGCCCGCACCTCGAGGAGCTGGTGCGCTTGGTCGGCGAGGCGGCCACGCTGTCGGTCCCGGGCGGTGGGGACGCGATCACCGTCGACTTCGTGCCGAGTGAGCGCTACCTGCAAGGCGTGACTCGCCTGGGTCGGCCGTCGGTCGGCCACGCGTCCTCGGCGGGGAAGGTATTGCTCGCGTTCGGCGATGTGCCGTTGCCGTCGGGGCGTCTCGAGGTGTTTACGGAGCGGACGATCGTCGACCCGCTGGCGCTCCGAGCCGAGATCGAGCGGGTGCGCGCGCAGGGCTTCGCGGTGGCGGTGGACGAGCGCGAAGACGGCCTCTCCGCCATCGCCGCTCCCGTGTGGGGCGCGGGCCGCGAGCTGGCAGGCATCGTCGCGCTGCAGGGCCCGAGCTCGCGCTTCGACGAAGCCGCGCGCACGCGGGCGCTGCCGCTCCTCGTGGAGCGCACGCGGCTGATCTCGCGCGCGCTGGGCTGGACCTAGTGCGGCAGCTCCTAACGTCTGCCCTGGAACTCTCGTCGGTGTTGTGGGTGCCGCACTAACGTTCGGGCCTGCTCGGCCGAGGGATACGCTCGACGCCGCCCGACGCCGACTCTACACTGGAGTTCGTTCTCGTCTTCGCCGTAGGGAGTGATCACCATACGCCGTTCAGCTGTGCTGCTCGCCGTCCTCGCCGCTCTCACCATCGCCATGGGAACGGCTGCCGCGCCGAGCACCGCGGAGACCGCTGCCGACCGCTGCCTGCGTGGTGACTGGCGGATGTCGAGCGCCGCAGCGACGAGGATGCTCCAGCAATTGCTGGGCAGCGACCTCATGCGTGTCCGGCGAGGAGTCCTGACCGCGTCGTTCAACGCGCGAGAGATGCGCTACGGCTCCACCGATCTGGCGCTCACGCTCAGCGCCGGTGGCCTGGAGCTCGAGGGAACCGCCACCTTCATCAACGAGCTGCGCTACACGACCCGCGCCGGCCGGATCGTCATCCAGGGCGGCACCACCGAGCTCTCCATCTCCAAGTTCACCGGCACCAAGGACGGCCGCACCGTGAGCGTTCCCGGCCCGCCGCCGACAACGCGAAGAGTCCCGGCGGGTGGCACAACGCCGTACACCTGTACCCGCAGCACGCTCCGCTGGCGGATCCCGGTGAACAACGCCAGGGCAACCTTCCAGCGTGTCAGCTGAGCCATAACAGTGCGCCGATGATGCGCATCGCGATGGTGGCTGTCCTTTGCAGCACGTAGGCCCTCGCAGGAACGCTGAGTGACGCTGCTGCGCCCGCAGCGAGCCGAGCCCGTCAGATCGATCCTCATATCGTCTACACGCGCTTCCGCGATGACAATCGTCACCAAGTGTGAATCACGAATGCACGTGGCACCGAGAGACGCAAGCTCGCGAACGGAAGGTCACCGGGGATCTCCCCGGACGGTCGGTGGGTGTTCTACGAGGGCGACTGCGACGACGTCGGGGCCTGTCCCGCGCTATTCCTGATCGCCAGCCGAGGCGGCCGACCGCGAGTCATTTCTCGCTACGGGGGTGAGGCTGGCTGGTCTCCGGATAGTCGCCAGATCGTCTACACGGACGGATTCGGCCTCGTGCGCTTCGACATCGCGACGCACAGGTCGCGCAGGGTGGCACGCTTCTACTTCCGGGCGTGGGGCTGGAGCTTTTCACCCACTGGCGACAAGATCGTCTACGCGGTGGGACGCCGGGGGCAGTGCTTCTATGGCGCCTTTGATCTCTTCGTCGTCGCAGTGATGGGCGGAAGGCCACGCCGACTCACGCGAGACGGCTGCAATGCGCTCCCGGTGTGGAGCACGGACGGCATCGCGTTCGCCCACCTCATTCACTTCCGCGGATGGGGTTGTCACGAAATCTGGCGGATCAATGCGAACGGCACCGGACGGCGCACCATCCTAGGGCCTATTCCCGCGCGGGCTTCTCGGCCACGGCATTACCGGGTTCGTTCCCATCTCCTGGTCGGGGGACGCCCAGCACCTCTTGGCTGGACTTAAGACGGAGTTCGGTCATGTGCCCTACTTGATCGATGCCCGGAGCGGCACGACGCGGAGGATCGCCGCCACCTCCAGCTCGAGTCGCCTCTCGCGCGACGCACGCCTGGTCCTCGTCAGCGTCGAAAACGTCAGAGCATTCGAGCGGTCAGAAGTCCAAGTCATCTCCGTGAAGGCTCGAATCCCTAGGGTGATCGCCCGTGGAGCGGGCGAAGCGGACTGGAATCTGTGACTCATTCGTGACCGGAGACGCTGCAAGGCGCTCCTCGCATCGCGGCACGAACCGGATCCGCATCTGCCGGCGGTGCAGACATCGAGCTGCTGATTCGACGAAGCTGGGCATCGGATCGATTACCATCAGTCGAGTCGGAAGCGACCGCACTGGACGATCGTTCGTCCATGCACGTTGATTGGTGTTGCTTCTTTGCGGTCTGGGCTTTCGAGAAACCCGGTGAACCTCATGTCGACCGCATAGCACTTCGCGAGGCGCGAGTAACCAAGCGAACCAAGAGGAGACTCCAAGCCCCCGTAGTGAACCGGCGGAAGAACGTCATCGAACTCGACGACACCGCAAACGTTGCGCGTTTCGCCGAAGGGAACCATCCAGAACAGGTTGTTGGTCACGGTGCGGAACGGCCGGAGCCACCTGGACGCGGTGCGCGAAGGGGAGAGATGGTGCGAAATCCGGACCGAATCACCCCAGATTCGCAACGCTTCGCCATGAGATCGAGCGCAGCGCAACACCTCCACAACCGGCGAGAACCGACGTGAGGCACAGCAGGAAGAGTAATCGCCAGCTCACACGGATGAAGTACAGCAGGCGTTTGCGTCCGATGCTCGCCTGCAGCGAGCGACTCAACCGATCAAGCCGTCGCGAGCCGCTCGTTCCGCCCGGCCAACGGCACCCCGGCGGCCTCGGCGGTGACGAGCGAGATGGAGCGCAGGTCCTCCGGCTCGACGTTGTGGATGTTCGTCTTCCCGGTGCAGCGGGGCATGATCGACGCTTCCGCGCGCAGGGCCTGCAGATAGAGCTCGGCCTGCTCGGAGCGCTCCTCGAGCGTGACGTCGCCGTACCAGGCAACGGAGCCGTCCTCGATGCGGCCGCCCACAGCCAGGGCGAGCCCGACGCCGACCGCTGCGGCGTCGGCGCCGAGGCCGAGCAGCTTGACAACGTCGGTGCCGGAGCGGACGCCGCCGAACCAGAGGATCTCCAGATCCTCCTCGCGGTTGAGGGCGCGCATCACCCGGATCGTGTCGCGGATCGCCGTCAGGTCGGGAGCTCCTGCCAGCTCGGGCCACGCGGTACCCGCGCCCGCGCCACCGGTGCCGTCCAGGAGCAGGAACTCGAGACCGCGATCGAGTGCGAACGGGACGGCCGCCGCCACACCCGCAGAGGACGTGGCCACGCCGACCGGCTGGCCCTCCCGCGCCGGCTCGGGTGCCCAGGGCAGATCGCCACCCACCGCGATCACGGCCTCCGCTCGCGCGTCGACTGAATCGCCGGCGCCGACCAGCTGCAACCACGGCACGTCGTCCGCGAGCGGCCGTCGCCCCACGTAGGCCAGGCGTCGCGACCGCACACCATGCGCCACCGCGGCCCGCACCTCGTCCGGCGCGTCGTCGAACCCGGTGACGAGGAACGGCGCGTCCAGCTCCAGCGCCCCGCCGCCGAGCACCGTCTCCACCGTGCAGGCATCCCGGTACGGGTCGATGACCAGCCGCGACAGGTTCGCCGGCAGGAACACGAGATCGTCGAGCGTGGCCGACTTCGGCTCGAAGTGATGCGACCCGGCAACGGCGAGCCGCTTCGTGAACAGCGCCCGCTGCTTGCGCCCATCGCCCGGCTTCGTGCGCGCCATCACGAAGATGTCCTCGCGCGTGCGCACCGTGTAGTCGGCCGACCCGGTCTCGGCGTCGCAGCGGTAGCAGCGCGCCGCCTCGCGCTTCGCCGACTCCAGATCGTAGGTCGACTCGATCTCCGGAAACGCCACCGGGTCCTCGCCCAGGCCGTGGAAGACCTGGTGCTGGCGGTTCCACTCCTCCCACTGCGGATCCTGCGCCACCGGCACCCGTCGCGTCTTGAACGGCGTCCGGTAGGGCAGCGGCGACTCGTTCCCCTCGAGGAACGCCTTCAGGTAATACGCCGCCCGATGGCCGTGGTACATCGCGTTGACGATCGTCGACGGGCCGAAGGCACCGTCGCCCGCAGCGAACACCCTCGGGTTGGCCGTGCGCATCGAGGCCCAGTCGGTGCGGATGCGATCGCCGTTCATCAGCCCGTGGGTAGCCAGATGCTCCGAGTCGGCTCGCTGGCCGATGGCCATGACCACCAGCCCGCAGGGAACGTCGTGCTCCGACCCGGGCACGTTCACCGAGACGCGCCGGCCGTCCTCGCCGGGCTCGCCGAGCTCCGTCCGCACGCAGCGCATCACGAACTCGCCGTCCACCTCGTACACGCCGACCGGTTGCGTGTTGTAGACGATCTCGATGCCCTCCTCGATCGCCCCGTGCAACTCGTCCTTGCGCGCCGGGATCTCCGCCGGGCCGCGCCGGTAGACGATGCTCACGTCCTCGCACCCCGGCAGGCGCTTGGCCACACGACAGGCGTCCATGGCCACATCGCCCGCGCCGACCACGACCACGCGCGAGGGCAGCTGCGGACGTGCGCCGCCGTTGACGTCGCGCAGGAACTCGACCCCGTCGAGCACGCGCGGATCGGCGGCGTTCTCCACCGGCGGGTTCTTCGCCCACCAGGAGCCGATCGTCAGCAGCACCGCATCGTGACGCTCCTCCAGCTCCTCCAGGGTGACGCCCGCGCCGAGCCCCGTTTCCAGGTGGACGGTGATGCCGGGGCAGCGTGCGAGCATCCTGTCGATGTCCTCCTGGAACACCGCCGGCGGGCAGCGGAACGCAGGGATGCCCCAGGTCATGTAGCCGCCGAGCATCCGCGTCAGCTCGTACACGTGCACCGCGTAGCCCGCCTCCGCCAGATCTTGCGCTGCCGTCAACCCCGCGGGTCCACCGCCGACGATGCCCACCGTGGCCGTCTTCGTCACCGGCACCGCAGGCGGGCGCCACGTCGCGCCCAGCTCGTCCATCACGAAGCGCTTGAGGTTGCGGATGGCCAGCGGGCCGTCTGAATCGGCGCGGCGGCAGGCCGGCTCGCACGGCGCGTCGCACACGCGGCCGCAGACCGAGGAGAAGGGGTTGGTGGCGGTGATCGCCTCGAACGCCTCCTCGAGCTTGCCCTCCCAGATATAGGCGATGTACGACGGAGCGTCGGTACCGATCGGGCACGCGACCTGGCACGGGGCGGGGACGAAGTTGACGTCGCCCGTGTCGTCGCTCTCTGCGAGCTCGTCCGGCACCGGCGGGTACACCGCTCGGTCGATGCCGTAGACCTCAGGCTCGGGCGGTGTCGTCAGCTCGCCGGTGCTCATGCCACGGCCCCGATCGTGCGCGGCGTGCGCATCGCGTCCGGCTCGTAGGGAAGCCGGGTGATCTCCGCCGCCTCGGGCGTGAGGGCCACGAGATCGTCACGCGAAAGGTCGTGGACCGCGCTATACCCGTGAGCGTGCACGACCGACGCCAGCTGCCAGCGCACCGATTCGAGGTAGCGGTGGATGTTCCAGGACTCCGCGTCGATGTCGTAGCGCGCCTCGAACACCGGATCCTGCGTGGCGATCCCGACCACGCACTGGCCGACCGCGCACTGCAGGCAGGCGATGCAGCCGCCGGCCACGATCGCGCTCGTGCCGACCGCGACGCCGTGCGCGCCGATGGCGATCGCCTTGGCCGCGTCGATGCCGTCCTTGACCCCGCCCATGAGCATGATCGGCATGCCCGAAGCCTCGATCTCCTCCAGGGCGTCGAGCGCCTCCACGATCGCGGACAGCGTGGGGATACCGACGTACTCGAGCACCTCGTTGCCGGCGGCGCCGGTGGAGCCCTGCATGCCGTCGAGGCAGACGTAGTCGAAGCCGTCCTTGAAGGCGATCTTGATGTCGTCGCGGACGCGACCCGCGCCGAGCTTGACCGACACGGGCTTCTCCCAACCGGTCGCCTCACGCAGCTCCTCGACCTTGATCACGAGATCGTCGGCACCCAGCACGTCAGGGTGCCGCGACGGCGAGCGCAGGTCGATGCCGGCCGGGATCCCGCGCAGGCGCGCGATGTCCGCAGTGACCTTCTTCGCCATCAACTGACCGCCGAGGCCAGGCTTGGCCCCCTGCGAGATGTAGATCTCCACCCCGTCGGCCGCGCGCATCGCCTGCACCGACCAGCCGAGCCGGCCGCCGAGCATCTGCACGACAACGCGCTTCGCCGCCTCGCGCACCTCCGGGATCAGCCCGCCCTCACCCGAGTTGTCGCAGATGTCGGACAACGACGAGGCGCGCGCCAGCGCGATCTTGGTCGACTTGGAGAGAGCACCGTAGGACATCGGCGCGATCATCACAGGCATCGACAGCTCGATCGGCTTCGCACCCGAGCGGTCGCCGATCGTCGTGGCCAGGTCGACCTTGGCCACGACCTCGGGGTCGGGCTCGACCGTGGACAGGTCGCGGCGGAAGGCGAGATCGTTGAGGTGCGGCAGGGGTCGCGTGGTGCCGTAGCCGCGGATGCGGTAACGGCCCATCTGTGCCTTCACCGAGATGTCCTCCTGCACCTTCGCGTTCCAGTAGTCGGTGCGCTCCGACCCCTCGTAGAACGGGATCACGCGCACGCGCGGCTCGGAGCGTGGGTAATGCAGGTTCTTGCCCGCGTTGACCACCTTCTGGAAGGGGCCGTCGTAGGCGATGCCATAGCGCTCGAGGAAGGCCCGGACGTCATCGAGCTCGGCGTCGTCGATCTCGCCGAGTGCGGCGTCCTGGCCCAGCGACTGTACGTTGCCGCCGACGTAGATCTCGCCACCGTGGATGTCCTGGCCGACGAGCTCCCCGGAGTCGCCGCAGATGATCAGGCGTCCGCCGTACATCATGTAGCCCGCCATGAAGTTGGCGTTGCCCCCACAACAGAGCGTGCCCTCCTTCATCACCTGGCCGGCACGCGAGCCGAGGTTGCCGCGCACGACGACCTCCGCGCCGCGGATCGCCACTCCGGCGATGGCGCTCGCGTTGCCGTGCACGACGACCGACCCGGCGGTGAGGTTGTCGGCCAACCCCCACCCCACGTTGCCCTCGATCTCGAAGCTCGGGCCGTCGCAGAGGCCGGCGGCGAAGTACCCCGCCGAGCCGCGCACCGTGACCCGGATGGGCGAGGTCAGCCCGACGCCGATGTGATGGCGCGCGTCCGGGTTGACGATCTCCACGTCCTCACCCTGCTCCCCGTAGGCGCGGACGAGCTTGTTGGCCTCGGTGATGCCGAGGGTGGAGAGATCGATGAAAGCCATTCGGTCGGCTCCTCGGCTGCTACGCGGCGACGGCAGCCGGCTCGACGGCGCCCGAGCGCCGCCAGGTGCGGAAGGTTCCGGGGGCCGGCTCGCTGGTCGTGAGCGCGCGGCCAGGGAACAGCTTGTTCAGGGAGACCTCTTCGGAGGCGATGGCCACGATGTCACCGTCCTCGTACATGACCATCGGCTTCGCTGCCAGGCGATCCTTGGCGAAGCCGATCTCGTCGCGCGTGGAGACGAGGAAGGAGAACGTGCCGTCGAGGTCGGCGATCGACTGCTCGAGCGCCCGCTCCAGCGTCCAGCCCTGCGCCAGCTTGTCCGCGAGATAGACGGCGAGCAACTCGGAGTCGTTGTCCGTATTGAACTCGAACCCGCGCTTCTCCAGGCGCCGGCGCATCTTGTAGTAGTTGGTGATCTGCCCGTTGTGGACGATGGCCACGTCGGCGAAGCCGGTTGCCCAGAAGGGATGGCCGGCTTCGGGGGAGACAGCGGACTCGGTGGCCAGGCGAACGTGCCCGATGCCGTGGGTCCCGTCGAACCCGGCGACGTCGTAGATGTCGTCGACGTCGTGGGCGGAGCCGATGTCCTTGATGATGTCAAGGCTCTCGCCTATGGAGGACACCTTCGCGGCGTGCTCCATCGCGTAGGAGAAGCGCTGCAGGTCTCCCTCGAAGCGGACGAGGAAGCGCGCAGTGGTGCCGATGACCTCCTGCTCGACGACGTGGGCGCCGAACTCCGCGAACCGGGCGTGGATGTCCTCGAGCGTCTGCTCGCGCTCCTCGCCCTCACCGACGAAGAAGCGCAGCCGCAGCTCGTCGTGGGCCTCGGCAGAGCCGTGGTAGAGCGCGAAGCCGGTCGAATCGGGGCCGCGGTGCTGGCAGCCGTCGAGCATGGTGATCAGGTCGCGGCCGAGGTCGTGCCGACGGCCGTCCTTGTAGAGAATCCCTGCGATTCCGCACATCAGCGCATCACTCCTCGACTCATGGACTGCTGTTCATGGAGATTAGCTCCATGCTCCCAGATCGGACAGGGGAATCGACTCCACTCCGATCGGCCCCGTATGGATGTTTCATCCATACGATATTTCGCACGTGCGGGGCGCGCGCGCGCCAGCGTGCGGGCTTCGTCCGCGTGCGACGTTCAGATCGACTCAGAACCGGGTGAGGTACTCGCGGATCTCCCAGTCCGAGACCTGCTCGTGGTAGGCAGCCCACTCGTCCTGCTTGACCTGCACGACGTAGTCCACGTAGTCGCCCTTGGGACCGGTGCCCAACGCCTTGCGCAGCACGTCGTTGGCGGACAGCTCCTGTGTCGCCTCGAGCAGGTTTGCGGGAAGCGTCTGCATGCCGCGGGCGACGAGTTCGCCGTAGGGCACGGCGTACAGGTTCTCCAGGTTCGGCTCGCCCGGCTCGGCGTTGGTGGCGATCCCGTCCAGACCTGCAGCCAGCACCGCGGCCGCAGCCAGGTACGGGTTGCAGGAGCCGTCGATGGTGCGATCCTCGATCCGGCCGGCGCCTGGGATGCGGTAGGCCTGCGTGCGGTTGTTCGATCCGTAGGAGATCCAGACCGGCGACCAGGTGGCACCCGAAGTCGTCGTGCCGCGCTTGAGGCGCTTGTACGAGTTGACCGTCGGCGCGGTGAGGGCCGCGTACGCACGCGCGTGCCGCTTCAGCCCGCCGAGGAAGGCGTAGCCGGTTGCCGAGAGCCCGAGCCCGCGCGGGTCGGCCTCGTCGAGAAACACGTTGTTGCCGTCCTTCCACAGCGACATGTGGAAGTGGCAGCCGTTGCCCGTGAGGTTGGTGAACGGCTTCGGCATGAACGTGGCGATCATCCCGCGGTGCTCGGCGAGCGTGTGGACCATGTAGCGGAAGAAGATGGCGCGGTCGGCCGTCGTCAGCGCGTCCGCGAACTGGAAGTTCTGCTCGAACTGGCCGTTCGCGTCCTCGTGGTCGTTCGCGTAGTTGCCCCAACCGAGCTCGTTGCAGTACTTGGAGACAGTGGTCAGCAGGTCGTACTGCCGGGTCAGGCCCGCCATGTCGTAACACGGCTTGTCGAGCGTATCCATCTTGTCCGCGAGCTCGATGCCGCCGTCCGCGCTTCGCTGCACGAGGAAGTACTCGAGCTCCATGCCGACCTTGAACTCATAGCCCTGGGCGGCCGCCTGCGCGACCACGTTCTTGAGAATCGTGCGCGGGCAGTACGGCCACGGCTCGCCCTCGACCGTGATGTCGCATGCAAACCGCGCCAGGTTCGGTTGCCACGGCACCGGCGTGAACGAGTCGAGATCCGGCATCGCCGCGATGTCCGGGTCGGCCGGCACCTGACCGATCTCACCGGCTGCGAAACCCGCGAAGCCCGCGCCCTCCGCGACAAGATCGTCGAGGTTGGCGGCGGGGATGAGCTTGGCGCTCGGGCGCGCATACATGTCCACGAACTGCGCGAAGAAGAACTCGATGCCGCGATCCTTGGTCGCGCGGCGAATGTCGTCGAGCGTCATGGTGATTCCAACCTTCCTGGCAGGGCGACGGTGAGTGCTCGTTTCTACCACCCCGCGCGACGATTCGCGAGCCTCTAGTTCGGTGTCTCCCAACGTTTCACCCGAAACTGCAAGACGCGATCACCGGCCACGAAGTGGCCCTCCGCGAAGCGGAGCCTGATCGCCAGACAAACAGCCGGCCGCTCCGCGGCCGACCCAAAGGGCTAGTGCGGCACCCACAACCTCAAGGAGAGTTACAGGTCAAACATTAGGAGATGCCGCACTAGCGGCGGAGGTCGCGGGCCAGCCGGGCGGCGCCCACGGCCAGCGCGAGCGAGAGATGATCCGCGGTGGTGACATCGATCTCGGACACCTCGCGGATGCGGTCGAGGCGCTGGCGCAGCGTGTTGACGTGCACGAACAGCAGCTCCGCGGTCGCGCGGAGACCCCCGTGGCAGCGCAGGAACGCGTCGAGTGTCCGCTCGAGCTCGGTCCCGCGCTCCGTGTCGTAGCCGTGCAGGCGCTCGACCGCCGCGACCAACGGGTCGCGGACTCCCCCCGCCTGGGCCACGGGCAGCAGATAGCGGAGCGGGCCGAGGGCGTCGTAGGCACTGACGGGAGCACCACCGGGCAACGTCGCGGCCAGCAGGGCGTGGCGCGCCTCCGTGAACGCCTGGACGGCAGCTCCGGCCGAGGTGATGATGCCGGAGACCCCGACGGGCGTCGACCGGCCCGCCGGCAGGTTGCGGCGCAAGGTGTCGACGATCAGCTGCGGATCCCCGCCGGCCACCGGGACGAGGGCCCGCAGCTCCTCCTCTCCCGCGTCGACCAACGTGCCCCCATCGATGCCCCGTAGCAGGCGTTCGAGACCGTCGTCGGCCGATCGTGCGAGAACGACCGCGTGGGGTCGTGAGAGATCGACGCCCAGCCGGCCGGCGCGGGGATCGCCGTCTCGCGCGGTGCCCACCGCCAGGTCGTCGAGGAAGTCGGCGACTCGAGTCTGATCGGCGAGCCGCTCGATGAGCCGGATCTTCTGGATCGCCACGGCCGTCTGCCCCGCGATCGCGCGCGCGAGCTCGAGGTTCGTGGTCGGATGAGCGACGAGCAGACCCACCAGCTCACCGCTCGAGACGAGCGGCACGGACACGCGCGCATCGGCGCGGACGAGCTCCGGCGCCAACCGGCCGAGCCCGAGTCGTGCCTCGGCCGGTGCGTCGCGCGGCTCCGAGGCGGCGAGCACGAGCTCGTCGGTGGCGGGCTGGTGCAGGTAGACATGTGCGGAGCCGACGCGCAGCAGCTCGACCGAGCGCCGCGCCACCTCCCGGGCCAGGTCATCCGTCGTCGTCGCCCGTGCCAGAGCCTCCGCGAGCGCCGTGAGGCGCTCGAGGTCCTCGACCCGCCGGCGCTTGTCGTCGTAGGCGCGCGCATTGTCGATGGCGCCGGCGACGAGCGAGGCGCCGGTGACGAGGAACTCGACCTCGCTCGGTGTGAACTCGCGAGGCGCCTCGGTATGCGCGGTGATCACGCCGATCACATCCGTCGAGCGCGCGACGAGAGGCACCGCCAGGAACGACTGGAAGCGCTCCTCGTCGATGCCGGGCACCAGCTCGAAGCGCGGGTCGGCTGCGGCGCCGTCACGGAGGAACACGGGCTCACGATGAGCTGCCGCCCACCAGGCGATGCCCTTGCCGCGCTCGAGCGCAGCCGTCCCCACCAGGGGCTCGTACTGGGAGGAGGCGGCCTGCAGCACGAGGCGGTCGCCGTCACCGTCCAGCAGGTAGACGAAGCACGCGTTGACACCTGTTCCCTCGGAGAGCAGCCGCACGACGGCGCGGAGGACCTCGCCCAGCTCGAGGGTCGACATCACGGTCGAGACGATCTGCGGAAGAAGGCGTTCCTCGCGGTTGCGGGCGCTCACGCGGTCGAGTGTAGGACGGCGCTGGCAGGATGTGCGCATGAGCACCGACTGGAGCGCCTTCTTCGACAGTGACTACATCCGTGCGTACGAGCCGCTGCTGGACGAGGAGTCGACCCGGGCCGAGGCCGTCGGCGCGGTGACGTTGGCCGGTGTCGAGCCCGGAGCGGAGATCCTCGACTGCCCGTGCGGTTACGGACGTCACGCACTCGTTCTCGCAGACATGGGGTATCGCGTCACCGGAGTCGACATCTCCGAGCCACAGCTGGGCGAGGCGCGACGCAGGCGTGGCAGTGAGACCCAGCCGGAGCTGACTCTCGCCGACTACCGGGAGCTGCCGTTCGCCGACGGGGCGTTCGATTGCGTCCTCAACCTGTTCACGTCGCTCGGCTACTGGGGCCGTGAGAACGACGTCCGTGCGCTGTCGGAGTTCCGCCGGGTCCTGCGACCTGATGCACCTTTGATCCTCGAGAGCGCCCACCGCGACCGCGTGGCGGCCAGCTTCCGCCCTTCGACGTGGCACGAGCTGCCCGACGGAGGGCTGTCGCTCGAGGAGAACGAGTTCGATCTCGTGGAAGGCGTGATGCACATGCGCCAGATCGTCGTCCGTGACGGCGAGACGCGCTCCCGGCGAGCGATCTACCGGCTCTACTCGATCACCGAGCTTGTGGAGATGGCGCACGCCGCCGGGTTCGAGCGCGTCGAAGCGTTCGGCGACTGGACCGCGACGAAGCCTCCCTCGCTCGACACCCGCCTCATCCTGCGCTGCCGCTGAGTCGCCGAAGGTGGCCCACGAGTCGGTGAGCCAGGCGCCGAAGTCGAACGCCGGTCGCAGGGCGCGGGCTGAACCATGCTAGACTAAGCCGGACTGGACTAAGTCTAGTCCACTTGGGCCATGTCCGAACAGGTCAACATCCATACCGCGAAGACACAGTTCTCCCGCCTCGTGGAGCGAGCAGCGGCGGGTGAGGAGATCGTGATTGCGAAGGCAGGGGAGCCGCGTTGCCGCCTTGTGCCACTGGAGCGGGTCAAGGTGCGCCGGCGCGGGTTCGGCGCGATGAAGGGGAAGATCCGAATGGACGCGGACTGGGACTCGGACGCGGTCAACGAGGAGGTTGCGCAGGCCTTCGTGGGCGATGGCCAAGCGGCGAGGCCTGAGCTCTAGCCGGCAGTGAGACTCCTTCTCGACACGAACGTACTGCTCTGGTGGCTGGCGGGTTCGCGGCGGCTGCCGCGCTCGATCGTCTCCGAGATCGAGGATCCGGAGAACGAGGTCGCCGTGAGTGCCGTGTCCGCCTGGGAGATCTCGATCAAGCGCCAACTCGGGAAGCTTGCCTTCGACGACGATCTTCCCGAGCGCCTGCGACGCCACGACGTCGCGCCGCTTCCGGTATCGGCGGACCACGCCTGGCTCGCGGGCGATCTGCCACTTCACCATCGCGATCCGTTCGACCGGATGCTCGTGGCCCAGGCCCAACTCGAGGGCTTCACGATCGCCACGGGCGATCCCCAGTTCGCGCGCTACGCCGTGCCCGTGCTCAACGCGTAGCCGGGATCAACGCGGAGTCAACAGAGCGCGAGTGCTCAGGCCAGGCGCTTCAACAACCCGAGCGCGCGCTGATCCCAGGGCACGCGATGAGTCGTCCCTGCGGCCGCCATGCCCTCCCGGTGGGCCAGGTACCAGTCGTACGTCGCACACAGCGTCTCGGCGTTCGAAAGCCGCGGCGCCCATCGAAGCAGCTCCCTGGCGCGCTCCACCGAGACGAACGAGTCCTTGTGCGCCGTCTTGTAGTGCCATTCGGCGAGCGGCGAGAGCTTCGCCACCTCGAGCGCCCGCAGCGCGAGCTCGGCCGGCCGCGCCGGAACCGGGAACAGGCGCGAGCCCGACCCTGCGTGCGCGATGAGCGCCTCGAGGTCGGCGCGCACCGTCCCGAAGCGTTCCGCCCCGATGTTCAGCGCCTGTCCGGCGACCGGTGCGTCGAGGGCCAGCACGATCGCGTCGACCAGGTCCTCGACGGCGAGGAGTTGGTAGCGATTCGCGCCCGACCCGAGGACGGGGATGCGCCGGCCCTCGCGGATCCAGTCGAAGAGGATCTCGAACACGCCGAGTCGCTCCGGGCCGAGGAACGTCTTCGGCCGGATGATCACCGTGCCCAACCCGCGCTCTTGGAAGGCGGCGCACACGCTCTCGGCCTCTATCTTCGACTCCCCATACGTGCCCACACCGACGAGTGGATCGTCCTCGACGATCGGGTGCTTCTCGGGGATCCCGTAGACCGCCGTCGAGGAGATGAAGACGGCCCGGCGGACGTTCGCCGCCCGCGCCGCGGCCAGCACGGATGCCGTGCCCTCGACGTTGCACGAGCGGATCGCCGTCTGCGAATCCTGGATGGGCAGGGCGGCCGCAGCGTGCACGAGGGCATCCGCCCCAGCCACCAAGGCGTCCGCCGCGTCAGCCGATCGAACGTCGCCGCGAACCTCCTCGGCGCGTCCCTGAACGACCGGATCGTCGAGTGGCACGAGGTCGAGGGTTCGCACACGATGGCCGGCGGCCAGCAGCCGGCGCACGAGGTGGAGCCCGAGGAAGCCGGCTCCGCCGGAGACGGCTACGAGGCGCGGGCCAGGGGCCATTCGGCCTACGGTAGCGACGCTCTGCCGGCCAGGACGGGGGAGACCGAGGCACCCGGGGCGGCAGGAGCATCCTGAGCCGCGGGAGCGGCACGAGCGGCCGATCCAGGAGAGGAGCCGTCGGACGGCGGGGGCGCCCCGTTCACCAGCATCGCCGCGAGCAGCAGGACGGTCATCGCCACGGTGCCCTCACCGAGCAGCGTGCGCCAGACACCGGCCGTGTGGCCACCCCGCTCCAACCGCGGCTTGACCACCGTCTGGTGGAACGCACCGAGCAGCAGCGCCCCACAGGCGATCACGACCTTGACGAGCAGAAGCTGCCCGTACCGGGTCTCCCAGAGGTCGGCCAGAGCCGGCAGCCGGACGAACGCGAGGTAGAGCCCGGCCGCGAGCATCGCCGCGACCGCACACGTGGCCACGCGCGAGAAGCGCAGGAACGCACCACGACGCTCGCTCGGCACAAGTGCCCACACGGTCGTCGCGAGCACGACGAGACCGCCCGCCCAGATCGATCCGGCCAGCAGGTGGACCCAGTCGACGGCCTGCGTCAGGACCGTCGAGTTGGCCTCGGTCCCCTGGTGGCCCGAGATGGAGAGCCCGGCACCCATCAACGCAGCAAGCCCGAGTGCAGGCCACAGGAGCACGTCACGATCGAGGGTCCAGGCGAGCAGCACGAGGGCGGCGACGGTCCCGAAGCCGACCGTGGTCACCATGAACGCGGCGCCGAAACGTGTGCTCTCCGCGAACGGCGAGAGATCCGCGTACAACAGGTCGACGAAGCTCAGCTGCAAGGCGTTCGCGCCACGCAGGACGAAGGCGACGATCCCGACGTCGACGACACCGAACGCACCGGCGCTGGCCAGCAGCAGCAGCCAGCGGCGCAGGCGTGGGCTCACGGTGCGAGGCACAACGAGCAGCCGCACGGCAAGCGCGCCGAGCAGGAGCGAGAGCGTCGCGAAGTACCCGAACCGGACAACATCGTCCTTCCAGGTCAGGCCCGACGCGCCCACGGCATCCGTCGGTGAGGGCGCCGGCACGCCGACGCCGAAGGTCCACACACCGGTCCCGATGTGGCCGTCGGACGAGAGCTCGCGCCAGCGCACCGTGTAGCCCCCGCTCGTCAACCCGGACACGGGGACGGCAAGCAGCCGTCCTCCGTCGCGGCTGAGGACGGCGCCGGACACGAGTGCCCCGTCGGCGGCGCGCACCTCCAGCGAGCGGGAGACGATGGTCACCGATTGGTCGAAGCGGAGGGTCACCTCGGAGGGTGAACCGTCGAGCGACGACTGGCGCGCCGGCGTCGTCTCGCGTAACGCAGCGTGCCCGGACGCCGCCGCCGGCAGCGCCAACGCCACGATCACCACCGCCACACCGGCCAGACCCAGCCGCTGGCTCAAGGTGTGGCCCCCGCGAACTCGGAGAGGTGACCGAAGATCGGCGCGATGTCGCGATCGCAGTAGAGCAGCACCGCGATCCCGAGAAACGTGACCGCGTAGCCGTACCGCCAGACAGGCACGTGCGGCCGCAGCGCTTCGAACAGCGGTACGAGCGCCGCGAACACCAGCCACCACCCGATCGCGTGATGCAGGAACGCCGACCTCGAGAACAACCACCCGTTCTGCTCGTGGACGAGGAAGGAGGCACCGCTGATCGCGAGACCGGCGGCGGTGACGAGCGACCAGGCGGGGCTCGACAGCTTCCCGCGGGCCACCGCGAACTGGACACCACCCGCGATCAGTGCCGCCTGCGCCCAGATCGAGTGCGCGATGAGATGCAGCGTCGAAAACGTGGAGAGCACGGAAACGACCCAGAGCATCACGCCCCCGAACAGGCAGAGCGCCGGGAACACGTAGGTGCGCCAGCTGCGGCGCCGGAAGGCGGCAGTCCCGGCGATCGCCTCCGCGCTGAGCGTGAGACCGACGAGGAGGAAGAGCGAGGCGAACAGCCAGTGCGCGATCTCAGCGCGCGGTGTCATCGTCCCCGTCCCCGTCGAGCGGCGGTTCGAGAGCCTGCTCGAGATCCGCGGCCAACCCAGGAGCGATGACGACCGCGAAGAACAGCCCCACGGCGACCACGAGCAGCGGCGGCTGGGCGAGGTAATCGTAGAACCCCTTGCCCTCGCGATCGAGGAACACCACGCGATACGGCTGCGCGATCGCCCAGACCACGCCCGCGACGATCGTCAACGGCCCCAGGGCCTCGATGGCAAGCACGCGCCGAGATCGCGCCGTTCGCGGCTGATCGCTCGCGTGTTCGTACGAACTGACGTAGTCGGTGCTCACACCTCACCCCAAAGCTGAGTCGTGGGTGATGCAGTTTGCAGGGCCATCGCCTCCCTTGCAAGGGTTCATGGACATTTAACCGCGACCCCGCGCCAGGCGGGCCATCATCACCGCATGCACAGGCGCCTGGCCATCCTCATCCTGGTGCTCGGTCTCGCGGGCGTAGTCACCGTCCTCGCCTTCGCCGGCACGGCCGCCAACGGTCTCCCCTCCTACACGGACGGGTACACGAAGTGGAAGAAGCTGAACAAGAAGCCGTTCACGACGCCCGGCGCACACGACGGAATCAAGAACGTCTTCGCCAGCAAAGCCCGGCAAGGGAAGAAGTTCCCGAACGGAACGGTCGTGGTCAAGTCCATCGTGGAGCCCGGCGCCAAGGGACCGGCCAAGCAGGTCGCCGTCGCGCGCAAGACCAGCGGCAGGTGGCAATGGGTCGAGTACGAGCGGTCGGGGTCGAGGTACAGCGTTCTCGCCAAGGGCGCCCTGTGCTCGAACTGTCACATGGACGCGAAGGCGACCGACTGGATCTTCACGACCGGCTGAGCTGACCCGGGCGCCTACTCCAGACGCACGCCATGGGCATGGGTCGGGCTGCTCGACAACCGGCCGCCGCTCGAAAGCCTCATTCGAGGGATTCTCGCCGGATCCCCCTGAAGGGTGAGGGCCGGTAGCCGAAGCAGCCTACCGTGCAATACATCAGGTAGGGCGCGAAGCCCGGTCACGAACGGCGGAGGAGACTTTTCATGCGGCGAACGACAGCACAACGTGCGGACTCAGGCGTGCGCGCCAACGCCCTCTGGGGGCGACCGGGGAGACGGCTCCAGCTACTTCTCGTCACGGTCGTGGTGGTCAGCCTGGCCGTCGTGGCCGGCTTCGCGCATTCCGCAGAGGCGGTCCAGCAGAGGGCGTACCTCTCGTCCGGCCTGCTGGACGAGGCGACCAACAACCCCGACAAGCTCTTCGACGTCATCGTGCAGGCGGCGCGCGGCAAGAAGTCGGAAGACGCCGCGGCGGAGGTCACCGACGCGCAGAAGTCGGACCCGTCCGGCAAGTCGAAGCTGAAGCGCAAGTTCTTCTCGATCGCCGGGACGTCGGCGACGTTGAGCGGACGCCAGATCGTCAAGCTCGCCGGGAAGAGCAGGATCGAGTCGATCACGAGGGACACGAAGATCAAGCTCGAGGGCTCCTTCACCTCGAGTCAGGTCTGGACCCAGGCTGCGAACGTGCAGTCGGGATGGTCGAGCGTCCCGGACACGGCGAACTACCCGACCATCGCCGTCGTCGATTCCGGTGTCACCGGCCTGCCGACCTTCGGCTCGCGTTTCCAGGGCAACATCTACATGATGTCCTCGTCGACGACGCCGGGCGCGTACGGGCACGGCACGTTCGTCAGCAGCATCGCAGCCGGTGGCGAGGCAGGGTACGCCGGCGCGGAGCCACGCGCGAAGATCCTGTCGATCAAGGTACTCGACGGCGCAGGTGCCGGCTCGAAGAGCGACGTGATTGCCGCGGCCGACTGGATCCTCCAGAACCGTGTCGCGTACAACATCCGCGTCGCCAACTTCTCCCTCAACACGGGCGGCGACAGCATCCTGTACGACGCGCTCGACCGTGCCGTCGAGGCTCTCTGGCTGAACGGGATCGTCGTGGTCGCGGCGGCCGGCAACTACGCAGTCAACGGGCAGCGCAGCGACGTCGGCTACGCGCCGGCCAACGATCCCTTCGTGATCACCGTGGGCGCCTCCGACACAAAGAGCACGGCCACGCGGTCGGACGACGGGTCTGCTCCGTGGTCGGCCTGGGGCTACACGCAGGACGGCTTCTTCAAGCCCGAGATCGCCGCTCCCGGCCGGTACCTCGTTGGTGCAGTGCCGACAGGAGCGAACCTGCTGACCCTCTTCCCCACGCGGCAGGTCGCGCCGAACTACCTGTGGATGTCCGGGACGTCGTTCGCCGCCCCGGTGATCTCGGGTCTCGCGGCGACCATTCTCGCCAAGAACCCGAGTTGGACACCCGATCAGGTGAAGGGCGCGATCATGCAGTCGGCGTCCGTGCCCACCGGCTACAACTCGATGGGCGCCCTGGGCGTGGGAGTTGTCAACGCTTCCGCCGCCCTCGCTGCCAGCGGCACAGCGAACCCGAACGCCGGCCTCAACCAGTTCGTCACCTTTGACAGCTCGCTCGGACGGAACACGTTCAACCCGAGCTCCTGGAAGTCGTACGCGGCAAGCAACGCATCGTGGGCCTCGGCGTCCTGGTCGAGCGCCTCCTGGAGCTCCGCCTCCTGGAGCTCGGCTTCGTGGTCGAGCGCCTCCTGGAGCTCTGCCTCCTGGAGCTCTGCCTCCTGGTCGAGCGCATCGTGGGCCAGCGCCAGCTGGGCCAACGGCTACACCATGGAGTAGGCAACTCATCAGCTGTTGACGGAAGGGGGCGCCATCGGGCGCCCCCTCTGTCGTTGCGGGTGCAGCGCCGTTCCGCGCCACGTGGATCTGCGGGCGGGAACCCCTGCCCCGCATGCGCGACCAAGTACCGACGCCCAGCCCTCGGATCGTCGCCACAATACGGGCGATGAGCGCCGCCACCGAGCTCGGCTACGACACGGTCGTGATGAAGTTCGGGGGCTCCTCGGTCGCCGATCCAGAGAAGGTACGACTCGTGGCGAAGCGATTCGTCGACGCCAGGCACCACGGGCTGCGAGTCGTCGGCACCGTCTCGGCCATGGGCAAGACGACCGATCAGCTGATCGCGCTCGCGAATGACGTGTCTCCCGCCCCGCACCCACGCGAGCTCGACATGCTGCTCTCGACCGGGGAGCGCATCGCGTGCGCCCTGGTGGCCATGGCCATCCACGACCTCGGCGAGGAAGCTGTCTCGCTCACGGGCTCGCAGGCCGGGATCATCACGGACGACGTGCACAACAAGGCGAAGATCCGCGAGATCCGCGCCGACCGCGTGCGCGCGGGCCTGGATGCGGGCAAGATCGTGCTCGTCGCAGGTTTCCAGGGCTTCTCACGCGACACCATGGACGTGACCACGCTGGGTCGCGGAGGCACCGACGCGACCGCCGTGGCCCTTGCTGCGGCGCTCGGCGCGGCCTGCGAGATCTACTCGGACGTCGCCGGCGTGTACACCGCCGACCCGCGCATCGTTCCCGGGGCCCGCAAGCTCCCGACCATCTCCTACGAGGAGATGCTCGAGATGTCTGCCTCCGGCGCGAAGGTGCTGATGCTGCGCTCGGTGGAGCTGGCCCGCAACCACGGCGTGCGCGTACACGCCCGATCGACCTTCTCCGACGAGGAGGGCACCTGGATCCAGGAAGGAGCAGACATGGAGCAGCCGATCGTGTCGGCCGTGACCCACTCGGAAACCGACGTCGTGTTCGTGCTGACCGGGATCCCCGACGAGCCGGGCGTGGCCGCCACCATCTTCGACACGATCGCCGGCGGGCAGGTCAACGTCGACACGATCATCCAGAACGTCGTGCACGGCAACGCCGAGATCTCGTTCTCGGTGCCGGCGGAAGACGTCGCGGCCACCCGCACCGCGCTCGACGCGACCCGCCACCTGCTGGGCCGGCTGGACATCGAGGAGAACCACAACCTGGGGAAGGTGTCGCTGATCGGCGCGGGCATGCGCTCGCACCCCGGAGTGGCCGCCAAGATGTTCCGAACGCTCGCAGATCTTGGCATCAACATCGCGATGATCTCGACCTCACCCATCAAGATCACCTGCATGATCGAGCGGGAGCAGATCGGCACCGCGGTGCGCGCGCTGCACACCGCGTACGAGCTCGACGCCTGACGACCGATTCCGGATGCGAGTGCCGGGACGGACTGCCTGTGAGTCCCTGAAGGAACCCACTGCGCCGACAGCCGCCGCGGCGCTGCGGGGCTCGCCGCTCGCGCAGATCTCGGCGCACGAAGGGCAGAGCGGGGCCCTTCAGGGCCTCGCAAGACGGTCAGCCGCCGTTCGGCCATCGCGACTCCCGAGGAACGGCGCCGGCCGCACCCAGCCGCGAACGGCCGCTCCAGCAACCCTGGCGGCGAGGCGGGACGCTTCAGCGTCCTGCGGTTCGCGCCCTACGCAGGCGGCACTCAGCTCGTGCTGCCGCACTCCTTGAGGCCGACCTTCTTCGCGAGTGCGTCCGCCTTGTCGTCGAGCACCGTTCCTTGCTCGACGATCTCGTTGACCTTCGCGGTGTCCTCCGCAGAGGCAGCCTCGATCAGGTCGTCGAACAGCCGGATCTGCTGGTCGAGGGTCGCGTAGGCCTCGTCGACGGAAGCCTCGATCTCCCCAGGTGGGGAGAGCTCGCGGAGCTTCACCATCTGCTCGGAAGCCACGGCTTTCCCCTCGCGCACGAGATCGGCGAGATCGCTCATCGTCTTCGGCTCTCCGAGCGCATCCAGCTTGCCCTCGTACTCCTTGCAGATCGCGTCGGCCTGCGCCACGAAGTCCTCGAGGGACAGGCGCTCGCCACCGCCGCCGCTCCCCCCGCAGCCCGCAGCGACCAACGCCACCACGCTCATGAACCCGATCACACCGTTCCGCACGTGCGCTCCGATCGTCTCGTTGTCGGATCAGCGTATCGGCGGGGTAGCGACTGATGAGTTACGCGGACGCCGCCGTCAACTCCGCGATGCCCTTCCCCGCAGACCACAGAGCCGCATCTACCAGTCGGAGGGATCCGCGCAGCAGATGGATAAACGCGCTTCAGTAGGATCGAGCGATGCCCCGCTTCCTGATGCTGATGCACGCGGACGCCGTGGCGGAGGAAGATCTGGCGGCGTGGGGCCCATATCTCGGTGGGCTCCGTCTCGGTGACCGGTTCGATGGTGGAAGCTCGCTCGGGCCGGGCAGGACCAGCCGCAAGTCCGGATCGCCGGGGTCCGCCAACGATCATCTCGTTGGCTACCTCATCGTGCATGCCGGGGACATCGAGGCGGCACGGGATCTCCTGGACGGCAATCCCGTCTACGAGGCCGGCGGGACGATCGAGTTCCGCGAGCTCACAGAGGACTAGTGCGGCGGCATCTCCTAACGTTTGACCTGGAACTCTTCTTGGTGTTGTCGGTGCCGCACTAGGGGTTTTTTGGGTCGGCCGCGGAGCGGCCCGGCGGTTTCTCCTGGCGATCAGGCTCCGCTTCGCGGACGGCCACTTCGTGGCCGGTGATCGCGTGTTGCAGTTCCGGGTGAATCGATTGGGAGACGCCGCACCAGTGTCGCGTGCATATGGAGAGACCGCACCAGGCAGGCAGGTGCGGGCCGCCGGCGAACCGTTGGGCATGGACGAACGCACCCTCCGGGCCCTGGTCACGGCGGCCGCGTGGCTGGCCGTCGTCATCGCCGCGCGAGCAGCGCTCGACTGGGTGTACGCCCGCTGGGAGCGCGGACGGGCCGAGCGGGACCCGACCGCTGCCGCGCGCCGGCGCACCACCTTCAGCTTCCTCAAACGCGTGCTCGTGGCGCTCGTCGCCGCCATCGGCGTCTGGAGCGTCCTCACGATCTTCCCGCAGACCAACGAGGTGGCGCGGGCGATCCTCGCCTCCAGCGCCGTGCTCGCGGTCTTCGCGGGTCTCGCGCTGAACACACCGCTCGGCAACCTCGGCGCCGGCGTGCTCGTCGCCTTCACCCAGCCGCTGCGCATCGGCGACCGGGTGATGGTGGCGGATCAGACCGGCTTCGTGGAGGACATCAGCCTCATCTATACCACCCTCGTGACCGACGACGACAGGCGCATCTCGGTCCCGAACACCCAGCTGACGACCCAGCCGATCGTCAACCGCACGATCAAGGATCCGCGACGCACCGTGAGCGCCCGCTTCCCAGTGCGCCTGGACGTGCCGCCCCGCGAGGCGGCCGCCGCGCTCCTCGAGGCGACCGCGAGCATCGCCACCCTCTCCGAGCGCAACGTGACCGTGACGGAGATCGAGCACGACCGGGCCTGGTTCACCGTGACGGCGTTCGCGCCGCCCGCGGCGGACGTCGCCTCACTGGCCGGCAACGTCCGCGCGGGTGGCCTGGAGGTGCTGCAGGCGCGTGGGTATCTGTAGGAAGACCAGAGCAACCCCGTAAGGGCAGAGCCCTCACGGTTGTAGGCGTTTGGGGGATCCCCGAAGGGATCCCCAAACGCCTACACGCAATCCCTGAGCGCCTGCGCCTCGGGCAGCGTCTCGAGCTTCTTCAGCGTGTTGTTCTCGATCTGTCGGATGCGCTCCCGGGTCACCCCGAAGGCGCGACCGACCTCCTCGAGCGTGCGCGGCGGCGAGCCGTCGAGCCCGTAGCGCAACTCGATCACCTTGCGCTCCCGCTCGGGCAGGCTGGACAGAGCGAGGTCGATGTCCTCACGGCGCAGCGACAGCGACGTCGAATCGAACGGGGACTCGGCCTGCTCGTCGGGCACGAAATCGCCGAGCGACGAGTCCTCTTCCTCGCCGATCGGTTTCTCGAGCGACACGGGCAGCTGGGCCATCCGCAGGATCTCGCGCACCTCGCCCGGCTCCATGTCCAACTCCTCCGCGATCTCCTCGGGGCCCGCCTCGCGGCCGAGCCGCTGCATCAGCTGGCGCTCCATGTGCACGACTTTGTTCAGCTTCTCCACCATGTGCACCGGGATGCGAATCGTGCGCGCCTTGTCCGCGATGGCGCGCGTCACCGCTTGCCGGATCCACCACGTGGCGTAGGTTGAGAACTTGTAGCCGCGCCGGTAGTCGAACTTCTCCACGGCGCGGATCAACCCGAGCGAGCCCTCCTGGATGAGGTCGAGAAACGAGAGCCCGCGGCCCAGGTACCCCTTGGCAATGGAGACGACGAGCCGTAGGTTGGCCTCGATCATGTGCCGCTTGGCCGCCGGGTCGCCACGTTCGATGCGCTTGGCCAGCCACACCTCCTGGTCGGCCGTGAGCAGCGAGACCTTGCCGATCTCCCGCAGATACAGCCGGAGCGAGTCGAGCGACGGCTCGACCGTGAGGTCGAGCTTCGGCGCGACCGCCTTCTCCTCCTCGAGTTGCTGTGCCTCCTCGTGGGGGAAGACCTTGTGCTGTTCCCCCTCCGTGACCTCGACGGAATGGTCGCCGAGATAGGCGACGAAGTCCTCGAGCTGTTCCTTCGTCAGATCGACGTCTTCGACGGCGTTGACGATCTCGTCGACCGTGAGGAAGCCCTTCTCCTGGCCCTCCTTGACGAGCTTGTGGAGTTCCTCCACCTCTGGCAGGACGATCTCGACCGACAGCATTGACCCCTGGTTCTCCTTCCCGACTTGAAAGCCTGGACCTCGTGGTGCCGCGGGCTCCCCGTGCCCGCCTGACATGTCTTCGCAGTCATGTCAGGGGCGGAACGGTATACACGTCCCCTGCGGAGAGCAAGACAAATTTTGCGAATCGGTGTCGACGCGGTGTCGATCTGGTGGCGTGGTTCGTGGCCCGGGCGGGCCGGAAGCAGGGGCACGGGCGGGCCGCGTGCGGTGCTTCCCAACGTTTCACCTGGAACAACACGCGATCACCGGCCACGAAGTGGCCCTCCGCGAAGCGGAGCCTGATCGCAACAAGAAACAGCCGGCTGCCCCGCGGCCGACCTTGTTGTCTTGTGCGGCGGCCCACCACTGAAGGTGCCAGGTCAACCGCTCAGGGCCGCCGCACGAGGAGGCCGTCACCAGTCCCCGACGCTGCCGTCGGCGTAGAACACGCGCTGGGGCAGCTCCGGCTGGAACGGGTGCCTGGCGACGGCGTCCAGATCGATCTCGATCCCCAGACCGGGCCGGCCGCTCGCCCGCGCCAGCATCCCGACGGGGTCGATCGGGTGCGACCCGGAGGCGACCTCGTCCCGCCACGGCACGTCCGAGGTGACGGCCTCGCAGATCAGGTACGAGGGGGTGGCCAGCCCGAGCTCGATCGAGGCGGCGGTGGAGACGGGGCCCTGGGGGTTGTGCGGCGCGAGCGCCACGCGATGCACCTCCGCCAGCGCCGCGATACGCCTGACCTCGGTCAGGCCGCCGCAGTGCGTGATGTCCGGCTGGATCACGCTGCACGCACCCCTGGCCAGCAGGTCGGAGAAGGCCTGGGCCCCGACCAGCCGCTCGCCCGTGGCGATGGGCGTGCGCACGGCGCGTTGGATGGCAGCGAGATCGTCAACCCGCTCGGGCCAGCACGGCTCCTCGAACCAGTACAGCCCGAAGGGCTCGAGCGCGGCGGCGAACAGGTGACCCATCCTCGGGCTGGGGCGGGCATGGCAGTCGACCATGATGTCGGTGTCCTCGCCGACGGCCTCGCGCATTGCCGCCACGCAGCGCTCGGCGTGGCGGATGGGAGCCAACCCCTCGAGCGGCATCGTCGGAGGCACCGCCATCGACTTGAAGGCGGTGAAGCCCTGCTCCACCATCCCTACGGCGAGCTCCGCGAAGCGCTTCGGCTCGTCGCTCTCGTAGAAGTCCTCCATGCGCCCGCCCCCGAGGTGCCCGTACAGACGGACGTGATCGCGCACGGGCCCACCCCACAGCTTGTGACAGGGGACGCCGTGCACCTTGCCGAGGAGGTCCCACAGGGCGATGTCGATGCCGCTCATGGCCGTACCGCGCACGATGTCGTTGCCGTGCCAGAAGTGCTGCCGGAACATCATCTGCCAGAGATGCTCGATCCGCGTCGGGTCCTCCCCGACGAGCAGCTCCGCGAGATCCTCCACGGCTCCGACGACGGCGCGCGTGTGCCATTCGAGCGTCGCCTCACCCCAGCCGTGGAGACCGGGCTCGTCGGTCAGCACGCGCACGAAGACCCAGTTGCGCATGCGCGCGTTGCAGACGTGCGCCTCGACGGCGGTGATCTTCACGCCACACCCTGGAGATCGGCGAGCAGGTCGACGCTCTCCGCCACGAGACGATCGACCTCGCCGCGGTCGACATTCGTGTTGGTGATCCCGTAGGCCCAGCGGTAGCGGTCCTGGTCGAGCACATCGTCGAGCGGGACGTCGGCGACCGCGTCGAGATCGGCGTTCGAAGCCAGGTAGCCGGCGTAGTCGTTCGTGTACCCGAGCGTGAAGGTCGTCGCGAACGGGCTAGCAGCGCCGATGCGCGCGCCCTCGGCGTTGAACAGCTCGAAGGGGTTCGTCGCGAACGCGGCGTCGCCGACGCGAAACGCCTGCACCTCCGCGCGCACGGGCACGTCGGCCCGCTCGACCATGTCGGCGTACATGGTGAGCGCGGTGCGCTGGTAGAGCGGCGGGAATTGCTGTGCAGATGTCGCCGTGTGCACCGCTTCGTCCCATACCTCGGGGAAGTCCGGTGCCGCCAACGCATCGATCTCCGCGAGGCGCGCCGTGATCTCGGCCAGGTCGTAGCGGTGGCGCCGGCGGCGGAGCTCGAGGGTGCGTGCGCCGGTAGCCAGCGCAACCGAGTCGGACATCGCGATCCTCCCGGCGACGCCGAGCGCCGCCGCGCCCACGGCCCGGCCGAGCTCCGCGCAACGCTCGAACGAGTGCCGGGACGCCTCCCAGTTTCCGAACCAGTAGTCCCAGCCGGCCACGTCGCCGGCGCATCCCTGCAGGAACAGACACTCGATCCCGGGTAGTGCGCGCTCGACGGACGCACGCACCGCACCGGGATAGTCCGCATTCCAGAGCAGCGTGTGCCCGCCGAGCAGTGTGGGATGGCAGGCGAAGCTCGTGACCAGGGCGAGCGGTGAGCCGTCCGCGCGGTCGATGCGCAGCACCGGCACGCTGTCGTCCACGGGCCGCTCGGGAAAGACGCGATTGACACTGATGCCGGGTGCCGCGCCGGAGGCGGAGCCGACGCGAGCGGGCTGACGCGTGCGCCAGGCGCCGTAGACCGCGCCGGCCAGACGTTCGGCCAGGGACGCGGCATACGCGGCGAAGGCGGGCGCGTCCCGCAAGCCGGCGACAGTCGAGCCTCGCGACAGGCTGGGCGCGCTGTGGTTGTGGGCGGCGTTGACGAACACCGCCTGCGGAGGGATGCCGGTGAGCGCCTGCACGCGCGTGCGGACCTCGGCGGTCAGATCGGCACCGGCGAAGACGAGATCGACGGCGACAACCGCGAGCACCGTCGTCCCGTCGTCGAGGACGAGCGCCTGGCCGAGCAGCGGGTCGTGCACACCCTCGGCGAGTCCGGTGCGGGCCGCCCAGCACCCGTGAGGCAGGCCACAGGGGGGCGTGAGATCGACACGGGCGACCCCGGCCTTGAGTAGCGTCACGTGCATCCTCCTCTCGCCGTCCGCCTCACAGCCGAGCCGTCAGCTCGTCGTAGGCCTCGGGCCGTCGCTTCTTGAGGGCGAACCAGGGGTTCTCCCGGGCTTGTTCGAGCGGCCCCGGGTCGAGCTCCACGGCGATCCAGCTGTCCTCGACCCCGGGCTCGGACCGCGCCAGCAGCGAACCGTCGGGCGCGAGCACGTAAGCGCCACCGACGTGGGTGCTGTGACCGTCGAACCCGACCATGTCGGAGAAGACCGCGTAGACGCCGTTGTCCCGAGCCAGGACATCGTGGAGTCGCGGCGGGTCCGGTCGTGGAGCGAGCAGCTCCTGCTGGGCGAAGACGATCCCGTCCGCCTCCACCTCCCGCTCGCGGCCGTCGAAGGTGAGGGCACCCCCGCCGGCGGGCATCGTACGATTCGCGTGCGGAAGCAGGATCACCTCGGCCCCCAGTAGCGCCAGGATGCGCCAGCTCTCGAAGAAGTCGCTGTCGTGGCAGATGGCCGTGCCGACGGTACAGAAGCCGAGGTCGTACACGTTCCATTCGTAGGCCTGCCGGAAGCGAAAGAACTCGTCGTAGGACGCGTGGACCTTGCGCTGGAGGCCGATCAGCCCGTCTGGTCCGACGAGCGCCGACGTGTTGTAGTGGGTCCCGCGGAAGCGCTCACAGAACCCATAGGAGACCACGATCCCGCACTCACGCGCCCTCTCGTGGATCGTCCGGAAGATCGGCCCGTCGTTGGGCTCGGCGAACCGGGTCACGTCCGGGCTGCCGTTGTTCCCCGTGACCGAGGTCTCGGGAAACACGACGAGGTCGCAGCCCGCCTCCGCGGTCTCCGCGATCAGCCGGAGATGCGCCTCGAGATTGTGTTCGACATCCCGATGTCGAACAGCGACCTGCGTGGCAGCAATCTTGCAGCGTCTCATAGGCCCGCTAGTCCAGCGCGGAGCGGTCGACCTCGCGCGCCGTGACGATCACGTTGTCCCCCTGGTCGGTCGTGGCGATCGCCCGGACGACGCACACGACGCCGCCGTTGACAGCGCGCACCGGTTCGGGAGCCCGCTCGGGGCGCTCGAGGAAGTGCATCCGACCCACCAGCTCACCGGGGGCGACCGTCTGGCCGAGGTCGACGACAGTCTCGAAGAGACCGGACTCGGGAGCGAGGATGTAGTCGTCGATATCGGTCGCCATCAGCAGCCGCTGCTCCGGCAGACGAAGTGAGGCGCGGGTGACCGCCTCGCCGGCGATCACCCCGAAGCGGCGCAGCACGTTCGTGAGCCCGCCGGCCGCCAGCCGATGGATGGCCGCGGTGACGTGCCCCCCTCCACCGAGCTCGGTGGAGACCACGACCTTGCCCTGCGCCTCGGCCTCCCCGACGAGCAGCCCGCCTCCGGCGACGTCGATGTAGACGCAGCACCAGTCGGTGTTCCAGGCCAGCATCCCCTCGACCATCTTCGCGCGCTGGTGCGCGTCTTCGACCCAGTGCATCTCCGACCAGGGCAGGCAGAGGGCGGCCCGACCGCCGGAATGGATGTCGACCACGATCTCCGCACGGGGGAAGAGCACGGTGGACACGTAGTGCGCGAGCTGCTCGTCGGGCGGGCCTTCCGGCGACCCCGGGAAGGAGCGGTTGAGGTTCGCGCCCGAAGGCCAGAGTCTGGTGTAGGCACGAGAAGCATCGGGAGACGCGCACGGGAGGACGATCACCTGGCCGGAGACGGACTCCGGCGTCAGCTCCCGCGCGAGGTTGAGAGCGGCCACCTGCCCTTCAGGCTCGTCGCCGTGCACCCCGCCGATGACGATTGCCGCGGGTCCCGCGCCGCCGGCGATCGAGACGATCGGGATCCAGGTGCTCGACCAGCCCGCGCCGTTGACAGAGCGGGGAACCTGGAGGCGCCCCACATGCTTTCCGGGCGCGTCGAGGTCGATCGTGCAGCGGATCGGAGAGTCGGTCATGAGGATCGGGGCAAGCCTAGAGGATTGTTGACAATTTCGCTATAGTCGACAATCGCGCCGGGGCCGCTCCGGCGCGCCGTGTCGTGCGACCGGGAGCGACCGTGAAGATCACCGACGTAGAAGCCATCGTCCTGCGGCAGCCAGCCGTCGACGAGGGGATCGCCGACGGCAGCCAGGACGACCTCGTCCTGCTCGTGCACACCGACGCAGGGATCACCGGGATCGGCGAGGTCGACTCCTCGCCGGAGCTCGTGCAGGCGCTGGTCAACGCTCCGAGCTCGCACGCCGTCGCGACCAGCCTGCGCGACACCCTGATCGGCGAGGACCCGCTGGACGTGGAGGGCCTGTGGCAGAAGATGTACCGCGGGCTGATCTACTTCGGTCGTCGCGGGATCGCGGTGCACGCGATCAGCGGCCTCGACATCGCCCTCTGGGACATCAAAGGCAAGGCGCTCGGAAAGCCCGTGTGCGAGCTGCTGGGCACGCCCGTTCGTAACCGGGTGCGGGCCTACGCCTCGATGTTGATGCCGGAGACGACGGCCGAGGTGACGACGGCGGTGACGGCGCTGCGCGAACAGGGGTTCACGGCCGTCAAGCTCGGCTGGGGCCCGCTCGGGCGCGACGCGGCGCACGACATCGCCCTCGCCACCGCCGCCAAGCAGGCCGGCGGCGACGGCGTGGAGATCATGATCGACGCCGGCCTCGGCTACGTGGCCGACGCGAAGACGGCCATCGGGGTCGCCCGCGCCTACGAGGAGATCGGCATCTACTGGCTCGAGGAACCGTTCGAGCCGGACGAGTACGAGGCCTATGCGGAGCTCGCCGACACCGTCGACCTGCGCATCGCCGCGGGCGAGCAGGACGCCACCCGGTGGGGCTTCCGTGAGTTGCTCGACCGTGCGCACGTGGACGTCGTGCAACCCGATGTGACCCGCTGCGGCGGGATCACCGAGACCCTGCGCATCGCGGAACTGGCACGCGAACGCGGCGCGGCGACCGTCCTGCACGCCTGGAAGAGCGGGATCATCAAGGCCGCCTCGCTCCACGTGAACGCCGTGCTGCCGGACGGGATCTTCCAGGAGTACTGCGTCGCCGACACGCCGATCAACACCACGCTCACCCGCCAACGCCTGCCCCTCGAAGCCGACGGCTGCGTTGCCGTGCCGAGCGTGCCGGGGCTCGGCGTCGACCTTGACGAGGACGTCCTGGAAGCGCTGCGAACCGACAGGAGGGTAGCCCGATGAGCACGATCCGTGAGGCCGCCGAGCAGACCGCCGCCCGCGCCCTGGCCGTCATCCCCGGCGGAGTGAACAGCGGACAGCGACGCGTTCCCGGACTGGAGGACCTCGTCGTCACCGCGACGAGCGGTGCCACGTTCACGGACGCCGAGGGCCGGACGTTCACCGACTACCATTCTGCGTTCGGGCCCCCGCTGCTCGGGCACAACGACCCCGATGTGGATGCCGCGGTTGCCGCGACGGCATCCGTGGTCGACAACATGGGCATCGGTGTCTCGCCCGTCGAGGTCGAGGTGGCCGAGCGCATCGTCGACGCCGTGCCCTCGATCGAGAAGGTCCTGCTCACCGCGACCGGCAGCGAGGCGACGTTCCACGCGCTCCGTCTCGCGCGCGTCGCCACGGGTCGGCGCCACCTGATCAAGTTCCAGGGCTGCTACCACGGCTGGCACGACGCGGTCGCCATGAACGTGATCTCCCCGGCCGAGCGCGTCGGCACGAAGGACCCGCTCTCCCAGGGCATTCTGCCCGAGGTCCTCGACGCCACCATCGTCCTGCCCTTCAACGACGGCGACGCCGTCGCCCGCGCGCTCTCCGACCACGACGTGGCGGCCATCATCGTCGAGCCGATCCCGCACAACATAGGCGCCGTCCTGCCGCAGCCCGGCTTCCTGCAACGCCTGCGGGAACTGGCCAGCGCGGCAGGGACGGTGCTCGTGTTCGACGAGGTGATCACCGGGTTCCGGCATGGCCTCGGCGGCTACCAGGCCGTGGCGGGCGTCACACCCGACCTGACCACCCTCGGGAAGGCGATGGCCAACGGCTGGCCGATCTCCGCACTCGGCGGCCAGGCCGAGCTGATGGACCTGTTCTCCACAACCCCTGGCCGCCCGGCGTTCTTCGCAGGCACCTTCAACGGGCACCCGGCGATGGCAGCGGCGGCGCTGGCCACGATCGACAAGCTCCAGCGCGAGCCGGTGCACGAGCACGTCTTCGCGCTCGGCGAGCGGGCACGCACTGGCCTGCAGGCGCTGTACGACCGCATCGGCGTGCCGGCGGTGGTCTCGGGGTTCGGATCGGTCTTCGTCACGTACTTCCTGGAGGGACCGGTGGTGAGCTACGACGACCTGCTACGCAACGACATCGAGCTGTTCGTCGGCTACCGGCGGGAGCTGATGAACGACGGGATCTTCGAGCTGCCGCTCAACCTGAAGCGGAGCCACTTCTCCTACGCGCACACCGAGGAGGACGTCGATCGGCTGCTCGAGGCGACCGAAGGTGCCGTGAAGCGGTTCCTGCAGACGCGGGCATGAGCGACCTTGCCGTTTCCTGCTCGATCGACCTGGGCGCTTCGGGCAAGCGGGTCGGTCACCTCTCTTTCCCCAGGATCACGAACACGGCCGGCTGGGCGAGCACCTTCGTGCACATCGCCTCGATCGCGAACGGTGACGGACCCACCGTGCTCGTGCTCGCGGGCAACCACGGTGACGAGTACGAGGGTCAGACCGCGGCCCTCCGCCTGTTGCAGGAGCTCCAACCCGAGCAGGTCTCGGGACGCGTGATCGTCATCCCGGTCCTCTCACCCGCGGCGTCCAAGGCGAACACGCGCAACTGGCCCTCGGGCGCCAACTTCAACCGGTCGTTCCCGGGCCGTCCCGAGGGGCCGGCGAACGAGCAGCTCGCCGACTTCCTGACGCGGGTGCTCTTTCCGCTGGCGGACGTGGTCATCGACATGCACTCGGGCGGCCGGAGCGCCTGGTTCATTCCCTGCTCGCACATGCACGTCGTGGACGATCCCGCCCAGCGCCGCGCGATGCTCGAGGGCATGGAGGCCTGGTGCAGCGACTGGCACTACCTGTACATCGACGTCAACGGCCACGGCCTGCTGCCGGTGGAGGCCGAGAGACAGGGCAAGATCGTGATCACCACCGAGCTCGGTGGCGGCGGACGGGTTCCCGCGCCCGTCCACCGACTCGCCTGGAGCGGTCTCAACAACGTCCTGCGCCACGTGGGCGTCCTCGAGGGCGAGGTGCAGACCCGCGCCTCACTGGGCCTGCCGCCCGCAGTGATTCTGGACGGGCGCAACCCCGCCAACATCGTGGTCTCCCCCGAAGACGGCCTGTTCGAGGCGATGCTGGAGCCAGGCGATCCCGTGCAGGCCGGCCAGCCGGTCGGCCGGCTCTGGTTCATCGACCGGCCCGACAGGGCTCCGGAGGTGCTCACCGCCCCGCTCGCGGGCTATGTGGCCGTGACCAAGGCGATCCCCGTGACCGAGCAGGGCGACTGCGTGTTCGTGCTCGGTCAGCCGCTCGACCGCAGCGCCCTCGCCTAGCCGCAGATGGCCGGGCCCGCCGCGCTGTCCACGCTCGGCGATCGGACGTTCGGCAGCCTCCGCCGGCACCGCAACTACCGGCTCTACTTCGCGGGGAACGGCATCTCCTTCATCGGCACCTGGATGCAGCAGATCGCGGCGTACTGGCTCGTGCTCGAGCTCACGCGCTCGCCGGTGGCGGTCGGGGGGCTCGCCCTAGCGCAGACGCTTCCCATCACCTTGCTCGCCCTGGTCGGCGGCGCCATCGCCGACCGGGTCGACCTCAGGCGGATGGTCGTGGTCTGCGAGGGCTCGCTCGCGATCGCCGCGACCGTCCTGGCCACACTGGCGTTGACCGACCACATAGCCGTCTGGCATCTCTACGTCCTCGGCGTCGTCCAAGGCGTTGCGGTCGCCCTCGACGCTCCGGCCAGGCACACGCTGGTCTTCCAGATCGTCGGGCGCGAGGACCTGCCGAACGCGGTCGCGCTCAGCTCCGGGCTCGGGACGAGCGCACGCATCATCGGCCCGGCCCTCGGCGGCTTCGTCGTGGCGGCGGCGGGCGCCGGTGTCGCCTTCGCCCTCAACGCCTTCAGCTACCTCGTCGTCATAGCCGCGATCCTGGCCATGCGACTGCCGCCGCGAGAGCCACGGCCGGCGCCACACCCCGCCCTCTTGGCCGGCGTGCTGGAGGCGCTGGCCTTCGCCTGGAGCTCGCGCCGGGTGGCGGTCACCTTCCTCGCCGTCCTCTCGGTCGGCACCTTCTCCTTCAACTTCGACGTCCTGCTGCCGCTGGTCGCCCGGGTCACGCTCGACCAGGGAGCCACGACTCTCGGGCTGATCGCCTCGGTCTTCGGTGCCGGAGCGCTCTGTGGTGCGTTGATCCTGGCCACCGTGGGGCGCGCCCGGCTCGTCCTCGTGCTGCTCGGCGCGTTCGGGTTCGGCGGCTTTCAGCTGGTACTGGCCAGGCAGGAGAGCCTTGGCTGGGTGTGCGTCGTCCTGTTCGTGATCGGCATCTTCTACATCCTGTGGGGCTCGAGCGCCCTCGCCACGCTCCAGCTCGCGGCGCCCGACCGCCTTCGCGCAAGGGCCGCCAGCCTCTACTTCTTTGCCTTCCTGGGCGGTGCGCCGCTCGGCGGGATGATTGCGGGCTCGCTGACCGCGCACGGCGGCACACAGCTCGCGTTCACGGTCGCCGGCACGGTCGCGGTCAGCGTGGCGCTTGTTGGCAGCGCCGTTGCGCTCTCCGGCCGGCCCGCGAGCGCACCGCGCTCGGCAACGTAACGAGCGGGAGCGCGCTGGACGCTTGAGCTGCTCCGACAGGTCAACCGTTCAGGGCCGTCGGACTAGAGTTCGGCCTCCTCCATGCCCTCCACTTCGGGGAGCGCCTCCACGGGCACGGCGTGGCGGGCGACAGTCTCGGCCAGGATCTCGGCGGCTTGTTCCACCTCCTGGTCGCCGATCAGACGGTGGGTGACGAGGCGGATCCGGCTCGCGTCGCGCACGAGAACCCGCAGTCCGGCCGCCTCCAGCAACGCCACGAGCTCGCCGCTCTCGAGGCCGGTGGCGGCAACGTCGACCAGCACGATATTCGTCTCGACGACGGCGGGCTCGAGGCGTAAGCCCTCGATGCCCGCAACAGCGGCGCCGAGAGAGCGCGCCCGGCGGTGGTCGTCGGCAATCCGCTCGACCATCGTCTCCAGCGCCACCAGACCGGCGGCGGCGAAGATCCCCGCCCGGTGCATGCTCGCGCCGCCCAGGCGCTGCAACATCAGGCGCGCGCGCTCCACCACGGCCTCGCTTCCGGCGAGCACCGCACCTCCCGGCGCCGACAGCCCCTTGTTCAGCGAGAAGGCAACGGAATTGGCGCCTCCGGTGAGGGCGGCCGGGGGCACGCCGAGCGCGACGGCTGCGTTCACGAGCCGCGCGCCGTCGATGTGCACCCGGCAGTCCTGCCGTCGCGCCGCACCGGCCAGGGCGTCGGTCAGCTCGACCGAGAGCACTGTGCCACCGGCGCGTGTATGGGTGTTTTCGAGCACGAGCAGCGCTGCCCGCTCCCTGGCGACGAGATCCTCCACCTGAGCGGGATCGAGCCGTCCGTCGGGCGACCACAGCGAGCTCGGCTGGAGACGCGCGACCTCCACGATCCCCATCGCCTCCGAGGTCAGGACGTGGGAGGTCGCCTCGAGCACGATCCGTTCACCGGGCGTGCAGAAGGTGAGCAGCGCGACCAGGTTGGCCATGCCGCACGTCGGAACCCAGATCGCCTCCGGTTTGCCGAGCAGCGCGGCGACCCGCTCGCACAGCGTGTTCACCGCCTCGTCCTCGCCGACCGTGGCCCAGCCCAGCTCGGCCGCTCGCATGGCCTCCCACATCTCCTGCGTCGGCAGCGTGCAGAGGTCTGATCGGAGGTCGATCACCGCCGCAGGAGATGGCGCCCCGGCCGGGCGCCCGTGTGCTCACCGTTCTCGACGACGACGACGCCGTTGACGAGCACGTGCTCGACTCCCCTCGCGTAGTGGTGCGGGTCGTCGATCGTCGAGACCTCCTCGAGGGCGTCGTAGTCGAAGACGACGACATCGGCGGCGTAGCCGGCCCGCAGCAACCCGCGGTCCCAGAGGCCGAAGTGCGCCGCCGGCATGCTCGTCATCTTGCGGATCGCCTCCTCCAGGCGCAGCGTCCCGTTCTCACGCACGTGGTGCGTGAGGTAGTGGATGTGGCCGGAGTAGCCGAGCGGATGGCGCAGGATGTCGGCGAGCGGGCCGTCCTGCGTCACCGTGAACGTGTCCACGCCGAGACAGAAGAGCGGGTGAGAGATCATCTCCGCCATGTGCGCGTCGGTGAACAGCCTGCCGACGACAAGGACGCTCTCGTAGGCCTCGCCCGCGTCCGCGAGGACGTCGAAGTAGCAATCCCAGGGATCCGCCTGGCGAAGGTCTGCGATCTCGGCGAACGTGAGGCCGTCCCACTCCGGATGCTGCTCGCTCGCCTGCAGACGTACGCGATCCCATTCCCCCTTGTGGATGAACCGCCAGTACCGGTCGCATTCGGTTCGCAGCCTCTTGCGCGTATCGGTGTCGCGCAGGCGCGCGACCGCCGCCTCGGTGCCGTCGGCGGCCACCCAGGGCGGCAGGATGCCCGCAAGCTGTCCGAGGCCGTCCAGGAAGGGTGTCGTGTCGGCGAGAACATCCATCCCCGCCTCGCGCGCGGCCGCCATCATCTCGACCGCCCGTTCCCAGCCGCGGTCGGGCGCGTTCGTGTTGTGCCGCACGTTCAGATGCGAGATCTCGGCGCGAATCCCGCCTGCGCGCGCGACCTCGAGGAACTCGGCGATCGCCTGGAGGATGCCCGAGTCGCGGTTGCGGACGTGGCTCGTGTAGATCCCGTCGTATTCGCCCGCGATCGAGTTCAGGCGCACGAGCTCTGCCGTGGTCGCCTCCCGGCCGGGGTTGAATTCGAGCCCCGTGGACATGCCGAGCGCACCCGCGTCCATCGCCTCCCGCATGAAGCGATCCATCGTCGCCGACTCATCCTCTGAGGGGCTGGGGCCGGAGACGCCGGCGGCCATGCGGATCGCGTTGTGACCGACGAACCACGCCAGGTTGGGCGTATGGCCGACCTTCGAGATGAAGTCGAGATGCTCGCCGAAGGTGCTCCACGGGATCAGCGGGCCGTCATAGCCGAACGTGTACAGACGCTCCGTCTGGTACACACGCGAGAAATCCGTGACCGGTGCGTAGCTCGCACCGCAGTTGCCGACGATCTCCGTGGTCACGCCCTGGCGGATCGTGCTCTCGGCAGTCGGGTTCGCGAGGAGCGAGAAGTCGCTGTGCGAGTGCGGATCGACGAAGCCCGGGCAGACGGTCTTACCGGCGGCGTCGATCACCCGGCCGGCCGTCGCCTCCGGCGAGAGCCGTCCGACCTCCGCCACGCGACCGTTCTCGATCGCCACGTCGCCGAGGAACGGCGGGCTACCGGCTCCGTCCACCACCCAGCCGCCACGGATGAGTACGTCGAGCACCGCTACTTCTTCCGTTCCACGGGGACGGTGCTGATGCCCGGGCCGAGCCGCGGGTCGAGGATGTCGCGCAGCCCGTCCCCGAGGAAGTTGAAGCCGAGGACGACGATCATGATCGCGGCGCCCGGGAAGACCGAGAGCCACCAGGCCGCGTCGATGTAGGAACGCGCCGTGCTCAGCATCCCGCCCCACGAGGCCTCGGGGGGCTGCGTGCCGAGCCCGAGGAAGCTGAGGGCGGCCTCGCTGAGGATGGCGGTGGAGAGGTACACCGTGACGAGCACGATCAGCGGCGCCACGATGTTGGGCAGCAGGTGGCGGAGCATGACGCGCCTGCCCGAGGCGCCGAGCGCCCTCGTCGACTCGATGTAGGGGAAGCCCATGACCTCCAGCACCGCGCCCCGGACGACCCGGGCGAACGCCGGGGTGATCACGATCCCGATGGCGATCATCGCGTTGCGGCGGCTGGGTCCGAGCAACCCGGCGATCACGATCGCCATCACCAGCCCCGGCAGGGCGAACATGAGATCGACGAGACGCATCAGCACACCGTCGATCAGGCCGCGGTTGTATCCGGCGAGCAGGCCGAGGAGCGTGCCGGCGACGAGCGCGATGCTGACGGCGATGAAGCCGACCTGGAGGGACACCTGCGCGCCGTGGATGATGCGGGCGAGCTGGTCGCGGCCGAGCTCGTCCGTGCCCAGGGGGTGGGCCCAGCTCAAGCCGAGCAGCCGGTCGGAGTCCTGGGCGTCGGGCAACGTGCGCCAGACCGAAGGACCGAGCAGGGCGACGAGGAGGTTGGCACCGACGATGCCGGCGCCGATCAGCCCGATCGGGTTGCGCCACTTGCCGAGGCGGGCCAGGCCGCGACGTCGCGGGAGGGCCTCCCAGGCACCGGCCGCCGCGGCCGGCCCGTCGCCGGCCAGCACCGGACGATTGGTGGGTCGCGGGTCGCTCACTGCTGCGTGATCCTCGGGTCGAGCCAGCCGTAGATGATGTCCACGATCAGGTTGGCCAGGACGAAGATGACGGCGATCAGCAACGTCGCGCCCTGCACCACCGGGTAGTCGCGGTTGAAGATCGACTGCAGCAGCACGTAGCCCACTCCGGGCAGCCCGAAGATGATCTCCACGATGGCCGCGCCGCCCATCAGGATCCCCACCTCGAAGCCGACGATGGTCACGACCGGGATCAGCGCGTTGCGCAGGGCGTGGCGGTAGACGACGCCGCGGCGCAGCACGCCCTTGGCCCGCGCCGTGCGCACGTAGTCCTGGCTCATCACCTCGAGCATCGTCGCCCGCACCATCCGCATCACGATCGCCAGCGTGAACACCGAGATCGAGATTGCCGGCAGGATGAACTGGCTGAGGTTGGTGAGCGGATCCTTGAAGAACGAGGCGTACGTGAGAGGCGGTACCCAGCCAAAAACGCGCGAGGTGAAGAGCAGGAGCAGCGTGGCCAGCCAGAAGTTGGGGATGCTGACACCGATCAGCCCACCGACCCGGGAGATGTAGTCGCTCGCCGAGTCGCGCTTCACCGCCGAGACGACACCGAGCGGTACGCCGATCAGCACGGCGATCAGGAGCGAGAAGATCATCAGCTCGAGGGTGATGGGTAAGGCCCGCATGAGCACATCGCTCACCGGCTCGGCGTTGCGGTACGAGTCGCCGAAGTCACCGCGACCGAGCCCCTTCACCCAGTTCCAGTACTGCTCGAAGTACGAGCCGGAGAGCCCGAGGTCCTTGCGGGCCTGTTCCTTCTCCTCCTCGGAGGCGAATGTGTCGCCGCCGAAGAGCACGTCGATGATGTCGCCAGGCATCAGCCTGACCATCAGGAAGATGATGATCGAGATCCCGATCACGGTCGGGATCGTGAGCAGCAGGCGGCGTCCGACGAACCCGACCATCAGTCACCACACCCGCCGCCGGCGAGCCTCTGGCTAAGCCTGGATCCACCGATTGGCGCGGGCGTTGCATCCTGCCAGGCCCGCCAGGCCGCTCCCCGCCCGGGTGCAACCCCTCCGAAAGAGCGTGGAGGGCCTGCACCCGGTCGGTGCGCTCCGCGCGCGGACACCGTCGAACAGGCAACCAGCCTGCCCGACGCTGTCCACGCACGTCCTGACGACCCTGGCAGGCGCCCCGCGATCACGCCCACCGGTGGATCCAGGCTACGACGGAGAGCCTGCTTGCGCAGGCTCCCCGTCGTCACTGGTCTTGTGGGGGGCGCGTCGATTACTCCACCCAGGCGTTCTTCAGCCCCGAGTTGAAGTCGCTGAACGCCACGTACATGTTCTTCACGCGCTTGCGGACGACCTGGAACTTGGTCACAGCCACGAGCGGTGACTGCAGCTGCAGCTGGAGCAGCAGCTTCTGCAGCTCCTTGTACATCTTCAGGCGCTTGTCGGGATCCAGCTGGATGGAGCCGTTGCCGACCAGCCGCCACAGCTTCACGTCCTTGAACCCCGGATACCAGGCCTTGTAGGCATTGGAGGCCGGGTTGAACTCGGCCGTGTACCCGTCCACGTCACCCCGCATGCCGCGGGCTGTCAGATCCCACTCGAAGTTGCCGCGCCCGTTGTTGGCCGCGAACGTTCCCGGCTCCTCCGCCTTGATGTTGACGACGACGCCGATCTTGTCGAGCTGGGCCTTGAGCACCGACGCCACCTGCCCGAAGTCGAGCGGCGTCGAGAACGTCGACAACGTGACCTCGAACCCGTTTGCGAATCCGGCCTCCCGCATCAGCGCACGCGACTTCGCGAGGTCGAACTTGAGATAGTTGTTGCGCAACTCGGCGCTCGGGATCGGCCAGGGGCCGTAGCCCGGCGGCACGTGGCCCGAGTACTCACCGAATCCGCCGTACACCTTGGCGATGATCTCCTGGCGGTTGATCGCGTGATTGACCGCCTGGCGAACCTTCACGTCGTGCCACGGCTTCGTCTCGCCTGTCTTGATCGTGAACTGCAGCTCGCGGAACGCCGCAGTCAGGCCACGCAGAACGGTGAAGTTCGAGTCGTTGAGGAAGGCCCGCGCCCCGTCCGGCGACAGCGTCGCCCCGTCGATGGCCCCGGCCCGTAGTGCCGCGATCCGCGACTGCTCGTCGGGAAGCGTTCGCAGCGAGAGCTCGTTCAGGTACGGGAGCCCCTTCTTGCGATACCCGGTGTAGGCCGCGTACTCGGCGCCCTGTCCGGGGACGAAGCTGACGAGACGGAACGGCCCCGTGCCGATCCCTTCCCGACCTGGGTTGACCTGCGTGTACAGGCCCTCGGGAACGATCGACGAGTAGCGCGTCCAGGCCAGATACCCGAACAGGCGCGCATCGGGCTTCTTCAGCTTGAGCCGGAGGACGTACGTGCTTCGCACCTCGGCGGACTCGATCGAGGGGACCTGGCTCGTGGTGGCGGCGCTCCCGGGGAGCGGCGGGGCGAGCTGAAGCTCGAACGAGTACTTGGCGTCGGCCGCCGTGACTTCCTTGCCGTTGTGGAACTTGACGCCCTTGCGGATGGTGAAGTCGATCGTCTTGTTGTCGACGACCTTCCAGCTCTCCGCGAGCGCGGGGCGCTGGTTCAGCTTGGCGTCCCATTCGATCAGGGACTCGTACATGGGCTCCTTGCCCCAGTGGTTGGCCGTGAGGATCCCGCCGAACGGCGCGATGTGCACGGGGTCCTGCTCGAGCGCCCACGTGAGCTTGCCACCCTTCTTGGGTGTCGCTCCCAAACGTCGTGGAGCGGCGGTGGCCTTCCCTGCGAGCGAGCCCGCGGCGACGGCGACGGCGCCCGCTGCGCCGGCGCGTGCCAGGAGCTCCTTCCGGCTCAGCTCACCCGTGGTCGGGTCGGCTGAGATCGGAGTATCCGGCGTGTCTGACATGTGCCCTTCCTCCTTCCATGCGGTCGTCAGAGGATCTGGCCGACCCTTGGTGCTTCACCTTGTACGTCGTCATAGAAGACGCTCTCGCGCACCTCGAGGTTTGCGAGCCTGTCCACGGCGTCGTCGTCGAGCTCGACCCCGAGACCGGGGCCCCGCGGCGTAACGATCGCTCCGCCGCCCAGGTCGAGCCGTGCGTCGAGCACGTCCTCGGCCTGGATCGGGTAGTGAGTGTCGTTGGCGAACGGGAAGTTCGTGGAGGACGCGGCCACGTGGACGTTGGCCGCGGTGGCGATCCCGAGCTCGGCCCAGCTACCGATCGCGCACCATTTCCCGGCCGCGTCGGCCAGCGCAGCGATCTGACGCGCGCGGAGCAACCCTCCGGCTTCGGAGGGGTACACCACGAACACGTCGCACGCGTCTGCCTTGATCAGCTCGAGGGCGGAGCGGGTGTCGGTACACGCCTCGTCGGCGGCGATGGCCACGCCGACCGCGCGGCGCACCTCGGCCATCCCGGCCAGATCGAAGTCGGGCACCGGCTGCTCGACGTACTGGAGGTCGAACTTCTCCAGGCCGCGGATCCACTTGATGGCCGCCGGGACGCTCCAGTTCATGTTCGCGTCGATCCTGATCTTCGGCCCGAAGCCGATCCGAGCGCGGATCGCCGCGAGCGCGTCGTGATCCTCCTCGAAGCTCCGTCCCACCTTGAGCTTGAGCTCGGTGCAGCCGTCGGCGACGAACGCCTCCGCACGGTCGGCGCTCGACTCGGGGTCGTCGATGAAGAGATACCCGATCACGCCCACCTCGTCCTTGCAGACACCGCCCAGCAACTCGACCACAGGTACGCGGAGCGCCTTGCCCTTGAGATCGAGCAGCGCCATCTCGACCCCGGCGATGGCGTAGTTCGCGATCCGGATCCAGTTGCGGGCGAACTCCTCCATGCGGTGCAGCAGCCACTCGGTGCGCAGCGGATCCTGGCCGACCAGGAACTGCGTCAGCTCCGCCTCGATGATCGTCTGGATCGTCGGCAGCGTCGGCCCCGGGGCCTCGCCGATCCCCAACAGGCCCTCGTCGGTCTCGATCCGCACGACGAGACCGGAGGCGGAGTGGCGCGTGCCGCCCGACCATTTCAGCGGGTAGCGCATCGGCGTCCGAACGCGGGTGGTCGTGACCCTGGTGATCTTCACCTGACGGCAACACTACGACCGCGCTCGCAGATTGTCAACAATCCCTGTATTGTCGGCAATCGAGCCAGGAATACCGTGAGCCGATGAGCGCGACCCCCACCTCCGATGCGAGCGCCGAGGAGCCCGAGAAGCCCGCCGCACGGGCGCGCTCGGGGCCGCGACGCACCCAGGTGCTGGAGGCGCTTCGCGAGGACATCATGACCGGCCGTCTCGCCGACGGCGAGCGCCTGATCGAGGAGAGGATCTCGGCCGAGCTCGGCACGAGCCGCGGGCCAGTGCGCGAGGCGTTGCGTCAACTCGAGCATGAGGGCCTCGTGCATTCGTTCCCGTACCGGGGTGCCATCGTCTCCGGGATCTCTGACGAGGAGGTCTACGAAGTGCTGATCCCCGTGCGGCTGACGCTCGAGCGCTACGCGTTCGCGATGGCTCTCCCCCATCTCATGGACGAGGACTTCGCCGAGCTCGCCAAGCAGGTGTGGATCATGGAGGAGGCGGCCAGGAGCGGCGATCTGCAGCGCATCGTCGAGGCCGACCTGCGCTTTCACGAGATCGTGCTGACGCGCTCCGAGCGGCCGCACGCGCTCCAGGTCTGGAAGAGCATCTGGCCGCGTATCCGCGGCTACTTCTTCCGCTACGGGCGCAGCCGTCCCCTGGATGTGATCGTCGACGAGCATCGCGAGCTGCTGAGCGCGCTGCAGACACGCAACAGGAAGACCGTCTTGGCCGTCCTCGAGAAGCACATCGCAGTGCCCCGGCCGGAGCTGGCGACCCCGACCTTGCCCACCGCGTCCCGGGTGGCCTGAGCGATGTCCGAGCTCCTGCGCGTGGAGGGTCTGCGCACCTGGTTCTACACCCACGGTGGCGTGATCCGGGCCGTGGACGGGGTCGACTTCGCGATCGAGCACGGGGCTGCGCTGGGCCTGGTCGGCGAGTCCGGGAGCGGGAAGTCGGTGACGGCGCTCTCGGTGATGCGGCTGATCGATCCGCCGGGGCGCGTCGAACCGGAGTCGCGTCTGTGGTTCGAGGGTCGCGATCTCGCCGCGCTCGGGGAGCGCGAGATGAGTGCGATCCGCGGCAACGACGTCTCGATGATCTTCCAGGAGCCGATGACCTCGCTCAACCCGGTGTTCCGCTGCGGTGAGCAGATCGCCGAGGCCGTTCGCCTGCACCAGAAGGTCGGCGACCGGGAGGCCCGCGACCGCGCCATCGAGATGATGCGGCTGGTCGGCATTCCCTCCCCCGAGAAGCGCGTTGACGACTATCCACACCAGCTGTCCGGCGGCATGCGTCAGCGCGTGATGATCGCGATGGCGCTCTCCTGCAACCCGAAGCTGCTGATCGCGGACGAGCCGACGACCGCGCTCGACGTGACCGTGCAGGCGCAGATCCTGGAGCTGATGAAGGAGCTGCGCGAGCGCCTGGGGATGTCCATCCTGCTGATCACCCACGACCTTGGTGTGATCGCCGAGATGGTGGACGAGGTGGCCGTCATGTACGCCGGACGTATCGTGGAGCGCGGGCCGGTGCAGGAGATCTTCGAGAACCCCCAGCATCCGTACACAGAGGCCCTGCTGCGCTCGATTCCGCTGCTCGGGATGCGCTACTCCCAGCCGCTGAAGGCGATCCGGGGGATCGTGCCGAGCCCGCTCGACTGGCCTGCCGGCTGCCGCTTCGCGCCGCGCTGCGACTACACGTTCGAGAAATGCGAGAGCAGTGACCCGCCCCTGTTCGGGGTGGGCGTCCAGGAGTCGGCGTGCTGGCTGTGCGAGCAGGGGCCGAGGGCGGCGAGCATCCCCGAGGTCGTCCCGTGAGCACGGCCGCGCCGGAGATCACCGAGCCGAACGTGGACGCGGTGCTGCTCGAGGCGCGCGGGCTGAAGAAGTACTTCCCCGTACATCGCGGTCTACTCCGACGCACTGTGGGGCAGCTGCAGGCGGTCGACGGGGTCGATCTCACGGTGCACCGCGGTGAGACCGTGGGGCTGGTGGGCGAGTCGGGCTGCGGCAAGTCCACCCTGGGGCGCACCCTGCTCCGGCTGCTTGAGCCCACGGCGGGCCAGGTGCTGTTCGACGGGATCGACCTGACGAGCCTCAGCTCCGGCGAGCTGAAGGCGGCACGTCGCGACATGCAGCTCGTCTTCCAGGACTCGGTGGGGTCGCTCGACCCCCGGATGAAGGTGAAGGCGCTGGTCGGCGAGGGGCTGAAGATCCACGGCGTGGCCGACAAGGCGGAGCGCGAGGCCCGCGTGTACGAGATGCTCGACCGGGTCGGCCTCCCCAAGGAGGCCGCGGATCGCTACCCGCATCAGTTCAGCGGGGGGCAGCGCCAGCGGATCGGCCTCGCGCGCTCCCTGGTGCTGCAGCCGAAGCTGGTCGTCGCCGACGAGCCGGTCTCCGCGCTCGACGTCTCCATCCAGTCGCAGGTGCTCAACCTGCTCGTCGAGCTGAAGCGCGACTTCGACCTGACCTACGTCTTCGTGGCCCACGATCTCGCTGTCGTGGGGTACATCTCCGACCGCATCGCGGTCATGTACCTGGGCAAGATCGTGGAGCTGGCGACCTCGGAGGACCTCTTCGCGCGGCCGCTGCACCCCTACACACGCGCCCTGCTCTCCGCCAACCCCGAGCCGATCCCCGGTCGCAAGTCGCGACGCATCGTGCTCAGCGGTGACGTGCCGAGCCCGATCAACCCGCCCTCGGGTTGCCGCTTTCGGACGCGCTGCCCGTTGGCCCAGGACGTCTGCGCCGAGATCGAACCGCCGCTCACGGATTTCGGCCAGGGCCACGTGACCGCCTGTCACTTCGCCGGGGCGCCCTTCCCCGGCGACCCCGCCGGCGCATGACCGGGGGAGGGTCGCAGCCCACCCGGGACGTCCGGCTGCTCCACGACTGCCGCGTTCCCATGCGTGACGGGATCTCCCTGTCGGCCGACGTCTACCTGCCGCTCGGCGCCAGCGGCCTGCCGACGATCGTGCAGTGGACGCCCTACGAGTCGACCCGTGAGCGTTTCGTCTCCTGGGGCGCGTGGTTCGCCAAGCGCGGGTACGCGGCCGTCGTCGTCGACGTCCGCGGCCGCTACGAGTCCGAGGGTCGGTTCGTCGCCTGGACGCACGACGGTGTGGACGCCCACGACACGCTCACCTGGGCCGCCGCGCAGCAGTGGTCGAACGGAAGGGTCGGCACGTGGGGGCGGAGCTACGGCGGTCTCGTCCAGTGGCAGCTGGCGCACCTCGGGCATCCCAATCTGCAGTGCCTGGCGCCGCAGGTGATCCACGACGACTACTTCTGGGACGGGTACTGGACGGGCGGCGCCTTCCAGCTGGCGCTGACCCTGGGCGCCGCCGCGTTGTGGTCGAGCGCGATCTCCCTGATCACCGGCCCCAGCGCGCGCGACGTCGTGCTCAACGACCGCGTCTTCTCCCACCTGCCGCTGATCGAGCTGGACGAGGTCGCGATCGGACGCAAGGTCGACTACTGGCGGCTGTGGTGGGAGCATCAGGTGAACGACGACTACTGGCAGCAGTTCCGCCACCGGCCCGAGAAGGTCGACGTGCCGATCTTCCAGCAGGGCGGCTGGTTCGACCCGTACTCGGGCTCGCACCTGCGCTCGTTCGCGGCGATCGGCGACCGTGTCCCGAATCGGTTGCTGATGGGACCGTGGTCGCATGAGGAGGATGTGGAGACCTTCGCCGGGGACGTCGACCTGTCGCCGGCGCTGACGGTGATTCGCGACCACGAGCTCTGCTTCTACGACCGGTTCCTCAAGGACGAGGCGAACGGCTGGGACGAGCGGCCACCCGCCGAGCTGTACGTGCTCGGTGTCGACGAGTGGCGGGGCGAGCGCGAATGGCCGCTGGCCCGAACAGACTTCACCTCCTTCTATCTGCGCCTCGGCGCCGGGCTGTCAGTCGACGGGCCGCGGGCGGACGAGCCGGGCGACCACTACTCGTACGATCCCGCCAACCCCGTGCCCACGATCGGGGGCGTCAACTCGGTGCTGACGATGACCCAGGGCGCGGAGACGCCGATCCGCCCCGGCCCGCTCGACCAGCGAGTGCTCGAGCAACGGCACGACGTGCTCGTCTACACCACCGAGCCGCTGGAAACCGATCTCGAGGTGATCGGGCCCGTGGAGCTGGTGCTCTTCGCAGCCTCGTCCGCCCCCGACACCGACTTCATCGTGCGCGTCTGCGACGTGTACCCCGACGGGCGGTCGATCTTCCTCACCGAGGGGATGATCAGGGCGCGGTACCGCAACAGCGTGGAGGGAGAGTCCGTGGAGCTGCTCGAGCCCGGCGAGGTCGCGGAGTACCGGATTCGCTGCTACCCGCTGGCCAACGTCTTCCGCCGCGGCCACTGCCTGCGCGTCGACATCACCAGCTCGAGCTTCCCACGGTTCTCGCGCAACCTCAACACCGGCGAGGACGTCGGCACCGGGACACGCCTGCAGGTGGCGCACCAGACCGTCCTGCACACGTCCAGGTACCCGTCGCACGTGCTGCTCCCGATCATCCCCTCGTGACGCTCGAGCGCTTCCCGACCTTTGCCGCGGAGGAGCGCCTCCGGGAGCGGCGGGCGCGCGGCGAACCGATCGTCCCGCTCTACGGGACGCCGGCACCGGCGCTGCCGCGGCACGTGGTCGAAGCCGTCGCGGCAGCGCTCTCGGCGCCACAGCAACCCGCACCCGTCCGCGGGCTGGAGAGCCTTCGCGAAGCGCTCGCACCAGAGCTCGAGCGGTCGACCCGTCGTGGCGTCGACCCTGCGACCGAGCTGCTCGTGACGAACGGGGCGATGCACGCGCTCGGTGTCTGCTTCCGGGCGCTGCTCTCCGAGGGCGACGAGGTCGTCGTACCCGCGCCCTGCTTCTTCTTCGACCGCCCGCTCCGCGCCGCCGGCGCTCGGCCGGTGTACGTGCACTCGACACCGGATCGCGCCTGGCGCTTCGATCCCGACGCGATCGCGGCAGCGATCTCGCCGAGGACGCGCGCGCTCGTGTTCTGCAACCCCGGCAACCCGACCGGCGAGGTCCCCTCGCTTGCCGAGGTCGAGAGTGTCGTCGCGCTCGCCGTCGAGGCTGGTGTCCTGATCGTGACCGACGAGGCCTACGAGGCGTCCCTCTGGGGCGCCGCGCCCTTCACCTCGACCTTCGGGATGGCCGACGACGTCGTCGTGATCCGGAGCCTCGGCAAGTCGCTCTCGCTGCCCACTCTGCGGCTCGGGCTGCTCGCCGGCCCGGCCGTGCACGTCGAGCGGTGCGCCACCGTGCTCGAGTGGGACTGCCTGCGCGTCGGCGTGGCGGCGCAGCACGCGGCACTCGCGGCGCTGGCCGGTGATCGCGGCTGGCTCGCAGGCGTGCACGAATCGATGGAGACCTCACGGGCCGCCGCGATCGACCTGGTGCGGGCTGTCGGGCTCCCCTTCGTCACGCCCGAGGCCGCGCCGTTTCTCTTCGTCGGCGACGGCACCGACCCGGGGTTGGCCGACACGCTCGTCGCCGCCGGGCTCCCCGTTGTCGACGGCGTGCACTTCCAGGCACCCGGCTTCGCACGGCTCCCCTTCGGCGGCGCGGCGGAACACGCGGAGGCACTGGCGTCCGCTCTCGCACGGTGGGCCATACAACTCGAATCAGCATGAGAGGGCGATCGACTCCGACCGGGGCACTCGCGCTGATCGCCGCAAACGGGCTCTCGGCAGTGGCCCAGGGGAACTTCATGGTCATCCTGCCCTGGATCCTGCTGACCCGCGGGCACTCGCCGACGATTGCCGGGCTCGCGATCGCGTTTCTCTTCCTCCCCCTCCTCACGACCTCGATCCCCGCCGGGATCACCGCCGACCGCAACGACCCGCGACGGGTGATGGCCTGGGCCTTCGGGGCAACCGCTCTCGCGGCGGCCCTGTACCCCCTCGCGGTGGTCGCCGGGCACGAGGAGTTCGGCCTGATCCTGCTCGCGGTCGTGGTCACGGGTGTCGCGCGCAACTACTCCGAGGGCGCGTTGCTCCGGGGTCTCGCCGACCTCACATCGGGTGCAGCGCTCCTCCGTGCGCACGCGATCCGCACGACGGTCAATCAGGCGGCGATCTTCGGCAGCGGGTTCTGTGGCCTGCTCCTCTTCCGGGCGAGCGGCACGACCGTGGTGATGCTGTTCATCGTGGCCACGCAGCTCGGCGCACTCGTGATCCTGCGGCTGGTCGGCGCGAGCCAGCGCTCCCCGGCATCCGAGACGCGGGCGGGACTCGCCGCGGGTCTGGCGTCGTTGCGCGCGAACCCGCGGCTGCGGGCGATCGCCTGGGTGAACATCGTCTGGAACGTGTTCTCGGGTGCGGCACTCAGCCTGATGCCTGCGGTCCTGCGTGAGCACGCGGGTCTCGAGGAGTTGGCAGCAAGCGCGAGCCTCGTCGCGGGCACGGTTGTGGTCGTCGTTCTGACGCTGCCGGTCGTCCGCAGCGCGCAGCGAAGGCTCGGCGTCACGACGGCGTTCCTCGGGGCCGTGATCGGGCAGAGCGCAGCGGTGCTGATGTTCGTCGACACCCGTGCGGCGGCGTTCGCCCCACTGCTCTACCCCGTGTTCCTGCTCGCGAACAGCGCGGCCGCCTCCACGCTCAACGGCGCCCGCGCCCTCGAGGTGGAGCACGACCACCAGGGACTCCTGAACCTGGTGTTGATCACCACGGGTGCACTCGGCTTCGTGATCGGCGTCGTCGGGGCCGCAGGGTTGCTCGGCGTCACCGGCTTCGCTGCCGTCCTCACCGTGATCGCGGTCGGCATGGCAGCGACCGCGTTCGGGTTCCGCCGACCGTTGCGCGCGGTCTAGGGTCTACCAAAGACCTATCCCAGAAGGCCGGGGGCGCTGCGGGGCCCTTCAGGGCCTCGCCAGGAGTTCGTCCCGTGACGAGGGCCGGATTCGCCGCTGCGGAATGATCGATTGCCGTCGAGCTTCCACTCCTCGCGAGGCCCTGAAGGGCCCCGCAGTACGCTGTTCCGACGCCCTAGCGGGATAGGCTCTATGCCGACCGTGCCCGACCTCGTGATCCACGGCGCCACCGTCTACCCGGGAGACGGGCCGCCCTTCCTGGGCGTCGTCGTGGTGGAGGGCGGCAGGATCGCGGGGGTCGAGCCGCTTGCGTCGAATGGACGCGATCTCTTCACGCCCGAGGGCGCAGGGGAAGTCGTGGACGGGACGCGGCTCGTGCTGGCCCCGGGGTTCGTCGACATGCACACCCACAGTGCGCTCGAGTCGTTCCACGATCCGCTGCTGACCCCGAAGCTCGCCCAGGGCTTCACGACGGAGGTGATCAACCCGGACGGGCTCGCTCCCGCGCCGGTCGCACCGAAGCGGCGCGCGGAGCGGCAGGCGTATCTGCGGCCGCTGGAGGGCGGCGGTCCGGACGCGTGGCCGTGGTCGACGGTGGCCGAGTACCTCGACGCGCTCGACGCCACGCGCCCCGCGCTCTCGCTCGTCCCGTCCGTCGGTCACGGTGCCGTGCGGGAGCTGGTGCTCGGCGGAGCTCGCGTGCAGCCGACGCCGCCTGAGCTCGAGGAGATGTGCCGTCAGGTGCGGCTTGGCTTCGACGCCGGCGCCCGGATGCTCTCCTTCGGTCTCGTCTACCTCCCGGGCGCGTATGCCGAGACGGCCGAGCTCGACGCCGTCGCGGTGGAGGCGGCCCGGGTGGGCGCGCCGCTCGTTCCGCACGTGCGGAACGAGGGCCACGGCGTGTTGGAGGCGGTCCGTGAGCTGATCGGCGTGGCCCGCCGCTCGGGCGCCCCGCTGCATCTGTCCCACCTCAAGTCGCTGGCCGACGAGCGGCTTGTCGAGCCGCTGCTCGAGCTGCTCGACGCTGCGGCGGCCGACATCGACCTCTCGTTCGACCAGTACCCCTACGGCGCCGGCAGCACGCTGCTCGCGAGCGTGCTCCCCGGCTGGGCCCAGGAGGGCGGGGCAGCCGGGACGCTGCACGCCCTGACCCGCACCGCCGACCGCGACCGGGTGCGACGCGACATCGAACGCGGTCTGCCCGGCTGGGAGAACCTCCTCGGCACGCTCGGCCCGGAGCGCATCGAGATCGCCAACGCCGCCGCGCCGAATGAGGGCGTCGTCGGCATGACGCTCGCGGAGATCGGCGCGGCAGCGGGGCGGCGATCGCGGTGGTCGCGGCGCTCGACCTCCTCGTGGAGAGCGCCCTCGACGTGACGATGGTGCTCCACTACGCCTCCGACGACGCGGTGCGGACGATCGCTCGCCATCGGCTGCAGCTCGTGGGCTCGGATGGGATCTTCGGCACGCGCCCCCACCCGCGTCTGCACGGCACCGCGCCGCGCTTTCTCGGCCGGTTTGCGATCCGTGACGGCCTGATTCCGGTGGAGGAGGCCGTCGCGCGACTTACCTCACGCGCCGCCGACCGCCTCGGGCTCACCGACCGCGGGCGCATCGCCCCCGGGCTGCGCGCCGACCTCGTGCTGCTCGATCCCGAGCTCTACGTCGACACCGCAACCTACGCCGACCCGTGCCGCACCCCACCGGGCGTCGAGGCCGTCTGGGTCGCGGGCCGCTGCGCCTTCCGCAACGGCGTCCCGACCGGCGTCCGCGCGGGCGGCGTCGTCAGGTAGGTCGGGGGACGGGACCCGCCTGCCCAAGTGTTCGAAGTTCCGTCACGCGACGTTGACCTACGATGAGCAAGTGCGGATCACCTACAGCGCCGCCGTCGACATGGCGTACATCTCCCTCTGCGAGATCGGGGTGGGAGGCGTCGTGACGACCGTTCCAGGATGGCCCGACTCCGCGGCGCTGGGCATCAACCTTGATTTCGCTGCTGACGGAACCCTAGTTGGCATCGAGGTGGAAGGAGCGGCCCGAAGGCTGCCGCCTAAGGCACTAGCGTTGGCGGAGCGAAGCTAGCGTCGTCTGGGCCGTTGTTCAGTCCCTCGAGTGGACATCGCCGTCGTATGGTTCCGATCGGGTGTTACCAAGATGAAGGAAGGCGTCCGGCATGGCCGCGTACATCGTTCTAATGCAGCAGATCGAGGACAAGGACCGGTACCGCAACGAGTACGTGCCCAGGGTGAGGCCGCTCCTGAACAAGCACGGGGCGGAAGTGCTTGTGGCAGGCTTTGAGGCTGAAGAGGCAGAGGGTGAGCCCCCGAACAGCACGGTCGTGATCCGCTTTCCCGACGCCGGGGCAGCCTGGGGCTTCCTCAACGACCCCGAGTACCAGCCGGTGAAGGACCTACGGCACCGCCTCACCTCGCGTGGACAGGCGGTAGTGGTGCCCGAGTTCACGCCGGCCGGGTAACGGCCTGCTTTCATCCATCTTCTAGTGCTCAGAGCTCAGTACGAAAGACGCGGTCCTGTGCCGCAGGACGTGATTCGCGCGGTCGAGTTCGAGACGCCGCGGCTCGAGGCCGGTCAGGCGCTGATCGAGGTGGTCGCGGCGCCCATCAACCCCTCGGATGTGCTGACCCTGACCGGCGAATATGGCCAGTTGCCGTCGCTGCCGGCAATCGGGGGTCGCGAAGGGGTCGGGCGGGTTGCGGAACTTGCCGCGGACACCCAGGGCCCCGCGGTCGGCCAGTTGGTCTTGCTGCCGGTCGGCTGCGGCAGCTGGTCCACCCACGTCGTTGCCGATGCCAAGGAGCTTGTGCAGCTGCCGAACGAGGCCGACCCACAGCAGCTGGCGATGATGACGATCAATCCGCCGACGGCGGGGCTGCTGCTGAGCGAGTTCGTCAGCCTTGGGCCGGACGAGTGGGTCGTCCAGAACGCGGCCAACTCGGCAGTGGGCCTGTACCTGGTGCAACTGGCCAGGCACCGCGGCCACAGGACCGTAAACGTGCTGCGGCGGGAGGACGCGGTCGCGGTTGTACGCGAGGCGGGCGGCGACCTCGTCCTGGTCGACGGCGATGACCTGGCGGAACGCGTTTCCGAGGCGACCGGCGGTGCGAAGATCCGCCTTGGCATCGATGCAGTTGGCGGGGCCGTGACCGGCCGCCTGGCGGACTGCCTGTGCCAGAGCGCAACCCTGGTCAACTACGGCCGCATGAGCGGTGAGCCCTGTGCGGTCGACCCGAGCGCCTTCATCTTCCGCGACCTGACCGTGCGCGGGTTCTGGCTCGCCAGCTGGTTTCGGCACACGCCTGAACAGCAGCGCGTTGCGGTCGTCGGCGAGATCACCAGGCTCATCGCCGAGGGCCAGCTGTACGCGCCCATCCACGCCGCCTACGACGTCAGCGAAATCAAGGAAGCGGTCGCGGCCGCAGCGAGCGGCGGACGATCGGGCAAGATCCTGATCGTGCCGCGACACTGAACGGCCGCGCGGTACACGCTCACGTGCCTGACCCAGCGTCCGGGAACGGAATGAAGTCCCAGCGCGACTCCTGGTGGGTCGCGGCGACGACCGCTCCTGGCTATCGTCCAGGCCCGTCGGGTTGCTCTCGTTCGTAGCCGCGCCTTCGTAGGCGTTCGGCATCGTCGACCCATGGTGGCGGCTCGTCCGCGGGGTAGACGCCGTGCGCCGCCTATCCCGCTAGGCGTCGGCACGGCGTCATGCGGGGCCCTTTCAGGGCCTCGCGAGGAGTGGAGGCTCGACCAGTAATCGGTCATCTCGAGCGGTGAGTCCGGCCCTCGTCAAGGGACGAACTCCTGGCGTGGCCCTGAACCTGGATCCACCGATTGGCGCGGGCGGTGCATCCTGCCAGGCCCGCCAGGGCGCTCCCCGACCGGGCGCGACCCCTCCGCAAGAGCGTGGAGGGCTTGCACCCGGGCGGTGCGCTCCGCGCGCGGACAGCCTGGCAGGCGCCCCGCGATCACGCCAAGCGGTGGATCCAGGCGGAAGGGCCCCGCAGCGCGCCCGGCCTACCGGGATAAGCCCTAGTGAGGGACTTTCGGTCTGATGAGCACGAAGCCTTGACGATTTCCCCGCGCTCTGAGGCTGAGTTCCGGTGGCACTCCCAGCGGAACCGCCCCCTCCGCTCCGCGTAGGACGTGTTCGTCACGCGTCGGCCCAGAGCCGCTCCAGCATGCGCAGGTAGACCTTCGTCGCGCGGACGAGCTCTCCGACCGGCATCGACTCCTCGTCGGCATGCGCACCGTTACCAAGCGGGCCGTGGTACACGGTCGGAATCCCGCCGACCGCCTGGAACACCGCGCCGTCGGCCACGAGCTTGAGCCCGACCGGCTCCAGCGCCATCCCCGTGACGTCCTCGTAAGCTCCCTGCAGCGCACGCACAAGCGGGTGCTCCGGGTCGATCCCGTAGGCGTCACGCACGAGGCGGAGGTCGAGATCGATCGTGCAGCCCTCCGCGTCGGCTATCGGAGCAAGCAGCGCCTCGAACTCCGCACGCACCTCAGGAAGCGTGTTCCCGGGCACCCAGCGCCGGGTGCCGACCACGCGGCACGAGGCGGCGTGGCGGTTGTAGAAGTCGCCACCGTGGAGCTCGCCGACGAACATCGTCTCCGCTCCCACCCAGGGATGCTCGGTTGCCGCGCGCTCCTCCGACCAGCTCCGCATCGCCTCTACCACGCGCGCTGCGACGAGCAGCGGGTTCGGCGTACCCGCCGGCGTCTGCAACTCGTGCGTCGCAATCCCCGGACGGGTGATCGTGATCTCGACGGTCGCCTGACCCATGTGCGCGATCGGCAGCGTGTGCGCCCCGAGCTCGCAGACGATCGCGAGGTCCGCCTCGAAGCCTCCGTCCGAGAGGAGCCACGTGAGATCCTCACCCCGTCCACCGGGTGCCTCGTGGAGGCCGATCGCGATCACGACGAGCTCGCCCGGGAACGGGCGATTCCCGCCGGCGATCCGTACCGCCTCGAGAGCGCAGACCAGGGCGCCCTTCATGTCCGCCGACCCGCGTCCGCGCACGAGATCGCCGTCGAGGCGCGGCGCCTCGTGCGGGATCGGAACCGTGTCGAGGTGACCGTTGAGGACGATCCTCGGTCCCGGCAGCCCCCCGGCGAGCCTGCCGACGACGATCGGTGTGGCCGGGAACGGCTCGTCGAGGACGTCCACCTCGAGCCCCGCGTCGCGCAGCCGCTCGGCGTAGAGACGCGCGGCGTCTGCCGTGTCGCCGGTGGGGCTCTCCACCCGCACGAGCTCCAGGGTGAGGTCGCGTAGCCGCGCGTCGTCGACGTGCTCGATCATCAGAGGCTCCTAGGGTCGTTGGTCATGGGGATGATGCAACGCCAGCCGGCGGACCACCTCGGCGTTCAATCGAGCAGCTCGATCTCGACGTCGAGCGCCCGGTAGACATCGACCGCGCGCGCGTCGCGGGTCGCGAGCGGGAGGTTGTGCGCTACGGCAACGGCGCCCACCAGCGCGTCGTAGACGGCGCCTCCTGCGATGCCGAGCCCTGCAAGTCGCTCGAGCAAGGCGGCGGTCTCGTCGGCGCCGAGAAAGCGCGACGCCGGGAATCCGGCCCGGATCACCTGCTCGACGACCTTCGGCTCGCGCCGGGCCGGCGCCGGCAGTCTCGTGAGGACAGAGAACGTCTCGAAGGCTGCGTGACCTGCCAGGCCGAGACGCCTCGCTCCGATCGCGGCTGTGACCGTTGAGTGGTGGTCGTGGTCGGCTACGACGAGCGCCACCGCCACGCTCGTGTCGACGAGAAGCTCGGGAGGCGGAGCCGCGTCAGCGCCGGTCGGCATCGCGAAGTGCCCGGACGAGCTCGTCATCGACACCGACGCCCGAAGCGGGAATGACGAGCCGCCCAGCCTCTTCGACCAGGCCTTCCCCCGCCACCGGCTCGATCCTGATGCCAGTTCCATCCTCCGTCAGCTCGACGGCACCGGCACGAAGCCCGATCCGGTCTCGCAGCGCCTTGGGGACGACGAGTCGCCCTGCCTTGTCGATGGTCGACCTCATACCATAACGATACCATATAGATGGTACCGCTTCCTATGCGGGCTCCGAGTCAGCGTCTCCCTCGAGCGCGTAGTCGAGCGCCCCGTCGAGCGTCATCGCCCGTCCCTGCTCCCATGCCTCGGCGAATGCCTCCTCGCCTAGCACGGAACGGAGGTGGCGGACGAGCCGCTCGTGGTCGCGCCAGCCGAACTCCACTGTTCTGCTTTCCGCGGCCTCGCGGAACACGCTTGCGCACGCGCACAGGCGGACGGCGCGCTCGGGGCGACCGTCTGCCGCAGCGAGCCCTGCCAGAACCTCGAAGTTGAAGAGTTGCCCGGGCCGGTCGCCACCCTCCCGATCGATCGCGAGGCTCTCCGCGGCCAGGCGCCATGACTCATCGTGTTCGCGTACTTCCAGAGACACGAGTGCGAGTCTCGAGAGACAGTGAGAGATTCCCCACTGGTCGCCGAGCGAACGGTTGACTTCGAGGCTCTCCTCGAGGAGCAGACGCGCCCGCGAGTAGTCGCCCCGCCTCAGCGCGATCCCGCCGAGTGCCCTGGTCCACATCGCGACGCTGCGGACGTTCCCGAGTTGACGCGCCGCGCGCACGCTCTCGGCGAGGAGGCGCTCGGCCTCGTCGAACTCCCCCCGATGCGCAAACACAGCGCCGGCGTGCATGGCGGCATACGCCTCGGTCGAAGGATCGCCGGCTCGCCGTGCAACCTCCCTGCCCTCGTCGGCGAGCCCGTGTGCTCGGTCGACGTCACCCGTCGCCAGAGCGGAAAGGCAAAGGACGCCGAGCATCAGTGCGAGCTCCCGGTCGTCGCCTGTCCTACGGAAGTTGAGCAGGCTCGCCTCACCGATTCGGCGCACCGCCTCGTGGTCTCCTTGTATGAGGGCAAGACACGCAACCCGCGCCTGAGCCATCCTCCGTGCCAGCTCCGACCCGGAGCCTTGGGCCAGCGACCGTTCGAGATGCTCGCGACCCTCCGCCACGGATCCTCGCAGCTGCCAGTAACGCCAGAGCGCCGCACCGATCCGGAGCCCCGTCTCCGCCTCGCCACTCTCCGCAGCCCAGCTGAGCGCGGCGCGGATGTTGGCGAGCTCTGCATCGAGCCGCTCGAGCCAGCGCAGCTGGTTTGGTCCGAGAAGTGCGGGCTCGGCCGCTTCTGCGAGCGTACGATAGAGACCAGCGTGGCGGCGGCGCACCTCTTCTTCGTCTCCGCGCTCGGATAGTCGTTCGAGCGCGTACGCGCGGATCGTCTCCAGCATCCCGAAGCGCGGCTCACCACCCGCCATCGGCTCCGTCTGGAGCAGGCTGGAGTTCAAGAGCGACTCCACACCGTCGACCACGTCGAGTCCGATCTCTCCGGCAACCGCCCCGGCGCCGTCGAGGGTGAACCCGCCGACAAAGACGGAGAGGCTCGTGAACAGCGCCTGCTCCTCCGCCGTGAGAAGGTCGCAGCTCCATTCCGTCGCGGCACGCAACGTCCGGTGCCGCTCGGGCATGCCGGAGCCGGGAGCGGCCTTCAGGAGGTCGAGCCTGCCGCCGAGACGCTCGAGGATTGCACTCGGGGCGAGCAGCTTGATCCGCGCGGCGGCCAGCTCGAGCGCGAGCGGCAGTCCGTCCATGCGACGGCACAGCTCCGCGATCGCGTCGGCGTTTGCCTCTGAGAACTCGAAGTCGGGCCGTGCATCGCGTGCGCGCTCGACGAAGAGCCGCACTGCCTCGATCCGGCCCAGAGGGCCGATCTGCAGGGTGCGAGTCGGGTCGGGAAGCTTGAGAGCAGGCACCGGGTAGATCTGCTCCTCGGGAAGGTCGAGCGGCGCGCGGCTCGTGACGAGGATCAGCAAGCGAGGTGCGGCACCGAGTAGCTCGGCGAGCAGGGGCGCTGCTGTGAGCAGCTGCTCGAAGTTGTCGAGCACGAGCAACGACTGCCGATGGCGCAGGTGGGCGACCAGTACCTCCGTCCGCTCTTGCCCCGGCCGCTCGCCAAGGCCGAGCGCGTCGGCAATCGCGGCGGCCACGAGATCCGGGTCGCTGATCGGAGCGAGGTCGACCAGCACGACGCCGTCCGGAAACTGATCACTGAGGCCGTCCGTCGCCTCGACGGCGAGGCGCGTCTTCCCCGACCCACCCGGCCCCGTCAACGTCACAAGCCGCACGTCATCTCGCTGAAGGAGTACGCGGATCTCGCGCAGCTCGTGCCTGCGGCCGATGAACGAGGTCGATCGCGCACGCAGGCTCGATGGCGGCCGCACCGGCCCGGCGGCCGGCTGCGTGAGCGGTGCGACGTCCAGTGCCGGGTCCTGGTCGAGTATCGCCCGCTCGAGCTGCCGCAGCGCACCTCCCGGCTCGATCCCGAGCGTCTCGACCAGCGTCTCCCGCGCCTCCCGGTAGGCCGCGAGAGCCTCCGCCTGCCTGTCCGAGCGGTAGAGCGCGAGCATCAACTGACCGCGCAGGCGCTCCGAGAGCGGGTGCTCAGAGACCAGCTGCTCAAGCTCGCCGACGAGGTCGCGGCCGCGGCCGCAGGCAAGATCCGCGTCGACGCGATCCTGAAGCGTCGAGAGGCGAAGCTCGGTGAGTCGGCCGATCTCGGCCTGCGCCCACCGCTCGTAGGCGAAGTCGGCAAGCGGCGGGCCGCGCCAGAGCGCGAGCGCCTCGCGCAGACGCTCCGTCGCGACCGCCGGCTCGCTCCCCCGTGCTTCAGACACGAGCCGCTCGAAGCGATGCAAGTCGAAACCGTCCGGCTCGACGACGAGCTCGTACCCCGCCGGCCCGGTGACGATCACATCGCTGCCGAGCGCCTTGCGGAGCTGGGAGACGTAGGTCTGCAGGACCTTCCCTGCCGTGGCGGGCGGGAGGCCGTCCCAGAGATCCTCGATCAGCCGGTCACGGGACACCGGCTCGCCCGCGTGCAGAAGCAGGATCGCGAGCAGCGCACGCGGCTTCGCCGCGTCAAGCGCGACGACGCGGCCATCGGCGACGACTTCGAGCGGCCCGAGTATGCGGAAGTCCATGAAGGCTCGCGCCGAACGTAGCACTCCTTCGCCCTGGAGACGAGGCGCCCGCTGCACTGGTTCTCCACCCGCGCTCTACCGCCGCTGAAGCGTCAGCGCCGAAGGTCAGTGGGGTCACAGATCGAGACCCCCACCCACGGCAAGGAGCGATTGCAATGACTGCAAGCACACCCCGGGCAACCGCCCACCCCGGTGTCGGAAGGCGACACCCATGACGCCGAAGCTGAACCGTCGCTGGGCGTATCTCGTTATCGCAGCCGTGGCCGTCGGAGCGCCCGGGTGGGTGCTGACGCGACCGGATTCCCGCGTTGCGACCCGGCTCGAGTTCACGGGATCGCCCCAGACCTACGTGGTGCCTGCCGGGATCTGCCGTCTTCGGATCGACCTCGTCGGAGGAGCCGGTGGCCAGGGCGGGACAGCAGGCACGCCGGGTGCCGGCGCGGAGGCCATGGCCGTCGTCACGGTGAAGCCCGGAGCGGCCATCCGCGTCAACGTTGGCGGCTGGGGCGGCGAGGCGGTCGGGTCGACACCGGGCGTCGGCGGCTGGAACGGCGGCGGCGACGGCGGCGAGGCCTTCGGGAATGAAGACGGCGCCGGCAAGGCGGGCGGCGGCGGAGGCGGGAGCGACCGACATCCGCCGCGGCGGAGTCGGCCTCGAGCACCGGATCATCGTCGCCGCCGGAGGGTCGGGAGGCGCCGGTGGCGGGATCGGCGGCCCGCTCGGAATGGGCGGTGGCAACGGAGGCGGTCTCGCCGGGCACAACGGCGCAGCTTCCCTCGGGACTGCGAACCCGGCGACGGGTGGGCGGGGCGCGACCCAGACGGCGGGCGGAAACCCCGGCCGGAACGCTCCGGATCTCGCCGTAACGGCGACAGCGGGCGTGCTCGGGCTCGGAGGCAACGGCGCCTCGGGCGGCACGAGCGGTGGTGGCGGAGGCGGAGGCGGGCTCTTCGGCGGTGGCGGAGGCGGGGGGAGCGGCTCCTTCAGCGGCGGCCACGGAGGCGGGGGCTCGGGATTCGGTCCTGACGGAACGGTGTTCCGGCCCGGTGCCGGCGGGGGCGACGGTCGAGCACGGATCTCGTACGACCGTGACCGTGACGGTTGCGTCGAACGATGAGCCTCAGTCGAGGGGAGAGCGGGCGGCACGGAAGCCAATATGGGCCGAGCGGCGCCCGGGGAAGCTGCGGCTCCGCATCGCACCACGGAGGTAGAGGGGGCTTCTGCTCGCGTAGGAGCCGCCTCGCAGCACCCGAAGCGCACTCGACATCGGGTCCTCGCGCCTGTCGTCGGCGCGGAACGGATAGGGCTCGTAGGCGCTGCTCACCCATTCCCAGGTGTTTCCCGCCAGGTCGAGCAAACGGTACGGGCTCGCGCCGTTCGGATGCGCCGCGACCGGCGTCGTCGCGCCGTGCTTCGACCCGCCACCGAAGTTGGCGAGCGTGCTGTCGGCCTCCTTCGAGCCCCAGGGATACAGGCGCGCATCCGTTCCGCGGGCCGCCTTCTCCCACTCGGCCTCGGTCGGCAGGCGGGCGCCCGCCCAGACGCAGAAGGCCCGGGCATCGAACCAGTCGACGTACGTGACGGGGTGGTCGACAAGCGCCGCTGGCGGTGCGCCGTCACTCCAGTGCGGAGGTGCTGGGTGGCCGGTCGCACGGACGAACGCGAGGTACTGGACGTTCGTCACCGGCGTCGCGGAGAGAAGCACCGCCGCGACCGCGACGGTGTGACGCGGGGTCTCGTCCGCGAGAGCCGGCCCGGAGGACGGGCGTGAGTCGTTGCCGAGCAGGACCGCCCCTGCCGGCACGTCGGCGACATCCAACTCGAGGGCGAGCCGCGCTCCTGGTTCGCACACGAGACGGAACCCGACGTAGTGGTCGACCGTTCCCGGCAGCTGGCCGTGGCGGAAGGAGCAGCGAATCTCGCCCGGCCCGTGGATGTAGGCGCCGCCGCGAACGACCCTGGGCGAGGCCGAGGCCTCGCCCTCCCGGCCGTCCCCCGCGTCGTAGGGGTACGGCCTTAGCGCGCTCGCCGTCCATTCCCAGGCGTTCCCCGCCAGGTCGAGCGCTCCGAACGGACCTGCCCCCCGCGGATGCGACCCGACGGGCGAGGTGTCCGTCGTCGCGAACGTCGCGAGGTCCGGTGCGGGAGCCTCGTCACCCCAAGGCCAGGCGCGACCGTCGTCCCCGCGGGCTGCCCGTTCCCACTCCACCTCGGTCGGGAGCCACCCACCGGCCCAGCGACAGAACGCGGCGGCGTCGGCGTGCGAGACGTAGGTGACGGGATGCAACTCGCGGCCCGCTGGAATCTCGCCACCGGGCCAGTGCGAGGGCGCGGGGTGGCCCGACGCGTCGACGAAGAGACGGTACTGCGCGTTCGTCACCGGCGTGCGGCCGATCGAGAATGCCGAACAGGAGACGTGGTGGCGCGGCGCCTCGTCCGGATCGGGAGCGAACGCGGCAACGGCGTCGCTGCCCATCGTGAACTCCCCGGCGGGCACCTCCCGCCACTCGATCCCGGCTGTCGCCTCGCCGGTCAGCGCGGGATCACCGGCAGCATGATGTGGGAAGCGCGCTCCGCATCGACGTACACCGTCTGCTCCGCGACCACCTGATGCGTGTGGCGCCCCATCGGCTCGCCAGTGTTCGGGTTGACGTCGAGGCGCGGCCAGTTGGACGAGGAGATGTCCACCCGGATCCGATGGCCGATAGCGAACAGGTTGCTCGTCGGCGGCAGGGCGATCGTGACCGGCACGGGAACCCCCGGCTCGAGCAGTACCTCTCGGTCGAAGCCCTCCCGGTAGCGGCAGCGGATCACGGAGTCGTTGAGCAGCATGTCGTAGCCCTCGGGATAGTCCTCGTTGGCCGGGTGGACGTCGACGAGCTTCGCGGTGAAGTCGGTATCGAGCGCACTCGAGGAGATCCAGAGATGCACCGTCGTCCGCCCAGTCACCTCGACGGGCTCAGCAAGCGGCTCCGTCTGGAAGACGAGCACGTCGGGCCGCTCGGACAGGCGCGGGTACGGCTCCTCGGAGCCGAAGACCGCCGGCGACTCGGCCTGGTCGGTGGGACCCGGCGTGAGCAGGTCGCGCAGCCGCAACACAGGGCTGAGGAACCGAGCCCACGCCTGCTCCATCCCGGCACCCTCGGCCGGCAGCTCGCCGATCGCGCAATGGAGGCCCCCGACCGTGGGGACCGGATGGGCCGGATCGAACGTGAAGCGGCGCGGCTCCGAGTCGGCAGGCGGCACGGCGGTCGACAGCGAACCGTCGCCGTGGAGGTAGTACGCGGTCTCCACCCGGCGCGCGAGCGGCCACTCCCACTCCTCCCGCCACTCCCCGCCGTGATCGAGCTTGCCCTCCGCGGTCTTGCGGCCGGAGCCCCCGCCCATCACGAAGATGCGCACGGGCGCCTCGGCTTCCGGCTGTCCCGTGGCGCCGTCCGGCAGCCACCGGTTGAAGAACTCGAGCTGCTCGTCGAAGTACCGCTTCACGCCCCACGCGCTCTCCGGGCCGAAATCGACGTCGAGGCAGAACGTCGCGTTGCCGCGCATGCCGACATGGCTCCACGGGCCGATCACGAGCCGTTGCGGGGCGCTCTTCTTCGCCGTCATCGCCGCGAAGTACTCGCTGTCGGCGGCCGGGAACGGGTCGTACCAGCCGGTCGACATCGTCGCCGGGATGTCGGCGTGCTGATCCCAGTACCTCGTGTAGTCGTGCTCGATCCGCTGCCAGTAGTCGTCGTAGGTGCCGCGCGTGTAGTAGTCGAGCAGCGAGTCCTCGAGCGGCGGCACGTGCCGGAGAGCCGTCTGGCCGCGCTTCCACGGTGTCGCTCCGAACAGCTGCCGCAGGTCGCGGAGGTCGTTCCAGACGTCACGCTGCTTCTCGGGGTCGTCCGCGATGTCCTGCGCATCCTGGGCGTGGATGAAGAGTGCCCAGAACATGTGTTGTTGCATGGCGCCGCCCTCACGACACTGGTTCTGAAAGCTGTTCGTCGGGACGACGTCCGGCCAGATCGCCGTCAGGTGCGGCGGGCTCTCGAGTGCGGTACGCACCTGGGTGATCGCCGCGTACGAGCTGCCGACCGTGCCGATCCGGCCGTTCGACCACGGCTGGGCCGCGATCCACTCGCAGATGTCGTAGCCGTCCCGACCGGTGTGCGGCGTGGCCGCGTGGAAGTAGACGCCCGATCCCTCGGAGCAATAGCGATCCCGCAGGTCGATCAGCACGACGTTGTATCCCTTCGGGACGAAGTAGTCGGCGATCTCGCTGTACCGCTTGTCGGTCTTGTCGTAGGGCGTGTGAAGCATGATCGTCGGAAACCTGCCCTCGACGAAGGCACCGTCACGTGCCGGCCGGTAGATGTCGAAGGCGAGGCGGACGCCGTCTCGCATCGCGACCATGACGTTCTTCGAGAGGACGATCCCGTACTCAGCCTGCGCGCTCACGCTGCCTCCCTCTGGATGATCAGGTTGCCAACGTCGTCGACCGTGACGCCGAAATGCGGGTGCACGACGGTGGTCGAATCGAACTCCTCGACGATCGCGGGGCCGTTGAGCCGCGCGCCCGCCGGGAGCGCATAGCGATCGTAGATCGGACAGTCGACGTAGTCTCCCGCCTCCGCGAAGTAGACGGGTCTCCGCTCCTTGGGCTCGGGACACTCGCCCGGCTCCAGAAGGCGAGCCGGTGGCTTCGCGATCTTGCCGATGCTCGTCAACCGCAGGCTCACGACCTCTACGGGCTCCGCGGGGGCATTGAAGCCGTACGTCCGATCGTGCTCGGCGTGGAATCGCTCCAGCAGCCCTTCGCCTGCCGGCACCGTCAACTCGTAGCTCTGCCCGACGTACCGCAGGTCGATCTGCCGGACGAACGCGATCGCGTCGCCGCCAAGGCCCTCCCCCTCGAGCTCGGCCCGTCCGGCAGCCTCGAGCGAGGCGAACGCCGCAGCGACCTCCTGCTGGTCGAGATCGTCGAGGCGACGCATGATCGTGACTGCCGTATCGCGCTTGAGATCGGTCGTCAGGAGCCCCGTGGCGGAGAAGATGCCGGGGCTGCGGGGAATCAGCAGCGTCGGCATCTCGGCATCGCGCGCCATCGCGTTCGCGTGCACCGGACCCGCTCCGCCGAAGCCGACGAGGACGAAGTCGCGCGGGTCGTACCCGCGCTGCACGGAGATCAGGTGAAGCGCGTTGACCATGGCCGCGTTGGCGATCTCGACGATGCCGTTCGCCGCCTCGGTGACGCTGAGCCCGAGCGGGCCGGCGCAGCGCTCCTCGATCGCCCGCGCGGCGCCGTCCACGTCGAGTGAGATCTCGCCGCCGAGGAAGTACGTCGGGTTGAGCCGGCCGAGGACGACGTTCGCATCGGTCACCGTGGGCTCGACGCCGCCGCGCCGGTAACACACGGGGCCGGGATCGGCTCCGGCGCTACGAGGCCCCACGCGCATCAGCCCGCCCGAGTCGACCCACGCGATCGAGCCGCCCCCCGCCCCGATCTCTACGAGGTCGACTACGGGCGTCCGGACGGGATAGCCGGAGAGCGACATGCCGCCGATCCCCGCGCCGGCGTGCCCGCCGACGTTGTAGTCCTTCGTCACCGAGGGCCGGCCACCCTGGATCAGCCCGACCTTGGCCGTCGTGCCGCCCATGTCGAAGGAGAGGATGTCCGGCCGGCCGAGCGTCTCGCCGAGATGGGCCGAGGCGATCACCCCGGCAGCGGGGCCCGACTCGACCATGAACACGGGACGGACGCTCGCGGCGTCCGCGCCGAAGATGCCACCGCTGGACTGCATCACGAGCAGCTTCGCCTGGACACCTGCGGCGGCCAGCCTGCTCTCGATCCCCTGCAGGTAGCGCTCGACCACGGGGCGAATGACCGCGTTGATCACCGTCGTCGACGCACGCAGGTATTCCCGGAACTCGGGCGCCACCTCCGACGAGAGGGAGATTGGGATACCGGGGAGCTCCTCCGCGAGGATCGCTCCGACGCGCTGCTCGTGCTCCGGGTTGACGTACGCGTGGAGCAGGCAGACGGCCACGGACTCGACGCGTTCGCGTCGGAGAATCGCGGCGGCGTCGCGCACTGTGTCGTCCTCGAGAGGCCGGAGCACCTCGCCCTTGGGGCCGACCCGCTCGCCGACGACGACGGCACGGTCACGCGGCACCAGGGGCTTCGCCTTTTCGAACTGTGTGTCGTAGAGCGTCGGGCGCACCTGCCGGGCTATCTCGAGGAGGTCGCGGAAGCCGTCGGTCGTGACGAAGCCGCTGCGCGCGATGTTGCCCTCGATGATCGCGTTCGTCGCCACCGTCGTCGCGTGGACGACGAAGCTGACCTGGCCCGCCGCGACACCCCCCTCGGCCAGCGCCCGGTCGACCGCCTGCATGAACCCCTCGGACGGGTCGGCAGGGGTCGTCAGCACCTTCGCGATCGCGACCTCGCCGGTCTCCTCGTCGATCAGGGTGGCGTCGGTGAACGTTCCTCCGATGTCGATCGCCAGGCGCACGCTCATGGCGCTCCTCTCCTCAGTTCCCTGGTGGCCGCCTCGTCGAGCCGGCGCTCCTCGATCACCACGCGATACTCCTCACGCGCCCGCTCCACGCTGACCTTGCCCTCGAGCACGTCGCGCAGCACGCGCTCGGGATCGCGCTCCTCCGGCGGTCCGTACCCGCCGCCGCCGCAGCTGCGCACGCTCATGATGTCGCCCGCGACGAGCTCGGTCGTGCTCTTCGAGCCGAGACGAGTCTCGACACCGTCGTGAATCAGCACGTACTCGGCGACGCGCGCGTCGTGGCCGCCGAGGGCACCCCAGGGGCCCTTCCGGTCGCGGTCGGCGAGGATCGTGAACGTCGTCGGCGCAAGGACGCGGAAGTCCTTGCGCAACCCGAGCCCGCCGCGGAAGCGGCCTGGACCTTCGGAGTCCTCGACGAGCGAGAGCTGCGCGATCTGCACCGGGTAGTTCAGCTCCGTCTCCTCGATCGGCGCGTTCTCCGTGTTCTGGCCGTGGGCCTGGACCGCGTCCGGGCCGTCGCTCCCGTAGCGACCGCCGTACCCTCCCGCAAGCGCCTCGTAGAAGCAGGTGTAGCGTCCCCTGGCGACGTCGAGGGAGCCGAAGCCCGCCTGGCACATCATGCCCTTCGTCCCCGCCGGGAGCCGTTCGGGGAAGGCGGGCAGCAGCGCCCGGAACATGACCTCGACGAGACGGGTCTGGGTCTCCCAGCCGCCGACCACGGGTGCGGGCCATGAGCAGTTGGTGACCGTGCCCTCCGGCGCGTTCAAGCTGAACAACCGGTAGAAGCCGTCGTTCACCGGCAGGTCGGCGTCGATCAGGCACTTGAGCGCGTAGGCGCAGGCGGAGAAGCTCATCGCGAACGTCGAGTTGACCGGCGCGCGCCGCTGCGAATCCGACCCGGAGGTATCGAAGTGAACGCCGTCATGGGTGATCTCGATCCGGACCTGGAGGTGGACCGGGCGATCGGTGTAGCCGTCGTTGTCCACGGTGCCCTCTGCCGCGTACGTCCCGGGTGCGAGCTGGGCTAGCTCCGCACGCACCCGCCGCTCCGTGTACTCGAGCAGCTCGTCCATCGTGGCGAGCAGGGTCTCGCGACCGTGGCGGTCGGAGAGCGCAGTGATCCGCCGCACGCCCGTCGCGTTGGCCGCCATCTGGGCTCGGAAGTCGCCCGCCGTCTCGTGCTTGGAGCGGATCTGGGCGAGGATGAGGCGGAAGACGTCGTCCAGGATCTTCCCGGCCTGGACGAGCTTCACCGGAGGGATGATCACGCCCTCCTGGAACACCTCCTGGAAGGCGCCGATCGAGGCAGGCGCGCCCCCTCCTACGTCCACGTGATGGGCGAGGTTGGCCACATAACCGAGGAGCGTGCCGTCCACGTAGACCGGCGAGATCAGGCTCACGTCGTTCAGGTGGACGCCGCTCGGGTGGGGGTCGTTGGTGACGATCGCGTCGCCCGGCCCGAGGTTGTCCGCGCCGTAGCGCCGGATCGCGTGCGGCACCTGCTGAACCATCGAGCCCAGATGCACCGGCTGCGTGAACGCCTGCGCGACCGAGCGCAGCTCCTTGTCGAAGAAGGCACACGAGAAGTCCGAGCGCGTCTTGATGTTCGTGGAATAGGCGCTGCGCTTGAGCGCGAGCACCATCTCGTCGGTCGCGGCGACCAGCGCGTTCCTGATCACCTCGAACGAGATCGGGTCGACGGCGGCGCTCATCCGCGCAGCTCCGCCGTCGCCGCTGCGTCGAGCTCCCGACCGCTGACCGCCACCCGGTAGACCTCGCGGGCCCGCTCGGCGCTGACCTTCCCCTCCAGCACGTCGCGGAGCACGCGCTCGGGGTCTCGCTCTTCCGGCGGCCCGTAGCCCCCGCCGCCGCAGGTGCGGTAGCTGACCACGTCTCCGCCGAGGAGATCCACCGTCCCCTTCGCCGGCAGCCTCCGCTCCTCCCCGCCGCGGATCAACACGTATTCGGCGACCTTGCCGGCGTGACCTCCGAAGGCACCGGCCGGGCCGGCCGACGTCCGGTCGGAGAGCACCGTGAACGTCGTCGGGCGCTCGAAGAGGAAGTCCTTGCGCAGACCGAGCCCTCCACGGAATCGCCCGGGGCCTTCCGAATCGTCGACGAGCGACAGTCGCACGACACGAACCGGATAGTTCAGCTCGGTCTCTTCGACCGGGGCGTTCTCCGTGTTCTGGCCGTGCGTCTGAACCGCGTCGGGGCCGTCGCTCGACTGACGGCCGCCGTAGCCACCGCCGAACGTCTCGAGGAAGCAGGTGTACTCGTTCGTGACGGGGTCGACTCCGCCGAAGCCCGCGTGGCACATCATGGCCTTCGTGCCCGCCGGGAGCCGAGCCGGCAGCGCGGGCAGGAGGGCACGGAAGATGACGTCGACGAGCCGGGTCTGGGTCTCCCAGCCGCCGACGACCGGCGAAGGCCAGGTGCAGTTGGTGACGCTCCCCCGGGGGGCGTCGAGCCGGAGCAGACGGTAGAAGCCGTCGTTCACCGGCAGATCGGGATCGACCAGGCACTTGAGCGCGTAGGCGCAGGCGGAGAACGTCTGGGCATAGGTGGAGTTGACGGGCGCCCTTCGTTGCGGGTCGCTGCCCGTCAGGTCGAAGGAGACGCCGTCGTCCGTGATCTCGACGCGAGCGCAGAGCCGCACCGCTTCGTCCGTGTAGCCGTCCGTGTCGACCGAGCCCTCCGCCTCGAACACGCCCTGAGGCAGGGCAGCTATCTCCGCGCGGGTGCGTCGCTCCGTGTAGTCGAGAAGCTCCTGCATCGCGGCGACAGTAGTGGGATGGCCATGACGCGCGACGAGCGCCTCGAGCCTGCGCGCACCCGTCGCATTGGCTGCGATCTGGGCGCGGAAGTCGCCTGCCGTCTCGTGCTTGGAGCGGATCTGGGCCAGGATCAGGGCGAACACGTCGTCGACGATCCGACCCGCCTCGACCACCTTCACGGGTGGGATGATCACGCCCTCCTGGAAGACCTCCCTGAACGCCCCGATGCTCGCGGGTGCCCCGCCGCCCACGTCCACGTGATGCGCGAGATTCGCGACGTACCCGAGCAGGGCGCCCTCGGTGAAGACCGGTGAGATCAGGCTCACGTCGTTCAGGTGGACGCCGCTCGGGTACGGGTCGTTCGTGATGATCACGTCGCCCGGCCCCAGTTGCTCCAGGCCATAGCTCCGCACGGCATGCGGTACCTGCTCGACCATCGAGCCGAGATGCACCGGCTGGGTGAACCCCTGCGCAACTGCGCGCAGCTCCGCGTCGAAGAACGCGCAGGAGAAATCCGAGCGCGTCTTGATGTTCGTCGAGTACGCGCTCCGACGCAGGGTCAGCACCATCTCGTCGGTCGCCGCGACCAGGGCGTTGCGAATCACCTCGAACGTGATCGGGTCGAGACTCATGCGCGGTTCCCAGGCCCCCACACCGAGCCGAAGGTCCTGCCTTCCGAGAAGCGAGCGCCAGAGAGGCTCGAGAGGTCGATCAGGGGATCCTGCCCCGCGATCGTTGCGGCCAGTGACTCGCCGATCGCCGGGCCGATCTTGAATCCATGCCCGCTCCCGCCGAAGCAGGAGTAGTAGCCGCCGACCTCCTCCTCGCCCACGATCGGGTACCAGTCCTCGGTGATGTCGTAGACGCCGGAGTAGCCGGTGACGAACGCGCCGCCGTAGTTCGGCTGTGTGAGCGTGGGAGCGAGCGACGGGATCCGGTTCAGCAGCTTTGGCACCATCGCCTGCACGTGCGCCTCGTCGGTGCCGTCGTCGTAGGTCTCGGGATCGACGGGCTCCAGCTCCTTGGGCCATCCCTCACCGACGAGAACCCTGCCGGCGACGTACGGGCGGGTGTAGAAGCACTGAGGGACGTCCGAGATCACGGGGAAGCCCTCGAACCCGTCTGGCCCCTGCAGCACCGGGGCGTCGAAGATCGCCTCGTGCTCGCGACTGAACAGGATCGGGTAGTCGACTCCGACCATCCGGCCGATCCGGTCGCCCCACGGGCCGCAGGCGTTGACCACGACGCCGGTCGCGATCTCGCCGTCCCCGGTGACGACTCCCGTGATTCGTCCACTCGCCGTGGAGATTCCGAGCACCTCACAGCCCTCGTACACGTGAAGTCCGTTGCGCCTCGCCGAGCTGACGAGCGAGTCCACCGTCTGCACGGGATCCGCGAAGCCGGAGGTCGGCTCGAAGCAGGCGAGCCCGACGCCGTCGAGCTGAAGCTGGGGCCAGCGGCTCATGACCTCAGCGGGCTCGAGTGTCGACGTTTCGACGCCGAAGCCCTGCTGCACGGCGACGGTGTCGCGCAGCGCCTGCGCCTCTTCGGGGGGCGCGAAGAGCATGTAGCCGATCTGCTGGAAGCCGGCCGACCCGCCGAGCTCCTCCTCGGCCCTCGCGAACATCGACGCCCCCCGGACCGCCAACCGGATCCCGACCTCGTTCGAGTAGTGCTGCCGAACATGCGCCGCCGAGTACTGGGTCGAGCCGCCGCAGATCTTCCGCTTCTCGACGAGCGCGACTTCGCCGAAGCCCAGCTTTGTCAGGAAGTGCGCGGTACTCGCCCCCATGATCCCGGCTCCGATCACGACGGCATCTGCCTTGGCGATCACGTTCCTCTCCCCTCGTCTCGTAGGGCGGCCGTTGCCGCAGCAGCGACCAGCCCGTCGGTTCCGATCACGACGCCGTACAGCTTGCTCGCGGCCGCGGCGCTCACCTTCCCGTCGCGAACGTCGTGCTCGACAGCTGTCGGATCGCGCCTGAGCGGATCGCCCCAGCCACCGCCGCCGGCCATCCGGTGGACGTAGACGTCGCCTTCTCCGATCGTCGTCGAGAACATTGCCGGCAGTACCTCCTCGGTCCCGTCCGGGCGCAGAAGGACGTTGCTCGACGGTGCACCGCTGCCGCCGCCGGCGAGGCCGTAGGGTGGCCGGTCGGCGCGATCCGAGCGCACGATCAAGGACGTCTCCGGGGTCAGGCATCGCCAGACGCGCTCGATCGCGAGGCCGCCCCGGTGCTCACCCGCACCCCCCGTGTCGGGCACGAGCCGGTAGCGCTCGACGACGATGGGGAACTCGGACTCGGCCACCTCGATCGGAATGTTCGCAGCCAGGCTGGCCGGGTTCGTGAGACCGTCGTTGCCGTCCCACGTGGGGGTGCCGCCCCACGTTCCCACGACGAGCTCGTAGAAGACGAATCGCTCGTCACTCCCCGGCCGCTTGGCACCGAAGATGGCGAGCGTGTTCCCACCTTCCCCTGCGGCCGGAACCCGGTCGGGGATCAGCTGTGCCAGGGCGCCGTTCAGGGCGTCGAGGATACGGAACCCGGTGACGCCGCGCATCGAGGATGCCCCGGGCATCACGACCTCGGCGATCGTCCCCGGCTTCGTCAGAACCGTGATCGGGCGGAAGGCGCCCGCGGTATTCGGCACCTCGACCGTGATGGCGCAGCGGATCGCCTGGTAGACACACGCCAGCACGAACGAACGGGTGCTGTTGAGCGATCCACGCACCATCGGCGCCGCGTCGGTCAGGTCGGCGACAACCGAATCGCGGGCGATCGAGACGCGCGCCGTGATCGGAACGTCGCGCGCCTGCACCCCGTCCGACCCGAGGTAGTCCGTGAAGGAGGCGGTGCCGTCCGGCCACGTCGCGATCTCCTGCCGGACGAGTCGCTCGGTGTAGTCGATCAGCGCCGCCGTCAGCTCGGCCAGGTGCTCGTGCCCGTGTCGCTTCGCGAGCGCCCGCAGCTCGCGTTCCGCAACCGAGCACGCCGCCACCTGCGCGCCGAGGTCGCCGAACGTCATCCGGGGGATGCGCACGTTCGCCTCGATCAGCCGGTGCACCTCCTCCACGGGCTCGCCCTCGGCGTAAAAGCGCAGCCAGGGCATCCGCAGGCCCTCCTGGAAGATCTCCGTGTTGTCGCACGCGCTCGAGCCCGGCAGGCGCCCGCCCACGTCGCCATGGTGGGCGGTCGTGACCGCGAACCCGAGCAACGCGTCATCGAGATACACCGGCTTGACGATGAAGATGTCCTGCAGGTGCATCCCCCCGTCGAAGGGGTCGTTCATGATGAAGACGTCGCCGGGGCGCAGGCGGTCGCCGTAGCGGTCGAGCAGCGAGTCGATCGCTGTCGGGATCGAGCCGAGGTGGAAGGGGACGCTGACGGCCTGTGCGATCGTCTCGCCGCAGGCGTCGCACAGCGCGGCCGAGAAGTCCATTCCGTCGCGGACAACGGTGGAGTGCGCGGTGCGGACGATCGTCGTTGCCATCTCGTCGGCGATCGACTGGAGGGCGTTCGCGACGATCTGCAGGGTCACGGGATCGGGCGAGGTCGACGGGCGCACGGTCACGGCCCGACCCTCCTCTCGAGCAGGAGCGTCCCCGTCTCGAAGTGACGCCTGACCTGCCAGCCGTCGGGGACGACGACGGTCGTGTCGTACTCGTCGACGAGCACCGGGCCGGAAACGGGGTCGCCCCCGATCGAGGCGCGGGCACGGACGGGAACGTGCCTCGCCTCGCCCCCAACCCACATGGGCCGCGTCGCGTCACGATCCGGCACGAACGCGTCGGCGGCGTCGAACGTGGGCGTCGCGGCCGAGGCCCCGAGCGCCGCCAGCCGAACTGCTCGCACCTCGACCGGCGAGCCAGGCTGGCCGCGGACGCCGTAGAGCACCTCGTGCTCGTCCTCGAACCGTGCGCGGAGCCCGGCGAGCAACCCCCTGTCGATCCGCCCCGGGGGCAACTCCACCTCGATCTCCCAGCTCTGCCCGCCGTAGCGAAGGTCCGCGGTTCGCGCCCAGCTGGGTTCCTCGCGCCCCGCGAACGCATTGGCGAGCGGCGCCTCCATCTCCTCGAAGAGCGCCGAGATCGCCGCTGGATCGACCGTGTCGACGTCGAGGTGACAGGACCGCACCTCATGGAACTCGGGGCGCGCGAAGAGCAGGCCGACGGCGCTGAACAGCCCTGCCACCGGAGGCACCACGACCGTCGTGACGCCGAGGTCGTCGGCGAGCCCACAAGCATGCACAGGGCCTGAGCCCCCGTAGGCGATGATCGCGAACTCGCGCGGATCGCGGCCCTTCTCCGACGAGACCGCGCGCAGCGCACGGGTCATGCGCGCATTCGCGATGCGATGGATGCCGTCGGCCGCTTCGGCCAGGGAGAGCCCCAGGGGCTCGGCGACCCGGGCGATCGCCTGCTCTGCGAGCTCGCCCGAGATCGTGATCTGCCCGTCGGCGACCGGGCCTCGCGGGATCGTGCCGAGGACGACGTTGGCGTCGGTGACGGTAGGCTCGACGCCGCCGCGGCCGTAACAGGCCGGCCCCGGGTCGGCGCCCGCGCTCCGGGGCCCGACCTGAAGCCCGCCGGCGGGATCGAGCCAGGCGATGCTGCCGCCACCCGCACCCACCTCGGCGATGTCTATCGTCGGGATGCGCAACAGCTCGCCTGCTCCGCGGATCAGCCGGCTGCCGGCGGAGATCGAGCCGCCGACCTCGTACTCGCGACCGCGGGCGATGGCACCGTTCTCGATCAGCGACGCCTTTGCCGTCGTGCCCCCCATGTCGAACGCGATCAGGTTCTGGAGGCCGAGCCGCTCTGCCATCCCGAGCGCCGCCACGACCCCGGCCGCCGGCCCCGACTCGAGGGCGAACACCGGGCGTAGCTTCGCGTCCTCGGAGGACATGATGCCGCCGGACGACTGCATGATCTGGAGAGGCGCCTCGCCAAGTCCGATCCCGTCCAGGCCGGTGCGGATGCGTTCGATGTACGACGACATCAACGGTCGCACGTACGCGTTGACGACTGTCGTTGCCGACCGCTCGTACTCCCGTTGCTCGCGCAGGATCTCGCTCGACAGGGAAACCGTCGCCCCCGGCAGCTCCTCTCCGAGGATCGCGCCAACCCGCCGCTCGTGGTCGGGGTAGAGGTAGGAGTGGAGGAAGCAGACCGCGATCGAGTCGATCCCGAGCTCGCTCAGCCGGCCCGCCAGCTCGCGCACCTCTGCATCGTCGAGGGGCAGCAGGACCGTTCCGTCCGCCGCCATCCGCTCAGCCAGCTCGAAGCGCAGCCGCCGCTCCACAAGCGGTGGCGGCTTGCGCCAGAAGAGGTCGTACATGTGCGGGATGCGCAGCCGCCGCAGCTCGAGAACGTCGCGGAAGCCCTGCGTCGTGATGAGCGCGGTCTCGGCGCCCAGGCGCTGGAGCACCGCATTCGTCGCCACCGTGGTGCCGTGGACGACCTCGGTTACGGCGGTCGGATGGTCGCCGCCGGCGAGCCCGGAGACGGCCTCGACGACCGCGAGGTCGTAGCTCGGCGGCGTCGAGAGGAGCTTGCGTACCTGCACCCGCCCGTCGTTCATGTGGAGGAGAACGTCCGTGAAGGTGCCACCGACGTCGACGCCGATGCGGCCCGTGGCCGGGGAGGTCATGGGCATGCCTGGATGCGATTTGAAATAGCAAATTGCACTGCAGGCGAGCGTAGAGCAAACTGTCCGCGAATGGAAGGCCTGGTCGCACCGATTCCCCCACTCGAGGAGCGCGAGTCGATCGAGCTGCGGGTGGCCCGCACCTTGCGCGAGATGATCGTCGCCGGCCAGCTTCCCGCCGGCACGCCGCTCGTGCAGCGCGAGCTGGCGAAGCAGCTCGGCGTCTCGCCGACCCCGGTGCGGGCCGGTCTCAGCCAGCTGGAGCGCGAGGGGCTGATCGAGGTAGGCGGAACGGGGCGCGCGATCGTCAGTCACCTCACGCGCGAGGGGTTCGAGGAGATCTATGCCGCCCGTCTCGGCCTCGAGGGGCTGGCGGCGCGGCTCGGCGCCGTCACCGTCGGCAAGGCCGAGACGGTTCGCATGAAGAAGCTCCTGCGGGAGCTGCGCCGGCTCGCAGAGGAGCAGAGCACGGACGAGTACCTGCGGCTGCGCTGGGAGTTCCACGCGACCTGTTACCGCACGACCGGTCGCGACCGCCTCGTCGACGAGGTGGAGCGGCTGTTCTGGCGCTCCGACCGCTACAACCGTCTCGTCCTCTCCACGCTCGAGCGCTTCCGCGAGTCCGTCGGGCGCTACCGGGAGTTCCTCGCAGCGTGCGAGCGAAACGACGGCCCCGCCGCCGAGGACGCAGTGCAGAGCGGCATGCGCTGGGCGGTGGAGCGAGTGGCTTCCGGCCTGCCTTCGGAAGCGGACGCTCGATGACCACCGCCGAAGCCTCGACGCTGCGTCTCGGTGTGGACATCGGCGGGACGTTCACCGACGTCGTGCTGCTGGCGGAGGACGGGACGGTGTGGACGAAGAAGGTGCTCTCCACACCCCACGACTACGCGCTCGGAGTGATGTCCGGGACGACGGCGCTGCTCGAGGAGTGCGGCCCGCAACCCTCCGAGATCGCGGGTGTCGTCCACGCCTCGACGGTCGCGTCGAACGCCGTGCTCCAGGGCCGTGGCGCCCGCACCGCGCTGATCACCACCGAGGGCTTCCGCGACGTGCTGGAGATGCGCCGCCTGCGCATCCCGGTGCTCTACGACATCCAGTACGTGCATCCGCCTCCGCTCGTTCCCCGCAGGCTGCGCTTCGAGGTGCCCGAGCGGATCGGGCCACGGGGAGAGGTCTGGCGTGAGCTCGACGAGGTTGCCGTCGACGCCGTCGCACAACGCCTCCACGCCGAGGGCGTCGAGGCTATCGCGATCGCGCTCCTGCACTCGTACGCCGACGACAGGCACGAGCGCAGGGTCGAGGAGATCGTGCGCTCGGCGGTCGGCCGCGACGTGTACGTGACGCGCTCGTCCGAGATCCTCCCCGAGATCAGGGAGTACGAGCGGACGAGCACCGCGGTCGTCAACGCCTACGTGGGGCCGACCACCGCTCGCTATCTGGGAGCGCTCGCCGGGCGGCTGCGCCAGGCCGGGATCGAGGGCCCGCTCGAGGTGATGCAGTCGAGCGGCGGGACGCTGACCCCGCAGCAGGCGGAACGCCGCCCGGCCCATCTCGTCGAGTCCGGCCCCGCCGCCGGCGTGATGGCCTGCAGTCACCTCGGTCGCCTGACAGGCCGCCGGCAGCTGATCTCGCTGGACCTGGGCGGCACGACGGCCAAGGCAGCCTTGGTCGAGAACGGCCGGCCGGTCCGCACGAGCGAGTACGAGGTGGGCGCCGGGATCAACCTGAGCAGCAAGCTCGTCAAGGGCGGTGGCCATCCCATCAAGCTCCCCTTCATCGACGTCTCGGAGATCGGTGCCGGCGGCGGCAGCATCGTCAGCGTCGATCCTCGGGGAACGGTCGCGGTCGGCCCCCTCAGCGCGGGCGCCGACCCCGGCCCGGTCTGCTACGGGCAGGGCGGTACCGACCCCACGCTGACCGACGCCCTCCTCGTCCTCGGCTACCTCAACCCCGAGGGGCTCGGCGACGGTGCCATCACGCTGTCGGCGGGCCTGTCCCGCGACGCGCTCGACCGTCTCGTGGCCACCCCGCTCGGCTGCACCGCGGAGGAGGCGGCTCGCGGGATCGTCGCGCTCGCCGTGGCCACGATGACACGCGCGGTCAAGGCCGTGACCACCTACCGCGGCCGTGACCCGCGCGACTTTGCGTTGTGCGCCTTCGGCGGGAACGGCCCCCTCACCGCTGTGGCGATCGCCCGCGAGCTCGAGATCCGCACGGTGTTGATCCCACCCTCGCCGGGCGTGTTCAGCGCGCTCGGGCTGCTCTTCTCCGACAGCGAGTACGAGGTCGTCCGGACGCTGATGCTGAGGCGGGAGGAGGTCCAGGCCGCAACCCTCGAGCTGGTGTTCGCCGAACTGGCCGTCGAGGCCGTCGCCGATGTGTCCGAAGCCGACGTGGCCGGGATCGCGCTCTCCCGCACCGCGGAGATCCGCTTCGCGGGGCAGGCCTACGAGCTGCCCGTCGTCGTACCCGACGGTCCCGTCGACCCCGAGCGGCTCGTGGCGGAGTTCGTGGAGGAGCACAGACGCACCTACGGGCACGGGGGCGCCTCCGACCCTGTGGAGATCGTCTCCGTCCGCGTGGTGGCGCGGGTGGAGCGCACCGCGGGCCGCCGCTACGACCCGCTGGCGGTGATCCGGCGACAACCCGCCTTGGACACCGCACGCCCGGTGTATCTGGGTGCGGAGATCGGAGTGGCGTCGGTTCCGGTGTGCAATCGAGCGGGTCTCCTGGCCGGGGAGCGCCCGGGGCCGCTGCTGATCGACGAACGCGACTCGACGTGTGTCGTCCTCCCCGGTTGCCTTGCCCGCCTCGACGCCTACGGGAACATCGAGATCGATGTCTGACGAGGGCCGGATCGACCCGATCACCCTCGAGGTCGTCAAGCACGCGCTCGCGTCCACTGCAGACGAGATGGCGCTCGTGATCATGCGCAGTGCCTACTCCCCCGTCGTCCGGGACTCGATGGACTACTCGACCGCGCTCTGCGACCGCGCGGGGCGGGTCGTGGCGCAGGGTCTGACGCTGGCCGTGCAACTTGGAACCTTCCCCACGGTGATGGGGTACGTCCTCGAGCAATTCGGTGGATCGGCTCGGCCGGGGGACGTGTACATCTCGAACGACCCGTACGGAGCCGGGGGCCAGCACCTGCCCGATCTGTACGTGATCCAGCCGATCTTCGCGGCAGGCGAGCTGCAGGGATTCGCTGCCACGATGGCCCACCACTCGGACGTGGGTGGCATCGCGCCGGGCAGCGTCGCGGTGCACGCCACGGAGATCTTCCAGGAGGGCTTGCGCATCCCGCTCTCCAGGCTCGTGGACGCCGGTGTCGAGAACGAGACACTGTTCCGCTTGCTCGAGGCCAACACGCGCCAGCCCGTGCACGTGCTCGGGGATCTCCGGGCGCAGCTGGCGGCCTGCCGGGTCGGCGAGCGTGGCCTGACAACGCTGCTCGCCCGCTATGGGCCACAGGCTCACGTGATCATGGACGAGCTGCAGGCCCTGGCGGAGCGGCTGATGCGGGCCGAGATCGCAGCCCTGCCGGACGGCATCCACACCTTCGTCGACCACGTGGACGGCGTCGGCGAAGACCCGGAGCCGATCCGGATCGCCGTCCGCGTGGAGATCGCGGGCGACGAGCTCCACGTCGACTTCGCGGGCACCTCCCCGCAGGTCGAGGCGAGCGTCAACTGCCCGGTGGGCATGGTCCGAGCCGCTTGCTACTGCGCGATCCGCGGGATCGTTCGTACAGAGATGCCGAACTGCGAGGGGTACATGACCCCGATCCACGTCCACGCTCCCGCAGGCACGGTGGTCAACCCCGTCCTCCCGGCGGCCTGCGGTGCGCGCGGTGTGATCGGCTACCGGGTCTACGACGCGATCATGGGCGCGCTTGCTCCACTCGTCCCCGAGCGCGTCCTGGCCGCGGGCGAGGGGGGCCCGACGTTGATCGCCTGGGGAGGGTACGACGAGCAGCGCCGGCCGTTCGGGACGACGGAGGTGCTCGTAGGCACGTGGGGTGCGCGTGCCACGCTGGACGGGCTGGAGGGCGTGTCCAACCCACTCGCCAACCTGGGGAACCAGCCCGTGGAGCTGCTCGAGGCCGATCTGCAGCTGCGAGTCGACCGGTACGGGCTCGTCCCGGACTCGGGCGGGGCGGGACGGCAACGCGGCGGCCTCGCCTACGTGCGGGAGTACAGCCTGCTGGCGCACCGCGCGACGCTGACCATGCGCGCCGACCGCCGCGCTCACCCCCCGTACGGGCTCGAGGGTGGCGAACCCGGCAGGCCGTCCAGCAACACGTTGGTTGTGGACGGCATCGCGCGTGAGCTGCCGACGATGCCGATGGAGGCGCTGACCCTCGAGCGTGGTGCCTCGTTCACCCATGTCTCGGCCGGTGGTGGGGGCTTCGGCCCTCCCGGCGAGCGCAACCCGGAGGCCGTGCTCGCCGATGTCCTGGACGGAAAGGTCTCGCTTGCTGCGGCGCGCGAGCGGTACGGCGTCGTGATCGTCGACGGCCGCGTCGACACGGACGCAACCAGCCGACTGAGGGCGGACGGGTGAGCTTCGACCTGGCGATCCGCAACGGCCTCGTGATCGACGGCACCGGTGCCGCGGGGGTAGGGGCGGACGTGGGCCTCCGTGACGGGAGAGTCGCCGCCGTTGGTGTGGTCTCCGCGGCGGTCGAGGAGATCAACGCCGCCGGGAAGGTCGTCGCGCCCGGGTTCATCGACATCCACAGCCACTCCGACTTCACGCTTCTCGTCGATCCGCGGGCGGTGAGCGCCGTCCATCAGGGCGTCACGCTCGAGGTGGTCGGGAACTGCGGGTTCGGCTGCTTCCCGCTCCTCGACAAGGAGCTGGCGCCACGCGCGATCTACGGGCATTCGGCGGAGCTCCCGCTCACCTGGACTTCGGCGGCCGAGTACTTCGAGCGGCTGGAGCAGGCGGCGCCGGCGATCAACGTCCTGAGCCTCGTGCCGAACGGGCAGCTGCGTCTGTCCACGGTGGGATTGGCCGACCGGCCCGCTCGCCCCCACGAGCTCGCAGCGATGAAGCGGTTGCTGGAGGAGGCCCTCGAGCAGGGCGCGTGGGGCTACTCGACGGGTCTCGAGTATGCGACGGAGCGCGGCGCCGACGAGGACGAGCTGGTCGAGCTGTGCCGCGTGTGCGGCAAGCATCATGGGATCTACGCCACGCACACCCGCCGTCGCGACGCCGGCGCCGAGGAAGCGGTGGACGAGGCGTTGCGGACGGGTCGGCGGTCGGGCGTTCGTCTCCAGGTCTCGCACCTGATCCCGCGCAACGGCCACGAGGCTGCGCAACGCTGTATCGAGCGCGTCGAACGTGCGGCGGCGGGCGGCCTGGATGTCGCGTTCGACATGCACACCCGCCTCTACGGCACCACGTTCCTGCTCACCGCGCTCCCGCCCTGGGCGCTCGAGCATCCCTCCCGCCTGCGCGAGATCCTCGGCAGCCCGGCGCAGCGACGGGCCATGGTCGGGTACGAGAGCATCCTCAGCGCGGGCGGCGATTGGAGCCGGATCGTGTTGCTCGACAACGAGGTGTGGCCGGGCTACGCGCGCCGGGACGTGGCCTCGATCGCCGCCGAGCGAGGCCAGCAGCCGCTCGAGGCCGTGTACGACCTGCTGCTTGGTGCGGCCGACGATCCGGCGAGGCTGATGGTGCTCATCCACTGCTACACCGAGGAGCAGCAGCGCGAGGCGTTCGCGCATCCGCTGTGCGTGCCGGGTTCGGATGCCACGACGATGGCGCCGGACGGCCCCCTGGCCGGGCGGGTGTTCCACGGCGCCTACACCTGGGCCGCCTGGTTCCTCCGCTTCTGCGTGCAGCAGGAGCGTGTGCTCGAGCTGGAGGAGGCGATCCACCGGCTGACGGGCGCACCTGCGGCCCGGCTCGACCTTGCCGATCGCGGCGTGCTGCGCGTGGGGGCCCACGCCGACGTCGTCGTCTTCGACCCGGCGTCGTTCCATGAGCGGGGGACGACGTTCGAGCCGAGCGTGCCGGCAACGGGAATGGACACAGTCATCGTCAACGGTGCGATCACGCTGCGCGGCGGCGACCTCACCGGGGCGCGCGCGGGCCGGGTGCTGCGGCGCGTGTAGCGGAGTACGCTGCGCTGACGGAGATGCCCGAGTTGCCTGAGGTCGAAGCGTGGGTACGCGAGCTCGACGAGGTCGTCGGCCGCTCACCCGTGGCCGGAGCGCGGGCCGAGCACATCGTCACGCTGAAGACGTTCGATCCACCCGTCGCCGCGCTGGTCGGAGCCTCGTTCGCGGGCGCACGGCGGCGCGCCAAGAACCTGGTGCTCCCCGTATCCGGCGAGGATCTGTTCCTGCGCGTCCACCTGATGAGCGCCGGCCGGCTGCGCTACCACGCTCCGGGCGGCAAGCCGCCCAAGTCGTCCATGTTCCGGGTCAGCTTCGAGGACGGCGCCCAGCTCGTGCTGACCGAGGCTGGCAAGCAGCGCCGCGCCGGTGTGTGGCTGCTGCGTAGCGCGGGGCTCGAGGCGGAGTTCGGCCACCTCGGTCCGGACGCGCTGGAGCTCGACACCGATCGGCTGGCGGCCATTCTCGGCGCGGAGCGGCGGCAGTTGCATCCGCTGCTGCGAGACCAGCGCGCGATCGCGGGGATCGGCCGGGCGCACGCGAACGAGATCCTCTGGCGGGCCAGGCTCTCGCCATTCCGGCTGTCGCCGGAACTCTCGCGCGAGGAGTCGGACCGGCTGGCCGTGGCGATTCGTGAGGATCTGGAGCGCGCGCTCGAGCTGCGGATCGCGGGCAAGGGAGACGACACGGTATACCTGGTGCACGGGCGTTTCGGGCAGGCGTGCTCCCGTTGCGGTGACACGCTCCAGCGGGTTGCGTTCGAGGAGCACACGATCACGTACTGCCCGACCTGCCAGACGGGCGGGAGGCTGCTCAAGGATCGGCGCCTGTCGCGACTGCTCAAGTGAGCGCGGTCGTCAGCTTCGGCGTCGTCGCGGCGCTGCTGAGGACGGACTTCGGGCCAGGCGTGCGATGCAAGCGGGGCCATGCAGGCGATCGATCCCAGGGGCTCGCGGCAACTTCGCTGTACCGTCCAGCCATGCCGGAGTGCCGTCTGGAACGCGTGTCCGAGCACATCTGGTGGTTCACGCCGGACGAGCGCACCGATCGCCCCTCCCTGGCTGCCGTGGCGGGGTCTCGGAGCACGCTGCTCCTCGAAGCGGGCGCCTCGGTCGCTCACACCGCGTCCTTCCTCGCGACGCTGGAGCCCCTGACGCTCCCTCCGCTCATCGGCGTCGCACTGACGCACTGGCACTGGGATCACAGCTTCGGCGCCGCGGCGATCCCGGCGCCGCTGATCGCTCACAGGGAGACCGCGGCCGAGCTCGCGGTGCAGCGCTCGTACGATTGGAGCGACGCCGCCCTCGGCAAACGGGTCACCTCCGGCCAGGAGATCGCCTTCGTCCGCGACATGCTCAAGCTGGAGATCCCGAACCGGACCGACCTCGAGATCCGCCTGCCCGACACCGTCTTCGACCACCGCCACGATCTCGACCTGGGCGGCGTCTCGGTCGAGCTGCACCACGTCGGCGGCGACCACGCCGCCGACTCGGTTGTCATGTGGGTGCCCGGCGACGGCCTGCTCTTCCTTGGGGACAGCTGGTACCAGCGTCTCTACGCACCGGTGGAGCACTACACCCTCACGGGCCTCCGGGCCCTGGTCGAGCGCCTCGCGACCTTCGACGTGACCGCCGCGATCGAGGGCCACAGCGAGGCGCTGCTCGACGGCAGCGGCTTTCGAGAGCGCCTCCACGAGCTCACCCGAGCGGCCGATCTCGTCGAGAAGCATGGCCAGGGGGCGACGAAGCTGGCCGCCGGCGAGGACGAGCGCGAGGTGGTCACCTTTCTGCTCGCCGGCGAGGGTGGCCAATCGTAGGCACCGCTCGGGTCCGAGCCGCGCTGTCGAGTGCGGGTGTCAGGTTCGTGACGGAGTCCCTTGTGAGTCCCTGAAGGAACCCACACCGCCGCGGCCGCGAGCTGTCCGGAACCCTCGCCCCTCACCGTAGTTCCGGCGGGAGAGATCCAGCGGGCCACTCAGGGCCTTGCTAGGCGTTCGACCAACCGCGCCTGGAGCGCGCCCTGACCAGGCCGGATCGGCCACGCGCACGCTGGTACCGTCCCCCGCGTGACCGAGGTGTCCCACACCCACGACATGCAGGCGTCGCGGCCGCCGGTGCCTCTCGCGCTGTCGCGGGCCGGGGTGACCGGGGTGCAGAAGGTGGTTCGCATCCGCCGCGGGGACGCCCAGATGACGATGGCGGCCACGATCGAGTGCACCGTCGACCTCGGGCGGGAGCAGAAGGGCGTGCACATGTCGCGCTTCCCCGAACTCTTCGACGAGGCCATCTCCGACGTCGTGCTCGGCGAAGGCCTGCTGGTCGAGGCGCTCGCGGAGCACATTGCCCGGCACATCGTGGAGCGCCAGCAGGCGCTCCGTGCGGAGGCTCGCATCACCGCACGCTGGCCGATCAGGCGCCGAACACCCGTCTCCGATCTGCCGACGCAGGAGATGGTCTCGCTGATCGGCATCGCTTCTGCCACCGGGTCGAGCGTCCGGCGGGTCGTCGGCGTGGAGGCGACCGGCATCAACGCCTGCCCCTGTGCTCAGGGCCTGGTGCGCGACCTTGCCGCCGACCGGCTGCGCGACGCCGGGTACGACGCGCACGAGACGTCACGCATCCTGGACCTCGTCCCGCTCGCCACCCACAACCAGCGCGGCACCGGCACGCTGCTCGTCGGCACGAGCCACGACCTCGACGCGGAGGATCTCGTCCGCATCGTCGAGGATTCGATGAGCGCACCGGTGCTGGAGCTGCTCAAGCGACCCGACGAGCTGTACGTCGTCGAGCAGGCACACAGCAACCCGCGCTTCGTCGAGGACTGCGTGCGCGTCGCGCTCAAGGGCCTGCTCGACGGGCATCCGGAGCTGGACGACGCTGACTTCGTGCTCTCTCGCCAGGTCAACTTCGAGACGATTCACGACCACGACGTCGTGGCCGAGCGCTGGGGAGCGATCGGCGACCTGCGCGCCGAGTTGGGCGGCCCAGGCGCCAGGGGTGGCTCGGACGGGGTCACCCTCGAGGGGTGGCTGCGCTCGTAGGACGCTCGGAGTTCCTTGCGAGGCCCTGAAGGGCCCCGCTCCGCCCTCCCACCCACCGCCGGGCGAGGGCAGCCCAGTGGGTTCCTTCAGGGACTCACAAGGAGTTCGTTTCCGGTCCGCAGCCGGACTCAGCCGCGACGTTCGGAATCACTCAGCTCACTCAAGGGGCCAGCGCACGCCGCTACTTCTTTTTCGGCTTCGGCTTGGCCTTCACCTTGGCGAAGGTGGCCCGCACGTTGATCGCGGCCGCAGGCCGCACGGTGCAGGAGTCGACAACACCCTTGCAGGCTCCTGTCCACTTCTTGAAGGCCCACCCTTTCGCAGCGCGGGCGATGAGGACGGACGCCTTGAACGCGGGAAGCGTGGCGGCGCAGGTGGTGGTGCAGCGAACGGCGCTCGGGACGCTGGTGACCGTGCCCTTGCCCTGCACGTTCACGCGAACCGCGAACCGGGACGGCGCGAAGGCGGCCACCACCGTGGCGGCCTGGTCAAGGCGCAATGTGCACGCCGTCTCCGTCCCGGTGCAGCCGCCTGACCAGCTGCGGAAGATCTGACCCGGCCCAGGCGTGGCGGACAGCGTGACGATCTCCCCCGCGTTCCAGGAGCTCGCACACGAAACCGCGCAGTCGATGCCCTCGACGTCGCTTCGCACCGACCCCTGCCCGGCCAGCGTGACGCTCAACTGCACCTGCCGGTCGAGCTGGCGCAGCCACATCGCGTCCTGCACGTCGAGCCAGGCGCCGGCGTGCGCGTAGTAGTCGTCACGGCCCGGGTCGAGCACGAGTTGCGCGAGGGTCTGGGTGTCGGCGAACGGATACATGATGTCCGTCGTCGTGTCGCACGTGTGATGCCCGTCCGGCTCGGGGCACTCGTTGGGAGCGGCCTCGTTCACCGCGCCCAGCGCATGCAGCAACTCGTGCGCGTTGATGCCGTCGTTGGGCACTCCCTCGCACGCGTTCACATAGGTGATCGCGAAGAAGCCGCCGCCTTGCCCGCAGACGGTCGGCCGGCCCTGGCTGTCCGGGCCGTCGTAGTAGACGACGATCTTCTGGTAGGGCGACGAGAGGCCTGCTGCCTGCAGACCCCGCAGGATGAGGGTGGCCCGGTCGCCGATCGGGTCGAGCTCGGCTCCGCTCGCCGGCAACCGCAGGAGGGTCAGGTCGAGCTGCTCGCCGCAGCCCGGGTGGTCGAACGTGTCGAGCCTCGGCGCCCGCACTGGATCCTCCCGCAGCCACCAGGCCATGAGCGACTCCGCATCCGTCTGGATCTCGCTGCCCCAGCGCGCGGCCAGATTGTCAGGCCCGTCGCTCGGAATCGCGTAGACGAAGTGCACAGACCGCCCGGCCGAGACCTGAGGGAAGCGGTCCTTCGTGTCGGCGGTGCCGCACCAGGTGGCCAGTGACCGCACCGCTCGAGCACTCGAGGAAGGTCGTACGCGAAGCGTGGAAGGTGAGGAGACGACGTAGTTGGAGGTCACCGTTGTCGCCGCTCGCGGCTCGCCGCCCGCACCGAGCAGTACCAAGATGACGCCGAACGCAGCCATGCCGAGGAGCAGCACGACGCGCGCGCACGGACGAAACACGGGTGGAGTGCGGGAGGGGCTCACGATACGAACCTCATCGTGCGAGGATTCGGCGACGCTAGCAAGTCGGATGTTGCAGGGTCGTTACGCTGCCGCGCCGGAGCGGCGGCCGAAGCGCGGTTCGGTTCCCGCGAACAGGCGGCGCAAGTTTCCCCGATGTAACACAAAGACGCCGATCGCGGCGCCGGCCCCGAACCCGACGATCGGCCACGACGCGCCGAACAGATAGCTCGCGAAAGGCAGCGCGGCCGAGGTGACCAGCGAGGACACCGAGGCATACCGGAAGAGCCGGAACACCACGAGCCATACGATCACGCACACGGCGGCGGCAACCGGTGCCAGAGCGAAGGCCACCCCACCGGCCGTGGCCACCATCTTCCCGCCGCGGGAGAACTTGAGGAACACCGGCCGCGCGTGCCCGATCATGGCCGCCACGCCGGCGAGGACGCCGATCCAGTCGCCGACGACCAAGAGGCCGAGGAGAGCAGGCAGGCAGCCCTTGGCCACATCCAGCAGCACGACAGGGACGCCCAGCCAGCGGCCGTACACGCGCCACACGTTCGTGGCGCCGATGTTGCCGCTGCCCATGGCGCGGATGTCCTCCCGCCGGCACAGCTTGACCACGACAACGCCCCAGGGGATCGACCCCGAGAGGTAACCGAGCGCGATCAGGAGGACGTCGAGAACGGACAGGACACCCATTCTGCACGACTCGGCGGGAGAGGCGGCGCCACGCTTCCCGCGCTCGCTGACCGCCGGTCAGCCCTGAGCGGGAATCCCGTAGGCCGCTATCCAGCCGTTGACCACGCCCCAGTCGAGGTTGCGGAACACGGCCTCCACGTAGGCGGCGCGGTCTGTCTGGTAGTCCAGGAAGTAGGCGTGCTCGTAGACGTCGATCGCCACGAGCGGTGTCGCGTTCCACACGGGATAGGTGTTCTGGGCGTCACCGATGAAGTTGAACAACTTGCCCTTCGTCCCAGTCGTACGCGGTCCAGGCCCAGGCGCGGCCTGCGATCGCGGTTGCCGCCAGGTCGGTGCGCCAGGCCCCGACCGATCCGAAGTCACGGTCGATCAGCCGTCGGATCGCCCCGTCGGGATCGCCGCCCTCGCCGCCCAGTTGCTCGAAGTAGACCTCGTGGTTCTTGATCGCCCCGAGCGCGAACGTGAGGTCGACCTTGAGCGACCGGAAGTCCGAGTAGACCTGATTGGCGGAGTCGCGATCGGCCTGAGCGAGCTTGGCCACGATCTCGTTCCGCTTCGCCACGTAGCCGGTGTAGAGACGGTGGTGGGCCTCCATGGTCACGCGTGAGATGCCGTCCAGCTCGAGCACGGATTGCTTGAGTGGGCGGGCGCTGATCTCGTCTGCCATTGCGGTCTCCTCGGGTTGAGAGCGGGCGCCGCGCCCGCAGGTCTGCCGGTTGAGAATATCCTTGCCTCGACCCCGCAGATCCGACGAAGGAGCATGTGATGCCGTACACCCTGCCCGACCTGCCCTACGCGCCCGAGGCGCTCGAGCCCCACATCGACGCGCGCACCATGGAGATCCACCATGGCAAGCACCACGCCGCCTACGTGACCAACTTGAACGCAGCGCTCGAAGGAACCGGCCTCGACAGCCAGTCGATCGAGTCGCTCGTGGCGAACCTCGATCAGGTACCCGAGGACAAGCGCACCGCGGTCCGCAACAACGGTGGCGGCCATGCCAACCACTCGCTCTTCTGGGAGATCATGGGACCGGGTGGCGGGGGAGCGCCGTCGGGTGCGCTCGGCGCGGCGATCGATTCCACGTTCGGTGGCCTCGACGCGCTCAAGGCCGCGATCAACGACGCGGGCGTGAAGCGCTTCGGCTCCGGCTGGTCGTGGCTGGTCGTCGACGGCGGTGCGCTCTCCGTGATCTCCACGCCCAACCAGGACACGCCGCTGATGGACGGCAAGACGCCGATCCTCGGCATCGACGTGTGGGAGCACGCGTACTACCTCAACTATCAAAACCGCCGCCCCGACTACCTCGCCGCCTGGTGGAGCGTCGTCAACTGGGACGCGGTCGCCGCCCGCTACGCCGCAGCCTAGAACGGCGCCCCTCGAAGTTCGACCCGTAGCTGGACGTGGGGACAGTCCCCTGGGGGGACTGTCCCCTGCAAACCGGCCGGGATGCCCACACGTACAACTTCTTGTGAGTGTCCTCGTCGGTTCCGTCTTGCCTTCCGTTCGCGAACGCGCCACGATCTCAACCGAGATGACCGCCGTCGACATCTCCGACACCGAGCTGATCGAGCGCATCGCGCGCCGCGACCATGGCGCGTTCGAGGAGCTCTACAGGCGCTACGCGCGCACGGTGCTCGGTCTCGCGGTACGCCGGATCGGCGACCGCGGACGGGCCGAGGACGCCACCCAGGAAGCGTTCGCTGCGATCTGGCGCTCGGCCTCGCGCTTCGACCGTCGTCGCGGTCCCGGCGCGCCGTGGCTGTTCACCGTCGCGCGGAATGCCATCATCGACGGGCTACGCCGGACGCCCGAGCCGGCCGCCGAGACGCCCGACACCCCATCCGCCGATCCCGATCCGCCGGGCGCCGCCGAAGCCGGGTGGGAGGCGTGGCAGGTGCACCGCGCGCTCGAGGGCTTGCCCGACGGGGAACGGCGCGTGATCGAACTGGCGTACTGGGGCGGTCTCTCCCAGAGCGAGGTGGCCGACTACCTCGGGATCCCGCTCGGCACCGTGAAGACGCGAACCCGCGCCGGTCTGGCGCGACTCGCCGACGAGCTCGAGAGGACGCTGCGATGACCGAGCGACCACCGACCTTCGATGAGCTGCTGGGCGGGAGCGACCTCGATCCCTCAGAGGAGACGCGCCTGCGGCGCATCCATGACCTGCTGATCGCCTCGGGACCGCCGCCGGAGCTGCCCCCCCGGATGCTGGACGTGCCCAGGGTTCCGGAGGCCACGATCATCCCGTTCGTGCGCCGCTACCGCTTCGCAGCGCTCGGCCTCGCGGCGGCGCTTGCCCTCGCTCTCTTCGGCGCGGGCTACGGGGTCGGCCGCGGAGTAGACACACAGTCGGCCGAGTTCACGGTGCCGATGACCGGCGACCGTGGCGCGTGGGCGAGCCTCGCCGTGTTCCCGGCCGACGACGCGGGCAACTGGCCGATGAAGCTCCGCGTCGTCGGCCTCCCGGCTCTCGACTCCGGCAAGCGCTACGAGCTGTGGCTGACCCGGAAGGGCGCGCTTGTCGCGCAGTGCGGCTCGTTCACCGTAACCGGCCGGGAGAGCGAAGTGCCGCTGAACGCGCCGTACAGGCTCCGCACATTCGACGGCTGGGTCGTGGTCGTGGCCGGCTCGCAAGAGCCGGTGCTCAAGACCGAGACCGTCTAGCGTTTGAGGCCTGAGGCCTCAAACGCAGTGGACAGCCGCTTCGCGGCCGACGGTGCGGTTTCTCCTGACGTCTCACCGGGAACTGCAACAACGCGATCACCGGCCACGAAGTGGCCCTCCGCGAAGCGGAGCCTGATCGCCAGACAAACAGCCGGCCGCTCCGCGGCCGACCCCAAAAACGCTAGTGCGGCACCCACAACACCAACGAGAGCTCCAGGTCAAACGTTTGGAGGTGCTGCACTAGCGACCGAACGACGCACGCGGGCCGAGCGAGCGGCGACAATCAGCCCCGTGCCCGGCGCTCTCGACGGAATCCGCGTCCTCGATCTGACCACGGTCATCCTCGGGCCGTACGCCACTCAGATCCTCGGCGATCTCGGAGCCGACGTGATCAAGGTCGAGCCCCCCGGAGGCGACAACATGCGCTTCGCGGCGCCCTACCGGCAACCGGGGATGGGTCACATCTTCATGCACCTGAACCGCAACAAGCGGAGCATCGTGCTCGATCTGAAGCAGCGGGACGGCCATGCGGCCCTGCTGCGGCTTGCTGCTACCGCCGACGTACTCGTGTACAACGTTCGACCGCAGGCGATGGAGCGGCTCGGGCTGTCCTACGACGCGGTCCGCGCCGTCAACCCGCGGATCGTCTACGTCGGCGCCTTCGGCTTCCGCCGCGACGGGCCCTACGGCGAGAAGGCGGCCTACGACGACGTCGTGCAAGGGCTCGTGGCCATCCCCTCGCTGCTCGGTGAGGTCACGGACGGACGGCCCAGGTTCGTCCCGCTCACCATCTGCGATCGCATCACCGGGCTCAACGCGGTGAACGCCGTCACCACGGCGCTCTTCCACCGGGAGCGCACCGGTGAAGGCCAGGCGGTGGAGGTGACGATGTTCGAGGCGCTCACCGAGTTCGTGCTCTCCGACCACATGGGGGGCGAGACCTGGAGCCCGCCCGTGGCGCCGATGCGCTACCCGCGTCTCGTCGCGCCCGACCGCAATCCATACCGCACGAGCGACGGCTTCCTCTGCCTGCTCATCTACAACGACCGGCAGTGGCGGAGCTTCTTCGACGCGATCGGCAAGCCGGAGCTGATCGACGACGCGCGCTTCTCCACCCAGGCCGCGCGCTCGGAGCACATCGCCGAGGTGTATCGCTTCGTCGCGGTCGAGCTCGAGCAACGCCCGACCGCGGCGTGGCTCGAGCTCCTCGAGCGCGCGGACGTTCCGGCCATGCCGCTGCACACCCCGGAGACGCTGCTCACCGATCCGCACCTGGCGGAGGTCGGCTTCTTCCGGCTGGAAGAGCACCCGAGCGAGGGCCTGATCCGGGTGATGGAGACGCCGAGCCGCTGGTCGAGCACCGAGCCGTCGTACCGCCTGCACGCGCCGCGGCTCGGAGAGCACTCACGCGATGTGCTCGGCGAGCTCGGCTATGACGAGGCAGAGATCGAGCGGATGGTCGCAGCCGGGATCACCTCCACACCACCTCAGTGACAATGGGCCGATGATCCTCACCGGCGGCACGATCCGCACGCTCGACCCGTCGTTGCCCAGAGCCGGCGCCCTGGCCATCGCGGGCACGCACGTGGTCGGCGGCGTCGGCGCGCACGAAAGCGCGCTCCCCACGCCCGACCGCGTCGACCTGCACGGACGATGCGTGTTGCCCGCGTTCACGGACAGCCACGTGCACTTCCCCACCTGGGCTCTCTCCCGGCGCGAGGTGCAGCTCGACGACGTGAGCTCGCTCGAGGAGGCGCTACGCCGCATCGCGGCGTACCGGGCCTCCGGCACGTGGGTGCGAGGACGCGGCTGGCGCGACGCCGCCTGGACGGCCAAGCCGACTGCAGCCGCACTGGACGCCGTCACAGGGTCGGCCCCGGCGGCCCTGTTCTCGAAGGACTACCACTCCTTGTGGCTCAACACCACCGCGCTCGAGCTCGCAGCGGGCGATCTGCAGGTGCCGGGAGGGGTCGTTGAGCGCGACCCGGCCGGCCGGCCCACTGGCATCCTGCGCGAGCAGGCGGCCTGGGCGTTCCGTGACCGCTTCGCAATGCCGACGGACGAGGAGTGGATCTCGGCCACGCGGGAAGGGATCCGCGTCGCCAACGCTCGCGGCGTCGCAGCGGTGCACGACAAGGACGGGTGGCTCGGGGCGCCGCGGTTCTTCGCAGCGATCCATCAGCGCGACGGGCTGACGATGAGGGTGTGGGGGTCGCTGCCGCACACCGCCGTCGACGCGCTCAGCACGACCGGGCTCCCCCCCGGGATCGGGGACGACTACCTGCGCGTCGGGTACCTGAAGGCGTTCATGGACGGCACGCTCGGCTCGCAGACGGCCTGGATGCTCGACGGCTCCGGTGTGGTGATCACGAGCGGAGAGGAGCTGGCGGAGATCATTCGCGCGGGCGCGCGCAGCGGCTGGCCGGTCGCGGTGCACGCGATCGGCGATCGCGCCAACCGCGAGGCACTGGATGCGTTCGAGGCGACTCGCGACGCGTGGCAGCCGCTCGGTCTGCGCCATCGCATCGAGCACACCCAGTGCCTGGCCGCCGAGGACCTGCCTCGCTTCGCCGAGCTCGGCATCACGTGCTCGGTGCAGTTCGCGCATGCTCCCTCCGACCGCGATCTGGCCGAACGCTTCTGGGGCGAACGGCTGGACGGCACCTACGCCTTCCGCTCCCTGCTGGCCGCCGGCGCCACGCTGGTCAACGGCTCGGACGCCCCTGTCGAGGAACTCGATCCGCTGGCCGGGATCCGGGCCGGCGTCACGCGCACCCTGGACACCCGCGACTCGTGGCGCCCAGAGGAATGCCTGACCATCGAGCAGGCCATCCGCGCCTCCACCGTCACTCCCGCCTGGCTCGCCGGTGACGAGAAGCGCCGCGGCCGGCTGATCCCGGGCCAGCTCGCCGACCTCGTCGTCCTTACCCGCGACCCGTTCGACTGCCCGCCTGACGAGCTCGCCTCCGTCGAGGTGGTGGCGACCATGGTGGGCGGCCGCTGGGTGCACAACCCCCCGCCCTGGGACTGAGACGCCGACGGAGTGGGGCCCTTCAGGGCCTCACCAGGAGTTCATCCTGAGGAGAGGCCGGTGTCCGCGTACACGAGCCGGACGCGTGGGCTGGTGGTCGCCCAACTCCTTGCGAGGCCCTGAAGGGCCCCGCTCCAGCCCCTGCCGTCCCTACCGTTCTCCCGGCCAGGGACTGAGACACCGGCGGAGTGGGGCCCTTCAGGGCCTCACCAGGAGTTCACCCTGAGGAAAGGCCGGTGTCCGCGTACACGAACCGGGACGCGTGGGCTGGTGGTCGCCCAACTCCTTGCGAGGCCCTGAAGGGCCCTGCTCCAGCCCCCTGCCCTCCCCATCGTCCCCGCGGCTCGTACAATGTGGAGATGAACGTCGAGTCGTCCTCGCGCACCATGCTGCCCGTGCACGGGACGAAGATGTGCTCGGTCGCGGGAACGGCAGAGATCATCGGGACGAAGTGGACGGTGCTCATCGTCCACGATCTCTCCGAGGGGCCGCGGCGCTTCACCGAGCTCGAGCACTCGTGCCAGGGGATCAGCCCCCGGACGCTCGCCGAGCGGCTGCGCTGGCTGGAGGCGGAAGGCGTCGTGGAGCGCCAGAGCTTCGCCGAGTCACCGCCTCGCGTCGAGTACTTCCTCACCGAGAAGGGCGGTGCGCTCCTACCGATCATCGACGCGATGCGCACGTACGGGCACGACTGGCTCGGTTGCGGCCTCCACGACCACCCCTAGTGCGGCACGTCCAGACGTGTGGTCTGGAAGTCTTCTTGCAGATTGGGGTGCCGCACTAGCGTTGAGCGCTGGAGCGCTCGCCGAGCAGGCGGACGAGCTCGACACAGGTGGCGGCGGAGGCCGCGGCATCCTGGACCGAGAGCCACTCGCGCGGCGAGTGGATGAGCTGCATCCCCGTGAACAGGTTCGGCGTCGGTAGCCCCATCTCGCTGAGACGCGAGCCGTCGGTCCCGCCGCGGATGATCGGGTGCGACACCTCGAGACCGATGCGCTCCATCGCGGCCACCGCGGCCTCCACGACCATCGGGTTCCTGTCGAGCACCTTCCGCAGGTTCCGGTACTGCTCGCGCACCTGGACCTCGACCAGGGCGCGCGGCTCACGGGCGGTGACGCGCTCGACGATTGCCCGCAGCTCCTCGACGTGGTCGTCGAGGAGGGCGTCGTCATGGTCGCGCACGATGAACCACAGCCGCGCCGAGTCGGCGCCGCCTTCCAACCGGTGCGGGTGAACGAAGCCCTCGCGGTCCTCGGTCGTCTCGGGTGAGAGCCGGTCGGCAGGCAGCTCGTCGACGACGGCGCACGCGAGCTTGAGCGCGTTCACCATCACCCCCTTGGCGTTGCCCGTGTGCACCGAGACGCCGCGGATCGTGACCACGACCTCGTAGGCGGAGAAGGTCTCGAGCTCGAGCTCACCAGGATTGTGGCCGTCGAGGGTGTAGGCGAAGTCGGCGCCGAAGCGGCCGAGGTCGAAGTGATCGGCGCCGTGACCGACCTCCTCGTCGGTGGTGAATGCGACACGGACGGTGGCCCGGGGGCCGGTCTCGGTGGCGAGCTTGCGGACGGCGGACATGATCACGGCCACTCCTGCCTTGTCGTCGGCGCCGAGCAGCGAGGTGCCGTCGCTGGTCACGAGATCATGGCCGACCCGTGCTGCGAGCTCGGGCTGCTCGGCGGGATCGAGAACCTGCCGCTCGTCACCCGGAAGCGTGATGGCCGAGCCGTCCCAGCGTTCGTGGACGATGGGTGTCACAGGCCCGCCAGGGGCGTCCGGTGCCGTATCCACGTGTGCGAGAAGCCCCACGACCGGGGCGCCCTCGACCGTACCTTCGAGCGAGCCATACACGACGCCCTCGATCAGCTCCACGTCGGTCAGCCCGATCGCCTGCAGCTCGTCGACGAGCATGCGCGAGAGCTCGAGCTGCTTCGCGCTGCTGGGCACGGTCTGGGAGTCGGGGTCGGCCTGCGTGTCGAGGCCGGCGTAGCGGACGAAGCGCTCGAGCAGGTCGGGGGCAAGCTCCTCCGCGAGCGGGTGGACGAACCGCGGATCGCTCACGAGACGGAGGCCAACCGGCGGAACAGCTCGCACACGGTCTCGACGCCGGTGCGCAGGTAGCTTGCGACCAGGCGCTCGTCGGGTGAGTGGATGTTCGACTCGTTGAGGGCGAACCCGCTGAGGATGGTGGGTACCCCTCGGGCGGCAAGGGCCGAGACCAGGGGAATGGCGCCGCCGGTGCGGATCAGCAGCGGTCGCACCCCGAGCACGTGTTCGAAGGCGTCCTGCCCGATGCGCAGCACGGGATGGTCGGCGGGAATCAGGCCGGGGGGCGCGGAAGACCAGCGTTCGATCTCGACGATCGCCCCCTCTGGCGCGGCCTCGCGCAGCAGCTGCTCGAAACTCGCTCCGATCATCTCCGGATCCTGATTCCCGACGAGGCGGATGGAGACATTGGCCTCGGCCTGGACGGCGATCACGGTCTTCTGCAGGATCGGCGACCCGCCCTGGATGCCGTGGACGTCGACCGACGGCTCGCCCCAGGTACGGAGGTAGAACTCCGCGGCTGCAGCCGCGTCGGCCGGTCGCGACCCCGCGGCTGCCAGCTCCGCGGCGCCCGCTGGGAGCTCGGCCCAGCCGGCGAGCTCGTCGTCGTCCGGCGGGATCACGCCCGCGCGCAGGGGCTCCGGCACACGGCCGCCGCGTGGCAGCACACCGCTCAGGGTCTGGAGCATCGCGTGCATCGCGTTCAGGGAGGCCCCGCCGTACACGCCGGAGTGCAGGTCGCGCTCACCGGCCCGTACGCGCACGTGGAAGTAGACGAGGCCCCGCACCGCGATGTTGAAGGCGGGGAGGTCGCGCTCGACCATCCCGCCGTCGAGAACCACGGCGGCCGTCACGGTGCCTGTGTCCTCGGCCAGCCAGTCGACGATGGAGTGGCCGCCGATCTCCTCCTCCCCGTCGCAGGCGAAGCGGACGTTGACCGGCAGCTCACCGCCCGCGGCCAGCACCTCGGTCGCCTTGAGCAGCATGTACAGCTGTCCCTTGTCGTCGGCGATGCCGCGGGCGTAGAGCCACCCGTCGCGCTCGATCAGCTCGAACGGCTCGGTGGTCCAGAGGTCGAGCGGGTCGGGTGGCTGCACGTCGAAGTGCCCGTAGCAGAGGATCGTGGGTGCGCGCTCGGCGTCGTTCGACGCGCGTACTTCCCCGATCACGAGCGGCCGCTCGCCCACCGGCACCAGCGACGCCGTGCCGCCCGCCGCTTCGATGCGATCGCGCACCCACTCGGCGGCCCGCCGGACGTCGCCCTGCCGCTCGGGGTCGGCGCTGATCGAAGGGATGGCGATGAACTCGGAGAGCTCGGCGACCAGGTCTTCGTGAGCAGGGATCACCCGCGGGATCCTACGGGACACCCGGCGCGGGATGCCTCAACGTCGTGCGCGTGCGGAACTTCTCAGGCGACATCCTTCACGTCGTGCGCATCCGCGAGGACCCGCAGCTTCTTCAGGCTCTGGTGCTCGATCTGCCGGATGCGCTCGCGTGTGAGGTTGAAGGCGCGCCCGACCTCGTCCAGCGTGCGCGGCTGGCGGCCGTCGAGGCCGTAGCGCATGACGAGCACGTCACGCTCGCGGCTCGTGAGGCAGCCGATGATCTCGTGGACGGCCTCGCGCCGCATCGTCTCGGCGACTGCCTCCTCCGGGAGCGGCGCGGCGGCGTCGGTGAGGAAGTGGCCGAGCTCGGCGTCGTCGTCCCCGCCGACCGGGCGCTCGAGAGAGATGGGGGCCTGCGCGCTCCGTCGCAGGCTCTCCACGTCGTCGACCGGGAGCTCCGCGTCGCGCGCGATCTCCTCGATGGTCGGCTCGCGCCCGAGCTCGTGGCGGAGCTTGCGCTCGGACCGTACGACGCGGTTGAGCCTCTCGACGACGTGCACCGGCATGCGGATCGTGCGGCCCTTGTCCGCGAGCGCGCGGGCCACCGCCTGCCGGATCCACCACGTGGCATACGTGGAGAACTTGTAGCCCCGTCGCCAGTCGAACTTCTCGGCGGCGCGGACGAGCCCGATCGTGCCTTCCTGGATCAGGTCGAGGAAGGGCAGGCCCTGGTTGCGGTAGCGCTTGGCGATGGAGACGACGAGGCGGAGGTTGGCCTCGACCATGGCCTGCTTGGCCGCATGGTCGCCGGCCTCGATGCGCTTTGAGAGCTCGACCTCCTGCGCGGCGGTGAGCAGCTTGACGCGGCCGACGTCCTTGAGGAAGAGCTGGAGCAGATCGGTGGTCGCGTCGGCGGCAGTGTCGAGCTCGAGCTCCGCGAGGTCCTCATCGTCCCTGTCCAGCGACACCTCTTCCGGGTTGTCGAGCTCGAGGTCGTCGACAGCCAGATCGAGCTCCGGGCCGCCTTCGATCAGCGCCCTTGGATCCCGGGCTCCGAGGACGTCGACGTCCGTGTCAGGCTCCGTGAAGCCCCTCTCATGATCGGCTCGGTCCATGACCGCCTCTCGTTCGGGGGCAGGACCACGGTAGCCCCGACCCAGGCGCACGTCAAAGCGAAAAAGCCCGCGGCCTCGCGCAGGCCCCCGCGGGCCCCCGCGGGCCCCTTCAGGGGCTCGCAAGGAACCACCCCGCCAACTCACCCAGCTGGCAGCCGCGCCAGGTACCGCTTCGCCTCGCGGGCAGCGGGCGACCCGGGCTCGATCGCGATCGCACGACGCAGCTGGCGTCGCGCCTCCTTGACCTCGCCGGACCAGAGCAGGAGCAGGCCGAGGTGGAAGCGCACGGTGGCAGCGTCGGGGAAAGCGGCGGCTCGAGCGGACCGAGGCGCGAGAAGGCAGCGGAAGGATCGCCCTTGAGGAAGCGTGCCACCGCGGCCGCCACCTGCGCCTCGGCGTCCCGGGGATGCTCACGCGCATAGAGCCCGAGCACCTTCTGTGCGCTGACGCGCTTGCCGAGTCGCTGTAGCGCGATCCCGTAGTAGAGCGTGCCGGCGCGATCACCCTCGCCTGCCAGTTGGCGGAACGCGGCCAGCTGGCGGTCGGCGCGCAGCCCGCGAGCGGGCTCCGGGAGGGCGACCGACGGGAAGAAGATCGGGATGCCGGGCGCGAACTCCTGGAACAGCAGGTTCTCCGCGGTGACCGCGTACGAGGTGTCAGGCTCGGCCGAGAGGGCGGCGCGCCACGCCTCCTCCTCTCCCGGCCGCTTCGTCCAGAACAGGGCCAGCCCGAGGTGCAGCTGGACGAGGGCGCTCGAGGGGTGCAGGCCGGAGAGGCTGACCAGACGGTCGACGGTGCGCTCGGGCCAGCGGGCGAACGCCTTCCCCACACGCGCCTCGAGCGAGTTGTGCCGCTCGAAGACGGCGAGCGCATCGTCGAGCTTGCCCTGGGCGTACAGCGCCGACGCCCGCCTGAGCGCGACCGCTTCCGTGTCGGTGCGCACACCCAGATCGAGTGCGAGCGGAGGCCGGCCGTCGCGCGGGGCGATCTGCTCGATGGGGATCGGCGGGCGGCGGTCGGTCTGCACGGCGGCGAGACCGACGGCCAGCAGGACCGCGGCGAGGGCCGCGAGTGCCGTGAGCCCGATCACCCGCCTGCGAGCGGCCGGGAATGATGCTGCACCTGGCACCGTTCCACGCTACACCCCCGATTGTTTCACTGGCCGGAGTAAAGCCGCTATATTCAGGAAAGTAATGGCCACGTACAGAGAATTGCTCGAGCAGGTGAAGGCGGAGATCGACGAGATCTCGACCTCCGAGGCGCTGCCTCTCGTCGGCGGCTCGCACGTGTTCGTCGACGTGCGCGAGGTGGACGAATGGCAGGAGGGACACGTGCCCGGCGCCGTCCATCTCTCCCGCGGGATGCTGGAGTCGAGGATCGAGGCGATCGTGCCGGACCGGAGCAGTGCGCTCGTGGTCTACTGCGCCGGAGGTGCCCGCTCCGCCTTCGCGACCAAGTCGCTCGTGGAGCTCGGGTACGAGAACGTCGTGTCCTTGGCGGGCGGCTTCGCAGACTGGAAGCGCAACGGCTTTGACTACGTGACGCCGAGGTCGCTGACGCCGGCGCAGCGCTCGCGCTACGCCCGCCACCTGCTGATTCCCGAAGTAGGCGACGAGGGGCAACTGAGGCTGCTCGACTCGCGTGTGCTGCTGATCGGAGCCGGTGGTCTCGGCTCGCCCGCCTCCCTCTATCTGGCCGCGGCGGGTATCGGCACGCTCGGGATCATCGATGCCGACGTCGTGGACGACTCGAACCTGCAGCGCCAGATCGTGCACTCGACCGAGCGGCTGGGCGAGCCCAAGGTGCTGTCGGCGAAGCGCACGATCGAGGCGCTCAACCCGGACGTGAACGTCGTCACCTACCAGGAGCGGCTCGACTCGGAGAACGTGGAACGGATCCTCGCCGACCGCTGGGACGTGATCGTGGACGGCACCGACAACTTCCCCACCCGCTACCTCGTCAACGACGCCTCGGTCTGGCACGAGATCCCGGTCGTGCACGGCTCGATCTACCGCTTCGAGGGTCAGGTCACCGTGTTCCATCCCGGAAACGGCCCCTGTTACCGCTGCCTGTATCCCGCACCGCCGCCGCCCGAACTGGCGCCGAGCTGCGCCGAGGGTGGAGTGCTCGGCGTGCTGCCCGGCATCGTCGGCTCCCTGCAGGCGAGCGAGGCGCTGAAGCTGGTGCTCGGCGCCGGCGAGTCTCTGGCCGGCCGGTTGCTGCTCTTCGACGCCCTGCACACCACCTGGGACGAGGTTTCCATCCGACGCAATCCGGACTGCCCGGTCTGCGGCGAGCACCCGACCATCACCGAGTACATCGACTACGTCGAGTTCTGCTCGGGACCGACAGGAGCACCCGCATGACGACAGTTCGCATTCCCCCGACACTGCGCGCGGAGGTCGGTGGCGCCCGCCAGGTCGCGGCCGAGGGCGACTCGGTGCGCGCCGTGCTCGAGGACCTCATCGCGAGGCACCCGGCGCTCGGCAAGCAGATCCTTGCCGACGGCGAGATCGCGCCGTTCGTCAACGTCTACCTGGGCGGCGAGGACGTGCGCACGCTCGACGGTCTGGACACGGATGTGCCCGCCGGCTCCACGATGATCCTCCTCCCCGCCATGGCCGGCGGCTCCCCGGAGAACGAGCCGTGCACGCAGACCGTGGCCGGCTCGGTGCTCGACCTCATCGGGTCGACGCCGCTCGTCGAGCTGAAGAGGCTGTCGCCGAAGACGACCGTCCGCATCTACGCCAAGCTGGAGGGCCAGAACCCTTCGGGCTCGATCAAGGACCGCGTGGCCAAGTCGATGATCGAGACCGCGGAGGCCTCCGGCGAGCTGCTGCCGGGGCGCCACCTGCTGGAGCCGACCTCGGGCAACACCGGCATCTCGCTGGCCATGGTGGCCAAGCTCAAGGGCTACCCGCTGACCTGTGTGATGCCGGAGAACTCCACGGAGGAGCGCAAGCGGCTGCTGCGGCTGTACGGCGCGGAGATCATTCTCTCGCCCGGCGACGAGGGCTCGAACGGTGCCGTGCGCATGGCCCTGGAGCTGGCGGAGCGCGACCCGAAGTACTTCATGCCCTTCCAGTACGCCAACCCCGCGAACCCGCGCGCCCACTACGAGGGCACGGGCCAGGAGATCGTGGACGCGCTCGATCGTGTCGACGTGCTGGTGGCCGGTCTGGGCACGGGCGGCACGCTGATGGGCACGGGCGACCGGCTGCGCGAGGCCTTCCCGGACATCGTCGTCGCCGCAGCGGAGCCGCTCCCGGGCGATCCGGTGATGGGCCTGCGCTCCCTCGACGACGGGTACGTGCCGCCGATCCTGGACGTTGCCAAGCTCGACCGGAAGGTCCTGGTCTCCAACGAGGAGGCGGTGCACGCGGTGCGTCTGCTCCTCGACCGCGAGGGCATCTTCGCGGGCGTCTCGTGCGGCGCCGCGGTGCACGTCGCCCGCAAGCTCGCCGCGGACCTGGACGAGGGCGTGATCGTGACCATCCTCGCCGACGGCGGCTGGAAGTACATCTCGGCCGACTTCTGGGAGGCGCCGGACGTGGAGCGCTCGATGGAGTCCACCGTCTGGTGGTGATCCCTGCCGCGGTGCGCGAGGCGCTCTCCGAGCACGCGCGCGCGGAGCAACCGAACGAGGCCTGCGGCCTGATCGTCGTCCGCAACGGGGTCGCCGAACGCTACGTCCGGGGCGTCAACGGCTCGGCTTCTCCGTATCGCTTCGACCTGCACATGGAGGACCCGGACGTGTGGTTCCTGGAGGACGAGGGGTACGAGCTGGCAGTTTTCCACTCGCACCTCTCCTCCCCACCGCGGCCCTCGCGCACCGACGTCGAGAACATCGGCCTGTGGGAAGGGAAGCCTTACGTGATCCTCACCCTGCGGACCGGGGAGATCGCAGCCTGGCGGATCGTGGGCGGCGGCAGCGAACCGCTCCCGGTCGACGCAGACTGAAACCGGCAGCGCCCACCCGCTGTGCCGGGACAGAGCGCCCAGCGTGCCGGGGAACAGGGCGCCTAGCCTGTTCCGCCCTTATGCGAATGTTCCAGCCCGGAAGTTCCTGGCGAGCCCCTGAAGGGGCCCGCAACCGCAACGTCCTAGTGTGTGTATACCAGATGGGCAACGATGCCGAGATCAACTCGTCAAACGTGCTTTGACACCTCTTGTAATACAGGGGATACTGATCGTATGACGATGCTGAGCTTCCGCATCCCCGAGGGCGACGCGTCCCGGCTGGACGGCTGGGCGGTTCAGCTCGGCGTCGATCGTTCCGAGCTCCTGCGCGACGCACTCCGTGCGCATCTCGTTCGTCTCGCGGCCGAGAACGAGGTCGAGGTCTGGCGCAACCTCCCACTGACCCCGTCCGAATCCAGGCTCGGCGAGATTGCGGATTGGGGTCAGGCAGAAGAATGGAGCGACTGGTCCGATGCGACGGGGTGAGATCTGGTTCGCCAAGACGCCCGGTGGCGATCGTCCGGTGCTCGTTCTCACGCGTGACCCGGTGGCGGACAGCATCGGCTTGGTCGTCGTGGCGGCTCTGACCCGCACGAAGCGCGGCCTGGTGTCCGAGCTCGAGCTCAGCCCGGCGCGCGACGGTGTGCCAACCGACTGCGTCGCGAACTTCGACAACCTGCACACCGTCTCGCGCGATCACCTGCGGCGGAGGATCACCGCTCTCTCGGTTCCACGGATGGCCGAGGCCTGCCGCGCACTGCGAGACGCTTGCGGATGCTGACGATGCGGAAGCCGGCGTTGAGCTGTGACCGTGTCGTCAGGCCCACGCGGCACCCAGGATGACTCCGGGTGAGGCCCTGCAGGGTCCCACACCGCCCGGACGCTCCGCTCTTCACCCTGCACACACATCACCCGCAGCCCCGCACGGGACGGGCAAGCAACGGCGAAGCGGGGCCCTTCAGGGCCTCGCAAGACGTCGGCGATCCACCCGCCCACGGGTCGGGGTGGTGGGCCGACAACCCCGGGAACACCGACAGATCCCCCGCTCGTTGCTCTGGACACCTGTTCTCTCTCTCTCAAGGGGATGAACTCCTGGTGAGGCCCTGAAGGGCCCCACTCCCCACTCCGCCTGGTGCGGTGATTCTTGGCGCTCAGGCTCGTCAGCCGGAGGCCTGCCGGGAGAGGTAGATCACGCGGAAGCAAACATCTGAGGTCTCGGGCCCTACCACCGAACTCTCGCGTTAAGGTAGAGCGGTGAGCGACGGTGGGCTGAACGACCGCGTGGCGCTGGTCACGGGCGCGGGGAGCGGCATCGGCCGCGAGGTCGCCGAGCGCTTCACCCGGGAAGGCGCCCGCGTGTTCGGCTTCGACCGCGCGGGCGACGTCGCCGTCCTCGGCGACGTCCGCTCCCCTGCAGACGTGGAGGCGGCGGTCCAGCACGTGGTGTCCGCCGCGGGGCGCATCGACATCCTCGTCAACTGCGCCGGGGTCCGCGAGATCGGCGACGTGTACACGATGGGCACCGAGGAGTGGGACAACGTGATCGCCGTCAACCTCAGCGGCACCTTCTACTGCTGTCAGGCCGCGGCGCGCCGGATGCGCGACGGCGGTGGCGGTTCGATCGTCAACATCTCCTCGGTCGGCGGACTGATCGGACTCGCCGGCAGACCGGCCTACACAGCTGCCAAGCACGGCGTGGTCGGCCTCACCAAGAGCCTCGCCCGCGATCTCGGGCCCGCCGGGATCCGCGTCAACGCCATCTGCCCCGGCCTGATCCGCACACCGCTCACCGAGCAGTACTTCGGCGACGGCTCGTTCGAAGAGGGCCTGCGCACGGTCGTCCCGCAAGGGCGGGTCGGGCTCCCCGAGGACGTGGCCGACGCCGCCGTCTACCTCGCGGGCAGCCAGTCCGGCTACGTGAACGGCATCGCCCTCACCGTGGACGGTGGCTGGCTCGCCGAGAAGAGCTTTGCCTCGGGAGAGGCGGCAGCCTCGATGTTCATGGCCGCCAACACCACGACCACCACCACCGAGTAGCGGGAGCGCACAACCGCGGGCTGCCTGTCGCACCCCCGACGCGGGATGACACATCTCGACCCAGCCGAACGCCTTGCGAGGCCCTGAAGCGCACCGCTTGGCCTCTCGCGTCCGGGATCCACGCCAGTGGCGAGTCCCCTGCGCAGCGAGCGGCTGTCGACGCAGTGGGTTCCTTCAAGGACTCACAAGCAGTTCGCCCCGGCACGCGCCTCCCGGAACCCCTCGTCATCCGGAACCCGTCGTCATCCGGAACCCGTCGTCATCCGGAACCCGTCGTCGAATGAGGAATCAGGCGCTCCGCGTCGGCGTCAACCCTGCGGGGGCGAACCCCGACAACCGCACGTCCAGCGCGCGTGGCTCCTTCCCCGCGTCCTCCGCTGCCTCCTTGCGGGCCACCGCGGCGCGCACGATGCGGCCGCCGGCATAGCGGATCGGCTCGCGGGGGAACCAGCCCGCGCGGTCGCGCGGGAAGTGGCCCCGTGGCCCCTCGGGGAAGGCCGCGGCCGCCCACTCGTCATCCCGGCGCAACGCACGCGAGGCGAGGATGCGCCCGGCGACATGCGACGGGCCGACGCCGTTGCCGGAGAAGCCGTAGCCGTAGAGGATGTGCTCGTGGCCGCCGAGCCGGCCGAAGAACGGCACCGCCGCCGGTGTGCGGTCGATGGGGCCGGTCCAGGAATGCGTGACGCGGCAAGCGGTGAGGCTCGGATGGGCCGCGTGCATCTCGGCCGCGACCGCGGTGGCGCGCCGAGAGGCGCCCTCGAACTTCGTCCCCACCCGCCCGGCGAAAGCGAGAGCACCACCGCCCTTACCCCAGGCCATGCGTCCGTCGAGCGTCGAGCGCCAGTAGTTGACCAGCAGCTTGCTGTCGGACACGCACAGGCCGGTTCGCCACCCGATCTCGTCGAGGGCGCCGGGGACCGGTTCGGTGGCCACCATGTCGCTCGCCACCACCGCCAGCGAGCGGCGAAGCTCCGGGAAGCGGCTGACCCAGGCGTTCAACGCGAGCACGACCACGGGGGCGGTGACCGAGCCGGCAGCCGTCCGCACCACTGCGGGCCGCCCGCGATCGAGCCCGGTCATCGGGGAGTGCTCGAAGATCCGCACGCCCCGCCGCAAGGCGACCCGGCGCAGACCACGGGCGAGCAACGCCGGCTGGACGGTGGCCGCGGTCGCTTCGAAGATCCCGCTGAGATGGAGCGGCGAGCAGGCCATGGCCGCCGTCTCCTCGGCCGTAAGCCGCTGGAACGGCGACTGGCCGGCCGCCTCCACTGCCGCCATCGTCGACTCCCACGATCCCAGCTGGGCGCGGCTCGTGGCCGCCCATAACCAGCCATCCTGGCGGAAGTGCGCGTCGATTCCGTTCGCGTCGCAGAACGCGCCGATCTCGGCCACTGCGTCGGCGGAGGCGGTGGCGAGGCGAACTGCCTCGTCCGTCCCGAGCGCTTTCTGGAACGACGCGAACTTTGCCCACCACGACAGCACAAAGCCGCCGTTCCGGCCGCTGGCGCCGCCACCGCAGACATCACCCTCGACGATCGCGACATCGCAGGACGAGTCGAGCTCCTTCAGCCGGATCGCAGTCCACAGACCGGTGTAGCCGCCGCCGACGATGCAGACGTCGGCCCGCTCGTCCCCGGCGAGCGGCGGGCAGGCCTCCTCTCCCGGACGGGCGAGCGCTTCCTCGAGCCAGAGCCCACGCGTCATGGACGGATCGTGCCACCATCCGGTCCGTAGCGCCCAGCGAACCGCACTCGGCCACGGGAGCGAGCCACGTTGCAACCTTTTGCAACGTGGCTGACGTCTTCAGGCACGTCTGCGCCCTGATGGATCGTGGGGAGTACCGAGGCGACCATCCTCAGAGCTCGATGCGTCGTCCCTCGGCCGCAGACCGGTATAGCGCCTCGATCGTGCGCGCCTGTCCCTGCGTCTCCTCACGACCGACGTGCGAGGGCTCCTCGCCCCGCACCGCGCGGGCGAGGTTCTCCAGCTGACGGGTGTACGAATCCGCCTCCGACACGGCGAGCTTCTCCGGGTCACCGTCCGGGCGCACGAGGAAGACCCCACCGCCGAGATCGGCACGCCAGGGCGCATCGAGCCGAAGCATGGCCTGGTCACCCACGACCTCGAGCCCCTGACGGTCGGTCAGCGCGAACGAGCAGTCGAACTGCGCGACAACGTCTTCCGGAAACCGCATCGTGCCGTGGAAGGAGATGTCGACGCCGTTCTCGAGCAGGACCTGCTCCCCGAGGACGTGGAGCGGCTCCGCGCCCGCCATCAGGCGCGATCCCGAGACGCAGTAGCAGCCCACGTCCATCAGCGACCCGCCCTCGAGATCGGCGTTGACGCGGATGTTGCCCATGTCGGAGAGCGGAAAGCTGAAGACCGCGCGGATCAGCCGCACCCGTCCCAACACCCCGCTGGCCACGATCTCCTGCGCCTTGGCGATCTGGGGATGGTGGCGGTACATGAACGCCTCCATGAACACGCGGCCGGCGCCGTCAGCCGCCGCGAACACCTCCTTCACCTCCGCGGGATGCCTGGTGTACGGCTTCTCGCAGAGGACGTGCTTGCCCGCGGCGAGTGCCTTCAGCGACCACTCGTGGTGCAGGCCGTTCGGCAGCGAGATGTAGACCGCATCGATCTCGGGATCGGCCAGCAGCGCCTCGTAGGAGCCGTGCGAGCGGGCCAACCCTTTCTCGCGGGCGTAGGCCTCACCCTTCGCAGCGTCGCGGCTGCCGACGGCGGCGACGTCCACGAGCGACGTCTTTTCGGCACCTCCGAGAATCGCGTTGTTGATCTTCGCTGTCGAGAGCAGTCCGAGCCGGAGCGGAGTCGTCACGTTGTTCTCCTCGTCACTGGGGATGAAGGGCCGGGTAGAGGGCGCGGAATCGAGGGTAGATGCTCTGATAGCGCTCCTGCCAGGCGGGGTCGGGATCGATCGTCCCGGTGACACGCACGGTCGCCGTGACGGCGTCCTCGACGGAGGCGAAAAGCCCGCCGGCGACCGCGCCGAGCAACGCCGCGCCGTAGGCGGAGCCGTCGTCCACCGCCACCCGCTCGATCGGCAGGCCGAGCACCGAGGCGCAGATCTGGAGCCAGAGCTCCGAGCGGGCGCCGCCGCCCGAGGCGCGTGCCACGGCGGGGGCGGCGCCGAGCTCTCGCAGCAGCTCGAGCGAGTCGCGCAAGCCGAACGCCACCCCCTCCAGCACTGCGCGCACGAGGGCGGCGCGGTCGTGCCGGAGCGACAACCCCGTAAAGGCGCCGCGCGCATCCGGATCTGCATGCGGGGTGCGCTCGCCCTGCAGATACGGGAGGAAGAGCAGCCCCTCCGCCCCTGGCTCCCACCGGCCGGCCTCGGCGACGAGGGCCGCGAAGTCGAGGTCCGGCCCGAGCACGTCGTGGAGCCACTGCAGCGACCCGGCGGCGGAAAGCATCACGCCCATCGCGTGCCAGCGGCCGGGAACGGCATGACAGAACGAATGCACACGCGCCTCGGGGTCGGGCTGGTAGCCGGGCAGCGTCGCGAACACCACCCCGGACGTGCCGAGCACCACCGATACCGGCCCCGGATCGACGACGCCGACTCCGACCGCGGCCGCGGCGCAGTCCCCGGCACCGGCGGCGACCGGGATGCCGTCCTCGGTGTGACCCGAGACGGCCGGCGACTCGAGCACGGGAGGTAGCCAGGCCCGATCGAGGCCAAGCTCGGCCACCACCGTCTCGCTCCAGGTGCGGCGGCCCACGTCGAGCAGCAGCGTCCCCGACGCGTCCGCGACGTCGATCGCCCACTCCCCGGTCAGACGAAGCCGCACGTAGTCCTTCGGCAGGCAGATGCGGGCGATCCGGGCGAAGCTCCCCGGCTCGTGTCTTCGCAGCCACAGCAGCTTCGGCGCCGTGAACCCGGTGAGCGCGCGGTTGCCCGTGAGCGCGATCAGCCGCTCGAGGCCGACCGCCTGCTCGATCTCCGCGCACTCGGCCGCAGTGCGCTGGTCGTTCCAGAGGATGGCCGGCCGGATCACGCGATCGGCGTCGTCGAGGCACACGAGTCCGTGCATCTGCCCGGAGAGGCCGATCCCGGCCACCTCGCGACCGGCCGACACCTCTTCGAGGGCGTCGCGCGACGCCTCCCACCACGCCTCGGGGTCCTGCTCCGACCAGCCGGGAGCGGGAACCGCGAGCGGATACGCCCGCTCTGCCCGCGCGACAACAGCACCGGCCGGCGTGATCGCGAGCGCCTTCACGCCCGTCGTACCGACGTCGATCCCGACCGCGACCCTCACGTAGCATCGCCCCTGTGGAGGTCACGCAGATCGCCGACGGGCTGTGGTGGTGGAGCACCCGCTACGAGGAGTGGGGCGAGGTCGTGGGGTGCGCCTACCTGGAGACCGACGAGGCGATCGTGCTGATCGACCCGCTCGTGCCCGAGGGGCCAAGCGAGGCGGAGCGGTTCTGGCACGCGCTCGACCGCGACGTGCAGCGGGCCCGGGTACCGGTGCACGTGCTGATCACCGTGTACTGGCACGTTCGGAGCAGCCGTGCGATGGTCGACCGCTACGGCGCGCAGGTTCACGCACCCGCCGGCGCCCGCGGGCCGATCGAGCGCCGCGCCGGTTGCGCACCCGTCACCTACCGGGCCGGCGCGACGTTGCCCGGAGGCGTGATCGCGGTACCGACCGTGCGGCGCAGCGAGGTGGCGTTCTGGATCCCGGCCCACCAGACCCTGGTCACCGGCGACGTCGTCCATGGCACGGGCCACGGCCGCCTCTGCTTCTGCCCGCCGTCGTGGCTCCCGGAGGGCGCGCACGCCAGGCTGCCGGCGGCGTTCGCACCGATCGCCGAGCTCCCCGTGACGCGGGTGCTCACCTCGCACGGAGAACCAGTTCTCAGGCACGGCCGGAAGGCGCTGCAGGCCCTACTCGCGGGCGCCTAGCGCTGCGTACACCAGCTCGTACGCCCGCACGGCGTCCTTCTCCGCCTGCGCCTTGCGCAGCTCCGTCTCGTCGATCCGCCCGGAGACCTCCCAGATGAAGTTCCACTGCTTGACCGAGCGCGCCACCGCAGCCACACCGTCCTCGGTGTACGGGTAGAGATCGAAGCCGAGGCGCTCGCCCTGGTCGCCGTACCCGGCGCGGCGCAGCTCGAGCGCCAGCTCAACGGTCTCCATGAACGCCGTCGCGCCGACCATGTTGTCGTCGTCGAACGTGCCCCAGCCGGAGTTCGCATGCTGGTGACCGAGCAGGCCGAGATCGGCGAGGAGCGCCGCGTATTCGGCGAGCGACTCGCCGTTCATCAGCAGATGCTGCCAGTCCATGTTCACCTTGACCGAGGTGATCCCGCGCGCCTTCAGGGTGTGGATCACGTGCAGCGTCATCCCGATGTTGCGCATGAGGATCTTCATGGCCGGCTCCGAGTTCTTGTGCTCCAGGAAGAGCGAGGTGCCGCCCTCCTGGCAGCGTTCCGCAACGGCGCCGACGCCGTCCACGAAGCGCCGCCACACCTCCCGGTACGGCGTCTGGAAGGGGTAGTTGTAGCCCTCTACGCCCGGCCACAGGATCATCTGCGCACCCACGGAGGCCGCGAAGTCCGCGGCCCGCAGCGCCTCCTCGAGCGCCGCGTCGCGCACCTTGTCGTTCGGCGAGGAGAGACCACCCTTGCCGAACAGCGGGTTCAGATGGGTGCCCGTGGCGATCGCGTAGATCCCGTGCCCCTCGAGCGCGCCGCGCACCTCGTCCAGGTTGTCCTCTGAGAGCTCCTGCGGATAGTGGAACTCGTAGTCGTCCATCAGGTCGCCGAGCCCCGATACCGCGCGGTGCACGCGCTCGCCCATCGTCTCCCCCGCGTTTTGCGGCTGGTAGCCGCCGGGCACGAAGCGCGTGACCATGGAGCTCAACGCCCAGATGCCAAGACTCGTCTTCACGCTTCGCTCCCTCGATAGGTGATCTGCTCTTTCTTGCCGCTCGCCGCGCTCCGCAGGATGGCGTCGGTGATCTCGGCGCAGCGGTAGCCGTCCTCGAACGTCGCGCCGTGTGGAGCGATCGTGTTCTCGCCTGCTATGGCACCGATCATGTGGCGGAGCTCGTGGGTGAAGGTGTCGCCCCAGCCGATGATGTGCCCCGGCGGCCACCAGTAACCGATGTACGGGTGGTCGGGCTCAGTCACGAGGACCCGTCTGAAGTTCCTCTCGTCCGCGACCTGTAGCTCGTTCATCCGTTCCACGTCGAAGGCGATCGAGCCCCTGGAGCCGTTGATCTCGAACGCGTTGTAGTTGACGCGCCCGCGCGCCAGCCGCGAGGCCTCGATCGTGCCGGCGATGCCGCTCTCGAACTCGAGCGCGGCCACGAAGTGGTCGTCGACCTCCCGGCCCGGGATGAAGGTGCGGACGAGCGAGGAGACGGACGTCACCTCGCCGACCAGGTAGCGGGCGATGTCGATGATGTGCGTACCGAGGTCGCCAATCGCCCCCAGGCCCGCCTGCGAGCGGTCGAAGCGCCAGATCGACTCGTCCGCCTCCCAGCCCCAGCTCTGCAGGTACGTGGCGCGGAAATGGACAACGTCACCGATCGCCCCCGCTTCGAGCAGCTCGCGCGCGAGCCTCACCGCGGGCACGAAGCGGTAGTTGAACGCGCACATGTGCTGCACTCCGCCCTCCACCGCTGCCGTCCACATGCGATGGGACTCGTCGGCGTCCATCCCGAGCGGCTTCTCGCACAGCACGTGCTTGCCGTTCCTGGCCGCTTCGACGCAGGGCTCGGCGTGGATGGCGTTGGGGCCGCCGTTGTCGAAGAGTTGCACGCGATCGTCGACAACCTGTTCACGCCAGTCGGCGACGGCCTCCTCCCATCCCCACCGGGCCCGCACCGCCTCGAGCGCGGCGGCGGTTCGGCCCGAGATGGAGACGAGTCGCGGATCGAGCGGCGGGTCGGTCAGGCGCCGCAACTCGTGGAACGCGCGCGAGTGTGCTTTGCCCATGAAGGCATAGCCGAGCATGGCCACACCGATCGAGTCCATCGCCGGGCCTCTTCGCGCTAGCGGCCCGCGCGGGCCAGACGGCGGCGCGAGACGGTGTCGAGGGTCACGGCGGCCAGCAGGATCAACCCGGTGACCATGTACTTGATCGCCGAGCTGTATCCGAGCAGGTCGATGCCATTGGCCACCGTGGAGATGACCAGGGCGCCCATCAGTGCGCTGATCACCCGACCGCGGCCGCCGAAGAGGCTGGTGCCGCCGATCACCGCCGCTGCGATGGCGTCCAGGAGGATGGTGCCGCCGCCCGCGCCGAGATCCACCGAGTTGAGGCGCGAGGCGAAGATCACGCCGCCCATACCGGCCATGGCGCCGGAGATCATGAAGACGACGATGCGGATCCTGCGAACGTTGATGCCGGCGCGGCGCGCCGCCTCGGCGTTGCCACCGACCGCGTAGACATGGCGGCCGAAGGTCGTACGCTCGGCGATGTAGGTCCAGAACACGAGGAAGATGAGCACGAGAAGGAAGGCCAGCGGGAATCCGCGTTCGCGGTTTGCCCAGATCACCGCGCCGAAGAGGACAAGCGCGAAGAAGACGAGCTTCGCAACCACCAAGACCAGATTGTCCGTGAGGATCGCGTGGCGGCGCCTGCTGACCACGCCGGCCAGCGTTGACGCCGCGAACAGCGCAGTCGCACCCGCCGCGATGCCAAGACCTGTGTTCTTGGAGAAGAAGTAGTTGGCGATGTTGTTGATCGTCGTGTCCTCGATCAGGATCACGCCGCGACCACCGATGGCCTGCAGGATCACGCCCTGATAGATGAGCAGGCCGGCCAGGGTCACCACGAATGAGGGGATGCCGAGGATGGCGACGAACGATCCCTGAATGCCGCCGATCACCGCGAGGACGATGACCGCGATGAGGATCGCGATCACACCCTTCACCTGCCAGCTCTCGTCCGGGATCTGCAGAGTGGCCACGATCACGCCCGCCACACCGGACATATACGCGATCGACAGGTCGATCTCGCCGAGCAGCAGCACGAACACGACGCCGATCGCGATCGTTGTCACGCCGGCCATCTGGGTCATCAGGTTCGTGAAGTTGCCCGCGGCGAGGTAGTTGTGGTTCTTGAAGTAGAAGAAGGCGACGATGCAGACGAGCCCAACGATGATCGGGAGGATCCCGACGTCACCTGCCTTCAACGCTTCCAGCCTGCGCCGAACGATGGCGCCCATCGTGTGATCGAGCACGCTTCCTGATGCGGCGGTGGTGGCCGTGTCACTCATCGGTGGCCCTCCTCCCCGCCCGTGCCGTCGATGCCCGAGACCTTCGTGGGCTTCCCGGCGGTGATCGCGTGCACCACTTCCTGCTGTGTCGTCTCCGACCGGGTGAAGACGGCGGCGTTCCGCCCGAGCCTCAGCACCGTGATGCGATCCGCCACTTCAAAGATGTCATGGAGGTTGTGCGAGATGACAACCACGGCCAGGCCCTGCTCGGCCAGGCGCCGCACGAGGTCGAGCACCTGCCGTGTCTGGGCGACCCCGAGCGCCGCCGTCGGCTCGTCGAGGATCACCACCCGCGAGTTCCACATCACCGCGCGCCCGATCGCCACCGACTGCCGCTGACCGCCCGAGAGGGTCGCCACCGGCTGGCGGATCGAGCTGATCGTGGTCACCGAGAGTGACTTCAAGGTCTCCGCCGTTCGCGCCTCCATCACCGCTTCCTTGAGCCGCCAGATCGGGTCGTGCGCCTCGCGGCCCAGGTACATGTTCGCGACCACGTCGAGGTTGTCGCAGAGCGCGAGGTCCTGGTAGACGATCTCGATCCCCAGCTTGGCCGCGTCTTTCGGGTTGTGAATGGTCACCGGCTGACCGTTCGAGAAGACCTGTCCCTGATCGATCGAGTTGATCCCCGCAATGCACTTGATCAAGGTCGACTTGCCGGCGCCGTTGTCGCCGACGAGCGCCATCACCTCGCCGGCGCGCACCTCGAAGTCGACATCCACGAGAGCCTCGACGGAGCCGAAGTTCTTGCAGATACCGCGCGTCTCGAGCGCTGTTACGCCGCCACCGGCGGTGGGAGGCGGGGATGCGGTGAGCAGGTCGGTCACGGAAGACTCCTCTGGGAGAAGCGCCGGTCGGGGCGCCCGCAGGCGCCCCGACCGGACGACTCACTGACTACTTGCAGTACTGCTTGTACATCCCGCGGCAAACCTCGCTCTTCTTGAGGTAGCCCGCGCTGAACAGGATCTTGTAGTTCTTCTTGTCGATCGACTGGGGCGGGATGATGTACGCCGCCAGCTTCTTCGAGCCGTTCTTGACCGTGCCGGTCGTCTTCGGCTTCTTGCCGGCTACGAGGGCGATGGCTGCCGCGGCCGACTGCTTCGCCAGCTCACGGGTGTCCTTCCACACGGTCATCGTCTGCCACCCGGCGATGATGTTCTGCACGCCCTGGACGGTTGCGTCCTGACCGGACAGCGGGATCGGCTTCAGCTTCTTCGCCTGCAGAGCGGAGACGACCGCACCGGCGAGACCGTCGTTGGCGGCCGCGACCGCATCGATCTTGTTGCCGGTCTTGACCAGCATCTGCTCGAAGATCGTGCGTGCCTTCTGGTTGTCCCAACCCGGCACGAACTGATCCGGCCCCTTCTTGAAGGTGCCGTTCGCGTACAGCGGCTTGAGGATCGAGTCGTACCCGCCCTTGAACAGGAACGAGTTGTTGTCCGTCTCGCCACCGTTCAGCTCGGCGACGACCGGCTTGGAGCTGTACTTGCCGTTCGCCTTGAGACCGGCGACGACGCCCTTGCCCTGCAGCACGCCGACGGCCCGGCCGTCGAACGAGACGTAGATGTCGCCCACGCCACCGATCACCTGGCGGTCGTACTCGACGATCTTCGCGCCAGACGCCTTGGCGGCCTTCTCGATCGCGATCGACGAACCGGCGTCGAGCGAGACGAGGATGACGGCCTTGGCACCGTTGGCCAGGCACTGATCGGCCTGCGAGCGCTGCTTCTGAGCGTCACCGTCGGCGTTGTTGATCACGTAGGAGACCTTGGCGGCCTTGAAGGCCGCGACGAGCGCCGGCCGGTCCTGCGTCTCCCAGCGCACGGACGACTTCGGGTCCGGCAGCAGCACGCAGATGTCTGCGCTCTGCTGGCCACCCGCGAAAGCGGCACTGACGACGCCGGTCACGACGACCATGGCGGCTGCCAGTACGACGAGTGCTTTCTTCACTGCGATTACCCTCCTCTTGGGGTTGTTTCATCACCTCGACGGCACAAACGCCGCGCGAGTCTAGCGCTTACACGTTCAGGGGCAGCTTCCACCCCCTTTCCTCCGGTCGCCGGCTCACATCGCCTCCACGAGCCGACCGGCATTCACCGTCCAGGGTTCGTCGAGCGCCCTGACGAGACCAAGATGGGCTGCGCCGCGCACGGGGGCGGACTCCCCGAGCGCCGAGGGCCGGACGTCGCACGAGACCCAGCGCTGGGCAACCATGCCACGGTCGAGGGCCGCACGGACCGGTCGCTCGAGCCACGGAAAGAGCAGAGCGAAGCATCCACCGAGTACGACGACATCGAGATCGAGAAGATTGACGACCGAGGCGAGCGCGGCGCCGAGGTGCTCTCCGGTCTCGGCCAGGCTGGCCAGCACGCCGGCTTCACCTGCTTCCGCACGGCGCGCGAGCTCCTCAGCGAGGCTCGAGCTGCGCTCTCCCTCAACCGGCATCCCCGCGCGCGCCGCGATCGCCTCGACGCCGGCATAACGCTCGAGACACCCGCGGGCGCCGCAGACACAGGCCAGTCCGTCGCGAACCGCGATCATGTGCCCGAGCTCACCGCCGAATCCGTGCGCGCCGCGGAACAGGTTGCCGTCCACGACGATGCCGCCACCGACCCCGACCTCCCCGAACGCGAGTGCGAAGTTGCTCACGGTTCGCGCGGACCCCAGCCACTGCTCGGCGAGCGCTGCCAGGTTCGATTCGTTCTCCACGACCACCGGCACGTCGAAGGCCAGGCGCGCACGGATCTCGTCCGCGACGTGCATGTCGTACCAGCCCAGGTTCGGCGCGCGGCGCAAGAGCTCGGTGTCGCGCTCGACGAGGCCCGGCACCGCGACGCCGACGCCGATCACTGACCGACCATCGTCGCCGCACGCAGCGATCGCGTCGAGCGTGAGATCGGCCAGGACGTCCAGCACAGGCCCGGGGCTGGAGAGCCTGTTGTCGCGATACACGCGACGCTCGTGGAGCACGGTTCCGTGCAGATCTTCGACAACGACCGCGAGATAGTCGACGTTCGCGTCCAGCCCGACGGCGACGACGCTGTCACCGAGCTCGAGCGCAAGACCGGGCCGCCCCACCTGACCGGTCGCCGTCGGCTCGCCGGTCTCGTGCAGCAACCCGCGTTGGACGAGCTCCCCCACGAGGCTGGAGACGGTGCCCCGTGTCAGCCCCGTGTCGGAGGCGATGTGCGCGCGCGAGACGCGACCGGCGCCGGCCACGTGGCGCATCACCGTGGCCAGGTTCGCGCGACGGACGGTCGTCTGGTCGGCCGGTGCCGAGGCTTCGGAAGGACGGAAGGGGGGGCGGGAGCGGGAGCGGGCCATATTAGTTCGTTGGTCGTGCAAACTAATGCGTGCGGGCCTCCCTGTCAATGCGCCGTCCTTGGGATGGCCGGGCGGCGCACTACGATCACCCGCGTGATCGCGGATGCCCACACCGATCTCCTGCAGGAGCTCGCCTGGCGCGAGCGGCGTCTCGGCGAGGTCGACGTCTTCAAGTCCACCTGGCTGCCGTTGCTCGACCGGGGCGGCGTCCGGCTGCAGGTCTGCCCGGTCTGGGTGGACGCCTCCCAGCAGCCGGAAGGGTCGCTCCGCGAGTCGCTCTCCCAGGTGACGGCCTTCCACCACGCGGTGGCGGAGAACCCCGATCGGGTCGTCTGGATTCGCAACGGCGACGACCTGGAGGCGCTGGACGGAACGGACGCGGTAGGGCTCGTCCTCTCGCTCGAAGGTGTCGAGCAGTTCGGCATCGAGAGCTGGCCGGCCGACCTGTTCCACGCGCTCGGCGTGCGCATCGCGGGTCTCACCTGGAATCGCCGTAACGCCTTCGCCGATGGTGCCGCCGAGACGTCGAACGGTGGGCTTTCCCGTGTCGGTCGCGAGCTCGTCGAGCGCTTCCTCGGCCTCGGGGTGGTGCTCGACCTCGCCCACTCGTCGCCCCAGACGTTCACCGATGTGCTCGAGCTGACCGCCGGGCAGCCGGTGCTCTGCTCCCATGGCGGCTGCCGGGCGGTGCACGAGACACCGCGCAATCTGACGGACGATCAGTTGCGCGCGCTGGCCGAGGCGAACGGGATGTTCGGCCTCATGCTGCACCCCCTGGCCATCGATCCCGTCGAGCGGACGCTCGAGCGGGCCGCCGATCACCTCGACCACGCCGTGGCCCTGATCGGCGCCGACCGCGTCTGCCTCGGCGGCGACTTCACGCGTCGGCTGTGGGAGGTGATCCCACTGCCGGCGGAGCCGAAGGACGGGCTCATGCCGGCGGGTCTCCGCCCCGGTCAGGGCCTGGAGGGGTTGACCGGATCCGAGGACTACCCCAATCTGGTGGCCACGCTCGAACAGCGGGGCTGGACGGCCGAGCAGGTCGCTGCCGTCACCGGCGGCAACCTCACCCGCTTCCTGCGTGACGCGCTCAGCTGATCCGGCGGACGACCTGCTCGAGGGGGCGCCTGTTGGCGCGCGCGCTCCATTCCTCGGGGGTGCGCTCCGCGACATCGCGCTCCTTGCCCGGTAGGCCGAAGGAGAGGACGATCTGCGGCGTCTCGTGCTCGGCGAGTTCGAGCGCCCGCCGCGCCAGCGCCGCATCGGCGATGCCGTTGGGGCAGGACGAGACGCCCTCGTTCCAGGCCGCGAGCAACATGCTCTGAGTCGCCCGTCCTGCGTCGAAAGCGACCGAGCTGCCGTCGGCCACGACGACGCAGACGACGAGGGAGGCCGTGACCACGTTCTCGGGTACGAAGACGGCACCTGCGAGCATCGCGCGCCGCTCCTCGTTCTCGGGAATCACGAACTGCCAGGGCTGGCGATTCCGCGCCGACCCGGAGAGTCGCCCGGCGTCCAGGATGCGCTCCACCGCACCGGGGGCGAGCGGCTCGGGGCGATACCGCCGCTCGTCTCGCCGGCTGGCAATGGCGAGAAAGGTGTCCACACGCCGATTCTAGTGGGCTCTCCGGGGAGGTCGGGGTGGGTTCGCCGGCGAAAACCGAGCAGGCCTGGCGCACTCGAAGGTCTAAGCTGGCGAGATGGCCGCTCCGATCGCTGCGGAATCCGTGAGCCTGCTGCGGTGGTTGCGTCGTCAACTCCGCGAGCCGACACCGTTTCGCGAGCACCTGGAGGCGGCCGTGTGGAACGACGACCCGGCCGAGACGCGTAGGCTGCTCACCCGGTGCGGCTTCGGAGAGGCCCAGCTCCGGCACGTCGAGTCGCTCCTCGATCACTGGGAGCGGACCCGTGCCCTCCGCTGACGGCAACGTAGGCATTGTCAGGCGGATCTTCGAGGCGTTCGCCACCAAGGACGGGCTCTCCCTCCGCAACGTGTTCTCGGAGGATGCCGTCTGGACGGTGCCCGGCGAGGGCGTCATGTCTGGCACCTTCGTCGGGCAGCATGAGATCTTGCGCTTTCTCGGACGGCTGCCACGTGAGACGGAGGGGACGTATCGCTCGCACCTCATCGACATCCTCGCCAGCAAGGACCGCGCCGCCGCGCTCTATCGCGCGCAGGGTGAGCGCCGCGGACGCTCGCTGGACATCGAGCAGGTGCTCCTGTTCGAGATCTCGGACGGGCTCGTCCGGCGTGTCACCGCACTGCCGTGCGACCCTCCGGCCTTCGAGAGCTTCTGGGCCTGAGGATCAGGCGCCCCACCCGGGCTCGCGGCCGTGCGCGCCGAGCGACTCGAGCACGGACTCGAGCAGCCGCCCCGAGGCGAGCACGTGCTCACGCGCCAGCTGCTTCGCAGCCTGCGGGCTGCCCGCGGCCATCGCCTCGCGGATCGCGCGATGCTGCGCCTCGTTCCGCGCGTACAGCTCGTCCGCCTCGGCGCGCGCGCTCCAGACCCGGTCGCCGATGAAGGTCCGGCGCGCACCCTTGGCCAGCCGTTCGACGAGCGGCATGGCCGCGACGCGGTAGATCACATCGTGAAACACGTAGTTGGCCTGCATCCAGTCCACGAAGAGATCCGACTGGCTCGCGTCTCCGGTTCGCGCCTGCGCCCGCAGCTCGGCCGTGAGCGTCGAGAACCGCCGCTCGGCCCGATCGAGCGCCTCGAGGTCGGCAGTCGTCATCCTCGGCGTCGCTACCTCGGTGCACAGGGCCTCCAGCTCGGCCCGCACCAGGAACGCCTCGCGCAGCTCACCGGCCGAGATCGAACGGACACGAACGCCGCGATTCGGCTCGAAGGAGACGAGGCCCAGGGCGGCCAGCCGCCTCAGGGCTTCGCGGACCGGCGTCCGGCTCACCTCGAACCGATCGGAAAGCTGCTCCTGCCGCAGCACCGTCCCGGGGGCGAAGGCTCCGGAGACGATCTCGTCCTCGAGGATCCGGGCAAGCTCGTCGGCCTTGGTCGTGAGCGTGGTCACGCGGTCAGTGTAAAGCTACGCAGCGGCGTGTCCTGGCGGCCCGGCCTCGCCTTCGAGATGACCCTCCGAAGGGGGTCAGGCCATGCGGCTGGCGCTGCCGATACGGAGCTCATGACGGTAACCCGAATCGTGGCGATCGTGGCGGGGGCAGCGGTCGCCGTCGGTGCCTGGCAGCTCTCCGCTGGTCAGGGAGAGCGGGCCGCCGAGGGAGCGGCCGAGATCCTGGCGCCGATCGCCGACGCCCGCTTCGTCGTGGCGCAGGCCAACCTCGCCCAGCAACTCCAGGCCACCGGCTCGTACGTCGGGGCGGCCATGCCCCCGGGAGCCACGCTCACGCGCGCTGACGGAACCGCGTTCTGCATCCAGATCGGCGCCGCCGGTGCCGAGGCGCACCTCGCAGGCCCCGGCGCGGCACCCGCCGCCGGCCCCTGCTGAGCACTGGCGCACGCGGGGAGAAACCGCACGGCGCAGCGCAGGGGATGCTTCAGCGTCCTGCGGTGGTCCTAGAGCAGGTGGACGACTACTCCGACCGCGGCGCACGCGGCGATCACCTCGATCACGCCGCGCTTGAACCAGAGCAGCGCCACTCCTGCCGCCACGGCGAGCAGGGCGGAGCCTGCTTCGAAGCGCCCGTCGAAGCCGTCGGGCCACAGGACGTGATAGCCGAAGAACAGGGCGAGATTGAGGATCACACCCACCACCGCCGCCGTGATCGCCGTCAACGGCCCGGTGAACCTGATGTTCCCGTGGGTGGACTCGACGAGCGGCCCGCCCGCGAGGATGAACAGGAACGACGGCAGAAACGTGAACCAGGTCACCAGCGCTGCGGCAACTGCTCCGGCGAGAGCCGCATGGTGACCGGCGAAGATGTCCCCCACCTCAGCCCCTTGATAGGCGCCGACGAAGCCGACGAACGCCACCACCATGATCAGAGGTCCCGGAGTGGTCTCCCCGAGCGCCAGGCCGTCGATCATCTGCCGGGGGCTGACCCAGCCGAAGTGTGTGACCGCACCCTGGTAGACGTACGGCAGGACGGCGTAGGCGCCCCCGAACGTGAGCAGCGCGGCCTTCGTGAAGAACCAGCCCATCTGCGTCAACGTCCCGTCCATACCCTGGGTGATGACGAGGATCGCCGCAGGGACGGTCCAGAGCATCGCGCCGCCGAGGACGACCGCTACGAGGCGGGCTGGTCGGAAGCGCGCGTGCGGCGGCGTGGCGGTGTCGTCGTCGATCAACGCCGCGCCGTAATGCCTGTCAGCGCTCGAATGCCCGCCACCGGCCCGGAACCGCTCGGGCGCGATCCGGCCCCCGGCGAACCCGATCGCCGCCGCCCCGAGGACGATGGCCGGGAAAGGTACGTCGAGTGCGAAGATGGCGACGAACGCCGAGGCCGCGATGACCCAGTGGATCGGGCTCTTGAGCGCGCGTGACCCGATGCGGAACGTAGCCTGCACGACGATCGCCGTGACGGCCGGCTTGATGCCGTACAACACGCCCGCCACGAGGCTGACGTCGCCAAACGCCACGTAGATCCACGACAGGGCGATCAGGATCCCCAGCGAGGGCAGCACGAACAGGACGCCGGCGGCGATGGCACCGCGCGTGCGGTGCATCAACCAGCCGATGTAGGTGGCGAGTTGCTGCGCCTCCGGCCCCGGCAGCACCATGCAGTAGTTGAGGGCATGGAGAAAGCGCCTCTCGCTGATCCAGCGACGCCGCTCCACGAGCTCGGTGTGCATGACGGCAATCTGCCCGGCGGGGCCGCCGAAGCTGACGAAGCCGAGCTTGAGCCAGAACGCGAAGGCCGACCAGAAGCTGACCGGCTCCGGCCGCTGCTCGCGGCTCAACCGAGAAACGTCTCGATCGCGGTCATCGCCGCCTCGAAGTCGTCCCAGAGCACGCTGTGCCCCCCGGGCAGGGCCACCACGTGCACGTTCGGCAGGCCCGGAAGCTCCACGTGGATCCACGACCGCGAGCCGATCAGGACGAGGGTCGGACAGCCGGGCCACTCGGGGGCCGGACGCGCCATCTCCCCGAACGCCGAGATCACCGCCGGGGCGGAGTAACGCCAGCGCCAGCGACCGTCCGCACCCTGCTCGAGATGGTCAGCCGCCTCCCGCTCGAGAATCGACCTCGGTGTAGTGAAGAGCGTGCCGTCCGCCAGCCGGGTGTCGATCGCCTCTCCGGGACCGCCGAACGAGGCCCCGATGCGAATCGCCTCGGCGCGCTCCAGTGCGAGGGCCGGGGGTATGTGCAGAGCAGGATCGACCAGCACGATCCGGGAGACGAGATCGGGACGGTCGAGGGCGAGGCGCGCGACGAGGAGCCCTCCGAAGCTGTGACCCAGCCAGTCGGCCGACTCGATCCCGAGCGCCGCCGCGGTGTCGACGAGATCCTCGAGATGCTGGGCCACGGTCCAGGGCGGATCCCAGCCAGAGTCGGCGTGACCGCGCAGGTCGAGCCCGACGACCCGCCGCCCGTGGAGGCGCTCGGCCAGGGCACGGTAGCGCCGGCCGTGCCCCGTGACCCCGTGCAGGCAGACCAGAGGAGTGCCCTCGCCCCAGCTGTGGGCGTTCAGCTGCACTGCACCCTGACCGCTGGCATGCCCGCGATCCTAACGCCCTCCCGTCCCGAAGCTGCGGCAAGACGGAGCGAACGTCGCGCTCGCGCTAACGTGTCGACGACAACCCGCCGAAAGGGCAACCGGATGACTTCGAAACGAACGATCGCTCTGGCACTCGTGCTCACGGTGGCGAGCGTGCTCACGGCGGTCGCCTGGGCAGGAGGCTCGAGCGAGAGTGCCGCACCGAACGGCAAGGCTCTGTTCAAGAAGAACTGCGGCAGCTGCCACACCATGAAGAACGCTGGGACGAAGGGCAGCTTCGGGCCGAACCTCGACAGGCTCAGGCCGTCCAGGGCATTGGTCGCCAGGCAAGTCACGAGCGGCGGCGGCGGCATGCCGTCGTTCAAGGGCAAGCTGAGCAAGGCTCAGATCAACGCCATCGCGACCTACGTGGCCGCCAAGACGTAGTCGCTCGCCGGGGTCGGTCTCACGCCGAGACCGACCCCTGGCACCGTCACCCTCAGTCGAAGACAGGTACGTCCAACTCCTGCTCGGCCATCATCCTCTGCACGCCGGGAAGCTCCAGGCAACGCTCGTAGTGCGCACGCAGCCCGGGCAGATCGCCGGTCGAGAGGGGCGCGTCCCTTCCCCAGTCCGTGAGCATGAACAGGAAGAGGTCGGCGGCCGTCCGCTCGGTGCCGACCAGCCACTTCTGTCGTCCGACCGCTGCGTCGAGGCGGACGAACTCCATGTGCAGCTCGACCACCGCAGCCTCGAGCACGCCTGAAGTGCCGAACCGCTCCGGGTAGTACATGCGCATCAACGCGGGCTGCACCGTGTTGGTGAGGTGCATCAGGGCCCGGTAACACAGAGAACGGTCCGCCGAGGGGTGCTCCGGGAGCAGCCGGGCGGAGGGGAACCGGTCGGCGAGATGCAGCAGGATCGCTGCGGACTCGGTCAGCACCAACCCGTCGTCCTCGAGCGTGGGCACGCGGCCGGAGGGGTTGAGACGCAGGTACGCGTCCGTGACCGAGTCGCGCTCCACCAGCGCGAGCTCGTACTCCGTGCCGATCTCGGCGAGTGCCGCGTGTGGTGCCATCGCTGCGCTGCCCGGCCGATAATGAAGCCTCAACATCCCGCGGCGTATCATCCCACGGCCCCAGCCGGGGAAGGCGCCGGACCTGAAAGGAGACCGGATGGCCCGCGTGTCGACCACGGACCTCGTTCCCATCGCCACCTCGCAACTCGCCTTGACCCGCCTCGACCTGGCGCCCGCCGCAAGCACGACGATCGGCCGGCCGGCCGACGACGTGATCCTCTTTCTTCGCGAGGGCACCGGAGTGGTCGAGCCTGGGGGTGCGACCGTCGGACGGGGCTGCGCGCTGCTCGTGTGCGCGGGCGAGCAGGTCACGTTGCAGGCTGGCCCCGAGGGTGCCTGTGCCGACGCGTTCTCCGTCGGCGCGGCCTGCGACCGGCACGCGCCGATGGGCGACCGGGCGACCGTTGTCGATCTGGAGCAGGCAGAGCATGGGCGGGCGACCGGCAAGCGCTCGTTCCAGGTCCTCTTCGACGGGACAAACGGGTCGCTGCGGGCGACGCTGTTCGCGGGGCACATCCCGGCGGGGGCGGCGCCGTGGCACTACCACCTCTACGACGAGATCGTGTGCGTCCTCGCCGGGAGTGGGCGGCTGCATCTCGGAGGTGGCCACGAGCCGCTCGGGCCGGGGTCGGCCTTTCGCCTTGCCCCACGCGAGGTGCACATCGTCGAGAACACGTCCGCGACGGCGCCGCTCTCGGTGCTCGGGCTGTTCACACCTGCCGGCAGCCCGTCCGCCGCGTATCTCCCGGACGGGATCGCCAGGTACGCGGGCGACTGAAGGTCAGCTCACGCAGGCCGCCGTCCGCGCCACGGTCGAGGCCGCGCGCGAGACGTTGCCGGACGTGTCGACCGCCCAGACGCTGATGCGATAGGTGCGGCCACAGCTCAGCCCGTCCAGGATCACCGCCGTGGTCGAGAGCGACACGGTTCGGCGCCGTGAGACGGCCACGCGGTAGCCGGCGACCGCGCGGTCATCGGTGGCGGCTACGAAGCGGATCCGCAAGGCGCGGCGTCCCGCGCGGCGAACGACGAGCTTCGACGGCGCGGTGGGCGGCGTGCGATCCGCACCCGGCGCGGGAGGAGCCGGCGGCGCAGGGGGAGAAGGCGCAGGAGGCGGCGGCGTGGGAGGAGCCGGCGGAGCAGGGGAAGAAGGCGGAGGTGGCGGTGGGGCTGGAGGAGCCGGAGGAGCCGGAGGAGCCGGCGGAGCCGGAGGAGCCGGCGGAGCGGTGGCGGAGGAGGCGGAGGCGGAGGCGGAGGAGGCGGAGGCGGAGGCGGAGGCGGAGGCGGAGGCGGCGGAGGCGGCGGCGGAGTCCCACCGACGCTCTGCGAGCCGAAGTTCTGCGTCCAGTACAGGGTGCCGGAGGCCGACCGTGCGGCCGCGATCCCGACCGAGCGCCACGAGGCGTTCTCGATGTTGGCGCGATGCCCCGAGGAGTTGAGCCACGCCGTCATCACGGCCTGCGGTGTCGAGTAGCCGTACGCGATGTTCTCGCCCCAGCCGCCTCCCGAGTATCCGCACGCGGAGAGCCGCTGCGCCACCGTGCGCGCCGTGGGAGGCGCTGGGTCGTCGTGCGCCATGTATCCGTAGCCCGCCATGTGCAGCGACTTCCACTGGGCGGAGGCGGTCAGCGTCGAGCCCGTCTGCAGCTGGACGAGCCCGAGTCCGGCTCGGTGCTGATTGAGGAGGGTCAACACCTGGGCCGCCGCGGAGCCGTCCAGGGTGCCCCATCCGCTCGCAGGGGTGCAGTCGCCTGCAAGCCCTACCGCCCGCGCCGGGGCAAGCGAGACCGCCGCCACCAGGGAGGCGAGGGCGCCGGCCAGCGCCAGCAGGCGTGGACGCATCGCCATGCAAGGCCGGTCGGCCTTACCCGCTCAGTGCGGCATCCCTCGAGTCAGCGATTCTCGAAGGCGAGCCCTGCGGCGAGCACCGTCTCGTCCCTCGGCGCCACGAGTTGCAGGTTGCCGATGGCGAGCCCAGCCCAGCCCAGCAGGTTGACCCACCGCGCGAACGAGGAGAGCGGGAGCCGCAGCGCCAACTCGTCGGCGTCCTCCGCAGGGACGTCGATCCCGATCACCGGGCACAGGTAGAGATCGACGTCGGGCTCGTAGGTGCGCCACTCCGCAACCGCCACCCGAGCGCGTGCAACCTCCTCGTCGCTGACCTCGAGCGCGGCGGCGAGCTTGGGGGCAATGGTGTACGCGTACTCGCCGGCCCTGCTCGGGTACGTCGCTGCGTGCGCCTCGCGTGCCTCGTCCTGGAACAGCGGCCACGTGTTCGCGGACGCGTCGGGAACCGATGTCTCCACAACGGTGGCACCAAGTCGCTCGATCTGGGACACCCACTGCTCGGCCAGGTCCGATCGTTCGGTGGGCCGGCCGTCGCCGATGCCCGGCGCCTGGCGCAGCAGGCCCACCCGCAGACCCGCAAGCGCCGGCTCCGGGATCCGCTCGTCGGCGAGCACGCTCCAGAGCAACGCCACCTCGCGGACGGAGCGGGCCATCGGCCCGACGGTGTCCAGCGTGCGGGCCAGCGGGTAGATGCCGTCGACGGGGATCCGACCCCACTGGGGCTTGAGACCGACGACGTTGCAGCAGGCGGAGGGAAGCCGGATCGAGCCGCCCGTGTCGGTGCCGATGCCCAGGTCGCAGAGCCCGGCGGCGAGCGCTGCGGCATTGCCGGAGCTCGAGCCGCCCGTCGTGCGACCCGGAGCGGCCGGATTCTTGACCGTCCCGTACCAGGGGTTGATGCCCATCACGCTCCACGCGAACTCGGGGAGGTTGGCCTTGCCGATCACCGAGGCGCCCGCCGCGAGAGCACGGTCGACCACCGTCGCGTTGGCGGTCGGCACGTGATCGGCGTAGATCCGCGAGCCGTACGTCGTGCGTATGCCGGCGGTGTCGATCAGGTCCTTGACGAGCAGCGAGCATCCGGCGAGCGGGCCCTCGGCCACGGTGCGGAGCGGTTCGTCGAGCACGGTGATGAACGCGCTCAGATCATCGGGCGCGCCGGTCATCCTCCCACGTCCCGGGTCGAGGCGGCCGCGCGGATCTCGTCGAGCGTCTGGCGGGGCGTCAGGGTCTGCGGATCGACCTTGACGTGGATGAGCGCCGGGAGCCCCGAGGTGTGCGCCCTCTCGAGCGCGGACGGGAACTCCTGCGTGGCGGCCACCGTCTCCCCGTGTCCACCGTAGGCGCGGGCCAGCGCGGCGAAGTCGGGGCTGCGCAGGTCGGTCCCGCTGACCCGTCCGGGGTAGGCGCGTTCCTGGTGCATGCGGATCGTGCCGTACATGCCGTTGTCGAACACGATGACCACGATCGGGGCCTCCTCCTGGACGGCGGTGGCGAGCTCCTGCCCGGTCATCAGGAAGTCGCCGTCGCCGGCGAGGCACACGACCATCCGCTCGGGATGGAGCAGCTTGGCGCCGACGGCAGCCGGCACGCCGTACCCCATCGAGCCGCTCGTCGGGGCGAGCTGCGTCCCGTACCGGCGAAACTCGAGAAAGCGATGGGCCCAGATGGTGAAGTTCCCCGCGCCGTTCGTCACGATCGCGTCGGGTGGGAGCATCCCTCCGAGATGTCCCACGATCTCGGCCGGGTCGACCGAGCCGGGCATCGGCCGGGCGACCAGGTTGTCGAGATAGTCCGCTCGCGCAGCGGCCGCCCACTCGTTGCGGGCTGCCCCGGCGAGCGGCTCGGTGGCACCGAGGGCGACGGCGAACGCCGCCCCGGAGGCGAGCACCGGGAGTGTCGGCTGGTACACCCGGCCCAGCTCCTCTCCCGTCGGCTGTACGTGCACGAACGCCTTGCCGGCGCCTGGAGGCGTGAGCAGGGAATAGCCGTTCGTCTCGATGTCCCCCAGCCGGGCGCCGACCACGACCAGGAGGTCGCAATCGCGCAGCCGGCCGGCCAGCCGCGGATCGGGTCCCAGCCCCAGATGTCCCGCGTAGGCGGGGGAGGTGTTGTCGACGTAGTCCTGGCAGCGCCAGGCCGTGGCGATGGGGATGCGGCTCTCCTCGCACCACGGCGTGAGTGCGGCGTGGGCCTCGACCGTCCACGGCTTGCCCCCGACCAGGAGGAGTGGCTGCTCGGCCTGACCCAACAGGTGGCGCACTGTCCGGACGGTCGCCTCTGCCGGCTCGGCCTGCGCCGCCAGGAACGGGGCCGCGTCGGCCGCATCACTCTCCTCCACGAGCATGTCCTCCGGCAGGGACAGCACGACCGGCCCGGGGCGCCCCGAGGTCGCGGTCGCGAACGCGCGCTGGATCAGCTCGGGGATCCGGTCGGCGCTGTCGATCTCGGCCACCCACTTGGCCATCTCCCCGAACGCCCGCCGGTAGTCGACCTCCTGGAAGGCCTGCCGCTCACGGTCGGCGCGCGCGATCTGCCCGATCAGGAGCAAGAGCGGCGTGCCATCCTGAAAAGCGGTGTGCAAGCCTCCCGCGGCGTGCGTGGCGCCCGGCCCACGGGTGACGAGGCACACCCCCGGCCGGCCGGTGAGCTTCCCCACCGCCTCTGCCATGTTCACGGCGCCACCTTCGTGGCGGGTTGTCACGAAGCGGATCGGGCTGTCGAGCAGAGCATCCAGCACCGGGAGGTAGCTCTCGCCGGGGACACCGAACGCCAGGTCGACCCCGTGCAGGGCGAGCTGGTCGACCAGAAGACGTCCACCCGAGCGAGTCATCGCGTCGTCTCGACCTGCGGCCCGCGCCTCACGTCGTCGACTCTACGCTTTCGGCGATCCGGATGGGTCGGCTCGCACAGAGACCGGCTGGCGAGCGCCCGTCGCCGCTGCGATACTCGATAACGCCCGGCGTTGCCGTCGCCGGCTGTTGCTGAACCCCCAAGGCGGCCGAAACCGATGCCGAACGAATCTGATACCTGGAACATCCCCGAGGGATTCAATTTTGCGCGCGATGTCGTCGAGGCGCTCGCCGGCGACCCGTTGAAGCGTGCCGTCACCCACGTCGACAGCGACGGGGTGATTCAGCGCTTCACGTTCGCCGAGGTCGCGGGGAAAGCTGCGCAGTGGACCGGGCTGCTCGCGGCACGCGGGGCGAGCCCCGGTGACCGCGTTCTCGTCGCCCTGGGGAAGGAGCCGGCCTGGCTGCATGTGATGCTCGCCTGCCTGAAGTCCGGTCTCATCGCCGTCCCTTGCTCGGACCTCCTGGAGGCCGCCGCGCTGGAGGCGCGGGCAAGCCACTGCGGGGCGCGTCTTGCCGTCGTCAACGCGCGGAGCACGGGAGGCGTCCGCGGGATCGATCCACGCGTGCTTCCCGGGGGCGCCATCCTCGATGTCGATCAGGTCGGCGACGAGCTGTCGCGCCTCCCCGTGGTCGCCGCCACGTTCGCGGCGCCGGCCGTGGCACCAGCGCTCATCCTCTACACGTCGGGCACGACACGCGATCCGCGCGGTGCGACGCACACCCACGCGTACACCTTCGCGCAACGGGTGCAGGCGGCGAGCTGGCTCGACGCCCAGCCGGGCGACCTCGTCTGGTGCACGGCCGGCACGGGATGGGCGAAGGCGATCTGGAACATCCTGCTCGGGCCGTGGTCGCGTGGCGCGGAAATCGTGCTGCACGATGCCGGCTTCGACCCGGTGGAGCGCCTCGAGTTGATCGATCGCGTCGGGGCCACCATCCTCTGTCAGTCGCCGACCGAGTATCGCGTGATGGCGGAGGTGGAGGACCTGAGTCGGCGCAGCCTGTCTCGGCTCCGGCATGCCGTGTCCACCGGCGAGCCCCTGCCGCAGCAGGTGCTCGAGCGCTGGAGGAACGCCTTCGGGGTGACGATCCATTCGGGATACGGGCAGACCGAGACATCGCTGCTGGTCGCCAGCCGCCGGCAGGGACAGCCGGGGCCGGGAAGGATGGGCTTCGCGGCGGAGGGACACGACGTGGCGGTCATCGACGGCAGTGGCTCGCGACTGCCGATCGGCGTCGAGGGCGACCTCGCCGTCCGCGGCCATCCGCCGACGCTGTTTCAGGGGTACTGGGGCGACGAGGCGGCCACCGCCGCCGCGTGGCGCGACGGGTGGTACGTGACAGGTGACCGGGCGCTGCTCGAGGCGGACGGCGCCTTCCGTTTCATCGGCCGAGCCGACCAGATGATCGAGAGCGGCGACGCTCGCATCAGCCCCGTCGACATCGAAACGGTGCTCCTCGAGCACGAGGCGGTCGCAGAGGTCGCGGTCGTCGGCAAGCCCCGGCACGACCTCGGTTCCATCGTCAAGGCCTTCGTCGTGCTGGCTCCAGGCACGGAGCCCGGCGAGGAGGTCGCGGTGGGTCTGGCAGGCCACGTCCGCATCGCCCGCGGCGCCGAACGCTATCCCCGCGAGTTCGAGTTCGTCGACGCCCTCCCCAAGACCTGGACCGGCAAGGTCGACCGCACCGGGCTCGCGGCCCTGGAGGCGGCCGGCACCGGTCACGTGTTCGAGGAACCACCCTCGGAAGCGCCCGGGGCCGACACCCGGGGGGTTGCGTTCGAAGCAGAGGCCCAAGAGGCCGCCGCGCTCGAGGCTGAGCGGGAAGCCGAACGGGTTCGGATGGACGAGCAGGAACGCGCCAGCCGGGAGACGCAGGAGCGGGAACGGCTCGAGGCGGAAGCCGAGACGCGGCGTCTCGCCGAGGCGGATGCCGCCGCCGAGGAGGCCCGCAGGCAAGCCGAGGCGGAGGCCGAACGGGTCCGAGCCGAGGCCGAGGCACGCTTCCAAGCCGAAGCGGCCGAGCGGCGACGCGCCGAAGAGGGCGCCGAGCGGGAGCGCGCCGAAGCACAAGCCGAGGCCGAACGAGTCCGAGCCGAGACTGAGGCACGCTTCCAAGCCGAAGCGGCCGAGCGGCGACGCGCCGAAGAGGACGCCGAGCGGGAGCGCGCCGAGGCAGTGGCTCGAGAGCGTCGCGAAGCGGAGGAACGCGCTCGCCTCGAAGCCGAGGCTCAGGCGGAGGCGGAGCGCCTGGCCGAGGAGGCAGCGGCTCGAGAGCGTCGCGAAGCGGAGGAACGCGCTCGCCTCGAGGTCGAGGCTCAGGCGGAGGCGGAGCGCCTGGCCGAAGAGGCACGGCTGCGGGCCGAGGAAGCGGCGGAACGGGCACAGCGCGAGGCCGAGGCGGCGGAACGCCGACGCGCCGAGGAGGAAGCCGAACGCGGACGCCTTGAGGCGGAGGCCCGAGCCCGCCGGGAAGCCGAGGAGGCTGAGCATCGACGCGCCGAGGAGGAGGCCGAGCGACGGCGGCTCGAGGCGGAGGCGCAGCGCCGCCGAGCCGAGGAGGAGATCGAACGCCGCCGCGTCGAGGAGGAAGCGGAGGCCGAAGCCCGCCGCGCAGCCGAGGCCGCCGAACGCCGACGAGCCGATGAAGAGGCCGAGCGACGGCGGCTGGAGGCGGAAGCGCAGGCCCGGCGGGAGGCAGAGGAAGAACAACGGATCCGTCTGGAGGTGGAGGCGGCCGAGCGGCGCCGGAGCGACGAACAAGCAAAGCTGGACGCCGAAGCCGCTGACCGCCGCCGCGCCGAGGAGGAACGGTTGGCGGCCGAGCTGGAGGCCGAGGAGCGCCGCCGCGCCGAAACGGAGGCGAGGCTCGAGGCCGAGCGGCTGCAGGAGGAGACTCGTCTGGCCGTCGAGGAAGCGGAGCGCAAGGCCGCTGCCGAGGAGGCGCGATCACGGGCCACCGAGGAAGCTCGCAGGCTCGCCGCCGAAGAGTCGCGATTGCGGTCGGAAGCCGAGCAGCGGCGTGCCGAGGAAGACGCCGCTCGCACGGCGGCGGACCTGGAGGCACGGTTGCGCGACGAGGTCGAGGCGCGACGGCGTGCAGCCGAAGCAGCCGCCTTCCCGGACGCCCCGGACGAGTTGAGGAGAAGCGCAGCCGAGGAGGCACGGAGGGCCGAGATGATCCGGGCGCGCGCGACGGAGGAAGCACGGCTGGCCGCCGAGCGGGTCCGTTCTCTGGCCGAGCGCCGAAACCGCGACGATGCCGAAAGGCCGAGAGTGTCGCCGGTTCACGTGCCTGACACTTCCGACCAGACGAGTGACCCGGCGCAGGAGCCTTCACTGCCGGATTCACCATCACCCGTGGCTGCCCCGGGCGCCGTGACCGCACCGGCTGAGGGCTCTCTGATCGCCCGCCTGCAGGCCTACGGAATCCGCCGCCGTGAAGACGACCCGCCCGACGACGAGGGCTGAGCCGGGCTGAGCCCGGATGCGGGTGCCGGGGCGAACTGCTTGTGAGTTCCTGAAGGAACCCACTGCGCGCGAGCGGGGCCCTTCAGCCTGGATCCACCGGTTGGCGTGATCGCGGGGCGCCTGCCAGGGTCGTCAGGACGTGCGCGGACACCGTCGGGCAGGCTGGTTGCCTGTTCGACGCTGTCCGCGCGCGGAGCGCACCGCCCGGGTGCAAGCCCTCCACGCTCTTGCGGAGGGGTTACACCCGGGCGGGGAGCGCCCTGGCGGGCCTGGCAGGATGCACCGCCCACGCCAAGCGGAGGATCCAGGCTCAGGGCCTCGCCAGGCGTGCAGCCCACCGATCGCCACTACCAGGCGCCGCGGGAATCGATCACCGTAGGCGTGATGCCGCACCCAGCTGCAGGCGGCGGATCCCGAACCGCGCCGGGAAACTAGTACTAGCGTGCGGCGCGCGGGAACGCCGACCAACCGGCGAAAGCGGCCCGCTCGCCGAGCTCTTCCTCGATCCGCAGGAGCTGGTTGTACTTCGCCACGCGATCCGACCGTGACGGTGCTCCCGTCTTGATCTGTCCGGCATTGGTGGCGACGGCGAGATCGGCGATCGTCGCATCCTCCGTCTCCCCTGAGCGGTGCGAGATGATCGCTGTGTAGCCGGCCCGGTGGGCCATGTCGATCGCGTCGAGCGTCTCCGTGAGCGTGCCGATCTGATTGACCTTGACCAGGATCGAATTGCCGACGCGCTCACGGATGCCGCGGCGCAGGAAGTCGACGTTGGTCACGAACAGATCGTCGCCCACGAGCTGCAGTCGCTCCCCGAGGCGTTCGGTGAGCGTCCGCCAGCTGGCCCAGTCGTTCTCGCCTAGACCGTCCTCGATGGAGAGCAGCGGGAAGCGGTCGGCCAGATCCGTGTAGAGGTCGATCATCCCGTTCGCGTCCAGCGACTCCCCGCCGGCGCGAGCCAGGACGTAGCGGTCATCACGCACAAGCTCGCTGGAGGCCACGTCGAGCGCGATCCCGACCTGCTCGCGGTGACCGGCTCGCTCGGCGGCCTCGAGCACCGCTTCGATCGTGTCGGCCACCGTGCCGAGATCGGGCGCGAAGCCTCCCTCGTCGCCGACGCTCGTGACCAGCCCGCGCTCCTTGAGGAGCGCCTTCAGGTGATGGAACGTCTCCGCACCGATGCGCAGCGCTTCCGAGAACGTCTGCGCCCCGGCCGGCACGAGCATGAACTCCTGGAAGTCGAGGGAGTTCGTCGCGTGAGCGCCGCCGTTGATCACGTTGAGCATCGGCACCGGCAGCACGTGCCCGTTCGTCCCGCCAACCCAGCGGTAGAGGGGGACGCCTGCGTCGAGAGCCGCGGCCTTCGCGGCCGCCAGCGATGCCCCGAGGATCGCGTTGGCGCCCAACCGGCTCTTCGTCGGGGTTCCGTCCAACTCGATCATGGTGGCGTCGATCTCGCGCTGGTCGCGCGAATCGAGGCCGAGCAGCGCGTCCGCGATCTCGGTGTTGACGTGCTCGACGGCCTTGGTCACACCCTTGCCGAGCCAGGCCTCCCCACCGTCACGCAGCTCGACTGCCTCGTGCTCGCCGGTGGATGCGCCGGAGGGGACGGCGGCGGACCCGAGGGCCCCACTCTCCAGACCGACCTCGACCTCGACGGTCGGATTGCCGCGCGAATCGAGGATCTGGCGGCCGTGGACGTGAACGATCGTCGGCATGGCGGTCAGCCTACGTGAGGGCTCCGCCCTCACGGCGCGCTTCCAGTTTGGCCGTCAGCTCCGCCTTGGCGCGTTCGTAGTAGCGCTCCTGCTCGTCGAGCGGCAGCGTCCGCCAGTCCACACCTTCACCCGCGGCAAGGGCGTCGGCACGTTCCACTCGGTCGACGAACGTGGAGCTCGTGGAGCGCAGCGCGAGCTCCGGATCGACATTGAGCACGCGCGCCACGTTGACGATCGTGAACAGCAGGTCCCCGATCTCGGAGAACACGTCCGGGTCGGCGTCGGTCTCGGGGCGGGCCGGTGCCGCAGCGGCGATCGCCTGCTGGAGCTCCGCGGTCTCCTCCTCGATCTTGGCGAGCGGCCCGTCGAGGGTGGGCCAGTCGTAGCCGACCGCGGCCGCGCGTCGCTGCACCTTCCGTGCCTGCAGCAGGGCCGGCAGCGAGCCGGGAATCTCGTGGAAGACGCCGTCGCGTCCCTCCTGCTCGCGCTTGATCGTCTCCCAGCGTTCGCGGACCCGGCCGGCCGTCTCGGCCGGGGCGTCGCCGAACACGTGCGGGTGGCGGCGGATCAGCTTCTCCTGCACGCCGGTGATCACCGCCCCCAGGTCGGACGTGCCCTCTTCCTCGAGCAACAAGGCCAGGAACACCACCTGGAAGAGCAGGTCGCCGAGCTCGTCGGCCAGCTTCGCCGGATCGCCTGAGATCGCCGCGTCGGCGACTTCGTACGCCTCCTCGACCGTGTGCGGGACGATGGTGGTGGCGGTCTGCTCGCGATCCCACGGGCACTCCGCTCGTAGGCGCCGCGTCAACGCCTGCAGGGCCTCGAGCGACCCCGTGGCCTCCACGCCTATCCGTCGGTGGCGGTGGTGTCGCTCGTCGAGGGCGGCTCGAAGCCGTCGGCGTACGCGACCTTGCCCTCGTACTTGGCGCGAATGCCCGCCGCCCACTTCGCGACCGCCTCGTTCTTCTTGGTCTCGACCAGCTGCTTCTTGATCGCGCCCTTGACGCTGTCGAAGGACTGCGTCGACTTCGGCTGGATCTCGGTGAGCGGCTGGACCAGGTGGTAGCCGAACTCGGTCTTGACCGGCTGCGACAGCTCTTCCGTCTTCAGTGTGAAGGAGGCCTTGTCGAAGGCCGGGACGGTCTGCCCGCGCGTGAAGGTGTACTTGCCGCCGTTGTCCTTGGAGCCGGGATCCTGCGAGTACTTCTTGGCCAGGGCGGCGAAATCGCCGCCGGCCACCAGCTGCGCCCGCACGTCCTCGGCCTGCGTGAGCGACTTCGGGTAGTCCACGGCGCCCTTGGAGTCCTTGACGGCGAGCAGGATGTGCCGGATGTCGCGCGATTCGGCTTTTTCGTACTGCGACTTGTTGTCGTCGTAGTACGTGCGCGCGTCGGCGTCGCTTGCGGTGATGCCCTTCGTGGCGTTCTGGGTGAGCTTGGTGGCGAGCAGGCGCGAGGAGAGATCGGCGCGCAACTCCACGGCATTCGTTCCTTGCTTCTCGAGCGCCTCGTCGAACTTCTTCTGGCTTCCGTCGAAGAACTCCTTGCGGATCCTGTCCATCTCCTTGTCGATATCGGACTCGCCGATCGAGACCCCCGCAGCCTCGGCCTCCTGCCGGTACTGCTCCTGCTGGACGAGGAACGTCACGGCCTGGATCTGCAGGCTCTGGAACTCGGGTGTGCCGGCCTTGGGGAACTCGCGCTTCTGCGACTCGTAGGATGCGCGGGTACGGTCGAGCAGGCGGTCGAGCTCGGTGCGCGGGATCTCGGTGCCGTCGACGACCGCGACGGCGCTCTTTGGCACGGAGCCCGATCCTCCACCACAGCCTGCGGCCAGCAGCGCGACGGCGGCGAGCGTGGAGATGGCTGCGAGCAGGCGTCGTGATCGTGTCATCGGTGTGGTTGTAGCGGAAGCGGTGGTTGCGGACGCGTTACGTCTTCGAGGCTCGAGTCAGACGCCACGACGAACGGCAACGATAGCATCGGCAAGGGTCGCCACCGACTCGAGCGTGTCGGTGCGCAACGTGATCTCGCGGGTCGTGGCGCTGTACACAGCCGTCTCGACCTCCCGCCGTAGCGCGCGCAGGTCGTCGCCGGAAAGCGGGATGGGACCGACCGTGAGCTTGCCGCCGCGGAACGTGAGCGTCTCGGCCCCGAGGACTGCCAGACGGAGCCTGGCGTCCTGCAGCGCGAAGAGGTTCGCGACCGGTTCCGGGAGCGGACCGTAGCGATCCTCGGTCGCGGCGCGCAGCTCGCGAAGCTCGTCGTCGTGCTCGGCCAGCGCCAGGCGGCGGTGCACGTCGATCTTCAGTGCCTCCGACGCGATGTAGGCGGCCGGGATGTACGCGTCGATTCGGGCGTCGACGCGGATCGGGCGGGTGATCGCGCGCGAGTGACCCGCGAGCTCCGCCACCGCCTCGTTCAGCATCTCGACGTACAGCTCGAACCCGAGCGCCGCGACGTGACCGGACTGCTCGGCGCCGAGCAGATCGCCCGCGCCGCGGATCTCGAGGTCACGCATGGCGATCTGAAACCCTGCGCCCAGCTCGGTGTGATCGGCCAGTGTGGCCAGCCGGGCGCGGGCCTCCGCGCTCAGCTCCTGGGCGTCCGGGTAGAAGAGGAAGGCGTAGGCGGCTGCATCGGAGCGGCCCACGCGGCCGCGTATCTGGTAGAGCTGGGCCAGGCCGAGCAGGTCGGCGCGCTCGACGATGAGGGTGTTGGCCTGGGGAATGTCGAGCCCGGACTCGATGATCGTGGTCGACACGAGAACGTCCGCGTCGCCGGCGAGGAACGCGTGCATGCGCTCTTCCAGCTCCCGTTCGCCCATCTGCCCGTGGGCGACCAGGAACCGCAACGCGGGGCACAGCTGGCGCAGCTTCTCGGCCGCCTCGTCGATCGTCTCCACCCGGTTGTGCAGGTAGAACGCCTGCCCCTCGCGGGCCTGCTCGCGTTCGAGCGCTGTCCTGATCGTCTCCTCGTCGTACTCGCCCACCGAGGTGCGGATGGGTATGCGCCCCTCGGGCGGGGTCTCGATGATGGAGATGTCTCGCAGGCCCGCGAGCGACATGTGCAGGGTGCGGGGGATCGGGGTGGCGCTCAGCGCGAGGATGTCGACCTCGAGCCGGAGGGCGCGGAGAAGCTCCTTCTGTGCGACCCCGAAGCGCTGCTCCTCGTCGACGACCACGAGCCCGAGCTCTTTGGGGATGACGTCGCGTGAGAGGACGCGGTGCGTGCCGACGAGCACATCCACCCTGCCGGCGGCGAAGTCCGCGAGGACCTGCTTGATCTCGGCCGGCTTGCGAAAGCGCGAGATCATCTCGACACGCAGGGGGAAGTCCCGGTAGCGCCCGCGGAACGTGTTCCAGTGCTGCTCCGCGAGGATCGTGGTGGGGCAGAGCACGAGCACCTGCTTGCCGTTGACGGCGACCGCGAACGCGGCCCGAATGGCGACCTCGGTCTTCCCGAAGCCGACATCGCCGCACACGAGCCGATCCATGGGCCGCGGCGACTCGAGGTCTTCCATGACCGCCTCGATGGCGCGCGCCTGATCGTCGGTCTCGCGATACGGGAAGGAGTCCTCGAGCTGCTCGATCCACTCGTTGCCGAGCTCGTAGGAGATCCCTGGCGCCCGCTGACGTTCGGCGTACAGGCGGAGCAGATCACCGGCGAGCTCGCGAACGGAGGCTCGTGCCCGCGCTTTGAGATTCTGCCAGGCCTTGCCGCCGAGCTTCGAGAGCTGAGGTGCCTTGGCATCGGCGCCGATGTAACGCGAGAGCTTGCCGATCTGCTCGTGCGGAACGTACAGCCGGTCCTCGCCGCGAAAGGCGAGCAGCAGGTAGTCGCGGGTGACACCGGCCACGGCCTTCGTCTCGAAGCCGAGCAGCTTGCCGACTCCCTGATCCTCGTGGACGACATGGTCGCCGACGCGCAGGTCGGCGAACGAGGCGAGCGCGCGGCCGAGGCGCGCGTCGGCGCGCGGCGCCTTCTTGCGAAAGACCTGGGTGTCCGGGAGCAGCGCGACGCCGAGCTCGCGGGCCACGAAGCCGCGGCGCGACGGCGAGACGACGAACGAGACGCCGGGCTCGGCCGCGAAGGAGGCGGTCTCCTCGACGATCTCGGCGGACACCTTGCGCAGGAGGGCCTGCTGACGGAGCGCGTCTCCTCGGTGGTTGAAGGCGACGACAACCCGGAGCCCGGCGCGTACGAACGCCGCGAGCTCGTTCTCCGCCTCCGCGAGCCCCCGTGCGGCGAGCGCGGGGCGCTGGGCTTCGAAGGTGAACGGCTGGCCACGGGGGAAGCCGTCCAGCTGGCTGGCGCCCGCGAGATCGAACTCGGGGAGGCCGCGCTCGATAAGGATGTTGCGCACCTCGTCGGGGCGCCACACCAGGTCGGGACGCCGGTCGACGACCGGGACGAGATCGGTCGGAGTCCGACGGGGGGTGCCGTCGAAGTGCGACGCAGGGTCGTGCTCGCCGGCCAGCCGCTCTGCCGCGGGGTAGACCGTGACCTCCCGTAACTGGGTGAGGGCACGCTGGGTGAACGGAGAGAACACCCGGAGCTGCTCGATCTCGTCACCGAAGAACTCGGCGCGGACGGGCTCGCGGCCGGTGGAGGGGAAGACGTCGACGATGCCGCCACGGACGGCGAACTGGCCACGGTCCTCGACCCGGTCGACCCGCTCGTAACCGGCGTGCGCGAGCGCCGTGACGACGGCGTCCACACCGGGCTCGGTCCCGGTCTCGAGCTCGATCGGCCGCGGCCGGACGCCCACCGGGGGTAGGCCTTCGGAGAGCGCGGTGGCAGATGCGCAGACGAGGCCGCCGCGCGCCAGGATGTCGAGCGCACGGAAGCGCTCACCGACGAGATGCGGTGGCGGCTCCAGGCCGGAGGCGAGACCGACGCCCCGGCTCGGAAGCAGCGCGACGGTGTCGCCGCCGAGAAACCAGGACGCCGAGTCGGCGGCGTCGCGGGCGTCCGCGTCCTCCGGGAAGAGGGCCAGCAGCGGCCCGTCCTGCTCCCGAGCCAACGCTGCGAGGACGAGCGGGAGGATCGGCTCGGACACGCGTGCCCGCGCCGGCAGCGCGCGCGAGAACAGGGCGAAGCGCTCGCTGGCGAGGAAGTGGTGGAGAATGCCCGCGAGCATCAGCCGCTCGCGGCCGCACGGCGGGCCGGTGTGGACTCCGCCGATTCCAGCCCACCCAGGCCCCCGCGTCGGACGATGCTGTTGTCGGTCACTTCGTCATCGCGCACGACCATACGAATCTCGCTCCTCCACGCAGAGAGCCCCGCCAGGCGCCGCCGGGCAGGTCACGGGACCACGACCTTCGCCCGGAACGACCGGGCTGGGCCATCGTACCCGTCCCTCCAACCACCCCCAAGGGCACCCCTGGGTGGCTGCAGATACCGGACGGCACGGCGCTCCTCTCGGTGTACGTGCAGCTCCTCATAGCGCCTTTCCGAGCCGACGGTCGTCGCTAGACGCGGGGACGCTCGATGACAAGACGTCGCCACCGGTCAGCCAGCCCCAAGCCTCACCGGGTGGCGGCTGGTGTTGTCTGTTGTGCGACGCTGCTTGCCTGGCAGCTAATCATCAGCCGAGCCGCGCGTCGCGGTCAGACGTCGAGCGGAACAGCCAAAGTGCAGACAGTCCGCGATGCCACCGCTCCTACTCCCCTAGTAGGACTTTGTTAGCTCGTTGAAGGGTCCTCTTTTCTTCGCGTCGAACGGTGTCCGCGTCAGCGGTCATCGTTGGAGGAGGAAGATGATGGAGGCGACGGTTCAAGCGGAGATGGCGGCGTTCGAGGTGCGGGAGCGGCTGGCCGGGTTCGTCGGTGAGGTGGCGGCGGGTCTTTCGCTTGCCCGTCAGCGTGAGAACGCGCTCCTGTATGTGCGCGGGTTGGTCGAGCAGGGTGGCCGCAAGAGTCTGCAGCCGACGCTGTTTCGGCTCGAGGAGACGCCGGCTCGGTACGAGTCGATGCAGCAGTTTCTGGCCGACTCGCCCTGGGATCCGGCGGCGCTGGTGCGCGCCTGTGCGGAGCGGGTCGCGCCGGAGATCGGCGTCACGGCCTGGGTCGTCGACGACACCGGGATCGCCAAAGACGGGAAGCCATTCGCCGGGGGTGAAGCGCCAGTACTCGGGCACGCTGGGCAAGATCGGCAACTGCCAGATCGCGGTCTCGGTGCACGCGGTCGGCGAGCGGGGCACGCTGCCGCTCGGCTGGCGCGCTGTATCTGCCGGAGGAGTGGTGCGCCGATCGGGAGCGACGTCGCAAGGCGAAGATTCCCGAGCAGGTCGTGCTTCAAGACCAAGCCGCAGCTCGCGGCCTCACTGGTCGAGCGGGCGGCCGGCTGGCAGTTGCCGGCAGCGCCGATCCTGGCCGACTGCGCCTACGGCGACGACACCGCGCTTCCGCACCAGGTTGCACACGCTCGAGCTCGAGTACCTGGTCGCCGTTTCCGCCCAGGTCAGCGTCTACGGGCCCGAGACGACCTTCGCGGTGCCCGCGCGGCAAGGAGCGACCGGGCGACGGCGGTCGGTCGCCCGACCCGACCGCGAACCCGAGTCGGTGCGGGCGCTCGCCGAGCGACTGCCCCAGACGGCGTGGCAGACGCTCCCCTGCCGCACAACACCCGCGGGCGAGCACGTCGAGGGCCGCTTCGCGTTCGTCCGCGTCGTCGCCACTCACCCCGTCCGCAACGACCACCAGCCGCCGCGCGCAGGAGTGGCTGATCATCGAGTGGCCCGACGGCGCGGAGGCACCGACCGACTACTGGCTCTCCAACCTGGCCGCCGACACCGAGCCCGAGCGGCTCGCGCGGCTCGCCCGGCTGCGCTGGACGATCGAGCTCGACTACCGCCAGCTCAAAGGCGAGCTCGGCCTCGACCACTACGAAGGCACGCAGCTACGCTCGGCTTCCACCACCACTGCGCGCTCGTCACCTGCGCCCACGCCTTCCTCACCCTCGAGCGCCTATGCCCGAGAGCCCCGCGGCCGGCCTGACGCTGCCGCAGGCGGTGCTGCTCCTCCAGCCCGTCCTGCGCTGCTGGGCCGGCCGCTGCCGCACCTGCCACCAGCCCGTCGACCTCGACCAACTCGACCTCTTCCACCGACGTGAGTAACAAAGTCCTACTAGGAGGGTTTGGCGAAACGCGCGTAGCCGTACACTTGCCGCATGGGCTTCTGGGGAACCGTTGCGGCAGCGTTCATCGGAGGCCTTGCCGTGGTCGTCCTTAGTAGCCTCGCTCGACTCGCATGGCTGGTCTACCGAACTCGATCCACTGCCCTCGGCCGCCTGCATATGAAAGTCAACACGGTTGTCGAGGATGGGCTGCGCGATGCCGAGCGTCGCGAGAGCTGTGAGTGACCCGGTTGGTTCGCGCAGGTAGTCGTCTCTGCTCATAGAGGTTGTCTGTGGTCGAGACATTGGATGGTCCGCGTGCCAAGATTGAACGGGCCAAGAAACACATCTTGGAGTTCGAAGCCGCTGTCGACGGTCTCGTGTTCTCGTCCGACGCCCACCCGCATGTAATCGCTGCCGAGCAGGATCACGACTCGGGCCGCGTGATCTACAAACTCGTCCATCTCCCTAGCGTTCCGCATGAGGTCATCGCTGTCGCAGGAGACGCGATCCACAATCTGAGGTCCGCTCTGGATCTCCTGATGTCGCAACTGGTCAAACGCCGCACGGGTGGTCTGGGAGAACTCCACTACCCGACTGCGTGGAACAGGAAGGGTTTTGAAGCCCGCTGCGCGTCCGAGGTAAAGCCCAGGGTTCACGAGGATGCGCTTCAGTTGGTCAGAGCGTCCGAGGTATACCGTGGAGGACTCGGTGATGCCGCCTGGCGTGTCCACCGTCTCGACATCGAAGACAAGCATCGCGTCATTTACGAACTGGGTTTTTGCCTGTCGAGCGTGACGCTCGCTCTTCCTGCCGTCCATTTCGACGGTGAGCCGGAGCAATCCGCCAACTTCACAAAGTGGATGGTCGAGATGATGGACGGAATCTTCTGGTTTCCCGCCAAAAGGATGTTCCCTTTGAAACAAGGCGACGTACTCCAAATCAGCCCGCCGGAACCAGCAAATAATCCGAAGTTCCGCTTGGAGGTAGCGTTCGGTCAACCTCAGATCGTCCAGGCGGAGCCTACTCTTCCAGCGCTTGTCCAGTTCAGCGAGTCTGTCGAGACCATTGTGGAGAGCTTCTCCGCGTTGTTCTAAGAACCCATCGTTTTCGGAGATGGTTCTTCTACGCATGGCACGTACCGTCCGATTGCTAGCGTAAAATACGAAGAGTAATTACAAGACAATATGCCCCCGCGCAGTTGGCACTGCCGGGGGCGCGACCAATGGAGAGTGACCTCCAGTGGCATCTGGCAAGATAGCGCGCCGCACGGCCGTACAGGACGTAGCTGCGCTTCTCGACTCCTCTGAAATCCTCGAACTTGTCGCCGAACTTGACGCGCTCCGGTGGACAGGAAGGCGAGGCTACGGCGTCCGGACGCTCGTGGGCATGTGCCTGGTCAAGAGCCTGTTCGCGCTCCCGACGTGGACGAGGGCCGTGGCCCTGGTCGATGAGCACCCTGGGTTGCAACCGGTGATTGGCGGAACCCCGTCCGTGTGGGCGTGCTACCGCTTCCAAACCAAGCTGCGCGAGCAGAAGCCGCTGCTTGACTCCTGCCTCGACCGCCTCGGTGAGGCTCTGCGAGTGGAACTGCCGGGAATGGGCGTGGACGTGGCGATTGATGCGTCCGACCTTCCCGCGTTCGCTAACGGCCAGCGGTTTGTCTCGAAGGGCGGCGCGTTGCGCGAGCGGTTCAGTGACCCTGACGCGTCGTGGGGGCATCGTTCCGCCGTCTCCACGCGCTCCGGAGGCGGCTACTACGGCTACAAGATCCACCTCGCCGTTTGCACCCGCACGGGCCTGCCGCTCGCGTGGCAGATCGAGACAGCGCGACGTCAGGAATCGATGTACGTCGCGTCCCTCCTCGACACCACTCGCGCCCGTGGTTTCAAGCCCAAGACATGCGCGATGGACAAAGGGTACGACCACGACCGCGTCAGGAACGAGACCCGTGAGCTCGGCTGCGTGCCGATCATCGCTTCCGCAAAGGACGCCCGATCCCGCTTCTCACGATCCCCCACGGATCGGTTGAGTGGAAGCTCCTCTACCGTGGCCGCGCCGCAGCGGAGAGAGCCTTCTCTCGACTCAAGACGGACTACGCGCTTGCGCCGCTCAGGGTGCGAGGACTCGCCCGCGTGCAGTTGCACGCCGACCTGACCATCCTCGGACTGCTCGGACAGGCGCTCAGCAGAACGCGTGAGATCGCGGCGGCGGCGTAACACTGTCATGACCGCGACCCCCTAGACTTCTGCCCCATGCGGGTAGAAGCGATCTTGCTAGCCAACGCGGCGATGATCGATGAGAACCACCTGCTACGGGTCGAGGGGGGCGCGTGGCGCTTCTGCGAGTACGACTTGTTTCCCGCCACCGTCGCGGGGAATCTCTGTGGAGTCGTGGAGGTAGAGCACGAGGATTTCGGATCTGTCCATCCGATAGGGATGCGCGTTTTCGATGAAGCTGGCCAGGTTGATGGGTCGTCCGGGTCAATGACGATTGATGCGGGGTCCCCATCAGTCGAGCCGTCGACGCCTCGGATTGCGTTCGCGTTCCCGTTCCAAACCGTGGTGAGAGAACCAACGGTGCTGAAGGCGAGCGTCACATCGGGCGGGACAGAGATCGGGGTCTTGTCCGTGATAGTGCGCCGGTCGCAATCATCCGAGTGATAGGCCCGGGCGACCCTATACACCGAGCGTCCTCCCTGGGCGGAGACACTCGGAGTCTGGCGTTTCGCCAAACCCTCCTAGTGCCAAGAGTGACTATCCCCGGCAGCACCTATGCATCGAGATCTTGACAATAGATTAAATCAATGAAGGACTCAGCTGCCACGCCTGTTTGGTTCGCTGATCCGTCGGAATCGAGCCCCTTGTCAGCCAGTAATTCGACCAACAAATCCACGACTAGCCCGCGTTGGCAAAGTGTCATATCCTCGATAGCATCGATAGACCGAACAAACAGAGGACATCGATTGCCCAGTAGAATCGACAAATCTCGGGGAGTGAGTGCCATGCCGAAGTGTCCTACTTCGGTTTGCCGACGTTTGGATTTCTTGGTTTGCCATAAACTGTAATGATGAACCCATCCTTTCTCAGTATTACCGTTGCATTCTTCCCAACGATCTTTATCGCGTTCTTGCCCGCCGGTTTGATTGACAAGGGGTTCTTCAGCGCGTCAACGATTGCAGGAGCGCTGACTCCACGCCCTTTATCTCGGCCGATGGCTGAATGTAGACCGTGCTTGGTATAACCCTCGAACCGAATTCCGCCAATCTTAATCCGACCGACGAACAGTGCCGAGCAATACACCTCATGCTTCTTACACCATTCGCCAAAACGCTCTCTGTCCTCTTTGAAACACCGCCAGGATGTCCACAGGATGGTGATGTATCGGCTATGTACATGGCATCCCTGGGAGCTGGGACTACCTCCGGATTGGTCGCCCCCGCTCTTAGGTGGTCTGGGTTTATCCGATTCGTCAGGTGCATCTGGCGGAGACGGACAATACAGCTTACTAACCTCACATGGCGCGATCGGGCGGCCGCCCCCTTCAGCTGGATTGTCGAATCGATGGCCATCGACCTCGATATACGATACAGGATTGCCGCCCGCAAAAACATATTTGTTTTGAGTGAGAGGATCAGTCGCAAGGCGGAAATCTTCAAGTGCGCCGGAGTACGAGTCGAACTGGAGGAAGCGACCCGTTCCGGCGGAGTATCTTCGCGCCCCCATGTCCAGGGTGCCGGATCCGGTGTCGAGTCGTTTTCCGGTGTAGCGGTAGGGGTTGGTCTTGTTGGAGAACCCCGCCGCGGTCTTGGAGAGGGCGGCGTTGGCTACGCCGTAGCCCGCATACCCGTAGGACTCCTTGACCACGTTCGCCTGGTCGATCAGCAGCGAAACGGAGGTGTGCGGGTCGTACAGGTAGCTGAACCTACTGGTCGTCGCACCCACGGTTTCCGCGATCGTGGCGCGCTGCCCGAACGCGTCGTAGGCGTACCGTTTTGTCGACGTCGTCGCCCCGCTCAACGCTTCCCTGGAAAGCGCGTTGGTGACGCCAACATAGGTGAAGTCATAGGTGGTGGTCGCCCCCGACTCCGTGGACACTTGCTTCACGGGCCGGTCCAACGGGTCGTTCGTGTACAGGACACTGTTCACCACCACGCCGCTGCCATTGTATGAGGTGTAGCCGGACAGCCGGTTTTTGTAGTCGTAGGCCCAGTCCTCCAACAGATCGTTCCCCGCCGTGGGACACACGGTGCCGGCGTAGGCGCTCTTGGTCTTGCAGTCCTGGTTGCCCAGGCTGTCGTAGAAGAACTTCTCCGTGGTCGCCCCCACCGTTTGGGTGCTCAGCTGCTGCCCATTGTAGGTGCGCGTGACCAGCGACCCGCTGGACGGGGTTTCCTGGCTGACGTTGCCGATCGTGTCCAGCTTGAACGCCGTCGACGTGCTTGCACCCGGGTTCTCGTTCACGAGGCGCTCGCGTGCGTCATACGTCCAGCCGGCGCTGCAGGTGGCAGCATGGCAGGCCGCTGTCGCATCGGGGCCTTTCAGCTGGAACACATCACTGACGCGGTTGCCGTTCAGGTACTGGTTGGCGGCGATGTAGCCGAGCGTGTGCTGCTCGATCATCGTGCCCGCACCGTTCTTGTTCGTCAGCGTCTTCGTCAGCCCGTTGTCGAAGTAGCTGCGTGTCGCGGACTGCTCGCTCACCCACGCTCCCGTGCCGCCCTTCTGCAGGGTTTGCATGTCCAGCTGGCCGCGTGGCGTGTACGTGTAGGTGATCTGCTCATCATCCGACGCCGTCCCCGCCGTGGAGAAATCATCCGTCTGAGCGGTGGGCTGATCAAGGCTGTTGTACGTGTAGGCGAACACCCGGCCGGCGGCGACTGTGCTGCCACCGGAGGTTTCCTCACGATTGTCCTCCAGTGTCGCGGTATTGCCGTGCAGGTCGTAGCCAAGATAAGTGGCCAGGTAGTTCGCCGACCCCGTCTTCGGGGTGCGCACCTTCGTGAGCTCGTCCAGGCTGTTGTAGCTGAGATCGATCGGCAACGGTGCTTGCCCCACCTGCACGAGCCCGGTGGCTTCGGTGGCGTTGGTGCGGTTGCCGTTCGCGTCATAGCTGTATTTGGCGCGTTCTCCAGCCTGGTCGAGCAGCGACCGCGTCAAGCCGTCTGGCAGGTACTGCCAGTACATGGCCTGCCCGTAGTTCAAGAAGCCGGTCTGCCCCACAGCTTCGGGGATGCGCGCCGACTGCCAACCCTCCGCCGTGTACTCGAACCGTACTTTCGGGTTGGCCGGATCTTGCGCCGTGTAGATCGAGCCGTTATCCCAATACGTGTTCTGCGTCTTCTCCTGGGCGGTGACACCCGCCGCGGTGGAGCTGGTGGTGGCCAGGCTTGTCCACAGCAGCTGGCTGTTGGCGTCGTAGCTCGAGTGCCTGTACGCTTGCGCGGTCGCGAGGCCGTACTGGAAGTGCGACTGCACCTCGGTCGCGGTAAGCGCACGCGTGTAGATGGCGGCTTCGTCGATCTTGCCTTGGAAGTAGTTGTTGGTGGCGGGCGTGTTCGCCGCCAGCACGGTCACACCCGAGGGAGTGTTAGGTGCGGCGGTGCCTGTTCCCGTGGGAGCGCCGTTGAGGTAAAGCGTCCACGTGCCCGACGAGCGCGTGGCAACAACATGCGTCCAGACCCCCTTTGGCATTGTCGCACCCGAACCCGTGGCGGCACACGTCACACCCGCCAGGTGCACGAGGATCTTGTCACCGCCAGCACACGAACTGTTGCCGATCAGGAACCCGTACCCGTTCGCGCCGGAGTTCCCGTTATGCAGCGGAATCGTGGCCGTGCTCCCACTCCCAGTCCAGTACAACCACGCCTCTATCGTCACAGCAGCGGTCGCGTTCGTCACAGCCGGCGAGCGGATCGCGTAGTCATTCACCCCATCAAACGACACAGCCGTGTTCGACTCCGCCGGCAACGACCCCGACTGCCCCAGAGACGGGCCGTTCGTATACGTCAACGCGTTACCCGCACCCGAAGCATCAGCCGCACTCGTACCTCCAGACTCTCCCAGCCGCCAATACCCCGCGATCGGAGTATCGCCCAACACCTCTGCCTGGTAGTTCGTCGCAGCGAACGGCAGCGTCGTCGTGACCTGCCGGTTCAAGGCGTCGTAGGCGTAGCTTTCCACGTAGTCGCTGTAGCTAGGCCCGCCGGCGGCGGCGTCGAACGCCCTGGGTGAAATCAGCCGTTTCACGTTGCCCAGGTTGTCGTACTCCCACTTCGAGGTCAACGAACGTCCGGTATCGAACGGTTCCACCTGGGCGAGGCGTTCCCCACGGTCGCCATAGGTGTAGGTGGTCTGCTTGTTCAGCTCGTCCGTGGAGCTGGTGACCTGGCCGTTCTCGTCGTAGGCGCTCTGGACGAGGTTCCCCGCCGCATCCGTCGTCTTCAACTGGCGGTGTGCGACGTCGTACTCGAACTTGCTGGTGTGCGTCGCCGACGTGTACACATAGGGCACCGCCAGCGGATTCGGGCAGGCGGTCAGCCCGGCCGCGCCCTTCGGCCCCGTCACCGAGCGCAGATCACCGGCGTTGTCGTAGCAGTACTTCGTCGTGCGCGTGTTGGCGGTATCGACATTGCCGGAACCATCGACCGCATACTGCTGAACCGCGGTTTGCCGGTCCAACAGGTCATAGCCGGTTTCGGTGACGTAGTCGTTGACAAAGGCGCCACCGGCCGGTGCGCTGTTGACGCCCTTGGCATCGGTTGTCCTGACCACGCGGCCGGCGGCGTCGTACTCCGTCTTCGCCCCCGTCGGCCCACCATCCGCCGCCACGCGCGGCCCCGTGGAGAGAATGTCGCGGTCCATGGCGTCATAGCTGCTGGTGGAAACGGCGCCGTTGGTGCCGTCGCCACGCCCGTAATGCGCCGACTGGCTGGCAGTGACGTTGTCGTTCGGGTCATAGGCCTGGTTCTGCCACACCAACACGCCCGGGGTGACCGCCGTCGACTTCGGGGCCGAAGAACGACGCTCCCGCCCGTAGGCGTCGTAATACACCTTGGTGGCGTCCTGATCGGACTGGGCCGACACCGAGGCGTGGTTGGGATCACGTTGCAAAATCACGCTGCCGTCGGCTTTGTAGGAGGCCTCCGCCACGCCGCCAGCGGGGTCGGTGACCTTGGTTGGCAGGCCGTTCGCGTCATAGCTGTTGTAGGTCGTGGTGCGCGTGATCCCATCACCATTGGACGGCAGGGTCTGCGAGGCCAGGGTGCCGTTGGCATTCCAGGTGTTCGAGGTCACGTTCGCCAACGGATCGCTCACCGTCTTCACCAACCCCGTGGTGGAATCCCCCGGGGTTTGCGTATACGTGAACGTTGTCTTGTAATCCGTCGGGTTCCCCGTGGTGGCATTCCCCTTCGGCTGGGTGACCGAGGCCAGCTGGCTGATGTTCCCGATCGAGCGGCCCGCCTCCCAGTTCCCGGTAACGTCGTTCGCATCGACCGCGACGCTGTCATAGCTGAACGTCGTCTCGTTGCTCAGCTGGTCTTTCTCGGAGGTCTTGTAGCCGTTGGCGTTGTAGGCGTACTGCATGAACTCGCCGGTGGGCTCTGTCACCTTGAACACCTGGTTCAACGGCACCGCGGTCGTCCACTGCACCTGCGTCAGCCGGCTCAAGGGGTCGGTGATCTGTGTCGCCCGGCCCTGCGTATCGAGGGTGTAGTTCCATACGCGTGCCAACGGCAGCGTCACCGCTGCGGTGGTCGCAGTTGGGTAGGCGAACACGGTCTTGTCGGCGGCGGTGCCCATGCGGTTGGTGCGACCGATCACCCTCCACTTGTTGGCACCGGTGGTCTGGTACTCGAACCAGGTTTCCTGCCCTTTGAAATCGATCACCGAGTACAGCTTCGGTGACTGCGTCGTCCCTGGGAACGGGTTCTGCCGGCCCGGCAGGGTGGCGATCGCGGGGGCGTCACCGGCGGCGTTGGTGTAGTTGAAGAACACCGACCGGTCAGGGGTGGGCATGCCGTCATCACCGGGCCCGCCCTTCTCCGTGACCGACCTGAGGTTCCCGTCCTCGTAGTAGGAGAACTCCAGGGCGTGTCCGACGTGGTCGGTGAGGCTCTTGACCTTGCCGCGCATCGCCTGTTTGGCCACATCCGCTTTCGCCCAGTAGGCCACCGTGAACGCGCGGCCGCCCGCGTCGGTGACCGTGGTTACGCGTTTCGCCAGGCCGTAGGCGTCCTCCCCTGCGGCCGGGGTGGCCAACGTGAAGGTCAGCTCGTTCCCGTTCGCATCTGCCACCTTCGTGGGGAAGCCGGCCGTGTCGTACACGAACCTGGTGCGGTCGGGTTTCCACAACTCCCAGCCGGTACCCCCGGTCTGCTTCAAATACAAGTGCACACCCGCGGGGGCCGTGTAATAGGTGCCGGCCGCGTTCCCGGTGAACGCATGGTAGGTGCCGTCCCCATCGGTGAAGCCGACCCACTTTTGCGTGCGTCCTGCGGCCGTGTCGGCTGCGTTGGGGTGAATGTCCAAAGGCAACCCGAACGGTGTCAGAGAGCTGATCGCCAGCGACCAGTTGTTCCCCATCGGGCTCACGGAGCCGTGCTCGAGCGAGTTGTAGGTCATGGAGACAACGGTGTTCAGCCCGCGGCCGGGCTGGCTGAACGGCACCCACTGCACCAGGTGGTTGCCGTTGGCCAGGTTCACGGTGTTGTCGAAGCCGCCACCCAAGTCCTCACCGTCGTACATCTGATACCGCTCCAGCCCGAGCTCGACCGGGGTGACCCTGGTCATAGTCACCCAGGTTTCGTAGGGCTGGTTGCCCTTGGCCGCAAAATACGAACTCGCGCCCGTGTCGTACAGATCCAGGCGCAACCGGTAGCGGGCCCGCTCAACGCCTGCGGGGAGTGTGGGCGGGTCGACGTTCACGCTCACGTTGCGGTTCCCACCCGCGGCGAGGTCAGCGCCGATCGACATATCACCCGACGCCGTGATCGTGGGGGTGGCGTCCGCGCTCAGCCACTGATAACGCAGCTTCGTGGATGCGGTCGCCCAGGTGAGCGTGCTGTTGTTCGTCAACGCCACCGTCAACGGTGTCTGCTCCTGCGCACCGGTAGTGGAGACCTGGCCGGCGCGCAGGTTGTCGATCCGGGTCGCCGTGTTCGTCAACTCCACCCCCACATAGCCCGCACCGGTCAGATCCGGGTCTGTGACCGTGACGACACCCTTCTGCGCCCACGAGCCGGCGGTGGGCTTGTGATGCACGGACAGCTGGTCACCCATGATGCGCACACCGACCGAGTCGCCGTCACCGATCGTGGCGGACACGTTCAGCAGCTCGTTGAACGTGTCCGGGTCATAGACGACGATCTCGTCGTTGACCGGGTCAAACCAGGTGAAATACGAGCCGTCCCACCAACTGTTCGTGTTCGCCTGCGTGCGCACATGCAGATAGATGCCGGCGTTCGACCAGGCCGGCACCTCCACCGCGACCTCCTCGTTCACCCACGGCCCGGGCTTGTACGTCGCTGCGGAGCAGGACCCGGTCGTGTAGCCACCCTGGTTGGAGATGTAACGCAACTCCGCATTCGTGTCCTGACAGCTGTTATCCGGCGTGTTCCAATTCGTCCCCGAGAGGATCCCGTTGGCCTGGTTGAAGTCCTCAACCACCGACGCCGCAGGGAACGCCGGTGGCACCCCGTTCGGGTCATAGCGCACCTCCAACGGCACGCCCGACGTGGAGACCGAAGCCTTGTACTTCGTACCGCTCGTGTTCGCAACCGTGATCGCATAGTTGCCCGAGGTGGTCACATTCCCGTCCGCGTCATACGCCTTCGAGGTCAGCGTGCGCGACCCGTCAAATGCGGGGAACGCCAACGAGTCCAGCGTCACCGAGTAGGGGCTCGAGCTGTCGGCGGCGAAGCGCTCCCCGTCCACATAGAACTCGACGTTGGTGACGGCGACATCGTCAGTAGCGTTGGCATTGACCGTCCACACCCCGGCACCACCGGCCGTGGCGGAGCTGATGCTCGTGGTCGGCACACTCGAGTTCGCCCGCGTCACCACAACAGCATTGGAGGTGGTCACGTTCCCGGCCTCATCCGTCGCCGTCGCCGTCAGCGAGGAACTACCCCGCCCGCTCGTGACCCAAGAGACTTCGAACGGTGCAGTGGTGTCCGGGGAGCCGATCGCCGCTGCGCCATCAAAGAACTCCACCTGCTTGACTAAGCCGTCATCGAGCGCACCGGCTTTCAGGGTCACGGTGCCCTTGACCAGCTCACCAGGCTGCGGGCTGGACATCGAAACGGTGGGTGCGGCCGCAACCGAGCCGTCCTGGAACGTCACCACCAGCCTGGGACGCAACGCCACCGACCGTGCGAACCCGTCCGCCGCGAAACTCAAGGTGGATTGCGACCCGCTCTCCGACCCGTACTTGAGGATCGAACCCAACACGGACTTGGAGCCGTTCACCCAGTCCTGCACCAGGCTCGTGACCGACACCAACTCCCAATGCACATTCGACCCGCCAACGTTCGTGCCCGACGAGCCGGCATCAAAGTCCCCACCTGCGGCCACCCAGTTGTTGTTGCCGTTCCCCGACTTGTTCCAGGTCGCGCCACCCTCCGACCACCACGTGCCCATCCGATGCACGTTCACCGCCGACGCGGCCACTGTCTGCAACGCATACAACTGCACCTCCGCGCTGGCCACCGTCACCCCGGTAGGGATCGCGCGCAAATCGAACTCCAACAACGTGCGCGTGTGGTTCGACCCCGTCGAGCCGATCGTCAAGAACTGGCTGTTCCCATAGTTCGTCGTGGGGTTGGCTGACGAAACATGCGTGCCCTTGGCCGCCGTCGAGATGTAGCCCGGTTGCACCGTCACCTTCGCCAGACCGGCCGCGGGCAGGATCATCTTCGCCTCGTTCGAGCTGAACGACGACTCGCCACCCTCATCCGTCACCGTCACCACCTCGTAGTAGAACGTGCCGCCCGCTTTCGCGGTCGTGTCCCTGTACGTCTGCCAGGCCACATCCTTGACCGTCGCGACCAACGACGACGCCGACGGCGTAAACCCTGAGGTCGCGGAACGATGCACCTCATAGCGCTTGAACCCCGGCATCGGGATGGGGGCCGCGTTGTAATGCGCCAACACGCGGGACGCAGACAACGTGGTCGGGTAGATCGCGACCTCGTCGATCGTGCCATGGAAAAACTCGCCCGTGCCGTGCTTGTTCCCGATCTCCAACAACCCGCTCCCCAGGAAGTCCGACGGCGTCGTCGAGCTCGCGACCTGGACACCGTCCCGGTAGATCTTGCGGCTGTTGGACGCAGCGTCATAGGTACAGGCCCAGTGATGCCAGCCAGTGTCCGTGTACACCGGCGTGTCCGTCGTTTCACCCCAGAACGAGCAGCGGAACACATTCGTGCTGTAAAAGCCAAAATGTAACCCCTGGTAGTTCGCACTCGTGCCCTGACCAATGATCCAGTCGTTGGTGCCGATCGAGGAACGCCGCGCCCACGCCTCCAGGCTGAACGACACGTTCGCCAGGTTGATCCCGTTCAGCGACGCCTTGCCCGCAGTACCATCAAGCGTCATCGCCGTATCCAGATCCGCCAGGTTCCCCGCCACCCCCAACGTCACCCCACTCGCGGAATAACTCGCCGTGTTGTCGTTCCCAGACCAATCCAACACCGACGTCGACCCAGCAGGCTCATCCAGCCGCCAATACGCCAGCGGCGTGTCCGCGAACACGCTGTCCGCATAGGCCGAAGTGCCACCAGGGAAATGCTGCCAGTTCAAATCAGCACCGTTGGAATGCACGCTCGACTCCGGATCCACCTGCACCCCATCCGACACCCAATGGATCTCCAGATACGGCGCGAACGACGGATCCGAGTACAACGAGGAGCGCCACTTGTAGCCCTTGTCATCCACACCACCGGCGCGTTCCAGGATCAACCCATAGTTCGCACTGGTGCCGTTCACCATGTTCTGCATCACCTGCGTCAACGCGGCACTCGACCACAAATGCCAGGTCGAAGCCGGCGTCGTCGTGAACGACACCTTGTCCAACAAGGTCGCATCCTTCGTCACCGACGCCCACGGCGTCGACAACGACCAACCCGACGTCAACCGACGCAACTCCACATCCCCCGAATACGTTGTGCCGCAAGCCGCGGGGAAACAGGAGTCAAGATACGCGTACAGGCGCGCATCCAGGACCTTCGCCGAGGGGGGCACCGTGGCCACATCGAACGTGAACACGCTCGCGTACTTCGCCGCCGGCGACACCCCATTACGGCCCGTACGGATCGTGGAAGCGGCGATCGGGTTGCCACCCGCCGTCGTGTTGTACTCCGCATCCGCCACATCCGGCGCCGAATACACCGTCGGGTCCAACACCACCGGGAACTCACGCGCCGCATCGGACAACCACGCCTTGTCGATCTCCACCGACGCCAGGAAAGACCCATCCTCCTGCTCGACCACCGACAGCGAGACCTTGCCATGCTCAGCCGACCACTCAGACGGCGCCGACACGGCCGAGGCCGGCTGCTTCACCGCCACCCCCGCCGAATCCCCCACCACCGGTGGCAACAACACAAACTCCGGCTCCGGATCACCATTCACATGAAACGCCCACACGCCACCCTCACCCAGCTGCTCCACCCGCCAGCGCTCACCCTCACCGGGCCTCAACCGGAACACATAGGAGGAAGGAGCGGCGGCGTCACGCAAGACCACGTTCTCCTTGAGCCCGTCCGGCAACACCACGTACTCGACGTCCACCGAGGGCAACACGTCCTTGAAGGAGACCGCGTTCTCCGCAGCTCGCACCGACACTTTCCCCGCCTCTGCTCCTTCCAGGGCGAGATCCATACGTCCGCCACGCGACACAAACGACACCAACCCCTTGCCGGCCGCCGAGCGCTCAGCCAGCTCCACACTGAATCGGTTCGACCCCACAGCCGTCTCAAACCCCACACCCTGCTTCGGCGACTGCACAACATCGGTCTCGATCTCGCGCCACACCCCGTCCGCCCGGTCGAACCAATGCAACGACTGCCTCGAGACCTTTGTTGAGAACGACCCGTCCGGCTGCAACAACGTCTTCGACCGCGCATCCCGCAACCCCGTCACCTCACGCGCCACCCGCAACCCCGGCCCCGGCTTCTGCTGCGCACCCGCCCACGGCGCCAGCACCACCGCACCCATCACCAAGGCCACGGTGACACCGACGAGGTCGCTCAGATCAACCGAGAGCCCCCCCCCAGCGAATTGCGAAGGACGAAACGTACGCGAGCCCAAAACGTCATCTGAATGACCTCCCAGGAGCCGGACCGACCCCACTGATGTAACACCCCGGTCGGACGACCCGGTCGAGCAGACCGGTAAAACCAGAGACACCACCCCACACAACGGTTGACCAGCAGAGCACCCGCGTCCACCAAGACGGTCGAGACTGTCGGAGCCCAACCCTGTGATCCAGTCAACCCCTGGTGAAGCCCTCAAGGGCCCCGCGCCCGGCCGGTCACAACCTTGTGGGCTGGTAGATTGCCGAATACCTTGCGAGGCCCCGAAGGGGCCCCGCGCCGGCCCGGCCGCTCACAACCTTGTGAGCTGGTAGATCGCCGAACACCTTGCGAGGCCCTGAAGGGCCCCGCGCACGGATTGGTGGATCGCCGCACACCCTGCGAGCCCTCAAGGGCCCGCGCACGGATTGGTGGATCGCCGCACACCCTGCGAGGCCCTCAAGGGCCTCGCAGCGCGGACGAGCCGCGCCGTCAGTTGTACTGGCGTTGGGTCTCGTCGAGGCCGTGCTCGACGAGGCACTCGATGGCGTCGGCGGCCCGGGAGACGATGGTCTCGCGGTCGTCCTCCGGAGCAAACGGCGACAGCACGTAGTCGGCCACGGGTCGGCGATCACCACGTTCGGGGCGCCCCACGCCGACCCGAACCCGCAGGAACTCCGGCGAGCCGAGACGCCCGGCGATCGAGCGGAGACCGTTGTGGCCGGCTAGCCCGCCGCCAAGCCTGATCTGCAGCCGGGCGGTGTCTAGATCAACCTCGTCGTGGACGACGAGCAGCCGATCGAGGGGCGTCTTGTAGAAGCGCACCGCCGGCTGCACCGAGCTGCCGGAGTCGTTCATGAAGGTCTCCGGCTTGAGCAGTGCGAGGCGGGCGGAACCGTATCGGAGGTCGGACACCTTGCCGTTGAACTTGGCCCGGAAGGTCGTCGAGTGCCGCCGCGCCAGCTCGTCCACGACCATCCAGCCCACGTTGTGGCGGTCGGCGGCGTGACCGGGGCCGGGATTGCCGAGACCCACGACAAGCAGGTCGAGCGTCGAGGCAGGCTCGCCCCGACGGAACACGCGCACGTGTTACTCCTCGGGGGGCGCTTCGTCGGCGGAGGCGGACGCACCTGCGTCGCCCTCACCCTCGGGCGCGGCACCGGCCTCGCCCTCACCCTCATCCTCGTCGGCCAGGGCGCGAGCGAGCATGCACGACGCGATCACCGTGTCGTGGGCATCGTCGAGGAAGGTCACGCCCTCGATGGCCGGCAGATCCTCGACGCGCAGCACGTCGCCGATTTCGAGGCCACTCAAGTCGACCTCGATGTGCTCCGGGATCCGTGCCGGCAGCGCCTCCACGCGGAGCTCCCTGGCCATCTGCTGCAGGACACCGCCGATCTTGACACCCGGAGAGTCGCCGACGAGCTGGATGTTGACGGTCGCCTGGATGGGACGGTCGAGCCGCACCTCGTGGAAGTCCACGTGCGTCACCGTTCCGCGAACCGGATGCTGCTGGAACTCCTTGAGCACCGCGTGGTGCGGCGCGGAGCCTTCGACGATCACGTCGACGATCGCGTGCAGGCCAGAGGGCCCGCTCAGCGCGTTGCGCAGATCCCGCTCGACGACGGCGATCGCCTGCGGCGCACCGCTGCCGTAGAGCACGCCCGGGACGAGCCCTTCCTTGCGCAGGCGCCGGACGTTGCGGGAGCCGAGCTGGCTCTCGTCGCGCTCCTTGACCTCGAGGGTGATTCTCTCTCCGGACACGGCCTAGCAGGATAGCGGAGCATTGCCCTCGACCGCTGGGCAACTCGTGCGGCGCCTCAGAACAGCTGATTCTCCCCACCGAAGATGGCCGAGACCGAATCGTCGGCGAACACGTTCATCACGGTCTCGGCCAGCAGGCCGGAGACCTTGAGCACCGTCAGATTGTCAGGCTTCGTGAGGGGGTTGATAGGAACGGTGTCCGTGACCACGATCCCGGCCAGCTCCGACTTCGCGAAGCGGTCGAGCGCGTCCCCGCAGAAGACCCCGTGGGTGGCGAACGCCCATACCTCCGAGGCGCCGTGCTCGAGGAGCGCCTCGGCGTTCGCGATCAGCGTCCCGCCGGTCATGATCACGTCGTCGCCGAGGATGGCGATCTTGCCGCGCACGCGGCCCGTGACCTCCGAGATCTCGACCGTGTCGTTGCCGAGGCGGGTCTTGTGCATGATCGCGAACTCCGCGCCCAGCATCTCCGCGAAGCGGACCGCCATCTTCGCGCGGCCGGCGTCGGGCGACACGGAGACGATGCCCGGGCCGACCATGCCAAGGTCGCGGAAGTGATGCGCGAACAGCTGCTGCGCCGTCATGTGATCGACCGGAATCGTGAAGAACCCCTGGATCTGGCCGGCATGGAGATCCATGGTCAGGATCCGGTCGGCACCCGCCAGCTGGAGGAAATCCGCGACGAGACGGGCCGAGATCGGTTCACGCGGCCGTGCCTTGCGATCCTGCCGGGCATACGGGAAGAGCGGGATGACAGCGGTGATCCGCTTGGCCGAGGCCAGCTTCGCTGCCTGGATCATGAAGAAGAGCTCCATCAGGTTCTGGTCGATCGGGTCGCAACCGGTCTGCACGATGAAGACGTCCACGCCCCGGATCGACTCCAGGTAGCGGCAGTAGGTCTCGCCGTTCGGGAACGACCCGAGGTCGACGCCGCCCAACTCGACACCGAGCTTCTCGGCGATATCCGAAGCCAGGGCAGGATGCGATCGCCCTGAGAAGACCATCAGCCGCTTCTGCGGCGTCAGCGGGAGCGCGTGGCCTACGCGCATCTCGTCCAGAAGCCCTGGCTCGCCCGACAGGAGCGACCCCTCAAGCATCCCCCGATCCACCGCGACCCTCCTTGTTGACCTGTCGCGCACGCGCGATCGCGAGCGCCCCAGCTGGCACATCTTCCGTGATCACCGATCCGGCTGCAGTCCAAGCGTCGTCTCCGATCTCGACAGGCGGGACGAACATAGTGTCCACTGCGACCTTGACGTTGCGTCCGATCTTCGTGCGCTTCTTCCCGACGCCTGGCTGATGAGCGAGATTCGCGGTGATCGACCCGGCCCCGATGTTTGTCTTCTCGCCGATGTCCGCGTCCCCCATGTAGGCCAGGTGCGGGACCTTGGCTCCAGCGGCGACCTTCGTGTTCTTCATCTCCACGAACGTTCCCGCCTTTGCTGCCCGCCCCAGCTCGGTGCCGGGCCGGAGGTAGCAGAACGGCCCCACCAACGCGGCTTCGCCGATGAGGGCCCCGTCCACGACGACATGCGGCCCCACGCTCGCGCCCGTGGCGATCGCGGTGGCGCCTCGAAGCACGGTGAACGGGTGGATGACCGCATCCGGCTCGATCGTCACCGTCGGCTCGATCCAGGTCGACGCCGGGTCGACGATCGTCACCCCGGCGAGCATGTGCCCGACGTTGATCCGGTCGCGCAGACGGGCCGCGGCCTGAGCGAGCTCGACCCGGGTGTTCACGCCTTCGGTCTCGCGTGGGTCAGGGGCGACGTGAACGGCGACGGTGCCACCGGCGCCGACGACGTCCCGCACCGCGTCGGTGAGATAGAGCTCGCCCTGCGAGTTCGCCGGCTGGAGCCGCTCGAGCGCCGGCCACAACGTGGACGCCTCGAACACGTAGATCGACGAGTTGGCCTCCCCGATCGCCAGCTCCTCGAGAGAGGCGTCGGAGGCCTCGACGATGCGTTCCAGGTCACCGTCCGTCCCGCGGACGACGCGCCCGTAGGACCTGATGTCGTCCGGCACGAACGAGAGCACGGTCGCTGCGGTGCCCCGCTCGACATGGACAGCGAGCAGATCGGTCAGCAACTCCGCGGTGAGGAGCGGGGTGTCACCCGAGAGCACGAGCACGCGGTCAACACCGTCGAGCGTCGAGCGTGCGCAGCGGACGGCGTCACCCGTTCCCCGCGGTACGTCCTGCACGGCGACCTCCAGCCCGGCGAAGGCATCGGCCGTCTCGGGCGAGACGACGACGACCAGGCGGCTCGGTGCGAGCGGACGCGCAGCCTCGACCACCCAGTCGACCATCCGCCGTCCGAGGATCGGGTGCAGGTGCTTTGGCACCTCCGACTTCATACGGGTGCCGAGCCCGCCGGCCATGACGACGGCGCCGAGTGAGCGTGTGGGCATCAGCGGGGTCGGGATCGAGACGAGATCGTCGGGCGGGACATGGCTGGGGCGCCAGGATTCGAACCTGGGATCACGGGACCAAAACCCGTTGCCTTACCGCTTGGCCACGCCCCATCGAATCGGGTGCGAGTCTATCGGCTCCCCGGGGCGATCGTTTGAGAGCCATCGTGTCATCAGCGGCCGCGGTCGCGTAGGAGTGCGATGAGGACGGCGACGCCGAGCGCGACGACGACCACGATCGCGAGTGTCGCGACGACTGCTGCGGCGACCGGGACGAGGACGACGAGCACCTGGGAGACGGCTGCGATCCACGTGACCGTTCGCACCTCCACGCTCTTGCGCTCCCTCCCCACTCCCACGTAGAGGCCGACCGCCCCGATCGCGAGAGAGAGCACCACCCACCACGGGATGGCCCCGGCCACGGCTGCCACGCCCTCGACGGCGGCGATACCCAGGGCGATCTTCAGCCTGTGTTCCAGCAGCCAGCGCTCGTGTGCCGACGGCGACGGATCGAGGGCCCGCGGCTCGCTCACGCTGCCACCGTAGCCTCCGACCCTCCGGGCCGGCAGACCCGGGTCCATCCCGAGCCGGCGAGCGTGGCGGCCGCCCCACCGGCCGCGTCGAGGTCGTCGAAGAGGCCGTAGAGCACGGGGCCCGCCCCGCTCACATCCGCGCGGAAGGCGCCGAGGGCGAGGAGCCGTTCGCACGACGGCGAGGCGGCGAGGTCGTTTGGTGGGAGCAACGCAAGGTCGCGAGGCCGTCGCACGCGGGTGAGTGCCTCGAGCAGCGCCTGGCGCCGCTCCTCGAAGCCGGTGGCCCCCTCCCGCTCGTCGAAGCGCCTGTAGACCTCGCGGGTGGCGGCCTTGTGCTCTCCCGTGGGATGCCACAACACGACCGAATAGTCCCGGGGCAGCTGGAGCGGAGTCAGGTCCGAGCCGTCGCCCGTCCCGAGCTGAGGCCCGTCTGCGAGGAAGAACGCCACGTCCGCTCCGACCTCGGAGGCGATCGCGTGCAGGGTCGGCGTCGGGAGCGGCCTCGGAAGACGCCGGTTGATCTCGAGGAGTACGGCCGCGGCGTCGGAGCTACCGCCGCCGAGACCGGATGCGACGGGGATCTTCTTCGTGAGAGCAACGGAGAAGCGAGGGGCGACGGCTGCGGCGGCCGCGAGCGCTTCGACCGCGGCCCGGACGATCGTGTCCTCGGGGAATCCGGTCACCTGGAGCGTGTCGGCCGGCCCGACCTCGACCTCGTCCGCGAGATCGACCCGCTCGAACACGGTCGCCAGCTCGTGCTTGCCGTTGGCCCGAACTGGACCGACGACCAGCGCCAGGTTGATCTTGGCGGGGGCCTGAAGGATCACCTGAGCTCCTGTTCGAGCGCGACGAACTGTTCCGGCGTCAGCGCTTCCGCGCGCACGTTGACCGCCAGCCCGAGCGCGCGGAGCGCGCCGGCCACCATCGCACGCCCGTACAGGCCGGCATGCTCGACTGCGTTGGGCAGTGTCTTGCGCCGGTGCGAGAAGGCGGCGTCGACGAGCGTTCGGATCGCCGCCAGCTCGGCTGGCGGCTCGATCCGCTCGAAGGCGACGAGCGCCGACTCCACCCGCGGTGGGGGGCGGAAGACGTGGCGCGAGACCGGATGGAAGCCTGTCTTGCGGGCGGTCAGCGCCACCGTCACCGTCACGCCTCCGTAAGCCTTGGTGCCGGGCTCGGCGAACAGCCTGTCGGCCACCTCGCGTTGCACCATCACGCAGAAGGAGCGAATGCTCGGCAACCCGATCAACGTCTCGGCGATCAGCGGGGTGGCGACGTTGTACGGCAGGTTGGCCACGAGCTTCGTCGGAGCCGGGTCGAGGCGGTCGAGCGGAAGGCGGAGGGCATCTCCCCAGACGAGGTCGAGGTTGCCGTATCTCTGCTCGAGTGGCTCCAGCCGCGACCGCAGCGCCGTGTCGATCTCGACCGCATGCACATGTCGGGTGCGGTCGGCCAGGACCTCCGTGAGCACACCGAGGCCCGGGCCCACCTCGAGCACCACGTCGTCGGGCTCCAGGCGCGCAAGGCGTGCGATCACCCCGAGCACGTTTCGATCCGCAAGGAAGTGTTGCCCGTAGGCCCTCTTGGCCGCGAAGGTCTTCACAGCGAGAACGCCCTCGTCGCGTTCGCATCGATCGCCGCGGCCAGGGCGGCCGAGGACTGCTCCCGTACCGCCGCGAGCGCGGCAACCGTATGGACGACGTAAGCGGGCTCGTTCCGGCGCCCCCGAACCAGCTGCGGCGCCAGGTAGGGCGCATCAGTCTCGGCCAGGAGGCGGTCAAGCGGACCGATACGGGCGCAGTCGCGGAGGACCTCGGCTTTCGGGAACGTGACGTTGCCGGCGAAGGAGAGGTAGTAGCCACGTTCGAGCGCGACCTCCAACAGCTCGGGTGACGAGAAGCAATGGAGCACGACCGTCCCCGCGAACGGAGCCAGCGCCTCGACCGTCGCATCCGCAGCGTCGCGCGAGTGCACGACGATCGGCAGACCGAGCTCGTCGGCGAGGGCGAGCTGGGCGTCGAAGAGACGCCGCTGCTCGAGCAGGGTCTCGGCACCGTGAAACCCGTCGAGGCCGGCTTCCCCGATGGCCACGACCTTGTGATGTGCCGCGAGGCCCCGCAGCTCGCCGACCCGCTCCGCCTCGGGAGTTCCTGCCTGGTGCGGGTCGATCCCGACCGCCGCGAACACCCCTTCGTGCGCGTCGGCGAGCGCGAGTGCGCGCTCGCAGGAGGCGATTCCCGTGCCAATGGTGATGACCCGATCGACGCCCGCCTCTTGAGCGCGACGCAGGAGAACCGCCGCAGGCTCGTCGCACCCGTCCAGATGCGCGTGGGTGTCGATCACTCGACGGCGACAGGCGACTCGAGCCGTGGGAAGAGCGGCGGCGTGGCTTCGACCCCGGACGTGGCGGTCCCCTGCCCGTATTCAACGCCACCCCAGGCCAGTGTTTCAGGCTGCTGGAGCGCGGCGAGGATTTGGGCTGACGTGGTGGGGATGAAGGCGGCCAGCGAGATCGCGACGGCCCTGAGACCATCAACCAGGTCGTACAACACCTCGTCGAGTTCGGCTTTCTTCGTCTCGTCTTTGGCGAGGGCCCATGGTGCGGTCGATTCAACGTGGCGGTTCAGGCCGCGCACCACTTCCCAGATTTGCTCAAGCGCACCCGAAAGGTCGTAGTCGTCCATTCGGCGGCCGACGCCATCGCCCCAGACCGCTCAGCAATGCTGCGACGGGCGAGTCAGCACGCGGGACACGGGCGAGGCAGCCATCGCGGTATCGCGAGACCATCGCCGATATCCGAGAGACAAGGTTGCCGAGCTCGTTGCCAAGCTCCCGCTCGTACCTGTCGTGGATGCTCTCGAGGGATGCCACCCCGTCTTGGCCGAACGTCGCGACGCGGGCGCACCAAAATCGGATCGGATCGACTCCGTACGTATCCACGAGGTCGAGCGGATCGACGACATTGCCGACAGATTTCGAGATCTTGCGATCGTCCATCAGCAGGTAGCCGTGAACGAAGAGCTGATGTGGAACCTCGTAGCCGGCAGCCAGGAGCATGGCCGGCCAATAGACGCAGTGGAACCGAAGGATGTCCTTCGCGAGAATATGACGAACCTCAGGCCAGTACCGGGCGCGCAGATCTTCTCCTTCCCTCGCGTACGTGAGCGCACTCAGGTAGTTGACGAGCGCATCCGCCCAGACATAGGCGACTTGATCCGTATCCCACGGGATGGGAATACCCCAGGGCTGACCCGCGCGGCTGATCGAGAAGTCTTGCAGGCCACCCGCAATGAAGCTCCTCGCCTCATTTGCCCGGAAGGCAGGTAGAACGAAGTCGGATCGCTCGTCGTAAAGCCGCAGAAGCTCCTCCTGGTAGGCGGACAGACGAAAGAACCAGTTGCGCTCCTCGATCCACTCCGGCGCCTTGTCGTGCTCGGGGCACCTGCCGTCGACGAGATCACCCTCGGTCTTGAAGGCCTCGCATCCGACGCAGTACAGGCCCGCGTACACGTCGAGGTAGATGTCGTCGCGTCCGTTTTCACGGATGCGAGTGAGGAAGTCCTGGACGAACGTCTTATGACCTTCGTCGCTCGTGCGAATGAAGAAGTCGTGGGAGGCCCCAACCCGCACCGGAAGTTCGCGCCACGCGTCGACGATCTTGTCGGCGTAGTCCTGGGGGGAGAGCCCCTCCTCAGCTGCGACCCGGGCGACCTTCGAGGCATGCTCGTCAACCCCCGTGAGGAAGAACGTGTCTCTCCCCCGCTGGCGTTGATGCCGGACCAGGATATCCGCGGCAATCGTCGTATAGGCGTGGCCAATGTGCGGCGTCGAGTTGACGTAGTAGATCGGCGTGGTGACGTAGTAGGGGTCCATGTCGAGCCAATTGTACGGGCGACCGTACAGAGGCGATTCGTGTCCAGTCGCGGTGCCCGGGTGGGTGGCGATCCCACCCGGGCATCCACCATCCGCTACTCGAACGAGCCGCGAGCCCGTCGCACCGTCGCCGCGGCGAGTGCCGCACCGGCGATGCGCCGGCGTAGGCGCAGGAGCACGACCAGCAGCACGCCGATGACCAGCGCCATGGCTGCCCGCTTCCAGTCGAGCAGGGACGCCGCCTGCTCCGCGACACCGCTCCTCGCCTGCCCCACGTCCGTGGTCGGCTTCGTGATCACGGACCTGGCGGTCTCGGGCTCGGACGCCTCGGCCGCGACGCTGCCAGGCTCCGCGATCCACCCGTCAGCGCGGCCGTACAGACCGGCGGCCGGCTGAAGGCCGGCCAGCCGTGCCGCCCGCGACCGGTCACGGGTGTCGATCGGCTCCGGGGCAGAAGCCGGCCGTGACCCGTTCCCGGCCGGCCGGGCCTCGGCAATCGCCGGGCGGCGGGCGACCTCCCGCTTCGCGGACGCGTGTCCGTTCGTCCCCGCATTCCCCGACACCGAACCGGCGGCCGGCTCCGGCCGCGCGAGCCCGCTCGAGGAAGAGGCGGCGGTCGCCGGAGGAACGGCTGCCGCCGGCGGGCCGTTTCCGGCCGTGGCAGACGGCGCGGCTTCCCGTACCGCCGGTGCCGCGGCGGTTGTCGCCGCTGTCGGCTCAGGCGCGGACGGCGGCTCGGACGCCCTGGGGGCGGACGGCGACGGAGCCGAGGTGGGTGCGGCGGCAGCCGGCACCTCGGGCGCGGGCTCCGCCACCGGTGGTGCGGCGATACCCGGTCCCGCCACGGGCGGAGGTACCGGCGCCGGCTCTGCGGGAGGCGGTGCCTCGGGAGCCACCGGAGTCATCGGAGCGGCCGATGCGGGCTCTGCGGGGGGCGCAGGCGGCGCTGCGGCCGGAGCGGCAACCGCCACCGCAGGCAGCAGCGAGAGCGGGTCGAGGTAGCTGTTCTCGACCCCGGCCCGACGGATCCCCAGATGCACGTACGGACGATCGTGCTCGGGGTCGCCGCTTGCACCACCGCGACCGATCGTGGCGCCCTCCTCGACCGCGTCGCCCTTGGTCACGTCCACCTGGCCCAGATGCGTGATCGAGATCGCGTACCCGTCGGCGGTCGTCACGGTGACCGTCTTTCCGTGCGTGGGCACGGTGCCCGCGAATGTCACGACGCCCGAGCGGACGCTCGTGACGGGAGCCCCGTCTCCGACCGCGATGTCGACGCCGCGATGCTGGCCGCCCGCGTAGGGGTCGTCGCCGACCTGGAACGGGCGGAGCACCGCGCCACCCGCCGGCCACGACCACGCGAGTCCCGCCGCGGGCAGGACGAGACCGAGCACTGCAACCGTCAGCGAGACCACGAAAGCTCTACGCATTGCACATCACCTCCTCGTTGCTCGATTGGACAACTCATCGAACAAGGTAGCGGGAGGAGCGGACGGTTGTCAATAGAGACTACAACGTCTCGTGATAGAGAGCGCGACGCGACACGCCACCGAGGCGGGCGACGACGGCGGCGGCGGTACGGCGGGACGCCCCGCTGGCGACGAGCTCCTCCACTGCAGCCACCAGGCCCCGGTCCAACTCGGCCTCGAGGGAGGAGCCGACGCTGCCGGCGATCACCACCGTGATCTCGCCCTTCGGCGGCCGGGCGAAGCGCTCGGCGACCTCCGCGGCCGTTCCGCGGACGGTCTCCTCGAAGCGCTTGGTCAGCTCGCGAGAGACGGCGACGGCGCGGTTGGGGTGCACCCCGGCGAGACTGGCCAAGGAGGCCGGCAGGCGCCGCGGGGACTCGAACGCCGCACACGGCACGACCACGCTCGAGAGCTCTTCCCACAGAACGGTCAGCGCAGCCGCGCGGCGTGGCAGCCAGCCGAGGAAGCGGTAGCCCGGGCAGGCGAACCCGGAAGCCACGATCGCCGTCTCCACGGCCGAGGGGCCCGGGATCACGGTGATCTCGACCCCGGCCGCCACGGCCGCGGCGACGATGCGAACGCCGGGATCGCCGATCCCGGGTAGCCCTGCGTCGGAGACGAGCGCAATCTGCTCGCCGGCCAGCAGTCGCGGCAGCATCTCCGAAACGCGCTCGGCCTCGTTGTGGCGGTGGTAGCTGACCAGCCTGCCCGCAGCGATCCCATGCCGATCGAGGAGGATACGCGTGCGCCGCGTGTCTTCACAGAGCACGGTGTCTGCTGCCTCGAGCGAACGCAGCAGACGCGGCGAGACGTCGTCGAGGTTTCCGATCGGCGTGGCGCAGACGATCAGCGGCACGCGCGCACCTCTTACAGCCGCTCGAAGGCAACAAGCGCCGCGCCGACGACGCCCGGCTCCGCCAGTTCCGCAGGCACGAGTCTCAGACGCCCGTCCGCAGGCCGGATCGCCTCCCGTCGCGCCACCTCCTGGGCATGCGGCAACAGGAGATCGCTCGCGGCGAGCCCGAAGCCGCCGCCGATCACGACCACGTCCGGATCGAAGACGTTGGCGAGCGAGCCGATGGCCACGCCGACGTACCCGGATATCACCCGCAGCGCCTCGAGCGCCTGCTCATCGCCTTCGTAGGCCGCCGCGACCAGGCGGCCGGCGTGTGCCTCCGGCCCGAACAGACGACGGGCCGAAGCATCCGCGGCCGTCCCGGAGGCCAGCCCCTCGAGGTGGCCGAGCCCGTGGCATGACCCTTGACACGGCGGCCCGCCCGCTGCGACGACGAGATGCCCGAGCTCCGCCCAGCCGCAGTACAGCCGATCCTCGAGCACGAGCCCACCGCCGACGCCGGTGCCGAGGGTGAGCATCACCAGATCCCGGGCGCCCCGTCCCGCCCCGAGCCGCCACTCGGCAAGAGCAGCCGCGGTCCCGTCGTTCTCGACAAAGGAGGGTAGCCCCAACTCGGACCTGCCCCAGGCGCCGAGATCGAGGTCGTCGATCGGCAGGTTGGTGGCGCGGAGCAACCGCCCGCTCCGCTTGTCCAGGTTGCACGGGACACCGAAGCCGATGGCGACCTCGTCACCGTCGCGCGCCTCGCGCACCGCGTCGGCGATCGCGGCGAGGATTGCCCCCTCCGAGTCGCGCGGCGTGGGGCGCTCCACCTGACGCCCGAGCGCGCCGGCCCGCGACACCGCGGCGGCCCTGATGTGGGTGCCGCCGAGGTCGACGCCGATCACACGGTGGGAATCCATGCCGCGGCTACGATACTCGGCGGATGCCGGGCGAAGACAAGCCCTACCGCGTGTATCGCGGCGGGCGGGCACGGGGCCGGGCAGCGGTGGAGCGGGCGACTCCCGGAGCGATCACACCCGAGGCCCTGCCGCCCAGGGGACCGGCGGAGCCCTCCGAGGAGCACGCACGCGCTGGCGGTCGCGACAACCAGCGGCCCACGCCGAAGCGGCCACGTCCCGTCCGCCACACGCCACGGCGCGTGCGCCGCACCGTCGTCCTGGTCCTGGCGCTTCTCATCACGGCGGTGGTGCTGTGGGGTGTCCTCTCCTTCCGCTCGCTGTCCACCGGCGTCGATGCCGCCAACGACCGAGTGCCGAGCGGGGTACGGCGCCTCCTCACCGCGCAGGAGGGACGGCTGACCTCGACCGCGACCACGATCCTCGTGCTCGGAACCGACGGCGGCGCCGGATCGGGCCGCGAGGGCGCCCGCCGCTCGGACTCGATCATGCTCGTGCGCGCCGACCCGGAGCACGGGCGGATCGCCTACCTCTCGATTCCCCGCGACCTCTTCGTCGACATCCCCGGCTACGGGCGCGGGAAGATCAACGCGGCGTTCCAGTACGGGGGCGCAGCGCTCACGCTTCGCACGGTGAAGGGGCTTACCGGCCTCGACGTGAATCACATCGCCTTCGTCGACTTCGGCCGCTTCGAGCAGTTGATCGACGCTGTCGGTGGGATCGACGTCATCGTGCCACGCCCCATCAAGTCGAAGCCGTTCGACTGCCCGTACACAGCCAAGCTATGTGCCGATTGGGACGGCTGGCGGTTCGAGCGGGGCCGGCAGCACATGGACGGACGGCGAGCCCTCGTCTACTCGCGCATCCGCGTGAACCTGCTCGATCCGTCCGAGAGCGACCTGCAACGGGCGCGTCGGCAGCAGGACGTCGTCCGGGCCACCGCCGACAAGCTGACCAGCCTCGGCACGCTGGTCAGGCTGCCCGGCAACGGCTCCGACCTCCTCGCGCCGCTCGCCACCGACCTCTCCACCTGGCAGGTGGCGCAACTCGGCTGGGTGTCGATGCGGGCGGACGACAAGGCCACGCTGCACTGCCGGCTCGGCGGAGATCCGACGTTCGTGGACGGCGAGTCCGTGATCACGAGCTCCGAGGACAACGCGCGGGTGATCGCCATGGCGCTGGGACGCGCTGCGCCGCAACGGCCGCCCAGGGGCAGCACCTATGCGCCCGGCTGCGTGGTCGGCGACCGCAAGCTGTAGGCCGACGGTGAGCTCAGTCGGAAGAACCGGAGCCGGACGGGCCGGAGGAGCCCGACGACCCGGGATCCGGCTTCGAGCTGGAGCCGGAGTCGCCCGAGGGCTTCGCGTCGGACTTGGTGTCCGACTTGGCATCCGGCTTCGAGTCGGACGTGGACTCGGACGAGGACCCGCCGTCCGAGTCGGAGGCGGCCTTGCGGCTCTTGCCATAGTCGGTGTTGTAGAAACCCGAGCCCTTGAAATGCACCGCCACGGGGAAGAGGATCTTCTCGACAGGCGCGTCGCCGCATACCTCGCAGGCCTCGGCAGGAGCATCGCTCATGCGCTGGAACATCTCGAAGGTGTGCCCCTTCGGGCAACGGTACTCATAGGTCGGCACACGGCGAATCTAGCAGCGAAGATTCGGGTATGAGCGAGAGCGCACAGGCCACCACGCTGCCCGCGCGCCCCGCTGGCACCGCGGTCGTGGCGCTGCTTCGCCGGTGGTGGTTCCCCGGCGGCGTTCTCCTCGCGAGCGCCGCCGCAGCCGCGTTCCTCGCCCATCAGCTGATGGCCTGGCCGCCGCACGAGGACGAGACGCTGGCCCTCTTCATCGGACGTGACTCGCTCCCGGGAGTCGTCGAGCACGTGACCCGGGACCGCGGCGGCGCGCCGCTGCACTTTCTCGTGGCCTGGGCGGTCGCCCACCTCGGGCTCGGCCTCGGAGGGCTGCGTGGCGCATCGGCGCTGTTCGCAATCGCGAGCCTGCCGCTCGTGGCGCTCCTCGGGAGGCGGCTTGTGGACGCCCGCACGGGGCTGATCGCGGCGGCACTGTGCGCCTCGAGTTGGGGTTTCCTGTTCCACGGCGTCTACGGCCGGATGTACAGCCTGTTCCTGTTCCTGGCCGCCGCCGGCACTCTCGCCCTGCTCCACGCGCTGGACGGGGGACGCCGGCGGCGCTGGGCGCTGTGGGCCGGCTCGATCATCCTCGCCGTCGCCGCGCACCCGTACGGTGTGCTCCTGTTCGGGGGGCACTGCCTGTTCATCGCCCTCGCCCATCGCAGGCGTATCCGCGAGGCCGTCGTCCCCGTGCTCGCGGTGCTCGTTCTCGGCATCCCCTTCTGGATCACCGACCTCGTGCTCGCGGGCCGCTTCGACGTGGGGGTCGGCCCTGGAGGCTCCCGGCTGGGCAGCCCGTGGTCCGTCGTCACCTATCTCTGGCGGACCGCCGGGGACTTCAGCTCCGGCTGGACTGCTGTGCTCCCGCCCACGCTGCTCCTCGCCGCACTCGGCTTCCGCGCCGCCCGCTCGGAGACAAGGCGGCTGGTGCTGGCCACGATCGCGGTGCCGACGGCAGCCTTCCTGCTTGCCCGACTCGGCGGCTCGGCCTCACCTGAGTCCCGCCATCTGATCTTCGCCCTTCCGCTCTTCTCCCTCCTCGTCGCGGCAGGCATCTCCTCGCGCGCTCCACGCGTGCCCGCGCTGGCCGCGATCGTCCTCGTGGCGCTGATCGGATCGAACGTCGCCTGGGCGTGGGATCGCACACCGCCCCTGTTCGAGTGGGAGCCGGACAAGCGGCAAGCGACGAGAACCGAGGCAGAGGCCTGGCTGGCTGCGAGCAGCCGCCCCACCGACATCCTCTTCGGCTACGAGCCCCTGTACCTCGGCGCCTGGGAACGCGATCGCAGCTTCCCCCGCACGGTGCTGCCCCGCGCCGATTACGTTCTTGCCCTCCGCACGCTGCGCAGGCTGCGTCAGCCCCTCGGCCGCGGCCTCTGGGTGTTCGACGCGAGTGAGCGCAACAACCTGAAGCCGCGACTCGAGATCGACCAGCTGCTTCCCGATCCGGCCGAGGCGTTCGAGACGCGAGCCTTCGGCCCGTTCCTCGTGATTCGCACGCTCGAGCCGACGGGCACGGTGGAGCGGTACCTCTACCTGGCCGCGCGGGCCTCCCTGGTCGGCCGCACGCTCGGCATCGGAGACACGGTCGTCAACCTGCGGACGATCGAGCTGGCGGCCAGGGTCGAGCGTGGCTACGGGCCGTCGTTGCGGTCGCGCTCCAGCACCTCGCGGTAACACGGGGCGCTCTCGAAGGCGGCCAGCCCGGCCGGAGCGGAGGAGGTCGTACGCCGTCGGCCGCGACGGAGCGCAGCCACCACGGCGGAGGCGCCGACCACGCCGCCGAAGACGAACGAGCGGAACGGCCGCAGCCGGCGCCTTTCACGAGCTTCCATGCCGGAATGGTATGCCTCGACGCGTGACTCCGTTCGTGGCCACGCTGGGCGACGCCCTTCTGGACGTCGTCACCCGCATGAGAGCGCCTCTCGCCCGAGGTGCCGACACGCCCTCCACGATCACGCTCTCGGCCGGCGGCCAGGCCGCCAACGTGGCTGCCTGGGTCGCTGTCCTGGGCGGCCGAGCACGGTTCATCGGGCGGCGTGCAGACGACCTGGCGGGAGCGATGGTCGCGGCCGAGCTCACACGTCGCGGCGTCGAGCTCGCCGGCACCGTCGCCACCTCGGGTACGGGCGTGCTGGTCTCACTCGTCGATCCGGCCGGCGAGCGGTCGATGCTGCCCGACCGCGGATCGGCCACGGAGGTACGAGCGGAGGATCTCGACCCGGCCTGGCTGGAGGACGTGACCCACCTGCACGTGTCGGGATACGCGCTCTACGCCGAACCGGTCTGCCACGCCGCGGCCGCCCTGGCCGCGCTCGCGCGTGATCGCGGGATCGCCCTCAGCGTCGATCTCGCCTCGTGGAGCGAGATCGAGCGCGTCGGGGCGGATCGCGTCCGCACCCTCGTTTCCGGCCTCGTACCCGCTGTGGTGTTCGCCAACGACGAGGAAACCGCTGCCGTCGGCGGCGTCTTCGGCGAGGCGCTGTGGATCCGCAAGCGCGGCGCCGCGGGCTGTGTGTTCGGCTTGGAGGCCCGCCCGGCGCTGCCCGTCGAGGCGGTGGTGGACACGACGGGCGCAGGAGACGCGCTGGCCGCCGGCTGGCTCGTCGGCGGGGCCGACCTCGCCCTGGAGGCCGCCGCCCGCTGCGTGCAAACGGTGGGGGCGATGCCCGAGTTCATTGCGAGCCTCTGAAGAGGCCCGCGGGCCCGCAGGGCCGGCGGGGTCTGCGAGTCCCGCGCATGGCGGGATGCTTCAGCGTCCTGCGGTGTTCCAGGTTCTCTCCGCCACCGGGATAGCCCTCAGGTCGAGATCATCTTCTTCTCGACGCCGACGCCGCGCGCCACTGCCCGTTCGTACTCGAGCGGGACGGTGGCCGAGTCCTGGAGTGCGATGCCGGTGGAGTCGAAGACGGTGATCTGGTCGTCGGACTGGCGACCCTCCAGCTCACCGCAGATGACCTTGCCGATCTCGCCGGCGAGATCGGCCTCGCTGATCAACCCTTCGCGTAGCGGCACGTTGATCTCACCGTCCTCGCGGCACTGGCGGATGTCGTCCACGAAGACCCGGCCGCGCTGCAACAGCGCCGGGTGCAGCTCCTGCTCCCCGGCGAGGTCGGCGCCCAGGGCTGCCAGGTGGGCTCCGGGCCTGACCCACGCCTCGTCCACGATCCAGCCGCGCGCGTGTGTTCCCGTGACGATCACGTCGGCGCCGCGCACGACGCGCTCCAGGTCGGTCGAGCCCGTCAGCCGCAGGTGCGGGTACTTCGGGGCCTCCTCGGCCAGGAAGCGATCGACCGAAGCCTGCGTGCGGCTCCAGATGCGCACCTCCTCCCAGCGAAAGACCGGGTCGCACGTGGCGAGCGTTCCGACCGCGACGCTACCGGTTCCCGCGATCGCCAGCACCCGTGAGTCCTTGCGCGCCAGCCACTTCGCCGAGACCGCGGCGGACGCGCCGGTGCGCATCAGGGTGTGGAACGAGCCGTCGCAGATGGCGAGCGGGAACCCGGTCTCGGGATGGGTGTAGACCAGGATCGAGAACACGGCCGGTAGCTCGTACTTGGCATTGTCCTCGCGGATCGAGACCCACTTGCACGCAGCGGCCTCCGGCTCCTCGATGTAGGAGGGCATCACCTCCCACTCGCCCTTGTAGCGGTCGAGCACGATGTGCCCCTTGGGCTCCATGTACACGCGACCCAGTCCGTGCATGCGGAACGCGTGCTCGACGCAGTCGTTGTACTCGGACGGCGTGAGCAGCCCGATCATGTCCGTGCGGCCGAGGATCAGGGTCTTGCGGTTCCGCCAGCTCTCCATCGCACTCTCCCGGTGTCGTTGGCCCGTGGCGGCAGCGTACGCCGGAGAGGCACGGACCGCCGGTCCGGCTCGCCTGCGGAGCCGTCATCGCGCTCGAGACCGCTGCGTGCCGTCTGCAGATCGTGGACGCGATGCCTGCCTCGCCACCAGTCCCGTGCGAGCTTCTGAAGCGGCCCGCAGGGTGGTGTCGAGCGAGTCCACGCATGGCCCCTTGCCGAGATCGAGCGGGGTCTGTAGCGTCGTCGAGTGGTTGCACCAATTGCTAGGCGAAGCCGGATCCCGCCCGGCACGGCCGTCACACGAGAGGAGCCGCATGCTCGAACCCGCTGATCTGAAGGGCGTCATTCCCGCCATTCCCACACCGTTCACCTCTGACGGCCGCGATGTCGACGAGGCCGCGTTGCGCCGCATCGTCCGCCACGTCGTCGAGGGCGGCGTGCACGGCATCATGACGACCGGCGGCACCGGCGAGTTCCCGCATCTCTCCCGGGACGAGCGCCGGCGCGTGACGGAGGTCGTCGTCTCGGAGGTCGCAGGTGCGATACCGATCTACGCCGGCACGGCCGCCTGCTCCACCTGGGAGGCGATCGGGCTGATGGAGGATGCTGCGGCCGTAGGCGCCGACGCCGCCATCCTGACGCCACCGTTCTACTTCGGGATTCCAGAGGACATGCTCCACGGATTCTTCGGGGACGTTGCGGGTGCCGGGATCCTGCCCGTCGTCGTCTACAACAACCCGCTCTACACGGGCAACGACCTCAGCCCGCAACTGATCGCCTCCCTGATGACGCTCACCAACGTCATCGGCCTGAAGCAGTCGAACTCCGACCTCGGCGCGCTCGTCGAGTCGCTCCGGCTCGCGGTGAACACGGGACGCTCACTATGCACGGGAATCGACAGCCAGTTCTATGCGGCGCTCTGCGTTGGCGCGCGCGGCATCTTTTCGACGGCCGCCGCGATCGTTCCGGCGCAGATGGTACGCCTGTACGACCTCGTCCAGTCGGGCGATCATCAGGGCGCACGCGCACAGCACGAGCAGTTGCAGCCGCTCAACCGCTTCCTCGAGTACGACCCGGGCTACGTGTCGCCCACGAAGGAGGCTCTCGAGATGATGGGCATCGGTTGCGGCCCCGTCCGCCGGCCCCTGCCCGACTTCCCCGAAGCCGAGCGTCCCGCCCTGCGTGACGCGCTCGCCGCCCTGGGCGCGCTCGAGGCGGTGGCGGCGTGAGGCTCGTCACGTACAGCGCGGACGGTGCTCCGGGACGCGTCGGCATCGTCACGGGCGCGCGCGTGGTCGACGCCGGCTTCGACGGTGACATGGTTGCGTTCATCGCGGGCGGCGACGGATCACTCGAGGCGGCTCGGCGCCGGGTCGCCGACGGCGCCGCGTCGCATGCGCTCAGCGATGTGAGGCTCCGGGCTCCGCTGATCCCGCCCACCATCCTCAACTCGGGCCAGAACTACTGGGATCACCGGGACGAGAAACCCGCCGTCGATCAAAAGGAGCCGGAGTTCTTCCTCAAGGCGCCACTTGCAGTGATCGGGCCTGACGAACCGGTGATCCTCGACCCGGTGGTGACCAGGAAGCTCGACTACGAGGTCGAGCTGGCCGTTGTCATCGGGACTGCGGGCCGGCACATCCCCGTCGAGAAGGCGCTCGACCACGTCTTCGGCTACACCGTTGCGAACGACATCACGGCCCGCGATCGTCAGGCCGTCCCCCATCCGGAGGGAGGATTCGAGTACGCGCTCGGGCCGGGCAAGAACTTCGACACCTCCGCCCCGCTCGGGCCGTGGATCGTGACCCGGGACGAGGTGCCCGACCCGCAGCGCCTCGGCCTGCGAACATGGGTCAACGACGAGCTGCGCCAGAACAACTCGACGGAGAAGATGATCTGGACGGTCGCCGAGATCATCGCGTTCTTCTCTCACTTCTACACGCTGCCGCCCGGGCTCGTGATCGAGACGGGTACCCCGGGGGGAACGGCGTGGGCCTCGGATCCCGAGATCGGCGGCAAGCCCTACGATCGTGACGACGTGCGCCGCGGCGGGTACCTCCAGCCAGGCGACATCGTCCGCGTCGAGGTCGACGGGATCGGCACGCTTTCGAATCCCATCATCGCCGGCTAGGAAGGAGGAGCACCATGACGCTACTCGTACCCGACGCTCCAACCCTGTTTCTGAACGCGAGGCTGATCGACGGCTTCGGAGGCACGCCGGTCGACGGAGCCGCCGTGCTCGTCGAGGGCAACAAGATCACGCGGGTGGGGCGGTCGCCCGACTTCGGCGAGAGCCGAAACGGCAACTTGCGCACCGTCGACCTCGCGGGCAAGACCCTGATGCCCGGACTGATCGAGGGGCACTTCCACATCTCGTTCTGGGGCGTCCGCGAGCTGCCTGATCTCGACCTGAAGCTCCCCGCCGAGCGAACGACCGTCTATGCGGTCAAGAATGCCGAGCTCGCCCTGCGCTGCGGCTACACGGGCGTCGCGAGTGCCGGCGCCCTCCACCGGATCGACGTGACGATTCGCGACATGGTCAAGGAAGGCGTCATCGCGGGGCCGCGGATGGCCGCGTCCGGCAGGGACATCTGCGCGACGTCGGGAATGCTCGACTGGAATCCGTCCTTCTGGAAGCTCGGGATGGACGGGCTCGCGATCTTCGCGGACGGTGTCGACGAGGTTCGCAAGGCGGTACGCCAGAACATCCACGAGGGCGCCGACGTGATCAAGCTCTACGTCACCGGCGAAGGCCTGCTCCGACCGGGCGTGCCCCCCGAGGAGACCATGTACTCCTTCGCGGAGATAGCCGTCGCGGTGGAAGAGGCCCACAAGCGCAACCGGCAGATCGCCGCGCACGTGCGCGGCAACGACGGCGTCAAGCTGTGTGTCGAAGCGGGAGTCGACGTCCTCGAGCACGCGACCTACGCCGACGACGAAGCGGTCGCGATGATCGCCGGGAGGAAAGACGACATCTTCGTCGTCCCCGGTCTCGGCTACCACTGGGGGATCCTCGAGAACGGCCCGGCCTGCGGGATCACGCCCGAGCACCTCGAGGCGACCGAGTACCAGGAGGAGTGGGAGCTCGGGTGCATCGCGATGGACAAGCTGCGGCGCGCCGGCGTGCGTGTCATACCGGGCGGCGACTACGGCTTCGTGTGGTGCCCCCACGGCCAGTACGCAAAGGACATCGAGCTGTTCGTCACCGACATGGGGTTCTCGCCGATGGAGGCGATCGTCGCCGCCACGAAGCACGGTGCCGAGCTGCTTCGGCTCGAGCACGAATGCGGCACGATCGAGGAGGGCAAGTGCGCCGACATTCTCGTGGTCGACGGCGATCCGCTCCTGGACATCGCCATCCTCCAGGATCGCTCGCGTCTCGCGATGGTGATGGCGAACGGGAAGGTGATGGTCAACTCACTCGGGCTTCCGCAGGAGCTCACGCACATCCCGGACTACCTCATGGACATCGAGCACATCCAGAACGCGAACGCTGCCGTCCCGACGATGCCAACGGCAGCAGAGGTGCAGCACTGACGATGCGCGGCCGAGCCGCATGAAGGAGATCGAGGTCAACGGGGTGCGAACGGCCTATCTCGAGCAGGGGTCGGGTGACCCTGTGGTGCTGGTGCACGGGCTCGGAGGTACCGCGACCGCCATCTTCAAGTACCTGCTCGCGCCGCTTTCCGGGCGCCACCGCATCGTCGCGTACGACCTGCGCGGATCAGGGCAGAGCTCGGTCACCCCGGGGCCCTATACGGTCGAGTTGCTCGCCCAGGACCTCGACGCTCTCCTGGACGCGATCGGCCTCGACACCGTGGCGCTGGTCGGCCACTCGCTCGGCGGCGGCATCGTCCTCGAATACGCGGCGACGCGACCCGACCGCGTGCGAGCGGCGGTTGGGGTCGGCGCCGTCACCGGCCTCCCCGAGCAGGGAAGAGTGGGCATGGCGGCCCGCGCCGAGACGGTCGAGAGCCAGGGGATGGCCGCGGTCGCGGAGACGGTCGCAACGAACGGGCTTGCCGCGTCGTTCCGCGAGGCACACCCGGAGGAGTTCCAGGCTTTCGTCTCGCTCATTGCCTCGAGCGACCCGACCGGCTACGCAGCTCAGTGTCGCGCACTCGTCGCCATGGACGTCACCTCGCGACTCCCCAAGCTCAGCTGCCCCGTGCTGCTCGTCTGCGGGGAGCAGGACCAGGCGTCCCCGCCTGCCGCAAACGAAGCGAACGCGGCGCTGCTACCGGACGTCCGGCTCGTCGAGCTCGCCGACACCGCCCACATCATTCCGTGGGAGAAGCCCGACGAGTTGCTCTCCGAGCTCACAGGCTTTCTGTAGACCGGCCACAGGTCGTCGAACGCGGCGGCAGCGTGACGGGTGACGAGACGGTTGCCCGTCGAGTGCCCCGAGGTGTGCCAGTCGTCGTCGTGCCCGAAGAACGCGCGGGCGGGCCGGCGTCGTGTCCATTGCCGATGACGTCAGGATCTTCCGGTTAGTTGGCGATGGCCGTGCCGGCCATCCGCGGGCGAATGCGATCGGTGGTTGGAGCGGGCCCTTCAGCGCCTCACAAGACGTTCTGCTGTCCAGCCGGCAGCAGGACGTGCTCACGCTGGCTACGACGCCCGCGTCGCCTGCAGGCTGAGCACGACGACTGCAGCGACGATCAGGACGCCTCCGAGCAACTGGAGCCCGGTCAGCGATTCGGCGAGGACGATGTACGCGAGGAGCACACCTGCCAGCGGTTCGCCCACGGCGAGGATCGAGGCCACCCCCGCGCCGGCCTTCTGGACGCCCGTGTAGAAGAGCGCAATCGGAATCACGACGCTGATGACGACCGCGCCTGCGGCCCAGAGCCAGGCCTCGCCGCCCAGGCCGAGGTCGATCCCCCGTGCAGCGGTCACGGGGACGAGCACGAGCAACGGGCTCGTGAACATGAGCCCGCAAAGAACGAGCGGCGCGATGCCGCCTGTCGTGGTCAACGCCCGCGCGCTCAGTACGAGGCCGGCGACACCGATGCCTGCCACGAGCCCGAGGACGATTCCGGTCGCGTTCGCGCTCTCCGGCACGCCGACCGTAAGCGCGACCCCGGCGGTGCCGAGCGCCAGGACGGCCACCCGGCGAGGGCCGAGCTCCTCAGCGAAGAGGAATGCTGCCGCGACGGCGACGATCAGCGGGTAGCAGAAGAAGACGAGGACGACGAGGCCGACAGGCGCCCGTGCGAACCCCTCGAAGAGCGCGTACGCGACACCGAGCTGAAGCGCCCCGAGGGACGCACCGAGAGCGATGCCGCGCCGCGGCGGCCACTGCTCCCGCCGGGCAAGTGCGATCAGGACGAGCAGCGGACCTCCGGCCGCGAACCGAAGGACGAGGAGCGTGAACGGCTCGCCGCCTGCATCGAAGAACAGCTTCGAGAACACCCCGAGCGTCCCGAGCAGAAGCGCCGACACGAGGACGAACGCGTATCCGTTGCACGGCCTTGCCATCGAGGTGTGTCAGTCGTCGTCGCGCCCGAAGAACGCGCGGGCGTTCTCGTGGAGGATCCTGCGGGCGAGTCGCCGAGAGCCCTCCTCGCTCAGGAAGCGCGCCTGCACACGCTCATCGAGCACCTCGCCGATCAGGCGCCGAGCGAGAGCGAGAGCGCCGTAGCTTTCCTCCACATGCCAGGCGTCGCCGCCGAGCATCATGCGCGACTCGTCCGGCAGGATCTCGATCGCCTCGTGCAGCGCGAGCTTGAAGTGCGAAGGGCTGAGGAGGAACGACCAGGTCAGATCGAGCCAGATGTTGTGATAGACGAACGCCAGGCCGAGGAGGTCGCGGCTCCACGGGTATCCGAAATGCATGAGGAGGAAGCGCGTGCCCGGATGGCGCTCGACGAGGCCGGCGACGTGCATCGGGTGCGAACCGCGGACGATGGCGGTACCGAGGTGCATCTGCACGGGCAAGTCGCGCTCACCCGCGAGGGCACAGAGGCGATCGACGACGAAGTCGCCGAATGCCTTCCGCTCGGTGGGAGAGGGACATCGCTGGCCGAAGGCGCGCCGCGCGAGCCCCTCGTCGGGCTCGTCGAAGCACAGATCGCGGTCGTAGGCGAGCGCGTTCTTGAGCGCTACCTGGCTGCGGTCGGGGGCCGTATCGACGAAGAGCTCGAGAAAGGAGAGGTAGTCGTCGAACGAATCGACCTGCGCACCGAGTGCCGCGGCAATCGCGTGCGCGGAGTTGCCGTTGTGGTCACGGGAATCGGCGTGCCAGCCGACCGCGAGGCAATTGATCCGCGCCACCGATGTATAGCGCGGCCCCAGGCTCGCGGGAGCGTCGAGGAGGATGTTCGAGAAGGGGTCGGTGACGATCCTCTCGATGCCCGCTTTCGTGATCACCTCGTCGACCCAGCCCGGGCTCTCGTGGCGGCGGCGGATCTCGTGGTCGAGCTCCTCCCAGGTGTCCTCGGTGATCCCGCCGTTCCCCAGGCCGTAGAGATCCGCAAGTGCCGACACGAGCGAGGTCACAAACGCGTTCGAGCCACTACCGTCGACGTAGCGCGCCACATCCTCCCAGGTGCATGGTCGCTCCGGCGGGAGAGCAAAGGGCGGTTCGTCGGGCGAGAGGCGATAGGGGCGGGCCTGCGTCCAGCCGGCGTAGCCCTGCTCCAGAAGCTTCAACAGCCCCACCTCGCGGTCGTGCAACGTCTCGGGCATGTGGTGCTCGTGCACGTCGTAGAGGGGCTGCTCCCGGACGTACGACACGATGTCGAACGCCTTGTCGGTTCCATCTCGAACGCTCAACGTGACACCACCATGTCGCCGAAGTCAGCGCGACGCCCGCGCCGTGGTGGGAGTATCAAGCAACTCACGCCTTCGGCGCGCACCGCACCGAAGGCGTGGCAGGGAGTCGGCAGCCGATCTACACTCCTGTCGCGTCGTTGGGTGGGTTCGCCAGCGAGACCGGACAAGGAGGCGGCGCGTGACAGAGATGCGCCTGAGGCAGATGACGCCGGAGGATGCGACCGAGGTCGCCGAGCTGATCTACGCGTCGATCAACGTCTGGTACCGCGACAACGGGCACTCCGAGATCCAGTTCCAGGGCAGCCCTGCCATCACCGAGGTCTTCTACGAGACCTACGACGCGCTCGCACCCGGGGCGACAGTCGTGGCCGTGAACCCCACGAGCGGGCGGATCATGGGCTCGTGCTTCTTCCACCCGCGGCCGACGCACGTCGGGCTCGGGATCATGAACGTCCACCCGAACTACTTCGGCCTGGGTGTGGGGAAGGCGCTCCTGAAGCACATCTGCGAGTACACGGACTCGAAGGACTACCCGGCGTTGCGTCTCACCTCGAGCGCGCTCAACCTCGATTCGTTCGCTCTCTACTCGAGAAGCGGCTTCGTGGCGCGGCTTGCCTATCAGGACATGTGGGTGGCGGTTCCCGAGGGCGGCCTTGGCGCGTCCGTTCCGGGCCGCGATCGCGTGCGCCCCGCCGCACTCGCCGACGCTCCCTCGATGGAGGCGCTCGAGCTCGAGATCTCCAGCGTGTCGCGCGGCCCCGACTACGCGCACACGATCGAGAATGCGCAGGGATTCTGGGGCGCGGCAGTCCTCGACGGCGCTTCCGGCGGAATCGACGGCTACGTGATTTCTTCCGGTCATGCCGCCATGAACATCATCGGCCCGCTCGTTGCCCGCACCGACGATGACGCGATCGCCCTCATTTCGCACGCGCTCGACCTCTACCCGGGTCGCACGCCACTCGTGCTCGTCCCGGTCGAGCGCGGAAAGATCGTGCAGCAGATGTATGCGTGGGGCGCGCGGATCTCGGAGCTGCACTTCTGCCAGGTGCGCGGCGAGTTCCAGCCGTTCCGCGGTGTCAGCATGCCGACGTTCATGCTGGAAACCGCCTAAGACCTTCACCGCCGGCTGCAGCAGCCGTTCCGGCGGGAAGACCTCGTCTTCGGGTCGGCGGGTGTACGCGTCTGCACGCGGCGGCCGCAGCTACAACGGCGCGATGTCGAGCGAGTCCCAGTATCTCTTGCCGTTGCGAGCGGCCTCGACGCACTCCTCCCACGGCGGGTACTCGTAGTCGGTGAACTCGATCTCCATGCTCAGCGGTCCGGAGAATCCCGAGCCTGCGAGGTCACGCAGGATCGACGGGAGATCGAGCTCGCCCTCCCCGAGCACGGGGAAGTCGAGGACTCCCTTGCCGCCGCGCTGATCCTTCAGGTGGACGTGCCCGTACCGTCCGAGCCCATTCCTGATGTCGTCCTCGGGCCTGGCCCCGACGTAGTAGACGACGTTGCCCGGGTCGTAGTTGATCTGGATCCAGTCGTGACCGATCTCGTCCAGCAGCCGCATCCCGACCTCGGCCGTCGGCAGGAGGTTCGAGTCGGTCTCGATGCACAGCCGGATACCGGCCGCCTGCGCCTCGTCCGCGAGGTCGCGCACGTTCGCCTTGAATCGCTCGACCTCCTCCGGGGTTTCGGCGTCCCCGGTGAACGTGTTGAGCACGAGGGCGTCGAGCGCCTTGCCGGCAGCGAGAACGGCCCGGAGGCGCCGCACACCCTCGTCGAGGTGCAGGGGAGCGTGGCCGCTCAGCGACACGCAGCGCTGGCCGAACCGGTCGAGCAGCCGCCGCGTCTCGTCGATCTCACCAGGGCCGAGGCGATCTGGATCGAGATGCTCGAGGAAGCCCTTGACGGCACCGATCTCGACATTCTCGAACCCCGCCTCGGACAGGCCGTGCAGCGCCTGCTCGAGCGTGTACGGCTTGAAGCAGATCGTCGACCCCGTCTGGATCCAACTCATGTTGCGCTCCCTTCGTCCGGTAACTCGAGCCCCCACACATCCCGGTGGAACTCGATGAAGCCTTCGGGATAGTCCCAGGTGTCGATCGCGCACACGAGCACCGCCGGGCGCCCCTCACGCAGCGCGCTCCGGGCTCGGAGGAGTGCGTCGTCGAGATCCGCTGCCGATTCGATCCGCTCCGAGTGAGCCCCGCTCGCCGCGGCCACGGCCGCGAGGTCCGGCTGCGCGTCGAAATCGACGGCGAGGTAGCGCTTGCCGGTCGCGCGCGCGATCCACTTGACCCAGTGCAGGCTTGCGTTGTCGAGGACAACCCAGAGGACGGGTGCCGCGTGCTGCACCGCCGTGGGGATCTCCTTCATGTACATCTGGAACGCCCCGTCGCCCGTGACACACACGACGTCGGCAGCCGGCCGTGCGAGCTTTGCGCCGATCGCGCCCGCGACGCCGAGGCCCATCACCGTTTGCTCGGCCGGCGCGACACAACCGCGGTGCGTTGTCACCTTCACGAACGGGCAGTAGTACGACCAGAGGTCCTGGCCGCCGTTCTCGTGCACGAGCACGAAGCCGTCCGCGAAGACACGGTTGAGCGCGTGCACCACCTGCTTCGTCCGCAACGGACCGGCGCCACCGGGCGAGCACTCGCTCTCGACCGCTTGCTCGTACCCCGCCCTGAAGTAGGCCAGGTCGGCCGTCCACGGGCGTTCACGCACGGGTGGCGTTACGCCCGCGAGCTGCTCGAGCACGAGCTTCGCGTCGCCCACCACGGCGACATCCGCCGCGATGTTGCGCTCGATCTCGAACGGGTCGACGTCCACCTGGATCACCCGCGCCCCCGCAGGGAGGTAGCGCCCGAGGCCCGTCTGGAACTCCTCCAATCGCGTGCCGACATAGAGCACACAGTCCGACTCGTCGACCGGTCTCGCGCTCGACCGGGTGCGATAGAGGCCCACGGTTCCGAACGCCAGGCGGTGGGCCTCCGAGATCGAGCCACGGCCGGAGGGCGTGGTCACAACCGGGGCGTCGAGGGTCTCCGCGAGCGCGACGAGAGCGTCCTCGGCGCCCGCGAGCCCGACACCGCCGCCGGCCCAGATGACCGGCCGCTCGGCGGCGGCGAGAAGCCGCGAAGCCTGGTCGACCGCCGCCGCGTCGCCGGCGCTGCGGAGGCCGGTCAACGGGCGCCGGTACGGCGGGATCTCCGCGTCCGCCGCCGCCACGTCGACGGGGATCTCGACGAAGACGGGGCCCGGCTTGCCGTTCTGCGCCACCGCGAACGCGCGCTGCATCGTCCACGCCGTCCGCTCCGGCAGGTCGATTCGCACCGCCCACTTCGTGACCGGCCTGACCATGGCAAGAGATGGTGTGTCCTGGAATCCACCGGCGCCCTCGTGGTCTCGACCCGCGGCGGAGACGATACAGACGAGGGGTGAGCAGGCGAACTGCGCCTCCAGCAGCCCCGGTACGAGGTTGGCCATCCCCGGCCCTGGGCTCGCGTGCACGACACCCACGCGCCCCGAGACGCGGGCGTAGGCCATCGCCATGAACACGGAGGACGTCTCCATCCGCACGAGCACGGGACGCACGGAGCTGTCGTAGAGGTCGTTGTACAGAAGCGTAGGGTTGCCGGGAAGCCCGAAGACGTACTCGACGCCCTCGGCCTCGAGCGCCTCCACGATCGCCGCCCAGGGCTTACGCCGCGACACCGCACCACCCCATGGCTGCTGCCGCAAGAGATCGTGCCGCCGCGACCATTTCCGGGATCCGTACGCACTCGTCCTTGCAGTGCGCGATTCGCAGGTCGCCCGGCCCGAACACGACGGTCGGGATCCCTGCTGCTTCGTAGAAGGACGCATCGGACGCGGCGCCGAACGCGACCGGATGTGCGGGGCTCGGGGGCGGGATCGTGGTCGCGCCGGCCCGCTCGTGCGCGCGGGCCATCGTCTGCACCAACGGATGCTCCCATGGGGTTGAGGCCGCGGGCCAGTTGTTGATCCACTCGAAACGCGGTGGATGCCGGCGCAGCCACGGGTCGAGGCTGGAGGACGATCAACACGTGTTCCTCGATCTGCGCCCGCACCGCATCGGCTGTCTCGTCAGGTGGATACCACAGCGAGTATGCGATCTCGGCACGATGCGGAAAGTAGAACGGGACGTCGACCCCCGGGTCGGCGTGCAGCACGCCCGGAAGCAGGGAGAAGAAGCCCGGCATGAAGTACGGGTGGCTCTTGGTCAGGCCCCATTGCTGCTCGAGCTCCTGCAGGGCGACGACGATCTTGACGGCCTTCTCGAGCGCGTTGACGCCGATTGCGTCACCCGGCCCGCCTGGCCGGATGGCGAGGGCGCGGTTGCCGCAATGGGTGGCGAGCCCCTGGACGTGGATACGGAAGTACCAGTTGCCCGCCGCGATCGGAGAAACGGTCAACGGATACGGGATCGAGGACGGCTCAGTGACGATGGCGGCGTCCGCGGTGAACCCCGCCTCGAGCACCGCGGAGGTTCCGAGCGTCGTGCTGCATCGTCTCCTCCCCGATCACGGAGTGCAGGAGGAGGTCGCCGTCGAGCGTCGATCGCCGGCGTCGGCGAGCGCTTGGGCGACGAGCCACATCGTGGCGTCCGACCCCTTCATGTCCGTCGAGCCGATCCCATAGACCCGGTCATCGCGGATCTCGGGATTCCAGGGGCTGCCATTGATCCAGCTCTCGGGATCGACGGGCGGGACGGTGTCGACATGGCCGTTGAAAGCAAGTGAGCGGCCGCCGCCGCGTCCCTTTCGCACGCCGACGAGGTTCCGCCGTTCCGGGTCGGGTGCCACCCAGTGCGTCTCCAGTCCCGCCTGCTCGTAGCGTTCGCAGAGGATCTCGTTGGCGCGCGTCTCTCCGCCGATTACGTCCTCGCGCCGCACGCCAACGAAGTCCGGGTTGACGCTGTTCACCCGCACGAGCTCCTGCAGCAGTTCAACCGCATCGTCGCGCCGCGCTTCGACGCACTCGAGCACACGGTTGAGCACATTCGCCATCAGACCGCTTCGGTCTGTCCGCTGGTCAGCGAGCGGGCGGCAGCGAGCGACGTGCGGAGCGCCAGGCTGGCCTGCGCCGCGGTGCCCTGCACAGGCTGTCGGCGCTCCTCGACGCATGAGACGAACTCGGCGATCTCGGGCCCCCAGGGGTCGGCGCTCTCGACCGCGACGGTTCTCGGCTCGCCGCCGACCGGGAACACCCGCAGCCCCCGCGCGGAGGAGGATGCACCGATGTTCCCCTCGCCCTCGACCGGTGCCGCCGAGAAGCTGTACTCGGCGACGCCGTCCTCACCAAGGACGCGGATCGAGCTCGAGAACGGGTACGAGCGCGGCATCGCCATGCTTGCCTCGGCCACGCCACTGGCGCCGTCGTACTCGACGACGGCATGCACGTGACCCGGCGTCGGCTCGCTCGCGTACACGGTGCGCGGTGTGCCGAGCAGCCAGTTCATCTGGTCGAGATCGTGGATCATCAGGTCGACCGCCGTCCCTCCGGACTGGGCGCGGTCGCTCATCCAGTCGTTCCAGTCGGCCGGCGGCGAGAGCCGGAAGGCCGAGACGGCCCGTGGGCGTCCGAGCTCACCGCTCGCCACGAGGCGCTGCAGCGCGACGTACTCGGGCCAGAAGCGCAACACCATGCCGACCATGAAGACAGCGTCGCTTTGCCCGGCAGCCGCCATGATCGCGTCGGCATCCTCGATCGTGAGCGCGATCGGCTTCTCCAGGAAGACGCTCTTGCCGGCTGCCAGAGCTCGCACCGCATACTCGCGGTGCAGCAGCGTGGGCAGGCAGATGTCGACGGCGTCGACGGCCGGGTCGTTGATGGCGGCGTCGAGGTCGTCGGTCACGTCGGCGCCGACGAGCTCCGCCACGCGGACTGCTCGATCGGGGGTACGTGAGGCAACCGTCTTCACGCGCACCCGCTCTCCGAGCGCACTGTAGTTCGCGGCGTGGGAAGCGCCCATGAAACCGCCGCCGAGAATCGCCACCGTGATCATTCAGTGAGCCTCCAGAAACTCGTGGCTCAGCCGGTTGAACGCTTCAGGGATCTCCCAGAACGGGGCGTGCCCCATATCCGGCCAGACGTGCAGCACGGATCCGCGAATCCGCTCGTGCAGCGCGTGTGCATGCGCGGGTGGGGTGAGCATGTCGTTGTCGCCGACGGTGATCAGCGTCGGGATGTCGATCGCGGCCACCTCCTCGAGCGCCACATGGGTCACGCACGCCTCCGCCTGGTCGCAGAAGGCCTCCACGGTCTGCGCGTGGGGATCCTCGGCGAGCTGGCGCTCGAGCTCGAGAAAGGTCTCGGGGTGTTCCTCGTAGAAGCGTGGCGTGAACACCCACAACCAGATCTGCTGGAAGAGGTCGGGCATCCCGGTCGCGCGTGCGATCGTCTGCCAACTGCGAAGCAGCGCTCGCGTGTACGGGTCGATTCGCCACCACGGACAGTGGATGGCGAGCGAGCGGACGGCCAGCGGATGGCGGACGGCGATCTGCTGCGCGATCAGGCCGCCCATCGAGGCTCCGACGACATGTGCGCGCTCGATCTCGAGTCGTCCGAGGAGGGAGACGGCGATGTCGGCGAACGCGGCGGTCGTGTAGGAACCACGAGGTCCCTCCGTCTGGCCGACGCCAGGGTTGTCGAACACGACGACGCGGAAGGACTCCCGAAGGTAAGCCGTTTGCAGCGCCCAGGCGGTGTGGTCGGCTCCGAGCCCGTTGACGAGGAGGACAGCGTCGCCTGAGCCGTGCTCCTCGTAGAAGACGCGGTGCTCGCCGAGGTCAGCGTGAGGCACCGCGCGGCCTCCGCGTGCGGAGGTAGCGGGGCTCCAGGAGATCGTGCACGTCATCCATGTCGCGCACGAAGTTGACGACGGAACGCGTCGACCACTCGAGGAACTCCTCGCCCTTCTCGGCCGTCGACTCGCTCGGCCGTCCCCACACGCCGCCACCGTCCTCGAGCAGCGCCCAGAACGATCCGGGCGTGGCGAGGAACAACGGGTCGAGCAGCGCGAGCGCGTTCGTGCGCAACTCGGGCAGCGTGGGAGTGAAGTCGCGGACGCGCTCCATGTCGCACAGCGACTCGTCGATGGCGAGCACGATCGAGGTCTCGCCGACGTTCGCGTGGATGCCGGCGCTGCCGGAGAGATACTGCTCCGCCTCCTCCGGCGCCATCCCGGCCCAGTACGGGAACGGGTACACGCGGGCCCCCTCCGGCAGATCGTCGTGGAACCGGGCGACGGCGAACTCGAGGGCGTGCGAGTTGCAGTAGTGCCCGTTGAGCAGGATGATCTTCGAGAAGCCGACATCCGTCAGCGAGAGGCAGACGTCGCGCACGAGATCGAGGAACGTGTCCATCCGCAGGTGGATGAGGCCGTGTGCGCCCCGGTGGTCGTGTGCGATGCCGAACGGGATCGGTGGCCCGACGAGCGCTTCCAGCTCCGGCGCCGCGCGTTTCGCGACCTCGAGCGGGATGTACACGTCGGTCCAGAGAGGCCCGTGGTCGCCGTGATCCTCGGTCGAGCCGACCGGCACGATCACCCTCCGGCCGCCGGCTTCCAGGTACTCGCGCACCTGCAGGTTCGTCATTTCCGGCATGTAGATCGACGTCGTCACGGCTTTGCCTCCTTACGAGAGCCCAAGGGAGCTCAGGTGTCCGTACGAGCGTCGCATCGCCGCCGTGACCTCGTCGAGCGGCGGCCAGGGCTCGCCCTGGAACTCGACCTCCACCGAGATCGGGCCGGCATATCCCCCGGCGCGCAGGATCTCGAGCACACGGGCGAAGTCGACGCTGCCGTCGCCGCAGCCGGGGAAGTTCCAGTTGCCCTTTCCGCCCGTCGTGTCCTTCAGGTGGACGTGCGCGAGATAGGACGTGATCTTCGGCAGGTCGTCGACCGCTTTTTCGCCCGAGTAGAACTCGACGTTGGCGGTGTCGTAGTTGACCCTGATCGAGTCGCGTCCGATCTTCTCGATCAGCGGGATGGTGACGTCGCTCGAGGCCATGATGTCGCCGTGGATCTCGAGCGCAACGACGACGCCCGCGGCGTCGGCGGCGTCCGCAAGGGCGCCGATGTTCGCGAGGAACGCGGTCTCGTTCTCGTCCGCCGACTGGTGCCCCCCGACAGCCGTGTTCACGATCGTGAGGCCGTAGTCGGCGGCCCAGCGGACGGCCTTGATGCCGTGGGCGAGCCCGTCATCGGTGGTCAGGTCGGAGTGCCCCGACAGGCTCACCGCCTCGAGCCCGTAGCTCTCGACCTGCCGGCGCGTCTCGGCCGGTGGCGTGTCGAGGTCGACGTGCTCGGTCCAGCCCGGAACGGCCGACAGCTCGACGTAGCGGTAGCCGGCCGCGGCGATTCCGGCGAGCGCCTCGTCGTGGCCGTATGTGTGGTACGAGTTGGTGTGCCCCGCCAGCGGGTTCTTCATCAACGCCTCCCTGGACGGTGAGGCGCCCCGCGGCTGCGGGACGCCTCACTCTTCGACGACTTACAGCGGCAGCCCCTTCGGGAGCGTTGTGCTCTTGAACGCCGCGCTCAGCTTGAACTTCGCCGCGTCCCTTCGCGCCCGCGCCTTGTCGGCCTTGGCGTTGGCGGGCCTGACCAGGTCGTTCGTGAGGACGTCGGCGAGCGACAGCCTCGTCTTCGTCTGGCCGAGCTTCGCGATCGTGTTCAGGTACTTCGTCCACGCCGCCGGGTAGTGGTAGCCGTAGAGGTGCGGCGCCAGACGGCGTGACGTGTGGTACCCGCTGGCGAGCTGCATCAACGAGTCGACCGCCACCTGAGGCGACATCACCTTCTGTAGCCCCGGGTACAGCTCGTAGGTGATCTGGGCGGCGGCCCGCGGGTTGACCCGGCAGAACTCGAAGCCCATCACCGAGCCAGCCAGGAAGCGCGTGTAGACATCCCGCTTCTTCGAGTCCTCGAGATCCGCCTTGCGCACCTGATAGCTGTTGGACGGGCCCTTGGAGCCCCACTGGGAACCGATCAGGAACTTGAGCTCGCCCGTGCCCGAGCCGAAGTAGCCGAGGCCGAGAAGCTGAGCCCTCAAGCCCTCCCACGCGAGTCCCGCATCGGCAAGACCGAGCGACACGGCCTGCACCCACTGCCCGCCGAACTCGCGGTACTTGACGGTCTTCGGGTCGACTCCCACCTCTGCCAGCATCGGGTCGACGATGCTCTTCCAGGCAATGTTGTGAATCGCGATCGTCTTCCCCTTGAGCTGCCTCGGGTGCGTGAGCTTGCTCTTGGCCGACAGCACGAAGTCGAAGACCTGCGCCGGGTACTGCTCCCAGATCGAGAACACCGGGACGTCGGCTTCGATCGAAGCGGTGAAGACGCCGGGCGACGCGTAACCCATGTCCTGCTGCCCGGCGGCGATCATCGCGAGGTTGCCCGAGCCGTCACCGGGAGTCAGCTTGGCGCTGATGTTGAGCGTCTTGTAGTACCCCATCACGGTCGGGACGAGCAGGTTGTAATCGTCCATCACCTCGAGCGTGCCGCGAGGTGAGACCCAGCGGACCGTGTCGACGGCGCTCCGCCGCCTCGCTGCTCCTGGGGCCTTCGACCGCGCTCCTGCCGCCTCCACGCCAAGACCCGCGAGAGCGGTCACTCCGACGCCCGCAACGGCACCGCGCTTCAGGAGTCCACCACGACTGAACCCCTTTTCGCTGAACGGAGTCTCCTCCATCCTCACTCCTCCTTCCCTACCATTGCACGCCGCCAGCTAGCTCTCCCAGCTGGCCCAGCGCTTGCCGATGAAGTAGAACACGATGTAGATCGAGAGTCCAAGGGCGGCGATGATCGTGATCACCGCGCCGAAGTTCTCCATCCGGATCAGCGACGAGAAGTAGATGAGCTGATGGCCGAGGCCGCCGTCCTCGCTCGCCGACACCATCTCGCCGCCGATCGCCGTGAGGAGCCCGAAGATCGCCCCGACCATGTAGCCGACGATGATCATCGGCAGAGCCAGCGGGAAGCGAATCTTGCGGAACACCTGGAACGTGCTCGCCCCGTAGGAGCGGGCGAGCGCGATCTTCGCCAGGTCCGTGCGGCGGAATCCTGTGGAGGCGTTGATGAGCACCATCGGCCCGGAGGCGAGGGCCACGGCGACGATGATCGGCGCCATCCCCACGCCCTGGATCAGGCTCACGCGCAGGAACGGGACGAGCGCGAGCATCGGTGTGACGACGAGAATGATGATGTACGGGGCGACCACCTTCTCGATGAACGGTTGCTGCGTGATGACTGCCGCGAGCACGAGACCGATGGTCGATCCGATCGCGTATCCGACGAAGAACTCCTGGAGCGTGACCCAGAGGTGGCTGCCGTACTGGAGCCAGAAGTCGTCGGTGAGGGCGGTCACGACGGCGGTCGGCTTCGGGAAGATGTACGTCGGCGTGTCGGTCAACCGGAGGATGGCCTCGAGACCGAAGAACATGGCGATCGCGATCCCGACGATCGTGCCGATCTCGAGCGCGCTCTTCGCCCCCCGGATCGAGGTCAACCCGCTCCAGTCGACGGTGCCGTGGTCGTGGCGGCCGGGCCCATCGTCGAACGACGGGATGTCGTCACGCAGCTCGCGCGGAACTTCGCTCACGCGATCTCCACCGTGTGCCCTGCGCCCGTCTCGACCACGCGCTTGATCTCCTGGATGAGCTCGATGAACCCCGGCTCGAACGTCATCTCGACCGTGCGCGGCCGGGCCAGCTCGATCTCGAAGACCCGCGCCAGCCGCCCGGGTCGTGGCGTCATCACCACCACACGGTCGGCCAGGAAGATCGCCTCGCTGATGTTGTGGGTGACGAAGACGATCGTCTTCTTCGTCTCCGACCAGAGGCGCATGAGCAGCAGGTTCATCTCATCCCGGGTGAACGCGTCGAGCGCGCCGAAGGGCTCGTCCATCAGCATCACGCCAGGGTCCGGGGCGAGCGCGCGGACAATCGAGGCCCGCTGTTGCATGCCGCCGGAAAGCTCGCGGGGATAGGAGCCCTCGAACCCGGCCAACCCCACTTCTCGAAGCAGCGCCTCGACCCGGCTCGCATCGGGGGGCTGCTTCTTGATCTCGAAGGGGAACTCGATGTTCTGGCGCAGGTTGCGCCAGGGCAGGAGGTTCGCGTCCTGGAACATCATCCCGATCTCCGCAGGTCGCGGACCGAGGACCGGGCTGCCGTCCAGGAGGGTTTCTCCGCTGGTCAGGGCGTGCAGTCCCGCCATCGCCCACAGGAGTGTCGTCTTCCCGCAGCCGCTCGGCCCCAGGATGCAGACCAGCTCCCCCGCGGCGATGTCGAGCGAGAAGTCGTGCAGCGCGTGGACCGGCCCGGTCTTCGCGTCGTACGTCTTCGTCGCACCGCGGATCTGCAGCTTCGGCGACCCGTTCGAGGAGCTCAAAACCACCCCTCCTCGGCGGGATCCGCGTATTGCATGAATTCGACCACGGCACCCTCGACACGTACGAACGCCACCGTCAGAAAGCCGCCGCCCACATCGAACGGCTCGGCCAGCACCTCGTGGCCGGCGATGGCGGTGTGGAGGTCGTCCACGCGGTAGGCAACGTGCGGCTCCGTGCGTAGCGGTCCCGTCACCGGGGTGTCGGCCTCGAAGCGGAGCCACTCCACGTTGAACGGGTGCTCGCGTGGGCTGGTGACCCAGACGCGGGTCGCCTCGACCCAGCTCTCGCCCGCCTTGACGTCATCGGTGACGAGGCCGATGTGATCGAACCGGGAGCGATCGAACTGAGGGATCAAGGTCACGGCGGCGGCGCTTGCGAATTGATAGGAAAGTTTTATAACATCGTCGCCGACCGCAGTCAATGGCCCATCAAGTCCCCGCAGGCCCGCCGCAACTCCTCCGTCGGATCAACTCCGCCGCGGTGCTCCGTGTCATACGGGCGAACGGGCCGATCTCTCGTGCGGAGCTGGCGCGCGCGACCGGGCTCTCCAAGCCCACGGTCAACGGCGCCGTGGAACACCTGCTCGAGTCCGGGTATCTGAAAGAGCGCGTGGCCGATCTGAAGGTCGGGACCAGACGTCCCGGGCCGCGTGCCCGCCTGCTTACCTTCCGCGGCGACCTCGGCCACGTGGTTGGTATCGACATCGGCGCCAACAAGGTGCTGGTGGTCGTCGCCGACCTCACGGGTGACGTGCTCGCAACCGTACGGCGCCGGACGAACGCGCACGATCGGCAGACCGCCGACACCCTCCTCGATCTTGTCGCTGAAGCGACGGACGAGGCGCTCGCCGCTGCCGGGATCGGCCGCGGCACCGTGCAGGGAGTCGGGGTCGGCACGCCCGGTGTCGTCGACCCCCTCACCGGCCGGGTCACGCTCGCGCCGCAGCTCGGCGGGTGGGAGGGGATCCAGCTCGGGAGTCGGGTGGCGCGGGCCTTCTCCTGCCCGGTGCTCGTCGACAACGAGGTGCATCTGTCCGTGCTGGGCGAGCGGTGGCGCGGCGCGGCGCAGGGGATCGACGACGCCCTCCTCGTGCAGGTCGGTGTGGGTATCGGGGGTGGCGTGCTGATCGCTGGTGACGTGTATCGGGGGGCCAGCGGCGCCGCCGGCGAGATCGGCTACCTCCCGATCTTCGACGGTAACGGCGAACGCGACGGGCTCGGACCCTTCGAGCACGCTGCGGGGGGAACGGCCTTCGCACGCCTCGGGCGTCGCGCGGCGGAAGCCGGTCGGAGCCCACTGCTGCTCGAGCTCGCCGGCGGCGACCCGGACGCGATCGACGCCGAGGTTGTGTTCGCCGCTGCCGGTCGCGGCGATGAAGTGGCACAGAGCATCATCGACGAGCTCCTACACAGACTGGCCCGCGGCATTGCGTCTGCGGTCACGATCCTGAACCCGTCGACCGTGATCGTCGGCGGTGGCGTCTCAAGGGCCGGCGGGAGGCTGCTCGAGCCGCTTCAGGGCCGCATCGCCGCCCTCGTGCCGGTCGCACCGCGCGTGGTTCTCTCGACGCTCGGCGATGAAGCCGTTGCGCTCGGCGCGGCCCGGCTGGCGCTCCAGACCGTCGAGGAGCGCCTCTTCGATCTCGCCGGCTCGGAGGCGATGTGAGAGTCCTTGCCGTCGGCGCCCACCCGGACGACCTCGAGATTCTCTGCGGGGGAACGCTGGCCCGGTTCGTGCTGGAAGGCCACGAGGTCGTGATGTGCCACGCGACGCGCGGCGACCGCGGGAGCTTCGTCCACTCCTCGGAGGAGATCGCGAGCATCCGCGGGCGGGAGGCACGCCGAGCGTCCGAGATCTGTGGAGCCGAGTACACGACACTCGGCTTCAGCGACGCCGAGGTCAATGCGGCTGATCGCGACCAGCAACGCGCCGTCATCGACGTCATTCGTGACGCACGACCCGACCTGATCATCACGCACTCGCAGAACGACTACATGGGCGACCACAACGAGATCTCACGACTCGTGTTCGACTGCAGCTTCTACGCCGCCCTTCCCCTCTACGAGACCGGCAAGCCGTACCACTCCGAGATCACACCCATCTACTTCATGGAGACGATCATGGGGCACGGCTTCCAACCTTCGGAGTTCGTCGACATCACCGCCACCATGGAGACGAAGACCGCGATGCTCGAAGCGCACGAGAGCCAGCTCACGTGGTTGAAGGATCACAACGACGTCGACATCGTCGAGCAGATGCGGACCATGAGCCGTTTCCGAGGACAGCAGTGCGGCGTCACGTACGCGGAGGGTTTCGTCCCCTGCCTGACACACCTGAGAGGCACGACACGGCGCCTGCTGCCGTGAAAGGAGGATCGTTGGCCATCGAAACGGAGTTCACCTACGACCTGGCGCGGTTCATCAGCTTCCGCGACCTGGAGGCGTGCGAGCGCGTGCGCAGGATCCGCAGAAGCGAGCTGACGCAGCATCCGAATCCCGACTTCCGGATCGCGGTCATCGATGATCGCGCGGTCTTCTACGATGCGTTCGCCCAGGACCTCGTCGGGCGCATCCGGGCCGCGCGAGACGAAGGCCGGGCGTTCGTGGCGATCCTTCCCGTCGGCCCGATGCCGCAGTACAGCCTCGCCGTCCGAATGATCAACGAAGAGCGGCTGTCGCTCGCCCACGTGCACACGTTCAACATGGACGAGTACGCGAGCGAGGACGGCATCACCGCTCCGGTGTCGTGGCCGGGCTCGTTCCAGCGCGCGATGCTCGACCGCTTCTTTGCGCTCGTCGACCCCGACCTCCGCCCACCCGAAAGCCAGATCCACTTTCCCACGACGGACGCGCTCGCCGACTACTCCTCCCGCATCGAGGATCTCGGCGGTGCCGATGTCTGCTACGGCGGCATCGGCTGGTGCGGGCACATCGCGTTCTGGGAGTCCCATCTCGGGGCTGAGTTCGGCGGTGACCTCGAGGCGTACAAGCGGGCGGGCGCGCGCCTCGTCGAGCTCCACCCGATGACGATCATGCAGAACGCGCTCCACTCGTTCGGTGGCGACTGGTCGTGGGTGCCGCCGAAGGCGAACACGGTCGGCCCTCGCGAGATCCTCGGCGCCAAGCACAGGAGTTTCTGGCTCGACGGCGACCTGGGGGGCGGCGTCTCCTGGCAGCGATTCATCGCCCGTCTCGTCGCGCACGGTCCGGTGTCCGAATTCGTCCCAGGCTCGATCTTGCAGACCGCACCCACCGACTACACCATCCTCGGAGGCGTCGCCGACGACGTCGAGATCGTGATGGCGTGACCGACGTCGTCTGCCTGGGAATCCTCGTCGCCGACGTGATCGCGAGACCCGTCGATGAACTGCCACATGGAGCGGTGTCCCTCATGGACGAGATCGCTCTCCGCGGTGGCGGCTGCGCGCTGAACACTGCGACCGGGCTGGCTCGTCTCGGCGTCTCCGTGCTCGTCGTCGGCAAGGTTGGTGAGGACACCATGGGTGACTTCGTCATCGGACTGCTCGCCGAGCGCGGCCTCGACACGCGGGGCGTGCTTCGCGATCCCGCGGTGCCCACCTCCGCGACGGTCGTGCTGGTCGACCGTGCGGGCGAGCGCTCGTTTCTCCATCTGCCGGGTGCGAACGGCGTACTCAGCGCCGACGAGCTTCCCTTGGACAGGTTGTTTGCCGCGCGGGCGCTGCACGTCGCTGGCGCCCTCGTGATGCCCCTCCTCGACGGAATCCCGACCGCCGGGCTGCTCGAGGAGGCGCGACGCCGCGACATGCACACGTCGCTTGACACCGTGTTTGACGCCACAGGTCACTGGGAGCGGGTCGAGCCGTGCCTGCCCCACCTCGACCTGCTCACGGTGAGCCTCTCCGAGGCGCAGGGGATCTCTGGCCAGCGCGATCCGGCGAGCGCGGCAGCATGGTTCCGTGACCGCGGTGTGAGAGAGGTGGCGCTCAAGCTCGGGTCCGAGGGGTGCTATGTGGCGGGCACCGACTTCGAAGGCCCAGTAGGTGGGTTTCCCGCGCGCGTCATAGACAGCACCGGGGCCGGCGACGCCTTCGCCGCCGGGATCCTCTGCGGGAAACTGGCCGGCCGGCCGCTCGTCGACGCCGCAAGGCTTGCCAACGCCGCCGGTGCACTCGCCACGACCGCGCTCGGCGCTACCGAGGGCCTGCTCAGCCTCGACGAGACGCTGGCCTTCGCGGGCCTCGAGGTGGCGGCATGAACGCACGGCTGAATCGGCTGTTCGCAGCCGACGGCCGCTGCTTCGACGTCGCGGTCGACCATGGCTTCTTCGGTGAAGGCGCGTTTCTCGCCGGGATCGAGACGATGGAATGGGCGATCGCGACGCTTGTCGAGGCGCGTCCCGACGCCATCCAGCTGTCGCCCGGCCAGGCCCCGTATCTCCAGCGCCACCAAGGGCCGGAGAAGCCCGCACTGGTGCTTCGAACCGACGTCGCGAATGTCTACGGGCCCCGGCTTCCGCGGCACCTGTTCAGCGAGCTCCTGACCGGGGCCGTCGAGCAGGCTCTGCGGCTCGATGCCGCCTGCGTCGTCTGCAACCTGCTGCAGCTCCCGGATCAGCCCGAGCTCCTCCATCAGTGTGTCCGCAACATCTCGGCGCTGCGTGCCGCCTGCGACCCGGTCGGCATGCCACTGATGGTCGAGCCGCTCGTGATGCAGCCGAGCGAACGCGGGGCCTACGGTGTCGACGGCGACGTGGAGAAGATCGTCCCGCTCGTCCGTCAGGCGGTAGAGCTCGGTGCCGATGTGATCAAGGCCGACCCGACGCACGATCTCACTGACTACGGTCGGGTGATCGAGATCGCGGGCAACGTCCCGGTACTTGTTCGAGGCGGTGGTCGAGCCACCGACGAGGAGATCCTGCGTCGAACCGAGGCGGTGATGGATCAGGGCGCGGCCGGCATCGTGTACGGCCGCAACGTCATCCAGCACGACGACCCGGCGGCGATGACGCGAGCGTTGATGGCGATCGTCCATGAAGGACTGCGTGCGGTCGATGCGCTCGATCTCCTCCGTGGCTGAGCGGACCATTTCGTTTGGCGTGATCGGAGGGGGTCTGATGGGCCGCGAGTTCGCGAGCGCCTGCGCACGCTGGATCCACCTGGACCCGATCGGTGTCCGACCTCGCATCGCCGTCGTCTGCGACCCGAGCCCCGACGTTCTCGCGTGGTATGAGCGTCTCGACTCGCAGCCGCGGCTCGTTTCGGACTACCGGCACGTGCTCGATGACGACACGGTGGAGGCTGTCTACGTCGCAGTGCCGCACAATCTGCATGAGGAGATCTACGTCGCCTGCCTGCGCGCGGGGAAGCACCTACTCGGGGAGAAGCCGTTCGGGATCGACTCCGCGGCCAACGCAGCCATCAACGCCGCGATCGCAGCACATCCCGGATTGCTCGTCCGCTGCTCGTCAGAGCTGCCGTTCTATCCCGGCGGCCAGGAGGTGGCCAGGTTCATCAGGGAGCGCCGCTTCGGGCGACCGATCGAGGCGCGTGCGTTGTTTCTCCACGCGAGCGACCTCGATCCGGCGAAGCCGATCAACTGGAAGCGCATCGCCCGACTCAACGGCGAGTACGGCTGCATGGGCGACCTCGGTGTCCACGCGCTCCACCTTCCGCTTCGGGCGGGCTGGGAACCGGTCAACGTCCGCGCGATCCTCTCCAACATCATCTCCGAGCGACCCGACGGCTTCGGCGGCACCGTTCCTTGCGACACCTGGGACAACGCCGTGCTGCTGTGTGAGGCCGAGGACGAAGGCCACGCGTTCCCACTGCGCGTCGAGACGAAGCGCATCGCGCCTGGCGAGGTGAACACGTGGACGGTGGAGATCGACGGTACGGAGGGCTCGATCGCATACACGACGAAGTACCCGAAGACGCTGCGCCGAATGGAGTACCGTCCTGGCGGACCGCAGGCCTGGGAGACGGTCGACCTCGGCTCCGTCTCGGCGTATCCGCATGTCACTGGTGCGATCTTCGAGTTCGGTTTCTCGGACGCGATTCTCCAGATGTGGGCGGCCTTCGTCGACGAGCTTGCGCACGGGCGGGAAGGGATGAGCCAGCCGTTCCACTGCGCCACTCCCGAGGAGGCGGCCGCCACGCATCGGCTCTTCACTGCGGCGCTCACGTCGCAGAGCCACCGGGCCGTCGTCGCGCTCTGAGGCGGCCGCCTTGACCTCCGCCGAACACGGCCGCCGGCGGGCGGTACCACCACCCGCCTGTTGCCGACCTCGCTACGCGCCGGGAAGCGGCCCGCCGACCTCCGTCCAGGCCGACACCTCGTAGCCACGCCCCGGAGGGCCGCCGATCGCGAGGAAGGTCACCGCCTGGTCGCGGGTGACGATCTTCCTGACCTGGGACGGCCCGCAACGCACGAAGACACCCGGCTCCAGCGCATGCTCCTGCCCATCCGCGATCAGTACCGCTCCACCCTCCAGCGCTGTGTAAACCTCCTCGTGACCGTCGTCGGCCATCACACCGGCATGGTTGTGGTCAGGGTAGTTCTCGAAGTTCGGCGGCATGCGGAAGACCTGCATGCCGAACGCCTTCACACCGAGCTCACCTCGTACCCGCGTGACCAAGCCGTCGAAGATCGACTCGCACTCGTCGAGCCGCTTCACTGTGAGATCACCCATCTGTTCTCCCTTCGGGGTGGCTCTAGCCACCTTGTGCAGGAATATCCTTTCGTAAGCAGAATGCAACAAAGAAGGCGGGAGCCGGGTGAACTTCCGCGGACCGGTACCTGCAGGAACAATAGGCCCGCAATGATCGATCTGCTGTCCGTCTCCGAGGAGATCGCCACCGCACTCGAGGAGGAGCGACCCGTCGTCGCGCTCGAGACGACACTCATCGCTCATGGCTTCCCCGCACCGGATGGGATCGCCGTCGGAGCCGCGAGTGAGGCCGCGGTGCGGGCGGCGGGCGCAGTGCCGGCCACGATCGGGGTGCTCGACGGGCGGATACGGGTCGGGCTGTCCAGGGATGAGCTGGAGCGCTTCACGCCCGAGGCCCGCAAGCTCGGCCCACGGGACCTCGCCGCATGCGCCGTGCAACGGGCCGTGGGCGCCACGACCGTCGGCGGCACGCTCGCCGTGGCCGCTGCGCTCGGCATCCGCTTCCTGGGGACCGGGGGGCTCGGAGGCGTGCACCGTGGGTTTCCGACCCCTCCGGACGTGTCGGCGGATCTTGGTGCCCTCGCCCGGATCCCGGCACTCGTCGTCTCCTGCGGGGTGAAGAGCCTGCTCGACGTGCCTGCCACCACGGAACTGCTGGAGACGCTCGGCGTTCCCGTGCTCGGGTTCCGCACCGACACGCTGCCGCTCTTCTACACGGCGGCCGGTGGGCCGGCGGTGTCCGCCCGCGTGGAGACAGCAGGTGAGGCGGCCGCGGTGGCCGACGCGCACTGGCGGCTCGGTGGCAACGCCCTGCTCGTCGGGCGGCCGCCTTCAGAGAGCCTCGACGTCGAGCCACTGATCGCCGAGGCGGTGGCCGCTGCCTCCCGCGGGGGAATCGGCGGGCAAGCGGTGACACCGTTCGTCCTGGCGGCGCTCCACGAGCGCTCGGGAGGAGAGACGCGGCGCGTCAATCGCGACCTGATCGTGGAGAACGCCGGGCTCGCCGCTGAGATCGCCGTCGCCTACAGGGGCCGGGTGTGATGCTCTACGACGCCATCCGCGATCTGCCGTTGCTGGTCGAGAGCTACGACCTCGAAGGACGCGAGGCCCAGACGCCGACGTTCCTGCGCAAGACGACCACGGTACACCTCCGCGGCGGCGGGGAGACGGGAAGCGGCGAAGACGTGACCTACGACGGCGCCGAGCACGAGGCCCTGCAGAAGCGAGGCGGCGTCGGCTCCCTCGCCGGCCGCTGGACGCTCGAGAGCTTCTCCGAGAGGCTCGCCACGATCGACCTGTTCGAGAAACCGCCCGAGATGCCCGCCTACCTCGACTACCGCCGCTGGGCCTTCGAGAGCGCGGCGCTCGACCTCGCCTTACGCCAGGCCGGCCAGGCGCTCGGCGGCCTGCTGGGACGCACGGCCGCACCCGTGACCTTCGTCGTGTCGGGGGGGCTCGGCGATCCTCCGTCGACCGCTCGTCTGCGCGCGTGGCTCGAGCTCTACCCCGGTGTGCGCTTCAAGCTCGACGCACGACCGGCCTGGGACGATGCGCTCATCGCGGAGCTGGCTGAGCTCGGGTGCGTGGACTCGGTCGACTTCAAGGGTCAGTACCGAGGCACCTCGGTCGACAACCCCGCCGATCCGGAGCTGTACCGGCGCGTGCGCGACGGGTTGCCCGAGGCCTGGCTCGAGGATCCCGAGCTCACCCCGGAGACGACGGCTCTGCTCGAGCCGGTCGCCGATCGCGTGACGTGGGACGCGCCCATCCATGCGGTGTCGGACATCGAGGCGCTGCGCTGGCCGCCGCGCACGATCAACATCAAGCCGTCGCGCTTCGGCACGTTGGAGCGCCTCGTCGCCGCGTACGACCATTGCGCGGCGCACGGGATCGCCGCCTACGGCGGCGGGCAGTACGAGCTCGGTGTCGGGCGGGGCCACATCCAACTGCTCTCGGCGCTCTTCCACCCGGAGACGCCGAACGATGTGGCGCCCGGCGGTTTCAACGCGCCCGAGCCGGTGGCCGGGCTTCCCGTAAGCCCTCTCGCGATCAGAGAGCGCGAGACCGGGTTCGCGGCAGCGGAGACAGGCTGAGACACAACCGCAGGACGCTGAAGCATCCCGCGGGGCCTGAGCTAGAGATCGACGAGGGTCGCGTCGTAGCCCTGGACGAGCGCGAGTGCGACGACGGCGGCCTTGACGAACAACCAGCCGCTGAGAACCTGCACATCGGGGTCGCGTTGCAGGACGCGGGCCCAGAGGACGCGCGCGGTGAGCGGGATCACCACGATCAGCGCAACGCGGCCGACCGCCTGTCCGAGCTGGAAGACGACGTTCTGGTCGCCGTCGAGCGGCGCCAGGGCGAGAGCGCCGATGGCCACCACAAAGCTGGCGGCGAAGGCGGCGTTGCGGAACGCGAGGCGTGCGGTGGATCCGTGGGTGGCGGCGAACGTGCGGGCGGGCCGGAGCACCGCTTCCGGCACGCGGAGGTGGCGGTCCAGCCCGTCGAGCATGAGCCGCGTTCCCTTCACCACCTCCTGGGAGAAGATGTAGAGGCCTGTGGCCACGGCAACGATCAACGGGAGCGTTTCCACGACCTGGCGCTCGATCGCCGCCTGCAGAGTCAGGGTGGTCGCGAGCACCCACACCCCGCCAAGGGCGAGCCCGGCCAGTACCCGCGCCGGCCCGGAGCGGTGCATGTCGTTGGCCACGAGACCCGGCACGAACAGCGGCGTCAGGGCAATGGAGGAAAGTGTCGTGTAGGCAGAGACGTCGACACCGAGAGCGCCTTCTCCGAGCACGATCGCCGCCCAGGCAACGACGCCCGAGACGAGCAGCATGGCGGCGAACTTGCGGCGCCCGAAAAGGATCAGCCGCCGCATGAGGACACGGGTCACGATCAGGTACGAGACCACGCCGACGATCACGATGAAGGCGATGTGGATCGGGTTGGCGCTGAGCATGGCGGTATAGGCCGCACCGATGAAGCCGCCACTTCGCAGGTCGTGGTTCTTGAGCAGCGCCCAGGCGCCGGCGGCCGACAGGAACACGGCGAGTGGCACCCACGTCGGGTCGATGGCCATCAGTCCGAAGTCCGCGGGCTGCAGCTCCGGGTTCGCCCCGAACACGAGCAGGAGCCCGATCGGCACGGCGACGATGACGCCGGCGAGCAGCACGGCCCGGACCGTCTTTCGCACCCCCTGCCGGGCCATGTCGTGGGCGACAAGCGCGGGCACGACGTAGCCGGCGCCGACGAGCAGCGGGATGTCCGACTCCCAGAGATAGCCCGTCGAGGGGCTCGCCTTGAGCAGGACGGCCTGGATGGCGATCGAGACGAGCGCGAGCACCGTGAACTTGGTGCGCCCGTAGAGCAGGAACCACCGTGGCAGGAAGCGGTTGACGATCCAGAAGGCGAGGAGTGCGTTGGCGAAGGTGGCGGCGATGACGAGCGGCTGGATCAGGAACACGGCGATGTAGCCGGGCACGACGATCGAGCCCGTCGTCAGGTGGCTCTTCTCGTAGAGGACGATCGAGGCCACCACCCCCGCCAGGAAGGCGAGGCGGACGACGTCGGTCGAGAACAGATAGTCATGCATTGGGGCTGTGCCCCCTATCGGTCGCTTCAGGCTCACACGCCGCATCGGGCACCGCACCGGATGCAGGCATCGTCGCCCGCTCAGCGGGCGGCAGCTCTGCCGCTTCCCATGGCGTCGCCTCGTGCTCGAAGTACTCGAGCATCATCTCCGCCTGGTGGGTATGGATGTTAACGAAACCGACAACGAGCACGTGAGGGGTCGGCATCTGCACGATCATGCGATCGACGATCTCCTCCACCGGCGGGTGATGCGTGTCGCCGAGGTTGAGGATGTGCTCGGCCGCATAGCCGTTCTCGACGAGCCGGGAGGTGACCAGGGACTCGTAGGCACCGAAGGTGACGAGGCGGTCGAAGTCGAGGTCGCGCACTGCGACATCGGCGAACTGGATGGCGCGGCGCTCGCGGTCGGCGCGGTTGTTGAGGATGCCGACCGTGGTCGTCGCGTCGGTCAGGAAGGGAACCAGTTTTTCCATGGCCACCACCATCGACTCGCGGTCGTTGACGGCGAACAGGTTGGCCCACGTCACGCGCTTGCCGCCGATCGCCAGCTCCTTCATCCGGAGCACGCCAGGGTCGGGCGGGGCCTCGACCATGCCCTTCATCGCGAGCTCGCGTGGGATTCCCAGGAAGTCGGCGACGGCCACACCGATCGCCACGTTCTCCTTGAAGGCGATGTAGTCGAAACGCAGAAGGTCCTCGTCGCTCACCGTTTCCGGGTCGGCCACGATCACCCGTGTCCCCTTGCGCGCCGCCTCCTCGAACATCACCTGCTGGATGCCGGGATCGCGCTCGGACGTGATCAACACGCCGTCGCTCGGGCAGGTGGACAGGAGCGAGACGCAGATCTCCTCGAGCGTCTCGCCCATCACGTCCTGGTGATCCTCGCGGACGTTGGTGAGCACGCCGATGTTGGAGTGCACGATCATGTTCTCGCTCGTCCACTGGTACGCGGGCTTGAGTGCCATGCACTCGATCACGAGCGCGGTGACGTCGGGGGTGACGTACTCGCCCACGATGTCGATCTGCTCGAGGATCGTGGCCGGTCCCTTGCGATTGATCGGCTCGTCGACCCCGTCGCGGTTGATGACGGCGGCCGCCGTCCCCGTGGACTTGGCGATCGCCACATACCCCGCCTCGCGCAGCAGGCCGGCGAGGATGCGGGTCACGGTCGACTTGCCGCGAATTCCGTTGACGTGGATGCGCACATCCAGACCGTGGACGCGCTTGCGGTGCCCGACTGACTCGCGCCCCCAGCGCAGGAGGAGGCCGAGGGCGACGAAGCAGCCCATGACGAGAAAGACGTTCATGCCGACCTCGCACGAATCGGCTATCCCGGGCTCCCCCTTTAGGGCCTATCCCGGTAGGCCGGGCGCGCCGCGGGGCCCTTCAGGGCCTCGCCAGGATCTCGTCCCGTGACAAGCGCCGGATTCGCCGCTCGAGATGACCAATTGCTGGTCGAGCCTCCACTCCTCGCGAGGCCCTGAAGGGCGCCGCAGTACGCCGTGCCGACGCCTGGCGGGATAGGCCTTCGCGCGAGAGCTCTGCCCTCGCGCGGCTTGAGAACCGGGAGTTCCTGCAGAACCCCTGAGCCTGGATCCACCGCTTGGCGTGGGCGGTGCATCCTGCCAGGCCCGCCAGGGCGCTCCCCGACCGGGTGGCGCCCCGCGATCACGCCAAGCGGTGGATCCAGGCTGAAGGGGCCTGCCGGGTCAGGCGCGGACGACACCCATGGTGATCGTCCCCACCCAGCCCGCGCCGACCCGGCGGAGCCTGAGCAGGGATCTGCTGCCACCGTTCCGGAAGATCGCGTCCCCCGCGTTCCGTGGGTCGCGACCCGGCCGCGAGCTGTACGGCGCGCGCTTGTAGACCTGGTCGGTGATCGCGTCGGGGAAGAAGAGCTGGCCGGTGTGGACGATCGACCCGCCGAGGTAGACCCTGACATGGATGTGTACCGCCCGCCCTGGATACCAGCCCGGATACACCGTCGTGAAGACGGCGAGCCCCTTGGCGTCGGTCGGCTGGATCCCGTGAAGGAACGTCTCGCCCTCGGTTCCCTGCTCGGCGAAGCCGGCGTAGACACCCTTGGCATCGCAGTGCCAGATGTCCACCTTCGCGTTCCGGATCGGCTTGCAGGTGGACGCATCGACGACCGTCGTCCGCAGCGTGAGCAGCGTGCCCGGGCGGCCTTCGCGCACATCTCTCCGCACCCGGTCGCCATCCAGGAAGAAGGGTCCTGCCGTGGTCTCGGGCGCGAGCACGCAGCTGACGAGCCCGGCTGCGACAGCGGCCGGGCCGGCGGCAGACTCGTCCGCTCCCAGAGCATCGCCGGCCAGGGTGCCACCTGTCACGGCAGCCGCGACCAGGCCGCCCAGCCGGTAGAGCGACCCGCGGCGGGTCGTGCGCTCCTCGGAGGCCTCCCCGCCGCTCTGCTGCCCAACGCGCGCCGGCTCCTCCATGACGCGCCTCCTACTCCAGCGAGGCGAGGAGCTGGTCGACGGGGATCAGCGGCAGCGACTCGAGCTTGGCGCTGCCACGTGCACCGAGCCGGACGGAGACCTTGGCCACGGTCAAGTCGTCGGGAGCCTCGACGATGTTCACGAAGTCGTACTCACCGAGCGAGGCCCATTGGTGCAGGATCTTGGCACCCAGCTCCTCGAGGTCGCGGTTCACATCACGCAGCCGTTCAGGGTTGGAGTTGAGTGTCTGCACGCCCTTCTCGGTGAGGGTGGTGAGCATGAGATACAGCGGCATCGCGGGGCTCCTCCTGGGTCGTTGCGGGGAGGTTACTGCCTGCCGGGGCCGGTCTGCATCGCTCGAATCGCCTCCTCACGCACCGCCCTACGCTGCTCGCGATCCAGACCGACGCGAGCGGCCAGGTTGAGAAAGAGGAGCGCCCCGCCGAGATAGAGCAGCGGTGAGAGAACAAGGTCGGCCAGGCCGACGGCGACGCGGAGCGTGTTGTCGGCCTGCGAGCGGAGCAGCTGGGCCATCACGATGCGCGTCAGCCCGAAGAGGACGACGAGCGCGGCGAGCCCCCCGAGGGCGTGGACATAGTCCGCGCGGGCGAGCTGGACGGAGCGCCGAAGCGCAGCCAACGGCCCGTGGCCTTCCTTCACGATGGCCGGCACCACGTGACCGACGATTGCGAGCCACGCGACCGAGGCGAGCGCGAACCAGGGAAAGAAGAGGGCGGCCGGCGCGAAGGCGACGGTTCCGACGAGCACGGCCCACACCGCTTGCCTGCGCGAGGGAACGACGCGGAAGGTGAGGGCACACGCCGCGGCGAAGGCAAGGCTGAAGGCGGGCGCGGCCAGGAGCAGGATGAGCCCGTCGGCACTCGGCCCCGTCTCGACCACGATCTCGCTACCGCTCTCCCGCGAGTGTCCCGTGGAGAGCGCGATCTGGTTGACCGCTGCGAGTGGGATGCCGAGCGGGAGGGCGAGCAGAAACCGTGACCCGTAGAGCCGGAGCGTCTCGGCGATCAGCTGACCCACCGTCTGCGCGGCCGGTGGCAGCGCCGGAGGCGGAGGGCCGCTCGACTTCGGATACGACGGGCGGGCCAAGGGAGGACACGGTAGCGTCCCGTGCGTGGCAGACGCACGCACCGTCGCCGTTCTCGGCACCGGCCTGATGGGCGGGCCGATGGCCGCCAACCTGCTTGCTGCGGGTCTCGCCGTTCGCGCCTGGAACCGTTCTGCCGAGAAGCTCGCGCCGCTCGTGGCGGCCGGGGCCACGGCCTGCGCCACCCCGATGGAGGCGAGCGCGGGTGCCGACATCCTCGTGACGATGCTGGCCGATGGGCCCTCGACGCGGGATGCCGTGGGCGGCGTGCTGCGTCCGGGCCTGCTTTGGCTGCAGATGGGCACCGTCGGCCCCGAGTGGGGCGACCAGCTGGCGCAGCTCGCCGTGGAGGCAGGTGCGCGCTACGTCGACGCGCCGGTGGTCGGGTCGGTCGCTCCCGCCCGTTCAGGTGATCTGGTCATCCTCGGCTCTGGCGACGATGCCGACGTCGACGCCGCAGCACCGGTGTTCGACGCGGTCGGCGCGAAGACGATGCGCCTCGGCGCCGCGGGCGCGGGACAGCGGTTGAAGACGGTCTTCAACTTCTGGATCCTGGCCCAGACCGCGCTCGGCGCGGAGGTGCTCGCCCTGGCCGAGCGACTGGACATCTCCGGCAAAGCCTTCCTGGAGGCGATCGCCGGCACGATCGGAGACTCCGCGTACCTGCAGACGAAAGGCGAGGCGATGGTGGCCGGGGACTACGAGCCGCCGAAGTTCCGTCTTCGCCTGTCACGGAAGGACGTCGCACTCGCGGTGGCCAGCGGGGCCGCCCTCGGGCTCGACCTGCGCCTCGGCCAGGCAGCAGTGGAAGCGATGGACGCGGCGATCACGGCCGGTTTCGGCGACGCCGACTTCGGCGCGGTCATCGAAGCGACGGGGCTGCGCCGCTCTGGGTCGTAAAGGCCCGTCTCTCGGGCGGAGTGGGGCCTTCAGGGCCTCACCAGAAGTTCATCCCGAGAGCTGCGAACGGCGCGCAACCACAGGTCCCTGACGGCCCAGGGGCGTCGGCCCACCCCTCGTTCGCGAGCGGGGTGATCCTGATGACACGGTCAATACTCAACTCGGCCTACGGTGCTCCCCGGTTCAAGCGCCGCACCGATCTCGGCGACGAGTGGCGGCACGATCTCGGCGAGCCGCGCCAGCGCCTCCTCGACACGCCACTGCTGCCGCGGCTCGCCGACCAGGTTGGAGACGACCCGGACCTCGATCGCAGGGACGCCTGCCAGCTGGGCGGCCCGCAGCACTCCGAAGCCCTCCATCGCCTCGACCGGACAGGACCTGGTCCCTCCGAGCGCGGCGCTCGTTCCGATGGCCAGCGGCCTGGCACCCACCGCGCGGACGGCCGCTTCCAGCAGAGCCTGGTCGCCGGCTACGCGGTTGGGCGCGAGCGGCACGGAGGTGGCGAGATCCTCGTAGACCGCCTCGCTCCCGACCACAACCTCGAGGACGTCGACCCCGGATCCCGGGCGTGCTCCGGCGATGCCTACGTGCACCACCGTCCGAACGTTGGGGTGTGCGGCAAGAGCCTGCGCCACGGCCGCGGTGGCCTCCACCGGACCGACCCCGCAGGCCAGGCCGGCGCGGCCCCGAAGCTCGGCCGGTGTCGCCGCGACGACGAGAATATCGGGGAGCGGCTGGGCCATCGGCGTCGACCGATCCTACGTCCCCACAGGGAACCCCCGTCCGGGCGGTTCCTCCGTCGGGCCCGCGCACTACCATCGGAGCGATGCAGCGATGGGTCATCGGTTCCGTGATCGCCGTGATGCTGGTCGCAGCCGGGGCCGGGAGCGCACTCGCCTCGTCGGACTTGAGCTGCCTGTTCACCGGGCCGCGGTATCCCGCGCTCGACAGCACGTCCAGGCCAGGCTCGCGCTACGCCGTCTTCATCCGGCGTCAGCTGACCTGTGACGAGGCGCGATCGGTCGCGCTGCGCGGCGCGCGGAGCGCAAACCCGGGTCCGTTCCGGCCGTTCAACCTGAGTGGCGGCTGGCAGTGCCTGTCATGGTCGCCGCCGAGCGTGCGCAAGGTGATTGCCGGGCAATGCGTGAAGCCCGGCTCGCGTGCCCTCGTCAACTGGAGCCCCGCCTGCGATCCGAGCGCGTCGCGGGCGTGCAAGAACCTCCGCCGCGACTGAGCGCGCCGCTCGCGCAACCCCGTGGGGTCAGTTGCGCGATCCTCAGGACGCGGTCGCAGGCTCGGCCTCCTCCACCGTGAACCTGATCTCCCCCAGCTCCGCGTAGGCGCGGATCGCGTCGCCTTCCGCGTAGCGCCCTTCCAGCAGCTCGAGGGCGAGCGGGTTCTCGACGAGCCGCTGCAGCGCACGCTTGAGGGGACGCGCTCCGAAAGCGGGATCCCAGCCGGCCTCCGCCACCAGCTCCTTGGCGCCGTCGCTCAGCTCGAGGTCGAGCTTGCGCTCCGCGAGGCGCGCCCGGAGGCGTGCCAGCTGCAGCTCGACGATCTCGCCGAGCTGCTCGCGGGTGAGCGGGTCGAAGACGACGATCTCGTCGATGCGGTTCACGAACTCCGGCCGGAAGTGCTCGAGCAGCTGCTCGGAGGAGCGGATGTTCGAGGTCATGATGACAACGGTGTTGCGGAAGTCCACGGTCCGCCCTTGCCCATCGGTGAGACGCCCGTCGTCGAGCAGCTGCAGCAGCACGTTGAACACGTCCGCGTGCGCCTTTTCGATCTCGTCCAGCAGAATCACGCAGTAGGGCCGGCGGCGAACCGCCTCGGTCAACTGGCCGCCCTCCTCGTACCCGACATACCCGGGAGGCGCTCCGACCAGCCGCGACACCGTGTGCTTCTCCATGTACTCGGACATGTCCAGGCGGACGATGGCGCGGTCGTCGTCGAACATGAACTCGGCGAGCGCCTTAGCCAGCTCGGTCTTGCCGACACCGGTCGGGCCGAGGAACACGAACGAGCCGATCGGCCGGTTGGGATCCTGTAGCCCGGAACGCGCGCGGCGAAGCGCGTTGGAGACCGCGTCGATCGCGGCCTCCTGCCCGATCACGCGCTGATGCAGGCGCTCCTCCATCTGCACCAGCTTCTGCACCTCGCCCTCGAGCAGCCGGTCGACCGGAATCCGCGTCCAGGCCGCGACGACGGCGGCGATATCGTCCTCGTCGACCTCCTCCTTGACCATCGGCGCGACCGTCGGAGTGTCGGCGCCGGCGGCAAGCTCGCGCTCCAGCTCGGGCAGCAGGCCATAGCGGATCTCGGCGACCCGCTGCAGGTTGCTCTCGCGCTCGGCGCGCTCCGCCTCCATGCGCAGCTCGTCGATCCGCCGTGTGATCTCCTTGACACGGTCGAGCGAGTCCTTCTCCTCCGCCCAGCGGGCACCGAGCTCGTCGCGGCGGGTCTTGGCCTCGGCCAGCTCGCGCTCGACAGGCTCGCGCACCTCGGTCGATTCCTTGGCCATCGCCGCCAGCTCGATCTCGAGTTGGATCACGCGCCGGTCGGCCTCGTCGAGCTCGACCGGCGAGGAGTCGATCTCCATCCGGAGCCGCGAAGCTGCCTCGTCCACCAGGTCGATCGCCTTGTCCGGCAGGAAGCGATCGGTGATGTAGCGCTCGGAGAGCACGGCGGCGGCGGTGAGCGCCGCGTCACGGATCCGCACCCCGTGGTGCGCCTCGTAGCGCTCCTTGAGCCCGCGCAGAATGGCGATCGTGTCCGCCACGGAGGGCTCACCGACCAGCACTGGCTGGAAGCGCCGCTCGAGCGCCGCGTCCTTCTCGATGTGCTTGCGATACTCGTCCAGGGTCGTCGCACCCACCGCGCGCAGCTCGCCGCGGGCCAGCATCGGCTTGAGCAGGTTGCCCGCCGAGACCGCGCCCTCCGCGGCACCGGCGCCGACGATCGTATGGAGCTCGTCGATGAAGAGGACGATCTCGCCCTCGCTCGCCGTGATCTCGGCCAGCACCGCCTTCAGGCGCTCCTCGAACTCGCCCCGGTACTTGGCTCCGGCGATCAGCGAGCCCACGTCGAGGGCCCACACGCGCTTCCCCTTCAGCCCCTCGGGGACATCGCGGGCGACGATGCGCTGGGCCAGACCCTCGGCGATCGCCGTCTTGCCCACACCGGGCTCGCCGATCAGCACCGGGTTGTTCTTCGTCCGGCGCGAGAGCACCTGGATCACGCGCCGGATCTCCTCGTCGCGACCGATCACGGGGTCGAGCTTGCCGTCCTCGGCAAGCGACGTGAGGTCGCGGCCGAACTTCTCGAGCGCCTGGTACGAGCCCTCGGGATCCTGGGAGGTGACCCGCTGGCCGCCGCGCACGTCCTTGAGCACGCCGAGCAGCTCCTCACGCGGCACGAGATCGAGGGCAATCACGAGGTGCTCGACCGAGACGAACTCGTCCTCCAGGGCGCGCATCTCCTCCAGCGCACGGTCGAGCACGCGGCGGAACGCGGCCGTCGCCTGTGGCTGCTGCGCGCCTCCGGACACGGTGGGCTGCGCGCTGATCCGCTCCTCGGCCCGCTGGCGGACGGTGTCCGGCGGCGTGCCGGCGCGCTCCACGAGCGTGCGCGGCAGATCCTGGTCGAGGAGGGCGATGGTCAGGTGGTCGGGCGTGACCTCGGGATGGCCGAGACGCCGTGCGAGCTCCTGGGCAGCCCCGACAGCCTCGCCGCTCTTGATCGTCAGTTTCGAGAAATCCATGGTGTCGTTCCTTCGTGTTGTTCGTTGCAGTTCAGGTCCGGGTCGCCGGCGGCTTCGGTCGGTAGAGGACGACGTCCCGCCGGTACTGGCGGTGCGTCTCGCGGATCTCCTCGCGCAGCTGCCGCTCGAGGGCGTCCATTCGTGTGCGCAGCCGGCGGACCTCGTCCTCGAGCCGCAGCACGTGCTCGATGCCGGCGTGGTTGAGCCCGACCTCGGAGACGAGCCGCTGGATCACGCGCAGGCGGTCGACGTCCGACTCGGAGTAGAGTCGCGTGCCGCGGGGCGTCCGCGACGGCCGGACGAGGCCCTTGTTCTCGTACATGCGGAGCGTCTGCGGATGCAGGCCCGCGAGCTCCGCGGCGACCGAGATCATGTAGCGGGGCCGCGTGGGGCTCATCCCTCGAACACCCCTTCGCGAGGCCGTTCGCGAGAGGCCTTCTGGTAGTCCTCGAGTGCGTCCTTCTCGGCCTTGGTCAGCTTGGAGGGAACGGTGACCTTGACCCGCGCGAGCAGGTCGCCGCGCCCGCCGCCTGCGAGCTTCGGGGCTCCCCGTCCCTTTACGCGGAGGAGCTTTCCGTGGTCGGTGCCGGCCGGGACCCGCAGCTTGACTGCGCCCTCCGGCGTGGGGATCTCGATCTCGGCGCCGAGCGTCGCCTCCGGGTAGGTGACGGGCACGTCCAGCACCAGGTCGGCGCCGCGGCGCTCGTAGAGATGGGACTCCTCGACCTCCACCCGTACCCAGAGATCGCCGGCTGGGCCACCGCTGACTCCGAGCTCGCCCTTGCCCTTGACCCGGATGCGAGTGCCGTCCCTGGCGCCCGGCGGCACCTTGACCAGGTAGCGCTTGGTCACCCGCTCGCGTCCTGTTCCCCGGCAGGCGCGGCAGGGCTTCTCCACGATCACACCGTTCCCGCGACAGCGCCGGCAGGGCTGGGAGAGGGCGAAGAGACCGTGGCTGTCGGAGGTGACACCCGAACCGTTGCAGTCGGGGCAGCTCTTTGGAGACGTGCCAGGCTCGGCTGCGGTACCCGCACACACGTGGCACGCGGTGTCCATCTCCACGGGGACGCGTACCTGCACACCCTCGAGGGCGTCCTCGAAGGAAATGCGGACGCGCGACTCCAGGTCGGCGCCTTTCTGCGCCCGCGGCCGCCCGGCACCGCGGGCACCCGCACCTCCCCCGAAGATCCCGCCGAAACGGCCGAAGAGATCACCCAGATCGCCCAGGTCGACGTTCTCGAACCGCATGTTTCCAGGCCCACCCGCACCGCCCGGCCCGGCGTAGGCGCCGAACTGGTCGTACTGACGGCGCTTCTCGGGATCGGACAGCAGATCGTACGCATCCTGCAGTTCCTTGAAGCGCTCCTCGGCCGCTGCGTCACCCGGGTTGCTGTCGGGATGGTGCTGGCGCGCGAGCTTGCGGTACGCCTTCTTGATCTCGTCCGCGTCGACGTTCTTGGCGACGCCGAGAACCTCGTAGGGGCTACGCACCACGGTGGGCCTCGACTGCGGCCACGAACACCCACGGATCGGCGGGAGAGATCGTGATCTCGGCCTCGCCGCCACGCAGTGTCGAAGGCGCGGTCATCTTCAACTGTCCTCGGCCGAAGCGACGACGACTCGCGCCGGCCGCAGCACGACGTCGCCGATGCGGTAGCCCCGCTGGGCGACCTGCACGATCGACCCGGGCTCGACGCCCGTGGCGGGCTGGGTGAGCAGTGCCTCGTGCACGTGGGGGTCGAACGCGCCGCTCGTGTCGATCTCCTCGAGCCCTTCCGCGATGAGGGTGGCGACGAGCGCGGAGCGGGTCAGTCGAACGCCGTCGACCACCTTCGCCTGGTCGTGGTGCTCGGCTGCGTCGAGCGCGCGTTCGAGGTCGTCGAGCACGGGAAGCAGCTTCTCGACGAGACCGGCACTGGCGCGTCGGAAGATCGTCTCCTGGTCGCGCAGCACACGCTTGCGATAGTTGTCGAAGTCGGCGGCGAGCCGCTGCAGATCGTCGAGGTACTCGTCGCGCTTCGACTCCGCATCGGTGACGCGAGCGAGCAGCTCCTCGAGATCGTGCTCGACCACGGCGATGTCCTCGAGGACGACCTGAGGAGACGGTCCCGCAGCGCCTCCCCCCGGGCCGTCGCCGGCTGATCCGGCCGGCTCCGCGGCAGCGGGTGGGGACGGTCCCCCTGGGGACTGTCCCTCCGGCAGCGGGTTCTCGTCGGCGGCCATCAGGTGCGCGCCGTCTCGTCCTCGTCGATGACCTCGAAGTCGGCGTCCTCGACGACCTCGTCCTCGGCGGGCGTGGCGGACGCACCGCCTGCACCACCCGGGGCGCCGGACGCGGAGGCTTGCGCCTGGACGTCGGCGTAGATGGCCTGGGCCAGTGGCGCTGCGGCCTGCGAGAGAGCCTCGGTCTTCGCGTCGATCTCCGCGACGTCGGAACCTTCGGCGGCGGCGCGCAATTCGGCGACCGCGGCCTCGAGCGCCGTGGCCTGCTCCTCCTCGAGCTTGTCGCGGTGCTCGGCCAGAGCCTTCTCCGTGGAGTAGAGCAGTGTCTCGGCGCCGTTTCGCGCGTCGGCGACCTCGCGCAGCTTGTGCGCCTCCCCCGCGTGCGACTCGGCGTCGGAGACCATCCGCTGCACCTCGTCCTCGGACAGGCCGGAGCCGCCTTCGATGCGGATCTGCTGCTCGTTACCCGTCCCCATGTCCTTGGCGGAGACGTGGATGATCCCGTTCGCGTCGATGTCGAAGGTGACCTGCACCTGCGGCATCCCACGCGGCGCCGGTGGGATGCCCACCAGCTGGAACTTGCCGAGTGTCTTGTTGAAGGTGGCCATCTCGGACTCGCCCTGCAACACGTGGATCTCCACCGACGGCTGGTTGTCGTCGGCCGTGGTGAACGTCTCCGAGGCCTTCTTGGGGATGGTCGTGTTGCGCTCGATCAGTGATGTGAAAACGCCGCCCTTGGTCTCGATGCCGAGTGAGAGCGGTGTCACGTCGAGCAGGAGGACGTCCTTGACCTCGCCCTTGAGCACCCCCGCCTGGATGGCCGCGCCGACGGCGACGACCTCATCCGGGTTGACGCCCTTGTGGGGCTCCTTGCCGATCAGCTCCTTGACCTTGTCCTGCACGGCCGGCATGCGGGTCATGCCGCCGACGAGCACGACGTGCTCGATGTCGGCGGCGGTGAGACCCGCGTCGGCGAGCGCCTTCTTGGTCGGGCCAACGGTGCGCTCGACCAGGCTGTGGGTGAGCTCGGTCAGCTTGGCGCGGGTGAGGGCGAGGTCGAGGTGCTTGGGGCCTTCCGGCGTGGCCGTGATGAACGGCAGGTTGATTTGCGTCGAGGTGGTCGAGGAGAGCTCGATCTTCGCCTTCTCCGCGGCCTCGTACAGCCGCTGCAGGGCCATCTTGTCCTGTGACAGGTCGATGCCCTGCTCGCGCTTGAACTCGGCGGCCATCCAGTCGACGATCGCCTTGTCGAAGTTGTCGCCGCCCAGGTGATTGTCGCCGTTCGTCGACTTCACCTCGAAGACGCCGTCGCCCAGCTCGAGCACGGAGACGTCGAAGGTGCCGCCGCCGAGGTCGAAGACGAGGATCGTCTGCTCGGCGCCTTCCTTGTCGAGGCCGTAGGCGAGCGCGGCGGCGGTGGGCTCGTTGATGATGCGCAGCACATTGAGACCGGCGATGCGGCCGGCGTCCTTGGTCGCCTCGCGCTGGGCGTTGTTGAAGTAGGCGGGGACGGTGATGACGGCGTCCGTGACCGTCTCACCGAGGAACGACTCGGCGTCCGCCTTCAGCTTCTGCAGAATCATGGCGCTGATCTCCGGCGGCGCCAGTTGCTTGCCGTCCGCCTCGACGCGCGCATCACCGTTGTCACCTTTCGCGACCGCGTAGGGGACGATGGTCATCTCATCCGAGACCTCGTCCCACTTGCGCCCCATGAAGCGCTTGATCGAGGAGATCGTGTTGACCGGATTGGTCACCTGCTGCCGGCGGGCGGGGGCGCCGACGAGCCGCTGCCCGTCCTTGGCGAACGCGACCACGGACGGTGTCGTTCGCCCGCCTTCGGTGTTCGGGATGACGGTGGGCTCGCCGCCTTCGAGGACGGCCATGCAGCTGTTGGTGGTGCCGAGATCGATGCCGATGGTCTTGGCCATGAGGTGTCGTCTGCTCCTTGTTCGAGGGTGCTCGTAGCTCTCCGTCATCCCTTAGTCGGAACGACTGAGATAAATCTAAGTGGGATCGTATCAATCAACGAGCGGACACGCCGGGTATTCCCGCACAAGGGCGATTCAGCGGGAGAGCCCGATCAGCACGCCGCCGGCGACGACGAGCACCGCGCCGACCGCCAACCGCCTGCCGACACCCTCGCTTCGCTGCAGCACGAGCGCCGAGAGGACGACGCCGAACAGCGACTCCGTGGCCACGATCGGGGAGACGACCGTGACGCGCCCGCGGAAGAACGCCTCGAACAGGCACACGTACGAGACGCCCATGAGGAGACCCGGCAGGGCGAAGGCAGGGAGCGCGCGCAGGTCGAGCGGTATCCGCCGCGCCCGCTGGAAGACGAGCGAGACCGCGATGCCCGTGACGAGCGTGGTCAGCAGAGCCAGCGAGGGGTCGGTATCCGCGGCTCCCGTGCCGAGCCAGCGGACGAACACATCCCTCGCCGAGAAGACGACCGCGGTGAGCAGGGCATAGATGATCCCGATCGGTCGCACGTGGCCCGGCCGTCCCTGCTCGGTGGCCAGGAACATGCCGCCCGCGACCACGAGCAGGGCGCCGGCGACAAGGCCCGCGACCACCGGCTCACCGAGCAGGACGATCGCCAGCCCGCCGCCGAAGAGCGGCGCGGTGCCGACCGTCACCGAGGCGCGAGAGGACCCGGCAGCACGCACGGCGTAGGTGAAGAGGATCTGCGAGCAGCCCGGAGCCAGCAGCCCCGCGATCAGATACGGCCAAGCCGACGCCAGGTCCCAGTCGCTGCGGACGATCGCCGCGACCAGCGCGACCCCGAACGCGGGGAGCAAAGTGAGAAGGGCGCCACCGTCGACGTCGCCGTGCCGCACGAGTGCAAGCCGCAACGCGACCGCCATCGTCCCGAAGAGGATGGCGGAGGTCAGCGCGAACGCGACGACGGTCAGGAGGAGCTCCGCCCCACGAGCCGGCGCAGGGTCGCCGCTGCCGAGGGCTCCGCGATCACGATGCCGGTGAGCATGATCGAGCACCCGAGCCACCCGACCAGGCCGAGCCGCTCACCCAGGAGCGCCATCCCGAAGAGTGCGGCGAACGGAGCCTCGAGCGTGAAGACGAGTGCGGCCCGCGCGGCTGTGATCCTCGACTGCACCCAAGTAGCCACCAGATACCCGAAGGCGCCGGCGAAGACACCCGTGGCGAGGAGCGCCCACCAGACGGACGCCCCACGAGGGACCTGGAGGTCGCCGAGGGCGCCGGCGACGATCATGAAGCCGACGCAGGAGATCGCCATCTGCAGGAAGGTCAGCGCACGGGCGTCATAGCGCGGCGCGAACCGTTCCATGGCCGCGATCTGGAAGGACTGGGCGACGGCGTTCGCGAGCACGAGTCCGTTGCCGGCCGCCGAGCCGCCGGGCATCCCGTTCAGCAGGTAGAGCCCGGCCAGAGAGAGCGCGACACCGACCCAGAGGATGTTCGAGACGGGTGTGCGAAAGAGCGCGAGGGCGATGAGCGGTGTGAGGACGACATAGAGCCCGGTGATGAAGCCGGTACTGGAGACCGTGGTCAGTTCGAGCCCGGCGGTCTGCAGCCCGTACGCGAGCGCCAGGAGCAGGCCCGCGCCCAGACCCGCCAGGTAGCCCCCACGCGGAAGGGTCCGGAGAGGGCGCGCGGCGAACGGGGCCAGCACTACCGCCGAGATCGCGAAGCGGACGGCCAGGAACGCGAACAGCGGGTAGGCGCCGAGCGCCTCCTGGACCGGGACGAAGGTGTACCCCCAGATCGCCGTGACGGCGAGCAGTAGGACGAGTGGCAGGAGCGGGCGGCGGCGCACCCGGGCAGGCTACTGGGGTGGCCGAGGGAGGGTGACAGTGGGGTCAGGCCTCCCACGTCCCACGGACCGTGGTTCCCCTTCTTGTTCTGCGCCGCCGGTGGGACGTGGGAGGCCTGACCCCAGCCGCGGGCTAGGCTTCGCACATGACCCTCGACACGCTCCGCCGTCCGCTGCGTGATCTGCGCATCTCGGTCACCGACCGCTGCAACTTCCGGTGCGTGTACTGCATGCCGAAGGAGGTCTTCGGCCGCGGTTACCGCTTCCTGGACCGGCAGGAGCTCCTGTCCTTCGAGGAGATCGAACGGCTGGCGCGTGCGTTCCGAGACGTCGGGGTCGAGAAGATCCGGTTGACCGGCGGCGAGCCGTTGCTGCGCCGCGACGTCGAGCGGCTGATCGCGCAGCTCGCGGCGATCGACGGGCTCGACCTCACGCTGACCACCAACGGCGCCATCCTGGCCGCCAAGGCCCAGGCGCTGGCGTCAGCCGGCCTGACCCGGATCACGGTCAGCCTCGACTCGCTCGACGACGCGGTCTTCCGCGCGATGAACGACGTCGACTTTCCGGTCTCGCGCGTACTGGAGGGGATCGAGGCGGCGCAGGCAGCGGGGCTTCCGGTCAAGGTCAATGCCGTGGTCAAGCGCGGTGTCAACGAGCAGGCCGTCCCCGACCTCGTCCGCCACTTCCGCGGGACCGGTGTGACGGTTCGCTTCATCGAGTACATGGACGTCGGGGCGACGAACGGCTGGCGACTGGACGACGTCGTCCCCGCGTCGGAGATCGTGCACCGGGCGACCGAGGTCGGTTCGCTGGAACCGGTCGAACCTGCGTACCGCGGCGAGGTGGCGAAGCGGTGGAGGTGGTCGGACGGCTCGGGCGAGATCGGGGTCATCTCCTCGGTCACGCAACCGTTCTGCGGCGACTGCACCCGGGCCCGGATCTCGGCGGAGGGAAAGCTCTACACCTGCCTGTTCGCGGTGCGCGGAACCGACCTGCGTGCACTCGTGCGCTCGGGCGCAGACGACACGGCGCTGGCCGAGGCGATCACCGCCGTGTGGCGCGTGCGGACCGACCGCTACTCGGAGGCGCGCTCCGAGCAGACCGGCGATCTGCCGAGGATCGAGATGTCCTACATCGGCGGCTGAAGATCCTGCCGGCGGCGACCACCACCCCACAGAAGCGGCGCCGCACTAGCTTGTGGGCCAGGACGTCGACTCGGGATGCTGATCCAGGGGACCGCCCGGGCGGCAGGCGCTGGAGCGGTACTCGTCCGGCAATTCGGGGTACGACTCCTCCCATTGCAGACGGGCAAGCTCCCCGGCCAGCTGGCGTGCGGCGCCGAGGGCCTCTGCCACGGCCGCCGTGTGCTGGAGCCCGGCGCATTCCGTCTCGGCCTCGCTACCGCCGGGGCCGACCAGGTGCTGGATCTCGTGCGACAGCAGACCGGCCGACCAGGAGAGCCTGCTGCGATCCTCCACCCTGCCGGCCTTGAGCTCGGCCAGCCGGGCGCAGTCTTCCTCCTGGAGATGGAGGGTCGCAGTCTCGATGATCGCGAACGCGCCCGTGCTGTCCACACTCACATCACCGTCGGTCAACGCACCCTCGTCTGCGATCACCGCCCGCCAGTCGTCGCGGCTCCAGCAACGCACCTCGACGCTTCGACCGTCTGCGACCCGGGCGGAGGCGGCGGTCAGCACGGGGTCGACGTGGCTCGTGCCGTCGCCGCCGTGACGCCGCCCGAGAGGCCGCCGGCTGAGCGAGAGGCTGTCGAGCTCCGCGGCCGTCGCGGCCAGACCGCTGGCGATGGTGGCATTCAGGTTGCTCAGGGCCGCAATCGCGGAGGAGGAGAGGCCGTTGCCGAGCACGCGCTGGACGACCGCTGCCGCCTCACCGGTGGCGCGGCAGACCGCTCGCCGGCGGGCGAGCGCAACGCCGAGGCGATCCGAGGGCGCAGTCGACACGCCGCCGAGGCACTCGGCCAGACGCTCCCGGATCCGGCCGAGCTCGGGGCGGTTCTCCCTGTCGAAGGCGTCGAAACGCTGCAGGAATCCGAGGTCGCCGGCGATCTGCTGCCACCAGTCGACGGTCTCCTCGGCCCACGCGCGCTCGCCGGCCGAGAAGCCCCGGTTCGGTGATCGAGCTCCGGCCCCGCAGCCGGCTGCAGCCAGCATCAGGAACGCGCAGACGACGGCCGCCGACCTCACTCACGCATCCTAGTGCGGCAGCTCCTAACGTTTGACCTGTAGCTCTCCTTGGTGTTGTGGGGGCCGCACTAGGTGTCGCCCCGGTGGGTGGAGCACTCGGTGCTGCCGATCTCGGTCGGGGAATCCCCGTACCGGGCAGCGGGCGGATCCCGATGCGCTCGACCTCCAGGCCCCACGACGCTCGCTGGGTGAGAGCGATCGTCGACGGCAATGAGGCTGCCGCCTGGGTGGCCTACCGCGCGAGCGAGGTGATCGCCATCTACCCGATCACCCCCGCCACGGCGATGGGCGAGCACGCCGACACCTGGTCCGCCGGCGGAATCCCGAACGCCTGGGGGGCTGTGCCGCGGGTGATCGAGATGCAAAGCGAAGGCGGCGCCGCCGGTGCACTCCACGGGGCGCTCCAGGCCGGCGGGCTCGCCACCACCTTCACGGCCTCCCAGGGACTGCTGCTGATGCTCCCCAACATGTTCAAGATCGCCGGCGAGCTGACCCCGGCGGTGATCCATGTCGCCGCGCGAGCCGTCGCGACGCATGCGCTCTCGATCTTCGGCGACCACTCGGACGTGATGGCGGCCCGTACCACGGGCTGGGCCATGCTCTGTTCGTCGTCCGTCCAGGAGGCACAGGATCTCGCGCTCGTCGCCCACGCTGCCACCCTGCGCACCAGGGTTCCGTTCCTCCATTTCTTTGACGGCTTCCGCACCTCGCACGAGCTGGCGACGATCGAGCGGCTCTCGGAGGACGACGTCGTTGCACTCATCGACGAGACGCTGATCTGCGAGCACCGCGATCGCGCCCTCAGCCCCGAGCATCCGGTGCTCCGCGGCTCGGCCCAGAACCCCGACGTGTTCTTCCAGTCCCGTGAGGCGGCCAACCCGTACCACGAAGCCGTCCCTGGATTGGTCGCCGAGGAGTTGGAGCGGCTCGAGGCGCGCACAGGTCGCCGTTACCGGCTGTTCGACTACGTTGGCGCGCGGGACGCCGAGCGGGTGCTGGTGATGATGGGGTCGGGCTGCGGTGCGGCGGAGGAGGCCGTCGAGCTCCTGGCCGCCAGCGGGGAGAAGGTGGGTCTCGTCAAGGTGCGGCTGTATCGGCCGTTCTCGGCCGCCGCCTTCCTGGCCGCACTTCCCGCCACCGTGGAGAGGATCGCCGTCCTCGATCGCACGAAGGAGCCCGGCGCGCTCGGCGAGCCGCTCTTCCTCGATGCCGTCGCCGCTCTCGCGGAGGCCGGCGGGTCCGCGCCGCTCGTGATCGGCGGCCGGTACGGACTGGCCTCGAAGGAGTTCACCCCGGCGATGGCCAAGGCTGCGCTGGACGAGCTCTCACGACCCGCTCCACGCCGCCGCTTCACGGTGGGCATCGTCGACGACGTGACCCGGCTCTCGCTGGACACGGATGACAGCTTCGACACCGAGCAGGCGGACGTCACCCGAGCTGTCTTCTTCGGGCTGGGGGCCGACGGCACGGTCGGGGCGAATCGCAACTCGATCAAGATCATCGGTGACACAACGGGCCTCCACGGGCAGGCGTACTTCGTCTACGACTCGAAGAAGTCGGGCTCCACAACCGTCTCGCACCTGCGTTTCGGGCCCCGCCCGATCCGCTCCAGTTATCTCGTGCGACGGGCGAGCTTCGTGGCGTGCCACCACTTCGGCCTGCTGGAACGGGCCGACCTCCTCGAGTGCGCGGATGAGGGCGCCATCGTCCTGCTCAACAGTCCCCACGGAGCGGCGGGGACGTGGGACGAGCTTCCCCGCTCCGCCCAGGAGCGGATCGTCGAACGATCCCTTCGCGTCCACGTCGTCGATGCCACTGCGGTGGCGCAGGAGGCCGGACTGGGCCGCCGCGTGAACACGGTGCTGCAGACCTGTTTCTTCGCGCTCAGCGACGTGGTCGAGACCGAGTCGGCCGTGGCCGCGATCAAGGAGGCGATTCGGGACACGTACGGCAAGCGCGGCGTCACCATAGTCGAGCGGAACGTCGCCGCCGTGGACAGCGCACTTGCAGGCCTGGCCGAGCTCGAGGTGCCCACGCCGGCGGTGCTGGCCTCCCCGGCGGCACACGCGATCCCCGAGACGGAGCCGATGTTCGTGCGAACGGTCACCGGCGCGCTCCTCGCGGGCCGCGGCGACTCGCTTCCGGTGAGCGCGCTCCCGGCCGACGGGACGTTCCCGACGGGCACGGCCCGACACGAGCGCCGCTCGCTCGCCTCCGAAATCCCTGTGTGGGACCCTTCCATCTGCATCGACTGCGCCAAGTGCGCCCTTGTCTGCCCGCACGCCGCGATCCGCATGAAGGTGTATCCGCCCGAGCAACTCGCCGGGGCGCCTGACGGCTTCCCCTCCAAGGAGTGGAAGGATCGGCAGCATCCGGGGCGTCTGATGACCATCCAGGTCGCACCGGACGACTGCACGGGCTGCGGCATCTGCGTCGACACGTGCCCCGCCTTCGCCAAGGAAGAGGTAGGCCACCGTTCGCTGATGATGGAGGCGAAGGGGCCGCTGCTCGCCGCTGAGCGTGAGCGGTTCGAGTTCTTCCTGGACATCCCCGAGGCCGATCGCACCCAGCTCGACCTGGCCACGGTCAAGGGCTCGCAGGCCGCCTTGCCGCTGTTCGAGTTCTCCGGCGCCTGCGAGGGTTGCGGCGAGACGCCATACCTGAAGCTGCTCACCCAGCTCTTCGGCGATCGCCTGATCGTGGCCAATGCGACGGGGTGCTCGTCGATCTACGGCGGCAACCTGCCGACGACTCCGTGGACGACGGACAGGCAGGGTCGCGGGCCTGCGTGGAGCAACTCGCTGTTCGAGGACAACGCGGAGTTCGGGCTCGGCATGCGGCTTGCGCTCGATCAGCAGACGGAACTCGCGCGGAGCCTCGCGGGCCAGCTGGAACCGTCGCTGCTGGCCTCGCTGCTCGCGGTCGATCAATCGACCGAGGCCGGGATCGCGGCCGAGCGGGAACGCGTCGCGGAGCTGCGCAGCCGGCTCGCCGGCTCGGTCGACCCGCGAGCCGCACGCCTGCTGAATGTGGCCGACGCGCTCGTGCGCAAGACGGTGTGGATCGTCGGTGGGGACGGCTGGGCCTACGACATCGGGTTCGGCGGCCTCGACCACGTGCTCGCCTCGGGCGCGGACGTCAACGTTCTCGTCCTGGACACCGAGGTCTACTCGAACACGGGAGGCCAAGCCTCGAAGGCGACACCGCTGGGGGCCGTGGCCAAGTTCGCGAGCGGCGGCAAGCAGACCCGCAAGAAGGATCTCGGCATGATCGCATCGGCCTACGGCGGCGTCTATGTGGCCCAGATCGCACTCGGTGCCGACAACCCGCACACCGTGAAGGCGCTGGCCGAGGCGGACTCGTGGTCCGGCCCGTCGCTCGTCATCGCCTACAGCCACTGCATCGCGCACGGCATTGAGATGGTCGACGGCATGCGGCAGCAGAAACGCGCAGTCGACTGCGGCTACTGGCCACTCTGGCGGTACGAACCGCGCAACGTGGGGTCGCATCGGCACCCTCTGCGCCTCGACTCCCGCGCCCCGAAAATCCCGCTGTCGGAGTTCACGCGCCGGGAGGCACGCTTCTCCCTCCTCGCCCGCACGCGCCCGTTGGAAGCCAGACGGCTCGCCGACCTGGCCCAGCGGGACATCGACGAGCGAGTCCACGTCTACGAGCAGCTCGCTGAGGTGGAGCACGAACCGGCCGAACGCGAGGGGGGAAAGGCGTGAGCGTCGATCTCCGTTCCCGCTATCTCGGTCTCGACCTGGCCAACCCGATCGTGGCGTCGGCGTCGCCCCTCACCGGGAACCTCGACTCGCTGCGGCGGCTCGAGGAGGCGGGAGTCGCCGCCGTCGTCCTTCCCTCCCTTTTCGAGGAGCAGATCGAGCACGAGGATACCGCCCTCCATCACACGCTCGAGCTGGGCGCCTGGAGCCAGGGCGAGGCGCTGTCCTACTTCCCCGAGATGGACGACTACAACGCAGGGCCCGACCGCTATCTGGAGCATGTGGCGATGGCCAAGGCTGCGCTCGGCATTCCGGTGATCGCGAGCCTCAACGGCGTGTCACCCGCCGGCTGGGTGCGCTACGCCGACCTGTTGCAGCAAGCGGGAGCTGACGCGCTCGAGCTCAACGTGTATGCAGTGGAAACCGATCCCTACGCCTCTGCGGCCGGTGTCGAGGAGCGGCTGCTGCGCCTCGTCAATCGCGTTCGTACGACGACAACCCTGCCGCTGGCGGTCAAGCTCGGGCCGTACTACACCGCGCTGACGAACGTGGCGCTGCGGCTCGAGGAGGCGCGCGTGGACGGCCTCGTGCTCTTCAACCGCTTCCTGCAGCCGGACCTCGACCTCGAGACGCTGACCGTGAAGCCGGAGCTCCAACTCTCCCGGAACGAGGAGCTGCGGCTGCCGCTGCGCTGGATCGCGATCCTGTCCGGCCGCGTGCCGCTGAGCCTGGCCGCGACGAGCGGCGTGCAGCGCCCCACGGACGTCGTCAAGCTGGTGCTTGCGGGTGCGGATGCCGTGATGGTCGCGTCCGAGCTGATGCGGCGAGGACCCGACCTCGTGCGTGAGCTCGTGGACGGACTGCGAGAGTGGCTGGAGGAGCGGGAGTACGCGTCCGTGGAGCAGGCCAAGGGCAGCATGAGCCAGGCCGGATGCGGTGACCCGTATGCCTTCGAACGTGCGCATTACGTGCGGACGCTGGTCGAACATCACGATCCCTGAAGGCACAACGCTACAATCGTCCGGTCGTGTTTGGCCGAGCGGGGCAGAGTGGGCGGTTCTTGCCGCGTGGGTGGTCTCACCTCGCGGCGCAGTTCGCGCTGTGGCTCGGCTTCTACGGGCTGTATCAAATCGCGCGCGGGCTTGCGGACAGGGGCGTCGGTGAGGCGTTCAGCAACGGGACGCTCTTCATCGAGGCGGAGCAGCGGCTCGGTCTGCTGGTCGAGCCGGCGATCCAGCGGCTCGTGGAGTCGTCGCGGCTCCTGATCGAGCTGACCTCGCTCACCTACTGGCTCTCGCAGTTCGCCGTCGTCGGGCTGGCCCTGCTCTGGGTCTACTTCAAGCATCACGAGCACTTCGCAGGGCTGCGGAACTGGCTGATCGCGGCGAACCTCGTCGGGCTTCTGGGGTACGCCCTCGTCCCCACGGCGCCTCCGAGGATGTTCCCCGAGTGGGGGTTCTCGGACACCCTGGCGCTGTACTCGCAGGTCAGCCACCAGGGCCTGGGCTTCCTGGCCAACCCGTTCGCGGCCATGCCGAGCCTGCACGCGATGGACGCGTTCATCGTCGGTGTGGTGCTCTCGGGGATCGTCCAGCGCACCGTCTACCGGTACCTGTGGCTGGCCTGGGCTCCGTGGGTGTGGTTCGCGGTGATGGGCACGGGGAACCATTTCTGGCTCGACTGCGCGGCGGGAGTCGCGATCGCGCTCGTGTGCGACGCGGTGCTGCTCCGCGAACGGCGCGCCTCCGCGCAGTTCGAGCCGGTTCGCGCATGAGCGAGCGGTCCGGCGGTCCGCGGGTCAACGAGTTCGACCGGGTCAAGCAGGAGGTGACGCAGGCAGCGCGCGACGTCCTGGCGCGCTCCATGCGGGGTGTCGCCCGCACGAAGCTGACACCCGACATGCTGACGATCGCCGGCCTCGTGCTCTGTCTCGCCGGCGCAGCGCTCGTCGGGTTCGAGGACCGCAACCACTTCCTCTTCTACTGGGCGGGCGGCATCGTCTTCGTCGCCGGGTCGGTGATCGACATCCTCGACGGAGCCCTGGCCAGAGCGGCCAGCAAGGGCACCGTGTTCGGTGCCTTCCTCGACTCGACCTTCGACCGTGTAGGTGAGGCTGCCGTGCTCGCGGCCATCGCCCTCGCCCTCATGCGCGACGGGAACGAGATCGGCGTCGTCGTCGCCGTTGTCGCGGTCGCCGGGTCGTTCCTCGTCTCCTACACCCGCGCCCGTGCCGAAGCGCTCGGCCTGCGCGGCGATGTCGGCTTCGGCTCGCGCGTCGAGCGTGTCGTGCTGCTCTCGGTCGCCCTCGGGCTCGCTCCTTGGGGCTGGCTGCAGTGGCCGGTGTACCTGCTGGCAGCAATGGCCTGGATTACCGTCGGGCAACGGATGCTGTTCGTGCGGAGGCAGCTGCGCGAGCTGGCCGAGCGGCCCACGTAGGTCGAGCGGCGGCCTCGCCGTGAGGCTCGTAGACGCGTGGGCTACCGCAGCGCGCGCATCAGCGTGTCAACGCCGGCCGGCTGGGGGAGCAAGACGATGCGGTACTGCGGGCCAAGCCCATCATGCAGGCAGATGAGCCGGGTCCCCCCGCTGGGCGAGCCCGAGCCCGAAGTGATGCAGCGCCAGGCGCCGACAACGCCGGACCGCCGCGTGCTGCCGAGGGGGGCAACGGCCCATTCGCCAAGCTGTGCGAGCATGGGCGCTTGCACCAGCGAGCACGGGTAACCGCCGCGCACCCCCACGAGCCAGCGCGTCCCGCTGCCCGAGCCTACCGACCACCGAGCCCCCGGGATGCTCTGCGGGCCGCACGAGCGGGGCTCGACGAGCTCGCGTTCGTCCGACCGCCGCCGGTCGAAGATGACCGACAGGGCCAGCTCCACGCTGCCAGAGAAGTTCTTCCCTTGCAGGACGCGCTGGAAGCCGTCGGGGACGATGACCACCCCGCGGGGATCGAGGGGTCCGCGCGGATTGGTACCCCTGGCGCAGGTCGCCAGGAGCAGTCCCGCCCCGCTCGTCCAGCAGTGCCAGCCGGAGTCCCCGAAGAAGTCACCGCCAGCCCCTGGTCGGCGCGCCGGCAGCCTCGGCGTGGCATCCGCCACCCAGCCCTGGGCGGCAAGGCACGAGAGCCCTCCGACCGCGTACACGGCCCAGCGGTTGCCGGTGACACGGTCGGGCAAGGGCATCTCCCAGGGCTGCCCCGGCACAGACGTGCAGCGGACCGGCGTAGCGCCGCGGTAGGACCCACCTGAAGCGGGCGGCGGTGGCGGTGCGGGGTCCGCCGGGAACGGCGCGATCGTATCCAGCCTGATCGTGTTGCCGAGAAGCTGCCGACGAATGATCTCGTTGGTCGCGAACACCCCGAGCACCACGACGTAGCGAGCCGTTCCTTTGCTGCGCACGCTGCAGCCGCCGAGTACTCCCGAGCGCGTGACCGCACAGCTCCAGTCGCCCAGCCTGAAGGCCACTTGATCGGTAGCGCCGGAGCTCGCAACCCGGCGGGTGAGCCCGGCCACCAACTGCCGTCCGGTTTCGCACGTCGTGCCGACGCTGACGAGGACGTACCAGCTGGAGCCCGAGGCGCCCCCCACGTTGAACGCGGCTCCCGGCGAGGTTCCGCAGTCGATCGCCGGCGGAGCAAGTGCCGGCCGCGCTTCCGACCTCTCCAGGCCGAGGGCGAGCGCCACGACTGCCGCCGCCAGTCCAAGCAGCAGGCCAACGCGATTACTCCTGCCCCATGCCTCGAGCACGTTCGGACCCTCCGTCTCAGCGAACGACAATCCGGTGCTGCCGCGCCAGCACAGCCCTGGTTGTGTTCGGCAGCTCTCCGCTCTTCCCTGTCGCGCAATCGAGGGATCCGGCCCATGGCGCGCAGACGTGCAGGAACCCACCCGGAACCGCCGCCGGTTTGACACGCGCGGCGGCCTGACCAACAGTGGAGCGATGCAGCGTGATCAGCTCGTCGGACGGGACGAGGAACTCCAGGCGCTCGGGGCCTTTGTCGTCCGGCCCGCCGCCGGCCTCCCCGCCGCGCTCATTCTCGAAGGCGAGGCAGGGATCGGCAAGACCGCCCTCTGGCTGGCCGCCGTCGACCACGCCCGTTCGGGGGAGTCGACGGTTCTCGTCTCGATTCCTGCGCAGAGAGAGGCCCGGTTGGCGTTCGCCGCGCTCGCCGACCTGGTCGATGGCGTCTGGGCCGACATCGCCGACGAGCTCGCCGAACCCCAGCGAGCCGCGCTCGAACAGGCCTTGCTGCTCCGCGAGGGCACCCGCTCGCTGCCGGACGAGCGGGCCGTCGCGTTCGGCTTCCTCGGGTTTGTTCGGGCACTGGCGCGAACCGGCCCGGTGACGATCGCCATCGACGACGTTCAGTGGCTCGATCCCTCCTCGGCTGCGACCCTCAAGTTCACGCTTCGCCGGCTGCGAGCCGAGCCCGTTCGCGTGCTCCTGGCACGGCGCCTCGGAGAGAACACCGATCCCGATCCATTCGAACTCGAGCGTGCTCCGAACGTGCCGACCGATGTCCTCGCGATCGGCGCTCTCACGCTTGGCGCCCTTCACCGGCTGTTGCGTGTCCGGCTCGGCCACGCGTTGACCAGGCCCGCGCTCAGCCGGATCCACGCGGCCTCCCGCGGCAACCCGCTGCACGCGATCGAGCTGGCCCGGGCCCTGGAAGCGCCTGAGCATCGCGGGGAGGGCTCGCTGCAAGGGCTGTTGGCGGGCCGCGTCGCAAGCCTCCCGGAGGAGACCCGCACGGCGCTGCTCTATGCCGCCCTCGCGACCAGCCCCACGTTGACGACACTGACCCGAGCGGGGATCGGCTCGGCGCGGAACGCACTCGAGCAGGCGGTCGTGTCCGACCTCGTCTCCGTGCGAGGCGACCTGATCAGCCTTGCTCACCCGCTGGTGGCCAGCGCCGCCGCCGAGACGGCCGGCGACGAGGCCCGGCGATCCGCTCATCGGGCGCTGGCGGAAGCGGCGGGATCGGCAGAGGACAGAGCCCGCCACCTCGGCAACGGCGCCCTGGGCCCGAGCGAGGAGATCGCGGCCGCCCTCGAGGAGGCTGCCCAGAGCACCCGTAGGCGGGGCGCCCGCGCGGTCAGCGCCGAGCTCTTCGCAGAGGCGGCCTCCCTCACCCCGGAGCAGGACCCTCGCTCCCAGGGCAGACGCCTCGTCGAAGCCGGGCGTGCCTTCTTCGAGGCCGGTGACGCCGACCGCGCTGCCGCCGTCCTGACCAGGGTGACCGTCCTGCTCGAGGAGGGCACCGAGCGGGTCGAGGCGGACTGGCGACTCGGCACCATCCTCGACGAAACCGGGCGCTGGCAGGAGGCAACCCAGCGTTGGCAGGCGGCGCTCGTGCTGGCAGGAAGCGAGCCGCTGCGACCGGAAATCCTCGGCAGCCTGGCCATCACCACCGTCTACACGGGCAGCATTACCCAGGCTGCTGCCTTCGCCGAGGACGCGATCGCGGCCGCGGAGCAATCCGGCCGTGTCGACCAGATCTCGTTTGCGCTCGCCGCCCGGGCCTTCATCGGCGTCCTGGCGGGCGAGCGGGCAGACTGGAAGCCGCTTCTCGACCGGGCGCTGGCGCTCGCGCCGGAGGATGTCGAGGGCCTCGGGGAGTGGTCACCCAAGGCGATCGCCGCCGAATGTGCCCGCCACACCGGTGACATCCAGGCGGCGCACGGGTACTACACCGCGCTGTTCGAGCAGGCGGTCGCCGTGGGCGACGCGGGTCTCGAGCAGTGGGGCGCCTTCGGTCTCGGGTCGACCATCGTCCTGCTCGGCGACTACCAACGTGCATCGGAGCTCGCCGACACTGTTCGTGAGCTCGCCGAGCAGACAGGGGTGATGAAGATCCCTGCGCTGATCCTCCGCGCCCTCGTGGACGCCCATCTGGGGAACCTCGCCTCCGCCGACGCGCTCGCGGCGGACGCGATCGAGGCGGCGGAGGCGGAGGCGGAGCGGATGCATCTGTACAACGCGCTCGCGGCCGCCGGCTTCAGCGCGGCGTCGGGGAACGACAACCCGCGAGCCGCGAGTCTCTACGCGCGTGCTCGAGAGACCGCAAGGCCGGCCGGCATCGCTCACGCCACCGCACTCCGGACGTTCCTCCAGGAAGCCGAAGCTGCAGCAGCAGCGGGCCTGGTGGCTCAAGCCGACGAGGCTCTCGCCGCCTTCGAACAGGCCACTCGCGGCATCTCACCCGATTGGGCGACCGTCCCACACGCACGTGCCGTTGCTTCGATCTCCGCGGCGCGAGGCGATCTGGTGTCAGCCGCGCAATCGCTGGAGCAGTGTTTGCCCACTGAGGCGGAGCCGCTCCCCCTTGAGGCGGCCCGTGCGCACCTGCTCCTCGGGAGCCTCCGACGCCGCTCCCGCAGTCATCTGGCCGCACGCGTATCGCTGGTCGAGGCGCAAGAGCGGTTCGCGAGTCTCGGCGCCTTGGCCTGGGCAGCCATCGCCGGCGAGGAGCTGTCCCGCATCCCGGGGCGCACTCCGCGCGTTCACGACGAACTCACCGACGCGGAGCGGCGGATCGCCGAGCTCGTGGCCAGTGGCCGCTCCAACAAGGAGGCCGCCACCGCGCTCCACGTGAGCGTGAAGACCGTCGAGGTGACGTTGACCCGCGTGTACCGGAAGCTCGGCGTCCGCTCGCGCTCGCAACTCGCGGCTCGTTTCGCGATCGAGCCGAAAGAGTAGGGGAACCTCTGCTTCGGTCCTGACGGCCCCCTCGTACCGTCGATCGGGTGCCGAACTACATCCTCGAAACGTACGTGTCGCGCCTCAGCGCGAGCGCTCTCGGGAACCTCGCAGATCGTGCTCGGCGCGCAACCAGCGGCACAGACGTCACCCATCTCCGCTCCTACTTCGTGCCCGAAGACGACATGTGCATGCATGTCTTCGAAGGCCCCTCGGCGGCGGCGGTGCAGGCGATCGCAGACAGCGCGGGTCTCGAGATCGAGCGGATCGTGCGCTCGGTGGGCGAGCTCGCCGAACAACCAAAGAGACGGAGGATCACATGAGCTGGCGCATCCTGCTGGCGGCGACGATTGGCTCGCTGCTGCTGGCCACACCCCTCGCCGCGCTATCTTCGGCGGTTCCAACGGGCAACCTCGTCCAGAACCCGGGAGCCGAGGACAGCCCGGGAACACCCGTTGCCACCGTCGTCAAGCCCGTCGGCTGGGCGACGACCGGCAATCTCTCCGTCTATTCGTACTCGGCGACGGAGGGAGATCGACTCACTCAGGCGTTTGCGGCAACAATCGGCGGCGGACAGAACTTCTTCGCCGGTGGCCCCGGCGACAACTCGGGTCAGCAGACGACACACACGGCGACGCAGACCATCGACTTGTCGGGCGCTGCGACCGAGATCGACGCCGGCCAGGTCGGGGCGACACTCTCGGCCTTCCTCGGTGGTTACTCCGTGTCCGAGGATCTCGCGACGGTGACCGCGCGCTTCCTCGACGGCGCAGGAGCCGAGCTCGGGAGCGTCCGGGTGGGACCGGTCAACCGCGACGATCGAAAGCGCCTGACCGTGCTCCTCAAGCGCACCGCACAGGCAAACCTTCCTCGGAGCACGCGAAGCATCGCCGTCGTGATCACGATCAACGCCGACGGCAACGGCGCGCACCACGCCTTTGTCGACAACATCTCACTCACGCTCGGTGCGGCCATCGTCGTCGCTCCGCCGGCGAGCGCAAAGCCGACGCTCGTCGTCTCCTGCAAGGCCAGGACGCTCGTCGCGACCGTCCGCCCGGCCAAGGGCACGACGGTGACGTCGGTCACGTTCCTTGTCGGCAGCCGGACCGTGGCGATCGACAGGAAGGCGCCGTTCACGGCACGCGTCGGTACGACCGGGCTGCCGGCACAGCTCAAGGTCTCGGCGCGCGTGAAGGCGGCCGGGAAGACCACCGTCCTCACCAAGTCGATCGCGAGGTGCTGACCATGGACACGCTCACGCTTGTTGCCGCGCTGACCCTGGCCGGCGTCTTCGGGATCGCCGGAGTGGCGAAACTGCGGAACCTCGAGGGCACCCGGACGGCCGTCCGCGCGTTCGGCGGATCCGTTCTTCTCGTCCCGACCATCGCGCGCCTGCTCCCGCTGGTCGAGCTCGTGGTCGCCGTCGCGCTCCTCGTCCCCACGACTCGCGTCGCGGGAGCGGCGGGAGCACTCGGCCTCCTGGCGCTGTTCTCGGCCGTGATCGCGGCGAACCTGGCCCGCGGGAAGAAGCCGGAGTGCCACTGCTTCGGTCAGCTCCACTCCGCACCGACCGGCTGGCAGACGCTCGCACGCAACGGGCTGCTCGGCGGGGTCGCCGCCGGTCTGCTCGTCGCCACACGTGGCGGGGCCGGCTCGTCGCCGTGGGGATGGGTTGCGACACGCAGCGCGCGCGAGCTGGGAGTGATCGTGGGAGCGATGGCCGTTGTGACGCTGGTCGCGGCCATCGGCGCTGTCTTCCTGGCCTTGACCCGCGCCCATGGTCGCGTTCTTCTCCGGCTCGAGGCGACCGAGAAGGCACTCCGGGAGGCGGGTATCGAGATCGCGGGCGACGCCCTCGCCGGCCTTTCCGAGCTCGGGCGCGACCCCGGAACCCATGCACCGCAGTTCGCCAAGCAGCTCTCCAACGGGGAGCCCGTCGTCCGAGACGACCTGCTCGCACCTGGTCTCCCGGCGCTGCTGGTCTTCACGAGCCCGGGCTGCGGGCCGTGCCACGACCTCCTGCCCAGGGTGGCCCGGTGGCAGCGCGAGCTCGAGGACAGGTTGACCGTTGCGGTGGCGAGCGCCGGAGAGCTGGACGCGATCCGCGCGGAGGAGCTCGAGCACGGCCTGGCGGCGATGCTCGTCGACACCGATCTCGAGCTTTCCGAGGCCTACCTCACCACTGGCACACCGAGTGCCGTGCTGATCTCGCCGGACGGCACGATCGCGAGCTACGTCGCGGCCGGCTCGGAGGAGATCGACGCCCTTGTCGAGCGTGCGCTCACGTCGTCTGCTGCCGGCGGGCTGCCGGTCGGGAGCCCCGCGCCGGCACTCGAGCTTCGTGGGCTGGACGGCGTGGCCGTGCCGCTCGTCGATCCGTCGGGCAAGGACACACTTGTGCTCTTCTGGGATCCCGGGTGTGGCCACTGCCAGTCGATGCTGCCTGCACTTCGCGCCTGGGAAGACCAGCTGCGCGACGATGCGCCGCGGCTTCTGGTGGTGTCCGCGGGAGCCTCGGGCGAGACGGCTGCGGACGGCTTCGCTTCCACGGTTGTCCTTGACTCGGAGTTCGCGACAGCCGGAGCGTTCGGCGCCGATGGCACGCCGATGGCCGTCGTCGTCGATGCGCGGGGGCAGGTCGCATCCCCGCTGCTGACGGGCGCCGACGATGTCCTGACCGCCTTGACGGCGGGGCAGCGAAGCGAGGCGAAGGCAGGTCGCCCACGACACCAACCGACTCCAGGGAGGACGAGATGACACCATTCGACGATTTGGCGCGGGCCCTGGCCACTCCGATGCCACGCCGAAGCGCCTTGCGAGCATTGGCTGCGGCAGTCGCAATCGGCGCCATTCCCGCCCTGAGACCGGGCAAGGCGTCGGCAGCGGCAACACGCATGCAGCAATGCACGGGGCAGACGGAACGGTGCTTCGTGCAGATCCCGTTCGGCACGCACGAGGGCGGGTGTTACTACCCGGCAATCGAGAAGTGCTGCAAAGGCCCGAACAACGATGCAGAACATCCCAACCAGATGTCCTGGACCTGCGGGAAGAACGAAGAGTGCGGTAGTGCCAAAGACGGGTTCTGCAAGTGCTCGAACACCTGCAAGGACGGGGGGTGCTGCCCCAAGAGCAAGGGCCGCTGTGTCAAAGGCACCTGTTGTCCGGCGATCCGCACGACCTTTGCCCCTGGCACGAACCGCAAGGGCGTGGCCTGCTGCCCGCCGGGCACCGTGGCTGTTCCGGGCCGCGAGGGGGTCTGCTGCAAGAAAGGTGACCCGGACTGCTGCACGCCGCCCGACCCTGACCCAGACGACGACCTCACTCCGCTTGCGCCGAAGCTCAAACGGGGACAGTTGTGCGTCAAGGGGGCAATCAGGAAGGCGTAAGACCGTTACCCCGCTTGCGGGTCCTAGCGCGCCAGCTGAGGCGCGTCCTTTGAATCAGGGCGGCAAGCCTGCTCGGGCTCGCCGCCCTGGTCACGTAACGAATCGGCGCCCAGCGGGACTGCAGGCAGACCACCCTGAAGAGGAGATGCACTGTGATACCGCGCCGCCTGTTCTCTCTGGTTGCCCTGACCGCCACCCTTGCCGTTCTCGCGTGCGTCGCAGCCGATCCGAGCATGGCCGCCCTTCGACCCCCCGTGACCTCGTTCCAGGACGCGACGTTCGGCCGGGTGCTCGCCGACCGTAAGGGCCAGGCGCTCTACTACTGGAACAGGGAGCCGAAGGGCACCATCCGATGTGTCGGCGCGTGCCTCGAGGCCTGGCCGGCGCTGATCGTCCGCTCCGCCAAGGCGGTGCCGCGGAAGGTCGCCGGCCTCAAGGGCACCTTCGGCGTGATCAAGCGCCCCGACGGGCGCCTGCAGGTGACTCACAACCGCCGCGCGGTCTACACCTATGCGCACGAAGGTCCCAGGCAGGTGCTCTGCAACGACGTCGACGGGTGGTTCGTCGTGCGCGCCTGAAACACGACCTCGGCCGAGGCTGGTCCGGATGGCGGCGAGCCGCCGGATCACCTGGCACGCGGCACGACCCGGCATCATGTGGAAGGCTGCGGCCGTACATGCGATCGGGCGATGCCCATCGGGAACTGATGTCCATGTTCGGCCGCGACCACGAGCTCGAAGTCCTCCGTCGGCTCATCGACGACGGGGAGCCGTCCGCGATCGTTCTCGAGGGCTCGCCCGGGATCGGCAAGACCACCCTCTGGCAAGCCTGTCTCGAGCAGGCGGCAGCCGCAGGGATTCCCGTGCTGCGTTCCGCTCCCTCGCCGCCCGAGCAGGGCCTCGCCTTCGCCGGTCTCTCAGATCTGCTGGCCGAGCACATGCCGACTCTTGACGGCGCGCTTCCCGCTCCTCAGCTCCGCGCGCTGCGGGTGGCGCTGCAGCTGGAGGATCCGGGATCGAAGCCCGTCGACGCCAGCGCGATCGCGTTCGCCACGCTCGGCGCGCTGGTCGCACTTGCCTCCGAGTCCCCCCTCATCGTCGCGCTCGACGACGCGCAATGGCTCGACCGGGGCACCGCGGATGCACTGTCGTTCGCGCTGCGCCGAGTCGAGGCGCTGCGCGTTCGCACGGTTCTCGCCCGACGCGTAGACCCAGGCGCCAAGGTGGCACCGTCCCTCGAGCTCGCCCTGACCGGGCGCGCAGCCACCGTGCTGACGCTTGGCCCGCTCAGCATCGGCGCCGTGCAGCGCGTGATCCACGCGCGGCTCGGCACGGCACTACCCCGTCCGTTGCTGCACCGCGTCCACACGACGTCGGCGGGTAACCCGCTCTTCGCGATCGAGCTGGCCCGCGCCCTCGCCGACGCTCCTGCCTCGTCCCCGGCCGAGCCGCTTCCGCTGCCCTCCGCGCTACGCGACCTCATCGAACGACGCCTGCTCGCGCTCCCGCGAGAGACGGAACGGGCGCTCCAGGTCGCCGCGCTCCTCTCCGAGCCGACCCCCGGCCTGCTCGCGGCAGCGCTGGGCGGGAGCGTCGACCTCGGGCCTGCCGTGCGAGCAGGCATCGTCGAGCTCAACGGCGAGACGATCCACTGGGCGCACCCGCTGCTTGCGTCGGGCCTCGCCGAGCGCCTCGATCCGGAGGCACGCCGGGCGCTGCACGAGAAGCTCGCCGGCATCGCGGGCTCGAGCGAGGAGCGCGCGTTCCACCTGCTGGCCGCTATCACGAAGGCCGACGCCGCAGCCGCCGCGTCGGTGGAGCACGTGGCGGCCGATGCACGTTGGCGCGGCGCCTCCGCGACCGCCGCCGACCTCTTCGAGGGCTCCTTGTCGCTCACCGACCCGGACGACACCGCGTCACTCCACCGCCGGCACCTGGCGACCAGCGAGGCCGCCCGCGACAGCGGCGACTGGCGCCGCGCCGAGTTCCATGCACGCGCCGCGGTCGGTCTGGCGCCCGCTGGCCCAGACCGCGCCGAGGCGCTCCTCATCCTGGCGACCACGAGCCCCACGGTGCAACTCGAGGCCGCCGAAGAGGCGTTCGCACACACCGCGAGCGACCCTCGGCTGGCGGCCCGGGCACATCTGCTGATCGGCGACTCGCTGTTCCACCGTGACGCGGTACGCGCGATCGAGGTCAACCGGCGCGCACTCGAGGCGGCGCTGCAAACTGATGACGACGGGCTGCGAGCGGCAGCTCGCTCGGCCGTGGCGTACCTGGAGGCGGCATGCCTGGCCGGCGACCCGCTCGTCCATCTCCCGGCCGCCGTCGCGGTCGAGCGCAGCGGCATCGCCGTCCTCACCGACTTCTCGCCGGAGATGACGCTCGCGACGGTGCACATGTGGCGCGACGAGCACACGGAGGCTGAAGCGGGCTTCGCGCGGGCCGCCGCCGCCGCTGCCGCGCGCGGCGACGTCTACGGGGCGAACCTCGCCGAAAACCATCTCGCGATGGTCGAGTGGCGCGCCGGGCGGTGGGGCAACGCACTCGCCCTGGCTGAGCGGACGGTCACGAGCTGGGAGGCGAGCGGCGATCCAAGCGGCACCTCGACCATGCTTTACTGCCGGGCCTTCGTGCTGGCACATCTCGGGCTCGTGGAACGGTCGCTCGCCGATGTCGCCGCTGCGCGCCAGGTCGGGGCACCTGGCGCGCTTCTGGGGGCGCGGCTCGACTGGGTCGAGGGCCACGTCGCGCTCGTGCGCGACGACCACGGCTCGGCCGCCGAGCTGCTCGGCCGCTCCGCAGCCGTCTTCGATGACCTCGGCATCGTCCATCCGGGGCTTCGGCTCTACCTCTCCGACGCGATCGAGGCGTACATCCTGGCCGAGCGCCCGGACGCAGCGCAGGCGCTCGCGCGACATCTCGTCGAGCTCGGCGAGAGGCACGGACTTACCCGCGCGAGCGTGATCGGCCTGCGAGGCCAGGCGCTCGTCGTCGGCGCCCGCGGCGAGGTGGAGGAGGCGATCCGGCTGGCCGAGCGCGCGGTAACGAAGCTGGGAGCTCTCCCCGTGCCCTTCGAGCACGCACGCACCTGGCTGACGCTCGGAACGCTCGAGCGCCGCGCCCGCCGGCGTCGGGCGGCGCGGACGAACCTCGAGCGCGCGCTCGCCATGTTCGAGCAGCTCGGCGCCGAGGCGTGGACGGGAAGGGTTCGTTCCGAACTCGCACGAATCGGAGGGCGCGCGCCGGCGCCGGCCGGATTGACGCCGACGGAGCAGCTCGTCGCCGAGCTCGTCGTGGAGGGCAGGAGCAACAAGGAGGTGGCGGCCAGCCTCGTTCTCTCCGTCCACACCGTGGAGGGGGCGCTAACGTCCATCTACCGCAAGCTCGGGGTGCGCTCCCGTACCGAGCTGACGCGCACGATCCTCGCGGCGGAGGCGAGCAAAGACTAGGGCTTTCCAGGTTTCGGCGACCGGCCCGGATCGCCATCGTCAATGGGGTGCCGCGCGACCACCCAACTGTCACCGCGTCGTGAGTGATCTCCTCGACGAGTTGGCCCGATCGCTGGCCAGGACGATGCCACGGTCGCGCGCAGTCCGGCTACTGGGTGGGGCCGTCCCCGCCGCGGCGCTGCCCGCCGCGTTCCGTGCCTCACCCGCCACGGCGGGGACCCAGCGTCTGCGCACCCCCGTGACCGGCCCCATCCCGTCTCTCGACCGACCCGAAAGGAAGAACCGATGGCCCTCGTGCTGATCGCCCGCCTCATCCTCGCCGCCGTCTTCGTCGTGGCGGGACTCGCGAAGCTCCGCGACAGCGCAGGCGCGCACGCTGGCGTCGTCGCCTTCGGCGTTCCGCGGCGGATCGCGGGGCCCGTCGCCCTGGTGCTGCCGATCGTCGAGCTCGTCGTCGCCGGCCTGCTGCTGCCCGCGACGACAGCGACCCACGGGTCGGCGGCAGCGCTGGCGCTCCTGGCCGTGTTCACGGCCGCGATCGCCTGGAACCTCGCCCGCGGCCGAGCTCCCGACTGTCACTGCTTCGGTGGGCTACACCCGAAGCCGGCCGGGCCTCGAACGCTCCTTCGCAACGCCACCCTGCTGGCCGTGGCGGCGCTCGCCCTGACGGGAAGCCTCGTGCGATCCGATGCAAGCGCGATCGCGTGGCTCGGACGACTCGACGCGGCGGCGCTGACCGCGGTGATCTCGGTGGCCGTCGCCGCGAGCGCGATCGGGCTCGGCACGGTCGCGTTCCTGCATCTGATGCGCTCGTATGGAACCGTGCTCGTGCGGCTCGATCGGCTGGAGACCGCGCTCGCCGAAGCCGGCATCCAGGTCGAGTCGGTGGAGCAGGCGGAGCGCGTCGGCCTGGAGCCGGGCTCCGAGGCGCCCTGGTTCCTGGCGCCGGACGTCACGGGTGCCGGCGTCTCTCGGGACGACCTGCTGGCACACCGCCGGCCGCTCTTGCTCGTCTTCACGAACCCGCATTGCGGCCCGTGCGCCGCTCTGCTACCGCGCCTCGCCGAGTGGCAGCAAGAGCTCCAGCAGGAGCTCACGGTCGCCTGTGTCAGCTCCGGCGCACCCGAGGCCGTGCGCGCGGAGGTCGACGAGTTCGAACTGACCCACGTCCTCGTCGATGAGCAGGCGGGTATCGCCGAGCGCTTCGGCGTCACGGGCACACCGGGCGCGGTGCTGATCGAGCCGGACGGCACGATCGCCGGCTGGGCGGCGTCCGGCGCCGAGGCGATCGAGGCACTCGTCGAGATCGCTCGCAGCCCGCGACCGGCGCCCGCCCTGACGGTGGGCTCCTCTGTCCCCGCACGAGAGGTGCGCACCCTCGAGGGAGAGCTCATCACGCTCGACGATCTGCGCGGCCGGGAAGCCGTGTTGCTCTTCTGGAACCCGGACTGCGGCTTCTGCCGGTCGCTGCGCGAGGAACTCGTCCCGTGGGACACCGGTGACGACGATGCTTTGCCGAGGCTCGTCGTCGTGTCCTCCGGCGACCCGGCGGCGACCCGGGCCGAGGCGTTCCGGTCGACCGTGCTCCTGGATGAGAGATTCGAGGTCGGCGAAGTGTTCGGCGCGGCCGGCACGCCGATGGCGGTGCTCCTCGACGCCGACGCGCGCGTCGCCTCCGAGACCGTGGCCGGCGGGGAGGCCGTGCTCGCGCTCGCCCACCACCGGCTGGGGCGGGTGTAGAGGTGCCGGGATATCTCGCGGAGTCCTACCTCGCCGGCGGCGACGACGCGGCGAGTGAGACACGCGCACGGATCGCGCAGGCAGCTGCCTCTCACGGCTCGGTCCACCACCTGCGGACCATCCACATTCCTGCCGACGAGCTCATGCTGCATCTCTTCGAGGCACCGACGGCCGAGGATGTCGAGCGGTTCGGCAGAGGCATCGCACTCGTCTTCCACCGCATCGTCGAGACCGACGGCGGCGACGAGGCCGAGATCGGCCACGTCGGCGGGCTCGACAGGATCGCCAGGGACACGCGATGAGCAACTTCCTCGACAACCTGTCTCGCGCGCTGGCAGCCCCGATGCCGCGCCGTCGCGCCGTCCGGCTGCTCGGCGGGGCGCTGATCGGTCTCGCCCTGCCCGCCGCGAAGGCGCGCGGCGCCTCGAAAACGCACGACTGCGCCGCCGAAGGGGCGTTCCTGTGCCAGTGCCCCAACCGCGATCTGTTCTACAAGATCTGCTGCCCGGGCAAGGAGGGCGAGCGATACACCTGCGAGTGCAAGGCGCCACCGGAGGGACATGCCGCCTGCAAGCCGGTCACGAAGAAGACCTGCGGCCCGGACATCAGCGCCGCACTCGACGCTGCGCTCTCCCGCGTCAAGTCCGAGTTCGCAGGGTGGTCGGCGCCCAAGCGCGCCACTGCCTGTGCCAATCTGGTGACGCTTCCCGGAGCGGCGATCTCGTGGGACATCTCCGAGCTTGGTCCCGGCGGCAGGGAACGATTCGCAAACCGGCATCGCCCCACCTGCGCAACGTGCGGCTTCTCGGTCCAGGTGGGGAGGGATTGCCACTACTCCGGGTCGGTCAACTACGTCGTCTACGGGGTGATGATGCGTCTCTGCCGGGACAACTACGCGGACGAGAGCGCCTCCGAAAGCTGGTTCTCCCCGGAGGAGATGCTCGAGTTGATCTACATCCACAAGAACCAGTCGGGTACCCAGGCTGCCAACTTCCAAGCGTCCAACGAGTGGGCGCTCACCGGCTACCACACGGGGACGGTCCGGCCGACCCCTCCCGGCGACCGGAAGGAATGCGATCCCTGCCCCGACCAGCACACGGGCCCCGGTCTGACCGTGCGGTGGTGGCCGTGGGTGATTCGTCCGTGATCACAGGCGAGGGAGGGACGGGATGACACCGAGTTCACGACCCCAGGCGCGCGTCCGGTTCGCGCGAAGCCGCATGCTCGAGGGCCTGCTGGTGATCGCCGCCGGCGTATCGACGTCTCTGTTCGCCGCTGCCACGATCTCCGAGGCGGCGAGCAGCGCGACGACGCTGTGCCTGGGTCAGCCCGCCGCCATCGTCGGGACGGCCGGAGACGACAGGCTGAAGGGAACCGCCGGCGATGACGTGATCGACGGCGGCGACGGGAACGATCAGATCGACGGAGGCGGCGGTAGCGACGTGCTCTGCGGTGGTGGCGGGGACGACAAGCTCGTCGGTGGCGCCGGTCGCGGCAACCTGATCGAGGGCGGACCCGGCAACGACACCCTTACCGGCGGGCCGGGAATCGACATCCTGGACGGAGGCCCCGGGGACGACGCGCTCACCGGTGGCGGGGGGCGCGACACCGCAACCTACGCCAAGGCCCCCTCGTCGATCAGCGCCGATCTCGTCGGCCGCCGGGCGACGGGTTGGGGGACCGATCGACTCACGGGTGTCGAGACGGTCGTGGGGTCGCGCTTCGGCGACGTCCTGGCCGGCGACGGCGGCCGCAACCACCTCGCCGGCCTCGGCGGCAACGACCGTGTGCGGGGAGCGGCTGGAAACGACTTCCTCGACGGCGGGCCTGGCCAGGACCAGCTCGACGGTGGCCCCGGCGCGGACTTCTGCATCGAGGGCGAGACAAAGACGAGCTGCCCATGAGTACGAGCCTCAGGACGGAATCGAGCGAAAGCTGAAGGAGGAGTGATGCAGGTACGGGCACCACGCACGTTCGCGGTCGTCGCCGTCGTGGCTCTGGCCTCGATGGGCGGCATCGCCTGGGCGGCGATCCCCGGGGATGACGGGCTGATCCGGGGCTGCTACACGAAGGTCGGTGGCATCCTGCGGGTGATCGACACGGCGAAGGGACAACACTGCCACGGAACGCTCGAGGTGCCGATCACCTGGAGCCAGCAGGGACCGCAGGGCGACCCCGGCGCCCAGGGCCCGGCGGGCCGGACGGGTGCGGCCGGACGGGACGGCACGGATGGGGCGAGCCCGGCGGTGAACCAACTGGCGAGCGGCGACGAGAACTGCCCGGCCGGCGGCGCGGCGATCACCGATGCTCGGGGCTCGACCGCCTATGTCTGCGGCAGCCAGGCCGGCGGCGACGGACAGCCATTCAACGGCACGTGGTCCAGCCCGAACGGCGAATACACGATCAGCGTGGCCGACGACGGGATCGTGCTCGCACATGGGCCCGAGGCGGCGATCCGGTTGACGGGCCAGACCATCACCATCCTCAGCGGACAGGCCTTCCAGCTCACCGCCGGAACGAACTTCGTGGTCGACGCCGGTCGCACCATGGCGCTGTCGAGCGGCACCGATTCGATCATCGCCACCGGGCGCTCGTTCACGGTCGACGCGGCGACAAGCGTGTCCGCGCGCGCGGGCTCGACCGCCACCCTCGAGAGCGGGGGCGCGACCACGATGCAGGCCGGTAGCGGATTCTCGATCGCGGGGACCCAGGTCAGACTGAACGGCGGTTCCTCGTGCGCCCCGGCCGCACGGATTGGGGACAGCGTGACCGGCGCGGCGATCTCGGGCGGATCGACGACGGTGTGCGCCGGCTGACGCGCTGAGGTATGCTGCTAGCAGTTTGACTGCTAGCACTTCATCACAACGGAAGGGCGTCCTCGTCAGGGCGCCCTTCTTCCTGAAGAACGCGCTGGTGCGCGAGACCGCTCGACGCGGCGTCGGTCTCAACGACGTCGCCGTCGGTCTGCTAGCAGATGCGTTCCATGTCGACTACAGGCCGACGGGACGCAAGAGCACGCTCCCGGGTGCGAGCCCGGTGATTCTCCTCCGCATGCCGGAGGATCTGAAGTGGGAGATCGAAGCCGAGGCCTCCCGCTCGACGTCGAGCACCAACGACGTCATCGTCCGCACGCTCGCGGACAGCCTCGGCATCTCCCTCCCAACGAAGGAACGCGGAGCACGCTCATCGGAAGCGGCCCGCGGAAAGGACACGGTCATGGCCACCACCAACGGCACGAAGAACGGCGCGGGGCGCCAGAAGAAGAAGGTGCGCGTCGCGATCATCGGCGTCGGCAACTGCGCCAACTCGCTGCTGCAGGGCGTCGAGTACTACAAGGACGCCGCGGACGACCACGAGGTGCCGGGTCTCATGCACACGAATCTCGGCGGGTACCACATCTCCGATATCGAGTTCACGGCGGCGTTCGACGTGGTCAAGGGCAAGGTCGGCGAGGACCTTTCCGACGCGATGTGGGCGCACCCGAACGACACGATCAAGTTCGCAGACGTCAAGAAGACCGGCATCAAGGTCTCCCGCGGCATGACCCACGACGGCATCGGCAAGTACTTGTCGCAGATCGTGGAGAAGGCGCCGGGCGAGACCGACGACATCGTCGGCATCCTCAAGGACACCGGCACCGACGTCGTCGTCAACTACCTGCCGGTCGGCTCGGAGATGGCGACGAAGTGGTACGCCGAGAAGATCCTCGAGGCCGGGTGCGCGATGGTCAACTGCATGCCCGTCTTCATCGCCCGTGAGAGCTACTGGCAGAAGCGGTTCGAGCAGGCCGGCGTGCCGATCATCGGCGACGACATCAAGTCGCAGGTGGGCGCCACGATCACCCACCGCGTGCTGACCACGCTCTTCGGCGACCGCGGCGTGCACCTCGACCGCACCATGCAGCTGAATGTCGGTGGCAACTCCGACTTCCTGAACATGCTGGAACGCGAGCGCCTCGAGTCGAAGAAGATCTCCAAGACCAACGCTGTCACCTCGATGATGGACTACGACATCGGCGAGAAGAACGTGCACGTCGGCCCCTCGGACTACGTGCCGTGGCTGACCGACCGCAAGTGGGCGTACATCCGCATGGAGGGCACCGCGTTCGGAGACGTGCCGCTCAACTGCGAGCTGAAGCTCGAGGTCTGGGACTCGCCGAACTCGGCCGGAATCGTCATCGACGCCGTGCGGCTGGCGAAGCTCGCCCTCAACAACGGCATCTCGGGTGCGCTCGAGGCACCGTCGAGCTACCTGATGAAGTCGCCGCCGAAGCAGATCCGCGACGACGAGTCGCGCGAGCTGGTGGAGCGCTACATCACGAAGAACGCGCTGACGCCGCAGAAGGCGGCAGCCAAGGCGTGACGCTGAACCACCTCTTGTGAATCGGCGCGGCGGGCCTGCTGGGGCTCGCCGCGCTGCGACTGGCGGGACGTGAGGCCGCTACTCTGAGACCCGGGGTGCGGTCTCCTCCGCTGTCCACTCCAGCCGCCGGTGGCTGGCGTCGCAGAACGGCTTGTTGGCCGACTGTCCACAGCGGCAGAGGGCCACCGCGGAACCGGGCGGCAGCTGGAACTCGCGGCCCTCGGCGTCGACGACGGTGATCGGGCCGGTGATCTTCAGCGGGCCGTTCTCGCGGACTGCAACGGTGACATCGGTCATGCCGGCAGCCTACTCGGTCGAGGAAGTCGCGGGCGCCCACACCACCGAGAGTTCCAGGTGAAACGTTTGGAGAGGCCGCACTAGACTCGACGGGGCATGCCATTGCGGATCTGTCTCGTCACCCCCTTCTCGTGGTCCCAGCCGCATGAGACCAACGAACATGTCGCGGGTGCGGCAGCCGCACTCCGGGCCCGCGGACATCACGTCACCGTTCTGGCACCGTCGGGAAGCCGCCGCGCCCTCACGGCGGGACGGCGGGCAGTAGCCGCAGGAGAGGCCCCCGACTTCGTCGCCGTCGGCCCGGCGTTCCCGGTGTCCCGACGCACCCAGCTCGGGGTGGCGGCGCGCGCAGCCACACGCGAGGCCCTGCAGCGTGGCCGGTTCGACATCGTGCACGGCTTCGAGCCTGCGCTTCCCTCCATCTCGCAGTTCGCGCTGCTCGACACCGATGTGCTGACAGTGGCCACGTTCGACTCCGCCGAGCGCGCCACGTACCCCACGACGAAGGCCCAGCGAGACCGCCTGCGAGCCCGGGTCGATCAACTCCTGGCGACCTCCGACCTGACCGCGGATGTCGTCGAGGTGCGCTATCCCGGGAGTTACCGCGTGGTGCCGCTCGGCGTCGATCGCGAGCGATTCCGGTCCGGCACGAAACGAGACCTGATCGTGGCGCACGTCGAGGCCGGGGGCCGCGCCGTCGCGCGCGCCGCGATCCGCGCGCTCGACGAGCTTCCCGGCTGGGAGCTCGTGCTCTTCCACACCGCCCCGCTCACCTGGCGCCCAACCATCCCAGCGAGGCTGCGCGCGCGTGTCCACGTCCGGACCGGACGCAAGCCGACCGCCCGTGCCGCCCTGCTGGCCGAGGCGCAGATCTTCTGCCCGGCCCCCGGACACGAGCGCGCCCGCCTCGAAGCGCAAGCCGCCGGTTGCGCGATCGCGAGCCCTCATGCCGCCGGCGACCAGCCGGAGCTCGTCACGGCAGCCGTGGCCCGCCTCGGTGAGGACCGGGCCTACCTGGCCAGGGAACAGCGGCGATCGCTGGAGGAGGCCCGCGGCCAGGGCTTCGATCGGGTGGCCGAGGAGCTCGAGTCCGTGTACACCGCGCTGCTCGACAAGCGCCGCCGGGCCGTACCGGCTCCTCGCGGAGCTGACGGCGACCGCATCCTGGTCGACCTCCACATGCACACGCGCTGGTCGCATGACTGCTCGACCGAGGCCGAGGACCTGCTTGCCCACGCCGAGGAGACCGGGCTCGGTGCGATCGCGGTCACCGACCACAACGTCTTTGGCGGCGCCCTGGAAGCGGTGGAGCTCGCACGCGGGCGCAACCTGGTGGTGATCCCGGGAGAAGAAGTGAAGACGGACGGCCAGGGGGAGGTGATCGGGCTCTTCCTGGAGCGTGAGATCCCCCGCGGCTTGAGTTTCGCCGAAACGATCGCCGCGATCAGGGAGCAGCACGGCGTCGTCTACCTCCCCCACCCCTTCGATCGCATGCACGCGATCCCCGATCCCGCGACCCTCCACCGGCACCTCGGCGACATCGATGTCCTCGAGGTGTACAACGCGCGCCTGCTGCGTGAGTCGTTCAACCGGGAGGCGCTGCGCTTCGCGCGCAAGTTCAACCTGCTGCAGGGAGCGGGCTCCGACGCACACGTCCTGCAGGGCGTCGGAACCGGTGCGCTTCGCATGCCGCGCTTCGAGACGCGGGACGAGTTCCTCACGGCGCTCGGCGCAGCCGAGGTGGTACGCCGACCGAAGTCGCTCGCGTATCTGCAGTCACTGAAGTGGGTGGCCCAGGTAAGGACCGGTCTTGGCAGCCGCTGAGCCCGCTGGGGTCAGGCCCCCCACGTCCCACGGGTCAGGCCTTCCACGTCCCACCCCGGCCCTGGGGTCAGGCCTCCCACGTCCCACGCCGAGAGCCCATGCGGCATTACGTCCGTATTGGGACGTGGGAGGCCTGACCCCAGGACAGGTCCCGTCTGGCCCCGGATGTTCGTCTTGGGACGTGGGAGGCCTGACCCCGGGACGTGTCCCAAGGGGACGGGGACCCGACCGGGGACGGCCGTGGCCAGGAATCGGCGGGCCTGGGGAGAACCTGTCGTGAGCCCCGTGTCTGCCGTGCCCACCGACGAGATCTACGAGCGGTACCTCCGCAAAGCGATCGGCGAGATCAACGATCTCGAGCGCGAGCTGGAGACGCTGGCCGACGAGCTCCACGTGCCCGTGAAAGGGTCGGGTCACCCCCTGGCCGACGTGTTCCTGCTCAAGTGGAAGCCCCAGCCCTCGGAGATCCAGGAGGGTGTCGCCTACTTCGGCCGGGCCGGCCAGGCGGTGCTGAAGTCGTTGCAGCGGCTGGCCGTCGACCCGCTCGCCGTGTACGGGACGAACTGCTTCAAGTTCGGCACGGAAGAGGCCGATCTGGCGCGGACGTGGCTGGAGCGCGAACTGCACATCGTCCAGCCCAAGCTCGTCGTGTGCATGGGCGCCGAGGTCGTGCGACACGTCAACGCGATCGAATTCCCGCTGTCCTCACCGATCGACCCGCTGCTCGAGGGGTCGGTGCAGCGCTTCACGCCGACGATCGGCTGCCTGGTCACACCCGACATCGACGGCTCCCTGGACGAGGCCGAGGCGAAGACCAGGTTCTGGCAGGCGTTCAAGGCGCTCGGCACGTGGTGGAGCGAGTTACCTCCCTACTAGGAGGCCGTCTGCGCGCGACGCTGCTGGCCGCGCTGCTGACGATGCTCGTCGCCTGGGAGGCTGGTGCGGGAGCGGCCCCGGATCTGCCACACCGGGCCGACGTCTTCTTCATCTCGCTGGTGCTGATCCCCGCGACGTTCCTCGTCGCCTGGCTGTTGCTCCCGGCGGCGCGTGAACGCGAGATGGTGTTCGTTGCCGTTGCCTTCGTAGCGGCAGCGGTGCTCTTCAAGCTCGTCGGCATGGGGTCGGCGTTCAACGTCGCCAAGCTCCTCGCGCTGACGCTGGCGGGATTCGCGCTCGTCAAGGTGTTCGAGATCCTTGCCCCCATCGTCGTCCTGGCGGTGCTCATCCCGGGCCTCGACGCGCTCTCGGTGTGGCGGGGACCGACGCGGGCCGTGGTCGACAACAAACCTGGCCTGTTCGACGCCGTGGCGGTCAACTTCCGCGTGCCGGGCAGCGAGGGCGGGGCAGCTCTCGGGCCGCCGGACATCCTCTTCTTTGCCCTCTTCCTCGCCGCCGCCGCTCACTTCGTGCTGCGGCCACGTCTCACGTGGGGCGCGATGGCGGCGCTGCTCGGCCTCACACTCGTGCTCATCGACGTCTTCGACGTCGACGGGCTGCCCGCTCTGCCGGCGGTGGCGATCGGCTTCCTGCTCGCGAACAACGTGCTGCTCTGGCGCCAGGTGCAGGGGGAGACGGCGAGGCTGCGGGCGGAGCGCGCGGCTGCGAAGCACGATCGCGCTTGACGAGCGTCCCTGCGATCTGCCTCCGACACGCAGGGCGTCACCGCGACCGACCACGACACCTCACCGTCGGGCCGCTGGGGATCCGCTATCCGAGAGTGGGCTGAGCGGCAGGATCCACCGGTTCGCCGGGCCGGCGTTCGAGCAGGTTGACCGACTCGATGTGGGGCGTGTGCGGGAACATGTCCACGGGCTGGCAGCGGATGAGCTCGTAGCCGAACTCCTCGCGCAGCACCTTGAGGTCGCCGGCCAGCGTCGTCGGGTTGCAGGAGACGTAGACGATGCGCGCCGCGCCAACCTCGCCGGTGCGGCGTAGGGCCTTGCCCGCGAGCCCCGCCCGCGGGGGGTCGACCACGACGAGGTCGGGGGCGCCCGAATGCTCGGGCAGCTCGCGGATCGCGTCGCCGACGCTGCCGGCGAAGAACTTGGCGTTGGCCACGCCGTTCAGCTCCGCGTTCTCGATCGCACAGGCCACGGCCTCCTCCGAGATCTCGATCCCCCACACCGTCGCCGCCTCGGCAGCCAGCGCGAGCGCGATCGTGCCGGTGCCGCAGTAGAGATCCCAAACCGTCTCGCCGCCGCCAAGCGCAGCGTAGGAGCGGGCGATCCGGTACAGCTCCTCGGCCATCTCGGTGTTCGTCTGCAGGAACGCGTTCGGACGTACACGGAAGCGGAGCCCGAGCAACTCCTCCTCGATCCAGGGGTCACCCCACAGCAGCTTGCTGGGCAGGTTGGTGATCTCCGCCGGAGTGTCGTTGACCGCCCAGTGGATCGAGCGCACCTCGGGGTGGCGCCGAACCGTCTCGACGAAGAAGTCTCCGTCGAACTTCTCGCCTCGTGCGGTCACGAGCATCACGAGAACCTGCCCGGTGTTCCGGCCCTCGCGCACCACCAGATGTCGCAGGTACCCGCTCTGGTCGCGCTGGTCGTACGCCGGAAGCCCCTCGGCGCGCGCCCACTGCTGGACGGTACGGCGTACGGCATTCCCGAGCTCGGAGGTGATCAGGCACTCGTCGATCGGCAACACCTCGTCCCAGCGGCCGGCCCGGTGGAATCCGAAGGAAGGCCCGTCCTCGGTCTGGGTGATGGAGTACTCGAGCTTGTTGCGGTAGCGGAACTGGGAGTGCGCCGGCAGGATCGGCTCGAGCGGCGGGTCGGCGATGCCGCCGATGCGGATCAGCGCGTCGCGTACCTGCACCGCCTTCTGCTCGACTTGGCGGGCGTAAGCGAGATCCTGGAAGCGGCAGCCGCCGCACAGGCCGAAGTGCGCGCAGGGCGCCTCCACCCGATCGGGGCCGGGCGCCACGACGTCGACGAGGATCGCCTCGGCAAATCCGCGCTTGACCTTGGTGACGCGGGCCCGCACCGTGTCGCCGGGAAGGCCGTTGCGGACGAAGACCACGAACCCATCCGTGCGGGCGACGCCATTCCCGCCGTAGGCGAGAGATTCCACGACGAGGTCGACCTCGTCTCCTTTGCGAACGGGCGCTGCCATCGGCCAGCCAGCGTACAGCCCCCGGCACGCTTTGGCGTCCTGCGGCGCAGCGCGTGTCTCCAGACGACCACCGGGAACTCCGGAAGGAGGTGCCGCGTTACGCGAGCACGGTGACGATGACGCGCCGGTCGCGCGGCCCGTCGAACTCGCAGAGGAAGATGCCTTGGTACGTACCGAGCTGGAGCGAACCGTCCGCGGCCAACGGGATCAGCACCTGGGGACCGACGACCGAGGCGCGCAGGTGCGATGCGCCGTTCGGCCCGTCGTCGTCGTCGTGGCCGTAGGCGGCCGGGTCGCCGGCAACCCGCGCCAGCGCCCGCTCGAGGTCCTCCAGCAACACCGGGTCGATCTTCTCGTTGATCGTCACCCCCGCCGTCGTGTGCGGGACGTAGACGAGCGCGGCGGAGCCTTGCGTACCGTTGACGGCGTCGCGGACGCGCTCGGTGATGTCCACCAACTGGCTCGGCCGCTCGGTCGTCAACGTCAACTCGCGCATCGGGGTCGGCTAGTGCACGCCGCCGGCTGCCGGGGGAGCGCCGGCCTCGAGTGGGTTCTGGCCTCCGGCCTCGCGTGCCAGGTACTCCTCGACGAGCATCACGTTGTCGCGCGAGCGTGTGATCACGTCGAGGAGCGACGACATCGAGGACACCTCCTCGCGCTGTTCCTGCAGGAACCAGTAGAGGAACTGCTCGGCCACGAGATCCGTCTCCGCGCGCGCGAGCTTGACGAGGTCGGCGATCTGCGCGGTCACCCGCCGCTCCTGCTCGAGCGCGAGCGCTACCGGCGCGACCACGTCGGAGAATTCCCTGAGCGGCTCCGCGACGCCGGGGACGGCGACGGTCTCGTCGGCGTCGAGCAGGTACTGCACCATCATCATCGCGTGGTTCCGTTCCTCCACCGACTGGCGGTAGAAGTGCGCCGCGAGCTGGGGAAGGGTCTGCGCGTCGTAGAAGACGGCGATCGCCACATACTGCTGCGAGGCGCCGAACTCGTACGCGATCTGGCCGTTGAGGGCGTCACCGAAGGTCGACATGCAGATGATCCTAGTCCATTCCGGTCCGCCCGATCACGGTGAAAACCCTGACGGGACGACCTGAGTGGCCTGCTCGAACGTGGCTACGATCAGCGGATGGCGGGCATCCCCGATCTGCTCAAGGGCCGGAGCTTCACCCGGATCGCCGACTGGTCGACGGAGGAGCTGACGGTCGCGCTCGACCTCGCCGACGAGCTGAAGCAAGAGAGGGCACGACGCAAGGAACTGCGCATCCTCCCCGGCCGCACGGTCGGCCTGATCTTCCGCAAGGCGTCGACGCGGACGAGGATCAGCTCCGAGGTGGGCATCGCGGAGCTGGGCGGCCTCGCTCTGTATGTCCCGGCCGCCGATCTCCAGCTCTCGCGGGGCGAGAGCACGCGCGACACCGCGCTCGTCCTCTCGCGCTTCCTCTCTGCCATTCTCATCCGCACGTACGACCAGTCCGAGGTGGATGCTTTCGCGGAGCATGCGAGCGTCCCCGTGATCAACGGCCTCACCGACGACACGCATCCGCTGCAGGCGCTCGCCGACGCCATGACCATTCGCGAGCGCTTCGGCACGCTGGCCGGCCTCCGGCTCGCCTACCTCGGTGACGGCAACAACGTGTGCCACTCGTTGATGCGTATCGCCGCGCGATTCGGGATGGAGTTCGTGGCCGCCACTCCGGTGGGCTACGAGCCGCGGGCCGACTTCGTCGAGATCTCGCGGGCCGAGGCTGGCGCAGCTGGCGGGACTGTCACGCTGACCAACGATCCTGAGCAGGCGGCGACCGGTGCGCAGGTTCTCTACACCGACGTCTGGACGAGCATGGGGCAGGACGACGAGCGCGAGCGGCGGCTACACGACCTCGCCTCGTTCCAGCTCGACGCGCGGAAACTCGGGCTCGCCGACACCGAGGCGGTCGTGCTGCACTGCCTGCCGGCGCACGTGGGTGAGGAGATCACCGAGGAGCTGCTCTACGGCCCCCGATCCCTGGTCTGGGATCAGGCGGAGAACCGGCTGCACACGCAGAAGGCCGTGATGGCGCTCGTCATCCGCTGAGCCCAGGTCCGCCCGTGCTCCCGATTCGCGACAGCCAGCCCGGTCTCACCCGCCCGCTCGTGACGTGGGTGCTGATCGCGATCAACCTCCTGGTCTGGATCCTGTGGCAGCTGCCGAACCTGAACGAATCCGTCGTGGACGGCGCCTACTTCCCGTGTGCAGTGGACGGCAGTTGCAGCACACCCGGGTTCGCGTGGCCGGTCACCGTGCTCACGTCGATGTTCATGCACGGCGGCTGGGAGCACATCATCGGCAACATGCTCTTCCTCTGGATCTTCGGCAACAACGTCGAGGATGCGATGGGGAAGGTCGGGTTCCTCGCGTTCTATCTACTCGGCGGCGCCGCGGCGACCGCGGCGCAGACCGCGGTCACGTTCGCCTTCCAGGGCGACACGGCTGCGCAGATCCCGAACGTCGGCGCCAGCGGCGCGATCGCCGCGGTCATGGGCGCGTACATCGTCCTCTACCCAAACGCCCGCATCACGACGCTCGTGTTCTTCATGTTCTGGCAGGTGCGGGCACTCTGGTACCTCGGCTTGTGGTTCGGTTTCCAGCTCGTGGTGGGCGGCTTCTCGGTGCTGCAGCCGCAGGAGGGTGGCGGTGTGGCCTTCTTCGCGCATGTCGGCGGGTTCGCGTTCGGGCTGCTGGCAGTGTGGCTCTTCGCCCGCCGCCGTCCGGAGAGGACGGCGCCTTGGTGAGCGACTTCGAGCGTCACGTGCGCGATGCGCTCGACTCGCTGCCGGAGGAGATCGCCCAGGCGCTCGTCAACGTGGCAGTCGTGGTGGAGGAGGAGAACGAGGAGGAGCCGGATCTCTACGGCCTCTTCGACGGGGTCTCACTCGTCGACGGCGGTCCCCAGCCGGGCGGTCTGCCTGCCCGGATCGCCGTGTACCGGCTGCCGCTGGAGGCGGACTTCCCCGATCCGGTCGACCTCGTGCGGGAGATCCGCATCACCGTCCTGCACGAGCTCGGCCACTACTTCGGCCTCGACGAAGACCGCCTGGCCGACCTCGGCTACGACTGAGCTCCGGCTGCAGCGTGCGGGATCGGCCCAGTACGTGAACTCGCCCGCGTGCTGCGCCTCAAGCGTGCGGGCTCTACGCGCATGCGAACTTCACCGCCCCGTCGCCCACGGCAAGCTCAGGCGTGGCGCGTGCCCCGGCCCGGGCGTTACGTAGCGCTTTGGTGAAGATGTGTTAGCGGACCGTTAAACACAGTGACAACGGAATGCCCGGTGCCGTACCCTCGTTTGAACGGCATATGAGCATCACGATTACATCCATCCACGCGGAAATCGAGATCTTGAGCGAGGAGCGCTCGGAGTTGCGGTACGCCCTCTCGGCGGGCCGCGATCCGGAGCTCGTCGCCAAGATCAAGGAAATGGACGAGCGCCTGCAGCAGCTGTGGGCTGCGCAGCGCGCCGAGCGGGCCCGCATCCGCTTCGGCGATCCGCAGGAGATCGTGCGCCGGGCGCGCGCAGAAGAGCGCCTCGAGCGCGCCGCGTAGCACTCCACCCCACCAAGTCCCCTCCGGACAGACGACCGGGTCGCCGCCCGGTCGTTTGTCTGCCCGGCCGGCGCAACAGCTCGGGCGTTCTTGCAGGGATGGCCCCGCCTCCCCCGTACACTTCTTGCATGGGGCGCAAGCGGAGGGACGAGGCGACGAGCCCGGAGGACGAGCGTGTCCTGCTGCGCGAGCAGCGGCACGAGCTGGAGCGCCTCAAGCTGCAGCTGGCCGACCGTATCGGGTCGGTCGAGGAGCGCGAACAGGAGCTTCGTGCGGCGCTGCGCGACGTGCGTGCCGGCAAGGCTCCGGAGGACTTCGCACTCTCGCTGGGCACCGACCGCGACGCCGTGCTCTTCGCCCGGAATGCGGAGCTCGACCGCCGTGAGCGTCAGCTCACCGAACGCGAAGCTGACCTGGAGCGAGCCGCGGCGACCCGAGCCGCCGGCCCCTCCGCCGTGGACGATCAGGCCTTGGCAGCACTGAGACGTGAGCTCGAGGACCGCGAAGCCACCCTCACCCGACGCGAGGCCGAGCTGGCCGAGAGGCCCGGCGGCGGGATCATCCCAGAGGCGCCACCTGATCCGGACGGCGACCGACTAGCCCAGATCGAGGCGCGTCTCGCGGAGTTGCGCGAGGCGGAGAAGATGTTCGGCCGCACCCAGCGCGAGCTCGCCGCCCGCAGCGAGGCCCTGGCAGCCCGCGAGCGCATCGTCGCGCAGCGCGAGCGTGAGCTGGCCGAGCAGGAGGATCACGCCTGGGGTGCCTTCGGCGGCGGCGACCTGGAATCCCGTCTCGCCCGTCTCGAGCGCCAGCAGACCAGCGCGACCGCGGTCACCCAGCAACACAGCTTCGCAGGCGGCCTCCGTCGCCTCCAAGACCAGGGCACCCGACAATCGGGGAACGGCAGCTGACACGCCTGTTCTCCTGCCGGCGCCGACGAGCCGGCAGACCGCGGAGCCGTCTACACTTTTCCTCTTCGGGGCGTTAGCTCAGTTGGGAGAGCACCAGCTTTGCAAGCTGGGGGTCGCCGGTTCGAGCCCGGCACGCTCCACCTCAGTGCTTGACCATGAAGGCCCCGCAAGAGCGGGGCCTTCATGGTCAAGGGCAGAGGTGATCAACGCGCGACGCTTCAGCGTTGCGCGGTGTCGTTTCTGCACCCGCGAGACGCAGGGATGCGGTTCGTACGGCCGACTTACTATGAAGCCGCCAGCATGTAGCCGAGCCGACCAGCGACACCGCTGCTGGCCTGATCGCAGTCCCCAGCGTGATGGTTGCGCGCTCGCAGACCCACGGCAGCGCGATCTCCGCGGACCCCTGCAGGCAGTCGAGGTCGGACGTGGACGCTCGGGCGGCGCCGCTACCGCGAGGCGAGATACGCGGCGATTCCCGCGCGCCGCTCCTCCTCGTTGTAGTACGCCACCTGCACGAGCTCGAGCGGGTAGCCGTCCGGATCGTCGAAGTACACCCACCTCCAGCCGGCGAGCACACCCTCGTCGACGACGTTGACCGCACCGTAGAACTCGATGCCCTTCGCCTCGAGCTCGGCCTTCTTCGCCTCGATGTCCTCGACGAGGAAGCCGACGTGCGAGGCTCCCCGGTTGTTCGACTTGAGCGGTGCCGTGGTCTCGCTCGGCGGGCTCTTGTACTCGAGGAGCTCGAGCGTCGTGTCCCCGAGCAGCAGACTCACCTGCCGCAGGGCAGCCCCGGGAACCCCGACCGCCTGGCCCAACCCCTCCCCCTCGAACCAGGGGCTCGGCTCGTTCGAGAACTGCAGTCCGAGAACGTCGTGGTAGAAGCGGATCGACGCATCGAGATCCTTGACGGTGATGCCGACGTGATGCAGGCCTTTCATGACTCCTCCGTGGGTGCGTGGGCGAGTGGCGCCGGGTGTGCGGGCGGGATGTCGTTGCTCAGACGGATGAGCTTTCGCGCTCGAGCAGGTCGGCGCCGCGCACGTAGGTCTTGCCGCAGACGAGCAGCTCCTCGGCCGGGAATCTCGTGATGATGCGGCATCCCTCCGCGGTGACGACGACCTCCTCCTCGATGCGGGCTGCAGATTCGCCGTCGCTGGCCGCGCAGTAGGTCTCGAGCGCGAACACCATGCCCTCCTCGATCTCGATCGGGTGCTCCAGCGAATGGACACGGGAGATCATCGGTGCCTCGTACAGGCCGACCCCGAGGCCGTGCCCGAACTGCAGGCCGAAACACGATTGCTCGTCCGGGAAGCCGAGCTCCTGCGCGGTCGGCCAGACACTCGCGATCTGATCCGTCGTGGCGCCGGGCCGCACCAGCTCGATGGCGTTGTCGAGCCACTCACGGCACTGCTTGTACGCGTCGATCTGTGAATGGGTGACTCCACCCACATTGAACGTGCGGTAGTAGCACGTCCGATACCCCATGAACGAATGGATGACGTCGAAGAAGGCCTGATCCCCGGGCCGCAGCAGGCGGTCGGAGAACACATGCGGGTGCGGGTTGCAGCGATCCCCCGAGACCGCATTGATCGCTTCGACCTGCTCGGAGCCGAGCTCGAAGAGCAGCTGCATGGCCCGGGCCACGATCTCATGCTCGCGCGCACCTGGACGCAGCAGGCGGTAAATCTCGTCGTAGACCGCGTCGACGATCGCGGCAGCGTGTTCGAGCAGCGCGATCTCGTCCACGGTCTTGAGCGCGCGGGCCCGCATCATCACGGGTTGCGCGTCGGCCGTCTCGAGGCCCTGACGCTGCAACGAGTAGAGCGTCTCCATGTCCGTCAGGTCGATTCCCAGCGGCTCACCCGTGAGCCCGCGATCCGCGAGCTCCCGGTGGATGCGAGCGGCGAGGGCATCCGGCATGCCGGTTTCGCGGGGCATCGCCCCGCGCATGGAGGTGACGCCCGCCTGCCAGCTCGACTCCGGGAGCCACGGCGCGTACAGCCGGTGATGCTTCGCCGCCGAGCCGAAATCCCAGAGCACGGGGTCACCCTCACGGGGCAGCAGCACGCACCGCGCGCTCTTGTCCCGGGCCCACTCGCCGATATGCGTGCTCGAGACGTAGCGGATGTTGTTCTGGTCGAACAGCAACACAGCCCCCAGCGAGGACTCCCGCAACGAGGCTCGCGCCTTCTCCAGCCGCTCACTCCGGAGCCTGGCGAAGTCGATCCGCTGCTCCCAGTCGACCGCCATCGTGGCGCCGCGCGACGCAATGCTCATGGGTGCTCCCCTCCGTTGTGCGAGTCCGACACTATCTCCCTCGTCCCAGGGTGATACTGAGAAAGCGCATCATATTCGGGCCGGGACCACAGAGATCCGAGAAACGGAGCGGTTCGCCGCCTCACGGTACTCCTCCGCGGAGCACAGGCGGACCGGTTCGCGCGCCGGCGATAGATCCGGCCTCGCCGATGGAGACGCTCTGAGTCGGCCGGCCGCCGCTGCGCAGCCGCCGTGACCTCGGCGCGGCCACGAGCTCCACGATTAGGCTCGACGAGTGCGCCGTGTTCCCGCTGAGACCCTGCTATTGGGGACGGTCCTGCTGTGGAGCTTCAACTTCACCGCGATCCGCTACGGCCTCACCAACGGGTTCGAACCACTCGCCTTCGCCCCCCTCCGCTGGGTTCTCGCGGGCGCGACGCTGACGGCTCTTGCCCTCTGGCGCGGGCATAGCCTTCGCGTGGGCAGGCGTGACCTCATGTTCCTGGCCGGGGCGGCGACGATCGGCATCGTTCTCAACCAGATCGCCTTCGCCCACTCGGTGCGACTGATCTCCGCCTCCACGGTGGCGCTGATCTTCGGGACGCTTCCCATTTTCATCTCCTTGATCGCACATCTCAGCGGGACCGAACGGTTGCAGGCGCGACACTGGCTGGCGACGGGGATCTCGTTCTCGGGCGTCGCACTCGTCGCGGTGGGTGCGTCGGGTGGGCTCTCGGCCAACATCTCCGGGATCGGGCTGGCCCTGTTCGCGACCTCGTCATTCGCCCTGTTCTGCGTGATACTCGTACCGCTCATGCGGCGTCACTCCCCGCTGGCCGTCAACGCGATCACCGGCATCATGGGGGCGATCGGGCTGTGCGTCGTCTCCAGCACGGCCCTTGCCGGCCACGACTGGGGCGCGCCCAACGCGCTCGCCTGGAGCGCGCTGGTCTACGGGGCCGTGATCTCGATCGGACTCGGCAACGTCCTCTGGTTCACGGCAATCGACCGCGTCGGCCCCGGGAGGGCTTCGCTGTTCGGCAACCTGCAGCCCTTCCTCGGGGCCCTCTTCGCCGTGATCGTCCTCTCCGAGTCGCTCAGCATCTCGCAGCTCGTCGGCGGATTCGTGATCGGTGCCGGGATCGTCCTCGGACGGCAACGGCTCACGGTCGCCCCGTCCGAGTGAAGAGCGGCCACGCGCCCGCCCGCGGGGGTCGCAGCCCCGGGTTAGCCCGGATCTTCATCTGACGCGGGCGTTGCAGCCTGTCCGGCCTGCCAGGCCGGCTCCCCGCTCCGCGTGGGGAAGGCGTCGCGAAGGCCCCCGCCTGCACGATCCCTTCCCCACACGTTCTGACAACCCGGACGGCGCCTCGCGATCACGCCAGGTGAAAGATGCGGGCTAGGCTCGCCGGATGGCACGGCTCGCGGTGATCGGCAACCTCTCGCTCGACCGGGTCGACGGGGCTGCCGTCACCCCCGGAGGCTGCCCCGCGTTCAGCGGCGAGGCGCTGCGCGCTCTCGGTACCGAGGGCGAGATCCTCACACGGTGCGCCTCCGCCGACCTGCCCGTTTTCGAGGACACGCTTGCCGCCCTCGGGGTGCCCGTCACCGTCCTCCCGTCCCGCGAGACGAGCGCGTTCCGGATCGACTACGACGGCGACGACCGCACGATCAACGTCGACGCCGTCGGCGATGCGTGGACGCCGGACGAAGTGCGCGCGGTGGCGTCCTCGGCAGGCTGGATCCACGTCGCACCGCTCTTTCGCAGCCATTTCCCAGCCAAGACGCTCGCCGCCCTCGCTGCCGAGGACTGTCTCCTCTCACTCGACGGCCAGGGGCTCGTGCGCTCCCCGGTCACGGGTCCGCTCGTTCTCGACGACGGGTACGATCCCGCCGTCCTCCGGCACGTCCAGGCGTTGAAGCTCTCCGAGGAGGAGGCGGCCATCGTCGCGAATGGTGCCTTCGACGAGCAGGTTGCGGTGCGGCTCGGCGTGCCCGAGATCCTGCTCACCTACGGCTCACGGGGAGCCGAGGTCTTCGTTGACGGAGGGCACCAGGCGATCCCGGCCCCGTGGGTCGTGGAAGGCGTGCAGGCGACCGGCGCCGGAGACGTGTTCATGGTCGGGTACGCCGCCTCCCGGATCGCCGGCGCCGACCCGCTCGCCGCCGCCCGCAAGGCGTGTGAGCTCGTGGCTCGGATGCTCGAGGCACGGAAGACCGCCGCGGGGGAGCAGGGGCCCGGCTGAAGGTCGTCGCTGCCTGGTGCGCGTAGTGGGTTCCTTCAGGGGCTCACGAGGAACTCGCCCCCGCACTCGCAGCCGGAACCAGTCGCAACGACGGCTTCAGACCGGACGTTGAAGGTCGCCGCGCTAGGCCGGTGTCCAGAGGGCGGGCAGGTCGGGCAGGGTGCGGAAGACGCGCGACAGGGCGCCCTTCGTGATCAGCTCGGTGGCGGCGGCGATGTCAGGGGCAAGCGAGCGATCCGCAGCGAGGCGCGGGCTCACGCGACGGACCAGCGCGTGCGCCTGCTCGAGCGCCGAGGCGCTCGTCAGCGGACGGAGGAAGTCCACGCCCTGAGCGGCGGCCAGCAGCTCGATGCCGAGGATGTGCGCCGTGTTCCACACCATCGCCTGCAAGCGACGCGCGGCGAAGGTCGCCATCGAGACATGGTCCTCCTGGTTGGCCGAGGTCGGCAGGGAATCGACACTGGCCGGGTGGGCAAGCGACTTGTTCTCGGAGGCGAGCGAGGCCGCGGTGACGTGGGCGATCATGAAACCGGAGTTGAGCCCCGCATCGCCGGTCAGAAACGGAGGCAGGCGGGAGACGCCCGAGTCGATGAGCATCGCGATCCGCCGCTCCGCGATCGCCCCGACCTCGGCGATGGCCACGGCCATGGCGTCGGCGGCCAAGGCGACAGGCTCGGCATGGAAGTTGCCTCCGGAAACGAGCTCGCCTGTCTCCGGGAAGACCAGCGGGTTGTCGGTGACCGCGTTCGCTTCGCGGACGAGCACGAGCGCAGCGTGCCGAAGCTGATCGAGACACGCCCCTACCACTTGGGGTTGGCAGCGCAGGCAGTACGGATCCTGCACGCGATCGTCACCTTCGAGATGGGAGAGCCTGATCTCGCTGCCGGCGAGCAGCGCCCGGTAGTAGCGGGCGACATCGATCTGTCCCGGCTGCCCGCGCAGCTCGTGGATTCTGGGATCGAACGGACCGTCGCTCCCGCGCGCGGCATCGACGGTGAGCGCGCCCACCACGAGCGCGGCCTCGAGCACCGGCTCGAACGAGAGCAGGGCATGGAGGGCGAGCGCCGTCGAGATCTGGGTGCCGTTGACCAGGGCCAGACCCTCCTTCGGCGCCAGGACGAGCGGCCCGACGCCTCGTTCCCGGAGAACGGTGGCGGCCGGCAGCAGCGATCCGTCCTCCGCCAGGAAGGCCCCCTCCCCGATGAGCGCGGCCGCGAGATGCGCCAGCGGCGCGAGGTCGCCCGACGCGCCGACGGAGCCTTGCGCGGGGATGTGCGGAACGAGACCCTCGTCGAGCAGTCGCAGCAGCAGGTCGATCACCTCCTGGCGCACGCCGGAGGCGCCACGGGCGAGGGAGGCGGCCTTGAGGAGCAGGACGAGCCGCACCACGGGCGCCGACAGCGGCTCGCCGACACCAGTCGCGTGCGAGCGGATCAGGCCGAGCTGCAGAGTCGCGAGCTCGGACGGGCCGATCCGCTCCGTCGCCAGCTTGCCGAAGCCCGTATTGACACCGTAGACCGGAGACTCCGAGCGTGCGGCTTGCGCGACGACAGCGGCAGCCGCCCTCACCCTGTCTCGCGAACCCGCGTCCAGGGTCACGGGCGACCCACCCCTGTGCACGACCTCGAGTTGCTCCAGCGTGAGCGCGCCGGGAACGAGCGTGAAGGCTCCGGTCATGCGACGCCGATGAGGTCGTCGGCGTAGGTGATCGAGATGCGCCGCAGGATGCCGTTCTCGTCCGGCTCGTAGTGGCCCATCCTCCAGAGTGCCGGCGAGTAGACATGGATCGAGGTCGCCGGTCCGGCCCCGCCGTGGCGCACACCGTGGATGTAGGTCGCGTCGAACTCGAACCATCCTCCGGCGGCGTGCTCGCGGGTCTCCTCGCGGATCCAGCCATCGTCCCCCTTGACGAAGAAGTCCTCGTTCAGCGTGCCCTCGGTGACGACGACGCCGCCGCCCGAGCGATCGTGGTCGTGATAGCCGGTCGACTGCTCGTCGAGCCAGCAGATGAGCCAGACGTCGACGTTCGGGTCGCGGTAGAGCTGGTGGTAGAACCGCTCGTCCGGGTCGTGGCGAACCAGGTGACGCCACAGCGATTCCTCGGCAGCGAGAGCCACTCCCAGCTTGCGACAGCCGGTCTCGTCCAGATCGACGTTCGCAGGAACGGACGCGGCGATGTAGGTGGCAATGTCGGTCACGGCAGGATCCTCGCCGGGTTGTCGGTCAGCAGGAGACGGGCCACGGAGTCGCCGAAGCCGCGAACAGCCGACAGGGTGGCGCTGGGCTCGACGACGGGCACGTCGCTGCCGTAGACGAGGCACTCGACGCCGAACGTCTCGAGGCACAGCTCGATCGCGCGTCGCCCGTAGGTGGCGGTGTCGAAGAACACGTCGGCGTCGAGCGCGCTTCGTACATCGACACCGCGATGGGCGAGCCGCTCGTGATGGAACGGACCGCCGCCGGCCAGGATCGCGAAGACGATTCGCAGCCCGGGATAGCGCTCACGTCCGCCATCCAGCCAGGCCAGGTAGGCGGACTGCATCTGGGCCGTGTAGCCGGCGGTCCAGGCCCACCAGGCCGGCCGCCCACGCGGAGACACATGCGCTTCCGGATGGACGAAGACTGCGCCACCGGTCCGAGCGAGCTCGTCGAGGGCGGCGGGGCCGTTCGAGCGGAGCAGGGCCGAGGCACCCACCGAGGTCCCGACGAACCCCTCGCGCACGCACCACGGCGCGAGCGCAGCCATCCTGCCGTCCGCGTCCGCGATCAGGCCTCGCGTTCCCTCCATCCAGGTTTCCTCGAGCTCTTCGCGCTCTCCAGCCGGAAGCTCCCCGACTCCGAGCGTGGACTGCAGCGAGGCGATCGCGAGGTCGATGCCGTCACGGTCGAGCAACGCGATCCTGGTTGGCAGGTGGTGATCACCCTGGTCGAAGGCGAAGGCACCCTCGATGGTGACGAGCGTCGTGCCCTCGAGGCGGGGCGGAGCGGTCCGGCGACGAAGCAGGGCGATGAACGTGGCGGGCCACAGGTGCTGATGGAAGTCGACGGTGGGCGTCGTCACGCGAGGGCGCGCAGGTCGAAGACGAACCGCGTGCGCCCGATCGTCCTCACCTGCTCGTTTCCCGCCTCCATTCGCAGTCTCGATTCTCCCATTCCCCCGGGCGCGGGGCAACCGACACCGATCGTCGTACAATCCCCGACGGTGGTCGAGACGAGGACAGAAAGCCGATCGTTCGACCCTCCAGGCAGTCCGGGTTCACTCCACCCGGCAGGGCGCCGGCGTAACGGCTCGACGCTCACCGCCCTCGTCGCAATCGACAGTCCGCAGTGACCGCCGACGAGACCGTCGAGAGCCTCGTCGGCGACCTCTCGAGCGTCCGCTCGCCGCGCGGCAGCCGGCTCACGGCCGGCTCCTGGCAGACCGAGGCGCCTCTGCGGATGCTGCTCAACAACCTCGACCCCGAGGTGGCCGAGCATCCAGAGGAGCTCGTCGTGTACGGCGGCAGTGGCCGCGCCGCCCGTTCACACGACGCTCTGCGCGCCATCGTGCAGACACTGCTGCGCCTACGGGACGACGAGACACTGCTCGTCCAGTCGGGCAAGCCCGTGGGTGTGTTTCGCACCCACGCGGACGCGCCGCGCGTGCTGATCGCCAACTCCCTGATCGTCCCGCGCTGGGCGACCTGGCCGGAGTTTCGCCGCCTCGAGGCCGAGGGGCTGACCATGTTCGGGCAAATGACCGCCGGCTCCTGGATCTACATCGGCACCCAGGGGATCGTGCAGGGCACCTACCAGACCTTCGCGGCCGCGGGCGAGTGTCATTTCGGTTCGGCCGACCTGACCGGGAGGACGATCCTCACCTCCGGTCTCGGGGGAATGGGTGGCGCCCAGCCGCTCGCCGCCACGATGGCCGGCGCGGCCATCCTGTGCGTGGAGATCGATCAGTCGAGGATCGACCGGCGGCTGGAGACGCGCTACGTCCACGAGCAGGCGAGTTCGCTCGACGACGCGCTGGCGCGCGTGCGGTCGGCCGCTGTGGAACGCAGGCCGCTGTCCGTGGCGCTGCTGGGCAACGCCGCCGACGTGCTGCCGGAACTGGTCGCGCGGGGCGAGCGGTTCGATCTCGTCACCGACCAGACCTCGGCGCACGATCCGCTCACCGGCTACATCCCTGCGGAGGTGCCGTTCGAGGAAGCCGCCCAGCTCCGCCGCCTCGATCCCGACCGCTACCTCGAGCTGGCCACGAACTCGATCGTCGCGCACTGCCGGGCGCTGACCGAGTTCGTCCGGATGGGGTGTTATGTTTTCGACTATGGCAACAATCTGCGAGGTGAGGCCGCTGCAGGTGGGCTAGCGGAGGCCTTCTCATATCCGGGCTTCGTCCCGGCCTATATTCGACCGCTGTTCTGCCGTGGCATCGGGCCGTTCCGTTGGGTTGCGCTCTCGGGAGATCCCGGTGACATCGCCGTCATCGACGAGACTCTCAAGGAGCTCTTCCCGGGCGACGCCCTGCTGCAGCGCTGGCTGGCGATGGCTCCCTCGCTGGTGGCTCACCAGGGGCTACCTGCGCGGATCTGCTGGCTCGGGCTCGGTGACCGCGCGCGGGCGGGGCTGGCGATGAACGAGCTCGTGCGAACGGGGCACGTCTCGGCCCCCATCGTCATCGGGCGCGACCATCTCGACTCCGGTTCGGTCGCCTCTCCGTACCGTGAGACGGAAGCGATGAAGGACGGATCCGACGCGATCGCCGACTGGCCGATCCTCAACGCGCTCCTCAACACGGCGGCGGGTGCGACGTGGGTCTCGGTTCACCACGGAGGCGGGGTCGGGATCGGCAACTCGATCCACGCGGGCATGGTCGTCCTCGCCGACGGGAGCGAGGAGGCGGCGCGCCGGCTCGAGCGGGTGCTGACCGCGGATCCTGGCACGGGCGTGATGCGCCACGTCGATGCCGGCTACGAGGATGCGATAGACGAGGCGCGGACGTTCGGCCTCGATCTGCCGAGCGCCGGCCTGCGATGAGCGGTGGCCTGCGATGAGCGGCGCGCGGCCGATCCCGGGGGACGACGCGCGACGTGGGGGCGGGAGCGGGCAGAGTGAGCGGCTGCTCGTGCGCGATCTCGCCCAGATCGCCACGCCCCCGGCAGACCCCGGGCCGGCACGCGGCGCGGCGCTCGGCGATGTGCGCACGATCGAGCACGGCTATGTCCTGAGCGGTCCCGACGGGCTGATCGAAGCGGTCGGCGCGATGATCGATCTGGGCTCCCTCGGGGGCGACGTCGTCGAGATCGACGGCAGCGGTCTCTGCGCGATACCGGGCCTGGTCGACTGCCATACCCACCTCTGCTTCGCCGGCGATCGTGTGGGTGAGTTCGCCCTGCGCGCGCGTGGAGCCTCATATGAGGAGCTGCACGCCGCCGGCGCCGGCATCCTCTCCACCGTGCGTGCCACCCGCGCCGCCGGAGAGGAGGCCCTGGCCGCCACCACTGCGCGCCACGCCTCGTGGCTGCTGCGACACGGGACGACCACGTTCGAAGGCAAGTCGGGCTACGGCCTCGACCGGGAGACGGAACTCGCGCAGCTTCGGGCCGTGCGCGCCGCCGGCGGCATACCCACGTGGCTCGGCGCCCATACCGTTCCCCCCGAGCACGCCGGTGCAGACGCCTACGTCGAGTTCCTCATCGCCGAGGTGCTGCCGGCGGCCGCGGACATCGCTGAGGCAGCCGACGTCTTCCTCGAACGGGGGGCGTTCGACCTCCACCAGGCGCGCCGCTACCTCGAAGCGTGCCAGGCCGCCGGCTTGACCCTGCGTCTGCACGGCGATCAATTCACGGAGGCGGGAGCGATTCCGCTCGCGGTCGAGCTGGAGGCACGCTCGGTCGACCATCTCGAAGCGACGGGTGCCGGCGGCATCGAGCAGCTCGCCCGCAGCGACGTGGCAGCCGTGTGCCTTCCGGTCGCAGCACTCGTGCTCGGCCGGCCGATGCCGCCCGCGCGCGCGCTCGCGGACGCCGGAGCGATCGTCGCGCTCGCCACCGACTTCAATCCCGGCTCCGCGTTCTGCGAGAGCCTGCCGCTCGTCTGTTCGCTCGCCTGTACCCAGCTTGGCCTGAGCCCCGAGGAAGCGCTTGTCGGGTGCACGCGGAACGCTGCGTACGTCCTGGGCCGTGGCCACGGCATCGGCGCACTCGCTCCGGGCTACGCCGCCGACATCGTCCTCCTCGACGCCTGCGACTGGCGCCATCTCGCGTACCACCTGGCAGCCGATGTCGTGCACACCGTGATCCGCGCCGGCGAGGTCGCGTGGCGGCGAGACGGCGGCTTCCAGGTGGCCGCGTGACCGTGAGCGCAACACCGACGCCGCTCCGGTTGCCCGGGTTCGTGAACGCGCACAGCCACGCCTTCCAGCGGGCGCTCCGGGGCCGGGCCGCCGGCACGGACTTCTGGACGTGGCGCGACGGGATGCTGGCCGAGGCCGACCGTCATACGCCCGACACCGTGCGGGAGCTGTACGTCGCGGTGTACCGCGAGATGCTGGCGGCGGGCTGGACGGCCGTCGGCGAGTTCCACTACCTCGGCCTCAGCGAAGCGCTGGCGGCGGCCGACGCGGCCGAGGAGGCGGGTATCGCGTTCGTCTGCCTCCACGTCGCCTACGCCCGAGGTGGGCTCCCGCGCATGCGCCAGGAGTCCGTGGCCGCGTATCTGCGTGAGATCGAAACTCTCCGAGAAAAGGGGATCGCTGTCGGGCTGGCCCCTCACTCCGTCCGCGCCTGCCCGGCGGAGTGGTTGGCCGAGATCGGGAGCTACGCGTCCGCCCAGGACCTCCCGCTACACGTCCACGCCTGCGAGCAGCCGAAGGAGATCGAGGAGTGCCTGGCCGAGCACGGCTGCCGGCCGATCGAGCTCCTGGCTCGGACCGGCTGCCTGTCCGAGCGGACGGTCGTCGTCCACGCGACACACGCCGACGGCGCTGAGCTCGACCTCCTGCGCGCGACCGGAGCTGCGATCTGCGCCTGCCCGACCACCGAGGCTGATCTCGGCGACGGCTTCCTGCCTGCGATCCGCATCCGCCACCGCGGCATTTCGCTCTGCATCGGCTCTGACTCGAACGTGCGCATCGACCCGCTCGAGGAGCTTCGTGAGCTGGAGGGGATCGCCCGGCGGCAAAGCGGGGCTCGGGGCGTCTTCACGACCGCGGACCTCCTCGAGATCGGCTCGGCACGCGGTGCCGCGGCGCTCGGACTCGAAGGCTGGGCGCCGATAGAGGTCGACACGGCGCACGGCTCGCTGGCCGGCGTGGCCGCCGAGCATGTGCCCGCCGCGCTGATCGCCGGTTGCAGCGCCGATGTCCTCCGGCCGCTCATCGCCTGATCGCCGCGCGATCTTGGTGCCAACCTCGACCCGTGTTCTGGAGCCCGTGCGGGCTCTGGGGCGACCTTCTTGTGAGTTGCTGAAGGAACCCACTGAATCCTCGCACAGCTCTGGCGGCGTGAGGACGGAGCGGAGCCCTTCAGGGCCTCGCAGGGGTTCAGCCCACCTGCTGCGCTGGTAGACGCCGTGGCCACTCGCCCCTCACCCGCTGGTTCTGATGCATGAGACGCTACGGGGGCTCTTCAGGGTCTCGCGGGCGTTTGGCGGCGATCGGGAATCAATCGTCAGGTACGCGCTTCCTGTGCCATCATCGGCCTGTGTGCGATCTCCACGATCACGCGTTCGGCGCCTCCGGCGAGGACGAGTGGTTCCTCGACACCCCGCTCGTGCGATCGTTCATCACCGGTGTCCGGCACACCATCGGACATGCCGTCTCGCCGTCCTCGGCCTGCGAGCAGATCAAGCCCGATTTCCGCACACTGCTCGACGATCCGGCGTGGTTGCCCGAGGAGTTCATGCGCGACGCCCCGCAGAGCGGCATGGGTGGTGGCATCGGACAGTGGTTGCTCTTCCGCTCCGGCGACGGACAGCTCACCCTGTTCTCGCTGGTGGTTCCGCCGGGGGCGCAGACACCGGTACACGACCACCTCGCGTGGGGACTGATCGGGCTCTACCGCGGGGCCCAGCACGAGGACGTCTATGCGCCGACACCGGCAGGGGGAGCGGTCTTCCAGCACAGCCAGTCCGTGGCGCCAGGCGACTTCTACGCGCTCCTCCCCCCGGACGGCGACATCCACCGCGTGCGCACCGTCTCGGACGTCACCTCGGTCTCCATTCACCTACTCACCAACGACACCGGCTGCGTGTGGCGGCACCGCTACGACCCGGACACGGGGAAAGCCAGCCCGTTTCGCTCCGGCTACGTGAACGCCGCTTGCGAAGCGGCCTAGACGAGCCGACGAAGCAGCCGGGCGGTACCGGCCCGTCCGGTTCCGCGTAACGACTCGACCCCTCGGACGACTGCACTTCGAAGAGGCGCGTCCGGCGCCTTCCGAGCTTTCGATCACCAGAAGGAGCAGAGCATGAGCGAGCATTTCGATCTGGTTGTCATCGGCGGCGGCGGCGCTGCCGGGGAAGCGGCGCGGCGCGCAATCCGCGAGCACGGTGCCCGCGTGGCCGTGGTCGAGCGCAGACGCTGGGGCGGTGAATGCGGCGCCGTCGCGTGCAAGCCCACCAAGCAGTACGCAACGGCCGCCGACCTGCTCCACGATCTCCGTCACGTCAGTGCCGACCTCGGCATCCGCACCGGCGACATCGGATTCGAGCTCGCCGCGCTGAGGGAGCGAAAGGACTGGCTGATCGGCGGCCCCGAGCGCTGGCGTCAGCGCTACGGGCTGGAGGGGATGACCCAGATCGACGGTGAAGGGGTGATCGTCGCTGCCGGCACCGTGCGGATCGGCGATCGCGAGGTGACCGCCGATCGCTTGCTCGTCGCCACCGGCTCTCGCCTGGCGGTCCCGCCGATCGAGGGCATCGACGACATCCGCTGGCTGGACAACGAGGCGGCGCTCGAGCTGACCCAGGTTCCCACCGCGCTCCTCGTCGTCGGCGCCGGCGCCGTCGGACTCGAGTTCGGGCAGATGTTCGCACGGTTCGGGTCGCAGGTGACGATCGTCTCGACCGGCCCCAACATTGCCGGCCGCGCCGATCGTGAGGCTGCCGGCGTGCTCCGACGCGGCCTCGAGGCAGAGGGGATCTCTGTTCTCACCAACTCCACTGTGGTCTCCGTCCGACGCGACGCCGCACGCGTCCTGGCCACCCTGGAAGTCTCCGGCGAGCGCCGCGAGATCGTCGTCGACGAGGTCCTGCTGGCCTCCGGCCGCCGGCCGAACACCGAAGGCATCGGCCTGGCCGAGATCGGCGTGGAGGTCGTCCCGCAGGGCATCGTCGTCGACGAGCACCAGCGCACCTCGGTCTCCGGCATCTGGGCCGTGGGCGACGTCGTCGCCGGGCTCATGCTGACCCCGGTGGGCGCCTACCAGGGGCAGGTGGCGGTGTCCGACATGTTCGGTGGCAGCGGACGCAGCTCCGACTACGCCGCCGTGCCGTGGGCGATCTTCACCGACCCTGAGATCGCCGGTGCCGGCCTCACAGAGGAGGACGCAGTGCAGCAGGGCTTCGAGGTCGGGGCGTCTGTCGTCCCCGCCGGCAACCTGTTGCGGCCGTACTACACGGCGCGCCGAGACGAGGAGCTGCACGGCCTGATCAAGCTCGTCTACGAGCAGCAGTCTCTTCGCGTGCTCGGCCTCCACGCCGTCCTGCGCGGCGCGTCGGAGTTCGTGCAGGGATTCGCCGCCGCGATCAGCCTGGGAGTGACGGTGGAGGATCTGGCGCACGGGCACTACGCCTTCCCCACCGCCGCCGAGGGCGTGCACTACGCGGCCGAGGCGGTGCTCGAGCGAAACGGGGTGGGAGTCACCGCCTGATCATCTTGTGGTCTCGCCGGGGGCTGGCTACCCCCTTAGATGCTGCATTCCGAACGAACTTCTTGTGAGTTGGCGATGGCCGTGCCGGCCACCCGCGGGCGGATGCGATCGGTGGTTGGAGCGGGGCCCTTCAGGGCCTCGCAAGACGTTCTGCTGTCCCGCGGTCCAGGCTCCTACACGGTGGGCCCACGCCTCCCGCACACCGACGGGCCTAGACGTTCGTTGTCGTCGACCCCCTGCTCTGGTGAGGGCCGAACTCCTGGTGAGGCCCTGAAGGGCCCCACTCCGCTCTCGTCGGGGCACGAGCTCGTTGTGCCTTGGTGATGGCCGTGCCCCACTCCGCTCTTGTCGGGGCATGAGCTCGTTGTGCCTTGGTGATGGCCGTGCCGGCCACCCGCGGGCGAATGCGATCGGTGGTTGGAGCGGGGCCCTTCAGGGCCTCGCAAGACGTTCTGCTGCCCCGCGGTCCAGGCTCCTACACGGTGGGCCCACGCCTCCCGCACACCGACGGGTCCAGACCTTCGTTGTCGTCGACCCCCTGCCCTGGTGAGGGCCGAACTCCTGGTGAGGCCCTCAAGGGCCCCACTCCGCTCTTGTCGGGGCACCAGCTCTTCGTGCCTTGGCGATGGCCGTGCCGGCCAGCGGCGGGCGGGCGCAATCGGCTGAAGGAACCCACTGGGGTTGCCCCCCGCCCGGCTGTGGCGGCGCGAGAGGACGGAGGTGCCGCACTAATCGGGGGAGGGGGCTTCGCGCACCGTGAACGGGAGCCGCCAGGCCGCGTCACCCTCGCCGTCGATCGTGAAGCGCCATTCGTACTGCCCGGAGTCGAGCTCCACCGGGGCGGAGTTCACGGCGACCGGGAAGTCGAGGTATGTGCCGGGCTTGAGCCCGGCAGGGCGTCCCACCTCGAAGGGCGCGTCGTCGAAGACGACGAGCGGCTTCTCCCCGTCGTCCGTCTCCACGAGCACCGCCTGACCGTCGGCATCGAGCAGCTCGAGACGCATCACATGACGCTCGTTGGAGAGATGCCACGGCACTTGCACGAGGATGGCGATCGCGAAGGGCACAGCGTCCGGGCCGGTCAGCGACCAGCCACCGCCGACGATGGTGAGCTTGCCGTCACTCACCTGCGCAAAGTCCGCAAGCATCATCGTCACCTTCATCGCGTCGAGTGTCGCACAGCGAGCGCGGCGAACTGCGCACGGTCCGTCGAGGTGACGGGGTACAGCGGGGAGAAGACGATCGCGGCCGCGCCTGAAGCGTTCCGCACTGCGAGGGCCACGGCCTCGTCAAGGGTCTCGACGACCTCGAGCGAGGACGCTCCTGCCTCGCGAAGACGCTCTGCGAGGTGGTCGCCCACCGGTCCGAAGAGCACCGCCGACCTCGCCCGCGAGGCAACCACCCGGCAGGCGTCGTCCAGCAGATCCTGCTCGGCCGGTGACCGGTGGACGACCCCTTCTGGAAGATCGTCGTACCCACCCGCGATCAGCACGACCGATCGCGGCGCGAATCCGGCCAAGGTCGCCGCCGTCTTGGCCGGGGTCGCCGCCATCCCATCGTCGATCATCGGGACACCGGAGACTGCGCCGACCTCGGTCGCCCGGAACGGCGGCAGCGAGACATGGGCGATGCCTTCCGCCACGGCTGCCGGCGTCGCCCCCGTAGCAAGTGCACCCGCAGCCCCCGCCAGCAGGTTGCCGAGCATGGGGCCCTGCCAGGGCTCGAGAGCCGGAAGCGGACGCCGCACAACGTCACTCGAGGAGCGGAGCACCAACTCGCCGTGCTCCTGAAAGGCGCCGATGCCGCTCTCCCCCAGGCCGAACCCGACGCGGCGGGCACGCGACACGGATACGAGCTCTACCGCTGCGGGGTCTGCCGCGGCAACCACCACGGCCGCCTCCGCTCGCTGCCCACGGAACAGCACCCGCTTCGCTTCACGATAGGCCTCGACCGAGCCGTGCAGCTCCACGTGATCGGGCCAGAAGTTGGTGAGCACGGCCACGTCGACCACCGGCTCGGAGCAGTATGCGAGGTGCGAGCTCGTCAACTCGAGCACGAGGATCTCGCCCGCCTGGAGCGCGTCGAGCTGGTCGAGGTGCACGGCCGAGGGCCACATGTTTCCGAAGCGCGCGCCGTCGCTGGCCGACACAGCGAACCCGGCGTACCGAAGGAGCTGGGCGACGATCGTGGTGGTCGTGGTCTTTCCCGCCGTCCCCGTGACGGCCACCGTGCGTGCCTTCGCCTCCCGAAGCACAACGTCAGCGAGGGACGAGATCGTCGTGCCCGTGGAACGCAGGCCGGTCACCCACGGAGAGGCCGGCGCCGTCCAGACGTCGACGTAGGCGATGTCGGCGGCAGGCGCGGCGGCCCGGGTGGCCACCTCCAGCCCGCGGGAGAGGAGCGCCCGCGCGGATTCGGGCACCGCTCCCTCTCCGACGAGCACCACCCGTCCAGGGGCTGCGAGCAAGCGCTCCGCCAGGGCGACGGAGTCGGCTGCGAAGCCATCGACGAGAGATGTCCTCACGCCGGGTCGAGGGTGCGCGAGGGACGAAGCCGCAGGACCCGCCCCCCGCTCACCGCCCGAGATTCTGCACTGTCCGACCGCTCCCGACCACCGCTCAGTCCATCGCGCGACGTGTGCGTCTCCAACCTGTGCGGCGACCACGACACCGCGGAACGTTCCACGTCACGAGCGACGGTCGCCGCACTAGCGCGTCTGCGGGAAACCGAGGTCGATCTTGCTGGTGGCCGGGTCTGGCCAGCGGCTCGTGACGACTTTGCCCCGCGTGTAGAAGTGGATGCTCTCCGGGCCGTACGCGTGCGAGTCGCCGAAGAGCGAGGCCTTCCACCCGCCGAACGAGTAGTACGCGACGGGCACCGGGATCGGCACATTGACCCCGACCATGCCGGCGTTCACCTCGAACTGGAACTGCCGGGCAGCACCGCCGTCGCGGGTGAAGATCGCGACACCGTTGCCGTACGGGTTGTCGTTGACGAGACCCAGGGCCTCGTCGTAGGTGCCGGCCCGCACGATCGACAGCACGGGCCCGAAGATCTCGTCGCGATAGCAGTCCATCTCGGTCGTCACGTCGTCGATCAGCGAGAGACCGAGGAAGAACCCGTCGCCCGCAGGCGCGGTCTCGCGGCCGTCCGCCAGCACCGACGCGCCCTGCTTCGCGGCCGACTCGATGTAGCCGGAGACCTTGTCGCGGTGCTCGCGGGTGACGAGCGGCCCCATCTCCGAGCTCGGATCCATGCCGTCGCCGACCTTGACCAGCGGCAGCCGCTGCTTGATCGCTTCGACGAGCGGGTCGGCCACACCACCCACGGCCACGACGACCGAGATCGCCATGCAGCGCTCGCCGGCCGAGCCGTACGCGGCCGAGATCGCGGCATCGGCCGCCATGTCCACGTCGGCGTCGGGCAGCACGATCATGTGGTTCTTGGCGCCGCCGAGCGCCTGCACGCGCTTGCCGTTCTTGGTGCCGGTCTCGTAGATGTACCGCGCGATCGGCGTCGACCCGACGAAGCTGACCGCGGACACCTGAGGGTGAGTGAGCAGCCCGTCGACCGCGACCTTGTCGCCGTGCACGACGTTGAACACCCCGTCGGGCAGACCGGCCTTCTGCAGTAGCTCGGCCACGAACAGCGACGCCGACGGGTCCTTCTCCGACGGCTTCAGCACGAACGTGTTGCCGCAGGCGATCGCGGGCGCCCACATCCACATGGGCACCATCGCCGGGAAGTTGAACGGCGTGATGCCCGCCACGACGCCGAGCGGCTGACGGATCGAGTAGACGTCCACCCCGGTCGAGGCCTGTTCGGAGAAACCGCCCTTGACGAGGGTTGGGATGCCGCAGGCGAACTCGATGACCTCCAGTCCGCGCGCCACTTCCCCCATGGCGTCCGAGAGCACCTTGCCGTGCTCGGCGGTGAGGATGGAGGCGATCTCCTTGCGGTTCGCGTTCAGGATCTCCCGGATCGAGAACATGATCTCGGCTCGCCTACCCAGCGAAACGGAGCGCCAGGACTCGAACGCCGCGTGCGCGGAGCGTACGGTCGCGTCGATCTCCTCGAGTGAAGCGAGCGGCACGGCACCCGACTGTTGCCCGGTTGCCGGGTTGAAGACGGGTCCCCGGCGACCGGAAGTGCCGGCTACGCGGGCGCCGTCGATCCAATGCGGGATGTCGATCACAGCGCCGGAAGGCGTGTCGGTTGGCGCGTCGGCGAGCTCGGTCATGGGTCGTCTCCTTCGTCTGTCGCTGTGCCGTGAGGGTAGCTCAGATGGTCGGCCCGGATCGGCTTGCCGCTGCCGGGCGGGGGGCCCACCCCGTTTGGGTCTTGTCGTCGGGCGGGGTCGTAATGCACGACCGCAGGACGCTGAAGCAACCCGCCCTGCGGCCCCGAGCCCTGGCGGGATCGCCCTAGAGAGAGCCCGAGAAGGTGTCGCAGCCGTTCACGTCCCCACCCTCGAACCCGCGCTGAAACCACTTGGTGCGGAGCTCGGCCGAGCCGTGCGTCCAGCTCTCGGGGCTGCGAGCGCCGAGCCTGTCGTCGCCGACGGCCGCAGCTGCCTGCAGACCCTCCTCGACGTCGCCCGGCTCGAGGATGCCTCGCTGATACGTGGAGTAGGCCCACACCCCCGAGAGGCAATCGGCCTGCAGCTCGAGCCGCACGGAGAGCTCGTTCGCCGAACTCGGATCCTCCTGTTGCTGTCGGCGCATCTCAGGCTCGATCCCGAGCAGGTTCTGCACGTGGTGACCGACCTCGTGCGCGATCACGTACGCCTGCGCGAAGTCACCGGGGGCTCCGAACCGCTGCGCGAGCGTGGTGAAGAAGCTGACGTCGAGGTAGACCTTGTGGTCGGCCGGACAGTAGAAGGGCCCGGTCGCCGATGAGGCGGGGCCGCAGCCGGAGACCGTGCCGGAGGTGAACACGACGACGGGGGCGCGCTCGTATTCCTTGCCGGCCTCGGCGAACTGCTGCGTCCAGAAGTCCTGCACGTCCTTGGACACGAACTTCACGAACTCGAAGCGCTCGTCGGGCTGGTTGGCCGGCTCGTTCCCCGTCGGCGCGGGCGCCTTGGGGAAGGGGTCGATCGGTGTCACGCCATTGTTGTCGCCCGCGCCGCCCGAGAAGCCTTTGAACAGGAAGAAAGCCACGGCGATGAGGACGAGCAGTCCCACCCCGCCCCCGCCCTTACCCCTCGGCAGGGGGAAGGGAAGCCCGGACTGGCCCTTGGGGAACCCGAAGCCGCCGCCACCCTGACCCCTGCGGTCCTCGACATCCCCCTCACCCGGAAGCTTCTTCCACTTCACGGGCGCAACTATACGGTGATCCCGGCCTCCATCAGCGGACGTCTCGCCCAGGCGAAGCGGTCGCGGTACCAGCCCTGCAGCGGCTCCAGGGTGACGCCGTTCGACGAGGAGTGGATGAACCAACCGCTGCCGAGGTGGATGCCTGCATGACCGACCTCGGAGGGCCGCGACTCGGGGCCGCCCGAGCCGAAGAAGAGCAGATCAGCAGGCCGGATCTTGGCGAAGGGGATGCGAGCTCCGCGCCTGACCTCGCCGCTCATCGCGAATGTCGTCCGGCCGGTGATCACGGTTGCCAGCTTCGTCCTGCCTGCGGATGGATCCAGCTTGAAGACCCGCCACACGAGCCCGGAACAGTCGAACCCACCCGGCAGCTCGTTGGGAACGAGCGGAGAGCGCCAGACGAGCTGGGTGCGTTCGGAGGTGCCGGCGAACACGTAGGGGTAGCCCACCAACCGCACCGCTCTTCGGAGGACAACGCGCTCGGGGCCGGTCAGCTTCGGTGGACGGAGTCGGGAGACCGCCTCCCGGACGAGCCCGGTACGGGCCGGGCCGAGGTCGAGCAGGCGTGCGAGCGAGTACGCGGCCTCCGCCTTGTTCACGACATCCGTCGGGCGCAGCTCCAGCAGATCGTCCTCCTGCGGGTGGTTGAAGCGCAGCCCCAGCAGGCGTGCCACCGTCTCGGTGCCGGCGAAGCGCGTGGGGCGAAGGCCGGCCCGGCGAAGCGTCGCGCGCACCCGTCGCGCCTGCCCTCGAAGCCCGGCGGCGCGCACGAGCGCGGCGTCGAGCTCGCTGACTGTCACCGGCGCCGCCAGGTCTTTCGGAAGACGCGCCTCACGGCCGAGCCTCACGAGTGCCAGGAAGAGCTCACCACGAGTGAGGCGAGCCGTGGGATCGAAGCTGTCCAAGTTCGGCGCCAGCACCCCCGCCTCGACGGCGCGGTGAATGTGATCACGGGCCCACGACGCCTCGACGCGATCGGCGAGATCGTTGCCCTCGGCCGGCGGCCGCACCGCGACCGCGGCCGACCCCGCCGCGAGAGCGAGCAGGCAAACCATGGTGAGGGTGGCGAGGCGGCGCATTGCAGCTTGTATCGACTGCGACGAGCACTCCTTAAATGAAGATTGCGTGGGTTCGGTAAGGCCGCGAGTGTCGCTACGTTGCGTGAGATGCGTCGCGTCCTGGTCATCGCCTCCCTCGCAGCGCTCGCCCTCGCGGCGACCGCGTCAGCTGCCAAGCGCCCGAATGCGCCTCAAATCGCCGGCCTCACGCTCGAAGGCAAGCGGATCGCGCTTGCCCAGTTCAAGGGACGGCCGGTCATGCTGAACGTCTGGTCGTCGTGGTGAACGACGTGCCAGGGCGAGGCGGGTGCCTACGCGAAATGGGTCAAGAGCGCGGCGCGCAAGAACCCGAGGCTGGCCTTCCTCGGGCTGGACGCGTCCGATACGCCTGACGGTGGCAGGGAGTTCCAGCGCCGCTTCGAGTGGACGTGGCCGTCGATCCAGGATCCGCAGCGCGCGCTCTCGAAGAAGTTCGGGATCGACTATCAGCCCGCGTTCGTGCTGATCGACGCCAAGGGCCGGTTCGCCGGTGGTTTCGCGGGCGCCGGCACCGCTGCGCGCTGGAGTGCCTTGCTCGCGCGCCTGCCCTAGTGCGGGGCCCTTGAACGATTGACCTGGGACGGGCCGCGGTGAGGCCACCGCACGAGCAGTTGACCTGGAACGGGCCGTGGTTTGACCGCCGCGCAGGGTGGCCCGGGCCGCGGCGGGAGAGATCCAGGCGGCCTGCAGTACCCTCCGCCCGTGGAGTCACAGCCAGCAGACATGCGTCCCTGGCTCGAAGCCGCCGAGGCCGCCGAGGAGGATGACCGTCTCGCGCTCCTCTGCCACATCGCCGTGCAGATCACCCCGGTCCCGCTCGACGAGGACGAGTTGAACGGCGCACTCCGCCGCGCCGCACTTCTGCTCGCCACCGGGGGCGATCCGAAGCGGCCGCTCGAGCTCGACGGGCGCGCTGTCGCGGCCGTGGCAGGAGACCTTCGCGCGCCGGAGCACGACGTCGCGCTCGCCCGTGCCCTCGCCGAGCTCGAGGAGCGGGTCGCCGGGCTCTCTGCCTCGGCGGCGTCGCTCCTGGCCTTGCGCCAGGATTGTGAGCTCGCCTGGCGCGGCTACGCCATGGCGCTGCTTGCGGGCTACCTGGCCGACTGAGCCGGACGCCTCGCGAGGCCCTGAAGAGCCCCGCCGGCGCCTCCCGCGCAACAAGCCACCACCAGACGCAGCGGTGTGGGTTCCTTCAGGAACTCACACGCAGTCGTCCCGGCACTCACCGCCGAAACCACGCGCAGGCCCAACTCCTCGCGAGGCCCTGAAGGGCCCCGCCGGCGCCTCCCGCGCAACCAGCCACCACCAGACGCAGCGGTGTGGGTTCCTTCAGGAACTCACAAGCAGTCGTCCCGGCACGCGCAGCGCCGGAACCAACCATCTTTCGGGAGCGCTTGAATCGCGTCAGGTGGCGACGGCGGCGCGCGAGATGATCACGTCCCCGCTCACCGACTTGACGCGCACCTCGAGCACGTCTCCCTCTGCCGGGCCGTCCCCGGTCAGGTCGAGGTCGCTTTGCGTATCTCCGCTCACGGAGCTGAGGTCGAGCCACGCGTGGACACCGGGACCGAGGCCGATCTGCACGTCGCCCGAGACCGTCTGTACCGATACGTCCCCGCCGCCGAGGGTCGCAAGCTCGACATCGCCCGACACCGTCGTGACTGCAACGGCGCCACTCACCTTTCGCACGTGGAGATCGCCGGAGACGAGCTTGACACCGAGCCCCCCGCCGACCTCGCCGAGATCGACATCGCCCGAGGCGGAGCTCACAGTCGCGTGGCCCCCCACCTCGGAGACCGTGAGATCACCACTCGCTCCGTTCACGAGCAGGTCGCCCGTGACGCGGTCGAGACGCACGTCGCCGCTCGCAGTCTTCACCGCGACCTCCCGAAGCGCGCCGTCGACCACCAGGTCCGAGGCCGCGTTCGAGCAGTCCAGCCGGCTCCTATGGGGACAGCGGATGCGAATGGTGAACCTGCCCGATCGCTCACTGAGCGCGAAGAGCTTCTTTGGCTGCTCGATCAGGATCTCCCGTGCCTGCTCCCGGCCTTCGAGCTCGATGCGAACGTCCTCGAGCATCTGGGCCGCGCTGCCGCCCGAACGCCGGGCGACGAGAACGATCTCGGTTCGGGGCTCCGCCCAGCTGCGGATCTCGATGTCGGGCGACCCGACGACGATCCTGAGAGCCGGCTCGCCGGGCGTGTCGAACTCGACGCGACGCTCGGTGCTCATCGAACCCACCGCTCGCGCCGCGCGAGACGCCGGACGCGCGTGCCGTCCGTCGCGCCAGGGAGGGGGCGCCTCGTCCCCCTCTGGGGCAGGTCGTCCCTACACAGGAACGCTGCCGGAAAGATCATCATCGTCTCCTCCTTTGTGTTCAACCGCTGGCGAAGCCCTGCAGCCGGTTCCCGGACCTGCGGGGCGGCGTTCGGGGCTCGAGGCTCCGTCGTAGTGCCCGCACGATCCACGCATTCGTCGAGATGCCCTCCCCGGCCGCCTCGCTCTCGATCGCCAGCTTCACGGCATCGGGCAGCCTCAGGGTCAGGCGCGCACTGGCGTCCTCCGCGGAGGACGCGATCGCAGGATCAGGCAACGCCTCGTCGACGACAAGCAACTCGGGGTCGCGTCCGGCGAGTCGCAACTCGATCCGGCCGTGCTCGAGCTGCGCCGACAGCTGAAGCGCTGCCTCGGCGAGCAGGTCGAGCAGGTGCAGATGCAACGACGATCCCAGCGCCTCCGACAGCCGCCGCCCGGCCTCGGCCAGCTCATCGCCGCCAAGGGCTGCAGCTGCCGCGAGCTCCGTCTGGATGCCCCGGACGTGTGTCGCCAGATCCATGACGTCATTATGACATCGAAATGATGTCTGTCAAGTGTCATCAAGACGTCGTGGTGACGCGGCTGCTAGGTTGCACGTCTGCCGGTGGCTTGCTGGCTCGTCGCGCCACCGGCGACATCGGAGTGGGGAAGAGCGGCCGCGGGCGGGCCGCAGGAGGCAGGCAGCGTGCAGAACGTCGATCCATCCGACCTCGGCCTGTGGGCCACGGTCAGGCACCTTTACCCGCTGTGGCGCGCACAGGGGCGTCAGGTGGCGTTCGCGGTGGCGCTCGCGTTCGCCGTGACGTTGCTATCTCTGGCCATCCCCGTGCTCATGCAGCGGGTGATCGACGAGGCGATCGACGGCGAGCACCCTGAGCGCCTCGTTCCGTATCTCGCGGCCATCGTCGCGGTGTCCGCCCTGCGCTTCGTCGCGAGCTTCTTCCGTCGCTTCGCCACCGCCCGGATCGGGATCGCCGTCGAGGCGCGGCTGCGCAGCCTGCTGTACGAGGCGTACCTCCGGTACCCGCGCGCGTTCTACGACCGCCACGCGACCGGTGAGGTGATCTCGCGGGCGACCAACGACATCTATCCGGTGCGGTACTTCATCGGCTGGGGCGTGGTGCAGGCCCTGCAGAGCGTGATGATGCTGATCGGTGCCGTGATCGTGCTGGTCACCGTCAACCCACGGCTGGCCATCCTCGCCGGTATCGCGCTGCCTCCGATCGGGCTCTTGACCTGGGTCTTCGCCCATCTCGTCCACCCCATCTCACGGATTGTGCAGCGCCGCAAGGGCGAGCTGACCGAGGCGACCGACGAGGCCGTGGTCGGGATCGAGATGGTGCAGGCATTTGGACGGGAGAAGGATGTGCGCGACCGGTTCGGCGGCCGCGCCGAGGCTGTGCGGGCGGAATCGATGCGTCAGGCGGTGGTCGAGGCCCGGTACCTGCCGCCGCTGATCTTCCTGCCCACCGTCGGGATCGCCACGGTGCTCTGGTTCGGAGGCACGGACGCGATCGCCGGACGTTTGACGATCGGCGAGTTCACGCTGTTCATCACGCTCCTGCTTCAGCTCACGTGGCCGCTGGAGGCGCTCGGCTGGATCGTCAACCTCGGTCAGCGGGCCATCGCCTCGGCGGGTCGGAGCTTCGCCTGGCTCGACGGCATCAGCCCGCTGCCAGAGCCTGCGACGCCGGCAGTGCTGCCCGCCGGAGCTCTCGACGTGCACCTGCGCGGCGTCCGCTTCGCTTACGGCACCGGCCACGAGGTGCTGCGCGGTGTCGATCTCGAGGTGCCCGCGGGCCAGATCGTGGCCGTCTGCGGCGGGACCGGAGCGGGCAAGACGTCGCTGCTCCAGCTCCTACCGCGCTTCTACGACCCGACCGCCGGCAGCGTGCTCGTCGGGGGGATCGATGCGCGCGACCTTTCCGTCAGTGCGCTTCGCAGCGCGGTGGCCATCGTCACGCAGCGACCGGTGCTGTTCTCACAACCCCTGTCCGAGTTGCTGCTCGCGGCGCGACCGGAGGCGCCGTGGAGCGAGGTGCTGGCCGCCTGCCACGCCGCCGGAGTGGACACCTTCGTTGACGACCTGCCGAACGGCTACGACACGCCGATCGGCGAACGCGGCGTCAACCTCTCTGGGGGTCAGCGCCAGCGGGTCGCGCTCGCGCGAGCGCTCGTCGCCGGCTCACGCGTGATCGTGCTGGACGATCCGATGTCCGCCGTGGACACCGAGACGGAGCATCACCTGGTGGTCAACCTCCGCCCGGCCGTCGCAGGTCGTACGGTGCTGATCGCGAGCCAGCGCCTATCGACGGTCCTGGTTGCAGATCGGGCCGTTGTCCTCGTAGCGGGGGCGATCGTCGAGGACGGCGCGCCCCGCGCACTGCTCACGGCCGGCGGGCCGTTCGCCGCGCTGTTCGGCGACGAGATGACGAGGGCCGCATGACCAAGCCAACCGGGCTCGGACGGTTGTGGGACTACACCATCGGGCTGCGCCGACGTGTGGCGGTCGTGATGGCGCTGGCGACGCTCTCCGCGGTGGCGCCCGTGGCCGGCTGGCTGCTCGTGGACGACGCCATCGACGAGGGCATCAGAGCCTCCGATCGCGACCGGCTCCTGGTCTCCGTGATCGCCTACGTCGGCGTCAACGCCTTCGCCTGGCTGCTCGGCACGCTCACGTGGCAACTGCTCTCCGGTGTCGGAATGAAGATCGTCCTCAACGTTCGGCGGCATCTCTTCGAGCACCTGACGTCGCTCTCGCTGCGCTACTTCTCCGAGCAGAAGGCGGGCTGGATCATCTCGCGGCTGACGAGCGATGTCGACGCCCTGGCTGATGTCCTCAACCAGGGCCTGCGCACGCTGGTCGTCAACACGCTGACCCTGACAGCGGCAATCGGCGGGCTCTTCGTCCTCGACTGGCGCCTCGGGCTGGTCGCACTCGTCGTGCTCCCGCCCGGCGTGTGGATCACACGGTGGTTCCAGCACGCCTCCCACGCTGCGTTCTCGGACACGCGAACGCGCATCGGAGCGGTCACCGCCCAGCTGGCCGAGTCGGTGGCAGGCATGGCCGTGATCCAGGCCTACAACCGCGAGCGGTCGTTCCAGCGGGAGTTCGAGGAGCTGAACGAGGCCAACTATCGCTCCAACGTGTGGGCGCAGAAGCTGTCCTCGGTCTTCTTCCCGGCGATCGAGCTGCTCGGGATGGTGGCGACCGTGGCCGTGCTCTATGCGGGCGCCCGGATGATCGACGGCGGCTCTCTCGAGCTAGGCACCCTCGTCGCTGCAACCGGTCTGCTCGGGCTGGTCTTCCAACCGCTGCAGGAGCTGTCGGAGCTGTACAGCCAGGTGCAGTCGGCGAGCGCGGCGATGGAGAAGATCTCCACCATCCTCGATGCCGAACGTGATATCGAAGACGCTCCGGACGCGATCACGCTCGGGCGCATCGACGGGCTGCTCGAGCTCGATCACGTCTCCTTCGCCTACGGGCGGGCGCCGGTGCTCCACGACCTCTCGATCAGGGTTCCCGCAGGTGGCTGCCTGGCCCTGGTGGGCGAGTCGGGCGGTGGCAAGTCGACCACCGCGAAGCTGATCGCGCGCTTCTACGACCCCGCCGCGGGAGCCGTGCGGGTGGACGGCCACGACGTCCGCACCGTCGCCCTGCGCTCGTATCGCAACCAGCTCGGGGTCGTGCTGCAGGACCCGTTTCTGTTCAGCGGCACACTCGCCGACAACATCCGCTTCGGCCGGCCGGAGGCAACGGATGCCGAGGTGGAGGCGGCCGCCGCCGCCGTGGGCGTCGATGCGGTCGCCGCGCGGTTCGGGGAGGGGCTCGCGCATGTCGTGCGGGAAGGCGGGGCGGGTCTCTCGGCCGGCGAGAGGCAGCTGGTCTCGATTGCGAGGGCTCTGCTGGCCGACCCGCGCATTCTCATTCTCGACGAGGCGACCTCGAACATCGATCGTCCCACCGAGGTGATGATCGAGCAGGCCTTCGACACGTTGCTGCGTGATCGAACGTCGATCGTCATCGCGCACCGCCTTTCGACCGTACGCCGGGCCGACGAGATCATCGTCCTCGAGCACGGCCGGATCGCCGAGCGGGGAACGGAGGCCGAGCTCTTGGCCGGCGAGGGACCGTTCAGGCGGCTGACCGAGGCGCTCGGCGTGCCGCGCGCGTAAGACCGCTCCTCTGCCCGTCTGCAGAGGGCTGCAAGCTGGGAACACCCCAGGCGCGTTGCATCCCGCCAGACTGACCGCGGGACGCTTCAGCGTCCTGCGGTGGTGCGCTGCGTTCTCAAAGCCTATCCCGCACGCGTCGGAAGGGTGTACTGCGGGGCCCTTCAGGGCCCCGCAGCGCGCCCGGCCTACCGGGATAGGCCCTTGGCGCAATGGGCCCTCACAGTACCCAGACGTCGTTCCGCAGGATGGGTGTGGCGTTCCCGCTGTGGTCAAGCCCGTCCACGTCGACCTCGGGCCCGCCGATCATGAAGTCGGTATGGACGCCCGAGACGTTGACACCCAGCTCGAGCAGGTCCTCCGGGCTCTTCCCGTCGGCGCCGTCGACGGCCATGGCGAGCCCGGCGCCGAAGGCGATGTGACAGGCCGCGTTCTCGTCGAAGAGCGTGTCGAAGAAGATGAGGCCCGTGCGCTTGACGGCGGACTGTCCGTCGACGAGCGCCACCTCGCCGAGCGAGGTCGCCTGGCTGTCGATGGCGATCTGCCCCTTGATGATGTCCTCGCCCTCGGCGGCGTGCACCGCGACGATTCGCCCGTTGTCGAAGCGCACCTCCAGGTCACGGACGATCGCGCCCCCGACGGCGAGTGGATAGGTCGAGCGCACTGTGCCCGAGGCACGGCGCCAGTCGGGATTCGTGAAGACCTCCTCGGTTGGCAGGTTGGGGATGTGCTCGATCCCACTCTGGGTGCGGAAGGTCGCAGCCATCCAGCGGGCGGCGGGCAGCAGGCCGATCGTGAGGTCGGTCCCCGGCCCGTGGAAGCGAACGGCGTCGAACCCGCGGGCCGTCAGCTCGACCGCCCGCGCCTTCAGCTTGTCGGCGTGGGCTCTCCAGGCCGCCACCGGATCGGCCTCGTCCAGGCGCGTGGCCGTCGCGACCGCATCCCAGAGGCGCTCGACGTCAGGCTCACCGAAGACTGCCTGGGCCCAGCCGGCGGTGGGTGCGGAAACGATGACCCAGTTCATGGCCTGCTGCTGGACAAGCGGGAGGTAGATGCGACGCTGGTCGGTCGCCTCGGAACGCTGCACAAGCACGGAGTCGAGATCGGACAGCAGGGTCGGCTCCGGGTCGCCGGTCAGCTGGATGATGGCCGGCCGGTCGACGGCCCAGGAGGTCACCCAGTCGAGCAGGTACTGCGGCGAAACCCCGAGAGCTTCCACTGGGCCGTGCTCGATGGCGGCGCGACGGACGTGCTGGTCGCCGTACTGCACGATGACACGGTTCGCGCCCGCTTGATAGGCCTGGCGGGCGACGGCGCGCGCGACAGGTGCGTGCTCGACCAGGCAGAGGACGACGACTTCCTGGCCGCTCTGGACGTTCGCCCCGACTTTGACTGCGAGCTCGGCGTAGCGCTCGAGCCGCTCCTCGGGCGTCATCGCCACGAGGGAGTGTTCAGTCGCCCCAGTCGAAATCGCGCGACTTGCCCCACAGGCTCTCGTCGAGGGCGGGCCCTTCGACGGCATCCTCGCCAGGCCAGGGGAGCGCTGGAGGCGGGGCTTCCACGACCGCTGCCGGGCTCAGGGACTCCTGCGTCTCTTCGAGGCGCGCCTGCTCCTCGGACTTGAACAGCGGGTGGTTCTCGAACGGATCTTCGGCCGAGTAGCGATCGAGCGGCAGGTCGTCGCACAACTCGGCGTTTCGCTTCTTCAGTTCGAGGTGCTCTTGGATGATGCGGGAAAACGTGGTCTCGGTGGCAACCTGCATATCGGTCCTGTCTGTAGCTTGCAGTACGGGGCGCGCTGCACCTTCCAGCGGCCGCTCCAAGTGTAACCCGGAAGGAAATCGCCTGCAAAGGGCCGACCTGGTGCGGCGCCCCTCAACGTTCGACCTGGACTGCTCTCAGTAGATGGTCGCCGCACCAGGTTGTAGAGGTCGGTCGCGGAGCGGCCGGCTGTTGCTGTTGCGATCAGGCACCGCTTCGCAGAGGGCCGCTCCGCTCACTGTGCAACGTTCGCAGACACCGCACGAGGCAGTCGACCCTGTCGGCCCGTGGTGTGCGAGACTTGCCCCTATGGCTCCCATCCCCAAGACGCCAGCCGCGCTCGCGATCGCGGCGTACAAGCTCTGGCGGCGGTTGCCGCCCGACCAGCGCCGGCAGGTTCTCGACGCGGCGCGCAAGCACGGGCCGAAGATCAAGGCGGGCGCCGCCTCGATCAAGCGAGCCGGCCGGCCCGGCCGTTGAGCGCGGGAGTCGCCACCCGTACCGCACGAGATCAGGCGACGAGTGCGGCCCTGACGATGCGGTCTTGCTCTCGCTCGTGCGCGGTCGGGTATCCCTCGCTGGGGCTGGCCCGCCAGGGCCGGCCGACGTAGGTCACCGACACGGCTCCGACCGGCCCGCGCGCGGCTTCCTCGAGACGGTGTCGCAGGGTTCGCCACGGGCCCATGTTCTGCGGCTCCTCCTGCGCCCACACGACCTCGCGCAACGCGGGATACGAGGACACGACCGCCGCGACCGACTCCACGGGGAACGGGTAGAGCTGCTCGATTCTTGCCACTGCCACATCCTGGTGGGCCGACCGGATCTCGTGACCGACGATGTCGTAGTAGACCTTGCCGGAGCAGAGCACGAGCCGGCGGACTGCCTCGGGAGCAACACCGGTGTCGGTGATCACGGGTTGGAAGGCGCCGTTCGTGAGCTCGGGCAGGCTTGACGACGCCTGCTTGAGGCGGAGTAGCCCCTTCGGTGTCATGACGATGAGGGGCCTCGCGGTGGCGTCGAGCGCCTGCCGGCGTAGGAGATGGAAGTACTGCGCGGCGGTGGTGCAGTTGGCAACACGGATGTTGTCCTGGGCCGCGAGCTGGAGGAACCGCTCCAGCCGCGCGCTCGAGTGCTCCGGCCCGTTGCCCTCGTAGCCGTGAGGGAGAAGCAGCGTGAGCCGGGAGGTCTGACCCCATTTGGAGCGACCGGCGACGATGAACTGATCGATCACGATCTGTGCTCCGTTGACGAAGTCGCCGAACTGCGCCTCCCACAACACCAGTCCGTCGGGCGCGGCAGCTGCGTAGCCGTACTCGAAGCCGAGTGCCGCGTACTCGGAGAGGGGCGAGTTGTAGAGCTCGAACGACGCGCGCGAAGTTGGGAGCGTCTGCATGGCGCAGGCCATCTCACCGGTCAGCGGATCGTGGAGAACGAGGTGCCGGTGCGCGAAGGTGCCGCGCTCGGTGTCCTCTCCGCTGAAGCGGATGGGGATGCCATCCTCGAGGAGCGAGCCGCAGGCGAGGGCCTCGGCCTGACCCCAGTCGATCCCACCCCCGATCACGGTTTCGCGGCGACGCTCGAGTTGCTTCGCCAGCTTCTGGTTGACCTGGAATCCGGCAGGGACGGCAAGCAATGCCTCGTTCAACGCCAGCAGCCGATCCTCGGAGACGGCGGTGACGACCGCCCCTCCGGTCTCGACCGGTGGCGGATCGGTAACGGCCGGTACATCCGCGGGGGAAGCCGGCGTCTGGGCGATGGCCGCTTTCAGTCGCTCGTGCGCCTCCCGAAGCGTCCGGGTGACCTCGGAGACGAGCGCCTCTGCGTCCTCGCTCGTGAGGGCGGCCTCGGCCACCAGGATCTCCGCGTAGCGGGCCCGCACGGTGGGCTGCCGCTGGATCTGCTCGACCATGAGCGGCTGGGTGTACGAGGCTTCGTCCTGCTCCTGGTGGCCGAAGCGGCGATAGCCGATGAGGTCGATCACGAAGTCGTGACCGAACTCGGTGCGGTAGGCGAGCCCGAGCCGGATCGCGGCGAGCGCTGCTTCGGGATCGTCGGCGTTGACGTGGATGATCGGCACGTCGAAGCCCTTGGCGAGGTCGCTCGAGTAGCGGGTCGAGCGACTGTCGACGGGATCTGTGGTGTAGCCAACCTGGTTGTTGGCGATGAGATGCAGGGTACCCCCTGTGGCGTAGCCTTCCAGCGATTGCAGGTTCAGCGTCTCGGCAACGATCCCCTGGCCGGCGAACGAGGCGTCGCCGTGGATGAGGATCGGAAGCGCGACCGAGGGGTCATGGAATCCGGCGCCGCGCGAGCGATCCGTCTGCTCGGCGCGGGCCTGGCCGAGGACGACCGGGTTCACCGCCTCCAGGTGGCTGGGGTTGGGGACGATCGAGACCTCTATCTCGCCGACTGCCGTCTGGCGCACGCCCGAAGCAGGGAGGTGGTACTTGACGTCTCCGGTGCCCCCTTCCGGGTCGACGACCAGGGCGTCGTACGATCGTTCCCCCTCGAACTCGCGCAGGATCGTCTCGTACGGCCGTCCCACCGTGTGCACGAGCGCGTTCAACCGTCCGCGGTGCGCCATCCCGATCACGACCTGATGGGCGCCACCGGCGGCGGCCAGCTCGACCGCCTCGTCGAGCATCGGAATCATCACGTCGAGCCCCTCGAGCGAGAACTGCTTCTGCCCGAGGAACGATCGCCTCAGGTATTGCTCGAACCCCTCGACCTGCGACAGACGCCGCAGCAGCTCCTTACGCTCGGCGGGATCGAGTGGCTGGCGGAAGCGGCCGGACTCGATCGCCTGCCGCAGCCACACGCGCTCCGCGTGATCGGAGATGTGCTCGATCTCGTAGGCGATCGTCCCGGAGTACACCTCTCGCAGATGGGGAAGGGATTCGCGGAGGGTCGGCCCAGGGACGTAGAGCCGTAGCAGTGAGGACGGGATCCGGCTCTGCAGGTCTGGTGTCAACGCCGGGGTGAGGCTCGTCTCGTCAAGGGCCGGGTCGCCCATCGGGTCCGAACCGAGCGGGTCGAGGCGTGCCGCGAGATGGCCGTGCATGCGAAGCGCCTTGACCAGTGCCATCGAGGCAGCCACTCCCGCCAGGAGCTCGACGTCGGCAACCGGTGCCCCGTTGGCTGCGGGCGCGATCTGGGAGGACGGTGGCTGGGCGGCCGCCTGTGGCGGAACCGGCGGGGCTGTTTGCGAGCCGTTGCCGGTGGCCGGCCGCGCCGGCTCGGGAACGTCGGGGGCGACAACGGGCTCGGCCACCGTTGTGGGCCGGGCGTCCGTCAGCTGGCCCAGCCCGGGGAGCAGCTTGGCGAGATCCGTCCCTCCGGCCTCGAACAGCGCACGCCACTCGAGGGGCACAGAGGAGGGAGCTTCGAGGTACGCGTCGAGCAGCTGCGCGACGTAGCCGAGATTGAGCTCGTTGACCATCGTGTGATTCCGTTCGTCGACGCGGCAACGCGCCGCTTCAGTCAGATGATCGGATGTTCGGTGAGAACGGCGATTGTCATTCCGGCCACGAACCCGAACATGGTGGCACCGAGCGCAAAGAGTGCAAGTCCGCGGTAGCGGTCGCTCATGCGGGCGGCAACGAGGGCCAGGAGGCCTGCCACGAGGGTCATGCGGGCCGGTCGCGCTTCCAGCTGCAACAGCAGCCCGAGCCCGCAGGCGATGGCTGCGAAGACGATCGAGGCCATGGCCAGAAGGCCGGAGATGGCGTCGCCGGGGCGCTGGGCTCGGCTTTCTGAGGCGGCGGACGTGGTCATGGCAGCGTTCGCACGCTAGCACCCCGGCCACTCGGTGCGGGCCGTCTGGAGGGCCGTCCCGTTCTCGAGTCCCTTCGCGACGGACGCGGAGCCCAGGGAGCGCGCGGTTGCGGAGTGTCGCCCACCGGCAGCCGCCTCACCGGGGCGTCGGGGTGACGCGGTCGCTGGCGGATCGCCCACCACACGACGAGTGCGAGGTAGACGACGGGAATCTTGAGCAGCAGGAGCAGGAAGATCCCTTCCGACACCCCCGGAGTGTACGTCACAGCTTCGGGGTGGCCAGCCTCGCCGCTCCGGCCGCCCGGCGGCGGGCGATCACGACGGCGACGAGCGCGTTGAGGGCACCGCCGAGGCCGGCGACCAGCAGGAGGCCGGCGCCGTACACGGTGGTCGTGGACTCACCGGCCCGCTCGACGGACGCGAAGACGAGCGGTCCCACCCGGGCGTCGAACGTGCCACCCGATCGCATGGCGGCGACCGTGACGACGGTGACGACCCCGTAGGCGAGCACCGCCGCAGCGAGCGCCCCGAGCGCGAAGGCTCTCAGCATCAACATGCGTTCCTCCCATCTCGTGTGATGACGGTGAGCCCGAGGGCGTGACTCAGCCACGCACATCCCCCGAACGCCAATGGCAGGCTCCCCACCGACCCGGCGCAGGTGGCGACGACGAGCCCGGCGCCGGCAACGAGGCCTGGGCCCGCGAGCGCGACGCACCGTCGCGCTCGGGTCGGGAGCGCCGCGTGCAGCACGAACGTGCGAAGACCGGAGAGCACGATCGCCCCCGGGCGGCGTCCGAGCGCCAGGGCATGCCCCAACTCGTGGAGCGCGAGGCCGGCGCCGGTTGCGGCGGCGACCGCACCGGCCACTGGGCCGACCCCCAGCGCCTGGCTCAAGGGGAGACCGGTGGCGATGGTCGCGACCATGGCGCGCTGCCCCAGTGCGCCGAGTACGCGCGTGGTGCGCCGGAGCACCGGTTCGACTGGCAGATCGTGGCGCACCACGCGCGCGGGCAGGACGACGCCCACGGGCAACAGGCGGAGCGTCAGACGCAACCGCCGCCAGAGATATCCGCGCGCAGGGCGGACGTTCGCGAGGAACCTGCGGTTGAGCGCCCACGCGAACATCAACACGTCGCGCTGGGCGATCTCGTGGGGAACCGCGTGAACGGCGACGATCCGTTCCACAGCCCAGGTGAGCGGCTCACCGGCCAGTGCACCGGCGACCACGATCTCAGCCGAGGAGTTCATCGGCCACGTGCGCTGCTGCACCAGGTCGGTGAGCTCACGTCGATCGACCAAAACCCCGCCCACGAGCATCAGGCGATCATCGAGCGCGAGCATCAGCGCGCCCTCCGGACGAGGCGCGCGAGCACAGCGATCGCAAAGAGCGAGACGAGCCCGACGTAGCCGAGCGCCACGGGCGCGGCCCCCACACCGACCGCGGAGAAGCGGTCGACGGCAAGACCGGCGCCGGCGCCGAGCGCCCCTGAGAAGACGAGGAGGAGCCCCAGCCCGACTGCGTCTGTCCCCGACGAGCTCCTGTCGGCGAAGCTGCAGGTTCCGGAGAGGAGGCCGGACGCCCAGAACAGGATGGCCATGACCACCAAGGGACCCGCTGCCACGCCTTCCGTTCCCGACACTCGCGACGCAGCGAGGGTGAAGACGGTGGGTGCGACGGCCACGAACGCCGAGCCCGCACCGGCCCCCGCCGCCACCACGTGACCCGGGGCGGCGGTCCACAGCCAGCGTCCATGCATGGCGAGGGCGACGGCTCGCAGCGGGGCGAGCGTACCCAGCAGCACCATGGTGCCGAGTGCGAGCAGGAGATAGGTGGCGCGTTCGACGGGAGCGAGGCCCAGGCCGATGCCGGCGGCGAGTGTGACCGCACCCACGACGCCCGCTGCGCCTGTCGCCAGCCGCACCTCACTCTTTCGGACGAGAAGCACCGTGAAGCCGAGCACTGCAGACAGGCCGGCAACACGAGGGAACGGCCAGGAACGCCTTGCCGTGACCCGGTGCTCACGCGTGCTCGGCTCGCCGAGCACACCCAGCCAGGCGGCGGCCGCCGCAAGCATGACAAGCGCAGAGGCTGCGCAGACGATCAGGGCGCCCCCGGCGCCCGCGGCCAGGCGTTCTGCCGCACCGGGCATCAGACCCGTGAGTGGGCCAGATGCCACGGCAGCCGCGATCACGGTGAGCACCGCGGCTCCGGCAATGTTCACGACCGCTCCTGAGCGCCGCGACTTCTCTACGGCCAGCAGGGCGACGGCAACCGACGCGCCCGACCAGCCAAGGAGCGCCGCACCCGTTGCCGGGGCTATCCCCGAGGCAGCGCCGGCAGCAGCCAGCAACGTCGCAAGTGGTGGACCCGCAACGACGACGGAAAGCGCGATCGTGGGCGCGGCGATCGCACAACCGCGCGCGAACCTTCCCGCGGGGGTCGAGCCGAGTTGCCTGCCCAGCCCAGCCGTGTCGTCGAAGGTGAGGGCCGCGAAGGCACCGATGGTCGCTCCGAGAACGGTGAGCCCCAGCAGCAGCGGTCGCATCGCCTCGGGGTCGGCAAGGACCCCGGCCACCAGGCGTCCGATCGCCGCGCCGCCGGGAACGGCAGCCGCGGCGAGCAGCACCCAGAGCCCACCGAGTGTCCAGGCTGCCAACGGCGCTGCCCCGGCCAGGCGACCCATGCGGCGCGCGAGGGAGCGAAACGAGGCGTCAACGAGCGGCGAACGAGAGGTCAGTCTCCCCACCTCCCTGGCTGCTCCTGACCTCGGCCAGGAGGGCCTCGTGGAGACAGGCCGTCGCCTTCTCGGGCTTGTCGGTGGCCACGAGAGCGCCGTCGTCGAACTCGTGCACCCGGTCACATGTCGCGCGCACGAACGCCGGGTCCTGGCTGGCCAGGAGCACGCCGGCGCCGCTTTGCGCACGGTCGCGGAGAACCGCACGCAGCGTCTCCACGGTCGGGGGGTCGAGGGTGGCCGTCGCCTCGTCGACCAGTACGAGCGGTGTGGGCAACGCGAGGGCGGCAGCCATGGCCACGCGCCGCCGCAGACCGAGGGAAAGCTCGCCGAGACGCTCGTGGCGCCTGTCTCGCAGCCCGAACCGCTCGATCATGGTCTCCCCTTCCCGGTCGCATTCCGGACTGCAGCGATGCAGGGCGGCGACGAGGCGGACATGCTCGAGCGCGGTGAGCTCGTCGAACCCGCCGGGAACGTCGGGGATGAACGCGAGGCAACGTCGGGCCTCGATCGAACCGACCCGGAACCCGGCCACCTCGACCGACCCTCCGTCGTTGCGGACGAGGCCGGTGACGATGGACAGGGTCGTGGTCTTGCCGCATCCGTTGGGGCCCACGAGCCCGACGATCTCGCCCCGCGACACGACGAGATCGAACCCCGCGAGGACGGTGCGACCACCGAAGCGCTTGGCGAGGCCCTGGATGCGAAGGGGGTCGGGAGGGCCCGAGTGAGCCCTCCCGACGAACAGGTCACTTGCCGTGGCAGGCAACCTTGAAGCCCTTCCAGGTCAGCGAGATGTCGGGGTATCCCTTGGTTGCCCGGCAGTAGGTGGCCCAGGCGAGCGCGACGACGTACGCGAACCCGACCCAGACCACCCACCAGACGATCTCGTCGATCTCGGCTGCCGCCTCACCGAACGTGATCTGCGGCGCCTCGTACGCGGGACGGGCTGCAAGTGCAAGCGTTGACATGTTTCTGCTCCTTCCTGTCGTGGTTCGATCGAGCACAACCAACGCTAGGGCCCAACCTGTGACAGGGGTGTGCCAGCTTTGTGTCGAATATGCGACGGAGAGATCCGACAGACCCACACCCCGACGGCACCCGGACGGGGACGAGCCTCGCCTTACATCCCCCTAACCGCCCGCCTGTACGGTCGGTGGCTTGCCGTCGTCAGACCAGGAGGAATGCCCGTGAAACGCCTCGCAGCCCTTACCGTCATCCTTGCCGCCGGCGCGGCGCTCAGCGTTGCCGCCGCGCCCGCCGCCGATCGCATGTGGGTCGGCTTCCACGATGACCCGACCTTGCGCTTCGACACCGGCCGCCAGCAGGCGTTCGCGCAGGCGCGCTCCGCCAACGCAACGCTCGCCCGAACACTCGTGGAATGGCACCGCGTCGCTCCCACTCGACCGGCCAACGCCGCCGACCCGTTCGATCCGGCGTACAAGTTCGATGATCTGGACGAGTACGTCCGCAACGCCCAGGCCGTAGGCATCGAGGTGCTGATGACGATCTGGGGCACGCCGGCGTGGGCCAACGGCGAGCAGAAGCCGCAGTTCCTGCCGACGAACATGGCCGACTTCCAGGCGTTCTCGCAGGCGCTCGCGACACGCTACAGCGGCCGCACCGCCGGATATCCGTTCGTCCGCTTCTTCGGCATCTGGAACGAGTCGAATCTGGCCACCTTCCTGCAACCGCAGTTCGACGCAGGCGGCAAGATCGTGAGCCCTGCGAACTACGCGCGACTCGCGGCAGCCGGGTACGCGGGGATCAAGGCGGGAAGCCCGACGGCGCTCGTCGGGGTCGGGGAGACCTCCTCGAACGGACGCGACAAGCGCAAGGCCGGGCAGACGGACACGATTGCCCCGGCAACGTTCGCGAAGGGAGTCGCCGCTGCGAACCCGCGGCTGAAGTTCGACGCCTGGGCGCACCACCCATACCCGGTGCCCGTGAACATGAAGCCCACGCAGAAGGTCCGCTACCCGAACGTCTCCCTGCTCTCCATGCCACGCTTCGAGAAGGACCTGGACACGTGGTTCAAGCGGAAGAACGTGCAGATCTGGATCAGCGAGTACGGCCACGAGACTGCTCCGGGTGAGCCGAAGGGCATCAGCGAGGCGCTGCAGGCCCAGTACGTGCCGCAGGCGATCACACTGCTGAAGGCCGACCCGCGCGTGCAGATGTTCGTCTGGTTCGTCCTGCGCGACTCCTCCGGGAGCCTGTGGCAGAGCGGCCTCTACGGACCTGATGGTCGCGCGAAGCCGGCGACGGGATCCTTTGCGTCTTCGGCGGCACCACTGGATGCCCGTAACGCGAGGATCAAGGTGAAGGCCGGCAAGAGGCCGGTCGCCACCATCTACCTCCGCGAGTTCTGCGCGAACAATCCCCCCGGCACCCAGGTGGGCAACACGATCCGTGTCCGGCTCGGCTCCAAGCTGGTCGGAGTCACCCAGGCTGCCACCGCGCTCCTGAACGACTGCACGATCAAGGTGCAGCTCCCCATCGTCGTCGCCAAGAAGCGGACGTACACCGCGGAGATCGACGCGAACACCTACAACGGGAACGTCGCCAAGCGCAAGATCACGATCGTCGCGGGCTGAAGCACCGCACCACTCTCCTGGATCGGCTCCTGTCGGCCTTGCAACACTGTGTTGCAAGGCCGGCAGGGCGGGTCACCCAGCCCTGGCCGGGCTGAGGGTACGGGTTCGGGCGCAGCTGCTGCCAACCGCTCTTGACGTTCCCCCTGGGGGAAGGTCTACGGTCAGGGGGTGAGCGGCGACGGGCTTCTTCCTATCGGGCGGTTCTCGCGCGTCACAGGCCTGTCGGCCCGCGCGCTTCGCAACTACGACGACGTCGGGCTGCTCGTACCCACAACCGTCGATCCAGACACCGGGTACCGCCTCTACGGGCTCGAGCAGATCCCACGGGCGCAGACGATCCGGCAGCTTCGCGACCTCGACGTGTCCCTGGGGGCGATCGCGGCAATTCTCGAAGCCGATGGCGTCGACCTGCACAAGCTGCTGCGGGCACATCAAGCAGATGTGGCCCGTGACATAGCCATCCTGCAAGACCGGCACCGCCGGCTGCAACGACTGATCGAGGGAAAGGAGCGACTGATGAACGGGTCGGACGCGGCGCCAGCCACCGAGGAAGTACACCGCCGCCTGGCAGCCGAGCTCTTCAACGCCACGTGGGGGTGGCTCGAGCAGACGACACGCACGGCAGCAGAGGACGACCTGCTGATCCACACCGCCCACGCCTCCCGCTACCACTGGTCACAGGTCGGAACCACCGCGCACGCCGCACGAGGGGAGTGGCTGTGCGCCCGCGTGTACAGCGTCCTCGGGCGCGGGGAGCCGGCGCTGTGGCATGCCCGGCGGTGCCTCGCGCTCGCCGCAGCAGGCGGCGAGGAGTTCGAGGACTGGGATCTCGCCTCCGCCTACCAGGGGCTGGCGCACGCTCTGCTCACGGCGGGCGACGCCGCAGAAGCGACAGTGGCGGCCGAGCGCTGCCGGGCCGCCTTGCAGGTCATCGCTGACCCGGAGGATCGCGCGCTCATCGAGTCGCAGCTCGACGAGCTCGGCCTCGATGCCTGATGGGGTTTCTGGATCGCTTGAGAAGAAGCGGCGCCGTTCCCGACGATCTCCTCGAACGGTTCCTACTCGTACCCACTCCTGACACTGGTGAGGAGCCTCGCGGCTTCCACGTGCTCGAAGAAGATCGGGAGATGTCTTTCGTGCTTGTCCACGACGAGGACGGCTTGCCGGTGCTTCCTGCATTCACAAGCAAAGAGGCGTTACAGCGCTGGAACCCTGAAGGCTCGCGGTATGTCGGGCTCCAGGGGAGAGCCTTGGTCGAGATCCTGGCTAGGAGCGACTGGGATCGGATCGTCGTCGACACGACGGATCGGAGCGCTTTCGCGATCCCCCGGTCAGCTGCGCTGGAACTGCTCGGCGTCGCCGCCTACACACAACCAGCCGGCTCGAGAATGCTAGTCGGCCAACCGGCACGAACACCACCTCACGGGTTGGTGACCGCCGTGCAGCGTGCGTGCGCAAACGAGCCCACGGTCGCCGAGGCCTTCCTCTACCAGGTCGCGATTCTCGAGCAGGGCAACACGCCTCACCTGGCGATCGGCTTACGGGTCGATGCCCGAGTCGACGAGGAGGACAGGGTGAGAATCGCACACTCGATCGGGCGCGCTGTTGACCCGCAGTCCTGGGGTTACGACTTCGTCGACCTCGAGGTGCTCGAGGACGACATGCTCAATGCAGTGCGCTCAGGAGCAACCGCGATCTTCCAACGCGGTAGGAGGTGACGGTGCCGCCTGCCACAGGATAGGAGGCGGCCTTGATGGAGCCGAGGGGGATCGAACCCCTGACCTTCGGCGTGCCACGCCGACGCTCTCCCAGCTGAGCTACGGCCCCAGAACCTCCGATTCTAGCCGTTCGAGCGCGTAGTCGGCAGCCCAATTGACGCGCCGAGCCTGGTTGTTGCGGCATGGCGAGACCCGCAGGCTCAGAGCACGCCGGTTGACAACCAGCCGAGCAGGGACGTAGAAGCATCGATCGAGGTCAGGGCAGAACGCGGCAACGCCATCGATCTCGTTCTCGGCGTATCCGCGTTTCCTCTGACCCTCCGCCGCGCGCCGGCACGAGTACGGACGTATCGCTACGACCTGCCCGTCGAGCGGCGCCCATTTGCACTGGACCCGCTCCAGCCGGTCGCCAAGGTCGAAGATCAGGTCGTATCGCCCACCCTCGAACAGCGGTCGGTGCACGCCGATGCCGAGCTTGATCGCGGCGTACGTGATCGCAGCTTCCGCAGCCGCGCCCTTCTGATCCGTGGAAAGCTTCGCGACCATGTTCTCATCGTAGAGAACAGGCCGGATGGATCGCTGTCAGATCAGAGAACGTCAGCTGGCGGCGGACAATGCCACCGGCAGCCGGGGAACGTCGCTCCAGAGATCCTCGAGCCGGTAGAACGTTCGCACGTCCGGTGTGAAGACGTGGAGCACGACGTCGTTGTAGTCGGCCAGGATCCAGGTGGCCTCCGGCAACCCGCTCACGGCCCGGGGCTTCAGCTTGTGCTCCTTCCGAAGCACGCCGAGCACCTCGTCGTGGATCGCCTTCGTCTGGCGCGTGTTCGCGCCTGTCGCAAGCACGAAGAAGTCGGTGTACGCGCAGACACCGCGCATGTCGAGCACAACGATGTCGGTCGCGAGCTTCTCCTCGCACAGCGTGACGACACACTGCGCGTGCTCGTCGGGCGTCAGACCCGTCCGTTCCCTCGTCGCATCCACGGTTCAGTCTAGATGAGTGATCGGTGATCGGGGTGCCCGAATTGCCGGTCACTCATCCAGAGGATCGATCGGCAGCACCGCGCCGTAGAGCCCGAGTGAGAGGATCTCCCGCTCGACCGCGGGCTGGACGAGACCGGTGATCGACTCGCCGGCCGCCACGCGTCTGCGGATCTCCCACGAGGAGATCGGGAGGGGCTCGATCTCGAAGAGCTCCACCCGCTCCGGATGCTCGAGTGCCGCCAGCACCTCGTCGAGCGCAGACCGCTCGACGCCGGGTCTGGTGGCCACACCGAGCCTCGCGAGCTCGAGGATCAGGTCCGGCTCCTGCCACGAGAGGAAGGCCGCAAACTCGTCGGCACCGATGAGAAACAGCGGATCCTCCAGTGCCAGCGCGCGCAGCGAGTCGATCGTGCGCGCATGAGGATCGGGATCGACCTCGGCCACCTTCACCTCTCCAAAGGCGATCCGCGTCAGCGCGACCCTGATCCGGGCGGACGTGGCCACCTCCTTGTGGCCGGGATCCTCGACGACGCGGACGAGCAGCCGGTCGAGCTGGAACCGCGCGATCGCCGCCTGCGCCAGCGCCAGGTGACCGAGGTGCGGAGGGTTGAATGCCCCGCCGAGAACCCCGATGTGTGGGCGCTCTCCTACTCCCATTCGAGCTCCTCCCCGGCCAGCTCGACCATCGTGCCCGCCTTGATCCCCGCCTGCCGCAGTGCGACCTCGACCGCGTCCCCGTCGGACGTGTCCCCGAGCACGCGGAACCCCCGATCGGTGCGGTAGATCCGAAAGGCCCGCCGCGCCCGCGGCTGCGGCCGGTAGTCCAGAAAGTCCGGAAGCTCCGGCGCCACGCTCGGCACGTCGACCGAGACCGGGCAGTGGCGAAAGAGCGCGTCGAGGAACGCGCCGATGCCGGCCCCGGTGGCGCAGGAGATGCGCACCACGTCCACGATCCTGTCGTCGTCGACGGAAAACGGCGCGTCCTCCGGCGAGAGATCGGACTTGTTGAGCACCACGAGCTGCGGACGCTCCTCCAGCCCCGCTCCGTACAGGGCCAGCTCGCGATCGATTACCTGGAAACGCTCGTCAGCATCTCCCTCCGACGCGTCGATCACGTGGACGAGCAGACGCGCACGCTCGAGGTGCGCGAGAAAGTCGTGACCGAGGCCGATGCCGGCACTCGCCCCTTCGATCAGGCCCGGCACGTCGGCCACCGTCAGCTGCCGGCCGTCGAGGCCGTCCACGGTGCCGAGTACCGGCTGCAGGGTCGTGAACGGGTACGCGGCCACCTTCGGCGTCGCGTTCGAGATGCGGCGAAGCAGCGACGACTTGCCGGCGTTGGGGAGACCTGCGAGCGCGGCATCCGCCATCAGCTTCAACCGCAACTGCACCGCCACCGTCTGGCCCGGCTGACCGACCTCGGCGAACCGCGGCGTCTGCCGTGTCGGCGTGGCGAACTGCGCGTTGCCGCGACCGCCCTGGCCGCCGCGCACCAGGACGAAGCGGGCCTCCGGCCGGGCGAGGTCGACGACGAGGGTGCCCTCCTCGTCGAGCACCTGTGTTCCCAGCGGGACGGCGAGCTCGAGCGTCTCCCCATCAGCCCCGTGCTTGCGCGCACCCCGGCCGTGCCCACCGCGCTCGGCCGAGAAGCCGGTCTTGCCACGGAAGACGGAGAGATCGCGCAGCCGGTCGTCCACGCGCAGGACGACGTCCCCGCCTCTGCCGCCGTCGCCCCCGTCGGGGCCACCCCTCGGCACGTGCTTCTCGCGGCGGAAGCTGAGCCCGCCGTCACCGCCGCGGCCGGATCGCAACGTCAGGTGTGCCTGATCGTGAAACACGTCGTCAGGGCGCGGACGCCCCTCGCCCGCGGTCGGCTACTCGGGGGACGTCTCGGCGACCGACACGAAGCGGCGCTCGCCGGAGCGGCGGAAGTCGACGACGCCTTCGCGGAGCGCGAACAACGTGTCGTCCCGGCCGATGCCCACGCCCTGCCCGGGGCGGAACCGTGTGCCGCGCTGGCGCACGATGATCATGCCCGCCTTCACGCGCTGTCCCGCGAAGATCTTCACACCGAGGCGCTTGCTCTCCGAGTCGCGACCGTTCTTCGACGATCCGAGGCCTTTCTTGTGTGCCATTACTCGCTCTCCTCCGTGGCCGGCTTCTTCGCGCGGGACCGCGGCTTCTTCTCGGCCTCGCCCTCGGCGGGAGCAACCTCGGCTCCGGACTTCGGTGCGGCGGCGCGCGTCCGCTTCGGCTTCACAGGTGCTTCCTCGACGACCGCGACGGCCGCCTCGGAGGAGGCCACCACCGTCTCAGCGTCGGAGTCGGCCTTGGTCGCACGCGCCCGCTTCGGGGGAGCGCCGGCGCCGATCGACTCGATCTGAATGCGTGTCAGAGAGGAGCGGAAACCGTTGTGCTTGTGGTGCCCGGTGCGCTGCTTGTACTTGCCGATGCGGATCTTCGGCCCCTTGCACTGCTCGAGCACACGAGCGGTCACGGTGACCCCGTCGGGAGACAGCTGCGTCTCCCCGGTGCCGCCGTAGAGCAGCACCCTCGGTGTGAACGAGGCGCCGTCCTCGAAGGCGAGCCGGTCGACGAGCAGCCGCTGTCCCTCGCTGACGCGATACTGCTTGCCGCCGAGAGAGATGATCGCATAGCTCATGTCGTGAGAGTGGTCGGGGCCTGACGAGGAAAACGCGGGCAGGCGCCCGCGAGCCGGATCATCATAGCCGAACTCGACTCGAGACGAGGGTGTGGACGGCAGCTGTCACCGGCGGTCGAAGTCGTCGATCCACTCCGACATGGGCACGTAGCCGGCGGGCGCCTCCGGCGTGGGCGACGGCTCCTGCTTCTTCTCGGGCACCCGCCGCGCGGGCCTGCTGCTCGCCGGCTCACCGTCGCCGGCTGGGCTGCCGTTCACACTCTCGGTTGTGGCGTTCTCGCCCTCGGTGGCTGCGGCGCCAGCCGGCTTCCGCGAGCGGCCGCGACCGCCCCGGGAGCCGCGTCGCGTGCGTTTGCGCGGCGCACCATCCCCTCCCTCGACGGGCTCCCCGCCGTCCTCGTCCGGCCCCGCACCCGCGTCACCGTCGGGCTCTGCCGCTACCGGCTTTGCCCGGGGCGCCGACCGGGGGGCTCCGCCCGCCTTGGCGCGGGGTGCCGGCTTGACCGGAGCCCCCGCGGGGTCGCCCGCGGTGTCGCCCGCGGTGTCACTGTCGGGAACGTGGATCCGCGGGGCTCGGGTCCGCGTGCGCGGCGGCCGCGTACCGGTTGCGCGCGTCCCGCTCGCCGCCTCGGCTGCGAGCGGTTCGGCATCGTCAGCCGCCGCGCTCGCGCCCGGGTCCTCGCTCCCACCGTCCACTTCGCTCTCGGCCGCCTCGTCGCCCTCGTCGCCGACGGTCGCGCCCGCCGGCTTGCGGCGGCGGCGCCCGCCTCGCGAGCCTCGCCGTGTGCGCTTCCTCGGCGTGGCCGAGCTCTCCTCGTCGCCCGCGTCATCCTCCTCGCCTTCGGCGCCGTCCTCGGCCTCCAGCCCGCCTGCGCCCCCGTCGTCCTCGTCCTCCTCCTCGGCGAGGGCATCGACCAGGTCTTTCTCCTCGGCAGTGTCCGGCGCTTCCGCACTCTTGCGCTTGGCGGGGGCCCGCGTCGGCTTCTCGGCCTCGCTCTCGAACGTGATCGCGTCAGGCGGCTGCACGATGTCCACGAGCATCGCGAACGCGGTCTCCCCGAGCACGCGCCCGACACGCACCTGGGCCGTCTTGCCGACGAGCTTCGCGGCGCCTGCCACGACGACGTCCACCCCTTCGACCTTCCCTGATGCTGCCGCGGCGTCGTGCAGGGCGATCTCCACGAGCTTGACGGAGATCACGGCATCCTCGACCACAGGGCCCTCGGGTCGCAGATCGGCCGGCTTGCCTTCGGCGAGTACCTCGAAATGGTCGGTATGGGCGTGCCCGGCCGCCGGCTCGAGCAGGAAGCGACGCTTGGTCGCCTCCTCGATGGCGATGAGACGCTCGCCGCCCGGCCCGGCCAGCAGTGTCAGAACTCTCGGATTGACCGCGATCCGATACCCGTGCGCTCCACGCACCGGCGGCCCCGCAGCGAGCGTGCGCAGCTTGCGCTCGATCTCCAGGGCAACCGTCGCGTCCGAGACGACGATCCCGTCGCCGTCACAGGTCGGGCAGCGCCGGGTCATGACCTCCCGGGGCCCGTCGGTCACGTTCTGGCGCGTCATCTCGACGAGACCGAGCGGTGAGATCTCGACCACGTAGGTCTTGGTGCGATCGCGCTCGAGCTCCTGGCGGAGCGCCTCCTCCACCGCCGTGCGGTTCTTCTGGTTGGCCATGTCGATGAAGTCGATGACGATGATCCCGCCGATGTCGCGCAGCCGCAGCTGCCGCACGACCTCCTTCACCGCTTCGAGGTTGTTCTTGACGATCGTGTCCTCCAGCCGCTGCGTCGTGTTCTTCGACCGCGAGCCGACGAAGCGCCCGGTGTTCACGTCGATCACCGTGAACGCCTCGGCGTAGTCGAAGATCAGATAGCCGCCGGAGGGAAGATCGACGCGGCGGGAGAGCGTGGAGGCGATCTCACGCTCGATGCCGAAGTGCTCGAACAGCGGCTCCGCCTCCTTGTACCTGTGGACGCGCTCGAGCATGTGAGGCGACGTCTTCTTCAGATAGCCGGCGATCCGCTTGTAGGCCCGGTCGTTGTCGACGTACGCGGCGACGAAGTCGCCGGCGAAGAGGTCGCGCACGATGCGAAGCGGCAGCTCGGCCTCGTGGTAGACGAGCTCAGGCGCCTTGGCCGACTTCGCACGCGTCTGGATCGTCTTCCACAGCCGCTGCAAGAACACGAGGTCGCGCTCGATGTCCTCGGCCGACGCACCCTCGGCGGCGGTGCGCACGATCACGCCACCGTCCTTCGGTGCGATCTCCCGGAGGATGTCCTTCAGGCGCTGACGCTCCCCGTCCTCGAGCCGGCGGGAGACACCGAGCCCCTCACCCTGTGGGACGAACACGAGGAAGCGGCCGGGCAGCGAGATCTCCGTGGTCAGCCGCGCGCCCTTGGTCTTCATGGGATCCTTGACCGCCTGCACGAGGAGCGTCTGGCCGCGCTGGATCAGATCCGTGATCTTCTTGCCCTGTCGTGCCTTCCCCTCGAGCTCGGGAATCACGATCTCGTCGACGTAGAGAAAGCCGTTCTTCTCCAGACCGATCTCGACGAACGCCGCCTCCATGCCGGGCAGCACGTTGTCCACCGTGCCGAGGTAGATGTTCCCGGCGATCGACCGGCGCTCGGGCCGCTCGAGATAGACCTCGGCGACCGCGTCGTCCTCGAGCACGGCCACACGCTGCTCACCGACATCGAGCGAGATCACGAGCTCGCGCTTGGCGGAGGGGAGTGGCTGGCGCTTGGGTTGCGCGCGCCGGCGCGGGGCAGGGCGGCTGCTCTTCTTGCGATCGCCACGCTCTCCACCGCCCTCGACGGCGGACACGTCCCGGGAGGACGACGTCCTCGCCGGTGGGCCGCTCGCCGTCGCGCCATCCTCGGACGCTGCCGCGTCCGACGGCTTCTTGCGGCCTTTGCCGCCGCGGCTCCCGCGGCGGCGGCGCTTTCTTGCTTCCGCTCCGGCCTCGGTGGCCGGGTCGTCGTGCTCTTCCTCGACGGCGGGCTCGGCCGGAGCCTCAGCCGGAACGGACTGGGCCTCCAGTGCCAGTGCAGCCTGTTCGGCTTCCTCGCCGATCGCCTTTTTCAACCAACGAAACCAGGGCAACGAAAGATTCTCCTCGGGTAGTCGCGCACGACGCAGTCGACCGCGGGCCAGCCGTGCATCGCGCCGCGGAAGCGGCGCGCACGGCGCCGGGCAGCGCAGCTGTCGACCCGGTCGTGCAGCGAGAGATGATCAAGACGTGGGTCCCTGAACTCGGTTCGCGCGAATGGTGCAGATTGGAAACGAGTTCATGACCTGCAGCGAAGGCTAGCAGCGCGTTCGCGCGGGCGACGGCCCGGGAGGGCAGGGAGCAGTCACGCACCCACGACACACACCGGGAGCTCCAGACCAAACGCTGGGAGGTGCCGCACTAGGCAGCAGCAGGATTGAGGCGGGAGCGGCGCGCCCGAACGGCACGCAGGCGCTGGTTGAGCCGGGCCCAGGCCCAGGGCTCGACCTCTCCGTAGCGGCTCTCCCCCTGGGCGCGAGTCGCCTCGAGATACTCGAACCAGGCGTCGGCCTCTTCGATCTGGAGCAGCTCTTCCGCAAGTTGTGTGTCCGGCACCTTCACCCCCTCGTTGGACCCGGCCGCCATCCTAGGACCAGGTCCGGACGGACCGGTCCTGAGAGGAGGAGCAGACGACGGGGTTACCGCGAGAGCCGAGGCCCGAGAGCGACCAGGGTCGCGGTCGTGGCCGCCGCCACGAACGGGCGGAGCGGGCCGGGCAGGTGTCTTGCGAGTGCTCTCGCGCCAAGCCCGACGGCGAGCGTCAGACCGAGCGCTGACGCGGCGCGGGCCTGCGCGCCGGCCGCCGGGAAGGGTGCGAAATCGCCGGCGAGCAGCGAGCGGGCCTGCAGCATGGAGAGCGCAGGGAGATGCGGCTCGCGGGTAAACGCCGCGAGCGTACCCGCACGCGCCGTGGCCCGGAGCGCAGCCTGCCGTTGCCCGGCTTCGCGGAGCACGGGGAGCCGCGCCGCAGTTGCCGCCGCCGCGTCTCCGAGGGCCCTGACCAGCGCAGCCGCGACCGCGGGGGTCGGGAAGCCCGCGCCCGCGCCGCAGTCGACGATGTTCTCCGCCGGCACGTAGGGGACGGGACAACGGGGGTCGAGGCGAACCGCGACCAACGGCACCAAGGAACGGGCCGCCTGCCGCAAGAGCGTGTGCTGGCCCGCATCGACGCTCGGCCCGACCAGGATCAGCAAAGCGGCGGCGTCCTCAGGGGCGCACGATCCACTGAGGGCACCCGCGTCGCCCCCCGCGGCGAGCTCCCGTCGGAGCTGATCCGCCAGCGGGCCGACGACGAGCACCGGCGGCGTGGCCGCTCGGCCGCCGGGCTCCCGGGCGAGTGCCAGGAGGTCGCGAACCCCGAGACCGTTCATCGCGGCCGGCCGCGGGTGCCGCGCGCATGAACGGACTGCAGCAGACCGATACCCATCAGGTTGGCGATGAGCGACGAGCCGCCGACCGTGACGAAGGCGAGTGGGATACCCGTGACGGGAGCGATGCCCATGGTCATCCCGACGTTGACGAACGCCTGGAACAGGAACGCGAGCACGATGCCACCGGCCACGATCGCTCCGAACAGGTCGCCCGCCACCGTGACGATGCGCAGGCCGCGCCAGACGACGAGGAGGTAGAGCAGGAGCAGGACGGCAGCACCGAAGAAGCCACGCTGCTCGGCGAGGGAGGCGAACGCAAAGTCGGTGTGATGCTCCGGGAGGTAGTCGAAGCGGGTCTGGCTGGCCTCGGTCACCCCGCGGCCGCTGAGACCGCCCGCGCCGACCGCGATGGTCGACTGCGCAACGTTGTAGTTCAGGCTGTCCGGGTCGGAGTCGGGATTGGTGAACCCCGTCAGGCGCGCCGTCTGGTACGGCTTGAGCACCTCGATCCCGGCGGCCGGGAGCAGCCAGAGGACGCTGGAGATCAGGAACAAGGCAAGAGCGGCGAGCAGCCCGAGGTGGAGCCACCGCACACCGCTGACGAAGAGAACCGCCGCCAGAGCCGCCGTGTACACGAGCGCTGTGCCGAGATCGGGCTGGAGGAAGACGAGCACCATCGGGATCACTGCGAGCCCGATCGCCGCCAGCGGCGTGCCGATGCGCGCGATCACCCGTTGGCGCTCGCACAGGAAGCCCGCGAGGGCGAGCACGAAAAACACCTTCCCAGCTCGAAGGCTGGAACTGCAACGGCCCGATGTCGATCCACCGTCGTGACCCGCGCACCGTCTCGGCCAGCGCGAACACACCAGCATCAGCGCGATCGTTCCCAGGTAGACGCCTTCGAGCCACGCCGGAGGAGGTCGAGCGGAACGGCGAGAGCGACGACGAGGGCGTCGTCGCCCGACCGGCGGCGATCGCCTGGCGCTGGACGTAGTAGCCGAGCCACCCGGGACATCGAAGCGGTGATCCCGCGACGGCCCATAGGCCGTAGCCCACGAGGGCTGCCACGGCGAGCATCAGCACCCAGTCCAGCCGCTCCAGGAAGGAGGCCAGCGAACCGACATCGCCGAGCGGGC
>CAVTWR010000020.1:0-273865 GCA_963738505.1 uncultured Actinomycetes bacterium | reverse complement strand
GGTCGAGGATTGAGGCGTGGCCCGCTCGCCGCGCATCATCGGCACGTTGCTGTTCGTCCTGGCTGCGCTGATCTCGGCTGCGGTGGCCCAGGGCAGGCCTGTTCCGAGCGCGCCGTCCTGCCCGCTGACCCCGTCCGACTCGTTCTGGCACGCCGACGTGTCCGGGCTTCCCGTCCACGCACAGTCGGCGGCCTGGATCTCGAGCATCGGCGCCGGCGCCGGCCTCAAGGCGGACTTCGGCTCGGGCACCTGGAACGGCGGGCCGATCGGTATCCCCTACACCACAGTTCCCGGTACCCAGCAACGGGTGCCGGTCTCCTTCGGCTACGCCGGCGAGAGCGACCCCGGGCCGTACCCGATCCCCGCGAACGCCCCGATCGAGGGCGGTTCCGGATCGTCCGGCGACCGTCACGTGCTGCTCGTCGACCGCGATGCCTGCCGCCTGTGGGAGCTCTATGCCGCCTACCCGCAAGGCGGCGGTACCTCCTGGACGGCCGGGTCCGGTGCCACGTGGGATCTTCACTCCAACGCCATGCGCCCGCTCACCTGGACCTCGGGCGATGCCGCAGGGCTGCCCATCCTCCCGGGGCTCGTCCGCTACGACGAGGTCGCAGCCGGCGAGATCGACCATGTGATCCGCTTCACCGCGCCGCGGACGGCGAACGCCTACGTCTGGCCGGCGAGCCACAAGGCGGCCTCGGGCGGGGCAGCCGATCCCCCCATGGGCGCCTGGCTCCGGCTCAAGGCGAACTACGACATCAGCCGCTTCTCGGCACAGAATCAGGTCGTTCTGCGCGCTCTCAAGAAGCACGGCATGGTGCTTGCCGACAACGGATCGGCGCTCTTCATGAGCGGCGTGCCCGATCCGGCGTGGAACAACGACGACCTCAACGCGCTGCGGGGGGTGCCGGGCTCGGCGTTCGAGGCCGTCGACGTATCCAGCCTCAAACTCTCGAACACCTCCTACGCGGTCGCCGGAGGGTCGTCGCCGCCTCCGCCTCCGCCTCCACCACCTCCTCCGCCGCCACCGCCTTCACCTCCCTCTCCTCCCGCCCCGCCGCCACCGCCTCCTTCACCGCCACCGGCGCCACCCCCGCCCCCGCCGCCCCCTCCAACCGAGCTCGTGGCCAACGGCGGCTTCGAGGCCGCGCTCACGGGCTGGAAGGCCGGTAACACGCGGACGACGCTCACCCGAGCGTGCACTCAGAGGCACGGCGGATCGTGCTCGGCCCAGCTCGGGCGCTCCCGTTCCACGGGCGACTCGTTCCTCGACGACGCCCCCAACACCGTCTCCTCCACGGTCGGTGGCCGCACGTACACCGCCTCCGCGTGGATCTGGGCGCCGGCCGGCCGCTCCGTGAAGCTGCGCCTCCGCGAGCTCAGCGGCCTCGCCGTCCTCAGCTCCAGGGTGACCACGAAGACGGGAACCGGAACGTGGCAGCTGCTCACGGTCACGAGCGCCCCGGCCACGGGCACGACCGCGCTCAGCGTCGAGGTGATCGTCTCGCTGCCACGCTCAGCGAAGGCCTACGTCGACGATGTCTCGCTGCGCAGCTAACCGGGTCCGCGCCGCAGTAGGAGCGACAGGTCAGCGGGTGGCGACGGCCCAGGCGGCGATGTCCGCGATCGCGTCCGGTCCGATGCCGCAGCAGCCGCCGATCGCCGCCGCGCCACGCAGTCGCCAGTCGTCGAGCAGGTCGGCCGAGAAGCCGTCGCTGCCCGCGCCATGCCACTCGTAGGTGGCGCCGTTCCAGACGCGGCCCCAGTTCGGGTACACCACCAGCGGCAGGTCGGTCGCCGCCCGGGCCAGATCGAGAAGCGAGCCCACGTGCTCCGGCGGCCCGCAGTTGAGACCGACGGCGACCAGGCGGTCGGTGCGGGTAACCGCGCGGATCGCATCGTCGATCTGCGCGCCGTCGCTCAGGCGTGCCCCGTCGCGGCAGCAGAACGACACCCAGGCCTCGCAGTCGACCTCGGCCAGCAGCTCGCCCAGAATCGCGGCCTCACGCCCACTCGGGACCGTCTCGATCGCAAGCAGATCCGGCCCGCCCGCCAGGACGCCGGCGATGCGCGCACGCTGCTCGCTCGCGATCGCGTCGTCGGTAGCCGCGGTGTAGTCGCCCGTGTACTCGCTGCCGTTCGCCCACACGACGCCGAACGGACCGATCGACCCGGCCACGAAGGTTCGACGCCCCGCGGGTTGCGCCTCGCGGGCGAGCTCGACACTGCGGGCGAGCACGGCGCTCGTCTCCGTCGCCGAGATCCCAGCCTTGGCGAAACCGCCGTAACTCGCGTGGTAGCTGGCAGTGATCGCGAACTCGGCGCCGGCGGCGAAGTACGCCCGGTGCGCCGCCACGACCGCGGCCGGATCGTCCCGGACGAGCCGCGCCGACCAGAGGCTGTCGCGGAGGTCGTGCCCCTGCGCCTCCAACTCGGTGGCGAGGCCGCCGTCGAGCACCAAGCAGCCGTTGGCGAGAGCAGACGCGAACGCCGACATCCCGTGAGCCTAATGGCCGGCCGGGCGTGAGCTGTCGAAGGCGAGCAACCGACCAAACGAGAACGCCACGACAGTTCGCTCGAAAGAAGCGATTGCCGTCAGTCCCCGACCGAAGACGGAGCCGTCCCTGTCACCGGCCGGGGCGGGTCGGCAGTGCCAACCACGCCCCCGAGCACGCACAGCTCGTAGGACTCGCTCTACTCCTGGGTGAGAGCTCGTGCTCGTGAGTGGATGCGTCCCCAACGTTTGCCGCCTTCTCGGGCACGAAGCTGCTCGGCGCGCGCGCGAAGCAGAGTGAAGAGCTCCACCGTCGGCCGGAACGGGTCGGCCACCGTTGCTCCATCGGCGACCGAGAGTGCCGCCCAGAGCTCGCCGGAGACCTCAGCCACGAGCAGGGGCTCCCGCGGGAGAGGATGCTCGCCGAGCTGGGCGAGCCGCTCGAGTGCATCTGCATCGTCCGGACCCGCGTGGCGGATCACGACCGATGCGTGAGAGGCCAGCGACGGGGCGCTGATCGTCCCGAAGTGCCGGCTGGAGGAGAAGGCTCGACACGTGCGCGTGAACGTGTTCATGGGTTCATGATGCCCGCACTTGTCGATTAGCACCAGTCGGGCTATTGTTGTTCTTGATTATGGAACCTGATCGTTGGCTTGGCGTCGAGCTCCGCCACTTCGCGGCTCTGCAGACGGTCGCGCGCGAAGGCAACTTCGGCCGCGCTGCAACGCGGCTCGGCTACACCCAGTCGGCGGTCAGCCAGCAGATTGCCGCGCTCGAGCGCGCCGTCGGGGAACGTCTGGTGGAGCGCCCCGGAGGCCCACGCGCGGTCTCGCTGACCGAAGCCGGAGAGCTGCTCCTGCGGCACGCCGAGGTGATCATGGCACGGCTCAAGGCCGCGCAAGCCGATCTCGCGACGCTTGCGGAAGGCGCCTCCGGGACGCTGCGTATCGGCACCTACCAGAGCGTGGGAGCGCGCATCCTGCCCGGGATCCTGCGGCGCTTCTCGGCCAACTGGCCGCAGATTGAGATCAGCCTCACCGAGTCCGCCTCCGACCCGCAACTGCTGGAGCTGGTCGAGCGCGGCGAGCTCGATCTCACATTCATGATGCTCCCGCTGCCCGACGGCCCCTTCTCCGCGGTCGAGTTGCTCACCGATCCATACATCCTGCTCGTCCAGGCCGGCTCGCTCCTCGCACAACGACCGACCTCCCCGAAGCTGAGCGAGATCGCCGAGCTCCCGCTCATCGGCCCCCGGCAGTGCCGCAGCTTCGCACCTGTGGAGGCCCACCTCAGAGCAAAGGGACACACGCCCCGAGTCGTGTTCCACTCCGACGACAACGGCACCATCCAAGGTCTGGTCGGGGCAGGCGTCGGCGTCGCGCTCGTTCCGCTCCTCGCGGTCGAGCCAAGCGACGAGAACACCACCATCGTCCACCTCAACCCACAGCTCGCCCGCCGCATCATCGCCATCGCCTGGCACCGCGACCGCTACCGCTCCCCCGCCGCACGCGCCTTCGTCGAAACCGCCCAGAGCTTCTGCGCCGAGCTCCAGCAAACACTCGCCGGCGATCCTGCGCTCGAACTGGCTCCGGCTTCTGCCGGGTCCGGCTCACGCCGCTGAGCGATCCGCTCACTGGCTCGCGTCCCCGATTTCGCTTGACGAGCGCTCCGCCTCATTCTATTCTCGACCCCAATCTATCTCTGTCTAGAGATACTCTTGTTGGAAGGGAGCGAGGATGGCGACCATGACCTCCACGGCGTTCGACGTCGGCACGCTGGACGACATCGAGCAGGGGCACGAGCACGACGGACGGATCCCCCTCAATGTCCGGCGGCGCTTCGGCATCCTCGGCTTCGGAGTCCGCGCCTTCCGGGCCGCCGGTGAAGGACACGTGATCGGGGAGCACGACGAGGCGAGGCCGGGCGCAAGCGGACAGGAGGAGCTGTACTTCGTCGTCTCCGGATCGGCGAGCTTCACAGTCAACGGCGAGACGGTCGCGGCGCCCGCCGGCACGTTCGTGTTCGTGCGCGACCCGGCAGCCAAGCGCTCCGCGGTCGCGAACGAGGAAGGAACGATCGTGCTCGTCGTCGGCGGAACGCCCGGGCGCGCATACGAGATTCATGTCGGCGACCTGATCGACGGGATGTGGAAGCCGTATCGCGACGGGGACTACGAGGCGGCGCTGGCGGTCGTCCAGCCGGTGCTCGAGGAGCGGCCCGAGGCGGCTCTCATCCTCTTCAACGCGGCCTGCTTGGAGGCGCTCCTCGGTCGCACCGATGAGGCCATCGGGCATCTCGAGCGCGCTGTCGAGGCGGACGGTAGGTTCAGGGAGAACGTTCGCACGGACGGCGATCTCGACTCGCTCCGCGACGACCCGCGCTTCGCCGCGCTCGGCGGCTAGTACACGCGTCCCACGTACGGTCTTGGGACGCTGGCCGGGTGCGGAGCGCACCGACCGGTGTGAAGGCCCCCACGTTCTCTCGGAGGGTTTCAACCCGGTCGGGGCGCGGCCTGGCGGGCACGGCAGGGTGCACCGCCCGCGCCGATCGGTGGATCCAGGCTCCAAGCATCCCGCGCCGAGGCACCCGGCGGTTCGTGTATCACGACGTCCCCTCGACGACTCCGCAGGGTGCTGCGGCAGAAGCCACCAGACAAGGAGACGGCAATGACCGGCACGCCACGACAGCCCTACCTCTTCCTCGTCGCCAGACCGTCCGTTGAAGGCCGGCGCGAGCTGACCCGGCGCCTCAGGTCGCTGGGGGCCGCGGTCGTCGCCGAGTACGGCGACGTCGCGGTCGAGGCGCTGGTGAGCGACGAGGAGGTCGAGGCGGCACGCGAGATCGGTGCCGCCGCGGCAGCGCTGCGCGGCCCGATGGGACGCGAGCACCTGAAACAGCTCACGCCGGAGGCGCGGAAGACGGTCGAGCTGTGGAACGCCAGGTTCACAGCCAGGTTCCGCAAGCTCACGCGCGACCAGGCACTCCGCGGGAAGTCGTGGGGATCGGAGGAACTGGACCCGCCGCTCCCCTACAGCGCGATCGATGCCACCACCTTCCTCGACCTGTGCCGGCGGATGGAGAAGGAGCGCGGCGTGAAGCTGCTCCCACCCGACGCTCCCACCCAGCAGGCGAAGCAGCCGCGCGAGCGGAAGCCGATGACGCCCCAGCAGTTCGCCGCCTACGAGCGCAAGCTTGGGGAGCTCTACGACGAGAGCATGGCGTATCACCTGGCCCGCCTCGGCTGGCGGCTGGGCCCGCGCTACTACGACACGCTGCTGAGGCTGCCGGACTGGCTGATCGAGCTGCTCTGGGAGCTCCTTCACCCCGAATCCGGCTGCTGGAAAATGACCGGGGAGATGTCGGTGGGCATCGTCTTCGTCGAGTCGAGCAGAAGCGGCGGGCCGACGTTCACCACGAGCGAGCGGAACGACGTGTGCAACGAGATCGTGACGGGGCTCAACTGGCTCGCCTCCCTGCATCCCGGAGCGAGCCTGACCTGGGTCTACGACATGCAGTTCATCAGCATCGACGTCGCCGACGGCGACAACGCATCGACCGAGGAATACTGGCGCGATCCGGCCATGACCAGGGTCAACTACCGGGGAGCCACGTACACCGGGACCTGGGCCTCGGTAGCCGAGTACCGGGAGGACATGCGCGTCGCCAACCGGTCTGACCACGCGTTCGTCATCTTCGTCACGCCGTACGGCAACGAATGGCACGCCTACGCCGGCGGCGGCCGCATCACGCTGGCTCGCCGCAACGACTGGGGCGGCTGGGGCCGGGGGACGCTAGACATCATCACCGCGCACGAGACGAGCCACCTGTTCGGCGCCGCCGACGAGTACACCGGCAGCGGCACACCGTGCAACACGTGCGGCTCGACCCACGGCTGCGACAACATCCCGAACGGCAACTGTGGCTCGTGCGCCAGTCCGCAGGAGAGCTGCGCCATGGACGACAACGGCCACCGGCTGTGCAGCTACACCCGCGGGCAGATCGGCTGGTCGGATCTGTTCGTCGAGCTGCGCACGGCAGACGAGTCATGGGCCGGCACGGACGACGACGTCTGGCTCGACATCGGCGACCACGAGTTCGTTCTCGACAACACCGACATCGACGACCGGGAGCGTGCAAACACCCAGGCCTACGCGATCTGGGCGCCCTGGCTGCGCCGCGAGGACGTCAAGCGCATCATGATCCGCAAGAGCCCCGACGGGTTCGCGGGCGGCTGGAAGCTCGCGCGCGTCCGCGTCTGGTTCCGGGGCGAGCTGATCTGCGACCAGAGCCCCAACAAGTGGCTCGAGGACGAGGACCGAACCTGGAGCGGATGCGTCTTCGACCGTGACTACGTCAACACCCTCCGCGTCAGGGTGACCACGGCGGACGAGTGGTGGGCAGGTACGGACGACGACGTCACCCTCACCATCGCGGGACGAGGCTTCACGCTCGACAACGCGTGGCACGACGACTTCGAGCGGGGCCACACGGACACGTTCGATCTCGATCCGGGCACCGGCCTTCGCCGCTCGGCGATCTCGACGGTGCGGATCGACAAGTCACCCGACGGGTTCGCCGGCGGCTGGAAGCTCGACGGCGTGCAGCTGATCGTCAACGGCTCGACGATCCTCAACGACCAAGGCATCGACCGCTGGCTCGAGGACGACCACCGAAGCTGGACGGGGACGGTCTAGTGCGTCATCTCCTCACCTTTGACCTGTAACTCTTCTGTGTTGTGGGTGCCGCACTAGCCAAGGGCCACCGACGGCGCGGTAGGGGCAGCCGAATGCCCCTACCGCTTCTCGCACCAGGCGAGCACCTCAGCGAAGCGGCGCTCCGCCAGCACCCCGAACAGGGGGTCGCGCCCCAGCTTCGCTCGGCTGGCGGCCGGGCTCGTGATCCCGCAGAGGAAGCGGGCCTGCTGGCGCGGCGATCCGAGGGCGTCGGGATGCGCAGAGCAGAGCGCAGCGACCATGCGCCGCTCGAGAGCCTCGTCGATCGCCGGCGACGGCGGCGATTCGACCAGGGCCTGCGCATGTCCCGTGAGGCAGTAGCTGCAATGACCGCACGGTTCGCTCCGTTCCTCGCCGAAGTAGGCGACGAGCTCGTTGACCTGACAGCCGTCGTGGGTGACCAGCGCCACGACGCGCTGGATACGGTCCGTCTCCGCGCGCTCGCGACGGTCAAAGCGTTTGACGAGACGGTCGAGCAGCTCCTCGCGAGAGGCGGGCTCGGCGATCACGGTGAAGCGCTGCCGCACATCCGCGACGCGAAGCTCGATCAGACCTCGCTCCTCGAGGTGGCCGAGCGCCGCCACGATGCGGGCACGAGGCTCCCGCAGCGCCTCCGCAGCCGCCGCGGGATCGAGGCTCGTCCAGACGCGCCCGGTCTTGCCCGCAGCGACGAGCCGCCGCAGAAACTCGGCGCGGGCGGGATCGAACGGGGCGACGGCGTCCTCCCACGATTCGCCGGTGGGCCGAAAGCTGTACCCCGCGTAGAACGGGGTTCCCTGCCGCAGCAGGCCCTCCAGCTCCAGGTAGGTGAGGATCGTGCGGAGTACGAGCTGCCGCACGTCGAACCGCACCGAGAGCTCGAACTCCGCCACCGCGAACTCCTCGCCGGTACCGTGGCCAAAGATCTCGTCGAGCAGGCCCCGAACGGCCTCGCCCGTCGGGGTGTCGCCGAAGGCGAAGTTCTCGAGCGTGGGGACGTCATCGCGGCACGCGAACAGCTCGCAGATGCTCGGTGCATCGTCGCGTCCCGCCCGGCCGACCTCCTGCGAGTAGGACTCGAGCCCTTTCGGCAGGTTCAGGTGGTAGACGTAGCGCACGTCGGCCTTGTCGATGCCCATGCCGAAGGCGATGGTGGCGACCACGACGTTGGCGTCGCCCGCCGTCCACCACTCCTGGACGGCGACCCGCTCCTCCGCTGCCAGACCGGCGTGGTACGGCCGGGCCGCGAGGCCGGCCGCTCGAAGCCGGGTGGCCACGCCGACCGCCGTGCGCTGGAGCGTGACGTAGACGATCGTCGTCCCCGGCGGTCGCTCGCGGAGCCGGTCGATCAGGGCCTGCTCCCTCGTGGCGGCCGCCACCGGGGTCGTGAGCATGGTCAGGTTCGGTCGGTAGAAACCTGTGACCACGGCGTCCGCCTCCGCGATCCCGAAGCCCGTGCAGATGTCGCGGACGACCGCCGGTGTCGCGGTCGCCGTCAGCGCCAGCACGCGCTCTGCGCCCACCTCACGAGCACGCGCCGCCAGCTTGAGGTAGTCGGGCCGGAAGTTGTGCCCCCACTCCGAGATGCAATGCGCCTCGTCGACCGCAAACAGCGAGATTCGGGTGCGCTCGAGCTCCGTCAGGAAGCGCTCGTTGTTGAACCGCTCGGGCGCGACGTAGAGCAGCTTCAACCCGCCGGCTCGGAGCCGTTCGGAGACGTCGCGCACCTCCTCGGCAGAGAGACTGGAGTCGAGCCGCGCGGCTTCGATGCCCTGCCTGACGAGGGCGTCGATCTGGTCCTTCATCAGCGCGATCAGCGGCGAGACGACGACCGTGACCCCTTCGAGCAGGAGCGCCGGCAGCTGGTAGCACAGGCTCTTGCCACCACCGGTGGGGAAGACGGCGAGGGCGGAGCGGCCGGCAAGCAGCGCCTCTACCACCTGCTCCTGTCCGGGGCGATACGCGGAGAAGCCGAAGCGCCCACTCAGGATCACCCGGGCTTCCTGACTTCCCTCTGTTTCCATATCCGACAACATATCATGAGCGTCGGCTCGCACGGTGCTCACGACTCCGGAGGTGCGCCCCCCTCAGCCGTGCGCCGCGCCACGAACTCTTCGAGCTCCTCGGCGATCGCGTCGTCCAGGGGTGGCGGCTCGAACTCCGCCAGCACCCGCTTCCAGATCGAGTTGGCCCGCTCCGTCGCGGTCAGTGAGCCATTCTCCGTCCACTGCCCGAAGTTCGACCAGTCCGACACGAGTGGCTCGTAGAACGCCGTGCGATACCTCCCGAGCGTGTGCTCGCCCCCGAAGAAGTGGCCACCCGGGCCGACCGCCTCGATCGCGTCCAGCGCGAGCTCGTCGGCATCGACGGCGAACGGCTGGAACGTCTCCGCCAGCATCTGCAAGACCTCCACGTCGAGCACGAACTTCTCCCGTGACGCCGTCAGCCCGCCCTCCAACCAGCCCGCGGCGTGCAGGATCACGTTGGCGCCACCCTGGACCGCGCCGAACAGGCTCATCATCATCTCGTAGGTGGCCTGCGCGTCTGCCGTGTTCGACGCGTTCGTGGCAGACGAGCGCCAGGGCAGTCCGATCCGCCGGGCGAGCTGGCCCGTGGCGAGCGCCGCGCGTACGTACTCGGGAGTGCCGAAGGCCGGCGCTCCCGACTTCATGTCCACGTTCGAGGTGAACCCGCCGTACACCACGGGGGCGCCGGGCCGCACCAGCTGAGCCAGGACGATGCCCGCCAACGCCTCCGCGTGCTGCAGCGTCAGCGCGCCCGCGAGCGTGAGCGGCGCCATCGCGCCCGCCAGGGTGAACGGCGTGATGATCAGCAGCTGCCCGGCACGGGCGAAGTCGATGATGCCCATGCACATCGGGATGTCCAGCTGGCGGGGCGAATTCGTGTTGATCACCGTGTAGACGTACGGCGCCGAGTGGAAGGTCGCCTCGTCGACACCGTTGCCGATACGCACGAGCTCCAGCCCGTCACGCACCTGGCCACGACCGCGCGAGAACACGAACGGCACCTTGTCGGACACTGTGAGCATGGCGTGGGTGATCACGAGGTGACGGAGCGCCAACGCCACATCCTGCGGCTCCGCGCAAGGCCCGAGCATGTGCATCACGTCGAAGTGCTGCGTGAGCTTGAGGAAGTCGAGCGCGTCGGCATGGGAGCTGGGGCGCTTGCCATGATCGAGATCGCTGACATTCGGCGGGCTGCTGACGGGCACGGTGACGATCCTGCGCCCACCGATCCTCACCGAGCGCTCGGGGTTACGGGCGCGCATCTCGATCGTCGCCGGGGCCGACGTCAGGGCGGCGTCGACGAGCTCACGGCCGATCCGCACGATCCGCGTCTCCTCGTCGAAGAGGGCGCCGGCCCCCTGATAGATGCCTGCCGCCTCGGGCAGCAGGACACGGATGCCCATCCCCTCGAGCAGGCGCAACGACGCGTCGTGGATCAGCTCCACCTGCTCGTCGGAGAGGATGCGCAGAGGCTCGAACGGTGACTCGATCGTGCGAAAGCGCGCCGGATCTCGCCCCGCCGCGGGGGCGGACGCGATGCGAGCACGTCTTCCCGTGCGACGCGACTCGCTCACCTCACCACATCTTCTCGATCAGCTCGGAGGTTCCGTCCGCCGGCGCGCCGTAGATGAACGCGAGCGCGTCCACGTTCGACCTGTTCTGCAGCAGGATCGGCGTCCCGGGGCCAACGACCACGAGCGAGCGTGGTGGCAGCTCGAACGTCTCAACCGGGTGGTCGCCGAGCTCGATCGTGAACGTCCCCTCGAGCACGACGAAGACTTCCTCCTGCACGACCTGCCGGTGCCGGTGGCCGGACGCGCCCGGAGGATAGCGCCAGAGGTGGCCGCGGGAGTGCTGCAGCTCGGCGAGCTCGGGCAGCTCGACGATCGTGCGCGCCGGATCATCCGGGCGCCAGCTCGGCTTCTTGAACACCTGATCGTCCGGACGAATCACCGTGTAGGCCATCTGTCGCTCCTTCCTCGTCGCACCGCGGGGTGCCGCCACTGTAGTGCGGCACCCACAACACCAAGGAGAGTTACAGGTCAAACGTTTGGGTGCCGCACTAGTGCCGCTCGGCACCGGCGCGACGTGGCCGTGGCCCGCCACTCCTGCGACAATGGACGGCAATGGAGACCGAGACACCGAAGCTACGGGGCGTCTTCCACATCGGGGGTTTCATCGCCTCGCTCGCCGCGGGCATCGTGCTCGGCGTCCTCGCCGACCGGGGGCGCGAGAACCTCGCCTCCTGGATCTACGTGGCTTCACTGGCCGCCATGTTCGGCTGCAGCGCCCTCTACCACCGCTACCCGTGGCGCACGGGCGCCGGACGGGCGTGGGCGCGACGGCTCGACCACTCCACGATCTTCACGTTCATCGCGGGCACCTATACGCCGTTCGCGCTCGTCTCGCTCGAAGGAAGGACGCCGGTGGTCATCCTGATCGTGGTCTGGGCCGGAGCGGCCCTCGGCATTCTGCTCAACCTCGTGTGGATCGACGCCCCCCGGTGGCTGACCGCGATCGCCTACCTGGCCGTCGGCTGGGCCGGTGTTGCCGTGATCCCCCAGCTCTTCAGCGACGTAGGGATCGCCCCGGGGGTCCTGATCGTCGTCGGCGGCGGTCTGTACACCCTCGGAGCGGTCGCGTACGCAACCAAACGCCCCAACCCGATTCCTGCCTGGGTCGGCTTCCACGAGGTGTTCCACGCGCTGGTGCTTGCGGCCGCGGTTGTGCAGTTCGTCGCCGTGTCGCTCGTCGTGCTGTAACGAATCACTCTCCAAGGAGGACCGAGAGACATGGAAACCGACCTGGATACCAAGAGCATGACCGACGCCGAGTGGCGAGCTCGGCTCACGCCCGAGCAATACCGGGTCCTGCGCGAGCAGGGCACCGAACGCGCCTTCACCGGCGCCTACGTCGACACCAAGACCCCCGGGATGTACCGCTGTGCAGGCTGCGGAGCCGAGCTCTTCCGCTCCGACGAGAAGTTCGACAGCGGCACCGGCTGGCCAAGCTTCACAGCGCCGGCGGTAGACGCGAACGTCGCGAGCGAGACCGACACGAGCCACGGCATGGCGCGCACGGAGGTGCATTGCGCTTCCTGCGGCGGTCACCTCGGTCACGTCTTCCCCGACGGCCCCGGCCCCACCGGCCTGCGTTACTGCATCAACTCGTGCTCGCTCGAGCACGAGGCACGCTGACGAAGGACCGCCGCGAGCCGGCGGAGCCTTCGGGACTGGCCGCAATCGACGGGTGGTCGCGGCCGTGCGCTTCAGAGCCGCGAACCGGAGGGAAGGGTGAGACACACGTCGAGCCCTCCTCCCGGGCGCGGTCGCAGGTCGATCTGACCTCCGTCGGCGCGTAGAAGCCGCTGGACGATGGCCAGGCCGAGGCCGAAGCCGGGGCCTGCCGACCGGCCGCGCCAGAAGCGCTCGAAGGCGCTCGCGCGCTGCTCCTCCGTCAGGCCGGGCCCACGGTCGAGCACGTGCAGCTCGCATCGGTCTGCCACGGCGGCCGTCGCCGTCAGCTCGATCGCCGTGCCGCGCGGAGCGACCTCGAGGGCGTTGGCCAGCAGGTTGTCGAGAATCTGCTCGAGCCGCCCCGGGGTGACGAGCACCTGGGCACCCCCGGCGACGGACGCCGCCAGCGTCACGCCCTGCTCCTCGGCCAGCGCCGTCCAGGCCGCGATCCGGTCGTTCACGAGAGCCGCGACCGCGACGGGCTCGGGCTCGCTGGCGGCCCGGTCGGCTCGGGCCAGCATGAGTAGACCGTCGACGAGCGCGGCCAGACGCGCGACCTCGTCGAGCGCGGCGTCGAGCTCTGCCCGGCGCTCGCGATCGCCGGCCACATCGAGGTTCTCGAGACGCAGCCGCAGCGCGGTCAAGGGGGTGCGCAGCTCGTGGGAGGCGTCGGCGACGAACTGCTCCTGGGAATGGACGAGAGCATCGAGCCTGGCGACCATCTCGTTGAACGTGGCTGCGAGCTGCCGCAACTCGGGCGGACCGCCCACCGGCGCGCGGGAGTTGAGGTCGCCATGGGCGACACGGTGGGCCGCCTGTCCCAGCCGGTCGAGGGGGCGGGTGATCCAGCGGGCGAAGCCGCTCCCGACGGCGGCGGCGACGGCGAGCACCACCGCCGCGATGACCGCGAGGGCTAGGCGGTAGCGATTGACCCGGGCGTCGATCCGTGAGGTCGGGTACGTGATCCGTACGGCCCCGTGCACGACCCCACCCGACGAGACGGGGACGGCGACGTAGAGAAGACGCGTGCCGAGGGTCTGCGAGGCGCGGGTGCCGGTGGCCACGGTACCCGCGAGCGCGCTCGCGATCTCCGGCCGCGAGGAATAGTCGGCGCCGACGGGCACCCCTCCGGAGTCGACGAGGATCCACCCGGCGGCCGTGACGACGAGCGCACGCCCGCCCGTGTCCTCGCCGTACGTCCGGACGAGACGCCGCAGTGCAGTCGGGGCTGCCCGCTTCGCTTCCAGGGTGTCCTCCGAGAGCGAGGCCATGGCCACGGCGTCACGCTCGACGTCCGCAGTGAGTGACCGCAACTCGCTCCGCGCGTAGGCCACCCCAAGCGGAATCTCGAGCAGCACGAGGACGACCAGCGCGAGGGCGACGTAGCTCGCAAGCAGGCGGCGGCTCACGCCGGCGGCGGCACGAGCCGGAGACCGACGCCGCGAACGGTCTCGATCCAGACCGGGTCACCGAGCTTCTTGCGAAGCGCCGCCACGTGCACGTCAACCGTCTTCGTCGAGCCGAACCACTCGGTCTGCCACACCTCGCGGAAGATCTGCTGCCTGGAAACCACGGCGCCGGCTTCGGCGGCGAGCAGCGCCAGAAGGTCGAACTCCTTGGGCGTCAGGGTCAGCAGGGTGTCCGCGAGCGTCGCCCGCCGGGCCCGTAGGTCGATCTCCAGCGGCCCGACGCCGATCGTCGTACGGTCGTTCCCGGGGCGGGCGCGCCGCATCACCGCGCGGATCCGTGCCAGCAACTCACGAAACCCGAAGGGCTTGACGATGTAGTCGTCCGCGCCCAGCTCGAGGCCGACGACGCGGTCGATCTCCTCCCCCTTCGCGGTGACGATGATGATCGCCACGTCGGAACGGGCACGCAGACGGCGGCAGACCTCCGTCCCGTCGATGCCGGGGAGTCGAAGATCGAGCAGGACGAGATCGCTGGCCGGCGCCTCGAGCGCCTCCTCGCCCGTCGCGACGCGAGTCACCTGGAACCCCTCCCGGCGCAGACCGGTGACGAGCGGCTCGGCAATGGTGTCGTCGTCCTCGACGATCAGGATCTGCACACCTCCATGGTGGCACGTGCGCGCGCCGGGACCGGCGTCCAGGCGAAACCCTGGCCGGAACTTGGGGATGCTTTACCTGTAGCTGGCCCGGGGCTCGACGGGCTGGTCGTACGTTGGAGACACCACGAGCAAGGAGGTTCCAGTGATGGCCCGCAAGCACCAGTTCGTACTCGTCGTCGTGTTGGCGGCAGCCGCGCTCGCAGGAGCGCTTGCACTCTCGAGAACGGTGCGTCTCGGCGCGCCCACCCCTTCCGTGTCCGATTCGCAGGTCGCCGCACGATCGCAGGCTCTGGACCGGATGGAGGCGTCCCTCCGCCGATCGCTCGCCCGCAAGCCGCCCGCCCTTCCCGCTAGGCCGCGGTTGGCACCGGCTGCGCAGAGGGTCGTCTTTGTCCGCCAGGCTCCGCCGCCGGTCGCCTCCGGACGGGAAGACGACGAGTCCGAAGCGGAGCACGCGTCGGAGCACGAAGACCGGGGCGGCGATGACTAGCCATGTCGCCCGGCTGTACGCAGCGGTCGGCTCGCTGCTCGCGTTCTTCGTCGCGTGGGCCGGGATCGCCGCTCATCCGTGGAAGTCGACAGCAGGCGACCCCCGGCTCGAAGCGCTCGCTACGCGCGAGCAGCAGTTGCGGAGAGACGCCAAGATCGCCGACCGAATCGTGGCGCGGCGCTTTGCGCAATACCGGGCCGCGCTCCGTCAGCGACAGACGCAATCGCAGGCCCTGGCGGCGAGCGTGCCGCGCGTTCGCGTGGTCACGCTTCCACCGTTGACGACGACGAGGACGTCGTGATGCTGCGCCGCCGCTTCCGCGCGATGGGCACCGACGTGGAGTTGCTCCTCGACGCTGCAGGCAAGGCCGGCTCCTTCCACGCCCTGGCCGAGGCCGAGATCGAGCTACGCCGGCTCGAGGGGCTCCTCTCACGCTTCGACCCCGCCTCTGAGCTCTCGCGCCTCAACCGTGCCGGCTCGCTGCAGGTCGGCCCTGACCTGCTCGAGGTCACGTCGCTGGCCCTGGCCGCCCGAACGCAGTCGGGCGGGCGCTTCGACCCCACGGTCCACGACGCGCTCGTCGCTGCAGGCTACGACCGTGACTTCGACCACCTCGAGCCGGCGTCCGCGTCGTCGCTGCCCGGTGCGTCGAGGTGTGGCGGACGCGTGGTCGTCGATCTCGAGACGTCGCGCATCGAACTGGGCGAAGGTGTCCGTATCGACCTGGGCGGGATTGCGAAGGGGTACGGAGCCGACCGCGCGACCCTGATCCTCGGGGAGGCCGGGCCCTGCCTGGTCAACGTGGGCGGGGACATCGCGGGGTGCGGGCGACCCTGGCCGGTCGGGGTCGAGACGCCTGAGGGCACGATCACGCTCGAGCTCGCAGCAGGCGCCGTCGCCACATCGGGTCGTGACCGCCGTACCTGGCAACACGGCGATCAGACGCAGCATCACCTGGTCGACCCGGCGACAGGCCGACCTTCCGACAGTGACCTGCTCCGCGCGACCGCCGTGGCGGCGACCGCCGCCGAGGCGGAGGCTCTGGCGACATCTCTCTTCCTCGCCGGGTCGGCAACCGCGGCACGTGAGGCCGATCTGCTAGGGATCCCGACCGTGCTCGTCACTGCAGACGGCCGGGTACAGACCGCGGGGGGCCTCAGGTGAAGACCGACCCGACATTCTGGATCCTGGCCCGCGCGTCCGGACTTGTCGCCTACGCCCTGCTCACGAGCTCCGTGCTCGCCGGGCTCGTCCTCAAGGCACGGCCCTTCGGCTCCTCGCTCAAGCCATCGGTGGTCACCGACCTGCACCGCTTTCTTGCTCTCCTCTCCCTCGGCGCGCTCGCCCTGCACGGGACGTCCTTGGTCCTCGATCACACCGTGGAGATCGGGCCCGGCGCCCTCCTCGTCCCGGGGCTCTCGCCGTACCGCCCGCTCGCCACGGGCCTCGGCGTCCTCGCGGCGGAGCTGACGATCCTCGTCTACCTCTCGTTCTCCCAGCGCAAGCGCATCGGCGCGAAGAACTGGCGCCGGCTGCACTGGGCGACGTACCTCGTCTTCGCGCTGGCCGGCGTCCACGGGCTCATGGCCGGCACGGACAGCGGGTCGCTGTGGGCGCTCGCCTTCTACGGTGCCACGGTCGGCGCCGTGCTCGGCGCCACGGCCTGGCGGATCCTCGTCCCACCGCAACGGCGTACGGAACGGCGGCAGCGCCGGGACTCCACAGCGGCCGCGTACCCTTGACGGAGATGTCGTCGCCCCGCACGCTCGGACGCCTCCTGGCCGTCGCCGCGGCCGCCCTTGCGCTGACAGCGGCCGGTGTCGCAGTCAATCTCGCTCTCCTCCGCTACGCCGACCGGAGCGACAGCCAGGTCGGCAGGCTCAGCCCGCAGGCGACCCTGATCCGCACGCCCGCCACCCCGACCGGGAATCCGCCGTCCCAGCCCGCCGCACCGACGACACAGGAGCCCCCCTCCCCGCCGGCCACGTCCGCCGGAGATCACGACGAGGCCGAGCCGCAGGACGACGACTGACCGCTCAGTCGTTGATCCCGATCGACGGCGAATCCAGCGAGACCCCGGGAGTCCCACAGAACACCAGGCCGTTTCGGCTCAACCGACGGCGCGTCCCGGCGGGGCTCGAACGTCGGCTGCCACAGAAGGCGTCGGCGCAGCTGTTCTCGACCCGGCGGGCCGGAGGCTGGCCAGGAGCGGCTCCCCCCAGCTGACGAGCAGAGCGGTGCCGGCCCGGCGCGGCGTCGTGTCGACCTGGAGTTGGCCGATCGGCGCTCCGCCTTCGCCCAGGCCCCCATCGGAACGCGCGTCACCCGGCACCGGGTCGACGGATGGGGAGAGCGCACGGATCGCCACGATCCCGGCGACCCCGACGACCACCGCGGTGGTCGCCATCCCATGCCGCAGCGCCTGCAACGGGGAGGTGACCCGCGTCATCATCGTCGGGTTGGGAAGCTCTCGTCTCATTGTGTTCTCCTCTCGCTCGGGTTACCCCGCCTGCCAGAGCGCGAACAGGACGGCGGCTACAACGGCCAGCACCTCGACGGCAAGGGCCTTCCAATGGGTCTCGTCGTGCACGGTCACACCCCTACGAAGCGCTCGGCATGAACCCGGTCCGCCGGTAAACCGACCTCGGCCAGGCCGGCCATGACACCCTCGACCAGCGGTGGGGGACCGCAGATGAAGGCACTCCACTTGCGAAGGTCGGAGGGAAGCCTGCGGTGCAGCAGGTCGCCGTTGACGAACCCCGACTCACCGGCCCAACCCGTGGGAGCTGTGCCGAGAACGTGAACGATCTCCAGGGACAGCACCCTTGCGAGGTCGGAGAGCTCGCGAGCGAAGACGACCTGACCGACGTCCCGGGAGCCGTACAGCAGGAGATAGCGCCGACGATCGCCTCGATCGGCGGCGGTTCGCAGGATGCTCATGCACGGTGTGATCCCGATGCCCCCCGCAACGAGGAGCAAACCGCGCGTTCTGTGCGGCAGCCGAAAGGCCCCGTGCGGTCCGTCGACGAGGATCTGCGTCCCCTGGTGGAGCAGATCCGCGGCGGCGCTGAACCCGGCTTGCGAGCGGATCGTGAAGGAGGGACGATCGGGATGATCCGCGCTCGACGAGTACGAGAACGGATGTTCCGCGAGCCCGTAGCGCTCATCGCCGAGCTTGAGCCATGCGAACTGACCAGGACGGAAGGGAGTTCCAGCGTGCCCGTGCGCACGGAGTTGTAGCGTGGTCACGCCGTCGGCCTCCTGCTCCACGCCCTCGACCAGGAACGGGCGCCGCACGAGGCGGCCAGGCCGCCACAGCCGCACGTACACCACTCCGCCGAGGCCCGTTACCGTCAGCGCGCCGAGCGCCGGCAGCGACACGGGGCTCATCAGATAACGGTCAACACCGATGGTGTGCGCCACCGCAAGCACGAGTGCGCCCGCACCGAGCGCGGAGTGGATCCCGCGCCACGATGCGTACCCGAGCCGGAGGCGCCGGCGCACGATCGACGTGGCGATCAGTGCACCCAGGGCCACGACCGATCCGATCGCCGCCTGGGCACGCCACGGTGCGCCGACGAACTTCACGAGGGCCAGCCGATCGGGCGCGGCGAGGATCACGACGACGACGTGGGCCGCCACGATGGCGACCAAGACGTCCGCGAGCCGTCGGTGGAGCCTCACGGCGACGTCAGCGCCGAGTGGGGCAAAGACGCCTAGGCGGGCAGGGAGCGCGAGCTGGAGCGCGAGCAGGCTGAGGGCGACAATGCCGAGGCTCGATCCAAGCTCGAGGACGAACGATCGGCCTGGGTGACCCGACATCCGGGCCAGGACGAGCGGGACGACGATCACAGCGGCGTAGATCGCGAGCCACAGCGATCGCGGGACACCTGACTGGCTGAGCGGGATCGCGCGAATCGGCGGTACGTCTCCGGCGACCGGCAGCGGCTCCGAGGACACGGCGAGCGGAGGCGCGATCGTTCCACGAGCCGTGTCCTCGCCCCGGGAGGCCTCGGTGCCTGCACGCGCGCGGATGATCCGGTCGGCCTGCGCGAGCAGCACGTCGTCCACGCGGCGCGAGGCAGTGCGCACAATCGCTCGGATGTCGGGGCGGGCGTTTCTCATCAGCAACATTGGCGGGAAGGCAGGGGCGCGGCCAGAAATGGACGTCCGTTACGCGTCGGACGCCCTGTAGCGACGAGGCCCGCTGAACCAAGAGGCACACCGTCGTGACGCCGTGACCTTTGGCCCGTTACCTGCTTAGAGGGCCGGAACGCCGAAAACCATGCGGTCACTTGCAGTCCGCAACTTGGAGGTACGGCGGGGGTCATGCCCGTCAGGGCATTCCCACGTTAGGGCCTAGCCCTGGCCCAGCCCGGTAGCGCCGGGCGCGCTGCGGGGCCTCTTCAGGGCCTCGCCAGGAGCTCATCCCGTGACAGGGGCCGGATTCGCCGCTCCGGATGACCAATTGCCGGTCGGGCTGCCACTCCTCGCGAGGCCCTGAACCTGGATCCACCGTTTGCGCGGGCGGTACATCCTTCCAGGCGGCCCGGTTTCACAGGCACGGCGCGCTCCCGTGTCGACCTGCGCTCGTCAGAGACTTCACACCGCGCTTCCCCGGTGTGCGAACGGGTGTCAGTCGGCGGGGGCTTCGAGGCGCTGCAGGCGCCAGTCGATCGACGACATCATCTTCTCGATACGGTCGAAGACCGAGTCCTTCTGCTTGCGGAGCGAGTCGTCCGCGTCGTCCAGACGGCGAACCACCGAACGGAGCTCGCCGCGGAGCTCGGCGAGCTCGGCCGTGGACATGCCACCGCCGCCGCCACCGCCCCCGCCGCCCGCGGCGACGTCGCGGATCCGCTCCTCCAGCTCCTCCATGCGAGACGCGAAGTCCTTGGAGGCGATCGCCTTGACCGCCCGCTGGTGCTCGGTGAAATCGTGCATGAGCCGCTCCACGGTCATGCGCAGCCGCTCCACTTCCTGATCGGTACCCGCGGCGGCAACCGCCTCGCCCACGGAGCGCGGCGTCCGGGTGGGGGCACCTTCGCCGGCGGGTGCTGCCTCGAGTCGCGCCGCCGCGTCGTCCAGCCGGCGCTCGAGCGTGACGCGCTCCTCGTTCCATCCGGCCAGCGCACCGGCGACCTCGGACACGAGCTTCTGTGCCTCGTCCACGCGCGTGGAGATCTCCTCGCGGAACGACTCGAACGCCACCGAGTCGGCAGCTGCGCCCGCCCCGTCCACGGGCGCAGCTGCTTGTGTCTCGGCCAGATCGTCGACGCGGGCCAGCAACGCCTCCAGGCGCGCCGCCAGCGCATCGAACGCGGCGGTGTCGACCTGCGGCGCACCCGCGCCCACCGCATCGAGCTTTGCTGCGAGCTCGTCGAGCCGCAGGCCCAAGCCCGAATTCTCGGTCGTGCCGAGCGACTCGACTCTCGTCGCGAGGTCCGCCAGCGCCTGCCTGAGCACCTCGATGTCGTCGCCTCCCGCGGCTACCGGCGCCGCAGCGAGAGCGTCGATCCGCGCGGCCAGCTCGTCGACCCGCGGATCCTCGGAAGTGCGGGTTTCGAGCGCGCCCAGCCGCACTGCAAACTCGTCGACCCGCGCGAGCCTGGCTGCGCCCGACTGCACCTCGCTGTCGATCGCCTTCACCTGGGCGCGCACGGCCTCGAGATCCGTTTCCACACCACTTCGCTCGGAAAGGGCTGCGAGAGCGGACAGGCGCGTCGCCACCTCGTCGATGCGAGAGGCCATCTCGTTGTCGCCGGAAAGCAAGGTGCCCAGGCTCTCGACCCGCGTGGTCAGCTCGTCGATCCGCTCGTGGGCGGCACCGTCGGAGACCTCGCGGCCTTCGAGCTGCTCGACCACGGACCGCACCTCGATCATCGCCTCGCCGAGCCGGGAGACAGACTCCGCCGACGAGCTCGAACCGGTGACGGCCTCGTGCACCCGCTGCTGGAGCGTCTCGGACAGCGAGCGCACGTCGGCGACCCGCTCGGCGAGCGACGCCACCTCCTTGCGCGAAACCTCGTCCGCCGTCTCCCGTTCGGCCAGCGCCCCGACCGCGGCGCGCAACTCGTCCACGCTCGCGGCGGTCGCGGCCGTCGCCAGACGTGCCGCCAGCTCCTCGAGACGTGCCGTAACGTCTGCCACCGCGTCCTGATCGGCGGAGCTGGCTGCCCGCTCGGCCAGCGCGAGGACGCTCGCCTCGATCTCGTCGGTCCGCGCCGCGCTCTGCTCGGCGGCACCGGCGACGCCGGCCGCAAGCTCCTCGACGCGCTCGGTGAGGGCCATCACGCCACTCGCGAGGTCGCCGCCGCGACCGTCGAGCGAGGCCAGCCCCGAGGTGAGTGAGCCGAGCTGCGCCTCGAGTTCGTCCAGCCGCTCCGCCGCCGCGCGACCGACCGCAGAGACCTCCTGCAGCCGTGCCGCGATCACCTCCTCGGTGACGGTTCCGTCGAGCCGGGCGGACAGCGCCGTGATCCCGTCACGCAGCTGCGTCAGGAACGCGCTGTCGTCCCGGCCACGGAGGTCCTGCAGCTCGCCCTGGACCGACTCGAGACGAGCGGCCAGCGCCTGCGCGCCCGCGATCAGCTCGTCTCGCCATTGCACATCCTGCAGCGAGTGCTCCACCGCTCCCAGGCGCGCGTCGACCGCTTCGCGAAACGCGAAGACCGTCGCGGCATCGATCATCCCCATCTCGGGAAGCTCGGGGAGTTGCTGCCCACCGGCTGGGCTCAGGGGCGCCCAGCCGTCGGCGACGGAATCGACATCGCCCCATTGCTCGGCCAGGGCGCTCGCGAGCTCCATGCGGGTGATCGCGGAATCCTCGACGAGGATCTGCCCGAGCGGCTTCCCGGACTTCTGCTGGCGCGCGAGCGCCTTCCCGAGCTGTTCCTCGGAGATCACCCCCCTCCCGAGGAGGATGTCACCGATCGTGCGCCCGCCGTGCGACCCGTGGTCAGCCGCTCCGGCCGACGAGCCTGCAACCTGGGTGCTCAAGATCCGATCGCTCCGGACAGCGTGGCGGCGAACGGCGACGCCCCCCAGACGAGCAGCATTCCGTTCGGCCAGGAGGCTGTGCCCACGACCGATCTATCGGAATCCAGAGGCCTCCCCTACGTCACTCGATCCAGGGACGCCGGACGGGGGACTGGTGCCTACGATTTCTTGCCGGACGCCTCGAGATACACGCAGGGGCGTGAGTCGAGAGGCAGCGGCGAACGGGTGATGCGGGTGACCACGAGTTTGCGTTCGACACCGTCGATACGCACCTTCTCGCCCAGCGCGGGCGGGCGGTCGTCGACGACGACCAGCCGGTAGCCACCGTCGGAAGGGACGAACGCGACGAAGGACGGTTCCGTCTCGCTGCGGAAATCTTCCATCGTCTCGCTGGCGCGCTCCGCGATTCGGGCGTCAGCGTCGACGAGGGCGTAGCCGAGACGGTCGATCGAGTCGCGCAGCGCGTTTCCGGCCTTCTCGTACGATCGCTCGCTCTTCGTCAGCTTCTCGCCGAGCGCGGCGAGACCCTTGCGCAGCGCCTTTTCCGTGACGCGCGCCTGCTCCTCCGCGCGGGCTGCCTCGCGTCCGAGCCGGCGCTCGAGCTTCTCCACGCGGGAGGCCAGCTTCTCGTCCTCCGGAGCCGGCTCGTCATCCGTGGTGCCGGCGTCGCCGGCCTTGCCAAGGGCGGCAATGTGCTCCTCGAACTCCGCCCGCAACGAGCTGACCGCAGTCCGCGCGGCCTCCTCGAGCGAGCTGATACGCGCTTCGATGCCATGCAGCACGTCATCATGCGCCGCCACGCGGTCGGCACTCCCGGCGGCTCCCGCGAGGATTCCGTCGACTCGGTAGGTCAGCTTCGCGTGCTCATGCTGAAGTGCTTCCAGCAGTCGCTCGTCGGCGCCGTTGGGGAGCGAGTCCAGGCGGGCGGCAAGCGCGGCGAGAGCGGCCGCTGTCGCTTCGCTCTCCGTCGCTCGAGCAGCAGCTGCCTCGACGAGCCCGTCACGCACCGCCGTGAGCTCGGCCTCCAGACGAGACGTCGTGGCCTCGGAGAGGCCGGTGCGGGCGGATACCTGCTCGGTGAGCTCGCCCACGTAGTTGTCGAGCGCAGCACGCCACTCCCCGTCGACGTTCCTGGGCAGGGCCTCGAGCTCATACCGGAGAGCCGCAAGGTCCGAGGCCTGCTGCCCGATCCGTGTCTCGAGCGTGGTGCTCAGCTCCGCTCGCAGCGCCTCGACGGCGACGCCGGCGTGGTCGCTGCCCGTACCGCTCTCCAGAGCCAGGGCGATCTCCTCGACCCGTGCCCCCAGGGCCGCCAGTTCGGTGGCGCGCTGCTCGCTGGAGACGGCGGCCATGTCGTGGATGAGCCCGCGGATCGCGGCGAAGTCCGTTTCCGCCTCCGGCCGGGAGTACATGGACTGGCTACCGGCAACGGCCTCGCCGAGCCGGGTCTCGAGGGCGGCAAGGTGCTCCGCGTGACGCGCGGAGGTCCGCTCCACGAGGTCGGTCAGCTCGGCCCGCAGCGGCTCCAGATCCACCTCGGGCGTGGTCAACGCGTCGAGCTGCTCGATCTTGCCGGCGAGAGCATCGATGCGGGCCACCACTGCGGCGAAGTCGCCTTGCGCCTCCTGCCTCGAGTAGGCCTCTTCGCGCGCAACCAGCAGCTCGCCGACCCGCGCCTCGATGGCGGCAACGTGCTCGGTGTGCGCGGACGTGGCTTGTTCGACAAGGGTGGCAAGCTCAGCGCGCAGGGGCTCGAGGTCGGGCGGCTGATACGACCCGGGCTCGGTCAGCTGTCGCAGCTCGACGAACAGGCCGTCGACCCGGCCGGCCAACGCCGCGAAGTCGTCACCGTTGTGACGGCCTACGGCGTCGACCTTCTCCGCAACCTCGGTACGAAGTGCTGCCACCGCCTCTTGGAACGAATCGGGCACGACGAGCTGAGCCTGGGCGGCCACGATCTCGTCCAGGCGACCGGCCAGGACGACCAGCTCGCCGGCCAGCTCCGATTGACGCCCCGCCGTCTCCTCCGCGCGGGCCGCGAGGTCGTCGCGCATCGACTTCAGCCGGTCGCGCAGGTCCTGTTCGAGCGACTGCAGCACGGCGCCCTCGACCACGTCCGCCGGTGGTGCCGGCTGCTGCTCCAGCATCTCCTGCAGCGCCGTCACTCGCTCGCGCAGCTCTGTGTAGTCCTCGCGGACCGCGGAGGCCCCCGCCTCCCCCGCGGCCGCGATCTCGTCGATCCTGTGCTGCAGCTGTCCGTGTGCCGCCTCGACGCGCTCGGCCACCTCGGCCAGCCGCTCGGCCGTGTCGGTCGGTGCAGCTGCCTGTGCGAAGCGGCTCTCGAGCTCCGCGATCACCCGGTCGAGTTGCTCGGCGTCGACCCCGGCGGTAACCCCGTCGAGGCGCAATCGCAGCTCGGCGAGCATCCCGGCAGTCTCCTCGAGTCGGGCTGCCACCTGCTGGACCGCGGACCCATCCACTGTCAGCTGGGCCTCCAGCCGAGCGGTCGTGGCCCGCGCCTCGGCGGCCAGCTGGTCGAGCTGAAGAAGCCTCGTGTCCAGATCCTGGGGAAGCGTGGATGCGAGCTCGTCTACGCGGGCCTGAAGCCCGGCGACGGACGTCTCGAGCTGAGCGGCGTCGAAGCCGGCCGGCAGCATGTCCACCCGCGCTCGCAGCAGCGACATCGCGTTCGCGGTCTCTGCCGTCCGTGCGGAGAGCTCCTCGAGGCGGGCGCCTGCAGTCTCCCCGAACCCCGCAACCTGCTCCAGCCGTGACTCGAGGGCGACTGACCCTTCACGCGCCTGGCCGATCGCGGTGGCCAACTTGGCCGAAAGATCCTCGATCAGCGACGACAGGCTTGCGTCGACCTCGGACAGCGACTCCACCCGGGCCGTCGTCGCGGCGATCTCGGCGCGGGCCTGCGCAATCTCCTCGATCCCGGTCGGCCGCCCTTCCAGAGACTGGACGCGGTGGACGACACCTGAGACCGCCTCATCGATGCGTACCGCGAGGTGATCGTGGGTCGGCAGCAGGCTGACCACCTCACGCATGCCGTTCAGCTCGACAGTCGCCGAGTCGGCCCGCCCGCGCATCTCTTCCACGACCGCCCGCAACTCGGTCAGCGAGGCCGCGAGCATGCCCACGTCCGCGAGCTCCTCGCGTGAAACGACATCGGCCAACCGACCTTCGAGAACGTCGAGTCGGAGCGATGCGCCCTCGACAGCAGTCCGTACCTCGTCCTTCCAGGGCTCCCGGATCAGGGCGGACTCGGCGAGACGCAGCCTGTCCTCGACGCCGACGAGCGAACGGCGAACCTCTTCCAATTCGGTGCGAGCGGCGGCGTCGGCTGCCACAGCCTGCTCGGGCGCCGCCTGCTGCCAAGCGACGCTGGGCTTCGGTGCGGGCGGGCGGAGCTTCTGCAGGCTCGACCACTGCTCGGCGAGCGCTCCCGCCAGATCCAGGCGCGTGAGGCTGCCGGTGGCGACGAGGATCTCGCCGAGGCGTTCGCCGGTCTGCTTCTGCACGTCCAGTGCCTGTTCGAGCTGCAACTCCGTGACGAAGCCACGCTCGACGAAGATCTCGCCGATGGGACGCCTGTCCACGGGGTCCGTGTAGTCGATGTCCTCCGGCGCCACGGCCTTCACCTGCGGGGCAGGTCCGTTGTCCCCCTGGGCGGCCTGGTCGGCCTCCGCCTGCCGTCCGGCGCGCTCATGCTCGGCCCACTGCTCGGCCAGCACACTCGCCAGCTCGACACGGGACAACCCGAAATGGGCGACCAGGACCTCCCCCAGGCGCGAGCCCGATTCACGCTGCAGTTCGAGCGCATGCTCGAGCTGCAGATCCGTGATCAGCCCCTTCTCCACGAAGATGGAGCCGATGAGGCGCGCCTTGACCGATGCCTGTTCGCTCACATAGGCCTTATCGGCAGACCCTCGTTCGAGGTATAGGCCTATCGCGAAATTGGCCGAACCGCGCTACGTCAACCGCTCAGTGCCGCCGCACTAGCGGTCCTGGAGGGCGTCCAGGGCGATCGCAAACGCGACGAGGAGCCGGCGGTCGAGGTTGCTCGCCTCAGGCGTGACTTCGAGGACGTAGCGGTCGCGGAGCTTGCCGAGGACGCGGTGGTAGGCGCCGATCCTGGTCTCTCCCCGGGTCAAACCGAAGTTGAACGGGATGTACTGAAGGATGAAGCCAAGTGTCCCGATGTACGGGATGTAGCCGATGAAACGGCGCACGAGCGCGATCACCAGGCTGTCCTCCTCGGCGCTGAAGAGCTCTGCTCCCTGTGCATCGCGAATCACCCAGTGGCTGCGGAGGAGCGACTTGGCGAAGCTCTTCTCGAAGCTGCCGAGCGCCTGCCCGGCATCATCGGTGACCAGGTAGCGACCGCGGAACTCGAACATCGACTGCGCCTTGATCATGAAGGCCGCCGCTTCCTGATCCGGGTGCAGCCGGAAGCGGATGTCCTCCTTGATCGCCAGCTTCTTCTGCTTGACGAAGAGGATGGGCGCGCCTTCCTCGGTCGACCCGGTAGCGGGAATGCTGATCCGGTACTCGTTCCCGATCGGGCGGAACACCTGCTGCACGAGAATGCGATCGGCGCCCTCGAGCGCGGTGGTCACGTCGGCGACTGTCGTCATACCTGGATCATGGCGTAGGTCACGGACGACCCGGCAGGCCCCAGGCCTCGATCGCGTCAAGGACCGACCGCAACTCCCGGCCCCGGTCGGTGAGGCGGTACTCGACCCGCGGCGGCCGGGCATCGCTGACGATACGTTCGAGCACCCCGGCTTCCTCGAGCTCGGTCAGGCGCTGTGTCAGCGTCGTCGGCGGGATCTCTCCGACGGCGCGACGGAACTCGTTGAAACGCGAGACCCCTTCACAGGAAGCCCAGAGAATGGACACGGTCCAGCGGCGCTCGAGGAGGACCGCCGTGCGGCGAACCCCCTCGGGCACAGGCTCACACCCACCGGGCTTCACGTCAAACCGCGAGGTCGCGCGCGACGTTCGCAGGCTCGAGTGCGAGCTCCAGCACCTCGTCGAGCGACATCACGGGATGGAACCGCATCTCCTCGCGCACGTGCTCTGGCACGTCAGTGAGGTCGCCGCGATTCCGCTCCGGCAGGATCACGTCGGTGAGACCGGCTGCATGGGCGGCGAGCACCTTCTGCTTGAGCCCGCCGATCGGCAGCACACGGCCCTGCAACGTGACCTCGCCGGTCATGCCGACCGTGTGCTTGACCGCGCGACCGGTGAGCAGGGAGGTGATCGCTGTCGCCATGGCAATCCCGGCGCTCGGTCCGTCCTTGGGGATCGCACCCGCCGGCACGTGGAGGTGGAACGCGCGATCGAACAGCTCGTCCTCGATCCCGAGTGCAGTGGCGCGCGAGCGAACGGCGGAGAGCGCGATCTGCGCGGACTCCTTCATCACCTCGCCGAGCTGACCCGTGAGCACCAGCTTCTCGCCGCCGGGCACCGCTGTGGCCTCGATGAAGAGGATGTCGCCACCCGTCGCGTTGACGGCCAGCCCGGTCGACACGCCCGGCACCGCCGTCCGCTCCGCGGCCTCGCGGAAGAACTTCTGCCGGCCAAGTGCGTCCCGCACCTCGTCGACACCGACGGCCACGGGCGCCTCGGCCTTGCCAGAGACGATTGCGGTGGCGGTCTTGCGGAGAATGGCGCCGAGCTCGCGCTCCAGGTTCCGCACCCCGGCCTCACGCGTGTAGTCGGAGATCACGGTGTCGAGTGCATCCTCGGCGATCGCGACCTCGTCCTCGCGGAGGCCGGCGCGATCACGCTGCCGCGGCCAGAGGTAGCCACGGGCGATCTCCGCCTTCTCGTCGGTGGTGTACCCGTCGAACGAGATCACCTCCATGCGATCGAGCAGCGGCCCGGGAATGGTCTCGGCGACGTTCGCCGTGGCGATGAAGAAGACCTGCGAGAGATCCAGCTCGACATCGAGATAGTGGTCGCGGAACGTGCTGTTCTGGGCCGGGTCGAGCACCTCGAGCAGGGCCGCCGACGGGTCGCCGCGCCAATCTGCGCCGACCTTGTCCACCTCGTCGAGCAGGATCACCGGGTTCATCGTCCCCGCGTCTCGCAGGGCGCGCACGAGCCTGCCGGGCAGAGCACCGATGTACGTGCGCCGGTGACCGCGGATCTCCGCCTCGTCGCGCACGCCTCCGAGCGACATGCGCACGAACTCGCGGTTGAGCGCCCGCGCGACGGACTCTCCGATGGACGTCTTCCCGGTCCCGGGAGGGCCGATCAGGGTGAGGATGGCGCCGGCCTTGCGGTCGGCCTCGATCCCGCGCTCCTTCCGCAGCTTGGCCACCGAGATGTACTCGACGATGCGCTCCTTCACGTCGTCCAGCCCTGCATGATCCCGATCCAGCACCTCGCGCGTGCCGACGGGATCGAGCACGTCGTCGGAGCGCTTGCCCCAGGGCACCGCGAGCAGCCAGTCCAGGTAGTTGCGGATCATGGACGCCTCGGGGGAGCTCTCGCCCATCCGTTCGAAGCGGCCGAGCTCGCGATCGGCGTGCTCACGTACGGCGTCGGGCATTCCGGCCTCGGCCAGCTTGCGCCGGTACTCCTCCGTGACGGAGCCCTCGTCCTCACCGAGCTCCTTGCGGATCGAATCCATCTGCCGGCGCAGGAAGAACTCGCGCTGCTGCTTCTCCATACCGGCATTCACATCCTCCCGGATGCGCTGTCGCAGCTGCATGTGGGAGAGGCGCTCGCGCTGGAAGCCGAGTGCGAGGCGCAGGCGCTCCGTGACGTCGACCGTCTCCAGCAGCTGGAGCTTCTGCTCGTACGAGAGATCCGGTGAGTAGCCGGAGGTGTCGGCGAGCGCCCCGGGCTCCTGGATGGCCCGTAGGAAGGCGAGGATGCGACCGTCGTCGCCGCGCAGCTCGAGGATCTCCTCGACGACGGCGCGGTACTCGGTCTCCAGCGAGCGGAGCTCGTCACCGCCCGGGTTCGGATCGGGTGCCTCCTCGACCTCGACGAAGAGGCGGCCCTGCGCGTCCGTCTCGGCGGCGCCGGCGATCCCGCGGTGCGACCCTTCCAGAGCCACGGCCTTGCCGCCGCCGGGCAGGCGGACGACGTCGGTGACCGAAGCCACCGTGCCCACTGCGGCGTACTCGCCGTCGTGCTTGGGGACGAGGAAGACGGTCTCCTCACCGCTGACGTCGACGGTGAGGGTCACGTTCATGTGGGGGAAGACGACGATGTCTTCGAGTGGTACGAGCAAGAGCTTCGTCACGGTAGAGCCACGCTCCTCGGCGTCTGGGATCACGGGGTCGGTCGACTCGCTGGGTTCGGCCATACCCGTACTAACTCCAGAAAATGTACCGGTATTCCCGCGCCTCGCCACTCCGTGCAGCTCTTACGGAAGCCTCACAAACCCCGGGACCGGCGCCGGCGTCTGTAGTGGTAGCCGGTTCTCTCATCCGCCTCCCGAGCACCGGCCGGCACGACGAGGTGGCGCGCCCCCACGGGGCGAGCTCACTCTCGAGGCGGAGGGTGCCTCCTGCCGCAGGCGCCCTCCGCCACCCTGCGCATGCGGTGCCGCGGGCACTCAGCCGCGGAAGCGCCGAAAGGCCGTCAACGCGACGTCCCCCGTGAGCTCGTCCGAGCGAGTCCCGGTGCCTGCGCCGTGGGTCATCACGCACGCGACGAAGAGGCCACCGGGATAGACGACGAGGCCGTTGTCGTGCCGGGCCGCCGTGATCCACCCGGCCTTGTGCAACACGACGAGCCCGGGCCGCCCGCGAAGCCTGCGATCCAGCTTTCCCCGGTCGCGGACGTGAGCCAGGAGGTAGAGGAGGTAGCGGGCATCCTTCGCGGTGAACCACGGCTGTGCGCGTCGCAGGGGCCCAAGCCCACCGCTGGCCAGCCAGACGCTGCGCGCGAGCACCGCGAGGTCGTACGCCGTCGTCCGCTTGCCGCGACCCCACACGGGCTGTTCGTCGACGCGGTGCGGAATTCGCGCCGCCGTTGCTCGCGCCGGTGCGATCCGTGTCCCCGGGATGTAGCCCCCGTACATTTCGGTGTCCACGAGGCCGATCGAGCGCATCATCGCGTTGACGAGCACCGACCCTCCCGAGGTCGATCCACCGAACGCCGCCTCGAGCTGGTTGGAGGCGACATTGTCGGACACGATGAGGGTGCCGCGGATCAGGCGGTCGAGCCGCGAGCCGGGGGCCGGCGTACCCTCGAGGCGGGCGAGAGCGGTGACGGCGATCGCAAGCTTGAGCGTGGAGGCGGCCGGGAAGGAGGCGCGAGCGTTCCAGGCGGCCCCGAAGCCGGTGGTCAGGTTCTCGACGTAGGCGGCGGCGGTTCCGGGGAAGGCGCGGAGCCTCCGCTCGAGATCCCCGGCCAGGATGGGGTCGAGCTGGGGCCGCCGCTGCCGCGGAGCGGCTGCACCGGGTAGGAAGAAGACGTTCGCGACGCGCGTGACCGAGCGACGACCGTCCTTCGCAATCGTGTCCACGCGTACGCCGTGCTCCCCTGTGGGGGGGTCGATGCGGAAGGTGAATGCCCGCCGGCGGAGCGTCAGCGTCCTCAGCACCCTCCCGTCGACGCGAACGATCAGCCGCCGCGACCCGGGCGCGGCAACGCCGCTGATCACGCCGTAGGAGACCTCGTTCGAAGCCGGCCGCTCGATCCGGGGCTGCGGCAGCGGTGGAGGGGGCGGCGGCGCAGCAATCATGAGGTGACGGTAAACGAGAACGGACGTGGCCGTGTCTACAGTCACGACGTGCCCCGCATCCTCGCGCATCTCGATCTCGACGCGTTCTTCGCCGCAGTCGAGGAGCTCGAGAACCCAGCCCTCCGCGCCCAGCCGCTCGTCGTCGGAGGCGACCCGAAGGGCCGAGGGGTCGTGGCCACGGCCAACTACGTCGCGCGCCGGTACGGCATTCATTCGGCCATGAGCGCGGCGGAGGCCCGGCGCCGCTGCCCGCAGGCCGTATTCGTGTGGCCCCGGCCGAAGCTGTACCGCGAGTACTCCCGCGCGGTGTGGGCGACGATCGCGGAGGTCACGCCGATGCTCGAGCGTACGGGGCTGGACGAGGGCTACCTCGACCTCGGCGGGCAAACGTCCGACTATGCCGGCGCGCGGGCGCTGGCGGAGGCAGTGCGAACGGCGGTCCGGGGCGCCACCGCGCTCTCGTGCTCGCTCGGTGTCGCCTCCTCCAAGGTCGTCTGCAAGATCGCCTCCGACACACGCAAGCCCGGCGGTATCACTGTCGTGCCCGACGGGCACGAGGCTCGCTTCCTGGCACCGCTCGAGGTGCGCAAGCTGCCCGGCGTCGGGCCGAAGGCCGAGGAGCGGTTGCGGGCGGCCGGGATCTCCACGATCGGCGGGCTGGCAGCCCTCGACGACCTCGAGTTGCGCGCCGTGCTGCCAGGCTCGGTCGGCGTGCTCCTTCGCGACCGGGCGCGCGGCATCGACGAGCGCGACCTCGAGCTCGAGCTGGAGACGGTTTCGATCTCGACCGAGGAGACCTTCGACCATGACCTCGAGGATCCGGCCGCACTGCACGCCGAGCTCCGACGGATGGCGGTGGAGGTCTCCGGGCGCCTGGTCGCCACCGGGCTGTGCGCGCGCACCGTGACGGCAAAGCTGCGGTATGCGGACTTCACGCTGCGGAGCCGTTCCACGACGCTGCCGGCGCCGATCGACGAGGCCGACCGCATCGGCGATCTCGCCTGCCGGCTGCTCGACCGCGGCCTGCGCGACCGTCCCGGCGCGCTCCGGTTGGTCGGGGTCGGCGTGTCGGGGCTCTCGACGTTCAGGCAGCTGACGTTGGAGTGACCGCAGCCCTCAACTTCACCCCCGGACGAACGATCACATCTGTCGTGGAAACCGCAGCGTCTCAGTCAGCCGGCGTCGTGCTGGAGGCCGTGTCCGGTCTCAAGATCGAGGTGCGGATGATCGTGCACGGGGCACCGTTCGGTCCCGACGGCCGGTACACGAACACGAGCGTGCAGCCGCTGGTCGAGTTCCGCCGCCACGGCGTGCGCCCCATCCTCGCGTACCTGAACACGTTCCCGGCCGACTACTTCGAGACGATCTCGAAGGAGATCCGCTTCTCGCCCGACTCCTCGCTGCGCTTCGCGATCCCCGTCGGCGAGCTCCAGAAGCTCACGACCTGGATCCGCGAGACCCTCCATCGTGAGGACGGCGACGAGCTCATCTAGTGTGGCTGCCCTGAACGGATGACCTGGAACGGTCCGTGGTGGGGCCGCCGCACGAGGTAGCTCGCAGCACGGGCCGTGTGAGACAGGTCGGGCCGCCGTCTCCCTTGAGCGAGATCTCGTTTCCCGTATAGACGGTGACATCGACGCCGGCGTGCTCCATCCGGCGCCGGGTCTCGTCGTTCCCGGCCAGTGCCAGGGCCCGCCGCGGGCCGAGGGCGAGCACGTTGGGGCCCATGCTCTCGAACTCCTCGTCGGGAACCTCGACGACGCCGACGCCCCGTTCGGCCAGGAGCTCGAGCAGGCGGACAGGCGCGAGGCGCGGATAGACGAGAGCGAGATCGCGGTCCAGAGGTGAGATGAAGCTCATCAGGTGCATCACCTCGGCGGAGCCGTTCCAGTGGGGGAGGTCGAGCACGACGACCTCGGCGTCGGGGAAAGCACGGCGGAGCGCCTCGATTCCCGGCGCCCCGGTGCGATACCCGTGGCCGACAAGGAGCGTGTCGTGGTCGAGCCACACGGTGTCCCCGCCCTCGACCGTAGCGGGCTCTTCGACCGTGGCAGCCACCGGCACGCCCGCGGCGACGAGTGTGGCGGCGATCCCTGCCGGTTCGCGGCGCCGGCCTTGCTTGCCGGGACGCAGCAGCACAGCACCGTCGTCGCCGACCAGCACGGGATCGTAGGTGTAGATGGCGTCGGGGTTACCCGGGTCGTGCTCGGAGACGATCACCTCCGCCCCGGCCTCCTCCAGGATCAGGCAGAGCGCCTCGTGCTCGCGCTGCGCTGCAGCCACGTCCGGCTCCGCCCGCCAGCCGTACTCGCGCCACGCGGCTCGGTCGACCTCGAGCGGACGCCGCACCAGCACCCGACGCAGCGGGTCGATGAGCGAGCGTGACCCGTACCTGGGCATCGCGCCAGCCTAGACCACGAACCGCCTCAACAGGTCGCTTGCTCGTTCAGCAGCGCGGCGAGGCACTCCAGACCCCGCCCCAGACAGGCCGACGGCCCCCCGCCGACTCCGAGCCGGAGATGGTGCGGCAGCCCGAAGGCGCCGCCGGGGACGACCAAGGTCCGATACGGCGGCTGCAGGAGGCGGCGGGCCACCGTGTCGCCATCCAGAGGGGGCTCCAGCCGGCACATCCCGACCAGGCCGGCGCGAGGGGGATGCCACGTCAGCTCCGGTCTCCGGTCGATGAACGAGGCAAGCAGGTCGAGGTTCGCCGTGCCCTCCGCCCGGGCAGCCTCGAGGGCAGGGGCCAGCCGCTCCGGACGGAGCGCGATCTCGGCCACGTGCTCGCCGAGCACGTTGGCGATCTCGCTGGTGGACTCGCGCAGGACCAGCGCCCGAGACATCAGCTCCCGGTCACGGCAGGCGAGCCAGCCGATGCGGAGCCCTTGCAGCCCGAGGGCCTTGGAGACGCTGCCCGTGGTGATGCCTCTCGCGGAGAGCGTGGCCGCGGGCACACCCCGGGGCCCGTCCCACTCGAGGCCGGCGTACACCTCGTCCACGAGGAGCCAGGCGCCGACGCGCTCGGTGTGCTCGGCGATCGACTGCAGGTCCGGCCCGGTGAGGAGTTGGCCTGTGGGGTTGCTCGGGTTCGAGAGGAAGACCAGTCGCGTGCGCTTGCCGATCGCGGCGAGCAACTCCTCGAGGTCGAGGCGCCAGCCCTCCGGCTCGCGTCGACGGACCTCTACGACCCGAGCTCCCAGCGCGGGCGCCAGCACGAGCGGCTGTGGCCAGCCCGGCTGCTCGACGACGATCTCGTCGCCGGGGTCGATGAGGCTCGCCAGCGCGAGAAAGTTCGCCTCGGCCGCGCCGCACGTGACCATGACGTGCTCCGGCCCGCACGCAGGGCTGAGGCAGGCCGCCTCGACGATCCTTTCCCTGAGGCCGGTGTGCCCCTGGAAGGAGTGGCCCGACCAGTCCAGGGAGAGCGCCGGATCGAGCTCGGTCAGGAACTCCCGAAGCGTCGGTGGCGAGGCGAGCGAGAACGTGATCGACGCGTCCACGCCGGCCTCCACCGCGTCCAGCAGCGCGTCGAACACACCGTGGCTGCCGACGCGCATTGGGTGATGATAGGGGCGTGACCACCCCGCTCCGCCTCGGGATCCTCGACTACGGCACGTTCGAGGTCAGAGACGACGGCCGCCGGATCCCCATTCTCGGCTACCTCGTCAGCGGGGCCGGAAGGGTGGTGCTCGTGGACACCGGGTTCCCGCCCGTCTACGCGTCCGACCCGGTCGGCGCGGCCCGGCGGGATCAGCTGGACGGGTTCGGGCACGTCACCCGGCTGACCGGTGAGAACCTGGCGGCCGGCCAGCTCGCCCGGGCCGGCCTCCGGCCCGAGGAGGTGACCGACCTGGTGGTCACGCACGGCGACATCGACCACGTCGGCGCTCTGCACGATTTCCCGCAGGCCACCCTTGTCGTCGCCAGGGAGGAATGGATGGCCGGACCGCCGCGCTACCACGGTGACCTTCGCCCGCTCGCCTGGCCAAGCCAGTCCACCCGGCTCGTGGACAGGGATGAGGAGCTGCTTCCAGGGCTGACGCTGCTGATGACACCCGGACACTCACCTGGTCACCTGTCGCTCCTCGTGCGGCTTCGCGGCTCGGGCGCGGTGCTGCTCGCAGGTGATGCGATCTCCCGCCCCGAGGAGCTCGAGACCGGCCGCAACGGCGGCGCCTCCGATCCCGAGGCCGCGCGACGAAGCGCGCGTCGCCTACTCGAGCTGACCGCAAGCGAGCATGCATGGCTCGTTTACGGCCACGACCCTTGTCCGCAGCCGCCGGTGCGCTTCGTGCCCCACTGGTACGACTGACGGGTCGGCACGAGTGCGGCACCCACAACACCAACGAGAGTTCCAGGTCAAGCGTCTGGAGGTGCCGCACTAGCGGACGTCGCGGCCCTGGTTGAGCACGATCACGTTGCCGCTGCAGCAGTCTCCGGCCGGTGAGACGAGAAACGCGATCCACGCCGCGATCTCCTGAGGCTCCAGCGGGGAGCCTCGCGGCATCTCGGCCAGAGCCGCCGCGAGCACGTCGGGCTCGACCACGTCGAACAGGTCGGTTCTCGTCATCGCCGGAGCGATCGAGTTCACGGCGATGCCGTCGCGCGCGTGGCGTCGCGCGAGGTGTTTCGTCATGGTGTCGAGCGCCGCCTTGCTGGCGCGGTAGTGGGCGGGGTCGAAGACCTCGAAGTTGTAGGCCCCGTTGGACGAGACGTTCACGATCTTCTTCACACCGGGACGTGCCAGCATCAGCGGGATGGCCCGCTGGCAGCAGAAGAACGCACCCTCGAAGTTGACCGCGAGTTGCGCACGAAGCTCCTCGGGCGAGGTCTCCGTGAACTCGCTCATGAAGCATGTGCCGGCGTTGTTGACCAGCACGTCGAGCCCGCCGTACTCCTCCCCGACCATGGCGAAGACGGAGGCGACGGCCGCCGGGTCGGTGATGTCGGCGGGCACGGGACGAAACGCCGGCCCGGAGGACGCGGCCACGTCCTCCAGTGCCGCCTCGTCGATGTCGAGCCCGACGACCGTCAGGCCGTCGCCGAGCAAGGCGGCCGCCGCTGCGTGACCGATCCCGCGGGCCGCGCCCGTGACGAGAGCGACGCGCGGTGTCTCGCTCGGCATCGTCGTGCGAGTCTAGTGGACTGCAGGAAGCTGAAGCATCCCGCCAGGCGTAGCTCGAGGGCGATCGTTCCCAATGGCACGACTGGTTCCGGGTGCGAGTGCCGGGACGAACTGCTTGTGAGTCCCTGAAGGAACCCACTACGCCAAGCCCCGCTGCTGTGTATGGACCTCACCGCCGGCGCGGATCGGGGCGCGAGAGGCGGAGCGGGGCCCTTCAGCCTGGATCCACCGCTTGGCGTGATCGCGGGGCGCCTGCCAGGGTCGTCAGGACGTGCGGAGCGCACCACCCGGGCGCAAGCCCTCCACGCTCTTGCGGAGGGGTTGCACCCGGTCGGGGAGCGCCCTGGCGGGCCTGGCAGGATGCACCGCCCGCGCCAAGCGGTGGGCCCAGGCTCAGGGCTTCGACAGGCGTTCAGCCCCCGATCGCGAGGAGTCACCCGCTCCCGACGCCACCAGCTCGAGGATCCACTCGGCGGCGACACGCCACGCGTCGTGCGCCGGGTCGACGACGTCGAAGTGGTCTCCCTCGAACAGATGGAGCCGCGCCTTCGGTAGCTGCCTGGCGAGGTCTGCGCTGTACGCGGCCGGGACGATCTCGTCCAGGGATCCGTGCACGAGCAGCACGTCGAGCTCTCGGAGCGAGGCGACCGGCACCGAGGCGAGGGCGAGCCGGTCGGGGTGCTCCGCCGCCGGGCCGCCGAGGAACGCCTCCGCGGCGCCGCTGCCGAGACCCTCGGCGCAGGCGCGGGCAAGATCGGTGACCGCCGCCTGCGCGACGACGCCCACCGGCCTCACACCGGCGCTCTCGCGGGCCGCCAGCCACAACGCGAGGTGACCCCCGGCCGAATGGCCGGCCAGCACGACCCGAGCCACGTCGATCTCCTCGCACGCCGCTAGATGGTCAAGGCCCGCCGAGACGTCCTCGAGCGTCCCCGGGACTCCTCCGCCTTCCTGCCCCACCCGCCGGTACTCGAGGTTCCAGGCAGCGATCCCGCGCCCGGCGAGATCGAGTGCGAGCGGCGTCATCAGCGTGCGATCCCACCGCTCACGCCAGAACCCGCCGTGAATCAGCACCACGCACGGGAACGGTGGCTGACCCGCCGGGAGCTGCAGGTTCCCGACCTGGTCGGGGTGGTTCCCGTAGCGGGCGACCGGCGCCGGAGGCAGCCTCACGCGAGCAGGTGGCGCCGGGCCGAGAGCGCACGGACAACGGCGTCCACGTCGTCTTCCGTGTTGTAGAGGTGGAGGGAGACGCGCAGGTTGTCGTCGCGCAGGGAGGTGACGATGTGATCGCGCGCGAGCTCTGCGCACAGCAGCGCGGCGTCCGTGGAGCGCACGCAGACGAGCGGGCCCCGGCCGGCCGGGTCGGACGGCGTGACCACCGTCGCCCCGAGCTCGGCGACCTGCTCGATGAGGCGGCCGGCCAGGCCCTCTATGTGCGCGGCGATCCGTCCCACGCCCGCCTCCTCGATCAGCGCCATCCCCGCCACTCCCGGGTAGATCGACGGGACCGGGGGCGTGCCGCCGTCGAAGCGGCGGGCGGTGGCGTGAGGGGAGTAGTCCCAGATATCCATCCGGAAGATGTCCTCGTCCGCGAACCAGCCGGTCTGCGTCGGGGTCAGCCGGTCGAGCAGCGCGGCGCGGACGTAGAGAAAGCCGAGACCGGCCGAGCCGAGCAGGTACTTGACGGTGCCCCCGGTGAGGAAGTCGACTCCCAGTGCCCGCACATCGAGATCGACGGCACCGACCGCCTGGTAGCTGTCGGCGAGCACGAGGGCCCCGTGAGCGTGTGCCACCTCGGTCACTGCGCGCACGTCGTTGCGGTGCCCTGTCCGATAGGAGACCGTGGCGCAGCAGACAAGCGCCGTCCGCTCGTCGATCGCCTCCGCGAAGCGCTCAACCGGGATCGAGCCGTCCGCCTCCGGGCGCACGTGAACGACCTCCGCACCGCGCAACTCCTGGGCGTGTGCGATCTGGCCGACGGTCGGGAACTCGTAGTCGCTGACCACGATGCGGGGGCGGCCGGCGTCGACGAAGGGAATCGCGGAGAGCAGGGCGTTCACGCCCTGCGTGACCGAGCTCGTGACCGCGACCTCGTCAGAGGTGGCCCCCACGATACGCGCGAACGAGGCCCTGGCCGCCTCGGCGCGTTCGACCCAGAACTCCCACTCCGCACCGTTGGCGTCCCAGCCGTCGAGCCAGGTCTCGACCGCGGCCCGGACACGGTGCGACAGCGCCCCCTGCGAGCACGAGTTGAGATACGTCGTCGTCTCGAAGATCGGGAACTCGCCGCGGATGTCGGCGCCGAGGCCGCTCATCGCCCGAGGTAGGCCTTGCGCAGGCCCTCATCCTGCGCGAGATCCGCGGCCGCTCCCTCCAGCACGAGGCGGCCGGTGGAGAGCACGTACCCGCGGTCGGCGATGGAGAGCGACACGTTCGCATTCTGCTCGACGATGAGCATGGCCACACCCGACCTGTGCACCTCCGAGATGATCTCGAAGTTCCGCTCGACGAGGATCGGTGCCAATCCCATCGAGGGCTCGTCCATCAGCAGGAGCTGGGGGCGTGACATCAGCGCCCGCCCCATCGCCACCATCTGCTGCTCACCGCCCGAGAGCGTGCCGGCCAGCTGGCCGCGGCGCTCGTGCAGCAAGGGAAACAGGGTGTAGACCCGTTCGAAGTCCTCGGCGAGGTCGGCCTTGGGCCGGAGATAGGCGCCCATCTCCAGGTTCTCGAGCACGGTCATCGGACCGAACAGGCGGCGGTTCTCGGGCACGATCGCCAGGCCGCGCTTGATGCGGTGTGCCGTCGGCAGGCGGGTCACGTCCTCCCCCCCGAGCAGCACCCGGCCGGTTCGCGGCTTGACGATGCCGAGGATGGTCTTCAGCGTCGTCGACTTGCCGGAGGCATTGCCGCCGAGCAGGCAGACCAGCTCCCCCGCATGCACCTCGAGCTCGAGATCCTGCAGGATGTGGATCTGCCCGTAGAAGGTGTTGATCTCGGTGAGCCGCAGCAGCGGATCCATCAAACCGCCTTCCGCGCCATCGCCCCGGTGCCGAGATACGCCTCGACAACCTTGGGGTCGGTCGCCACCTGGTCGAAGTTGCCCTCCGCGATCTTGATGCCGTGGTCGAGCGCGATCACCCGGTCGGAGATGCCCTCGACGACGTGCATGTCGTGCTCGATGACGAGGATCGTGTAGCCGCCCTCGGTGCGGAGCTTGCCGATCAGCTCGGCGATCTCCAGGGTCTCGTGCGGGTTCATGCCTGCGGCGGGCTCGTCGAGCAGGAGCAGGCGGGCCCCGGTGGCCGTGGCCCGAGCGATCTCCAGCCGGCGCCTGTTCGCGTAGGAGAGGCTGTACGCAGGCTGGTTCCAGCGATAGCCCATCAGGCGCTGCCCGAAGAACGAGAGCCGCTCCTCCGCGAGCCGCCCGATCTCTCGCTCCTCGCGCCGCATACCGGGCGTGCGCAGCATGGAACGGAAGACCCCGGCCCGCGTGTGCCCGTAGGCGGCCGCCATCACGTTCTCCTTCACGGACATGTTGAGGAAGAGCCGCAGGGTCTGGAACGTCCGTGCGATGCCCCGCTGCGTAATCTGGTGGGGCTCGAGCCCGACGAGGCTCCGGCCCTCGAACTGGATGTCCCCCGTCGTCGGACGGTAGACACCGGTGATCAGGTTGAAGAGCGTCGTCTTGCCGGCCCCGTTCGGCCCGATCACGCTCACGACCTCGCCCTCGTCGACGTGCAGATCGAGAGCGTCGACGACCCTGAGCCCGCCGAAGGCCATCGAGACACCGCTCAACTCGAGCAGGTGCGTGCTCATACGATCTCCACGCGCCGCTCGCCGAGCAGGCCGTTGGGACGGAAGATCATCAGCCCGATCAGCAGCAGGCCGAGCACGATGAAGCGGGTCGGCTCCGGCTTCGCGAGCAGCACGTTCTCCCAGACGAACACCGCGAGCACCAGCACAAACGGGAGCAGCACCAGCCTGGCGGTGCCCCGCAGAAGCGTCAGTGCCAGCACGCTTACGACCAGGCCGACATAGAAGAACGGGGGGATCCAGGCGGCGAGGTGGTCGGGAACGACCGCCCAGTGGGCGACCCAGCGCGGCACCGTCCGTCCGTCCTCGGCGACTCCGGCCACCCAGCCGCCGTCGATCGCTCTGGCAATCGCGTGGGTCGCGAAGCCGAGCGCCAGCGTGCCTCCGAGCACCGCCGCCAGCTTGACCGAGAGCCTGAAGACTCCGACGAGCCCCGCCACGGCAGCGAGATAGAAGAGCAGGCGAGCGTCACCCGGCTCCCGCAACGCCTCGAGCAGCACGCTGACGATGACCGCGCCGACCACGACGCCGGCCTGGCTGCCGGCACCCCCGAGAATGACCATGGTGTACACCGTGATGATCAGCGGGAAGGAGAAGGTCAACGGGAACACACTGGCGTTGAGGGAGGCGGCCAGCGTGCCGGTGAGCGCGGCAACTGCGGCGCCGAAGGAGAAGCTCATCAGCTTCAACCAGTTGACGGGCATCCCCATCATCTCGGCCGCCAGCGGATCCTCCCGCAGCGAGCGCCACGCCCGGCCGGTCCGCGACTGGTCGACGAGCCGCAGCGCGACGTAGACGACGACCATGAACCCGAGCGCCACGTAGAGGTACGAGACCGAGAAGGTGCCGGTGCCCTTCACGCTCACCGAGAGCTCATGGCCGAAGAAGCTGAGCGGGTCGACCTCGAGGATCCCGTTGGGGCCGCCCGTGACGTTGCCGAGGCCGAAGAGGTTGTCGCCGTTGATGCCGATCGTGAGAAAGATCTGCAGGAAGAAGAGGGTGACGATGGCGAGGTAGTCGCCCGTGAGCCGTCGCGAGGGCAGCCCGACGAGGAGGCCCACCACGGCGCCGACCACCACGACCGCCGGGATCAGGATCACGGGTGGCACGTGGACGTCGTACTTGTTCGAGGCGAGGAGCGCATAGGTGTAGGCGCCGATCCCGTAGAAGGCGACGTAGCCGAGATCGAGCAGGCCGCCCCAGCCGACGACGACGTTGAGACCGAGCGCCAGGAGCATGTAGAGGACCGTGTCGAAGGCCACGCGGCGCACGTATCCGCTCTCGAAACCGACCGGCAGGAGGGCGATGAGACCGGCGAACAGGACGAGCCACGCCCACCACGGGGCGCGACGCAGCCGTTCCTCGACGACACCGACCCAGCCGGCTCGCCGGTCGCGGTGCTCACCCGAGCGGGCGACCCACTCGTCCTGGCCGACGGCGGGGCCGGAGGTGGCAGGCTGCTCGGTGGGTTCCCGTGGCTCGGGGGTCATCGACTCACACCTTCTTGATGTCGGCGGTTCCGAAGAGGCCCTGGGGACGGAAGAGCATGAAGCCGATGAGCAGCGTGAAGATGAACAGCTCCGACCAGCGCTGATCCAGGACCCCGCCCGTCCACGTCTCCAGGTACCCCTGGGAGTACGACTCGGCGAAGCCGAGGATGAGACCGCCGGCCATGGCTCCGGGGATGGAGCCGATCCCGCCGATCACGGCGGCCGTGAAGCCCTTGAGGCCCATCAGGAATCCGATCGTCACCGTCGTCGGCACCCGCAGGGCGTTGATCACGCCGGCGGCTCCCGCGAGCGCCGACCCGAGAACGAAGGTGAACACGATCACCCGGTCGATGTCGATCCCCATCATGCCCGCCGCCTCACGGTCGTACGAGGTGGCGCGCATCGCCTTGCCCATCCGCGTGCGGGTCACGAGCAGCACCAGCAGCACCATCAGGGCGAAAGCGGAGACGATCGTGATGATGCGAAGCAGCGAGATGTTGACGGCACCGATCGAGAAGCCTCCGCCGACGTACCAGCCACCCGGAAGCGAGAACGCGTCGTAGGTGCGCTGGTGTGCACCGAACATGAGCTGCATCGAGTAGGTCAGGAAGAAGGAGACGCCGAGTGCGCTGATCAGCGGCGCGATGCGAGGTGCGTCACGCAACGGCCGGTAGGCGAAGCGCTCGATCGCCACACCGAGCAGCGCGCAGCCGGCCATGGCCGCCCCGACGACGAGCACGAGCAGGAGCCACACGGGGACGATCGGGTTCGCCGACCCGCCGAGCAGCTGCAACACGCCGAAGCCGATGAAGCTGCCCACCATGAACACGTCGCCGTGTGCAAAGTTGAGAAGCTTCAGGATGCCGTAGACGAGGGTGTAGCCGAGCGCGATCAGGGCGTACACGCTGCCGAGCGTGAGCCCGTTGACGGTCAGCTGGGTGAAGAGGCTCCAGTCCACGACGCGGGGAGTCTAGTGCGGTATCTCGTGACGTTCGACCTTTGACTCCGGGAGTGTGGGTGCCGCACTTGGAGAAACCGCACTCGGGGGCGGCCCGGTTCACGAGACCCGGGCCGCCCGTCGATCCCTTCGCTGTCTAGCCGACCAGCTTGTACGAGCCGTTCGGCTGGATCTGGAAGATGTAGAACTTCCCGTTCAGCGGGTCGTTCGTCTTCGTCGAGAAGCGGAAGTTGCCGCCCAGGATCCAGTTCGAGATCTTCACCTTCTTCACGTTCTTGATCACCGCTCGGCGATCGATGGAGCCCTTCCCCTTGTCACAGGCCGCCTTGACCGCAGTCAGCAGAACCTGCACGGCACCGTAGGTGGGAGGCCCGAACGAGCCGAGGTCCTGGCCGCTGTTGTCCTTCTTCCAGCCGTCGATGATCGACTTGTTGTACGGGAAGAGGTCGATCGGTGCCGCGAAGTTGGACACGTACGAGCCCGGGAACTTGAACTGAGTCGGGTTGTTCGAGCCGTCGCCTCCGAACACCTTGGCCTTCTTGCCCTGCTCGGCGAGCTGCTGCGCGAAGGACTGGGCAGCCGGTGGTGCCTGCGTCGGGAAGAAGACGACGTCGGTGTCGGCCGAGACCCTCGTCACGAAGGACGAGAAGTCGGTCACGGTGTTCGCGACCGATTGCCGGCTCGTGCTCACGCCCGCCTTCTTGAGCGCCCCCTCCACCTGGTCGGCAAGACCAAGCGAGTACGGCTCCTGGAAGTCGAAGACCACGACCTTCTTCGCCTTCAGCTCCTTGACCATGTAGTTGGCGTCGTACGGGCCCTGGATGCCATCGTCGGGGACCACGCGGAAGAAGCCCGGGGTGGCCTCCTTCGGCTTGCCGCCGACCGACTTCGTCAACGACGTGCGCGTTGCCGACGGCGAGACCTGTGCGATGCCCGCGTCGAAGTACGCCTGGCTCGAGGCCGCGGCTGCACCCGAGGTAGACGGGCCGATGATTCCCACGACCCTGGAGTCCGCGACGTACTTCTGGGCCAGGGCCTGCGCCGGCGCGGGGCCCTGCTCGACCGGCGTGTCACCGGAGAGCAGCTGGACCTTGAGGCCGAACTTGGCCGGCAGCGTCTTGACCGCGTACTTGGCCCAGCTCAGCTGCTCGACGCCGAGGAATCCGGCGACGCCAGTGAGCGGGGTGACCATGGCAATCTTCATGGTGCCCTTGCAGTTGATCGCCTGCGTGCTCGACTTTGCTGCCGAGCCGGCGCCCGCGAACGACGCGGTCGCCGCAGCGACGAGCGTGATCAGCGCCGAGACGACGAATACCCGTTTCTTCATGCACTTCCCTCCTTGACGGTGTGTTCCCAACTTGGACGTCGGATGCACACCCCTTGTTGACCGCCCGCGAAACTGTCGCACCGGTCCCGTGTCATGTCAACAGGGTCGAGGAAACTCAGGGGCGCAGAGCGTCGTTCCAACCCTGCGTATCCACGAACTGGCGGAAGCGGACGGCCTGCCGACCGCCCGCGAACTCCCAGAAGTGGGCGAAGGGCACGTCGAGCGGGCGCCGCGTGCCCTGGGCCTGGCCCACGTAGCGTCCGCGCGCGACGACGACCTCCCCGGCATCCACGACCTGCTCCAGCACCGCGTCGAAGCTCTCCCACCAGTCGGCGTCGATCGGTCCGAACACGTGGCGGCGAACTGCGTCCAGGCCGTCGTAGATCCCGCCGTGCGGCAGGCCCTGCGCCTGGTGCCATTCCACATCCTCGGCGAAATGCGCGAGGGCCCCTTCACGGTCACCCGCCGAGAAGGCGGCGTAGGCGGCCCTGACGGTGGCGAGGTGGCTCACGCTGCGAGCCTACTGCGGGAAGGACTCGACCGGGTCAGCAGCCGAGGGCGCGGCCGGCTTGCTGCGCGCCGGCGAGAAGCTTCTCCACGACCGCGGAACGCTGGCGGGAGTGCGTCGCCACCCACCTGAAGTCCTGCAGCTCCCGGCAGGCTCGCTGCTTCTTGCCGTGCCGCAGCGCGTGCTTCGCCTGCTCGACCTGGAGCAGCAGCACCCACTTGGCATGGCCGTGCACCGTCTGACGGACGAGCAGGTGAAGTTGGGCCAGCGCCTTCATCCCGTCCATGGTCGGAGGAGGAGGTGGAGGAGGCGGAGGAGGCGGAGGAGGCGGAGGAGGCGGAGGCGGTGGCGGTGGCGTCTGCGGCGTCACCGTCACGACGAAGCTCACCGAGCTCACGTTGTTCGCGCCGTCGAGCGCCGTGCAGGCGACCGTCGTCGGCCCCACAGGGAAGGTGGAGCCGGAGGCCGGGACACAGGTCACGGTCGGCGTGGTGTCGACGGCATCGCTGGCGCCGATGGCGAAGGTGACCACAGCCCCGGAGGGCCCGGTGGCAGCGACAACGGGGGTGGGAAGCGGACCAAAGGCGGGCGCGACCGTGTCCACCACCGTGATCTGGAAGGAGCCGCTGTCGGTATTGCCGGAGACATCAGTGGCCGAGCACGTGACGGGAGTGGAGCCGAGAGGGAAGGTCGCGCCGGACGCCGGGCTGCAGCTCACGGTGGGCGTGGTGTCGACGGTGTCGGTGGCCGTCGCCGTGAAGGTGGCAACCGCGCCGGAGGGACCGGTGGCCTCGACCGTCAGGCTCGCGGGTACCGAGAGCACGGGGTCGGTGGTGTCGCTCACGGTGACGTTGAACGCGGACGAACTCGTGTTGCCGGAGGCATCGGTGGCTGTGCAGGTGACGGGCGTGGCGCCCAGGGGGAAGACCGAGCCCGGGGCGGGTGCGCAGCTCAGCGACGGTGACGGGTCGGTGTCGTCCGTCACTTCGGGCGACGCATAGCCGACCGGGGCGCCGGCGCCCGAGGTGGCCTCGGCGACGACCGGACCGTGCGCCTCGATCACCGGCGGCGTCACGTCCGCCGGGGCGAACGAGTACCGGCCCACCGCGAAGCGGGCGTCGGCGCTGCCTGCGGTGATCACCGCGTCGCCGGTGAGGACAGCTCCCGCCCAGGCATCGAAGCCGGCCGATGGATCGGCCTTGGCGAGACCGCCCGTGCCGAACGTGAGATCGAACACGCCGTCGTCCCCGACGACCGAGACCGCGACCTGCTCGTCGCTCTCGTCGTAGCCGACGACGACCGTGCGCCCGTCGGCAAGCACGACGGCGTCACCCGCGCCCATGTAGGTACCCGACACGTGCAGGCGCGCGGTGCCGTCCCCCGCGAAGGTGTCGTCGAGGGCGCCTGCCGAGGTGAGCCGGGCCACGGAGAAATCACTGACGATGCCGCCATCGGAGACGCCGGCCAGGACGATGGTGCCGCCCGGCCCGAGCGCCAGCCCGCCGAGCAGATCGGCGGAGCCTGCGTCGATGTCGACGGTGACGACGCCGAACGTGGCGTCGATCGCACCGGCGCTCCCCGACACGCGGACGAGCTTGAAGTCTCCGTCTTCGGAGCCGGCGGCGAGCACGTCGCCGCTCGCCAGCAACTCGATCGCCTCCACCTCGAACGGCACGTCGACAACCCCCGTTGCCCCGAGCCCGGAGAGAGCGCCGGAGCTGTTGAGACGGGCAACGTACCCGCCGCCCGTTCCCTGACCGCCACCGACGTAGACGGATCCACCCGCTCCGAGGGCGAGATCGCGGGCGAGATCAGGGCCGGGGAGGTCGAGTATGACCACACCGTCCGTGCCGCCGAACGTTCCGGACCGCGAGCCGTCGGCGTTGAAGCGCACGAGGTAGGACGCCTGCCCAGCGCCGCCCGCGGCCACGAACTCCGTCCCCACCGTCTCCACAGCGGAAAGACCCTCCGTGTCGCCCGTGAGATTGACCTCGAGCCGACCGTTCGTCCCGAAGGAGGCAACAGGCGCGCCGGCGGAGGAGAACTTCTGCACGACGCTGTCGGCGTCGCCGCTCGTCCCGACGGCGATGATCGCGCCGGACGAATCGACCGCGACCTCCTGCGCGAACTCGGTCACCCCCGCCGTCGAGACGTAGGTGCCGCCCGCTCCGAAGGAGGGGTCGAGCTCGGAGCCTGCGGCGAGCGCCACGGAGACGCAGATCGCCGCAATACCCGTCGCCAACGGAATTGCCCTTGATAGCCGCAGTGCCATCTGCGAGAGGTGTCGGCATCGGCAACGCCGGACGCGACCCTCGATCGGGCCACTCGATCGAGGGTCGCTGGATTCGACCGCCCGGCCGGTGTAGGATCAGCGGACGAACAGGACCGGGACGTGTGCAGCGGTGAGGGCCGCCCGCGCCGACCCGCCACCCGCTCCACACCGGCGCCATGACGGTCTCCTCGACACCCACCTCCTCTCGATCCCGGCTTGGTCGTGGCATGCTCGCGATCGCGCTCGCGGCGCTGCTCGCACTGCTCGCGGTGCCGGTCGCGCTCGGACACGGACTTCCGGAGGCAGGCAAGTGGAAGCCGTTGAAGAAGGGCAGCCGGGGGCATCTGGTCGTGCACCTGCAACAGGCCCTCGAGATCACGGACGACGGCGTCTTCGGCCCGCGCACGTTCAAGGCCGTCAAGCGCTTCCAGCGCAATCACGACCTCGAGGACGACGGCATCGTCGGCCTGGAGACGGCAGAGGCGCTCGGGCTGATCAGCCAGGACCGCGAAGTGGCAGCGACGGGCGACGCCGACGCGGGGCCCTATCCCGAGCCGACACCCGACGAAAGGGCAACGCTCGACCGGATCGCGCAGTGCGAGTCGGGCGGCAATCCGCAGGCGCTCTCGCGAACCGGGTTGTACCGCGGCAAGTACCAGTTCCACACCGATACCTGGCGACGCCTGGGCGGCAAAGGCGATCCGATCGACGCGACCGAGGAAGAGCAGGACTACCGCGCACTCCTCCTGCTCCGGCAGGCCGGCACCGCGCCCTGGGGCGCCTGCGCCGACGCGTGACCCGCAGCGTCGTCAGACGCACCGTGCGCCTCCTCGCGCTCGGCTGGCTCTTCAACCTGAAGATGCTCGCGCGCTCGGCCTTCGACGGCGTTCTCGGCATCCTCTACCCGCTCTTCTTCGCAACGGTCGCCTTCCTCATGTTCCGCGTCAGCGGTGACGCCGACACGCTGCTCTACGCCTCGCTCGGCGCCGCGGTGATGGGCGTCTGGTCGTCCACCAGCACGAGCGCCGGCTCGGCCATGGCGCGTCAACGGTGGCACGGCACGCTCGAGCTGCTCGTGGCCGCGCCCGCCCACTTCTCGCTGATCATGCTGCCCGTCACCGTGGCCATGACCACCATCGGCCTGTACAGCATGGTGGCAACCCTGATCTGGGGGCGCGCGCTGTTCGGCATCGGCGTGTCCATCGAGCACCCCGTCCTGTTCGCAGTCTCGACCGTCTCCGTCGTGCTCTCGATCGGCATGACCGGCTTTCTCCTCGCAGTGGCGTTCGTCCGGCAGCGCGCGGCGTGGGCGCTCGGGAACATGCTCGAGTACCCGGTGTGGCTCGTCGGTGGGTTCCTGGTGCCTCTCACGCTGCTTCCGGACTGGGTGCGTCCGATCTCCTGGGCGCTCGCCCCGACCTGGGGCATGAGCGCCATCCGGGAATCGGCCACCGGCGGCGCACCCGGATCGGACATCGCCATGTGCCTGCTCCTCGGCCTCGCCTATGTCGCGTTCGGTGTCCTGATACTCGACCGGGTCCTCCGGGCCGCACGCGTACGGGCCACCCTCTCGCTGACGTGAGGTCGGTCCGCGTCTTCTTCATCGGCGGCCTGCTCAGCTACCGGGCCTTGTTCGGCTGGCTCACCCCGTGGGTCTTCATCCCGAGCCTGATCGTGGCACCGATCTTCCAGATCCTGCTCTTCGCCTACATCGGGCGCAACACGGGGCTCGAGTCCGACGAGTTCTACGTGGTCGGCAACGCCATCCAGTACGCCGCCATCCCCACGGTCTTCGCGATGACGCACACGATCTCGGGCGAGCGCTACCAGAACACGCTCGGCATCGTCCTCTCCTCCCCGGCGGGTCGCGTGTCGCTCTTCCTCGGCCGCTCCGTGCCGGTGGTCCTGAACGGCGTGTTCGTGGCCGCATTCTCCTTCTGCGCCGGCGTCGCCCTGCTCGAGACGAGCGTGCCGGCGTCGGCCATCCCGGCCCTCGCGCTCACGATCACGCTGTGCAACCTCTCGTGCACGGGATTGGGGCTGGTCGCTGCGGCGATCGGACTTCGCGTGCGCGACACCGCCGTGCTCTCCAACGTGATCTTCGGCGTCCTCCTCGTCTTCACCGGCGCCAACGTCGCACTGGCCTCGCTCCCGCCCTGGATGGCGACGCTCGCCGCAGGCTTCCCGCTCACGCACGGCATCGAGGCGGCGCGACGGCTCGCGGACGGGGCCGCTCTCGCGGACGTCACGGGACTGCTCGGCACCGAGGCGCTCGTCGGGGCCGTCTACGCCGTCCTCGGGCTCGCGCTCCTTCGCGTCGCGGAGACGATCGGTCGCAGGCGGGCGACGCTCGAGATCGCATAGCGTTGTGGCATGGCCGCAGTCGTGGAAGCCGAGAATCTGCACCGGACGTATCGCACGACGACCGGGACCTTCCGGCGCAAGTCGGTGGAGGTCGAAGCGGTGCGCGGTGTGTCCTTCTCGATCGGTGAAGGGGAGCTGTTCGGCCTGCTCGGCCCGAACGGGGCAGGCAAGACGACGACGATCAAGATGCTGATCACGCTGCTCATCCCCACCTCCGGGTCGGCGCGCGTGCTGGGCCGAGACGTGGTGAACGACGCGAAATGGGTGCGCGAGCGAATCGGTTACGTGTTCGGCGGCGACCGGGGCCTCTACGATCGGCTCTCGGCGCTCGACAACCTGCGCTACTTCGCCGAGCTGTACGGGGTCGAGCCACGACGGCAAAAGGCGCGGATCGCCGAGCTGCTGGGGCTGGTCGGCCTCACCGGCCGCGAGAAGGAGCGGGTCGAGGGCTACTCCCGCGGCATGCGGCAGCGCCTGCACATCGCGCGGGGCCTGCTGCACGACCCTCCCGTCCTCTTCCTCGACGAGCCGTCGATCGGTGTCGATCCGGTCGGCGCGCGTGAGTTGCGCGGGATGATCGCCGATCTCAAGCAAGCCGGAAAGACCGTGCTCCTGACCACCCATTACATGTTCGAGGCCGACGAGCTCTGTGATCGTATAGCCGTCGTCGCGAAGGGCGCGATCGTGGCCGAGGGCACGCCTCGCGACCTCAAGGCCCAGGTCGCCGACGGCTCGGTGATCGAGGTCGAGGTGTACGGCGTGGACGAGGCGCGGCTCACCGCGGTGCGTGCCATCGAAGGCGTGACTGCCGCCACGGTCGAGGATCGCGATCAGGCGCAGGTGCTCGCGGTGCAGGCCGCCGCGGGCCGCGAGCTGGCTCAGGCGGTCCTCGCCTGCCTCGAGGGCCTCGCGGTGCGCAAGGTGACCACGCGCGAGCCGACGCTGGAGGACGCGTACGTGGCCCTCGTCACGCGGTGAAACGTTGGGAGACACCGCACTAGTGCGGCTCTCGCACGTCAACCTGGAGCTGCGGGCAGGGGCGGAAGACGAGGCGCGTCGTTTCTACGGTGGGCTGCTCGGTCTCACCGAGATCCCGAAGCCGGAGGCCATTCGCCGCCGGGGCGGTGTGTGGTTCGACGCGGGCGGTCTCGACCTGCATCTCTCTGCCGCTGCAGGAGAGCCCGGTCGGGACGCGCAACGCCATGTCGGTCTCGAATGCGGCGACATCGACGGGATCGCCGCGCGGCTGACGGCTTCCGGCTTCGACGTCGACCCGGGCCGTCCGGCTCCGTGGAAGCGCATCTTCGTGCACGACCCGTTCGGCAACCGCCTCGAGCTGCACGAACCGGGTGCCTTCCGCAGCTGACCACGAGCCGCGCAGTGGAGCGACCGCCTCGACCGGCTCGACACGTTGCTCTCCCGACCCACACCCTGCGACCAGGAGGTCGACCAGCCGTGATCGCCACACCATCCCGCTTCGGCAGTGCCGAGGTGACCCTGCCCAGCGACACCGACATCCTCATCGTCCGCAGGTTCGACGCCCCGGCCGCGCGCATCTACGAGGCCTGGACGACACCCGAGCTCGTCTGCCGCTGGTGGGTCGACGAGACGATGACCATGAACGAATGCACCATCGAGCTCCGCGTCGGCGGCTCCTGGCGCTACGCCGTGGCCGGCCCCGACGACACGGAGTTCGCGTGGCACGGCACCTACCTGGAGATCGACCCTGTCCGGCGGCTGGTCTCCACCGAGACCTTCGAGGGGTACCCGGAGGCGCAGTCCACGAACACGTTGACGCTGTCCGAGGAAAGCGGAGTGACCACGCTCACCGTGCTCGTCCATCACAAGAGCCAGGAGAACCGCGACGGGCACATCGGCTCGGGCATGGAACCAGGCCTGCAGCTCGCGCTCGACCGGGTGGAGCGAATCGTGGCCGCGGCCCGGTAGAGACGCAACCCCCTGGGGTCACGGCCCGGTGGAGACGCAAGACCCTGGGGTCAGGTCGCAAGCGCTGCGCGGCGCGACGAATCAGACCTGACCCCACGGTGTTGCGCGTGCCGGTGGGTGCCGGTGGTCGCCGGTGGAGTTCCTTGCGAGCCCCTGAAGGGGCCCGCGAGGCCCGGGCGGCCCGCCGGGCCTGCGCGGCGCGCCGGGGGCCCGGCCGCGAGTAGCCTGGAACCGTGAGGCTCGTGGGGCACGCAGCCGGGGACACGCCGTGGACGGCGTGGTCGCTCGATCTTCCGGTGATCGCCCTCTCCCTGCTCGGGCTCGCGCTCTTCGCCCACGGATTCCTCCGATTGCGCCGGCGGCGGGCGGCACTCGCCCCCTGGAGCCGTGCCGGGCTCTTCGCGAGCGGCGTCGCGCTGTCTGCGCTAGCGATCGTGTCGCCGCTCGACCACCTCGGCGAGGAGTACCTGCAATCGGCGCACATGCTCCAGCACGTGGTGCTCGCCGACATCGGACCAGCACTGATGCTCCTTGCCGTGCGCGGGCCGCTCTCCTTGTTCTTCCTGCCCAAGCTCGTGCTGCGACCGCTGGCGCGTCTTCGCAGGGCACGGGCGGCCCTCGACCTCCTGCTCCACCCCACGGTCAGCGTCGCACTCTGGGTGGCCGTGCTCGTGGTCTGGCACGTACCGCGTCTCTACGAGGCGGCGCTCCACCAACCGGCCGCCCACGCGGCCATGCACGTCGGCTTCGTCACGGTCGGACTGCTCCTTTGGTCGCAGATCGTCGATCCCGGAGCACGGAAGCGGCTCAGCCTCTCGCAACGACTCGGCGTCGTCGCGCTCGTGTTCTGGATCGGGCAGATCCTGGCCTACGTGATCGCGTTCACGCCCGAACCGCTCTTCGCAACCTACGTCGATCAGCCCATTCGTCTCCTCGGGCTCTCACCGCTCACCGATCAGAAGCTGGCCGCGGTGGTGATGATCGTGGAGCAGATGGCGTCCCTGGGGATCGCCTTCTGGCTGCTCTACCGTGCGCGAGCCCGGATCAACGCGCCGGTCATGCCCGCAGCGGGCCTCGCTCGACGCTGACGTGCCCGCGCCGACCGACTTCACCTTCGAGCCGGCGTTCATCGTGCTCACCGTCGCCGGCGCGGTGCTCTACCGCCGCGCCGCCCGAGCCGACGCGGTACCCCCGGCTCGAATCGCAGCCTTCGCCGCCGGCCTGGTCCTGATCGCCGCCTCGGTCAACTCGCCGCTGGAGACGATCGCGCGCGAGTACCTCTTGCTCTTCCACCTCTTCCAGAACGTGATCCTCGCCGACTGGGCACCGCTCCTGCTGATCGCCGGCCTCACCCCCGGGATGCGTGCGGGAATCGCCCGCCGGCTCGGCGCCCGCTTCGCCTTCCTCGTGCGCTTCCGCGTCGCCCTGCCCGTGTGGCTCGTAACCTGGTACGTCGTACACCTCGGCGGTGTCTACGACCTGGCGCTCCGCCACCCGGCCCTGCTCAACCTCGAGCACGCCGTGATGATCTTCATCGGCCTCGTCTTCTGGTGGCCCGTGCTGAGCGACGAGCCGGCGCGCCGCGCCACCCTGGCCCGGCTCGCCTATGTCTTCACCGCGTTCGTGGGCTCGTCGTTCCTGGGCCTCGGCCTCACGTTTGCACCGTCCGTCTACGAGTGGTACGAGACACGGCCGGTGCGGCTGTGGGGCATCTCCGCGGACGCCGACCAGGGCCTCGGAGGCGTACTGATGACCTCCGAACAGGCTGTCGTGTTCCTGGCCGCGATCGTGTGGCTGCTCCTCCGCCTGCTCCGTGAGGAGGCCGAGAGCGAGCGCTCGCTCACCGAGCAGCAACGCGCCGCGGGCCTCCGCGACCACTGAGCCTGGATCCACCGCTTGATCCAGGCTCAGTACGATCACCGTCGATGGCCAGGATCGAGACGGAAGTCGTCGTCGTCGGAGCGGGGATCGCCGGGCTCACGGCAGCGGATCGCTTGCACTCGGACGGCGTCGACGTCGCGGTGGTCGAGGCCAGGGACCGCGTCGGCGGCCGGGTCTGGAACGTGGAGATCGGCGGCCAGGCGAACGAGCTGGGCGGCCAGTGGATCGCGCCGTACCAGCAAGCCGCCCACGCGATGCTGGGCGACCTCGGGCTGGAGCTGTTCCGCACCCACCGCGACGGCGACCGCATCTACGTCGGGGCCGACGGCCGCGCGCAGCGCTACGCCGGTCACGACGCTCCTCTCGGCGAGCGGGCCGATCGCTCGTACGCGAAAGCGATGGAGAAGCTCGAGGCCCTGGTGGCACAGATCGACCCCGACCAGCCCTGGTCGCATCCGGACGCACGCGAGCTCGACGCCCTGACGTTCGAGGCCTGGCTGCGAGCGGAGGTCGAAGACGACACTGCGCGAGATCTGCTGCGCGGTTTCATGGCCGGAGGGTTCATGACCAAGCCGGCCGAGAGCTTCTCGGTGCTTGGCGCCCTGTGGGTGGCGGCGGGCGCGGGCTCCGTCGACAACCTCTTCGAGCCCGATCTATGCCTCCACTCACGCGTCGTCGGAGGGTCGCAGCTGATCGCGATTCGCCTGGCCGAGCGGATCGGGTGGGATCGCGTCCACCTCGGGCGGCCCGTGCGAACCGTCCGCTGGTCGGAACGGGCGGTCGTGGTCGACAGCGGCGAGGACACGTTCGTCGGCCGCTCGGCGATCGTCGCCGTCCCGCCCAACCTCACGGGTGGTATCCGCTTCGATCCGGTGCTGCCGGGCTGGCGCCATCGCCTCGAACAGAGTGCCTCCCAGGGCGTCACCATCAAGTCGCTCGCCGTGTACGACCACCCCTTCTGGCGCGAGGAAGGCCTGGCCGGCGAGGGCTTCGCTCCGTACAGCTTCGCCCGCGAGGTGTACGACAACAGCCCGCCGAGCGGCGAGCCCGGTGTGCTCTGTACGTTCCTCTCCGGCGAGGTGGGAGAACGCGCCGCTCGACTCTCCCCTTCCGAGCGGCGCACCAAGGTCACCGACTCGTTCGCCGAATACTTCGGTCCGGAGGCGCGGACGCCGATCGATGTGATCGAGGTGGACTGGACTGCCGAGGAGTTCACGCGTGGCGCTTTCTCGGCCACCTTCGGCCCGGGTGGCCTGATCCGGTTCGGCCCCGACCTGCGCCGGCCGGTCGGGCCGATCCACTGGGCCAACACCGACTTCTCGGGCATCGGGAACATGCACATGGACGGAGCGATCCTCTCGGGCCAGGCGGCCGCGGACGCTGTTCGGAGCGACGTCTGAGGTTCGGCCGATTGGTGCAGCGGGTCTCAGTCGTGCGCCGTCCCTCGCACCGTCCCGCTCTGATCCTCTCCCGTGACCTGGAACAGCTCCACGATGTGGCCGTCCGGATCGCGGAAGTAGCTCTGCTGGACGCCGTCGCCGCGGCGTAGCCGGCCGGCGGCGATCGGGAACCCGTGCCGGGCCAGCCGGGCCTCTGCGGCGGCGAGGTCGTCGACCTCGAACGCGAAGTGCGTGGCGAGGCCGGTCTGGAGGCCACTTCCGGGGTCGGGTGGCGGAGCCGTCTGGGTCGTGTCAGGCTGCGCGATCAGGTGGACGTGATCGCTGCCCGCGCGGAACCAGGCGCCGCCGAACCGGAATGCCGCCGGTCGCTCGATCTCCTCCAGGCCGAGCGCGTCGCCGTAGAAGCGCCGAGACTCGTCGACGTCCGAGACCACCAGGCCCAGATGCTGGAGGGAGCGGATCACGGACATACGATGCCCGATCACGCCGACCGGCGCAGCAACGTCGACGGTCGGCCCTCCTTCCTTCGCGCGGCGCGATACGGTACCGCCCATGCAGCGGTTCACCGGGAAGGTGGCGATGGTCACCGGCGCCTCGAGCGGGATCGGAGCCGCGGTCGCCACCCGCCTGCGGGACGAGGGCGCCCACGTGGCGGGACTCGACCTCGCGGAGAGCTGCCCCGAAGGGATCACTCCGTTCCGGGCCGACGTCTCGCGTTCCGAGGAGGTCGCAGAGGCAGTTGCCCGGATCGCGGCGGGCCTTGGCCCGATCTCCGTGCTCGTGTGCGCTGCCGGAGTCCCCGGCACCTCCCTGCGAACCGTCGACGTCTCCGATGACGAATGGCGCCGGGTCCATGCGATCAACGCCGACGGCGTCTTCTACTGCAACCGAGCGGTGATCCCGGCGATGATCGCAGGCGGCTACGGCCGCATCGTGAACATCGCCTCGATCGCGGGGAAGGAAGGCAACCCCATGGCCGCCGCCTACTCCTCGTCCAAGGCGTCCGTGATCGCCATGACGAAGGCGATCGGCAAGGACCTGGCGACGACAGGGGTGCTCGTCAACTGCCTGGCCCCTGCCGTGATCGAGACCCCCATCCTGCAGGGCATGTCACAGGCCCACATCGACTACATGGTCGAGCGAATCCCGCTCGGGCGGATGGGCAGAGTGGCAGAGGTTGCCGCGTTCGCCTGCTGGCTGGCCAGCGAGGAGTGCTCCTTCTCGACGGGCGCCGTCTTCGACATCTCCGGAGGAAGGGCCACCTACTGATGCGCTACATCCGCTTCGTCGATCCGTCCGGCGTGGCCAGGGTTGCCATCGAGCAACCCGGTCGCGGCGCGCGCGGCGAGGCGCTCTTCGAGGAGGCGAACGAGGCGGACCTGCTGTATGGCCTCGAGCACGGATTCACGCAGAGCTTCCGGTCGTTCGGCGCCGACCCGGAGTTGCTGGAGCTCGACGGTGGGCTGCAGCTGCTCCCGCCCATCGCGGCGCCCGAGGTCTGGTGCGCAGGCGTCACCTACGAACGCAGTCGCAACGCACGCGTCGGAGAGTCGGAGTCGAAGGACGCCTACGAGCGCGTCTACGAGGCCCATCGGCCCGAGCTCTTCCTCAAGGACGCGGAGGGACGGCGAACCGTGGGCTCCGGTCAACCGATCGGCCTCCGGGGCGACGCCACGTGGACCGTCCCGGAACCGGAGATCGGCCTCGTGCTCGGAGAGGGCGGGAAGATCCTCGGGTACACGATCGGCAACGACGTCTCGTCGCGAGACATCGAGGGTGCCAATCCTCTCTACCTCCCGCAGGCCAAGGTCTACCGCGCCGCGTGTGCCATCGGCCCCGCGATCTACGTGGAGGAGAATCGCAAGCAGCCGTTCACGATCTACCTGCAGATCACGGACAGCTCGGGGAACGAGCTGTTCTCCGGGAAGACCACCACTGCCAAGATGAAGCGCGGCTTCCAGGAGCTCGTCGACTGGCTGCTGCGCGACAATCCGGTCCCGCCCGGCTCGATCCTGCTCACAGGCACGGGTCTCGTTCCGGAGGACGAGTTCACGCTCTCGCCAGGTCACGTCGTGGAGATCCACGTCCCCGAGATCGGGACGCTGTCCAACCCCGTGCTCTTCGCGAACGAGATCGGCCTGCGCGAGAAGTACGGCGACCGGTACATGCACCACATCGGCGACCAGTAGAGCAACCGCAGACGCGCTTCCTCAGCCGCTCAGCCGGCGGCCTCCCGCTCACGAACTCGTGGAAGCGAGGCCGCCGCCGCAACGAGCACCGCCAGGAACGCGACGGTGACCCAGAGCGGACCGTCGAACGAGCCGGTCCAGTCGCGCACCGCCCCGAGCAGGAACGGGCTGGCAGCCGACAGGCAGTACCCGCCGCCGAGCATGATCCCGACGAGCGCCCCCACCTCGTCGGGCCCCTCACCGATCTCCAGTGGCAACGTGAGAACGAGCGCGAACAGGCCACCCTGCGCCAGGCCGGAGCACAGGGCGAACCCCCAGGCCAGCTCCGGCAGCGCCACGAGCCCGGCGGCGCACGTGCCGTAGAGCAGGCTCAACGCAACAAGAGGGACCTGGCGTCCGGAGCGCCGCGCGAAGAGCCACGGCACGACGAACGAAGCCGGAACAGCGCTCACCGTCATGGCGGCGAGCAGCACGCCTGCCGACCGTTCCGACCAGCCCAGCTCCGTGTAGGCGTCGGGGATCCAGGCGTTGAGGCCGTAGTACGCACTCCCCATCAACGCAAACATGGCCGTCAGCAAGAGCGCAACCGGAGACCTCCAGGGCAGCAAGGGAGGACGCGCACGAGCCCGGGGCGCCACCGGTGCGCGCCTGTCGAGTGCCGCCCAGGCCACCGTCGAGGCGAGCGCAGCCACCGAGAACGCGCCGAGCGCGAAGCGCCAACCGCCAAGCCAGCCCGCGATCGGAACCGCGACCGCCGCGGCAACGGTCGAACCTATCTGGATCCCCATCGTGTAGAGGCCGGTGGCCTGCGCGGGGCGGTCGGCGAACCGCTCCTTGACCGCGACAGGGACGAGTGCACCGCTCAGGCCCATGCCCATGCCAACCGGGAAGGTGAGCGCCACGATCTGCCACATCTCCGGGGCCACCGCTCGCAGCAACCCGAAGATGCCGACGCTGGCGAGCGAGACGGTCATCGCCCTCCCACTGCCGAGGCGCGCGGCAAGGTAGGCGGCCGGCGGTGCGAACAATCCCATGCAGAGCACCGGGATCGTCCCCAGGAGCCCCACGACGGCGTGGGACGCACCGAGGTCCTGCTCGATGTCGGGGAAGAGCGGGCCTGCGCCGACGATCTGCGGGCGTAGCGCCAGGGCGGCCAGGACCAGTGCAACCAGCCCGGCGGCCCCTGCCCGTGGCGCTGTCGTCATCGAGCGGCGGACATGGCGATACGCGCGAACGACTCGACATGGTTGCGGGCCTCGGCGCCGGCCCGTTCGGCATCGCCTGCGGCGAGCGCGTCGTACAACGGGACATGCAGGGCGACGGCCCGGTCAGGGTCGATCCTGGTGCCGTACAGGGTGATCACGATCCGTCCCTCGACACCCAGCGACCGCCAGCACTGCTCGAGGATCGAGTTGCCGGCGGCCTCGACCAGCGCACGGTGAAAGGCGATATCCGCGCGGCTCAGAGCCGCCACATCGTCGGCCGCCGCGGCCACGCGCATCGCCTCGAGCTGTTCGCGCAGCGGGGAGGGATCGGCGGCCAGGGCCGGCGCGGCGAGCTGTGCCGCCAGCTCCTCGAGAACAGCCCTGACCGGAGCGATCTCGATCAGCTCGTCGTCGCCGAACGCACGGACGCGCGCACCACGGAACGGCTCAGACTCCACGAGCCGGTACAGCTCGAGCTCACGAAGCGCCTCCCGTACGGGTGCCTGGCTCGTGCCGAGCTCGGCGGCGATGCGCGTCTCCACGATCCGAGCGCCCGGTGGCAACTCCCCGGAGGCGATTCTCTGCAGGAGGATGTCCCGGACCCGGTCACGAAGGACGTGGCGCTCGATCACCACCGAACGCCCTCCGACCGTTCCTACCCGGCAACCACGGGATTGGTCAGCGTCCCGACCCCGTCGATCTCGATGGTGATCGTGTCGCCGGGCTGCAACAGCAGAGGTGGATCACGGAAGACGCCGACGCCGGCGGGCGTGCCGGTCAGGATCAGGTCGCCAGGCTCCAGGGTCGAGGTCTGCGTGATGTAGCTGATCACCTCGTCGATACCGAAGATGAGGTTGGCGGTCGTGGAGTCCTGGACGACCGCTCCGTTCAGCAGGGCGCGGATGCCGAGAGCGTGCGGATCCGGGACGTCGGCGGCGGGCACGAGCGGGCCGACCGGGCAGAACGTGTCCGGTGACTTGCCACGCGTCCACTGCTTGTCCGCGAACTGCAGGTCGCGGGCCGAGACGTCGTTGGCCACGACGTAGCCGGCGACCCCCTCCAAAGCGTTCTCCTTCGATACGTGCCGCAGAGTCGCGCCGATCACGACGCCGAGCTCGGCCTCGTAGTCGGCCTGCGTCACGAGCGGCGGAATCACGATGGGGTCACCCGGCCCGATCAAGGCCGTGGTGAACTTGGCGAAGAGGAGCGGTGCGGTCGGGAGCGCTACACCCTGCTCCTCGGCGTGATCCTTGTAGTTGAGACCGACGCAGATGATCTTGCCGGGGCGAGTGATGGGAATCATGATGCGACCCTAACGCATTCCCCCGTGTGGCCGATGGTCGATACTGCGGCCATGCCTGCGACCGACAAGCGTGCACTGCCAGCCGCGCTGCCGGCCGGCTTTGTCGACCGGCTGCGCCAGGCTGTTGGCGAGATGTCGGTGCTCACCGACCCGGCGGAGCTCCGGGTGTACGACTGCGACGGGCTCACCGGCTGGCGCGCAACCCCCGCCTGCGTCGTCCTCCCACGCACGGTCGACGAGGTACAGGCCACGCTTCGGGTCTGCGCGGAGGACGGCGTGCCGTGGGTCGCGCGAGGCGCCGGGACCGGGCTGTCCGGTGGGTCGCTCCCGGTAGCGGACGGGATCGTCGTCTCGCTGTCGCGCATGGACAGCATCCTCGATGTCGACCTGGAGAGCCAGCGGGTGGTTGTGGAGCCGGGCGTTGCCAACCTCGACGTGACCCGGGCGGTGTCCGGCGCAGGGTTCTTCTACGCACCCGATCCCTCGAGCCAGCAGGTGTGTACGGTCGGCGGCAACGTCGCAGAGAACTCCGGCGGCGCGCACTGCCTGAAGAACGGGTTCACGGTGACCCACGTCACCGGGCTGCGGGTGGTGCTGCCGAGCGGCGAGCTCGTCGAGCTCGGGGACAAGGCGCTCGACCCTGAAGGCCCGGACCTGCTCGCGCTGTTCGTCGGCTCGGAGGGGACGCTGGGGATCGCCGTCGAGATCACGCTGCGCATCGTGCGGGCACCGGAGGCGATCACGACTCAGCTGGCAGCGTTCCACTCGATCGACGCAGCTGGTGAGGCCGTGTCCAGGATCATCGGCTCGGGGATCAGCCCGGCGGCGATCGAGATGATGGACGAGCTCACCATCGACGCGGCCGAGCAGGCGTTCCACCCGGGCTACCCGGATGGCGCCAAAGCAGTGCTGCTCGTCGAGCTGGACGGCGTGCGCAGCCAGGTCGACCCGGACGCTGCCGAGGTGGACGAGATCTGCCGCGCGTGCGGGTCGTTCGAGGTGCGGGTGGCGCAGACCGAGGCCGAGAGGGCCCGCCTCTGGCTGGGACGCAAGGGGGCCTTCCCCGCGGTCGGCCGTATCTCGCCCGACTACTACGTCCAGGATGGAGTGGTGCCGCGAACGAAGCTGCCCGAGGTGCTACGGCGGATCGGGGAGCTGGCCGAGCACCACGGCCTGCGCGTCGGCAACGTCTTCCACGCAGGCGACGGCAACCTGCACCCCCTCGTGCTCTACGACGCGGCCAAGGGCGAGGCGGAGAAGGCCAAGGAGCTGGCGGAGGAGATCCTGCACGCGTGCATCGACGCCGGCGGGGCCTTGACGGGAGAGCACGGGATCGGGGTGGACAAGGCGTGCTCGATGCCTCGGATGTTCTCCGAGCGCGACCTGGAGGCGTTCATGCGCGTGCGGCGCGCGTTCGATCGCGACGGGCTCGCCAACCCGGGCAAGGTGATCCCCACACCCCGGCTGTGCGGCGAGGTACCCGGCCCCTACCGTCGCCATGCGATCGAGGAGGCGGGCCTTGCCCATCGTCTCTAGCGTGGCCGAGGCCGCCGAGCTGCTGTCCGCCGCCGACTCGGCCGGCCGCCGGGTATGCATCGGGTCCGAGCTCGATCCCACGGGGCTGACCCGCGTCCTGGAGCACGAGCCGGGCGACCTGACCTGCGTGGTGGAGGCGGGTGTCCGCCTCTCCACGCTTGCCGAAACGCTTGCTCCACACGGACAGCGGCTCGCTCTCGACCCTCCCGGCGACCCGACGATCGGGTCCTGCATCGCGCGCAACCTCTCCGGCCCGCTGCGTCACCGCTTCGGCCCGCCGCGAGACCATCTGATCGGAGCCACGCTCGTGCTGGGCGACGGCACGATCGTCAACTCGGGCGGCAAGGTCGTGAAGAACGTGGCCGGCTACGACCTGGCCAGGCTGATGTGCGGCTCGCGCGGGTCGCTGGCGCTGATCGCGCAGGTCGCGCTCCGTCTGCATCCCGCACCGGAGGCCACGGGGTCGCTCCTGGTGGAGACCCTGGAGCCGGCCCGGATCGTGGCTCGGCTCGCCGGGTCGCAGCTGCAGCCGAGCGCGGTGGACATCCTCCATCCCGGCCGCGTGCTCGTGCTCTTCGAAGGCCGGGGGGCGGCGGTGCAAGAACAGCTCGCTTCCGCCGAGAGCCTGCTCGGCGGGAGTCCGGCGGGCGGCGAGGCCTGGCGGGAATCGCGTGAGCGCCAGGGCAGCGCCGAGGGTCGGGTGCGCTTCGTGCCGGGCGAGCTCGCCGCCACGCTCGCCTCGCTGGAGGAGGCGGTGGTCCGCCCGGCGGCCGGTATCGCGTACGTGCCCTTCGCCACGCCCGACGGCCGCACGGCGGGCGAGCACGCACTCGCGACGGCGCTGAAGGCGCAACTCGATCCGCGCGGGACGCTGGCATGCTGAGGGAGCTGACCAGCGATTGTGTGCATTGCGGGTTCTGCCTGCCCACCTGCCCGACGTACCAGCTGTGGCACGAGGAGATGGACTCGCCACGCGGGCGCATCCAGCTGATGGAGGCGATGCTCGACGGCGAGGTGGAGCTGACCAGGACCGTCGTCGAGCACTTCGACCGCTGCCTCGGCTGCATGGCCTGCCTCTCCTCCTGCCCCTCAGGCGTGCAGTATGACCGCCTGATCGAATCGACGCGCGCAGTCGTCGAGCAGCGCTTTCGCAGATCCGCCGGGGAGCGGCTCGTTCGCGCTGCGCTCTTCGCCACGTTGCCGTACCCACGGCGGCTGGCACTGGCGTTCCGGCTTGCCCCTCTGGCCCGGCTGCTGCCGGCTCCCGGCTTCGCGAAGCCGATGCTCGAGCTTGTCCCGCGCTGGCGCTCTCGGGGCCAAGCGCCCGGCCACACACCTGCTTCCGGGACCTCCCGAGGCCGTGTCGGCCTGCTCACGGGGTGTGTGCAGCGTGTCGTCTTCGGTGAGGTGAACGCTGCCACCGCGAGCGTGCTCGCTGCCGCGGGGTACGAGGTCCTGGCCCCGGCGCAGGGCTGCTGCGGCGCCCTCTCCGCCCACGCAGGGCGCGAGCACGAGTCGGAGCGGCTCACCCATCGGCTGCGCGCGGACCTGGCCGGCGTCGAGACGATCGTGGTCAACGCCTCGGGCTGCGGCTCCCACCTCAAGGATCGCGGTCTCCCGGCCCTCGACCTGACGGAGGCGCTCCACGGCGCGCTCGACGACCTCGTGCTCCACCCCCTCCCTCTCACCGTCGCGTATCAGGACTCGTGCCACCTGCGCCACGCGCAAAGGCTGCCTGCCGCCTGGCGACCCGTGCTGGAGCGCATCCCGGGGCTGACAGTGGTCGAGCCCGCCGAGCAGGACACCTGCTGCGGATCCGCCGGCATCTACAACGTCGTGCAAGCCGAGGCGGCACGGGCGCTCGGCGAGCGCAAGGCCGGGCACGTGCTCGCCACCCGGGCGGACGCCCTCGCAAGCGCCAACCCGGGGTGCCTGGTGCAGGTCTCGCAGGCGCTCACCCGCGCCGGCCGGCCGCTTCCGGCGCTGCACCCGGTGGAGATCCTCGACGCCTCCCTCCGTGGCGTGGAGGCGACGACCTTCCTGGCGGGGGCACGACGCTGACGATCGACTCCGTGGCACTCGCAGAGGCACGCCGGGTCGCGGCCGGTGCCGCCTCGGCGCTCGATCTCGTGCTCGCGGACATCGAGCGCTGGGTGGGCACGGAGACACCCTGCGGCGACGTGAGCGCGCTCGACCGGTTCGCCGCCGACTTCGCGCACACACTCGAGGGCTACGGCCTGCATCCGGAGTTGGCGTCGGCCGGCGACACGGGCCTCTACGTCCACGCAACGCTCGAAGGTCGCGGCCGCGCGCGCGTCGCGCTCGTCGGTCATCACGACACGGTCTTCCCGAGGGGCACGGTGGCCGACCGTCCCTTCACCAGGGATGCGACGCGCTGCTTCGGCCCCGGGGTGGCCGACATGAAGGGCGGTCTCGCGGTGGCCGCGCACGCAGCCCGGCTGCTCGCCGACGGACCGCGCCCCTTCAGGCTCGTGGAGCTCGTATCCGTCCCCGACGAGGAGTCCCGGCCCGCTGCCTTCGAGACGCTCGACCGGCTCGCCGGCTACGACGCGGTGCTCGTGCTCGAGTGCGGGCGCCCCGCGGGCGAGGTCGTCTCGGCCCGCAAGGGGGCATTCTGGTTCAAGGTGCGCGCGCTCGGACACCCGGCCCATGCCGGGGTCGAGCCGGATCTTGGCCGGAACGCGGCCCTCGCCATCGCCCGCGAGGCGGTCCGGCTCAGCGAGCTCCATCACGCCCGCGAGGGCCTGACGTTCCAGATCACCGGGTTGACGGGCGGTGTCGGCCTGAACACGGTGCCGCCGGAGGCGACGCTGACGGGCGATCTGCGCGCGATCTGGCACGCGGACCTCGAGTGGGCGCGCGAGCAGGTTCTGGCGTTCGGCGACTCGAGCGGCGTGGAGCTGACCTTCGAGGACCTCGGTGGGCCCCCGCCGCTCGAGCGCACACAGCATGTTGCCGCCCTCGCCGGAGCCGCGATCAGCCTGGGCGGTGCACTGGGGCACCGGTTCGGCGAGGCGCTGACGGGCGGTGTCTCCGACGGATCGTGGACCGCCGAGGCAGGTCTGCCGACCCTGGACGGCCTCGGCCCGGTCGGCGGCCTCGACCACGGCCCCGACGAGTACATCGAGACCGACACGATCGCCACCCGTTGCGGTATCGTGGCCGGCCTGATCGCCGCTGTCGATGCGGGGCTCCTGCGCGACCTGCCGATCGGCTGAGTTGGTCGATTCCGGCACTCGGACGGTTGGTTCCAAGTGCGAGTGTGGGACGAACTTCTCGTGAGTTATCCATGGCCGTGCCGGCCACCCGCGGGCGGATGCGATCGGTGGTTGGAGCGGGGCCCTTCAGGGCCTCGCAAGACGTTCTGCTGCCCAGCGGTCCAGGCTCCTACACGGTGGGCCTACGCCTCCCGCACACCGACGGGTCCAGACCTTCGTTGTCGTCGACCCCCTGCTCTGGTCAGGGCCGAACTCCTGGTGAGTCCCTGAAGAGCCCCACTCCGCTCTTGTCGGGGCACGAGCTCGTTGTGCCTTGGTGATGGCCGTGCCGGACAGCGGCGGGCGGGTGCAATCGGCGATTTCCCAACAGTCCCTGAAGGGAACCCACTGAGGTTGCCCCCGCCGGCCCGCCGTGGCGGTGCGAGAGGACGGAGCGGGGCCTCGCAAGGCGTTCAGCCACCGGTCGGCTTCGCGAGCGGCGCGTGCCTGCGCCGATACGTGGAATGAGGGCCTATCCCGTTTGATTCGTGTCTCTCGACGAGGGCGCAGAGCACGACCCCAGGACGCTGAAGCATCCCGCCATCGGGCCGGCGAGAGCACCGGGCGGGACGCTTCAGCGTCCTAGATGACGGCGTCTGCCCCCGTCGGCGTGTCCTCGTCCTTCGCCGGCAGGAACTCGACCTCGAGACGCTGGATGCGCGAGCCCTCGGTCTCGATCACCGTCATGCGCACGCCGTTGACCCGGATCTCGTCCCCAGGCTCGCCGGCTCGACCGAGCTGCCCGAAGACGAGGCCGGCGACCGTGTGGTAGTCCTCGTGCTCGAGCGTGGTGCCGAACTCCTCGTTGAAGTCGTCGAGGGTGAAGGTGCCGTCGATCCGGATCGTGGTGTCGTCGACCCGCTCCACCGACTCGTCGGGGAGATCGAACTCGTCTTCGATGTCACCGACGATCTCCTCGAGCACATCCTCGAGAGTGACGATGCCCATGGTCGACCCGTACTCGTCCACGACCACGGCCATGTGCTGGTTCGTCCGGCGGAACTCGCCGAGCAGCGCGCCGAGGTCCTTCGTCTCCGGCACGACGTACGCGGGTCGTATGAGCTCTGCGAGCTCCACGCCGGCGATGGCCACCTCGTGCAGCGCCGAGACGAGGTCGCGCACGTGGATCACGCCCACGATGTCGTCCAGAGACTCGCGGTACACGGGATACCGCGTGAACGGGGAGTCGAGCACCGCGCGGAGAGCCTCAGCCGCCGCGAGCTTGGACGACAGCGCAACCACTTCTGGCCGCGGCACCATCACGTCGGCCGCCTCCTTCTTGGCGAAGTCGAAGACCTTGTAGAGCATCTCCTCCTCCGCCGTCTCGATCTCCCCCGAGTCCTCCGCGGCGGCAACGGACTGGCGGATGTCCTCGCGCGTGAACGCGATCATGCCGGCCGGCGCCGGCTTGACCCCGAACGCCTTGAGCACGACGTTCGCCGTAACCTGCAGCAGCCACACGAGCGGCGTCAGGGCCCTGGAGAGCAGGTCGAGCGGGAGCGCGAAGATCGAGGCCGATGCTCTCGGCCTTCTGCAGGGCGAGAGCCTTGGGCACGAGCTCGCCCAGCGTGACCGAGAGATAGGTGAGCAGGACGAAGGCGATGACGAACGAGGCGGTCCGCGGCAGGAACTCCAGCACGTTCGCGATCAGTGGCTCCCCCACTGCACCGAGGGCGATCCCGAAGACCGTGATACCGACCTGGATCACCCCGATGAAACGCACCGGGTCGTCCAGCAGCCGCAGGGCAGTGCGGGCCGCACGACTGCCGTCCTCCGCCCGTTCCTCGAGCCGGCTGCGGCGTGCGGTGATGAGCGCGTACTCCGCAGCGACGAAGATCGAGTTGCCGATCACGAGCCCGAGCACGCCAAGAAGGCGAACGGCGTCGCTCATCGTTTCCTCGTTGTCGCCAGGAGGAACGCCCCGTCAGCCGGGGCGCACGTACGTAGCGGAATGTCCGCGTCCACTCAGCCTGCAGTATAGGAAATGGTCCCGACGCTCTCGTGCCGGACCGCTACACCGGTCTGCACCAGGCGCTCGAGATGCGAGAGGGTCTCGGCCACGGCGAACCGGCGCCCGCCCGGCTTGAGGTCGGCGCCGAACAGCGCGTACGAGAGCGTGAAGCCCGACTGTGGCTCCGCGGTCAGCGCCCGCCCTGCGGTCTCCAGACGTTCTGCGTGGTGCGCGACGATCTCGCGGGCCCGCTGGCCGGGGTCGGCAATCGCCTCGCCGTGGCCCGGGAGCACGATGCGCGCCTCGAGGCTCTCGGTTCGGGCCAGCGCCTCCAGATAGTCCCCGAGCGGGTCGGGACGGCTCGCCGGCCACAAGCCGATGGCCGGCGTGATCGGGTCGAGGAGGTGGTCGGCGCCGACCAGGACCCCGTCGCGGAGCAGACCGAGCTGACCGTCGGCGTGTCCCGACAGCGCGACCGTCGTCCAGCCGCCGACGGAGGCGCCTGGCTCGACGAGGACCGGGTCGCGCTGAAAGCGAATAAACGGGCGGTACAGGCGCCCTTGCTCGAGCAGATCGTCGAGGATCTCGACCGGCGTGCCGTGGCGGACGAGCCAGGCGGCGATGCGGTCGGGCCACCCCTGGTTTCCCCACACCAGCTCGCACTGGGCGTAGTCGAGCGCGCCCTGGACGACCGGCGCGCCCGTCAGCGCGTGCAGGTCTGCCGCGGCGCCGACATGGTCGGGATGGAGATGGGTGACGAAGATCCGCGCCACGCGCCCCGGCAACTCGGACAACTCCGCCTGCCAGCGGTCCCGGGCATCGGGGAGACCGAGCCCCGTGTCGACGACGGTCCAGCCGTCCTCGCCGTCGAGCAGATAGCAGTGGATATGGCCCGGACGCTGCGGCAGCGGCATCGTCACCCGCCGTACGCCGGGAAGGATCTCCTCCATCGACAGATGCTAGCGCGGTCTCTCGCATGGGAGATTCTTATGCGTTGAATAACGATAACGCATAGATCTGTGGTACGCTCGACTCTCGGTATGCACGCGCCCGCCCTCGACTCGATCGCCGGCGACCGCGACGTGGAGTCCCTCTCCGCCGGGGAGGTGATCGACCTCGTGCTCGAGCGCTTCCACCCGCAGGTCGCACTTGCCTGCTCCTTCCAGAAGGAGGAGAGCGTGCTGCTCGACCTGCTCCTGGAACGGCAACCGCAGGCACGCGTTTTCGCCCTCGACACCCACGTCCTGTTCCCGGAGACCTACGAGGTTTGGCGACTGCTCGAGAAGCGCTACGCCATCACCATCCAGGTCTTCGAGGGGCCGTCCCTCGGCCGCCAGGCGGCGATCCACGGAGACGCCTTGTGGGAGCGCGATCCGAAGCTCTGCTGCTCGATCCGCAAGGTCGCGCCGCTCCAGCACGCGCTCGAGGGCCTCGAGTGCTGGATCGCCGGCATGCGCCGCGACCAGGGGCCGACACGCGCCGGCACGCCGAAGCTCGGTTGGGACGAGCGGCACGAGCTGTGGAAGGCGAACCCGCTGGCCGACTGGTCGGACGCAGACGTCAACGCCTACATCGCCCAGCGCGACCTCCCCGTGAACGCGCTGCATGCCAACGGTTACTCGTCCATCGGGTGCACCCACTGCACGCTGCCCGGTCACGGCCGGGAAGGCCGCTGGTCGGGAACCGACAAGACCGAATGCGGGCTGCACACGTGAGGCAGGACGTCGTCAAGCTGACTCACCTCGACACGCTCGAGGCCGAGGCGATCCACATCCTGCGCGAGGTGGCCGCCGAGCTGGAACGCCCGGTGCTGCTGTTTTCCGGTGGCAAGGACTCGATCGTGCTGCTCCGCCTGGCGGAGAAGGCCTTCCGACCCGGCCGCTTCCCGTTCCCGCTGATGCACGTGGACACAGGTCACAACTTCCCCGAGGTGATCGAGTACCGCGATCGCAGGGTGGCGGAGCTCGGCGAGCGGCTCGTCGTGGCCTCCGTGCAGGAGTCGATCGACAGGGGCCGCGTCGTCGAGCAGAAGGGGCCGCGAGCCTCGCGCAACCAGCTGCAGACGACGACGCTGCTCGACGCCATGATCGAGCACCAGTTCGACGCAGCCATCGGTGGTGCACGGCGCGACGAGGAACGCTCGCGCGCCAAGGAGCGCATCTTCTCGTTCCGCGACGACTTCGGGCAATGGGATCCACGGGCCCAGCGCCCGGAGCTGTGGAACGTGTACAACGGCAAGATCCGCAAGGGCGAGCAGGTGCGCGTCTTCCCGATCTCGAACTGGACCGAGCTCGACGTCTGGCAGTACGTGGCCCGCGAGAACCTGGAGCTGCCGGCGATCTACTACGCGCACGAGCGCGAGGTGTTTCAGCGTGACGGGATGCTGTACGCGGCCGGCGAGGTCGTCGAGCGCTACGAGAGCGAGGTGCCGTTCAGCGAGTGGGTGCGCTTCCGCACGGTCGGCGACATGTCCTGCACCGGGGCGGTCCGCTCACACGCAGTCACGCTCCAGGACGTGGTCACCGAGATCGCCGGCACCCGCATCACCGAGCGCGGCGAGACGCGCGCCGACGATCGCGTGACCGAGGCCGCCATGGAAGACCGCAAGCGCCAGGGCTACTTCTGATGGGCGACACGCTCGACCTGGCGGAGCTGCTCACGGGCGAGGCGGCCTCCTCGGAGCTCGTACGCCTCGTGACCTGCGGCTCCGTGGACGACGGCAAGTCCACCCTGATCGGCCGCCTGCTCTTCGATACGAAGCAGGTGTTCGTGGATCAGATGGAGCACGTCGAGGAGACGAGCGAGCGCCGCGGTGACGGTTACGTCAACCTTGCGCTGCTCACCGACGGCTTGCGGGCCGAGCGCGAGCAAGGCATCACGATCGACGTGGCCTATCGCGGCTTCGTCACCCCGAAGCGCCGTTTCCAGCTCGCCGATGCCCCCGGCCACGTCCAGTACACGCGGAACATGGTCACGGGCGCCTCCACGGCCGATGTCGCGATCGTCCTGCTCGACGCGCGCAAGGGTGTGATCGAGCAGACCCGCCGCCACACGTTCATCGCTGCCACCCTCGGCATCCCGCACGTCGTGTTCGCCGTGAACAAGATGGACCTCGTCGACTTCGAGCGCGGCCGTTTCCAGGAGATCGCGGCCGATGCCGCCGCGCTGGCCGACCGCTTGGGCATCCGTGATGCTGTGGCCGTTCCCATTGCCGCACTCCATGGCGACAACGTGGTCGAGGGCTCGAAGAACATGCCGTGGTGGGAGGGTGGCACCCTGCTCGAGCTGCTCGAGTCGTTCGAGGTGGCAAGCGACGCAGATCACGTACACCGGCGCTTCCCCGTGCAGTGGGTGATCCGCCCGATGTCCGACGAGTTCCACGACTATCGCGGCTATGCGGGACAGGTGGCAGGCGGCGACTGGGTGGCTGGTGACGAGGTCATCGTCATGCCGTCCGGGTTGCGCACGGTGGTCTCCTCGGTGGAGACCCACGACGGGCCGCTGGCCCGCGCGGTGCCGGGCATGTCCGTGGTGATCCGCGTGGAGGACGAGGTGGACATCTCGCGTGGAGACGTGCTGGCCGACCCGATCGAGGCGCCGCTGGCCGCCCGCTCGCTCATCGCGCGGGTCTGCTGGATGAGCGACCGTGGTGTCGAGCCCGGCGCGCGCCTAGCGCTCAAGCACACGACCCGCTGGGTACGCGCGATCCTCGACGCGATCGAGTCGAAGCTGGACGTGAACACGCTGGAGGACGTGCCGGCGGACAGCCTCGCCCTGAACGACCTCGCGATCGTCCGTCTCCGCCTTTCCGGTCCCATCGCCGCAGATCCGTACGCGCGAAACCGCACCACCGGCGCCTTCATCCTCGTCGACGAGGCCACGAACGACACGATCGCCGCCGGCATGATCCTCAGCGCCGTAGCCTGAGCCGCTCCAGCTCACCGCTCGCGCAGCGGGTTCGTGCAGGGATTCACGAGGAACTTCGGCCCGGCCATGGCATGCGAACCAGTCGTCCAGGGCCTGGGTACGAACGAGCACTGTCCGCCGCGCCAACCGCTTCGGTGAGTACCATCGCGCCATGGCCGAGAACGGCGAGATCACAGTCCTGATCGCCGACGACCACGAGGTGGTGCGGGAGGGGTTACGTCTGTCCCTGATGCGCAGCCCGCATATCCGGGTGGTGGGCGAGGCGCCAGACGGTGAGACCGCCGTTGCGCTCACCGAGCGCAGGCGCCCCGACGTGGTGCTCATGGATCTCCGCATGCCGACGATGGACGGCATCGAGGCGACCGAGGAGATCGGTCGCACCGCGTCCGAGGCCAAGGTGGTGATCTTCACCGCCTACTCCGAGCGCGCGCTGCTCGCGCGCGCGCTCGAGTCCGGCGCGAAGGGCTACGTGCTCAAGGAGGCGCCGCACGACACGTTGCTGCGGGCGATCGAAAAGGTCGCCGCCGGCGACACATTCGTGGATCCGGCGCTCATCCCCACCCTGGCCTCCGGCCGGGACGGCGGCGAGATCCTCACCGTGCGCGAGCGCGAGATCCTGCAGTTGCTGGCCGACGGCCAGTCGAACGCCGAGGTGGCCACCGGGTTGTTCATCAGCCAGGAGACCGTGAAGAGCCATGTCCGCCACATCCTCGCCAAGCTCGAGGCCGAGACCCGCACGCAGGCCGTGGCCATCGCACTGCGCGAGGCGATGATCGATTGACGTCCTCGGCGGGCGACGAACGCCTGCGAGAGCGGCTACGCGCGGAACGGGACGAGCGGCGCAGGCTGGCGGAGCTGTTACACGACGGTCCCGTCCAGCACGTGGCTGCGCTGGTGCAGATGACCTCCGCGGTGGCTGCGGCCCTGGAGGCGAGCGACCTGACCGCGGCCCGGACGGTCGCCGCCCGGGCGGAGCAGGTCGCCCGCGAGGCCGCCACGGAGCTGCGGGACGTGGTCACCGGGATCGACCCCGCGGCACTGGAGCGCGAGGGGCTGGCAGCAGTTGTGCGCCAGCTCGCCGGGCGCACCACCGAACGCACCGGCATCGCCTTCCAGCTCGACCTGCCGGCCGCGGGCGGACTGGGCGAGGGCGCCGCGTCGGGGCTCTACCAGGTGATCCGCGAGGCGGTCGACCAGGCCGCGCGTCGCGGGCCGCCGGAGCGGATCGCGATCACGCTGACAGAGACGGAGCGAGGTGGGATCGCACTTACGATCGTCGACGACGGAGCCGCCGAACGGCGCCAGGCGGTGATCGACGGCCTCGCGGAGCGTGCGACCGAGCTGAACGGGACGCTCGAGGCGTCCCGCGAGGGCACGGCCACGACGGTGATCGTCACCCTGCCACCGAGCGCGGCACGGCTGTGACGATCAGCCGATCGGCTCGTTCTGGACGTCGTTCTCGACCGCGTACGTCTGGACAAGCGGGTTGACGGCGTCAGCGCCGTTCGGGAACGCGTAGTTGATCGCCACGAATGCATTCCACTTGTCGGGGAGCGCATCCTCCGGGAAGATCGCCTCCACCGGGCACTCCGGCTCGCACGCCCCGCAGTCGATGCACTCCTCGGGATCGATCACGAGCATGCGCTCGAATTCGTGGATGCAGTCGACCGGGCAGACGTCGACGCAGGACTTGTCTTTGATGTCGATGCAGGGCTCAGCGATGATGTACGTCACATGAGCGAGTCTAGCGAGACAACCGGGGCGGACGCTCCACCTCCGTCAGGATCGCGCAGCGCCCCCCCGCCACCTGCCGCTCAGCCTTCCGCGGCCGAGGCCGACCGCAAACAGCGCTGGCGCCGCCGAACGCGCCGCCTGTTGATCGTCCTCGGGCTCTGGCTCGTCGGCATCGTCGTCGGGGTCGCCTTCCTCCCGCGCTGGTGGTCGCATTTCATCGGCGACCAGGTGCACGGCTCGATCTTCACGGGAATCATCCTCGGGCTGTTCTACGGGTTCGCGTTCACCATGCTGCCGCTGCTCGTGCTCTGGTTTGCGTTCCGCAAGCGCCGCCCATTCCAGCACTGGCTCGGGTGGTTCATCGCCGCGCTGGCCTTCGCGCTTCCCAACCTGCTCACCCTGGGCATCGTGGTCGGAACCGGGAACGCCGCCCACGCCGGTGAGCGCACTCTCGACGTCGAGGCACCGGCGTTTCGCAACAGCAGCCTGATCGGTGCGGTCGCGGCGGCGCTGGTCGTCGGGGCTTGGTACTGGCGCGGGCGCCTGGCCCGCCGGACTGCCAAGCCGGTGTGAGCTACCGCTCCAGCAGCTCAGCCACAACCTGAGCCCCGCGCTCGAAGAGCGCGGAGCGGACGATCACCTGATCGAAGCCCGCCGCGTGCGCGCGCTGCAGACCGCTCGTGTCGACGTGATTGGCGAAGCCGAGGATGGGCACGTCAGGCCAGGACTCGACCACGTCGTCGGCGTCGACCCTGGCGATGTCCGCCACCACAAGATCGGGTGTGCTGACGCTGTCGGACGTCACAAGGCGGTGATCGGTGAGCAGGCCTTCGAGCCGCGACCTGACCATCAGATCGACCCCGACGAGCAGAACCGTGGCCACGGCCGCACGCTACCAGCCGGGTCGCGGGTCAGAACAGCGGCCCGAGGCCCAGTGCATCCAGGAACCGGTTGACGTAGACGCGGAGAAGGTAGAACCGCTCGAAGAAGAGCAGGAGCCCAAGGGCGACCATGACCGCACCGCCGGCGACCTGGAGCGGCGCATAGTGATCCCGCAACCAGCGGAAGGCCCCCATGGCCCGTGTGAAGATCGCGCCCGCCAGCACGAACGGCAACGCCAGGCCGAACGAGTAGGCGGCCAGGAGCAGCGCACCTTGTCCGACCGTGTCGCTCGATCCGGCGAGGACGAGGATGCCGGCGAGGACGGGGCCGATGCAGGGCGCCGCACACACGGCGAACGCCCCACCCAGCAGCACCCGTGAGCCCCGGCTTCGTGCACCCTGCACCAGACCCGCCCCGACGAGGCGCTCCGGCCACGGCAGCAGGCCCATGAAGGCGAGACCGAAGACGACGAGGACGAGACCGGCGATCCGCTCGAGCAGGAACTGGTCGCGCAGAACGCCGCCGCCGATCAGCTGCGCCCCCACCCCGAGCGCGACGAAGAACGCCGTGAAGCCCACCACGAAGGGCAGCGACGAGGTGACGACGCGCCGCGCCTGACCGGGCCGCGCGAGATCCTCGGCGCCGACGGCGGAGACCGCCGAGAGGTACCCGGGGACGAGCGGCAGCACGCACGGTGCGAGAAACGACAGGAACCCCGCGAGCAGCGCGACCGGGATCTGCCCCCAGCTCACCTGTCGAGCCGGGCGAGCGCCTCGTCGACACGCCGCTCGAGATCCGGATCAGCCTGAGCAGGCTCCGAGGTGGGATCTCCCGGGCGCCGGCGGCTCCACGACCAGGCCAGCCCACCGAGCACGACCGCGCCGACCCCCACGCCACCGATCGGCAGAGCCCAGGCCAGGAGATCGAACCCGCGCTTCGGCGGCTCGGCCAGCACGGACCGCCCGAACTGGTCGACCATCTCGGCCATGATCTGCTCAGCGGACGCTCCCTCGTCGATCCGCTGCCGGATGTACGCCTTCATGCGCCGGGCGATCGGCGAGTCGGACTGATCGAGCGTGGCGTGGCAGGTCGGGCAGACGAGCTTGGCCTCCAGGTCGGCGGCACGCGGCGGGCCGTCCTGCGCCGACGCCACGGGCACCACGACGAGGAGGGAGACGGCCAGGACGGCGAGCGCAGATCTCACGAGGAGGAACCGAGCACGAGCGCCAGGTTCTCGTCGAACTGCTCGCGGAAGCGCCCAGTGTCCACCGGCCCCGCGATCCGCTGCCCGACCACGCGGCCCTGACGATCGACGAAGAAGGTCTCCGGTACGCCGGTCACACCCCAGCGCCCGATCGTCTTGCCGCCCTTGTCCACGACCACCGGGTAGGTCAGGCCGAAGCGCGAGACGAACCTGCGGGCGTCGGGCCGAAGATCGTTGAAGTCGATCCCCAGCACGACGAGCCCCTCCTCCTTGTGCCTCTGGTACGTGCGCTCGAGGAACGGCGCCTCGTCACGGCACGGCCCACACCAGGACGCCCAGAAGTTGATGATCACCGGCTGGCCGCGCAGGCTCTCCAGTGAGAGCGTCTCCCCGTCGCCGGAGAGCAGCTCGAGCGTCGTGGCGGGCGCCGGCACGACCTTGCCCTGGCCCAGATCGGCGGCCACGCCGCCCTGGTCGGCGACGAGCTTCCAGGTGAGCAGCGCGAGCAGTGCGAGCACGAGCCCCACGGCAAGCAACTGGCCGACCTGCTTCGCCCGACCGGTCACCGCGCGCCTCCGTCGCCGTCAGGCGGGCGAGGGGTCGGTGGCATGTCGGCAAAGGTCATCGTTCGTGCGTCGGGTCGGTCACCTCGGAACGATGAATACGGTAGCGCCCAGCTTGACCCTGTCGAAGAGCCACTCCACCTGCGGGATGAGCATTCGCACGCAACCATGGGAGGCGGAGTAGCCGATCGAGGCCGCGTCCGGTGTCCCGTGAATGCCGATCAGCGGCGCCGACAGCCCGAGCCAGCGGGTGCCCAGAGGGTTGCCGGGGCCAGGCGGAATCGGCTGTGCGTCCTTCGCCCACTCCGAATCCGGGGGGTACCACCACGGGTTCCGCTGCTTGGTCACGACCTCGAACCGGCCGAGCGGGGTCGGATACGAGGACTGCCCTGTGGCGACGCGGAATGTTCTCTTCGGCTTCAGATCGACGTAATAGTTGAGAACCTTCGAGTTGCGCTGGATGACGATCACGTGCTCGAACGCACGGGCCGTGACGACCGCGCGCACGTCCCGGAAGGGCAGCTGGAAGGGGTCGCGGACATGCGTGCGCAGCATCTGCCGCAGCCTGTTGACGAGCGCCTCGGCCCGGAGCCTGCGCCCCGGGACCTCTTCGCTGACGACCGGCCTCACGCCCTTCAGGCGCAGCCGTGCATCACGCGGATCGGTGGCCAGCAGCTCGCCGAGACCGCCGGCGAACCGGTCGAGCTTGGCAGGTGAGATCTCGACACCGAGCGGGACCCGGGCATCCGTCCGCGTCACCTTGAGGGCCTGCTTCACGGCCCGGCCGATGAGAGCGCCTGCGCCGAGCTCCTGCGGTGTGGCGCGAATCCTCCTCGTCGGGGACACGATGAGCACGAAGCGCTTGGCGAAGCGGACCCGCAACACCTCGCGCGCCTCGGGGCCGGTGAGTCCGCCGACCAGGGTGCCACCGACGGTGACACCGGGCTGGATCACACGCGGCCCGGGAGGCGGTGACGGCTCAGTCGAGGTCGACTCCGTCCCTGTGGTGTCGGTCGGTGTGGTGGCCGTGGTCTCGGTCGAGCCGGTGCTGTCCTGGGCTCCGGCCACGGGGACCGCGAGCAGGACGGCGACGGCGATCCCGGCGAGGGCAGGCAGGGAGAGGGCGAAGAACGTGCGGGAACGGATCACGAGGTCGGGGAGAGTGTAGCCACGGCGCTCAGCGGATCATTCGTGATCACACCGTCGACTCCTGCGGCAACAACCCGCCTCAGATCGTCCGGCCCGTCCACGGTCCAGGCCAGGACGAGGAGCCCTCTCTCGTGGAGCGGCTCGACGACCCCGGCGCTGATCAGCCGGTGGTGAAGAGCCACCGCCGCGTCGGCAGGCGAGACCAGCCGTGGCACGCGAAGCGGGGCCACGAGCCGGAGCGCGCCCAGACCCAGCCGGACGAACGGCGTCCCGCCCCGCCGCCCGGAGAGACGATGTCGATCCTCCGGATAGCCGAGAGCCCGCGCCGGGCCTGGCCCTGCGGCGCGGAGCAGCTCGAGATCGAAGCGTCGCGTCGAGCTGATCAGGGTGCGACCGGTGAGCCCGTGCCGATCGAGCGCCGCCACGACCTCGGGGAGACGGCGGGTGCCCTTGAGATCGACCTGCAGCAGCACACCCGGTGCCTCACAGGCGAAATGGGTCAGCACCTCGTCGAACGCCGGCGGCGCCGCGCCGGCCCGCGCGGCCTCGAGGTCGTGTGCGACGACGAGCCCGCCGTCGGGAAGCTCGAGCAGATCGACCTCCACGCCGTCGGCACCCGCCGCCACCGCCGCCCGAAACGATTCGAGGCTGTTCTCCGGAGCAACGAAGGGCGCACCGCGATGCCCGATCACGAGCGGTCGCCCGGGCGGCCGGCGCCACGAGGTGCTCACGCGCGCACGCGTCGCAGCCAGAGGTGACCGGCGAGGCCGAGGATCAGCGTCTGCGCCACGACGAGCGCCGCCGTCGCCGTCGCCACACCCGACCAGAAGCGATCGGGGTAGACGCGACGGAGAGTGTCGGTCTCCGAGAACCGCCAACCGCCGGCGGGGAAGAGCACCTCGTGGAACCTCGTGAAGAAGGAGTCGAACCCGAACAGGATGAAGGGCACGAGCAGGACGGCCACACCGAGCGTGGCCAGCGCACCCATTCTCAGGAATCGCGCCAGCCCCGCACGTAACCGGCGGACGCGGAGCGAGACCAGCAGCGCGACGAGCAGAGCCGACCAGGACGCCGTGTGCACGTGCATGAGGGGCACGTACAGGCGCCGCACGTCGGCCATGTGACGTATCTCACGAGCGTCGAACGCGGGGGAGCCGTCGGGCAGCTCGGTGAGACGGAGGACGTCCAGGCCCGATCCGCCCGGCTCGATCGAACGGAGCCCCGCGATGGCGAGGCGCGCTCGCTCGTCGGAGCTCAAGCCGTAGCGCTCCGCGGGCAGCGCAGCGATCTGGTGGCGGACGTACCAGTCCGACGAGAGGGCACGGAAGCCTCCGGCGACGAGGACGAGTGGCACGACAAGCGCGGCCAGACCGACGAGCCCCGCCCTCAGCCTGGATCGACCGGTTGGCGTGATCGCGGGGCGCCTGCCAGGGTCGTCAGGACGTGCGCGGACAGCGTCGGGCAGGCTGGTTGCCTGTTCGACGCTGTCCGCGCGCGGAGCGCACCGCCCGGGTGTAGGCCCTCCACGCTCTTTCGGAGGGGTTGCACCCGGTCGGGAAGCGCCCTGGCGGGCCTGGCAGGATGCACCGCCCGCGCCAAGCGGTGGATCCAGGCTCAAAGCCCGAACAGGCGACCGATCTCCTGCCACGCCACCACCACGAGGAAGGCCCCGGCGCCGAGGAGCGCGAGCAGGACGAGCCAGAAACGGATGCCGGCACGACGGCGGCGACGCGTGTGCTCATGCCGTGCGTGCCTGCGCGCACGATGGGTGCGGTAGGCCCGCGTGATCGCGTCAGGGTCGACGGGGGCGCCATCCTCCACCACGAGATCTTCGAGCCGATCGGCCATGGTCTCAGTGTACGACGGCATCTTGTAGGGTGACGGCCGTGGCGAGTCGCGGCCGAGAAGAGCGGGCGTTCGGAACCGATCTGTTCGGGATGGGCGACCGTCTCTCGCTGGTCGCCGGGCTGGTGCTCGCCGTGTCGGCCTTCACGGGTTGGTACACCGGACCGGGCGAGGGCGTCACGGTGTCGGTTCTCGGCTGGCACACCGGGATTCCCGGCAAGCTCGTCTTCTTCGTCGGCCTCGCGATCGTGGTGATCGCGGCCCTGCGCGAGCTCGGCGTGGCCACGCCCGCCGCGGTCCCGGAGAGCCTGGTGGCGATCGTGCTCGGGATGGCCGGAATGATCCTCGTCCTGATCCGCGTGATTGCCGTCCCCGACGACTACTTCTTCGCCAGCCGCGGCATCGGCATCTGGATCGCCCTCGTCTCGGCGATCGCCGTCGTCGTCGGCGGTCTCCTCCAGGCTTCCGAAGAGCTCTGAACTCGCGTTCCCGGCGAGGGCCTGATGGGTTGATTCCACGTCGCCTGCCACCCCTGTAAAGGACTCCGGGTGGTGACGTGTCAGCGGGGCCAAGAAAGGAGCGTCCGGCGGAGTGGGGCCCTTCAGGGCCTCACCAGGAGTTCATCCCAAGAACGGCAGGGGACCGCAGGCACCGAACGGCGGATCTGCCAGTTCTTCGGGGCGGTCGGCCCACTGCACGCAACGCGTGACCTGGTGGACCGCCGAACATCTTGCGAGGCCCTGAAGGGCCTCGCGCCAACCCCGCCGGGCGCGCCCGGCGGGCCGCAGGTCACGGCGCAGGCACTTCGGGGAGCGGCTCGAGCGTTCGCACCAGCGTGACCGTTCCGCCCGGCTCGGGATCGTCGCGGATGGCCATGCCGGTCGCCACACCGACCGCAAAGAGCACGAGCCCACAGAGCACCGCGGGAAGTGCGCGCACCCACAGCGAGTGACGCTTCGGAGACTTGCGTCGCCGTGCGGAGGGCTGCTCGAGCGCACTCACGGCGTGTAGTCCTGCGCACCACGCGAGTACACGTGGAAAGCGGAATCGGCGGCCACGGTGAGCGTGCTCGGCCAGCCCGGGGTCGCGCCGTTCTCCTCGACTGCGGCGCGCACCCACGCCTCGGAGTCGGCGTACGTGGCCGCCAGCTCCTCGAGCGTGAAGATGGCGCCCAGCCGGCGGCGCAGCTCGGCCGTGACGGCGCCGACCTGCACCTCGAGGCGTTCCGCGGTTGCCACGTCGCGGCTTGCCACCCGCAGCCGCTCGGCACCCTCGCGCCAGTCGCGCCGGGCGCTCTCCAGCAGTGCGCTCACGCCGTGCAGCACTCCGCCGCAGGCCAGAGCGGTTCGATCTCCCGCAGCATCTCCAGACCCAGCCGGTAGCCCGGGACGGCGAGGGCGTACGCCACGTGCGCGTGGAGGCACTTGAGGCGCTCCGGGTTGCGCGAACCGCCGATACCGGTAGCGAGTGACGCGCCGTCGTCGTTGCCCGTGGCGCCGGCGGCCAGCTCACGGCGGATCGCCGCCTGCTCGGCCGTGGCGCGCCCGAGGTCGGCGCGGAGGCCGGCATCGTGCAGCATCAGCTCCGTGAACCGTTCGACACCACCCGCAGCCTCGACACGGGACACGGCGGCCACGAGATGGCGACAGCTCAGGTAGTACGTGGTCGGGAAGGGCTCGCCGTCCGGTGTGTAGGGCTTCTGCTCGGTGACCGCCGGTTTTTGCCACGGGCAGCGCACGACGACCCGGGCGAACGCGCGCGGCCGGCGACCCAGCTGGCGGGTGACGAGATCGAGGTCGTCCACTCGGCTGACGCTATCGCGCGGACGGGGAGGCCCGCTTCGCCTACCGGGACGGCGCCGCGGCGTTGGCCCTCCGCCAGGCCTTGATGCCCTTGATGATGTAGAGCTGCTCACCGGGCCGGATGTACCCGACGCGGCGGGCCTCACGGGCGAGGACGTCGAGGCTGCGCGACTGCTCGAGCCGTACCTGGAACTCCGCCCGCTCGTCCCGCAGCCGCGCGACCTGCGCGCCCCGCGCGGCCAGCTCCCGTTTCGTCTGGAAGTAGGAGGTGATCGGGTGGTAGTAGAGGAACCCGAGCGTGGCCAGGGCGGCCAGCGGCAACACGATGCGCAGCCAGCGTGGGCGCCGGAGTGGGCGCCGCGGTGGGCGACTCGTCGGCCTTGCCGGGCGTGAGCGGGTTCGGGTCACGCAGGCGAGGTTCGCTCGCCCGCCCGCTCCTCCTCCCCGGAGGCGCGTCAACGTCGAGGTCGATTCAGGCGATGTCGACCTTGATCACGTTCGTCGAACCGGGGATGTTGACCTGCGTCCCGGCTGTGATCACCACGCGATCGCCCGGGTCGACGAGGCCCGCTTCGCGCGTGACGGCGATCGCGCGGCTCCACAGATCCTCGACGTCGTGCGTCGCGTCGAGCAGCAGCGGTGTGACGCCCCATTCGAGCGCGAGATGGCGGAGCGCCTCCAGGTGGTGCGAGAGCGCCGCAATGGGACGGCGCGGCCGCAGCCGGGCGACGGCAAGCGCAGTGCGACCGGTCGAGGTGGGAACGATGAGTGCGCGCGCCTCGAGCGCCTCGGCGATGTCGCAGGCGGCGTTGGACATGGCCTGACCGATCGTCGGTGCGTCGGAGGCGCTCGGGATCTCGTGCCGGTAGCTCATGCTCGGCTCGATCGCCAGCGCGATCCTGTCCATCACGGACACCGCCTCGATCGGATACTCACCCACGGCCGTCTCGCCGGAGAGCATCAGTGCGGACGTGCCGTCGAGGATGGCGTTGGCCACGTCCGAGGCTTCGGCCCGGGTCGGTTCGGGCGAGGTGATCATCGTCTCCAGCATCTGGGTGGCGGTGATCACCGGCTTCCGCTCCTCGAGCGCAGCGGCGATGATCCGCTTCTGCACGAGCGGAACCTCGGCCACGCCGATCTCCACGCCGAGGTCACCCCGCGCCACCATCACGGCATCCGTGACCTGGAGGATCTCGTCCAGCGCCGCCACGGCCTCGGCCTTCTCGATCTTGGAGACGATCCAGGCGTGGGAGCCGCTGGCCTCGACGATCGTTCGCAGCCCACGCACGTCCTCCGCGGATCGCACGAAGGAGAGGGCGACGTAGTCGACCCCCACGCCGAGCGCCCAGTCGAGGTCGGCACGGTCCTTCTCGGTGAGCGACGGAATGGGGAGATCGACACCCGGCAGGTTCACGCCCTTCTGCGAGGTCACCGTGCCACCGACGATCACGGAGCAACGCGCACGGCCGGCGACGACCTCTGTGACCCGCAACCGGATCCTGCCGTCGTCGATCAGCACGTCGTGTCCGACGACGAGGGCGTCGCCGATTGCCGCCGGGTGGACGACCAGATCGCCGTCCTGCGCTGCCTGCGCGGCCGCAACGAACACCTCGCCGTCGCGATGGAGATGCAGCGGATCCGCGAGATCTCCAACCCGGAGCTTCGGTCCGCGTAGGTCGGCCATCACCGCGATCGGGCGGCCACACGCGGCCTCGACCTCGCGGACGAGCTCGAGCCGGCGCTGCGCATCCTGCTGCGTCCCGTGGGACATATTCAGGCGCGCGCAGTCCATGCCGGCCGCGATCAGCGCCTCGATCATCTCGCGGGTGGAGACGGCGGGGCCGATCGTGGCCACGATCTTGGTGCGTCGCATGTGCCCGGCCATCGACGTTCCAGGGTAGACGAAGGCGGGACGGGCGCTCTGAACAGCCTGCGCTCGCTGACGGGGGACTGGTGGATATCTGGGGCGCCGCGCAGCGACACCCGCGGCCCGCCCCGATCCCGGAGCCGCCACAATGTACGCGTGTCCCAGATCCTGGAAGCCCCCGTCGAGTCCGTCGAGCACCACGACGACCCCGCGGACATCCGCGACAGACCGTGGATCGTGCTCGTCTGGAACGACCCGATCAACCTGATGAGTTACGTGACCCTCGTGCTGCGCAAGCTCTTTGGTTACTCGGAGGCCAAGGCGACCGATCTGATGCTGCAGGTGCACAACGCCGGGAAAGCAGTCGTCGCCTCCGGAACCAGGGAGCGGTGCGAGCACGATGTGGCGCGTCTGCAGGCCCACGGGCTCTGGGCGACCATGAGGCAGGACTAGTGCCCCGACAACACGGGATCAGCAGGCGTCGCGATGGTGGCTGGAACGTGGCCCTGTCGGACGCAGAGCGCGCGGTGCTTGCCGGGGCTGCCGCCCAGCTCCAGGGACTCCTCCACACCGGAGACGAAAGCCTGTTCAGGTTGTTCCCACCTGCCCACCCGGATGATCGGGAGGCCGAGGAGGAGTACCGGCAGCTTGTCGGCGCCGGGCTCAGCGAGGGCAAGCGGGCGGCGCTCGCATCCCTCGAAGGCTCGGCCCGGCAGAAGACCCTGAACGGCGACGAGCTCGAGATCTGGCTGGCCGGCCTCGAGAGCCTGCGCCTCGTCCTCGGCACCCAGCTCGACGTGTCGGATGACCTCGACGAGGAGCGACTGCAGCCGGACCATCCGGACGCGGCCCGACTGTCGCTGTACCACTGGTTCTCGTGGCTGCAGGACGAGGTGATCCAGGCGCTGGTGAGCGCGCTCGACACCGCAGCCGACCGGGAGCAGCGGGGCTGATGCGCTTCACGCGCATGATCCACGCCGTCGACGCTCACGCGGCCGGTGAGCCGGGTCGGGTGATCGTCGCCGGTGTCCCAGAACCTCCCGGCACCACGGTGTACGAGAAGATGACCGCCCTGCGCGACCAGTCCGACTGGTTGCGCAAGCTCATGCTCCGCGAGCCGCGGGGCTACCCCGCGCTGTGTTGCAACATCCTCGTCACCCCCACCGATCCCGCAGCGGACGCCGCGTTCGTGATCATGGAGCAGGTCGAGTACCCGCCGATGAGCGGCTCGAACACGATCTGCGTGGTCACGGTGCTGCTCGAGACCGGCATCGTCGAGATGCAGGAGCCGCTGACGCGACTGACGCTGGAGACGCCCGCCGGCCTGGTCGGCGTCGAGGCGGCGTGCGCCGACGGCAAGGTCACCTCGGTCGAGTTCCGCAACGTGCCCGCGTTCGCCGTCCACCTGGACCGGCAGATCGAGGTGCGCGAGCTGGGTACCGTCACCGTCGACGTTGCCTTCGGCGGGATGTTCTACTGCCTGGCCGACGCCCGGCCGTTCGGCTTCGCGCTCACGCCGGACGAAGGCAGGGACATCGTGCGCGTGACGGAGATGATCAAGGCGGCCACGGTGGAGCAGTTGCCGGTCGTCCACCCGGAGAACCCGGAGATCGCAGACGTTTCCATCGGTCAGCTCTATGGCCCTTCGGCGACGCCCGGCGTCTCGCGCAGGAACGTGGTCACCTTGTCGAGCGGGTCCTTCGACTGGGGGCGACCCTCGACCTGGACCGGGGTGATCGACCGTTCGCCGTGTGGCACGGGGACGTGCGCTGCGATGGCGTGCCTGCACGCCAAGGGGGAACTCGCGCTCGGCGAGGCCTTTGTCCACGAGAGCATCCTCGGCACCCTGTTCACGGGTCGGCTCGTCGAAGAGACCACGGTCGGACCGTACGCCGCCGTCGTGCCCACGCTGGCCGGGCAGGGGTGGATCAGCGGCTTCGCCCAGTACGTGATCGATCCCAGCGACCCCTTCCCGGAGGGCTACACCGTCGGCGATCTGTGGGCCGGAGGATGAGCTGGGGTCAGGCCTCCCACGTCCCACCGCCGGCCAACTTTGGCTTTGGCACGGGGTTTGACGGGTTGGGTGGGACGTGGGAGGCCTGACCCCAGTTCCTACTAGAAGGTGACGATGACGCGGCCGGCGGCGCCGGCGAGGCTCGCCTGCACGGCCTCGTCGATCCGGTCGAGCGGGTAGCGAGGGCCGAGCAACGGCTCGAGCAGCAGCGCGCCGCTTCGCACGTGCTCGAGCAACGAAGGCAGCGCGACGGCCGGATCCTCGGAGCCGTACATCGTCCCGGTCAGCCACTTCTCGCGGCGCAGGAACTGCGCGGGGTCGAGGTCGAGACGCGAGCCGGTCGGGGGCAAGCCGACCAGGACCGTGATGCCGTGGCTTCGTGTGAGACTGAGCACGGTCTCGCTCACCCGAGGATCGCCGACCACGTCGAAGCCGTAGTCGACGCCCTCCGGTGCCACAGCCGCCAGCAACGCCTCAACCTCCTCCGGCGCCACCGCGTGCGTGGCTCCGAGCCTGAGCGCCAGCTCACGGCGGACGGCGAGCGGATCGGCGACGATGATGGTCTCCGCACCCGCGATCCTTGCACCCTGGACGACGAACTGGCCAACCGCGCCGGCGCCGATCACGAGCACGGTGGCGCCCGCAGTGACCCGAGCTGCGAACAGCGCCGACCCCACACCCGTCAGCGCGGCGCATCCGAGCAGCGCCGCCTGTTCGAGCGGGACGCCGGGCGCCAGTGGGAGTGCCACGCGCTCGTCCACCACGACGTGCTCGGCGAGACAGCCGGTTGCGGTACCGCGATACACAGTGGCGCCGTTCCTGCGGATGCCGGTGCGACCGTCCACGAGCGTCCCCGCCCCGATCGCCTGGTGCAGGACGGTGCAAGCTGCGGGCCGCCGGCGCCGGCAGTCGGCGCATGCGCCGCACGACGGCGCCCAGGAGAGCACGATCTCGTCGCCCGGCGCCACGCGCGTCACGGCAGATCCGACGTCGGCGACAACCCCTGCCCCCTCGTGCCCGAGCACCATGGGTACGGGCCGCTGGAACTCACCCTTGACCTGATGCAGGTCGGTGCCGCAGATGCCCGCTGCAACCATGCGCACCACCACCTCGTGCGGTAGCGGCGGGTCAAGCTCGACCTCCTCCACGGTGAACGGCTGACCGACTGCGTGGAAGAGGGCGGCGTGGGTCTTCATCTCTGGTGCGGAGGCTATCGCGAGGCGGTAGCGGTGCCGCTCCAGGTCAGCCGCAGATCCCGGGAGGGGACGCCGCCCTACTCCGGCTGCTCCCGCGACCAGTCGAAGAAGCTGGTGACGTACGAGGCGACGACGGCGAGGCCCATCACCAACTCGATCAGGCTGGCGGCGCGCACGCCTCTCGAACCGGCGGCGATGCCCTCCGGCGGGGACAGGAACGCCGTGGAGACGGCGTAGTAGAAGAAGTCCGAGAGCCGAGGGGACGCGGAGAGGCCGACGAAGGCCTCCGTGGGATGGAAGAGCCAGAGGCAGGCGTAGACCGCGGTCCACACGAGGAAGAAGACGAGCCCGACGAGCGGCAGGCCCAGATGCGTACGGACCGCGGTGAGCAGGGTCTCGGCCAGCGCCACACGGGCAAAGACCCGGCGGCGCAGGGCGAGCAGCGCGACTATTCCGCCGAGCACGGCGAGAAGCAGCACGTAGACGAGGCTCTTGTCGTTCGCCTCGATGCGGAACGGCGCCATCGTCATGAGCACGATCCCCAGGCAGAGCAGCGAGAAGTGCAACACCGCACGGGGCAGGCCGGCAGGCCACCGGGCGAGAGCGGTTCCGACGAGATCGGTGGCCTTGGGGCGCCGCTCGGACATGAGCTGACCGTAGTCGGGCGGGCCGACGGAGTACTCTGGCGGCGATGGCCGACACCGTGGTCTTCATCCCTGCCTGGAACGAGGAGGGCAGCTTGCCCGAGGTGCTGGACGAGCTGCGCGCCGGGCTGCCCGAGGCCGACGTGCTCGTGATCGACGACGGCTCGACCGACCGCACGGCGGAGGTGGCGCGGGCTCACGGCGCAAACGTGCTCTCCTTCGAGGAGAACCGGGGCCTGCGCGCCGGCATCGCCGCCGGGTACCGCGCGGCGACCGAGCGAGGATATGCGTACTGCGGACGGGTGGACGCGGACGGCCAGCACCCCGTGCCCGAGCTGATCCGGCTGCTGGCGATGGTGCGATCCGGTGGGTGCGATGTGGCGATCGGCTCACGCTTCGTCTCCGGCCCGGGCTACGCGCCCTACCGCTACGCCCCGAGCGGGCCGCGTCGGTTCGGCACCGCGCTGCTCCGCCGCGCGATGCGGCTGCGCTTGGGGAGGCCCTTCGGCGACGCCACGAGCGGTCTGGCCGCGGTCAACGCGAGGGCGATGCCGGTGCTGGCCCAGCCCTACACGAGCGGCGCGCCCGAGGTCGAGGCGCTGCTGCGCCTGCACGAGGCGGGTCTTAGGGTGGAGGAGGTGCCGGTGGACATGCGCGCCCGCGTCGTCGGCGAGTCGAAGCTGCGCGGCCGCAAGGCGATCAAGCTCGTGCTCACGGTGGTCGGCACGCTGCTCTGCTTCCGCCGCCTGCGCCGCTCCCGTTGACCCGGCTCATCCTCGTCCTCGGCTACTCCGACGGGGGTGCCGGCGGGCTCCATCCCGTGTGCGCCGCAAGACTCAGGCTGGCCGCCGAGATCGCAACGGGCGAAGACGTCGTCGTGTTGTCCGGCTGGGCGCGGGTGCCGGGCACGCAGTCGGAGGCGGCTCTGATGCGCGCTGCCTGGGCGGGCCCGGCGCGCGAGGTGGTCGTCGACGAGGATGCGAGGACGACGGTGGAGAACGTGGCCAACGCACTCGACGACATCGCTCGGGTCGGAGCCGACGAGGTCGTGATCGTCACCTCCTCGTGGCACGCGCCGCGCGCAAAGGCGGCTCTTCGCTGGCTGGTACGAGGGCGCGGTGTACGAGTTGGCGCGGCAACGCCACCGGGCCCATCACGCCGGGCGTCGCTGCGCGAACTCGGCCTTTGGTGGCTCCTGCCGGTGCAGCTGCGAGCACGCCGACGAGGGACTACCGGCTGAGGTCGGGGGTTGACCCCCCGGGCGGGACTGTCGCGACTCGAGCCCCTGCCGCAACCTTGGCCCGGGGAAACGCGAACTCCGCCTCCGGCGATCAGGACGCCTCGACGTGGATCCTTTGCTTCGCCGTCTTCAGCGGCCCGCCCTCGCGGCCGGCTCGCACGGCCAGGATCTCCGCCAGGATCGAGAGCGCCGTCTCGGCCTGGGTGTCGGCCCCCACGTCGAGACCGCAGGGGCCCATGATGCGATCGAGTTGCTGTTCGGCGACGCCGGCGGCTAGTAGCCGCTCGCGGCGGCGCTCCTGGTTGCGACGCGAGCCGAGCGCCCCGACATAGCAGGCCTCCGTCTGCAGCGCCGCGATCAGCGCCGGCTCGTCGAACTTGTCGTCGTGGGTGAGCACCACGATCGCCGTCTGATGGTCGGGCTCGATCTCCGCCAGGGCCTCCGCCGGCCACTTCTGGATCAACACGTCCGCCGAGGGGATGCGCTCGCGCGTGATGAACGTGGCACGAGCGTCCGCCACGATCGCCGTCCAGCCGAGCAGCTTCGCGCCCTTGCACAGCGCTTCGGCGGTATCGACCGCGCCGTACACGACGAGCCGCGGCGGCGGGCCGTACCACTCGGCGAAGACCTTCGTCCCGTCGTCGAGCGTCACCAGCTTGTTGCGCGCGGCCCGGACGAGCTCGTCGAAACGCTCGAGCGCCTCGTCCGGAACGCCTTCACCGAGCGTTTCGCCAGCCTCGACCACGAGCACCTTCCTTCCGGCGCCCTCGCCCTCGACGACTGTGAACAGGACGCCGCGCTCCCCCGAGTCGCGGAGCGCATGTAGACGGGGCAGCAGGGTCACTCCACCGGCTCCACGAACACGTCGATCTCGCCGCCGCAGGGCAGCCCCACCGACCACGCCAGGTCGTCCGTGATGCCGTAGGTGAGCAGCTTCGGCTCACCGGTGCGCATCACCTCCATCGCGTTCTCGAAGACGTCGCTCTCCACGCAGCCACCGGAGACCGAGCCGCACATCTGGCCCGACTCCGACACGGCCAGGCTGGTGCCGACCGGTCGCGGGGCAGAGCGGCGTGTCGCGACGACGGTCGCGACCACGACCTTCTCGCCCGCTTCACGCCAACCCTCGACCTCGTCCAGGATCTCCTTCACGCTGCATGCCTCCTTTCGATGCCGGCGAGCACGGCCGCCAGCTCCTCGAGACTCCTCAGATTATGGCCGGAGACGAAGCGGTCGACATACGGCAGCGCGGCGCGCATGCCGCCGGCGAGCGGCTGGTACTCCGGGTTCCCCTTCAACGGGTTGACCCACACGACGGCGTAGGCAGCGCGCGCGAGCGTGGCCATCTCACGACCGACCAGATCCGGATCCTCCCGCTCCCAGCCGTCGGAGACGATCACCACGACGGCTCCACGAGACAGCGCCAGCTTCCCCCACGACTGGTTGAACTGGCGGAGCGAGGCACCGATGCGCGTTCCCGAGCCCCAGTCGACGACCGCTGCCGTGCACTTCTCGAGCGCCGCCTCGGGATCACGGGTTTCCAGATCCGGGGTCAGCCGCGAGAGCCGCGTTCCGAAGGCGAACGCCTCCACACCGCTGCCGGATCCCACCACCGCATGCAGGAACAGGACGAGCGCACGGGCGTACGCGTCCATCGAGCCGGACACGTCGCACAGCACGACCAGCTTGCGCGGAACGAGCTTGCGTGCGCGATACGGACGGTCGAGCGCGTCGCCCCCCGTGCGCAGCGAATGCCGGATCATCCGTCGCAGATCCAGACGGTCGCCGTGCGCGTCGGGCAGCCGCCGCCTCGAGGCCCGCCGCGGACGGGTCTTGGCGATCGTCGCCAGCAGCCGTCGCACCCGCCTGAACTCGTCGGCCGTCATCTCCGAGAAGTCCTTGTCCCGGAGCAGCTCGTGCCCCGACGCTCCGAGCTCGAGCGGCTCGCCTTCCAGCTCCTCCTCCGCTCCGTCGCCGCCGAGAGCCTCCGACGCCGTCTCCAGCTTGAGCGCCCGCGTCTCATCCTTGCTGCGCGCCGGCGGGAGCACGGGCGCACGGAGAAACCAGGCGAAGAAAGCGCGATCGAACAGCTCCAGCTCGTCCCTGCGCGAGACGAGCGTCTGGCGCAGCGTGAAGTACACGTCCTCCTGGCGGGCGAGGTCGACCGAATCCAGGCCACGGAGGGCGTCCATCACCCGCCCCGGCCCGATCTCCAGGCCGACCTCGCGCAAGACGCGACCGAAGGTCACGACGTGCCGCACGAATACGTCACCGGCCATGCCGCCCTATCGTGCCACTGCGCGAGCCCGCTCGACGAGCCCCGCCAGTGTCTCGTCACGCACGGTCTCGATGTCCTCGCGGTACTTGAGCACCGAGCCCAGCGTCTGCTCGACCACCTCGGCATCGAGCTCCTGGCGACCGAGCGCACTCAGCGCCATGGCCCAGTCGATCGTCTCTGCCACGCCCGGAGGCTTGGCCAGATCGAGCTCCCTGAGCTCGTGCACGAACGCCGCAGCCTGCGCCGCGAGCCGCTCCGTGACGCCGGGCACGCGAAGCCGAACGATCTCGATCTCGCGCTCGATCGACGGATGGCCGATCCAGTGGAAGAGCGCCCTCCGCTTGAGCGCGTCGTGCAGCTCGCGCGTGCGGTTCGACGTGAGGATGACGGCGGGCCGGCGGCGAGCGCGGATCGTGCCCAGCTCCGGAATGGTGATCTGGAAGTCCGAGAGCACCTCCAGCAGGAAGGCCTCGAACTCCTCGTCCGCGCGGTCGATCTCGTCGATCAGCAAGACGACCGGCTCTTCGGAGTCGATCGCCTCGAGCAGCGGACGGCGGATCAGGTACTCGGGCCCGAACAGCTCCTGCTCGGAGACCGTGCCCTCCTGAGCGGCGCGGATGTGCAGGAGCTGCCGGGGATAGTTCCACTCGTAAACGGCGTGTGCGACGTCGAGACCCTCGTAGCACTGCAGGCGGATCAGCTTCGCACCGAGCACGGTGGCGAGCGCTTTCGCTGCCTCGGTCTTCCCGACGCCCGCCTCACCCTCGAGCAGCAGCGGCTTCTCCAGGGAGACGGCCAGGAAGAGCGCTGTCGAGAGACCGCGATCGGGGAGGTAGTCCGCTCCGCGGAGCGCCTGTTCGAGATCGTCGATGGTGTGGAAGGTCACGGATCGAGACTAGATGATGCCGTCATGTAGACGGCGGCTTCCTCGCCGTGCTCGAGCCGGAACACGCGCCGTGTGGCCAGGCAGGTTTCGGGAGCGGCCGGCGTCCGCACGCAGAACACCTTCAGCCGGCCGTCGTCCAGAGAGACCCAGCTCTCGTCCTTCGCCACGTTCACGGTCGCAACGAGCGTGAGCGAGCGTGAGCCACATGCATCGGCGTCCGGGCACTTGACGCTGGACGCCCACTCACGGCTCGGCGCCGCGCCGAAGCGCTCTATGCCCGCGACGAGCGACGGGCCTGTCTCCACCTGCCGCGGCCCGAAGATGACCGCCACCACGGCGGCCGCTGCCAGTGAGCCCATGAGCACGACAAACAGCATGTTGCGGCGGCGCTTCACCCGCGACCGACCCGGGGCCGGTCGGGGGGCCGAGAGAACAGAGCGCCGCGTCGTCCACGGACGCAGCGTCGCACACCGGGGGGAGGGCGCTATGGGGGTAGGAGCAGCCCGTCGAGCGTGCGACGCGCTTCGGCCGGGGTGGCCAGACCATGTCGCTCACACACCGATCCACGCGCGTCGGCGCACGTGCCAACGCCGAGCAGCACCGCGTCGGCGGGCAGCACCTCGGAGGCCTGCCGCTCGGCGTCGTCCGCGAGCACCGCCAGCAGCAGCGTGTGCCGGTCCGATGCTGCCAGGAGGCGGCGGAGGTAGCCGCCGACGCTCACACCCTTGCCACGCACTTCCACAACGCGGCGCCCCGAGACGAGCTCGGCTCCAGCGGCGGCGGCACGCTGGGCGAGTAGCGGCAGGAGCTCGCCGGTGCGCCACGCACCGTACTCCGGCTCTGCGTCGCGGTAGTGCCAGGCCACGCCACACCCCTTCCGCTCGACGAGTGCACCCGGGACATCGGCAGCCACCCCTCGCAGGAACGACTCCACGTCCTCGAGCCAGCCGAGCTCGAGACCCTGCTCCTCCCTCCAGCGGCTTTCACCGCCATGCCTCACCGAGAAGCCGTACTCGGCGCACAGCGTGAGCGGGAGCGCGCCGAACCAGGCATCCAGCTCGCCGCTCGCCCGTCCGCTGACGAGATGGACGGCCGTCCTCTCCGCGGCGCACAACCGCTCGAGCAGGCGGAGCAGCTCGGGCGAAGGCACGGCCAGTTCGGGGACCCGTTCGAGCTCGCGCAACGTCCCGTCGTAGCCGAGCACGACCACACGCTCTTCGGCCGACACGAACCGGCGGTGGAGCATGCCGCTCTGCTCAGGGGACAGCTTCGGCACTGCCGCTGCCGTCCCGGGCGCGGAGCTCCGCGCCAGCCGGGCCAGGAACCTGGAGGCCCATTTGCGGCTGTCGAGTTCGCGGACGCGCCGTTCCATCGTCTCCAACCTGGTTCCCCGTTCCTTGACGGACAGGGTCAGCGCCTGCTCGATGCGCTCGACGACGCCGGCCTGATCCCACGGGTTGACCAGGTGGGCGCCCGGCAGCACCTGCGCCGCGCCGGCGAGCTCGGAGAGCACGAGCGCGCCGCGCCTGCTCGGACCGGGGCCGGCTGTGCTCTGGCAGAGCACGAACTCGTGGGCCACGAGGTTCATCCCGTCGCGGACCGGCGTGACGAGCATCACGTCGGCGCGCCTGTAGAGCGCAGCCAGCTCGTCTCTAGGGATGGCACGGTGGATGTACTCGACGGGTGTCACGCCCGGACGCCCGAAGCGGCCGTTGACACGGGCGATGATCAGCTCGAGCTCGCTGCGAAGCGCGCGGTACTCGTCACTGTCGAGCCGGGAGGGAACCACGACCTGGACCAGCGTCGTACTCGTGGCCCGCGCGGGGTCGCGTTCGAGGAACCGCTCGTACGCCAGGAGCTTCTGCGGGATGCCCTTCGTGGGATCGAGCCGCTCGATCCCGAGCAGGAGCGTGCGATCCGCGTACAGCGTCTCGAGCTCGGCCAGCAAGGTGGCAGTGGAGTCGGCAGCGAGCACCTCCTCGAACCCGGCGACGTCGACGCCTATCGGATCGACGCCGAGGCAGACACGCCGGCCGGCGAGGTCGATGGCATCCGGCTCGGAGTCGAGCCCGAGCACGCGTAGGCACGCCGAGCGGAAGTGGCGGGCGTAGTCCGCCGTATGGAAGCTGACGAGATCGGCGCCCAGCATGCCCCGCAGCACCTGCTCACGCTGCGGCAGGACGCGAATGATCTCGGAGGATGGGAAGGGCACATGGAGGAAGAAGCCGATCCGCAGATCGGGCCGGCGCTCCCGCACGAGCGCGGGAACGAGCGTGAGATGGAAGTCGTGGATCCATACGGACGAGCCCCACGGGGCACTGGCCGCGACCTCTGCGGCGAAGCGCTCGTTGACGCGCTGGTAGCAGTGCCAGGCGTCCTCGGTCACGCGCAGCCGGTCGGAGACGTAGTGGAAGAGAGGCCACAGCGTGTCGTTGCACACCCGGCCGTAGTACTCGCGCTCCTCGTCCTCGTCGAGGAAGACGGGGCTGAGGCCGTGATCGCGCAGCACGGCGCAGGTCGCCGCCTGCTCGTCGAGTGGAACGACGCCGCCCGGCCAGCCGATCCAGGAGGTCGCCCCCGCCACCGCGTCGAGCGCCGAGGTCAAGCCGCCGGCCACCGAGGCGAGCGTGACCGCGCCCTCCTCGATCGAGACGCGAACAGGGAGCCGGTTGCTGACGATCACAACGTCCCCCCGCGCCGAGACTCTCCCGTCCCGGCGCACACCGGTGAAGCCGCAGGCCGAGGCGTGGGTGGGGGCGTCGTGCGGTGCCGTTTCAGACGCCCGGGAGACTCGAGCGAGAGGCATGTCCTCCCGTGATCGGCCTCGATCGCCGCCTCATGAGACGCCGGCTCGACCTGCGGGATACCCTCGATGCCGTGGAGCCAGCGCTCGACCGGTACCGGGCCCGCAGCCTCTGGCTGGACGGGGCTCTTCGCGATGCGCGACTCCGGTCCCCGTTACCCGGTGATCGCGAGACCGACATCGTGGTCGTGGGGGCGGGGTTCACGGGGCTGTGGACTGCCTATGCGATGGCCGCGGCGGACTCCGCACGCCGGATCGTCGTGCTCGAGGCGGAGACGGTGGCCTACGGTGCGTCGGGCCGGAACGGCGGCTTCGTGTCTGCGGGGATCGCCGGGGAGAGCCGCGTCTACGCGCGTCGTGCCGGCCGCGACGGGGTGTTGCGGGCCGAGCGCGCGATGATCGACGGCATCGCCATGATCGGGGACGTCGTGGCGGCGGAAGGCATCGCCTGCGGATGGGCCAGGAACGGCAGCTACCGCGTCGCCACCAGCAAGCCCCAGCTCGCCCGGGTCGCAGCGGGCGTCGCGGCGAAACGGTCGAGAGGATTCGCCGAGGACGAATTCCGCGCCGTATCAGCGGCAGAGATCGAGGAGGAGGTCCGGCTCCACGGGGCACTCGGCGGCTCGTTCACGCCGCACTGCGCCCGGGTCGACCCCGCCCAGCTTGCGCACGGGCTGGCGGAGGCCTGCGAGCGACGCGGCGTCGTGATCCACGAGCAGACCCCCGCGACGGCGATGACACCGGGCGCGGTCTCGACGCCGTTCGGCACGGTGCGCGCCGGCATCGTCCTGCGGGCGACCGAGGCCTTCAGCAACGGGTTCGCCGGGGAGGCGCGCCGGTACCTCACGCTCCGCTCGCACATGATCGCAACCGAGCCGTTGCCCACGACCGTGTGGGACGAGATCGGCTGGCGGCGGATGGCCCCGATCGCCGACCAGCGCTACCAGTTCCTCTATGCCCAGCGGACGCCCGACGATCGCATCGCACTCGGCGGTCGCGGTCTCGCCTACACGCTCGGCGGCGCCATTCGCGAGGCCGACGAGCCGAACACGCGGATCCACACGCGCCTCGAGAGCGATCTCCGCACGCTCTTTCCAGCGGCGAGGGAGGCGGCGATCACGCATCGCTGGGCCGGCACCTTCGCCGCACCACGCGACTGGAGCATGGGGCTGGCGTTCGACCGCGCCACCGGACTCGGTTGGGCGGGAGGGTACTCGGGCCATGGGCTCGTTGCCTCGAACCTCGCCGGGAGGACGCTGGCGGCGCTCGCCCTGGGCGAGGAGAACGAGCTGACAGCGTTGCCCTGGGTCGGCCACGCGAGCCGCCGCTGGGAGCCCGAACCGCTGCGCTGGATCGCGGCCCACACCATCGCGCGCGTGCTGCACGGCGCTGATCGCGTGGAAGATCGGACGGGACGGCCGGCGCGGCGGGTGGCCCTGGTGCGGCGCTGGGTGCCGGGCCGGTAGGGTCCGGACCGTGAGCGAACGTCCGGGACGCCGCGTCTTCAACCTCCAACGCACACCGTTTCGCGAGTACGACCTGGAGGGCCCGGTGCAGCCGGAGATGAGCTGGCTGCCGCTCTCGTACGACGCGGCCACGGGCCAGGGCTGTTACGCGATGCGCATGCAGCCCGGGGCGGTGACGATCGCGCACGACCACCGGTTCATGGAGGAGTTCCTGATCCTGGAAGGCGACCTCGCAGACGACGACGGGACCGTGTTCGGGCCGGGTGACTTCGTCTCGTACGAGCCCGGCACGCACCACAACTCGCACACCGAGGGCGGCTGCCTGATCGCCGTCTTCGAGTGGGCGCGCCCGTCGGATAGTGCGGCGTCTGCGCCCGTTGCGCCTGGAACGCCGACAGGCGATCACCGGCCACGGAGTGGCCCTCCGCGAAGCGGAGCCTGATCGCAAAGAAGACAGCCGGCCGCTCCGCGGCCGACCCTTCTATGAGCTCGTGCGGCGGCCACCACACCAAGAACCTTCCAGTCAAACGTTGAAGGCGCCGCACTAAACCGCGCGGCCGCGCGCTGCGCGGTAGCGGCGGATCAGCGCGTTCGTCGAAGAGTCGTGGCCGAGCACGGGTGCTGCGGCCGCGGTGAGCTCGGGCGCGATACGGCTTGCCAGCACCTTTCCGAGCTCGACACCCCACTGGTCGAACGCGTTGATGCCCCACAGCGCCGCCTGGGTGAACACCGCATGCTCGTACAGCGCGACCAGCGACCCCAGGGCGAACGGCGTCAGCCGCTCGCCGAGGATCACACTGGACGGCCGGTTGCCGACGAACGTCCGGTGCGGCACGAGCCAGTCGGGATTCCCTTCGGCCCGCACCTCGTCAGCCGTCTTCCCGAACGCCAGTGCCTCCGCCTGCGCGAGGACGTTGGCCACGAGCAGGTCGTGATGCTCTCCGACGTCGTTGAGGGGGCTGGTGAACACGAGGAAGTCACAGGGAATGAGCCGGGTTCCCTGGTGGATCAGCTGATAGAAGCTGTGCTGGCCGTTGGTTCCCGGCTCCCCCCAGTAGACAGCGCCGGTGGGGCCGCCCACGGGCTCGGAGTCGAGGGTCACCGACTTACCCAGCGACTCCATGGTCAGCTGCTGCAGGTAGGCGGGGAAGCGCTCGAGGTACTGGTCGTAGGGGAGCACGGCGATCGTCTCGGCGCCGAAGAAGTCGGAGTACCAGACCGCGAGCAGCCCCATCAGCGCGGGCAGGTTCTCGCGGAGCGGCGTATGGCGGAAATGCTCGTCCATCTCGTGGAACCCGGCCAGCAGCTCGTGGAACTGCTCGGCGCCGACGGCGAGCATGGTGGAGAGCCCGATCGCGGAGTCCATCGAGTAGCGGCCACCCACCCAGTCCCAGAACCCGAACGCGTTCTGCGGGTCGATCCCGAAGGCGGCGACCTGCTCCAGGTTCGTGGAGACCGCCACGAAGTGCCGGGCCACCGCGGCTTCCTCCCCGCCGAGCCCGGCCAGCAGCCAGGCACGAGCGCTGCGGGCGTTGGTCATGGTCTCCTGCGTGGTAAAGGTCTTCGAGGAGACCACGAACAGTGTCTCCGCAGGTTCGAGGTCGCGGGTCGCCTCGACGAGATCGGTGCCGTCGACGTTGGAGACGAAGCGGAAGGTGAGGTCGCGGCGGCTGAAGCTGCGCAGCGCACGATAGGCCATCACGGGCCCCAGATCGGAGCCGCCGATGCCGATGTTGACGATGTTGCGGATGGGTCTCCCGGTGTGGCCGAGCCAACCTCCCGTCCGCACATCCTCGGTGAATGCGGCCATGCGCTCCAGCACCTCGTGGACGTCACGCACGACATCACGGCCGTCGAGGAGCAGCGATCGCGCCTTCGGCATCCGCAGCGCCACGTGCAGCACCGCGCGATCCTCCGTCGTGTTGATGCGCTCCCCGGTGAACATCGCCTCGACCCGCCCGCTCACTGCCCGTTCAGCCGCCAGCGCCTCGAGGAGTGAGAGCGTCTCGTCCGTGATCCTGTGCTTGGAGTAGTCGAGCACGAGGCCCGCACCTTGGGCGACCAGACGCTCGCCGCGAGAGGGATCGGTCGCGAAGAGCTCGCGCAGATGACGGCCGGCGATCGCGGGGTGGTGCGCGGTGAGCGCTTCCCAGGCGCTGGAGGTGGTGGCCCCGGTCATCGTTTCCATGATTGTGCTCCTCGCCGCCGACGGTGGTCGAACCGTACGGACAGTCGGCAGTGAGAGCCCGATCTTCAGAGGGTCTGTAAGGATCGTCGGTGGATGCCGACTACAGCGACAGTGGCCATGCGCGGCGGAGTCGATCTCGGCGGCACCAAGATCCAGGCGGTCGTCGTGGACGGCTCCGGGGTGGTGCAGGGTCAGGCGCGGAATCCGACGCCTCGCGACGGCGGTCCCGCAGGCGTGGCCGAAGCGATCCTGACCACGGTCGCCGAGGCTGCGGAGGCGGCCGGGGTCGCCGCGGCGAGCCTGGAGGGCCTCGGGGTCGGCTCACCCGGCGCCGTCGACGCGTCTGCCGGCACGGTGACGCAGGCTCGGAACCTGCCCGACTGGGAGGGCACCTACTCCCTCGCCGCGCACATCGAGAGCGCCCTGGGTGTGCCGGTCAAGCTCGAGAACGACGTGCAGGTGGCGGTCGATGCCGAGGTGGCACTGGGCGCGGGCCGCGGGTACGGCTCGGTGCTCGGCGTCTTCTGGGGAACAGGGGTCGGCGGCGGCATCGTGCTCGACGGACGTCCCTGGGTCGGCCGCGGTGCGGCGGCCGAGATCGGCCACGTGGTTGTCCAGATGGACGGTCGGCGTTGCCCGTGTGGGCGCCGTGGGTGTCTCGAGGCCTACGCCGGCCGTGGCGCACTCGAGGCGAGAGCCCGCAAGGCCCACGACCATGGCGAGAAGACGGTGCTGTTCGAGCTGATGCAGGCGGCGGGCCGCGAACGGCTGACGAGCGGGGTGTGGGCGAAGGCGCTCGATCACGGTGATGCGCTCGCCCTGCGTCTCATCGAAGAGGCGTACGGCGCGCTGGGTGCGGCCGTGGCGTCAGCTGTGAACCTGCTCGACGTCGAGGCCGTCGTGATCGGCGGCGGGCTGGGCACGCGCCTCGGCGAGCCTGCCGTGCAGCGCATCCGTCAGGCCATGCTGCCCCACCTCTTCACCGACGATCGCCCGCCGGACGTGCGGCTGGCGGCGCTCGGCGACCTCGGTGGCGCGATCGGCGCGAGCCTGCTCGTCCCGTAGACGTCGCGCGCGCAGCGCTGCCCCGAGCAGCACGACCCCGAACAGGCCCCACGCCGCGGTCTCGAGGGTCTCCTCGATCACGGATTCGATGCGCATGGGCACGAAGGGCCGGCCGGACGGGTCGCTTCCCGGCGGGGTGGCGATATCCATCACCGTCGCCGTGACGAGCAGAAGCGCGACGACCGCAAGCGCCACACCGGCCAGATCGAGGAGCCCACGGCGGAGGAACACGGCCACCACTGCAACGAGCGTGAGGACGAGGGCAACCACGATCAGGGCAGACAGGTGCCGGTGCAGCTCGTACGGCTTGTCCGCAGCGAGTAGCGCAAGTATCACGGCGACCGCTGCAAAGGGCCGGTGGCGGGGGCTGCGCGTGGCAACGTACAGCGCCAGTGCCGCACCGGTGCCGAGGAAGGCGACGGTCAGCCAGCGCCAGATCGAGCCGGTGTGGTCGGGGAGCAGCCACAACTCGCTCCACCAGCGGTCGCGGAACGCCTGGAAGAAGCCGATCGCGAGCTCGGCCGCGGCGACGGCCGCGACAACGCCGAAGGCCGCGCGGACCACTATCCGTTCCCGCGTGACGGCCGCCCCCATATACGCAGCAAACCCGGCCTCACGGGCCGTGTCAAACGCGGGGTACCGTAGAAACGTGTTCAGGGTCTTCGCGGTCAGCCGGCTTTACACGGCGCACAAGCCTGCAGGTTCTGCCCGCCTGTGGGCCATGTCGAGGCTGTTCGCGGTCAGCTGGCTCTTTCACCTGAAGAACCTCACCGGATCGCTGTTCTACGTGCTGCTGTCCGTGATCCAGCCGGTGATCTTCGCGTCGATCGCGTACTTCGTGGTTGGGCGCGGCTCGGAGGGTGACGCGCTCCTGTATGTCTCGCTCGGTGCCGGGATGATGGGCATCTGGTCGGCGACGCTGTTCGGCTCCGGCGGCGCGATCCAGTGGCAGCGACGCCAAGGGACGCTCGAGATCGCGGTCGCCTCGCCCGCGCCGCTGCTGGCGGTGCTGTTGCCGCTGACGGTGGCGACGGCGTCGCTAGGTCTGTACTCGATCGTGGCGACGCTGCTCTGGGGACGCGTGTTCTTCGGCTCCTCGCTCCATTTCGCCCATCCCGTGCAGCTCGCGGTGGGGTTGCCGGTGACGGTGCTCGCGCTCGGCATGCTGGGGCTCGTGCTCGCCTCGACGTTCGTTCTGTACCGGCAGGCGAACGCGTTCGCGAACCTGCTCGAGTACCCGGTGTGGCTGGCCACGGGGCTGCTTGTGCCGGTGTCGCTCCTGCCGGGCTGGGTGGAGCCGCTCTCCTGGCTGCTGGCCCCGACCTGGGGTGTACGCGCCGTCCGTGAGGCGGCGCTCGGCGGCAACGCGTGGCCCGAGATCGCGGCGTGCGCCGGGCTGGCTGCGGCCTATCTCGCGATCGGCGGCGTTGCTCTGGCGAACTTCGAGCGGCTCGCTCGCCGGCGCGCGACGCTCGCCCTCACGTGACCGCAGCAGTCCGGGTCTTCTTCGTCGGCGGTGTGATCTCGTACCGCGCGCTCTTCAACTGGATCAGCCCCGGCATGTTCGTGACGACGATGCTCGGGTCGCCGCTCTTCCAGATCCTCTTCTTCGTCTACCTCGGCCGGTACGCGGAGAGCCGGGACGACCTCTTCTACGTCGTCGGCAACGCCGTGCAGGTTTCGGCGATGTCCGGGATCTACGGGATGACGATGGGGATCGCGAACGAGCGGTTCTTCGGGACGCTGCTGCCGCTGCTCGGGTCGCCCGCGAATCGCGTGGCGATCTTCGCCGGCCGCACCGTGCCGTACATCGTCAACGGGCTCGTCGTCTCGGCCTTCGGGTTCGGGGTGGCGTGGGTGCTGCTGGACGTGGCACCTCCTCGCGGCAGCCTGCCGGGAGTGGCGCTGGCGGTGCTCGTGACCACGATCTCGTGCGTCGCGCTCGGCGGCCTGATCGGCTCGATCGGCCTGTGGGCGCGCGACATCTTCTTCGGGGCCAACCTCGTCTACTTCCTGATGCTGCTCGTCTGCGGCGTCAACGTCGCCAACGAGGATCTTCCCGGCTGGCTCGGCGCGATCGGCCGCGGCCTGCCGCTGACCAACGGCATCCAGGCGGCGCGGGAGCTCGCGCGCGGCGGTTCGCTCGCGGGCGCGGCGGGGCAGCTGCTGCTCGAACTGCTGATCGGGCTGGCCTACGGGGTGGCGGCGTTCGTTGTGTTCCGGCTGCTGGAGCGGGAGAGCCGGAGGAGAGCGGCACTCGAGACCTTCTAGTGCAGTCCAGAAGCCAGCCGGGCCGGCGGGCCCCACTGTAGGGGCTCGCAAGGAACCTGGCACGTTCCTGGTGAGTGGCTGAAGCCACCCACCCTTTTCGAGTGAGCTAACGACAAAGGCGCCTTTGGGGGCGCCTTCGCCGTTAGCTCACTCGAAGGGAGTGATTGCCGTCAGTCCCGACCGAAGTAGGAGCTGGCTTGGTCATCGACCGCGCCCTGCCAAACCTTGAGCGTCCCACTCGGTGACGAGCGCGTCCCCCAGGCGCGCCCAGGCCTCGATCGCCCACGAACCGAACTCACGAGTGGTGAGGGCGGAGCAGACGAGCCCGCGGGCGGGATCGACCCAGAGGAAGGTTCCCGACCCGCCGAAGTGGCCGAAGGTCGAGGGGGAGGTGAGCCTCCCCGACCAGTGCGGCTCCTTCACGCCCTTCAACTCGACGCCGAGCCCCCAGTCGAGCGGGGAGAAGCGCCCGTACCCGGGCAGCACGCCGTCGAGCCCCGGGAACTGCACGGAGTGCATCTCGGTGGCCGTCTCCTCGGCGACGAGGGTGGGGCGCAAGAGCTCGCGCCCGAGCGCGAGGACGTCGTCGAGGGAGCCGTGAAAGCCGGCGCCGGGATGTCCCGCCGGGTCGAGCGCCAGACCGAGCGGCTCGCACACCGCCGCACGCACGTACGCGGCGAACGGCATCTCCGCGCGCCGCGCCACGTGCTCGCCCAGCAGCCGGAAGCCGTCGTTCGAGTAGATCCGCCGCGCGCCGGGAGCGGCCGGCGCGGGTCCCTCCTCGAACGGGTGTCCGGAGGCGTGGGCGAGCAGATGACGCACGGTCGCGCCGGGAGGCCCTGCCGGCTCGTCGAGGTCGAGCACGCCCTCCTCCACGGCGATCAACGTGGCCAGCGCGGAGACGGGCTTGGAGACCGAGGCGAGCCGCACCGGCCGCGAGGCGTCACCCCGCACGGCAAGCGTCGCGTAACCGTCCGAGACACCGGAGGCCGCGAACGGGACGTCCCAGGCGTCGATCTGGGAAAGTGCCTGCACAAAACGCGATACTAGGCGCATGCAGATTCGCCGGATCGCCGGTACGTCTCCCTACGAGCCGATCGTCGGGTTCTGCAGGGCGGTCGTCGCGGGTGACCGCGTGTACGTCGCAGGGACGGCGCCGATCCCTCCGGACGGGAGCCCGGTGCCCGAGTCCGTGGTCGAGCAGACCCGTCTCTGCCTACGCATCATCGGCACCGCACTCGAGCAGGCCGGTTCGACCTTCGCACAGGTCGTACGGACACGCGTCTTCCTCACCGACCCCGCGTACTTCGAGGAGTACGCCGTAGCCCACGGCGAGGTGTTCGGCGAGATCCGGCCCGCCAACACGACCGTCGTCTGCTCGCTCCTCGATCCGGCCTGGAAGGTGGAGATCGAGGTGGAGGCGGTCCTGCCGTGACGGACTCGCTCCTCCAGGCGGTGCCGGCGACGATCACCGGCGTCAGCGCGGAGCCGGCTGCGAGCGTCCTCGAACACCGCTTCGGGTCGGGACCGCCGTTCACGCTCGGTGTCGAGGAGGAGTACATGCTGCTCGACTCCCAGAGCTTCGATCTCGTACAGCACGTGGAGACCGTGCTCGCCGCGATGTCGGGCCACGAGCTGGAGCCGATGATCAACACGGAGCTGATGCAGTCGGTGATCGAGATCGCCACACCCGTCTGCCACAACGCGGGAGACGCCCTCCGGGAGTTGATCGGGTTGCGCTCGTACGTCTGCGGGGTGGCCCGCGACAAGGGCCTCCGGGTGGGGTCGGCGGGCACGCATCCCTTTTCGCTCTTCGAGCAGCAGCGGATCACGGCGAAGGACCGCTACCGCCAGCTCGTCGATCAGCTGCAGTATGTCGCGCGCCGGGAGCTGATCTTCGGGATGCACATCCACGTCGCCGTCGACAATCCGGACAAGGCGATCGCCGTGGTCAACGGCTTGCTCCCGCATCTGGCTCCGCTGCTGGCGCTGTCCGCCAGCTCGCCGTTCTGGCGGGGTGAGCCGACGGGGCTCGCCTCCAGCCGGCAGATGGTGTTCTCCGCCTTCCCGCGCTCAGGACCGCCGCCCCGCTTCCGCGACTACGAGGACTACGCGTCCGTCGTCGGCCAGCTCGAGCGGACGGGTTGCATCGCTGACTACACGCACATCTGGTGGGACATCCGGCCGCACCCCCGGCTGGGCACAATCGAGATTCGCATCTGCGACGCCGTCACTCGGATCGAGGACGCGGTGGCCATCGCCGCCTACTGCCAGTCCCTGGTCAAGCAGCTGTGCGAGACCTACGAGGCCGGCCGGGAGATCCCGAGCTACCACCGCATCCTCACGAGCGAGAACAAATGGCTCGCCGCCCGCTACGGCCTGGAGGCGCCGATCATGGATCTCGGGACCGGCGCCCGCAACCGCCTGCCCGTGGCCAAGCTCGTGCGGCGCACACTACGTGAGCTGGAGCCGCACGCCCGCGAGCTCGGCTCGGAGCGCGAGCTGGAGGGCGTGCGTGAGATCCTGGCCCGCGGCAACAGCGCCGAGCGCCAGCTTCGTGTCCACAACGCGAACCGCGACACGCGCGAGGTGGTCGAGGAGATCGCGATCGCGACGGAGCGGCTCCCGGAGTGACGGATCAGGCGTCTGACAGGCCCGGACTTGCCGCTGCGGATGGCCGATTGCTGGTCGAGCCTCCACTCCTCGCGAGGCCCTGAAGGGCCCCGCAGTACGCCGTTCCGACGCCTGCCGGCGGTCGAGCAGATCGCCGCGAGGGAGCACAGCGCGAGCACAAGGATCCTCTGCGTCCGTCCTTTCCCAGTCATGGGGTCAGCCTCCTTGGATCCATGTGAGGCGTACGCACGACGAGCCCGCAGAGGTCCCTGGACCTCTCACGCGTCTCCATCCGTATCTCCTTCGTCAGCAACGCGGAAGGAGCATCGGCATGCGCAGCACGTACCCCATCCTCCTGGCCATCGCGGCGGTGAGCGCGATCGTGCCCGCCGCCGGCGCCGACGGGCTGCCCGTCCTCGGTATGGATGTCGGCGGCACCGGCGTCGTCAACGCTTCCCGCACGGCCCGCCTGATCACCCTCCCCGCGGGCGACAACACGGTCGTGGCCAGGGTGCGGGTGCGAAACGGCACCGTCCTCGCCTCGACCACGGTGCCGGGCACGTTCACGATCCCGGCGGTCGCCTACGACGGGACACCGGCCGGCCTTTCCGGTGACGGACGGACCCTCGTCCTCATCGAGCCCAGGCAGAGCTTTCCACGGGAGACGACGGCCTTTGCCCGCTTGTCCGTCACGGACAGCAACCTGAAGCTCCAGCAGCTGTTCCGGCTCCGTGGGGACTTCAGCCTGGACGCAGTCTCGCCAAGCGGTCGTCGCATCTTCCTCATCCAGTACCTGTCGAGGACCGACCCGACGCTCTACGCCGTCCGGGCGTTGGACGTCTCGACCGGCCGCCTCCTGCCGCGCCCGATCGTCGACAGGAGCGACCCTGACGAGGAGATGCGGGGGGAGCCGCTGCGGCGCGTCACGAGCGCCGGAGGCCGCTGGGCGTACACCCTGTACGACGGCAACGGCGTGATGCCGTTCGTGCACGCGCTGGACACCGCCACGGCGACCGCCCATTGCATCGATCTGCCCTCGCTCACCCGCACGGAGATCTCGGGTCTGCGGCTCCGGCTGTCCAGGAAGGGGCGGACGCTCGACGTGGGAGGCGTGGTCGAGATCGACACGCGCACGCTCGCGGTCCGGTGAGCGAAGGGCACGGTTCGGACCTCCGGGGGGAGGAGCGCCGTATGGTCCCGTGGTGTCGCACACCGAGCGGGAGGAGCGCGCCTGGGTCAGGGGCGCCCGGGCCGGGTCGGCCTCGGATCTCGAGGCGCTCTTCCGCGCGCACTGGGCGCAAGCCTTGCGGGCCGCCTACCTGGTCGTGCACGACGCGACGCTGGCCGAGGACATCGCCCAGGAAGCCTTTCTCTCGGCCGTCAGGCACCTCGATCGCTTCGACCGTCGCCGTCCCTTCCGCCCCTGGCTGCACCGCATCGTCGTCAACCGCGCGATCGACGCGGCGAGGGCGCGCTCCGTACGGCGCGAGGTCGAACTGGACGAGCGCCTGCCCGCGTTCGAGCACGCCCCGCCCGACGCCGGCGTGCTCGCGGGGCTCGCTGCGCTTCCGCCCGACCAACGCGCCGTGGTCGTGCTCCGCCATCTCCTCGAGTACACGCCGGGCGAGATCGCCGACTTGCTCGAGCTGCCCCGCGGAACGGTCAACTCCCGCCTCAGGCGCGGGCTCGACGCAATGAGGGAGCGGTCGTGACCGCTCTCGGAGACCGCCTGCGTGCGCTGGACGTCCCGGGCGAGAATGCCGCGACGGGACGCGCCTGGACGGCGACCTCGCGAGCGTTCGGGGAGCGTGAGCCTGTTCGGGTCCCGAGGTCACGAAGACGCATGGCGCTCGCGCTGGCCGCGGCGGCGACTGCCATCACGATCGGAGTCGCCAGTCCCCCCGGACGGGCCGTGATCGACCGGGTGCGGGAGGCGGTCGGGGTCGAGCAGGCGGCGCCGGCCCTGTTCTCCCTACCCACCAGCGGGCGCCTGCTGGCGGTGTCCGACGCCGGCGTGTGGGTGGTCGCCGCCGATGGCTCCAAGCGCCTGATCGGGCGTTACCGCGAGGCGAGCTGGTCGCCGTTCGGGCGGTTCCTCGTAGCCACGAGGCAGAACGAGCTCACGGCACTCGAACCGGGAGGGGTCGTGCGCTGGAGCCTGGCACGGAGGCGTCCACGTGGCGCCAGCTGGACCGGGACGGAGACGGACACGCGCATCGGCTACGCGGCCGCCGACGGGATCCACGTCGTGGCCGGCGACGGCACGGGCGACCGGCTCCTGCTCCCACGCGCCGTAGGCCCGATCGCCTGGCAGCCCGGCGGCTATGTGCTGACGACCATCGCACCGCGGCACGTGCTCCTGTTCGACGCGACGACGGGTCGTCGCCTCCGCGCCTTCCCTCGCCCTGCCGGCACCGTGACCACGCTCGAGTGGTCATCCGACGGGAAGCGTCTCCTCGTGCTCACCCCACGTCACCTGCGGGTGTACGACCAGACCGGCCGTGTGGTCGCGCAAGACGACCCCTCGGATGGCTCGTCCGACGTTGCCGCTGCCTTCCGTCCGGGTGGTCACGAGGTGGCAGTGACCCGGGTGCACGGGTCGCAGAGCACCGTGGTCCTCCTCGACGGTCGCACCCTGTTCAATCGTGCCGGGCGCTTCCGCGAGCTCGCGTGGGCGCCGGACGGCAGCTGGCTCGTGGTCGGCTGGCCCGCGGCCGACCAGTGGGTCTTCGTCGACGCGGGAGGACGACGGGTTCGGGCAGCGGCCAACCTGTCACCCGCGTTCAGATCGATCACGGCACCGCGTGTCATCTCGTGGTGCTGCGCTCAAGGGCGATGAGGTCGGCGACGCGCACCGGCAACCCCGTTTCCGCCGAGGTGGTGATCGCGAGTGTCGTGGCGAGGGTGATCAGGCCGTCGCGGCCGGTCACGACCGGCTCCTCGCTGCCGCGGATGACGCGTGCGAAGTTCTTCATCTGCTCCACGTGGGCATCGGCCAGGACGACGTGCTGACGCTCGGCAGACAGCGGATTGGCCCAGCTCTCCCGCCCGGGCTCGTGCCGCCGCAGCTGCAGTGAGGGAAGCGACAGCGATCCCGACGTCCCGGCGATGAACAGGCTGTCCTCGCCCACCTGCGGGAAGAACGGGTTCTCAGCCGAAGCGGCCTCCCAGTGCCAGGGGGCGGAAGCGGTGTCGGAGATCACGAGCGTGGCGAGCGCTCCGCTCGCGAAGCGCAGGACAGCAGCCGCGGTGTCCTCGACTGCGCGGCCGCGCAGTCCGTTCGAGCACGTTCCGTACACGATCTCCACGTCGCCGAGCAGCATGCGCAGGCTGTCGATCTCGTGGCTGGCGTTGATCAGAACCGGCCCGCCGCCCGGCTCGCGCCGCCAGGCGACAGCGAAGTAGTCCTCGGGCTTGTGCGCGAGCCACATGGCCGTCGCCGCCACCGGCCGACCGATACGGTCGGCGCGCAGGAGGCCGGCGGCGAGACGCATGATCGGGTTGTGCCGACGGTGATGGCCGGTCAACGTGGGGACACCCGCCGCCTCGGCCGCCTCGACCAGGGCCGCAGCTTCGGCGATCGTGCCCGCCACCGGCTTCTCCACGAGCACCGGGATCCCGCGCTCGACGCAGGCGAGGCCGGTCGCGAGGTGCAGCTGGTTCGGTACGGCGACGACGACGCCGTCCGGCCGCTCACGGTCGAGGAGCTCCTCGACCGTGGCATGGCAGGCGTAACCGAGCCGGCGGGCCTCGTCGGCGGCCACGGGCGACGGGTCGGCTACCCCGGCCAGCGCACATTCCGCCTGGCCCGACCGCAGCACAGAGACGTGCTTGCGACCGATCAGACCGGCCCCGACAACGCCTACGCGGACTGGATGCACGTCTCTCGCTCAGGTCCGGGCCGTGACGCGCACCTCAACATCCTCGCGGACACGGCGCCGCTCCGCCAGCCCGTGCGGACGGCCCGGCCGCCGTCCAGAGACTGGTGCCGTCAACCCGGCCGGCCGGCGGCGAGGAACGACCGCGTGCCTTCGGCCAGCAAGGCCAGGCGCGCCTCCGCCTCGAGATGGGGATACCGTTCGCTCAGCGGCACCTCAACGGCAACAGGTGTCCCGACCGGCAGTGCCTCGAGCAGGTCCCACAGGGCCAACTCCCCTGTGCCCGGTAGCAGGCGCCGGGACCGGGCCTCGACAGCGAGCTCAGCCAACGGCGGCGACGCCGCCGGCGCGTCGCAGAGATGACACACTCCGATCCTCCGAGCGGCGGCCCGGACCAGGCCGAGCGGGCTGTTCGAGCGCTGAAGGTGCAGGGCATCGATCAGCACGTGGGCGTTGCTGCAGCCGGCCAGGTCGATCACGGACAGCGCATCCGCGAGGGAGGCCACGGCGCGAAACGGCATGAACTCGAGATCGACAGCGATGCCGTACGAACCCGCCAGGTCGGCGAGTTGCGCCAGCTTCTCAGCCACCAGGCCGAAGTCCGTGCTGTCGCCGGTCACGGTGAGCCGCCTGGCACCCACAGCTGCGCCCACGCCCAGCAGCGGCGAGCACTCCCCGACGCGTAGGGCTTCGTCGATCGAGAGCAGCTCGATGGAAAGAACGGTAATGCCGGTCGCGTCCAGCTGCCGCCGGACCTCGGCCTGCTCCCTCGTCGTGCTCGTGGGATACGCGAGCCCGCCCGCGGAGGCTGGCGAGATCCGCAGGCCGACCGAGGAGAACCCGGCTCGCGCGGCAAGCTCGATCAACCGTGGCGGCGAGGCGGCCAACTCGCTCAGATGGGAGAGGGACGGCCGCTCGCCTGTCGGGTCCCAGACCATCGCCGAATTGTCATCACACGCACGATCGGCTGCTGCCCGGCGACGGGTAGTCTGCCCGGATGCTCGGTCCCGGCGACCCCGTTCCCTCCTCTCGCGTCTGGCACGGGGACGACCAGCGCAGCATCGTCGAGGTCATCGCGGCGACGCCCACACCGCTTGCGCTGCTCTGCTTCTACCCGTTCGACTGGAGCGGCGGCTGAACGACCGAGTTGCAGCTCCTGCGTGACAGGAGCAGCGATCTGGCAGCGGCAGGCCTCACGGCCTACGGGATCTCGTTCGACTCGCCGTTCAGCCACCGCGCGTGGACGGAGCGGTTGCAGCTCGGCCAGGCCCCCGTCCTGCTCTCGGACTGGGAGCGTGAGACGGCGACGGCGTTCGGAGTGCTCGGCCAGTACAACGGGCTGACACGGCCCAGCCGCACGGTCTTTCTCCTCGACGGAGATACGGTGCGGGCGTCGTGGACACTCGCCAGCCCCGAGCCGGACTTCGACGCGATCTTCGCGGCAGCGGCCGCTTCCTCGGCCTAGCACTCGTCCTCTTCACCCTGTGTGCTCTGTGGGCGACCTGGCCCGCCGTTCGGCACCTGGACGGAGCGCACTACCTCGCCCGACCCGCAGCGGGGCACGGCGAGGCCGCCGCCGGCGACCACCTGCAGCTGGGCTGGGCACTGTGGCTCGCCGGGCACCAGCTCGAGCACGCTGACGCGCCCTGGGACGACCCGTACACCTTCCGCCCCGAGGCAGAGGCGCCGGCGAACCTGCAGGGCTGGCTCCTCGGGCTTCCCTACTGGCCGCTCGATCGGCTGGCGGGACCGGTGTGGGCGTACAACCTCGTCCTCCTGCTGACCTTCGTCCTCGCCGGGGGGTTGACGACGTGGTGGCTGCGCGCGCTCGGGCTGGGACGGGCCGCGGCCCTCGTCGGCGGGGCCGCCTTCGCGCTCGCGCCCTACCGGGTCGGGCAGTCCACGGGACACCTGCTGGGACTGGCCGCGTTCCTGCTCCCCGGACTCCTGCTCGCACTCGAACGACGCCGGTTGCTTCTCGGCGCCGCCGTTCTCGCCGCGATCCCGCTGAGCGGGCAGTTCCACCTGGCCCTGGGAGCGATTGCGCTGGCGCTGGGCTACTCGCTGGCGCGCCATCCGCGGAACGAGTGGTGGAAGGCGGCAACCCTCGCCAGCGCCGCCGGCGTCGTCGGGTGGCGAGCGGAGCGGTGGACTGTTGGAGGCTCGGTCGTGGAGGACGGCAGCCGCAGCTACGGCCAGGTCGAGCGGTACTCGGCCCACCTCGTGGACTTCGTGACCCGCAACGCGGACGCCGGGGTCGAGCGCTTCGTGTTCATCGGCTGGCTGACCCCGCTGCTGGCGCTCGCCGGTCTGTTCGCCGCCCGCCGCCTCGGCGCGCGGACCGCGGCCGTCCTCGCGGTCGCCGCGGTCGTGCCGCTGCTGCTCGCGCTGGGCTCGAACCTTCCCGGCTATGCGTGGCTCTGGGAGCACTTCGGGCCGCTCGGGTCGACACGCGTGCCCGAGCGGCTGCTGCCGATCGCCTGTCTCGCCCTGGCCGCGCTCGTCGCCTTTGCCGTCGAGCGCCGGCTTCGCCCGCACGGGGCGCGGACGGTGTTCGTGGCGGGGGTTGTCCTGGCGGTGATCGCGCTCGATCTGCGCGTCCCCGTCTTCGGAGCCGTGGCCGCCGACCAGGGGAGCGCCGCCTACGCCGCGCTGGCGGGCCCGGGGACACTGCTCGAGTTGCCCGTCTTCCGCCCCGACCTGCACTACGGCGCGACCTACCAGGCCTACGCTCGGCAGTCGCCCCGCCCGCGGCCCCAGGGGTACTCGACGATCGCCCCGCCGGCCGCCGACCGCCTGGCCCGGCGCCTGCGTGGTCTCTCCTGCGGCCGGGGTGAGCTACCGCCGGAGCTCGAGGTGCGCTACGTCGTCGTGCATCGTGGCCTGTACGCCCAGAGCGGGTTCTTCGGCGCAGGCTGCCCGGCGCTCGCCGAACGCCGGCTCGAGGAGAGCGGCTTCCGGCTCCTCGCGCGAGACGGCCCACTCTCTGCCTGGGAGCGCCCGCGCTCCGCACCGGTTCCCTGATCGTCCGAGGCAGGCCACACCAGCACGTACTTGACGTCGAAGTGCTGGCGCTCGAGTCGCTCGAGGGAATAGTCGTCATCGACGAGGTCCAGCTTCGGCCCGATCTCTTTCCCGTGCTCCGGGTGCTCTCCGACCGCACACCGACGCCCGCGCGATTTCTCATCCTTGGTAGCGCCGCGCCGCAGGCGTTGCGGCAGGCGTCGGAGTCCCTGACAGGACGCATCGAGACGATCGAGCTCGGCGGGCTCTCGGTGGCGGAGGTCGGCGGAGGCGACGAGACCGTTCTCTGGCGTCGCGGAGGCTATCCGGCCTCGTTCCTCGCGACGTCCGAGCCGAACTCCGTCGCCTGGCGCCAGTCGTATGTCCGCAACCTGGCGCCACGCGACCTTCCGCCGTTCGGCGTCAGCCTCCCCGCCGCGACAATCGAACGATTCCTTCGCACGCTCGCGCATTCGCACGGTCAGCTCCTCAACCGCGCCCGCCTGGCGCGGACGCTTCAGGTCTCGGAGCGCACGATCGGCCGGTATGGGAACGCCCTCCAAGATGCGCTGCTCGTGCGGCTGCTTCCACCGTGGCACTCCAACTACGGCAAGCGACTGATCCGCACTCCCAAGCTGTACTTCCGGGACAGCGGGCTCGTGCGCACGCTCCTGGATGTCCATGATCACGCTGCGCTCCTGCGCCATCCGGCCTACGGCGCCACGTGGGAGGGATTCGCCATCGAGGAGCTGCTTCGCCACACTCAGGCTGGCCCGTCGGCCACGTTCTGGGCGACGAGCGGCGGCGCCGAGATCGATCTCCTCGTGCGCCAACCGGACGGCCTCGTCGGCGTAGAGGTCAAGCGGGCCGATGCCCCACGTCTGACGCGGTCGCTCGTGACGGCAAGCGCCGACCTGGGTCTCGAGCGGGTTCTCGTGATCTATCCAGGAAACAGCACGTACGCGCTTCGCGCGGACATCCACGTCGTCCCGCTCAGGGACATGCACACCCACCTACAGCCTTGGCCCTAGCCCGAGCGAGGCCCTGGCCCGGCTGCCGGGTTGCCGTCGGGGTTCCCGAACCGGCGGTTCAGACCCCGACGCCGGCCATCAGCACGTACTTGACGTCGAGGTACTCGTCGATGCCCTGCGCGCCGCCCTCGCGGCCGTAGCCCGACTCCTTGACGCCACCGAACGGGGCGTTCGCGGCCGAGATGATGCCTGTGTTGGCACCGATGATCCCGTACTCGAGCTTCTCCGCAAACCGCATCAACCGGGCGTAGTCTCGCGTGTGGAAGTAGGCGGCCAGCCCGTACACCGAGTCGTTGGCGAGCGCGATGGCCTCCGCCTCGGTCTCGAACCGTGCGATCCCGGCGACCGGGCCGAACGTCTCCTCGTACGAGATGAGCATGTCCGTCGTCACGCCCTCCAGCACGGTGGGCGCATAGAACGAGCCGCCGGCGTACTCACCGTCGGTGAGACGGGCGCCTCCCACGACGAGGCGCGCCCCGCGCTTGAGCGCGTCCTGCACGTGCTCGTCGGCCTTCTCCACCGCTCCCTGGTCGATCAGCGGCCCGACGACGACGCCCGCGACGTCACCTCGACCCACGACCATCTTCGTCACCCTCTCGCCCAGCCGCTTCACGAACGCGTCGTAGATCCCGCCCTGCACGTAGATGCGGTTCGCGCACACGCACGTCTGGCCGGCGTTGCGGAACTTGCTGGCGATCAGTCCGTCAACCGCCTCGTCGAGATCCGCATCGTCGAAGATCACGTAGGGCGCGTGCCCACCCAGCTCGAGCGAGAGCCGCTTGACCTGGCCGGCGGCCAGCCTGATCAGATCCTTCCCGACCTCGGTCGACCCGGTGAACGAGATCTTCCTGACGCGGCGGTCACCGAAGATGGTGTCCGCGACCATGCTCGACGCGCGCGAGGTGACGAGGTTGACGACCCCGGGAGGCGCACCGGCATCCTCGATGGCGCGCAGGATGAGCGCGGCGGTCAGGGGTGTCGCGCTGGCAGGCTTGACCACGCTCGTACAGCCGGCCGCCATGGCGGGGCCGAGCTTGCGGGTCATCATCGCCGCCGGGAAGTTCCAGGGGGTGATCGCCGCCACCACACCGACGGGCTGGCGCAGCACGAGCACGCGGTTGTCGGCGTTCATCGACGGCACGATCTGCCCGTACACCCGCTCGGCCTCGCCGCCGAACCACTCCATGAAGCTCGCGGCGTAGTCGACCTCGCCCACGGCCTCGGCCAGCGGCTTGCCCTGCTCGGCGGTCATCACGGCGCCGATCTCCTCGCGGCGCTCGCGGATCACGTCGGCCGACGCGCGCAGGATCCGTGCGCGCTGGATCGCGGGAAGCCCCTTCCACCCGTCGAGCGCGGCCGCCGCAGCGTCGATCGCCGCGCGCACGTCCGCCTCCGAGCCGTTCGGGACCGAACCGACCACCTCACCGGTCGCCGGGTTCGTCACGTCGAATCGCTCGCTGCTCCCGGCATCCACCCACGAGCCACCGATCAGAAGTTGCTCGTCTCGCGCTGTCACGACCGCCATCTCAATTGCTCCTTTGTCGCCTGCCCTCGTGAGCAGACTGTACCGGCGACTCGGCGCGAGGCTGAGCGGTTACATGCCCATCGAGTGGTAGCCGGCGTCGACGTACAGCGTCGTGCCGGTCACGTTGCGCGCGTCGTCGGAGAGGAGGTAGGCGGCTGCGGCGCCGCAGTCCTCCGCATCCATGTGGCGATGGAGAGGCGCGCGCTGCTCGAACATGTCCTCCATCGTCGTGAACCCGGCGATCGAGCGGGCGGCGAGCGTGCGCACGGGCCCGGCGGAGATCGCGTTGACGCGGATGTTCGACTTGCCGAGATCCCAGGCGAGGTAGCGCACCGAGGAGTCGAGCGCGGCCTTGGCCACGCCCATCACGTTGTAGTGCGGCACGGCGCGCTCGCCGCCGAGGTAGGTCATGGTCACGATCGATCCGCCTCCTCGTGCCTGCAGCAGCGGCTCCGCGCGCTTGGCCGCCGCCACGAGGGAGTAGGCGCTGATGTCCACGGCTAGCCAGAAACGGTCGCGCGGGGTGTCGATGAACCGCCCCTCGAGATCCTCGGCCGCGGCGAAGGCAAGGGAGTGCACCAGCACGTCGAGACCGCCGCCGAAGGCTTCCCCGGTGGCTGCGATGACCCGGTCGAGATCGGCGTCCGAGCGCACGTCGCACTCTCCGACCATGAGGCCGCCGATCGAGTCGGCGAGCTCGCGCACGGCCTTCTCGATGCGCTCTCCCTGGAAGGTGAACGCCACCTGCGCCCCCTCGGCGGCCAGCCGTTGGGCGATGGCCCAGGCGATGGAACGGCGATTGGCGACTCCGAGCACGAGCGCTTGCTTTCCCTCGAACCTCCCGGCCATGCGGGCGATCCTACAGTGGATGGTCTCGATAGTCTCCGGCGATGAGCGGGTCGCGCATCGCCGTCATCACGGGAGCATCTTCCGGAATCGGGGAGGCGACGGCACGAGCACTGGCTTCCCGCGCCTGGCACTGCGTGCTCGTGGCGCGCCGCGAAGACCGGTTGCGCGCCCTGGCAGTGGAGATCGGCGCCGAGGTGGAGGTGTGCGACGTCGGCGACCGCGACGCCGTGCAGGCCATGGCGGCACGCCTGCTCGCGCGCCATCCACGCGTCCATCTGCTGGTGAACAACGCCGGGATGCCGGCCCGCGGGACGTTCCTCACCGTGGCGGACGAGAAGATCGAGGAAGTGCTCACGGTCAACTATCTGGGCGGTGTGTGGTGCTCTCGGGCGTTGCTGCCGGGTCTCGAGGCCGCAGCTCCCGACGGCGGCGCCCACGTCGTCAACCTCGTGTCCGTGGCGGGGGCCGTGGCGTTCGCGCCCGCCGGAGCGTACGCTGCCTCCAAGCACGCGCAGCTCGCGTTCTCCCGGTCGCTCGGGGCCGCCCTTCGTGGCACCGGGATCTCGGTGCACTCGGTGCTTCCAGGGTTCGTGGAGACAGAGGGGTTTCCCCAGAAGGGTGTGCTGGGCAGCAAGCTGCTGGCCAGATTCGTGATCCACCCCCCGCGTGTGGCAGAGTCGATCGTGCGGGCCGTCGAGAAGAACAAGACCGAGATCACCGTGCCCTGGTTCCCGTATCGCTTGATCACGATCTTGCAGGCTGTCGCTCCCGCCCTGGTGGCGCGCTTCAGCGGCGTCTCGGGCTACAAGCCGCGCGACTGACGGGCGACATACCAGCCAATACGCACGTCGTACGGGTCGGCGGGCGCCAGCGCGGCCACACGGTCTCGGGTGTCACCCGTCAGCCCGACGAGGTCGAGGAACTCCCCCACGTCGCGCGACTCGTTGGACACCTCGAGCTCTTCGACCACGAGGCCGTGCCGCTTCAGCAGGCCCTCGACCTCCTCCGGGCGGAGCAGCGTCCCGTGTGACGCGTCGCGCGCCTGCTCGAACAGGTGAGCTCGGAGCGCCCGTGCCGGGTCGTCTGCCGCGAGCTGATCGGCCACCAGCACGCGTCCGCCGGGGACGACGACCCGGGCGAGCTCCGCGACAACGCGTTCGGGGCTCTCGCTGTGGTGGAGCACGCGCAGGCAGCCTGCAAGGTCGAAGCTCCCGTCGCCGAAGGGCAGCGCCATGGCGTCGCCCTCCACGAACTCGCAGTTGACCGTGGCTCGTGAGCGGGCCTGCTCGAGAAAGCGCCGGTCGAGATCGACTCCGACCACCGTGGCGCAACGGCGGGCCAGCGCCTCGGCGAGGGCACCCGTCCCGCAGCCCGCGTCGAGAACGCGCTCGGTGCCCTGAAGCGGGAGCAAGCGCGCGCAGCGTTGATCCAGCTCGGCGGCGCGTCGCCGTTGCAACGCGACCCGCAGCGCCACGGGATCGTTCACGACGAGCGGAGCGCGTGACCGGCGAGCGCGGGCTCGGCGAGCCGGAAGCGGTAGACGGCCACGCCGTCGTCCACGACGTACAGATGGCTCATGCCCTCCACGCAGTGCAGCACGGGACGGTCGTAGTGCTCGGCCAGCCGCACCAGCGTCTCGATGTCCTCCACCTCGGTTACCCACCGCCCTTCAGGCAGGACGATCCGCGCGTCGAGGATCCTCTGGCCGTACCGCGCGGCGATGCGGGCCGCCTCGCCGCCCACCACCCGCACTGCGAGGAGGACTGCGGCGAGCCCGAAGAGGAGCAACGAGGTGAAGAGCCCGAGCGCGGCCGCCCGGCGGACATCTGCGGTCGCCGCCTCGACGCCGCGGACACCGAGCGAGGTCTCGCGGAACGAGCGCGCCGGATGCGATGCCCTCGGCCGGAGCTCAGCCTGGAGCCCTTGTTCGCCCGAGACCGGAGTCAACGCCACGCCGTCGAAGCGGAAGATCAGGCGGGGGGCGAAGTCGGAGTCGACGACGATCGACCCCACGTACCCCGCAAGCTCGACGTGAGGCTGGAGTGCAAGCGCAAATTCGGTGTCGGTGGAGCCGGTGAGACGGCGCATCTGGCGGGCCGCCGCCGTGATCGCCCGCACCGAGAGAGTGCCTTCCACGGACGCCGAGGCGCCGGAGAACGGTCGCTCGGCCACGATGGGGAACAGCCGCGTCCAGCCGCGACCGTCGGAGAGCACGGCGTCGAGTCGCAGCCCGCCTCGCACGGAGGTGCGCTCGGTCGACCGAAGGCGGTACTCGAACGCAACGTCCAGCTGGTCGACGAGTCGCGTGAACGCGACCTGGCCTGTCGTCAGCCGTCCCTCCGGGTAGACAGGGCTGGCGCGGACGGTGGCGCCGTAGCTGAAGGTGCCGGTCTCGACGAGAGCGTCGGGGACGGTGATCGAGCGATGTTCGGGCGTGGCCCAGGAGTAGAGCGCCAGACCACCGAAGAGCGCGCCGGCAAGCCCTGTTCCCAGGCAGAGCGAGCGCAACATCTGAGGCGGAAGCCACTCGCGCGGGAGAGGATCACCGGCCTCGAGCGAACGCACAACGTCACGTCGACGCAGCGAGCGCCGAATCACGAGGAGCAGAACGAGGGTCACGGTGAGAGCGAGGGGGCCGTAATGTGCAGGCGCGGTGAGCCAGTCCATGCCGTCACCGACCCTCGGCAGCGCCAGCCATTCGCCGCCGATCACGTCCTGGGCGGGGACCGTCACCGAGTCTTCGTCGATGCTGTTGTCGCCACGGGTGACGTAGCCGCCGGCCTCGACGGCGACGATGCGGTGGAACGTGGTGCCACCTTGTGGATCGCGGAAGAGAATCGCGTCGCCGACCTCGTAGCTGCCGCGGTCCCGTGCGACGACGAGATCGCCCGACCGTAGCCCCGGTTCCATCGACGCATCGCGCAGGATGCGATATCCGGTATGACCGCCTATCTGCGGTGGAGCAAGAAACCACCACGCCGCAGCGAGCAGGCCAAGGCCGAGCACAAGCCCGGCCGGACTGCGAAATCTAAACCGCGACGATGTCATGGGTGGCGATGACTCTTTCGCCGGACGCGCGCCCGAATCCTGCGCTGGCGACGGGCGTTCATCGGCCACGGAGTGGCTGGCGCTCCGCGAAGCGGAGCCTGATCGCAACGAGAAACGCCGGCCCCGGGACCAGGCACGAACTCCTTGTGAGTCCCTGAAGGAACCCACGGAGCGTGCCGTCACCCGGCCGCGCAAGGGACAGCGCCGGGCCCTTCAGGGCCTCGCAAGAAGTTCCCCGCCGAGCGGGCCGTCACCCGACTGTGGCGGCGCAAGGGACAGCGCGGGGCCCTTCAGGGCCTCGCAAGAAGTTCTCCACTGAGAATGCCGTCACCCGACGGTGGCGGCGCAAGGGACAGCGCGGGGCCCTTCAGGGCCTCGCAAGAAGTTCCCCACTGAGCGCGCCGTCACCCGACGGTGGCGGCGCGAGGTACAGCGCGGGGCCCTTCAGGGCCTCGCAAGAAGCTCCCCGCTGAGCCTGCTGTCACCCGGCTGTGGCGGCGCGAGGTACAGCGCGGGGCCCTTCAGGGCCTCGCAAGACGTTCAGCCCACCTGCCGCGCTACAGCGAGACCCAGGACACCACGGGCGCATCCCCAGCGCGCGACACTCGGAGTCAAGCAGCGGAGATGGACAGGACGGCGGGCAGTTGATCGAGAAGATCGGAGGCGATCAGACCCGACGGCGGGAGCCTCCTCGCCGCGACGCCGTGCGCGAGCGCGGCGGCGGCGCAGGCGGTGACCGGCGACAGGCCCTTGGCCAGGAAGGCAGCCACGATCCCCGTGAGCACGTCGCCGGTCCCGGCCGTGGCCAGCGAGGGAGGGCCGGCGTCGGCGACCACGACGCCGCCGTCGGGGGAGACGATGAGCGTGTCGGCGCCCTTCAGCAGAACCGTTGCGGAGAAGCGCTCGGCTGCCTCACCTGCGGCGCGTAAGCGATGCGCCTCGACGTCGGAGCGTTCCCATCCAAGCAGCCCAGCCAGCTCACCGGCGTGCGGCGTGAGCACTGTCGCGGCCGCTCGCTGAATCGGCTCGAGGCCGAAGAGCCCGTCCGCGTCCACGACGACAGGGCACTGGCTGCGTTCGAGGATACCTCGCACGAGGTCGTGGGCCCACTGCGACCGTCCGAGCCCGGGGCCGATGGCCAGCGCCCCGGCGCGGCTCGCGAGCTCCGCCACCGTGTCCAGGGCGTTCTCCTCGGTGAGCGCGACCTTCACAGGCTCGAGGGCGAGTTTCTCCATCACGGCCAGCGATGCGCCTGGTACCGCGACGGTGACGTAGCCGGCGTCGGCGCGCAACGCAGCCCGGGCGGACAGTGCGGCCGCGCCCGTCATCCCCGGTGAGCCGCCGACGATCACCACGGTCCCGGCCGAGTGCTTGGTGTCGGACGGCCCCCGGCGCGGCACGGCGGCCAGGAGCTCGGGTGTTGCCCGGCGCACGTGGGTGGGGTGCTGGTCGAGCCCGATGTCCGCGACCACCACGTCGCCTGCGCAGAAGCGTCCAGGCGCCACGACCAGCCCCACCTTGGCACCGTGGAACGTCACCGTGCACGCGGCTCGCACCGCCTCACCCGCGATCTCGCCGGTCGAGGCATCGACGCCTGACGGCACATCGATTGCGACGACAGGCACCCCGGCCGTGTTGATGCGCGCGATCGTGGCTGCCGCCTGGGGCCGTGGTGCCCCGCTGAAACCGGTGCCGAACAGGGCATCGACGAGGAGGTCGCAGCCGGAGGGATCGTCGCTCTCGACGGCGTCGACCCCGGCCTCGCGCAGGCGGGCGGCTGCGATGCGTCCGTCACCGCCGTTCGCTCCGCCGCCGCAGATGACACCGACTCTTCGTGCGTCCGGGTAGCGGGTCAGCACCTCACGCGCCACGGCGAGGCCCGCTCGCTCCATGAGCTCCGGCGCCGTTGCCGGGAACCCCGGGTAGCGCGCCTCCGCCACCCTCATCTCCTCCGCGGTGTAGAGCGGCTCGAACACCGCGTCAGGGCTCGAGGACCGCCGCGCACACGGCACCCGCCATGGTGTGCGAGTGGGTCAGCGAGACATCGATCTCGCGAAGCCCGACCCGTTCCGCGAAGGCGAGTGTCTTGCCGGTCAGCGTGACTCCGGGCTTGGGCGGTCCGACGATCTCGATGTCCTTCCAGGTGAAGCGCACGCCGCAACCGAGGGCCTTGCCAACGGCCTCCTTGCCGCAGAAGCGCGCCGCGTAGCTCTCGGCCGGGTTGCGTCGCGACTCGCAGTACTCCTGTTCCGCGTTCGTGAAGCAGCGGTCGCGGAAGCCGGGCCGCTCCAGGGCGCGAGCGATCCGGGTGATCTCGATCAGGTCGGTGCCGACACGGTGAGCCATCTCACAGGCTGCGCTCGAGCCACTCCGGAAGCTGTGCCACTGAGCTGAGCACGACGTCGGGGACGATGCCCTCCGTCTCGACCGCGTCGGGACGGAACTTGCCGGTGCGCACGAGAGCCGTGCGCATCCCGAACCGTTGCGCGCCACCGATGTCGGCCTCGATGTCGTCGCCGACCATCCAGGTCAGCGACGGCTCGGCGCGGAGCGCATCGAGGGCTGCTGTGAAGTAGTCGCTGCTCGGCTTGCCGAGCACGGTGGCCTCGACCCCGGTCGCATACTCGAGTCCCGCGACGAAGGCTCCCGCGTCGAGGAGCGGTCCTCGTGTCGTCTGCCACCAGCGGTTGCGGTGCAGGCAGTAGAAGTCGGCGCCGCCCTGGATCTCGGCGAAGGCGCGGGCGATGTTCATGTAGCTGAAGACGTTGTTCGGCTCGACAGATTCGTCGCAGCCGCCGATGAGGACGGCGTCCGCGCCCTCGCCGACGAGCTCGATGCCCTCGAGGTCGGGTACGACCGACGGCATCACGAGCGCGAGCACGCGCTTGCCCTTGAGCTTGCGCGCGGCTGCCCTCGGTGTGGTCTGCAGCTCCTCTTCGTCCACCTCGAATCCGGCATCCCGTAGCTCGGAGGCCAGGACGGCGCGCGGTGTCACCGAGTTGTTGGTGACGAAGCGGAGCGAGTGTCCCTGCTTGCGCAGCTCGGCCACGGCGGCCTGCGCCCCGGGTATCGGCTCTCCGGAAACGTGCAGGACACCGTCGATGTCGATGAGAATGCAGGCCATGACGCACGACTCTATTCGCGTCACGCGCAGCGTGTCCCTGCCTCGTGAGGAGATCACGTTTCGCGTGTCCCGCTCGAGCGGGCCCGGCGGGCAGCACGCCAACACGGCGGAGACGCGAGTGGAGGCGCTGTTCCACGTCGAAGCCTCGGCCACCCTGAGCGAGCTGCAGAAGCGCCGTGTGATCGCCAAGCTCGGGCCGGTGGTACGAGCAGTCGCGCAGGACGAGCGGAGCCAGGCGCGCAACCGCGAGCTGGCCACCGAGCGCCTCGTGGCCCGCCTCGCCGAGGGGCTGCGCGTGGAGCGCCCGCGCCGTCCCACGGCGCCGACGAAGGCCAGCCGTGAGCGGAGGCTGGAGTCGAAGCGCCGGCGAAGCACGACCAAGCGCCTGCGCGGAGGCACGGACGAATGAGCGATCTCGCGCCCGGGCTGATGGCCTCGCGGCTCGGGAGCCTGGGCACGCCCTATCTGTGGGTCCGCGAGTGCAGCTCGACGCAGGACGTGATCCGCGCGGCGCCCGACCTGGGCGAAGGCGCGCTCGCGGTCACCGAGCACCAGACGGCGGGCCGTGGCCGCCGCGGCCGGACCTGGGAGGACACCGGAGGCGACGCGCTTCTCTGCTCGCTCCTGCTGCTTCCGCCACCGGGGGAGACGGAGCGCTTCCCGCAGCTCTCGCTCGCCGCCGCGCTTGCCGTGGCGGAGGCGGTCGAGGCGCTGACCGGGCACGAGGCGCTGATCAAGTGGCCGAACGACGTCCTCCTCGACGGTCGCAAGGTGGCGGGCATCCTGCTCGAGGCGACCGACGCGCGGGTGATCGTCGGCCTGGGCATCAACGTCAACCAGACCGAGGCCGATCTGCCGCCTGGGACGAAGCTACCGGCGGCCTCGCTGGCCACGATCTCCGGAAGACGCCATGACCGCGGCCACCTGTTGGTGAGCCTGCTCGAGCGGATGGCGGCCGCCTACGACCTCTGGCAGGCAGCGGACGGCTCGCTCGCGGCCGAGGTCGATCGGCGAAACGCGCTGCGGGGAACGGGCGTGACCGTGGGCCAGGTCACGGGCCGCGCGGGGTCGATAGCCGCCGACGGCCGCCTGGAGATCACCCAGGACAACGGCCGCCTCGTGCTCGTGGGGAGCGGCGAAGTCAGCACCGACACCTGAGAGGAAGGGCCCGAAGCTGCTGCAACGCGTGGCGGGCGCGCGTCCCGGCAGAGGACGCAGGAGGGGGGCCTCATCGACGTCGCAACAGTGCGCTCCCGCTCAGGTGCCCGTCGAGCCCTCGGAGCTCCTCGCGAGTTCGAGGTCGGCGAGCGTGTTCACGTTGAGGAGCGAGGAGAGCTCGGGGTCGAGGGCGGTGAGCACCGACTCGGCGAGCCACCTGGTGCGGGCCTCGTCGAGGAGACGGCCGAGCCCGCGCTGTCCCGCGGCGAGGAATGCGTCGATCTGCCGCCAGAGGGCAGGCCTGTAGGCAGCGGCCAGCGGCTGGCGGAATCCGCCGGCGATCGGGACGGACGCGTCGCACCCCGCCGGCAGGGCGCCCAGCACCGCCCGGATCACCGCCGGCCGCAAGAGCGGCAGATCGACGGCGGCCGCGAACACGCGCTCGACCCGGCCGTCCAGGGCGCGGAGGCCGACGCGCAGCCCCTCCAGCGGGCCCAGCCCCACGGCTTCGTCCAGGACGACCTCGACCTCCGCGGGAAGCGAGGGCAGCTCCTGCCCGGGAGCTGCTGCGACGACGACGAGGCCGTCCGTCGACCGCCGCAAGACCTCGCACATGTGCACCACCAGGGGGGTGCCGTGCCAGTCGAGCAGCGCCTTCGGCCGCCCCATGCGCGTGGAGGCGCCACCGGCGAGCACGATCCCGCCGTCCATCAGGCAGACGTTATCCGCGCCGCCCGGACTGCACGTGCTGGAATCCGAAGCGGCCCTTGATGCACAGGTTGCCGCGGGTCACGTCGTGATCGTCCGGGCTCGAGACCTTGACGATGGTGTTGTCCTGCACATGCAGCTCGAGGTTGCAGCCGACACCGCAGTAGGGGCAGATCGTCTGGGTCACCGTCTGCTCGCCTTCACGCCATTCGCCGGCCTCCCGCAACTCGTGCTCGGTGCGGAACATGAGCGCACCCGTCGGGCAGACGGCGATGCAGTTGCCGCAGTACACGCATGCCGACTCGGGCAGCTCGGCCACGTACTCGGTGGAGATACGGGCGTCGAAGCCGCGGCCGGCGACGTGGATGGCGAACGTGTTCTGATACTGCTCGCCGCAGGCGTCGACGCACTTGTAACAGAGGATGCACTTCGAGTAGTCGCGCACGTACAGCTCGTTGTCGACCTTGACGGGCTGGTGCACCGTCGCCGCAGTCCTGCCGTCGGGCTCTTCATGGGCGCCGGTGCGGCAGAAGTCACGCAATGGATCGGCCGGCGCTTGCGGGCCGAATCGCCCCGGCGCCGCCGCGTACCGTTCCAGGTAGTCAGGTGCGACGGGTGTCGTGGACAGGTCGACCGACGAGCCGAGCAGCTCGAGCACGACCCGGCGGGAGAGCCGCACCCGCTCCGAGTCGGTCTTCACGACCATGCCCGGCTCGGCCTTGCGTGAGCAGGAGGGCGCGAGCACGCGGGCGCCTTCGACCTCCACCACGCACACCCGGCACACGTTGGCCGGTTCCAGGGTCTCGCCGTAGCAGAGCGTCGGGGTCTCGATCCCCAGGCGGTTGCAGGCGTCGAGGATGGTCGACCCCTCGAGCACACGGACGGTCTGCCCGTCGACCTCCAGCTCGACCATCCGTTGCGGTGCGGCCACGAGGGTCATCGACGCTCTCCCTGGAACACGCCGAGCCGGTCGATGGCCGACTCGATGGCGGAGGACGCGGTCTGGCCGAGCCCGCAGATCGAGGCGTCGCGCATGCACTGGCCCACCTCGCGGATCACGTGCAGCTCGCTCTCGAGGCCACCCCTCGGCTCGCCGTGCAGTAGCCGTGCGAGCGCCTCCTGCTGGCGTACGGTGCCGACCCGGCAAGGGACGCACTGGCCGCACGACTCGTTGCGGAAGAAGGCGGCGATGCGCATCAGGAAGCGCGGCAGGTCGACCGTGTCGTCGAGGACGAGGATCACGCCGGAGCCGAGGGTCGTGCCTGCGGCGCGCGCTCCTTCGAACGTGAGCGGGATCTCGAGCGCGTCCGGGCCCACGAAGCTGCCGGCGGCGCCGCCGAGCAGGACGCACTGCAGGTCGCGGCTGCCCGCGACACCGCCGGCCAGCCCGAGTAGGTCACCCAGTGTCGCCCCGAACGGCACCTCGTAGACGCCTGGCCGCTCGACGTGTCCGGAGAGGCAGAAGAGCTTGGTGCCTGTCGACGCCTCTGTTCCGATCGAGGCGAACCCGGGGCCCGAGGCCAGGATCACGTCGAGCACGTTGACGAGCGTTTCCACGTTGTTCACGACCGTCGGCTTACCGAAGAGACCCGAGACGACGGGGAACGGCGGCTTGTTCCGGGGCTCGCCGCGCTCACCCTCGATCGAGTTGAAGATCGCCGTCTCCTCGCCGCAGATGTAGGCGCCCGCGCCCTTGCGGATCTCGATCTCGAAGGCAAAGCCTTCGCCGAGGATGTCCTCGCCCAGGTAGCCGCGACGTCGCGCCTCCTTCAGCGCCTGCTCGAGTGTGTGGTGCACCTCGGGGTACTCGCCGCGCAGGTAGACGTAGCCGCGGGCGCAGTTGGTGGCGTACGCCGCGATCGTCATCGACTCGATCAGCGCGAAGGGGTCGCCTTCGATCAGCACCCGGTCCTTGAAGGTCCCCGGCTCCGACTCGTCGGCGTTGCACACCAGGTAGTGCGGCTGAGCGGGCTGCCGGGCCACAGCTTCCCACTTGACGCCGGTGGGGAAGGCGGCACCGCCACGGCCCTGTAGCTTGGAGTCCTTGAGCTCGCGCACGACGCCCTCGGGGCCGAGCGCGATCGCCTGACGCAGCGCCGCGTAGCCACCGTGCGCGCGATAGTCGTCGAGGCTCCCGGGATCGACGGCGCCGACACGGCGCAGGAGCCGCAGCCCAGGATCGCCTGCCTGCTCCATCACAGCCTGGGGAAGCGCTCCGGGGACGGCGTCGCCTGCGAGGAGCCCCATCACAGCGGTTGCAGTCGTCGGCGCGAGCGAGCGCTCGACCGGTGTCTTGCCGGCCACGGTGAGCATGGCGGCGGGGGCGCGGTCGCACTGGCCGAGGCAGGGACTGCGGAACCAGGTCGCAGAACCATCGGCCGTGAGCTCCCCTTCGCGCCCGACGTGCTCCTCGAGCTGGGCGATCAGATCCTGCGACCCGTGGCAGCGGCAGGCCAGGTCCTCGCACACGTGCAGAACGCGCGCCGGGCGCGGCTCGACCGCGAGCAGGGCATAGAACGTGGCCACGCCGTAGGCATCCGCAGGTGGGATCGAGAGGCGCCGGCAGAGGTAGTTCAGCCCCCCCGGGGAGATCCACCCGATCCGCTCCTGCAGCGACCACAGAGCCGGCAGCAACAGGTGTCGCCGGCGCCGCGCAGCGTGACCGCCCGCGGCCGTGTTTCCTGCGGCGCCGCCCTGCCGCTCGCCACCCTCCCACCCGTCGGCGGGCGACCCCAGGACCTCGTCGATGGCAGCGCACTCCGATTCGAGGGGGACGGCCCCGGGCACGAGGTGGAGATCCATGGGTCAGCTCCCCACGGTCGCCGGCTCGGGGACGGCGGATGCGGTCTCGGCTGTCGGTGGCACGAGCTTCTCCACCCGGATCGCCGCGGCCTTGAACTCGGCCGTACCGGACTTGGGGTCGGTGGCGTCGATCGTGAGCACGTTCGAGTCGACCTCGTCGGGGAAGTGGAAGGTCATGAAGGCGAGCCCGGGCCTGAGCGCCGGATCGACCCGGACGGGCGCCTCCACCGAGCCCCGGCGGGACGAGACGCGTGCGATCTCACCATCCTCCAGGTGCAATCGCTCCGCATCTTCGGGTGAGAGGTCGAGCGACTCGCCACGGTGTAGCGGCGAGCGGTAGAGGCCGGTCTGGGCGCCGGTGTTGTAGGACTCGAGCCGGCGGCCGGTGGTGAGGCGGATCGGGTAGTCCGCGTCGAGCGCCTCGAACGGCGGTGTGTGCGGCACGGGGCTGAAGGGTGCAGGCGGGCCTTCCAATGGATCAGCCCAGAGCCGGCCGTGCAGGAACGGCGAGCCGGGGTGATCGTCGCTCGGGCAGGGCCACTGCAGGCCACCCTGCGTCTCGAGCCGCGCGTAGCTCATCCCGCGATGCATCGGCGACAACGAGCGCAGCTCGTCCCACACCTGCTCGGCGGAGGGCTGGCCCCAGTCGTGGCCGAGCCGCCGCGCGATCTCGGCGATCACCCACATGTCGTCCCGTGCCTCGCCGGGCGGGTCGAGCGCCTTCCGTACCCGCTGCACGCGCCGCTCGCTGTTGGTGACGGTGCCCTCCGACTCACACCAGGAGGCAGAGGAGGGCAGGACGACGTCCGCCAGCTCGGCCGTCCTCGTGAAGACGATGTCCTGGACGACGAGGAAGTCGAGGTCGCCGAGCAGCTTGCGGGCGCGCTGAACGTCGGCTTCCGACTGCGCCGGGTTCTCGCCGATCACGTACAGCGTCTTGAGCTCGCCGCGCTCCATGGCATGGAACATCTGGGTCAGGTGCCAGCCGTAGTGGGGGATGATCGGCACACCCCAGGCCGCCTCGAAGCGGGCGCGCGCGTCAGCGTCACGTTCGATGTCCTGGAAACCCGAGAGCTTGTTGGGGATGGCGCCCATGTCACCGCCGCCCTGCACGTTGTTCTGGCCGCGGAGCGGGTTCAGGCCTGAGCCGTGGCGGCCGACGTGCCCGCACAGCAACCCGAGGTTGATCAGCGCAAGCACGTTGTCGACGGCGTTGTGGTGCTCGGTGATGCCGAGCGTCCAGCAGATCATGGCCCTGTCGGCGCGGGCGAAGGCGTGGGCCGCCTCGCGGATCACCGCGGCCGGGACACCGGTGAGCCGTTCGCCCTCCTCGAGCGTGTACGGCTCGACGGCCGCTCGGTACTCGTCGAACCCAGTGGTGGCGTGGTCGATGAACGCACGATTGTGGAGGTCGCAGGCGATGATCTCGCGCGCCATCGCGTGCGCGAGCGGGATGTCGGTGCCGACGTCGAGGCCGAGCCAGCGGTCGGCCCACTCGGCCGAGGACGTGCGGCGCGGGTCGATCACGTAGAGCCGCGCGCCGGCGTGCACGCCCTTCAGCAGGTGGTGGAAGAAGATCGGGTGTGTCTCGCGGGCATTCGAGCCCCAGAGCAGGATCACGTCCGTCTCCTGGATCTCGCTGTAGGACGACGTCCCGCCGCCCGCCCCGAAGACCGTCGCCAGACCGACGACGCTAGGCGCGTGTCAGGTTCTGTTGCACGAGTCGATGTTGTTCGTGCCCATCACCTGGCGCGCCAGCTTCTGCGCCAGGAAGTTCATCTCGTTCGTCGCCTTCGAGCAGGAGAAGATCCCGAACGACGTGGCCGCATCGGCCGCCCTCGCCGTCGCGAAGCCCTCCGCCACCCGCGTCAGCGCCTCCTCCCAGCCTGCGGGGCGCAGCTCACCGTCCTCGCGGACGAGCGGTGTGGTCAGCCTTCCCTCGATCTTCGGCACGGACTCTCCCTCCTCGACACCTGAAGCATCACTGGCGAAGCCGCCCGCCGTCAAAGTCACAGCGTCGAACATACGATAGTTTACATCTATCATACGCCCAGTATTACGAGGAACTACGGATGATCCTCCGCAATCTCACGTACCTTGTCGCACTCGCCCGTGAGGAGCATTTCGGCCGGGCGGCCGCTGCCTGTCACGTGTCGCAGCCGACGCTCTCGGCCGGCCTGCGCACCCTGGAGCAGGAGCTGGGCGTGCTTCTCGTCCGGCGCGAGCGGCGCTACGAGGGGCTGACGCCGGAGGGGGAGCGCGTGCTCGACTGGGCAGCGCGCGTCGTCGCGGACGTCGATGGGTTGCGCGAGGAGATCGTGTCCATGCGTGAAGGGCTGGCAGGCCGTCTCAGGCTCGGTGCGGTGCCAACGTCGCTGTCGGTCGCGTCGCTTCTCACCACTCCGTTTCACGCGCGGCATCCGGCCGTCTCCGTATCCGTCGTCTCCGCCAGCTCACGCCAGATCGAGCGCGGGCTGCACGAGTTCGAGCTCGATCTCGGCCTCACCTACCTCGACTCCGAGCCACTCACCGGGGTGCGCTCCCTGCCGCTGTATCGCGAGCGCTACCTGCTGCTGACGCAGGCGAGAGGCCCGCTGCGCGGCCGGGACAAGGTGAGCTGGGAGGAGGCAGCGACGCTGCCGCTGGCGCTGCTCACCGAGGACATGCAGAACCGGCGGATCGTGGACGCGGCCTTCGCCCGCGTCGGCGCCTCGCCGGAGCCGTCGATCGAGACGAACAGCGTCTCGACGCTGGTTGCCCACGTCCGCGATGGCGCCTGGTCGAGCGTCGTCGCCGCGCCGTGGCTGCGGCTCTTCGACGTCCCGCGTGGCGTGCGCGCGATCCCTCTTGCCGAGCCGACGGTGGAGCACTGGATCGGGCTCGTCTCGCTCGATCGCGAGCCCAGCCCGCTGCTGGCCCGGGCGCTGCTCGAGGTGGCGGGCGAGACGGACGTCGAGGCGACGTTCCCGGCCGGCTAAACGGAACGCCGGCGGAGTGGGGAACGCCCAGCGGAGTGGGGAACGCCCAGCCGCGTGGGGCCCTTCAGCCTGGATCCACCGCTTGGCGTGATCGCGGAGCGCCCTGGCGGGCCTGGCAGGATGCACCGCCCACGCCAAGCGGAGGATCCAGGCTCAGGGCCTCACCAGGAGTTCATCCCCAAGGGAGGCAGGGTCCCAGGTCCACCGACGGGGGATCCGCCGGTGCTCCCCAGGCGTTCGACCCACTGCTCACGGCGCGGGGCTGGTGGATCGCCGAACGTCTCGCGAGGCCCTGAAGGGGCCCCGCTCCGACCCCGCCTGCGGCGTGGGCCGGACGAAACAGCCCACCGCTCAACTCAACATTGGCGGCCGCACTGGCGCTATCCGCCCATCCGCTCCAGCGTGCGTGTACACGTTCCCGCGTCCGCCGCGCACGAACCCGAGCAGCGTGAGGCCACGATCGTCGGCCAGGTCGACGGCGAGGGACGACGGGGCTCCGACCGCGACGAGGATCGGGCAGCCGGCGACCGCGGCCTTCTGCACGAGCTCGAACGAGAGGCGGCCGCTGACGCAGAGCACGTGCTCGGCCAGGGGAAGCAGGCCGTGACCGAAGGCGTAGCCGATGACCTTGTCCATGGCGTTGTGGCGGCCGACGTCCTCGCGGAGCACGAGCAGCTCGCCGCTCGGGGTGAAGAGCCCCGTTGCGTGGAGCCCGCCGGTCGTCTCGAACGCGGCCTGGGACGCACGAAGCGTGTCGGGAAGCCCGGCCAGCGTGGTAAACGGCACGCGAAGCTCGCTCTCGACCCGGAGCGCCTCGACGGCGATCGCCTCCAGCGCCCCTTTTCCGCAGACGCCGCACGAGGACGAGGTGTAGAAGGAGCGGGCGATGCGCGAAGGATCGAACCCGGGTGCGTCCACCTCGACCGTGTTGGCGGCGAGATCGTCGGGAATCCGTGCCGTCGTCGGCGTGAGGCCCTCGGTCAGGCAGAAGCCGAGCGCGAGCTCCTCGTCGTGGCCCGGGGTGCGCATAGTGACGGCCACCGGCTGGCCGCCGATCCTGATCTCCAGAGGCTCCTCGACGGCGACCCGGTCGTCGCCCACGCTGCCATCGGGCAGGTGCGCGACGCGTAGCCGTCGCGTGCCGACCACGCCGTGACTCGTATCCTCGTCCATCCGTTGCTGCCCCAGCCCGGCGGGCCGCGATTCGCCGCGACGAGCTACTCGACCGTGACCGTCTTGGCCAGGTTCCGCGGCTGGTCGACGTTGAGCCCACGGAGCCTCGCAATGCGGTAGGCGAGCAGCTGCAGCGGCACGACGGCGAGCACGGCCGAAAGGTAGGCGGGTGCCTTCGGCACGTAGATCACGTCGTCTGCGTGATGCTGGATGTCCTCGTTGCCGTCCGAGGCGATCGCGATCACGTGGGCGCCGCGGGCGCGCACCTCCTGGATGTTGGAGACGAGCTTGTCGTACGTCCGTGACTCGCGGGTGGCCACGACGACGACCGGGGTGTCCTCGTCCAGCAGTGCGATCGGCCCGTGCTTCATCTCGCCCGCCGAGTACGCCTCGCTCGGGATGTAGGAGATCTCCTTCAGCTTGAGGGCACCTTCGAGCGCGACGGGCAGGCCGATGTTGCGTCCCAGGTAGAGGAAGAAGGGCCGGTCGTAGTAGCGCTTGGCGATGTCCGTGATCGGGTGCTGCCCCTTCATGTCCTCGTCCAGGAAGCGCTTGATCATGGCCGGCAGCTCGTACACCTTGTTCACGATGTACTCGAGCTCCGCGGGCGGGAGCGTCTCGCGCACCTGCGCCAGCTTGAGCGCGATCAGGAAGAGCAACGAGAGCTGCGCCGTGAAGGTCTTGGAGGCGGCGACCGCCATCTCCAGGCCGGCGCGGGTGTAGAGCACGGACTCCACCTCACGCGTGATCTGCGAGCCCATCATGTTCGTGATCCCGACGGTGTGAGCGCCCATCTCGCGGGCCAACTGCATGGCGGCGATCGTGTCGCGCGTCTCACCGGACTGCGAGATCCCGATCACCAGTGTCGCCGTGTCGAGCACGGGATTGCGGTAGATCCACTCGCTCGCGATGTCGTGCTCGACGGGCACGCGCCCCCACTCCTCGATCGCGTAACGCGCCGCCACCGCAGCGTGGTAGGACGTGCCGGCCGAGAGGATCACGATGCGACTGAGATTGCGTAGTCCGTCGTCGCTCATGCCGAGGCCCTCGAGGCACAGCCGGCCGTGTCGCAGCCGGTCACCGATCGTCTCCGCGACCGCGTCGGGCTGCTCGTAGATCTCCTTGAGCATGAATGTCTCGAAGCCGCCCTTCTCGGCGCCCTCCAGATCCCAGTCGAGCTGCACGATCTCGCGCTCGACAGGCGCCGCGTCGTCGGCGCGCAGCATCCGAACGCCGGCGGCTTCGATCACGACCAGGTCGCCGTCCTCGGGGAACTGCACGACGTTGGTCTCGGAGAGGAAGGCCGCAGCGTTCGAGGCGAAGAAGCTCTCGCCCTCGCCCAGGCCGATCACGAGCGGGCACTGCAGTCGCGCGCCGACCAGCTGGCCGGGATGGTCACGGTGGATGGCGACAAACGCGAAGTGGCCCTCCAGCTCGGCGTAGGCGCCGCGGACGGCCTCCACGAGGTCGCCCTTGTAGTGATCCTCGATCAGGTGCGTCACCGTCTCGGCGTCCGTCTCCGACCTGAAGACGTGCCCCTCCTGGGTCAGCCGCTCGCGCAGCTCACGGTAGTTCTCCACGATGCCGTTGAGCACGACCGCGAGCATGCCCTCGTCCTCGGTGGCCAGCGGGTGGGCATTCAGCTCCGTGACACCGCCGTGGGTGGCCCAGCGGGTATGCCCGAGACCTGTGGTGGCCGGTGACAGATCGTCGGCGGCGAGCCGCTTCAGGTTTTGCAGCGTCCCGACCGCGCGGAAGTAGCGCAGGCCGTCCTCCTCGAGCAAGGCGATGCCGGCAGAGTCGTACCCCCGGTACTCCAGCCGCTCGAGCCCCTGCAACAAGAGTGTCTTGCACTCCCGCGGCCCCACGTATCCAACGATCCCACACATGACAACCTCGCTTCCTCGCGCCCCTCACCAGGCGGGCTTCGTTTGTCGTGCCCTACGAGGGGGCACGAAACGCGAACCCTCCGTACACGTTGTAGGTGGTGGCGCAGCGATTGGTCAAGAGGCAAGCTCCTGTCTGACGCGATTCGCGATCCTACCACAGCCCTCCCGAGCCTCTTCCTCGCTCTCCGCCTCGACCAGGACGCGGATCATGGGCTCGGTCCCGGAAGGGCGAACGAGCACGCGACCGCCGTCCCCGAGCAGCGCTTCGACGGCGGCGATCTCGTCCCGTACGGCCGCGTTCAGCTCCCGCCGCTCGACGGTGACGTTCTCCTTGGCCTGCGGGAAGCGGCGCAACACGGATGCTGCCTCCGCGAGCGTGCGGCCGGCCAGGGCGCGCAGCAAGAGCAGCGCCGCCGCCAGCCCGTCGCCGGAGACGTGGTTCTCCAGGAAGAGGATGTGGCCGGACTGCTCGCCGCCGAGGATGCCGCCCTCGCGGCGGAGCGCCTCGAGCACGTGGCGATCGCCGATGTCCGTCGTCAACACTCGGATCCCGTGCTCGCGCATCAGGCGATGGAAGCCGAGGTTCGTCATCTGCGTGACCGCGACGACGTCGACGCCGAGCGCGAGAGCCAGCACGGCGATGATCTGGTCACCGTCAACGGGCGCTCCGGCTGCGTCGACGGCGGCCAAGCGGTCGCCGTCGCCGTCGAACGCCAGGCCGAGGTCGTGGCCGCCGACCCGCACGGCCTCCGCCAGCAGCGCCGTGTCCGTCGCTCCGCAGCCCTCGTTGATGTTGTCGCCGTTCGGTTCGGCGGCGACGAGCGTGACCTCGGCACCGAGGCGCTCGAGGACGGGCCCGGCGATGGCCGAGAAGGCGCCGTGGGCGCAGTCCACGGCGAGCCGAAGCCCGGTGAGATCGACGGGGAAGTGCCGGAGCAGGTGATCGACGTAGCGCTGGGTCGCGCCGGGCAGTGGTTGTATCGCCCCACCCGCGACCTCCGCTGCGGGTTCTGTGAGGAGCGCCTCGATCGCAGCCTCACTCTCGTCGGACAGCTTGCTTCCATCACCGTCGAAGAACTTGACACCGTTGTACCGGGGCGGGTTGTGCGAGGCCGAGATGACCGCGCCCAGGTCCTCCGCGAGCAGCGCCACGGCCGGTGTCGGCAGCACGCCGCCGAGCAGAGCCGTCCCGCCCGCGAAGGCGATTCCCCGGGCCAGCGCCGCCTCCAGCGCCGGCCCGGAACCGCGGGTGTCGCGGCCCACGACGACGCGCCCGCCGCCCGCGACGCGAACGGCTGCGCTGCCGAGACGCTCGACGAGCTCCGCGGTGATCGTCTCCCCGACGACACCGCGAACACCGTCGGTGCCGAAGTAGCGGCGAGCGCTCACGCTCGCGAGTCTACGGGACCAGTTGGCGCGGTAGGGGACTGTCCCCGTACAGGCCCCTGTCACTCAACCGGTTGTCCCCAAACGTTGCGCCGAGACTCCGACAGGCGATCACCGGCCACGGAGTGGCCCTCCGCGAAGCGGAGCCTGATCGCCAGAGAAACAGCCGGCCGCTCCGCGGCCGACCGTTACAACCTGTGCGGCGGCCGCCACACGCGGCACCGTCAAGGTGGTCGCCCGTTGAAGGCCGCCGTACTAGCGCTTGGAGAACTGCGGGGCCTTGCGGGCCTTGTGCAGCCCGGCCTTCTTGCGCTCGACCTGCCGCGCGTCGCGCGTGAGATACCCCTGGCGCTTGAGCGGCACGCGAAGCTCCGGGTCGGCGTCCACGAGAGCGCGGGCGATCCCGTGGCGAACCGCGCCGGCCTGGCCGCTGATACCCCCACCGTGCACGCGAACGCGCAGGTCATAGGTGCCCGAGGCGCCTGCCGTCTCGAGCGGGGAGAGAGCCAGCGTGCGATGGGCCGCGCGGGGGAAGTAGTCCTCGAGCGTGCGGCCGTTGATCCAGGTCTTGCCGTCACCGGGTCGCAGGATCACGCGCGCAACGGACGTCTTGCGCTTGCCGGTTCCGAGGTACTGCGCGATCTCTGCCATCGACTCTTCGTTACTCCTGGGTGATGAGGGGCTTCGGCTGCTGCGCCTCGTGCGGATGCACGGGGCCGGCATACACCTTGAGCTTGCGGAGCTGAGCGGCCGCCAGACGGTTCTTCGGCAGCATGCCCTTCACGGACTTGCGGATCACCTCGGTCGGGCGCCGCTCGAGCTGCTCCCGCAGCGTGCGCTCCTTCAACCCACCGGGATACCCGGAGTGCCAGCGCACCATCTTCTCGTCGAGCTTCTTGCCGGTGACGTGGATCTTCTCCGCGTTGACGACGACCACGAAGTCACCCGTGTCGACGTGGGGCGTGTAGATGGGCTTGCCCTTGCCGCGCAGAGTGTCGGCGATGCGCGTCGACAGGCGACCGAGAGTCTGCCCCTCGGCATCCACGACGTACCACTCGTGCTGGATCTCGCCTGTCTTGGCGGTGTAGGTCTTCATCACACAGGGAAAGCAGCGGTCGACGACCGCGGGTCTCCTAGCCTAGCAGATGCGATTTCGCCGTTGCGACGACGTCGACACCCGGAAACCGGCTTCCACAGCGACCGCGACAGTGCGAGGCTACACTCCTTCGCGACTCCACGCCGTGGGGTCACGGGGAGCTCGGACGACCGGGCTGAGAGGGCGGCTACCGCGCCGCCGACCCGCGAACCTGATCTGGGTAATGCCAGCGGAGGAAGCAGATGCGCGAGAGCCGGTTCGTCGTCGTAGTGGCCAGCGGTGCCCTCGGCTCCATCGCGGACGAGGAGCGCGCCGCGACGGTCGTCGCAGCCGACGGCGGCCTCGATGCCGCATACGGGCTCGGGCTCCGGCCCGGCTTGCTGGTCGGGGATCTCGACTCCGTGAGCCCCGCCGCGCTCGCGCGCGCCGAGGCGGAGGGCGTCCGCGTCGAACGGCACCCCGAGGAGAAGGACGCAAGCGATCTCGAGCTGGCCCTGGACAAGGCTGTCGCACTCGGCGCCGACCGGATCCGCGTCCGCCTCGCCGCCGGCGGGCGTCTCGATCACGAGCTGGCGGCGCTGCTGCTGCTCGCGTCCGAGCGCTATGCGAGCGTGACGATGGAGGCCCAGCTCGGCGAGACCGGGCTTCATGTGATCCGCGGACGGCGGCAGCTCGTGGGCTCGCCCGGCGATCTGCTGACGTTGCTTGCAGTCAACGGCCCGGCCTCCGGCGTGCGCACCCACGGTTTGCGCTACCCGCTCCGCGGGGAGACGCTCGAGCCGGGATCGACCCGCGGGCTCTCCAACGTGTTCGACGAGAGCCAGGCTGAGATCGCCGTCGACGCGGGGGTCGTGATCGCCGTCCACACCCCGGGTGACAGCCCGGCGAGGCCGGCCCGATGACGCTCCGCGCGGCGCTCGCCCTCCTCGCCTGCGTCCTCGTCGCAGGGTGCGGGGGGAAGGCCGCACCCACCGAGGTCGTGCTGCTCACGCACGACTCGTTCGCCGTGTCCAAGGCCGTGGCGCGCGCCTTCGAGCAGCAGACCGGGCTGACGCTCCGCGTGCTGCAAGCCGGTGATGCCGGCGAGGTGGTGAACAAGGCGCTGCTCACCGCCGGCGACCCCCAGGGGGACGTCATCTTCGGTATCGACGACAACCTGGTCTCGCGCGTCGTGGAGGGCGCATTGCTCGACCCGTACACCTCGCCCGCGCTCGACAGGGTCGACCCCGCCTTCCTGCCGCCCTCCGACCAGCTCACACCCGTCGATCACGGCGAGGTCTGCGTCAACGCCGACCGGGACTTCTTCGCCACGCACGACCTTCCACTACCCACCACGCTCGACGATCTCACCAGCCCCCGCTACCGCGACCTTCTCGTCGTCGAGAACGCCGCCACCTCCTCACCGGGGCTGGCCTTCCTCCTCGCCACCGTGGCGCGCTTCGGCGAGAGCGGCTACGTCGACTACTGGCGCCGGCTGGTGGCCAACGGGGTGCTGGTCGTCGACGGCTGGGAGACCGCCTACACGCAGGAGTTCTCCGGGGCGGCGGGCAGCAAGGGCAGGCGACCACTCGTGGTGTCCTACGCCACCAGTCCGGCGGCGGAGGTCATCTTCGCAGGGAAGCCGCTCGAGGAGTCGCCCACGGTCGCGCTGGAGGACGGCTGCTTCCGCCAGGTCGAGTACGCCGGGATCCTGCGCGGCGCGGCCAACCCGGACGGGGCCCGGAAGCTGGTCGACTTCCTGCTCTCCGAGCGATTCCAGGCCGACGTCCCGGGCGCGATGTTCGTCTACCCCGTACGCACCGGTACGCCCCTGCCGCAAGCGTTCACCCGGCATGCGCTCCTGCCTGACGAGCCGCTCACACTCCCCCCCGAGCGGATCGCCGAGGGCCGAGACCGCTGGATCGACGCGTGGACCGCCGTCGCAGTGCGCTGAGCGCGGGGGCGCTTGCGGCGCTCCCGGTGGCTTTCCTGGGGCTGTTCTTCGCGCTGCCGGTCGGCGCCATCCTCAAGCGGAGCCTGGGCGACGGCGTTCCCTTCGACGTGCTCACCGACGGCCGGACGCTGCGCATCCTCTGGTTCACCACGTGGCAAGCGGCGCTGTCGAGCCTGCTCACCCTCCTCGCGGCGTTCCCGATCACGTGGGCGCTCTCCCGGCACTCGTTCCGTGGGCGGCGGCTCGTCGAGGCTCTGGTCCTCGTGCCCTTCGTACTGCCGACCGTGGTCGTCGCCACCGCGTTCCTGCTCATCCTGCCGGACGGGCTCGAGCGTTCGGTGCCCGCGATCCTCCTCGCCCACGTCTTCTTCAACATCGCCGTCGTCGCACGGATCGTCGGGTCCGTCTGGCGTGGCCTGGACCGGCGGCTGGATGACGCGGCGGCCTCGCTCGGACTGGGCTCGCTCATGCGCTTCCGCCGCGTCACGCTGCCGCTCCTGATACCGGCGATCGCCGCTGCCACGGCCATGGTCTTCCTCTTCTGCTTCACCTCGTTCGGTGTCATCGTCATCCTCGGCGGGCCGGCGCGGGCCACGTTGGAGACCGAGATCTACAACCAGGCCGTCCGGGCGTTCGATCTGCCCACGGGGGCCGCACTCGCCCTGCTGCAACTGCTGGTCGTCGGCGCGGCGGTCACCGTGGGCGCGGCACTCGAGCGGCGCGCTACGCCACGCACCGCGATTGGGTCCCGCCCCGCGCCGCGCGACAGCCGTCGTGGCCGACGCCTGCGCCTGGCCGCCGTGACGATCACCACCCTCGCGCTCGGTGCGCCCCTCGCGCTTCTCGTCCAGCAGTCGGTCGCCGTCACCGGCACTCTCGGCGTCGGCGCGTACCAGAGGCTCTTCGAGGAGACGCCGGCGCTGCTCGTCACCCCGTGGCACGCCGTCGTCAACTCCCTGCTCTTCGCTTCCGTGGCGACGGCCATCGCCCTCGCGGTGGCGGTGCCCGCGGCCTACCTCGTGTCCGGAGGACGCCGCCTGCTCGACCTCGTGATGATGCTGCCGCTCGGCGCCTCGGCGGCCATGCTCGGCTTCGGGTTCCTGCTCGCGTTCGCCGACCCCCCGCTCGATCTGCGCGGATCACCATGGATCGTCCCTGTCGCGCAGTCGCTCGTGGCCACGCCATTTGCCCTGCGCGCGCTCGTACCGGCCGTCCGCGCCATCGACCCGAGGCTGCGCGAGGTTGCGGCAGCCCTCGGCCAGGCGCCGCGCGCATCGTTCTTCAAGGTCGACCTGCCGGTCCTCGCGCCCGCCCTGGCCGTGGCCGCCGGCCTGGCCTTCGCCATCTCGCTCGGGGAGTTCGGCGCGACCGTGTTCGTCGCCCGCGCCGACTGGCCCACCCTGCCGGTCGCCATCTTCCGCCTGCTCGGCCGACCGGGGGCGGAGAACCTGGCCACGGCGACGGCTCTGAGCGTCGTCCTCGCGGCACTCGCTGCCGCCGCGGCCCTCGTCTCGCAACTCGTCCTGGGCCGCCGAGGATGATCGGGCTCGAGGCGGTCAGTGCGGCCTCCGGAGGCGTGACGATCCTGCACGAGGTGTCGGTCGAGGTGCCGGAGGGTCAGACGCTGGCCGTTCTCGGGCCGAGCGGCTCGGGGAAATCCACGCTGCTACGCGTCGTCGCCGGCCTGCTCGCCCCGGCGGGGGGCCGCGTCGTGATCCGCGGGCAGGACGTCACGGAGACACCGCCCCACCGCCGCGGCGTCGGGCTCGTCTTCCAGGACGCCGTGCTCTTCCCGCACCTGGACGTGGGGGGCAACATCGCCTTCGGGCTGCCGCGCGCGCAGCGGCAGGATGGGCACCGTGTGAGCACGATGCTCGAGCTCGTCGGCCTACCAGGCTTCGAACGGCGGCGCGTGGCCACGCTCTCCGGCGGGGAGGCGCAACGTGTCGCGCTCTGGCGCGCGCTCTGGCACCGGGACCGTCGGTGCTGCTGCTGGACGAGCCGCTGTCCGCGCTCGACGGGCCCCTCCGCCAACGCCTCCAGGACGACCTCGCCGGCATCTTCCGCTCCACCGACGTCACCGTCGTGCACGTCACACACGACGTGGGTGAGGCGTTCGCGCTCGGTGACCGCGTCGCCGTGCTGCGGGCAGGCAGGCTCGTGCAGGCCGCGACGCCCGAGGAGCTCTGGCGGCATCCCGGGAGTGCGTGGATCGCGAACTTCATCGGACGGGGCAACGTCGTCACCGCCGCGGACGGCACACAGTCGTCGATCGCCCCCGAGGCGATCACGCTGCAGGCCGGTGACGAGGCCATGGTGACCTCCGTCGAGCGTCGCGGACCGGTGCTGGTCGTCACAGTTCGCCGCGACGACGGGGTCACACTCGTCGCCTCGATCGGCGGCTTGCGTCGCGTCAGGGTGGGCGACCGGGTCTCGGTGGCGATCGAGCCCGACGGTGTTGCGGCCCTCGGGCCGGGGTAGACCTCAGTCCGAGTCGTCGTCCCAGGAGTGCGCAGGAATCTACTACGACGAACGTTCCGCCGCGCAGATTCGATCGCCGGACATCAGGGTGTTCCACGTCTCGAGAATCGAGGACTGTGCGGCGCGGTCCGAGGTCGTGGCACCGGGGACCTCGGTCTGCACGATGGGCGTGACACCCGGGCCCATCGCCGTGGCGCGATAGCGCTCACCCGGCGCGGGCGGCCTGACGCCTTGACTCGGATACCCGGGGAAGGACTTCTGGGGCACGAAGCTGTGGCAGAAGGTGCCCGTGGGGCGGTGCGCGAGAATCCCGGCCTCGCGCTTCCAGCCCGGGCCGTACACGGAGTTGAGCGTGTCGAGGTAGATGTTGCGGCCGTACCGGTCCCTGGGATTCCCCACCGCGTTCGAGCCGAACCCGTGCACGGGCTGCCCGAGGTAGCTCAAGCGGCCGAACACGCCCTGCCACTGGCCTCCGTAGGTCCAGTGCCGATGAAGCTCGAGCACCGGTAGCGCAGTCGTCCAGTGGGAGAGATGGAACTCCCAGGCCGTGTGCCGTGGCAGCCAGGGCTCGAACCCGAGGAGGGGCTGGAGCCTCTGCCAGGCCTGCAGCGCCCAGAGCGAGCCGTCCGGGGCGCGGCAGCCGGCTACGAAGTACGGCAGTTCCGGCCCGCTGTAGGGCTTGCAGCCGTCGACGAAGCGCTTCCAGTACCCGGCCTGCCGGTACTTGCCCCAGCCACCCGCGTAGTCGAAGCGGAACCGGACTTGCGCCACGGCCTGATCGGTCGGGGCGTTGGCGTTGACCGCGCCCCACGCCAGCACGTTCCGTCGCTTTCCCTCCTGCGTGACGTAGGAGACGAGCGCCTCGCCTTTCGTGTTCACGCCGAAGCGAAGCAGCTTGAGGTTGACGTCCGACAACGCCTCGCTGGCGCCCGCGGTCGCGGGGAGGCCCACGACGAGAAGCGCCGCGCACGCGACGAGGGCGGAAAGGCGAAGAAGCCGCATCACAGCCACGATCGGCAAAGCGAGGCCCATCTTGACACCCCCGGGCGAGGGTTCTATGCGGCCGGAGCGCCGAGCGGCGCCAGGGCGAGGCCGTGTCGATCCAGACCGTCAGGTTGCGGCGGAGCCTGCCGCCATCGCGAACTGCTGCTCGCTCGGGGCGTTCGCCCATCGCCGTTCGGTGGGCTGAACGCCTGGCGAGGCCCTGAGCCTGGATCCACCGATTGGCGCGGGCGGTGCATCCTGCCAGGCCCGCCAGGGCGCTCCCCGACCGGGTGCGACCCCTCCGAAAGAGCGTGGAGGGCTCGCACCCGGTCGGTGCGCTCCGCGCACGTCCTGACGACCCTGGCAGGCGCCCCGCGATCACGCCAAGCGGTGGATCCAGGCTGAAGGGACCCGCTCTGCCTCTTGCGCCGGGAACAACGCGAGGGAGTTCCCAAGCGCAGCGGGAGCGGCTCCCGGCGTAGTGGGTTCCTTCAGGGACTCACAAGCAGTTCGACCCGGCACTCGCATCCGGAACCAGTCGTGCAGCGGGCTCCATCGCCGCCGGTCTCCCTCGGTCGAGGGAGAACCCCCTGGGTGCGCGCGCCTTTTCCCTCGATCGAGGGATGAAACGGCCTCCTGGATCCCCCTTCAGGGCCAGTGCAGCGGAGGCGAGCGGTCCTACCGTGCGGTGTGTCAATCGAGAAATCCGTCCCGTCGCTGCGGGCGGGACAACGGAGGGACACACATGCGGCAGACATCTGACACGGGCGGCAAGGGAGCAGGCGGCTCTCGTGCCAACGCCCTGTGGGGCGGTCGGAAGGGCAAGCGGCACTATGTGGTGCTCGGCCTGGTCGCCGTCCTCGCCATCATGGCCGGCCGGGTCGAGACGGCCGCAGCGGCTCGCGAGAACGCGTACGTGCCGCAGGAACTGCTCGACGCCGCGGCTGCGGCGCCCAAGGCGCTCTTCAACGTGATCGTGCAGGGCTCGCGCGGCTCGCGCAGCGGCGATGTTGCCTCCGAGGTCGGCGACGCCCGGAAGCTGGATCCTGGTGCCGGCAAGGGCGTGCGCAAGCAGTTCTTCTCCATCGCGGGTACATCCGCTCAGCTGACCGGACGCCAGATCCTGCGTCTCTCCCAGCGCTCGCGGATCAAGGCGATCACGCTCGACACACGTGCTGAGCTCGAGGCCTACAACTCGCAGAAGTGGACAGAAGCGGCTCAGGTCACGCCGAACTGGAGCTCGACGCTCCCCGCCGGGAACTTCCCGACGATCGCGGTCGTCGACTCCGGCATCGAGGGCGGGCGGCCCGAGTTCGGTAGCCGCTTCCTCGGTCAGATCAACTTCGCCAACGGCGCGGCGTTGAACTCGACTCCGGTCGCCGGCGTCGACGGTCGCGGGCACGGCACGCTCGCAGCGAGCATCGCGGCCAACGGCGGCACCCAGTACGCGGGCGCCGAGCCGAACGCCAAGATCCTCTCGCTCGACGTCCTCGACGACCTGGGCAACGGGTATGCCAGCGACATCATCGCGGCCTGCGAGTGGATCCTCCAGAACAGGAACGCCTACAACATCCGCGTCGCCAACTTCTCGCTCAACGCGGGCGGGACGGCCTTCCATTCCGATCCGATCGACCAGGCGGTCGAGAAGCTCTGGCAGGCGGGCATCGTCGTGGTCGTCGCGGCCGGGAACTACGGGGTCAGCGCCTCGAGCCCGACCGGCGTCCACTACGCACCGGCCAACGATCCGTTCGTGATCACCGTCGGCGCCTCCGGCACCAAGAACACCGCGACCACGTCCGACGACTACGCGGCGTACTGGTCGGCCTGGGGCTACACGGACGAGGGCTTCTTCAAGCCCGAGATCGCGGCCCCCGGACGCTGGATGCGCGGCGCGGTTCCGGCAGGCTCCACGATGCTCGCTCAGCTCCCGGGTCGGGCCTCCGGGGCCGGCAACATGTGGATGTCGGGCACCTCGTTCGCGGCCCCGGTCGTCTCCGGGATCGCGGCCACGATCATCGCCAACCACCCGACCTGGACGCCCGATCAGGTCAAGGGCGCCCTCATGCTGACGGCGGCACAGCCGACGGGGTACAGCGCACCGGGTGCGCTCGGTGTCGGCATCGTCCGCGGCGCCTCGGCGGTCGCCTCCGCCGGCACGGTCAACCCGAACGCGGCCCTGAACCAGTTCCTGGTCACGGATCCCACGAACGGCGGCAAGGTGTTCAACACGGCCAGCTGGTCGTCCATGGCCTCGGCCAACGCCTCCTGGGCCAGCGCCTCCTGGTCGTCGGCCTCCTGGGCCAGCGCCTCCTGGTCGTCGGCATCCTGGGCCAGCGCTTCCTGGGCCTCGGCCTCCTGGGCCAGCGCCTCCTGGTCGAGCGGCACCAGCGCTCAGGCCTCGTGGGCGAGCAACTCGGGGACGGAGCCTGCAGTTCCAGAGGAGTAGGTCGAGACGGTCAACTCGAGACGAAGGGCCGGCAATCGCCGGCCCTTCGTCGTTCTAGTGCGGTGTCTCCTCAGGTTTCACCCGGAACAGCGACACGCTAGTGCGGCACCCACACCACCAACGAGAGTTGCAGGTCAAACGTTTGGAGATGCCGCACTAGAGGGCGTCACTCCCACTCGATGGTGGCAGGCGGCTTGGAGGAGATGTCGAGCGCCACGCGATTCACGCCGGGTACCTCGTTGATGATGCGGCTCGACACGACCTCGAGCAGGTCGTACGGGAGCCGGGCCCAGTCGGCCGTCATCGCATCCTCGGAGGTGACCGCGCGGATCACGATCGGGTAGGCGTAGGTGCGCTCGTCGCCCATCACGCCCACCGACTTTACGGCCGGTAGGACGGCGAAGCACTGCCACAGCTCACGGTAGAGGCCGGCCTTCCGCACCTCGTCGAGCAGGATCGCGTCGGCGGAGCGCAGGATCTGGAGCCGCTCGGGTGTGACGTCGCCGATGATGCGGATGGCCAACCCGGGGCCTGGGAAGGGGTGCCGCCAGACCATGCGCTCGGGCAGGCCGAGCTCCTCACCGACGCGGCGCACCTCGTCCTTGAACAGGAGCCGGAGCGGCTCCACCAGCTTCATCGTCATGTCCTGCGGCAGGCCGCCGACGTTGTGATGCGACTTGATGGTGGCGGCGATCCCGACCTCGCCGCCCGACTCGATCACGTCCGAGTACAGCGTGCCCTGCACGAGGAAGCGGGCGTCGCCGAGCCTGCCGGCCTCCTCCTCGAACACGCGGATGAACTCCTCGCCGATGATCTTGCGCTTCCTCTCCGGGTCGCTGACCCCGTCGAGGCGACGCTGGAAGCGCTCGCGCGCGTCGACGTGCACCAGAGGCACATGAAAATGACCGCCGAAGGTGTCCACCACCTGCTCGCCCTCGTTCTCGCGGAGCAGCCCGTGATCGACGAAGACGCACGTCAGCTGGTCGCCAACCGCCTTGTGCACGAGGAGCGCCGCCACGGCCGAGTCGACCCCGCCGGAGAGGCCGCAGATCACGCGCTCGCCGCCGACCTGCCTCCGGATGCGCTCGACCTGCTCCTCGATCACGGCGGCGGGCGTCCAGGTTGGCAGCGCCCCGGCGACCTCGTACAGGAAGTTCTTGAGGATCTCCTGGCCGTGTGGCGTGTGGACGACCTCGGGATGGAACTGAACCGCATAGAGCCCCCGCTCCGCGTCCTCGAACGCGGCGATCGGCGTAGACGGCGACGACGCGGTGACGAGCGCACCCGGCGGCGCGGCCGTCACCGAGTCGCCGTGGCTCATCCACACGACGTGCTCTTCGGGGAGGCCGGCGAGCAACTGGCCGCCGCAGCCGCGCACGTCGGCGCGCCCGTACTCGGAGCCACCCGTCCGCTCCACCTGGCCGCCGAGCTCGCGGGCCATCAGCTGCATGCCGTAGCAGATTCCGAGCACCGGTACGCCGAGATCGAAGATGCCGGAGTCGACCCCCGGCGCGCCTTCCGCGTAGACGGAAGCAGGCCCGCCCGAGAGGACGATGGCGAGGGGACGCCTGCGCCCGATCTCGCGTGCGGACAGCCGGTGGCTGACGAGCTCGGAATAGACGCGGGCCTCGCGCACCCGCCGGGCGATCAGCTGGCTGTACTGGCCGCCGAAGTCGAGGACGAGGACCGGCTGCTCCTCCACGACGCCGGCCACGGGGAGGTGGATGACCTCGGCCTCGTGCGCGGTCATGATCGCCGGTAGTTGGGGGCGTCCTTGGTGATGGTCACGTCGTGAGGGTGGCTTTCGCGCAACCCGGCCCCGCTGATGCGCACGAACCTCGTCCGCACGTGCATCTCCTCGACGGTGGTTGTGCCGCAGTAGCCCATGGCCTGTCGCAGCCCGCCGACGAGCTGATAGACGATCGGTGCGAGTGGCCCCTTGTACGGAACGCGTCCTTCGATGCCCTCGGGGACGAGCTTCTCCACGTCCTCCACATCCCCCTGGAAGTAGCGGTCCTTGGAGAAGGAGCGGGCACGCATTGCGCCGAGCGAGCCCATGCCCCGGTACTCCTTGAAGCGCTCACCCTGGACAAGCAGCACCTCGCCGGGAGACTCGTCCGTTCCCGCCAGCAGCGAGCCGACCATCACCGAGTCGGCGCCGGCGGCGATCGCCTTGGCCACGTCACCGGACGAGGTGATGCCGCCGTCCGCGATCACGCAGACACCCCGCTCGTGCGCGACCTGCGCACAGTCGAAGACCGCCGTGATCTGCGGCACGCCGACCCCTGCGACCACGCGGGTGGTGCAGATCGACCCTGGGCCCTGCCCGATCTTGAGGGCGTCGGCACCCGCGTCGATCAGCGCTTCCGCAGCCTCACGCGTGGAGATGTTGCCCGCGATCACCTCGATCTCGTACAGGCCCTTCACGCGGCGGACGACGTCGAGCACGCCACGCGAGTGCCCGTGCGCGGTGTCCACGACGAGCACGTCCACCTCTGCCTCGACGAGGGCGGCCGCCCGCTCCAGCGCGTCCGGCCCCACGCCGACCGCGGCGCCGCAACGCAGGCGTCCGTGTTCGTCCTTGGTGGCCAGCGGGTACCTGACGCGCTTCTCGATGTCCTTGACGGTGATCAGGCCCTTGAGCCGGCCGTCGGCGTCGACGATGGGGAGCTTCTCGATCTTGTGGCGGCCGAGGATGGCCTGGGCCTCGTCGATCGTGGTGCCCACGGGCGCCGTGACCAGGTTGCGATCGGTCATCACCGCGGCCACGCTCGCCGCAGGATCGGCGCCGAAACGGAGATCGCGGTTGGTGAGGATCCCCACGAAGACACCGGAGGCGTCGGTGATCGGAACACCCGAGACGCGGTAGCGCTCCATGATGGCCAGGGCGTCTGCGACGAGGGCGTCGGGCGGCAGCGTGACAGGCTCGACGATCATGCCCGCCTCGGACCGCTTGACCTTGTCCACCTCGGCCACCTGGTCGGCGATCGAGAGGTTGCGATGGAGCACGCCGACACCGCCCTCACGGGCCAGCGCGATCGCCAGCCGGGCCTCGGTGACGGTGTCCATCGCGGCCGAGACCAGCGGGATCTGCAGTGCGATCGTGGGCGTCAGCCGGGACGAAGTCACCACATCGTTCGGGAGCACCGCCGACTCGGCCGGGATCAGGAGGACGTCGTCGAAAGCGAGCCCCTGCTTGCCGAACTTGTCCGCGAAGTCGTCCACCAACGTCCACCGAGCCTACCAGCCGCCCCGGCGGGGAGCCGTGACCGTCTACGCGACCGGCTGCAACTCGCGCACCTCGACGTCACCGGCAACGCGGCGAGCCGCCGCGGGGTCGAAGCACCCGGCACCGACCTCGAGCACGGAGGCGGCGCCGGCGCCGACGGCGAGGCGCAATCCCTCCTCGATGCTGCGGCCCTCGAGGTAGGAGGCGAGCCACTGGGCCAGGAGCGCGTCGCCTGCACCCACGACGGAGACCGGCTCCAGCTGTGGCCCGAAGACGCGATAGCGCCGCTGCGTCCGCTCGTCCCGAAGCAGGGCGAAGCAGCCCGACTCGACGGTGATGTGGACGTTCCGTGCGCCCATCTCGGCGATCGCCTCGAGCGCCCACACGAAGTCGTCCTCATCCTGGAGCTCCTGTCCCACGAGCTGCTCCGCTTCGCGCTGGTTCGGTGAGACGAGCCACGGCTCGGCTTCGAGTCCGCGGCGGAGCGGCTCCCCCTCGGAGTCGAGCGCGACCTGGACACCGCGTTTCGCCATCTCGCGGACGACCTCGCCGTAGAAGCCCTCGTCGACGCCACGCGGCAGCGAACCGGCGAGAACGACCACCTCGGCGCCCCGCGAGAGATAGCGGAGCTTCTCCATCAGCATCTCCAGCTCGGACGTGGCCACCTTGGGGCCCCACTCGTTGATCTCGGTCTGCGTGTTCGCGGTCGGATCGACGACGTGTGTCGAGGTGCGGGACTCCTCCTGGATGCGGACGAAGTCGTTGAGGATGGCCTCTCCCGTCAGCTCCTCGACGATACGTGTCCCGGTGCGGCCGCCGGCAAGTCCCGTGGCGACGACAGGAACCTCGAGCCGCTTGAGAGCGCGCGCGACGTTGATGCCCTTACCGCCGGCGAGTGTTCGCACCTCACTCGCGCGGTGCCGGTGTCCGAGCTGGAAGGTCGGGACGGTGAGTGACCGGTCGAGTGCTGCGTTGAGAGTGACGGTGATGATCATGGTCGAAGCGAAGGGCGAGGCGCGAGGAGGCCTGGGCCGGCCCGCTCACCACGACGCCCGTTACCCCCTACGTTACGAATCCCGTCAAATGATGCACGGTGCGGCTCCCGTAGAACCGTAGTCGGCCGAGGAGACCGGGCCTGGAGAGCGAGCGATCGGCGACCAGCGGCGCTCGCGCCACGAGCCTGCCTCCGTCGTAGACGCGAACCTCACCGAGACGCTGGCCCCGGCGTACGGGCAGCGTGGCCACGAGCGGGGCGACGACGCGCTCCACGAGCGGGCGGGTCACGGGAGCCGGGCGTACGATCGCCCGTCGGCTGACGAGCCTGAGATCCGGCAGTCCCCAGCCCGTGGGCACGACCGCGTAGGTGCGGGCAGGGTCGACGAGGACAGCCCTCCGGTAGCGGCTGAGGCCGAAGCGCAGGAGCGCCTCCAGGTCGTCGTCGCGAACGTCCGAGGCCGGCGCGCCGAGGACGGCCCCGTAGACCGTGACCCCTTGCGCCCGGACCGCGGCGACCTGCGACCACCCGGCGTCGGAGGTGTGCCCCGTCTTGCCGCCGAGGAACTCCGGCATGCGCCCGATCAGCCGGTCGGTGGTGACCAGCTTCGGGCGTCCGGGAATGAGCGCAGTCGTCCGACGAGACCAGATGCGGATGAAGCGATGGCGCAGCGCCGCACGCAACAGGATCACCGTGTCGCGGGCCGACGACACGTGGCCTGGTTGGTCGAGCCCGTGTGGATTGCGGAAACGCGTGTCACGCATCCCTAGCCGCCGCGCCTTCGCGTTCATCCAGCCGACGAACCGTGGCAGCGAACCGTCTGCCGCGTGCAGGGCGAGCGCAGTTGCAGCGTCGTTGGCGCTCGGCACGAGCGTCGCCACCGCCAGCTGAGCCACGGTCAGCGGCTCGCCGACCTGGAGTGCGATGTTGGACTCGCCGATCGCCGTCGCAGCCGCTGCTACCGCCACGACCTCGTCCAGGCGAGCGTGCTCGAGGGCGACCAGCACCGTCATCAGCTTGGTGATCGATGCCACCGGGCGTTGCGCGTCCGGCACACGGGCCGAGAGGACCGACCCGTCGACACCGCTGACGAGGATGTAGGACGGCGCGCGCACCGCAGGCGGATCGGCCGCCGGTGAAGGGCCGGCCGTGACAGCTGCCGTGGCCGGCGAGCACGACCCAGGCCGCAAGCAATCGTCGCCTCACCATCCCGATGCCTTCCAGATCTCGGCCGCGAGACGTTCCGCCTCCGCCCCGGCCGCCTCCCTCCAGTCCGCCTCCCCGTCCCCGGCCCGGTAGGCGTAGATCACCGAGCGGGAGGCCGCCACGAGACCGCTTGCGGGCCCGCTGGTGAACGCGCGCGCCACGTCCCCGGGTCCCGCGCCCTGTGCGCCGATCCCGGGGAGGAGCAGGATCGCTTGCGGCATCGCGCGGCGGGCCTCGCCGATCGCACGCGGATACGTCGCGCCGACCACCGCCCCCACCGAGGACAGGCCGCAGTCGCCGATCAGCCCCTTGCCCCACTCGGCGACGAGATCGGCGATGTGGTGCCACACCGGTCGACCGTCGGAGAGGGCCGCCTCTTGGATGTCGGCGGCACCCGCGTTCGACGTGTGCACGAGCGCGAAGATGCCGGCGCCGTGCCGGCGGCACGAGCCCAGAAAGGGGTCGATCGAGTCCTCACCGAGCAGCGGGTTGACGGTGAGGGCATGGGCGATCGGTTCGCCTCCGTCTACCGGTTCGAGAAAGGCCGAGGCGTAGGCGCGCGCCGTCGACCCGATGTCGCCCCGCTTGCCATCGGCGAGAACGACGAGCCCCGCCTTGCGGGAGTATGCGCACACCGACTCGAAGGCGCGCCACCCGTCCGCACCGAGCGCCTCGAAGAACGCAAGCTGCGGCTTGACACCGACGGCGTAGGGCGACACGGCGTCGACGATCCCCTTGCAGAAGCGCTCGACCGCAGCCGCGGCCGCAGCCCGGCCTCCTTCCGCCGACCCGCGAAGCTCGATGGGCAGCAGGTCGATGCGAGGATCGAGCCCGACCACGAGCTGCGAACGTTTGCGCTCGACGGCCGCGGCCACCCGATCGGGAAACGTGAGCGACGCCACGCTCTCGGCTGAGAGACTCACGCAGCCAACGTTAGCCCGTTCGTCGCACGGACGATCGCCTCGGGCTCGAGAGCGCAGGCGCGGAGCTCCGGCGGTGGGCGGCGCAGGAACTCCTCGACCACCCCGAGCTCGAGCGCGTCGCACTGGTCGAGCGACGGGAACGCCCAGCGGGCCGTGGTCACGAGCCTGCGTGCCTCGACGGCAGCTCCACCGCCGGTCGGCAGCTGCCCCTCGGCGGCGATCCGGCCGCCGAGCACGGCGACCGCGTACACGTAGCCCGACTCGCCCGCCGGGGCGATCAGGCACCTCTCCAGCGCGCGCAGACGCTGCAGGCGCGCCACCGAGACCGCCACCGAGCGCAGAGCCTCCAGGCGATCACGAAGCCTCGCCGCATCCTCGAATCGCTGCTCGCGGGCGTGGCGCCGCATCCGAGCCTCGAGCGCCGGGAGGACGGACTGCAAGTCGTCCGTGCCGTGGCCGTCGAGCGCCCGCGCAGCGCGACGGGCCAGGCCACGGGAGACCAGCGGCCCGAACTCCGTTGCGGTGGAGACCACCCTCCAGCAGCTGCCGTTGCGCTCCAGGTAGACGGCGCGGTCGGGACGCACCGCGCGTACGTTGGCCGGGGGCCGCAGCTCACGCAGGAGCCGGAGCTCCGCCAGCGCAGCCTCCAGCTCCGACCCGGCGACCTGCCACTCGACGTGGTCGAGCGCGGCCAGGGCGCTCTCCACGGCTGGGCGCTGCCGCTCACCTGCGAAGTACGAGCGGAGCCGAGCACGCAGATCCCGGGCGCGGCCGACGTACAGCGCCTGGCCCGAGGCGTCCCGGAAGAGGTAGGTGCCGGGCTGGGTGGGCGCGCCCGCAACGAGTGCCCGCTTGTCATGCAGATGACGGGCCCGCGGGGCCGCGAGCTCCACGAGCTCCGCCACGGTACGCACACCCCGCTCCTGTGCAAGCCCGATCAGCTGGAGCAGGATCTCGGCGGTGGCGCGGGCATCGGGCAGCGCGCGATGACACGGCTCGGTGGGGACGCCGAAGAAATGCGCGAGGGATGACAACCCGACCCGGCGGAGGCGTCCGCCGAGCAGCCGGCGGGCGAGCCACATCGTGTCCACCACCGGCCCGGCAATGCGCCTGCCGGTGATTGCCTCCACCTCACGGTCGAGGAACCCGAGGTCGAAGCGGGCGTTGTGCGCCACGAAGACGGCGTCGCCGCTGACCGCGAGCAGCCGTCGAACTGCGAGCTCGACCCGCGGTGCGCCCCGCAAGGTGCCCCGCTGGATGCCGGTGAGTGCGGTGACGGCCGGTGGGATGGGCACGCCGGGGTCGACCAGCGTCTCGAACGAGCCCGTGAGCTCGAGCGCGTCGATCCGCTGTGCCCCGATCTCGCAGATCCGCGCCGACCCGGGTCGGAGCCCCGTCGTCTCGAGATCGACGACGACGAACGACGCCTGGGCCAGGTCGAGCGCGCGGCCGGGCGCTTCGCTGAGCCCGACCAGGTCCGCCCCGCACCAGGCGAGACGTGCGTCGTCCCGCACCACGTCCTCGAGCAGTGAGCGCGCGAGTGCGGTCGGGGCGCTCTTCAGAGCGAAGAGCGCCCGTGCCGCAGCCGCAGCTGGAACCGGCCCGCGTTCCGCCTGCACAAGCTCGACCAGGCGGTCGGCGGCATCGAACGTCAGCTGCACAGCGCCACCCTACACGAACGTATGTTCGGTGTCGAGCGGCCTCTACCGTGATGCCTCCCCCGGTAGAAGAACACGACCGAGACGGGCCGCCGCGGAGCGGCAGACCGCCTCGGTCGGGAGAAGCTAGTGCGGTGTCTCCAAACGTCGGGCCCGGAACTCCGACAGGCGATCACCGGCCACGGCGTGGCCCTCCGCGAAGCGGAGCCTGATCGCAACAGAAACAGCCGGCCGCTCCGCGGCCGACCTTCCACCAACGAGTGCGGCGATCACCACGCCCGACCCGGGTTCCAGGACAAACGTCGAGAGACGTCGCACTAGTTGACTGCCTTCTTGAGCTGCGAGCCGGCCGAGAACTTCGGCACCGTCGCCGCCGGGATCCGGATTACCTGGCTCGGGTTGCGGGGGTTGCGACCATCGCGAGCAGCACGCTGCGACGTCGAAAACTTGCCGAAACCGGTGAAGGTGACGGAGTCGCCGTTCTTGAGCGCCTTGGTCACCGTGTCCAGGAACGCGTTCACTGCCGCCTCGGCATCACGCTTGGTGAGACCTGCGTCGGCAGCCACCGCGTCCACGAACTCCTGCTTGGTCATTGCTGTTCCTCCCTGTTGTCGTTTCCAGGTCCTGCGGCGAAGCGGCCTTTACCGCTGCGCCGCCCAGGCTCAACCAGAGGGTTCCGTCGGCACGCGTAGCGCGAGAAGCTCGCTGGAGCGGAAGAGCGAGCGCAGGCGCACGCCGATGCGTGCGAGAGCGTCCACCCCGCCTTCCTCACGATCGACGACGCACACGGCGTGACGCACGACGAGGCCGGCCTCGCGAACGGCCTCCACTGCCTCGGCGAGGGCGCCGCCCGACGTGACGACATCCTCGACCAGGCACACGAGATCACCGTCCGCGAACGGCCCTTCGATGCGGTTCCCTGTGCCGTATCCCTTTGTCTCACCGCGAACGATGATGAAGGGGATACCGGACGCCATGGCTGCCGAAGCGGCGAGCGGGACCGCTCCGAGCTCCGGTCCGGCCAGCCGGACGTGCTCGGGCTCGACCTCCCGGGCCGCCGCGGCGAGTCGCTCGCCGAGGGCACGCAGGAGGTCGGGACGGGTCTCGAAGCGGTACTTGTCGAGGTAGTAGCTCGAGCGCCGCCCCGAGCGGAGCAGGAAGTCACCCTCGAGCAGGGCTGCGTCGACGAGCTGCTGCGCCAGTGGGTCGCTCACGCCTGTAGCACCGTCGCCGCGATGCCCGCCAGCTCTTGTTCCAAGGGCGACCCGGGCGGGAGCTCCACGGTCGAGCCGTCGACGTACCCGACGGTGGCGCGCGAGACGGGCGCCGCCTTGCGGAGGGCGAGCCTCACTCCGGCGACGAAGAGCGCCAGGAGCGCGAGCCGGGCCAGGCTACGCATCAGGCCCGTCTTCCCAACGCTCGAGCGCGACCCGCAGGTCGTACACGACGAGGCTTCTCGTGGAGTCGGGAACGGTGGTGGCGACCGCCACCCGCCGGTCGCGGCGCAGGACGTAGAGGTCGCCCGCGTCGAGCGAGACCCTGACCTGTTCCACGGGCGGCTCGCCGCGGAGCGCACCGGCCCGCTCCAGCAGCGTCTGCCCCCCGGCCGCCAGACGCGATGCGCGCTCCGCGCTCAGTGCGCCTCGAGCGACGATCCCGTCGGAGTCGAGCAGGACGGCCTCACGCACCTGGGCGGAGACGTGGAGCAGTCCGTCGAGTGCCTCGTTCGCATCCATCGGCGCCCGAACCTAGCATGGCCTGTGTGGTCAGGCGCGCGTTCGCACATTTCTTCACCGAGCGTGGCACGCACCTGGCTGCGATGGTGGCCTACTTTGCCCTCGCTTCCTTCGTGCCCCTCGTCTTCCTCTCCCTGGCCCTCTTGGGCGTCCTGGGACAGGCGGACTCCGAGGGCGCCCTGGTCTCGTACCTGCGGGACGTCTTCCCGCAGCAACCGGTGGACAGCATCGTCAGCGCGGTGCGCCAGGTGGAGAGGAACATCGGCTCGCTCACCGTGGTCGGCTCCGCCGCCCTGCTCTGGAGCTCGCTGTCACTGTTCTCCGCCCTCGAGTCCGCGTTCAACGTGATGTGGGGGCGTCCCAACCGGCGCTTCGTGCACGGCAAGCTCGTGGCCGCGGCCTACATGTCGGTGAGCCTGATCGTGTTGTTCGCGGCGCTCGCGGTCGGGACGCTCGGCTACGACCTGTGGACCAGGTACGGCGGCGGGGCGCTCGGCGGCCCGGTGGCCGGCGTCGCCTTCACGCTGCTCAGCTCCGCAGCCGGGCTCTTTCTCTTCCTGCTGAGCGCGTACGAACGGCTGACGAACGCCCCGCTGACGTTGCGGCAGGCCGCGCCGGGCGCGGCGCTCGGGGCGGTCGTGCTCGCCCTCTTGCTGCAGGCGTTGCCGCTCTTCGTGGCGCTGGCGCGGGACGTGATCGCCCTCCAGGCGCTCGGCGCCACCTTCCTGCTCCTGATCTACTTCTACGTCCTCGCGAACGTGATCGTGTTCGGGGCTGCGCTGAACTACGAGCTGGTCAACCGCCGCCCGAGCTGACGGCGCCGGTCACGCTGCGAGTGCGCCGTCGGCGCGGAGTGGTACCGCCCGGCGGACAGCCTCCGCCACCAGCAATCGCAAGGGGCCCTCGGCATCCGCCAGCAGGGCGGTTCGAGCGTCGCCGAAGACCTCAACCAGCCAGGTCGCCGTTTGGTTTCCGGCCGCCGCAGCGACGACTGCTTCAAGACCCCACTCCCGGAGCAGTGCAACCTCGTGGGGATCGGATCGCGGATCATCGACAGTGGCCAGGAAGCTCCCGCCGGCGGCCATCACACGTGCAGTGGCCGGGAACTCCGCCAACTCGTAGGGGTCAGGGTTGCCGCCGAGCGCAAGCGCCCACATGTGACCTCCGCGGTAGTCGTGGGTGGCCACGACCTCGAGCGTCCCGGTCCCCGTGACCACCCGGGAAACGGCGGACCGTGCCAGATCGAGCGCAGGCGCGGCGACGGCGATCACGGCCTCCAGACGCTCGAGCGCGGAGGCGCCGAGCAGCGCTCCGTCGAGCGCGGCGAGCGTTCTCTCGAGCAATCGCGAGACATCCGGTCGGGCACGATGCCCTGTGCGGCGCGTAGGGACCGCAGCACCGTCTCCGTCGGGCCAGGCGAGCTGCGCGTCGGGGGTGGCGACGCACACCCGTGATCGCCCGCCTCGCTTGGCCACGTACTGGGCGTGGTCGGCGGCCCGCAGGAGATCGGCGGCTCGATTGAACGTGCCGAGACCGGCCACACCGCAGGAGACCGACAGCCCGTCCGGGAGGTTCTGGAGGACACGTTCTCCGAGAATCCGGCCGACCTCGTGATCGGCGTGCTCGAGCAGCACGGCGAACTCGTCGCCACCCAACCGGTAGACGGCCGCCGACGCCGCGGCCCGGCTGAGCGTGCCGGCGACCGCCAGGAGCGCGGCATCGCCCGCCTGATGGCCGCCCGCCTCGTTCAGGTCGCGCAGGTTGTCCACGTCACAGAGTACGAGCACCAGCTCCGAGCCGTTGGACAGCGCGTCGCGGACCACGAGCTCAAGACGCTCGTCGAACGCGCGCCGGTTGCCGACGCCGGTCAACGGGTCGCGGAACGCGAGGTCGGCCATCTTGGTGAAGAGCTCCATGCGCGCCACCGCGGCGCCGATCTGACCGGCAACCGTCCTCACGAAGCGGATGGAGGATTCGTCCAGCGGCAGCTGGCCTCGCGCGCGTGTGACGAGCACGTCGCCCCAGGCGACCCCGCCGATCATAATCGGGACGAGCACGCACGACTCGAGGTCGAGCGCGACCAGGAGCTCGCGCATCCGCCCGGCCTCGCCGTCCCGCGTGCGGTCGAGCACGAGCGTCTGGCCGGCGAGCAACATGCTCCGCCGCGGATCGTCCTCGTCGAGCCGGTAGCGATCGTTGGGCGGCTGCCGCTCGACGCCCGGGCCGAGGCGGCCGACGTTGACGAGCACGCGGAGCATTCGCGCGTCCGCCTCCAGCTGGGCAACATGCACCGAAGTGGCTTCGACAGCCTGACAGGCCTCGTCAGCGATGATGCCGAGGAGCTCCGAGAGGGTGTCAGCCACCACGCCGGCGGAGGCGATCGCGAGAAGGGCACGCGCTTCGCGTTCCACGCGGAACGTCCGCTCCGGGTGACCTGGGCGCGACGCACCTGGCGCAACGGTCGGAATCGCGCCTTCCTGCAAGATGGCCACCAACGCGCCCACCACCGCCGGGTCGAACTGGCTTCCCGCCGACGCGCGTAGCTCCGCGATGGCGTCCTCATGGGAGAGGGCCGACCGGTAGGGCCGCTCGGAGACCAGGGCGTGGAAAGCGTCGGAGGCGAGGACGATGCGCGAAGATTGCGGAATCTCCTCGCCCGAGAGCCCGTCCGGATACCCGAGCCCGTCCCAGCGCTCATGCTCGTGGCGGACGGCGCGGGCGATGCTGGCAAAGCCGGCCAGGGGCCCGAGGATGCGCTCGCCGATCACCGGATGCGTTCGCATCAACTCCCATTCCTCGGCGGTCAGGGGGCCTGACTTGTGCAACACACCGTCGGGGATGCCGATCTTCCCGATGTCGTGCAGGATCGCCACCGACCTGACCTCGTCGATCACGTCGTCCCCGACCCCGAGCCTCGCGGCAACCGCGACCGCAAGGTCGTGAACGACGTCGGAGTGGGATCCGGTGTAGCCGTCGCGCGCCGCCAGCGCGGTCGCGAGCGAGCGGACGACCCCGCGGTACGTCTCCGACGCGTGGTCGGCGTCGTCGCGAATCTCCCGCAGGGCCGAGGCTAGATCCCGCTCGCCTGCAAGGAGGTCACGGGCAGCGTCGAGTGCGTCGGCGCCGTCGGACCGGCCAGTCGGGTCAACCGTCATCGACTCGGATATCGGCCAGAAGGGGGTCAGGCTTCAGTCGAGAAGCCGAGGAGCAGCGAAGCGGCGGCCCGCGTCCGGTGCGAGTGCAGCCGCTTCCAGGAGTCGCCGAGCTCGGCCACCGTCGCCGTCTCCCCGTCGGGCACGAAGATCGGGTCGTAGCCGAATCCTGCCGCGCCCCTTCGCTCCGACGCGATCGTCCCCTCGAGCGTGCCGCAGCCGACCCGCTCGGAGCCGTCGGGCCGACGGGCGACCATCACGCAGACATACCGGGCGCGCCGGTCCTCGGCACCTTCGAGCTCGGTGAGCGCGCGGGCCACGCCGTCCTCGGCCCACCGGGCCGAGCAGGTCCCTGGCGCACCGCCGAGGGCCGCGAGCTCGATCCCGGAGTCCTCGCCGATCACCCACACCCCCGACGCCGCGAACGCGGTTCCATGCACGGCCTTGATCCGCGCGTTGTCCTCGTAGCTCCGGCCGCTCTCCTCCGGGACGTCATCGCGGTCGAGCAGTTCGACCTCCCACTGCGGAAGCGCACGACGAAGCTCCTCGAGCTTGTGCCGGTTGGAGGTGGCGAGAAGCGCCCGCACGGGGGGCTACTCCGCGGCGGCGGTCTGCTGGGCCGAGGTCAGCGTGGCGATCCCGGCCGTGGCCGCGTCCAGCAGGCGGTCGAGCAGCGCGCGCGAGAAGGGATCGCCCTCGGCCGTCGCCTGCACCTCGATCAGCTCCCCGCCACCGGTCATGACCACGTTCATGTCGGTCTCGGCGCCGGAGTCCTCCGAGTAGTCGAGGTCGAGCAGCACCTCGCCGCCGACGATCCCGACGGAGACGGCAGCCACGGAGCCGTTGAGCGCCTTTCCCAGTCCCATCCGCTCGAGCGCCCGCTGTGCCGCGATGTAGGCACCGGTGATGGAGGCGCAGCGGGTGCCGCCGTCCGCCTGCAGCACGTCGCAATCCAGCCACAGGGTGCGCTCGCCGAGCGCCTTGAAGTCGCACACCGCGCGGAGCGACCGGCCGATCAGCCTCTGGATCTCCACCGTCCGGCCATCGGGCCGTCCGCGCGTCACGGCACGCTGCGTCCGCTCACCGGTTGCCGCAGGGAGCATCGAGTACTCGGCGGTCATCCAGCCGCGACCCTGGCCCCGCAACCAGCGGGGGATCGCCTCCTCCACGGTGGCCGTGCACAGGACGACGGTGCGTCCCTGCGCGTAGAGCACGGACCCGTGCGGCTGCTCCAGGTAGTCCACCTGGATGTCCAGCGGCCGCAACTGGTCGGGCTTGCGCCCGTCGTTCCGGCTCATGCGACTGCACGCTCCAGCTCGGCCACGGTCACCTGTTCCACCTCTCCGATCGGGAGTTGCAGGAAGCGCGTGCCTGACGCGCGGAAGGTCTCGGGATCACCGGTCGTCAGGAAGCGGTACGCCCCCTCACGAGCCGGCTCGTTCTCGATGCCCTTGCGGGCCAGCGTGTCCGCCACCTCTCGGGCCGTCTCGTCGGCCGAGAACACGAGGGTCACGCCCCGGCCGAAGATGCGCTGGAAGATCGGGCGGATCAGCGGGTAGTGCGTGCAGCCGAGGATGACGGTGTCCACGCCCGCTGTCTTGAGCGGCGCGGCCGCGGCCCGCACGGCGTCCACCGTGAGCTCCGAAAAGGGGTCGGCCGACTCGATCAGCGGCACGAGGGCCGGACAGGCGACAGCCGTCACCTCGACGCCGGCATCGACCGTGGCGACGAGCGCCTCGTAGCGGCCGCTGTCCACGGTGGCCTGCGTCGCGAGCAGGCCGATCCGACGATTCCGTGTGCCGCGGGCAGCAGCGCGCGCCTCGGGCTGCAGCACGCCGAGCACCGGCACCTCGAGTGTCTGCTGCAACTCGGGCAGCGCCGCAGCCGTTGCGGAGTTGCACGCGATCACGACGAGCTTGACCGCCTCACCCTCCAGGAACCGGCCCACCTCGAGCGCGAAGCGGCGGATCTCCTGCAGCGGGCGGGGGCCGTAGGGGAGCCGCGCGTGATCTCCGAGGTAGAGGAAGTCCTCGTGCGGCAGCGTGACCAGGCACTCGTGGAGGACGGTGAGCCCACCGACCCCCGAGTCGAACACCCCGATCGCTCGCGAGTCCATCCGGCGATTGTAGGGATCACAGGCCCGGGTCTAGGGATCGAGAGCCCGGGGTCAGGTGCTGCGCGGTGCGGGGTATCGGCTACCGTTCACACGTCGTGCAGTCGTTTCGCGCCATTCTGGGTGCCCTCGTCGTGTCGCTCGTGGTGTTCGTCGCCTCCGCGGCGCCCGCGACCACCTTCTCGCAGACCGAGCTGATTCTCGTCTCGAGCGATGGCACCCCGCTCGCGGCCACGCTGTTCCTCCCCGACGGCAGCCCGCCGACCGGCGGCTGGCCGGGTGTCGTCTTCATGCACGGCCTGGGCGGCACCCGGTCGTCTGCGAACACGATCGCCCAGGCGATGGGCGTGATCGGACCCGACTATGCCGTGCTGTCCTACGACGCCCGCGGTCACGGAGCCTCTGGCGGCCTGGTCGGCATCGACGGGCCTGCCGAGATCGACGACGTCAAGACCGCGTTCGGCTACCTGCGCGACAGACCCGAGGTGGCCGACGACCGGATCGGAGCGTGGGGTATCTCCTACGGTGGCGGCGCCGCCTGGAACTCGCTCGTGGCCGGAGTCCCGTGGGCGGCGATCGAGGTCGCCGAGACGTGGACCGACCTCGAGCAGGCGCTCGCGCCGCAAGGTCTCGCCAAGACCGGCGTCATCGCGGGATTCCTCTCCAGCATCGACCCGGCTCGCATCTCGGCGGAGGTGCTGGCGATCCGCGCGGCCGCGTTCTCGGGAACGCTCACGGGCGTCTCCTCGTTCGCCGCGGCGCGTAGCTCGATCACCAGGCTCGCCACGATCCGGACACCGGTGTTCCTGATGCAGGGGCGGCGGGACTTCGCGTTCGGACTGGAGCAGGCCGTGAAGGCCTTCGGCCTGGTCGCCGGCCCGAAGCGGTTGTGGATCGGGAACCACGGTCACGCTCCGTCGACCTTCCCCGGCCCCGACTCGGGCCTGATGCTCGCCGAAGGCAAGCTCTGGTTCGACCGGCACCTTCGGGGTGCCCAGGTCGCGCTCGACGACCAGCGCCCGGTGGTGATTGCGGCGGAAGGAAAGGCCACGGTGTCGCGGTTCGCCACGCTTCCTCCCGTGCAGTCCCTGAAGATCGCGCTCAAGGGCCGCCAGGCGATCGCCGCGAGTGGCCGCAGCCGCCGCCGGACCACGCCCCTGCGAACGAAGCTCGAGGTGTTCGGTGCACCGCAGGTCAAGGTCGCGGTGACGGCCACCGGCGGCTGGTCGCGGATCGTGGCCGTTCTCAGCGCCGTCACCCCGGCAGGCCGGGAGATCGTGGTCGCAGGCGGCGGGGTCCCGACGAAGCCCGGCACGCGCACCGTGACCATTCGCATGATCGACCAGGCGACGGTCGTTCCGCGCGGGTCGCGACTCATGCTCACGCTCGGATCGTCGTCGCTCGCCCAGAACCCCGGCAACCTGCTCTACCTCGATCTGCCGATGCCGTCGGCGGCGCGAGCGACGATCGGTGACGCGACACTGATCGTCCCCGCCCTGACCACCCTGGTCAGCCGTTGAGCAAGCGCGTCCTCGCGCTGGGCTCCACCCTGCTGGTCGTCGCCCTCGCCGTCGCAGCCTCGGCCGCCGGCTCGTCCACGGCCGACCCGGGTGTGACAGCCAGCGAGATCGTGCTCGGCGGGACCGTTCCCCTCTCCGGGGAGGCCGCTGCCTTCGGCTCCGTGGCACCAGGGGCGAAGGCGTACTTCGACTATGTGAATGCCGCCGGCGGCATCCACGGCCGGCGCATTCGCTACGTCTACTACGACGACGCCTACAACCCCGCGCAGACCGTTCAGCTCACCCGCAAGCTCGTCGAGCAGGATCAGGTGCTCGCCGTCTTCAACTCCGTCGGAACGGCCAACAATCTCGCCATCCGCGACTACCTGAACGCCGCCAAGGTCCCGCAGCTGTTCGTGGCCGACGGCTCGGACGCGATCGGGTCGGCCGCCAGGACCCACCCGTGGACGCTCGGCTTCCTGCAGAGCTACCGTGGCGAGGGCGCGGTCTACGGCCGCTACCTGGCCAGGGAGCGCAAGGGAGCGAAGGTCGCCGTGCTGCTCGAGAACACCGAGCTCGGCAAGGACATGACGCGGGGTCTCTCGCGGGCCATCGCCGGGAAGGGCCCGCGGATCGTCGCTTCGGCGCCGTACGAGCTGAGCGCGGCCGACGTGGCCAGCCAGATCGCCTCCCTCAAGGCCTCCGGCGCAGACACGCTCGCCCTGTTCGCCACGCCGAAGTTCATGATCCAGGCGCTCCTGGCTGCGCACAGGCTGGGGTGGAAGCCGCAGGTGATCATCTCCTCGATCTCCATCGAGCCGACGATCATGGGCATCGCCAAGCTGAACGCGCCCGAGCTGACCAGGGGCGCGCTCTCGATCGCCTTCGTCAAGAACCCGAACGACCCGCTCTGGGCCAAGGACGCTGCGCTCAGGCTGTACCGCACGATCATGAAGCGCCACTACCCTGGGGGCAGGCAATCCGACGTCTACAACTGGTACGGGATGACGGTTGCCTGGACGATCGTCGACGCCCTGAAGCGGGCAGGGAAGAACCTCACGCGGAGCGGACTGCTGGCGGCGGCACGCTCCCTCGACACGACGGCGAATCCGTTCCTGCTACCGGGCATCAGGCTACGCACGGGGGTCAACGACTCCTACCCCATCGACTTCGTCTATCTCTACCGTTACGACAACGCCCAATGGGTGAAGACGAGCGGCCTCGTTCCGGCCCGCTGACCTTAGCGAGTTGTAAGGATCCCGCCTTTCTCCGCGCGGGCCGTCTACCATCCCTGCGTTCGCGAACCCTAGGAGGAGATGCCCCGATGAGAACACGCCTCGGTCTGACGGCGATCGTGCTGGCGGCCGTCACGGCTGCGCTGGTCACCGTCGCAGCAGCCTACGCCGCATACGGATCGCCCAAACTGCTGATCAGCCAAGCAGGCGCGACCACCGTGATCAACGCGTCCGCCGCGGTCGCCGACGACGCCACTGCGCTTGTCAGCATCTATATCCCGGCTGCCTCGAGCGTGACCTCGAATCAGGCGCCCGGGACGCAAATCGGCACGGCCAGGGCCCAGGTGAGCGCCCTCGCGCTCGGTGGGGCGCTCTTGCCGCTCGAAGGACCGATCGTGGTGGCGCCGCCCGGTGCAGTGCCCGTGGCCTCGCAGACCGCGTGCATCGGCACCGACGTCCCGCTCGCCACCTGGCTGCTCCAGCTCTCCGCAGCCGGTCAGACGATCAACCTCCCGGCCTATCTGCGTGCGACTGCGGCCGGCGAGGCGCCGCTCGGCGCGGTGAAGCTCCAGTTCTGCCTGGCTCCACCCGACCTTCCGACAGACAAGGGAGGAGCGACCTTCGGCGCGAAGTTCCTCTCTGCCGAGCTCACCTTGAACGGCGTGCTCAGCCCCGTCACGTCCGGAGCGTTCTTCGCCGCCTGGATCCCCTGGAAGGCAGGCGTGGGCGCGCTCGACACCGCCCAGTTCGCCTGGACGGCGGCCGGTATCTCACCGGGCGCAGTGACCGTAGCGGCCAAGCGGTCGGGTCTCGGTGCCACCGTGACCGGCAAGGTCACGCAGGGCGGGCAGCCGCGTGCCGGTGTCAAGGTCGACGTGATCGCGGGGGTCAAGAAGACCGCCCTGCGCAAGGTGCGGACGGTCACGACCAAGGCCGACGGGTCGTTCAGCTACCGCGCCCGTACCGGGACGTTCTTCCGGGCCCGGGCAGTCGCGCAGACAGGGAACGCGGCGTCGCTCTGCGACCAGCTGCGGGCGGCGATCGTCAACGCCAACTGCATCAACCCGACCGTCAACGGCTTCACGGTGACGAGCAAGGTCGTCACCAAGAAGTGATCGCCTGCCATGGGTGGCCCGCGTAGGCGCGGGCCACCCATGGCTGCGTCCCTGGTGCCTGCGACCGTCCGCATCGGAACGTGCAGCTGGGCCGACAAGGGCCTGCTCGAGAAGTGGTACCCGCGTGGGGTGTCCACGGCCGAGGCCCGGCTTCGCTACTACGCCGAGCGCTTCGACACTGTCGAGGTGGATTCGCCCTTCTACGCCCTACCCGACCCGCAGGTGACCGGCCGCTGGGCCGCGCGGACACCCGACGACTTCGTCTTCCACGTCAAGGCGAGCGCCGCCCTGACCGGCCACGAGGGCATGCCCTCGGATGACGGCTTTGCGCGCTTCCGTGGCGCGCTCGAGCCGCTGGAGCTGTCGGGCAAGTGGCGCGGCACGCTGCTGCAGTACCACCCGCGCTTCGTCAAGAGCCGCGACTCCGTGTCGGAGCTCGAGCGAGTGCGGGAGCGGCTGGAGCCGCTCGTCCCCTTGATCGAGTTCCGTCACAGCTCGTGGATGGCGCAGGACGAGCGCCAGGACACGCTGGCACTGCTCGAACGGCTCGGTCTCGCCTACGTATCGGTGGACAGCCCCCTGACCCGAGCCTCGAACGTCTCTCCTCGCGTCGCCGCCGCCACGCACAGCGTCGCCTACGTGCGTTTCCACGGACGCAACTGGCGCACCTGGAACATCCGCGGCGCTGCATCGGCCGCCGACCGCTTCGACTGGATGTACGACCCGGAGGAGCTGCGCGAATGGGTGGGTCCGGTGCGACGCCTGGCCGAGGAGGCCGACGAGGTGTACGCCTTCTTCAACAACAACCGCGACGACTTCGCGCCGCGGAGCGCCGTCATCTTCCGCGGGTTGCTCGACGAGGCGGGAGTACCGGCGAGTGGGGGTCTCGATCTCCCCCCGGCCGAGCTGACCCTGTTCTGACGGTTAGAGTCGCCGGACATGCGCGTGCTCTCCGTCATCCACGAGCCCGGCGCCATGGGCGGCGGCGGGGCGTACGAGCACCACGCGGTCGCCCGGGGCGACGAGCTGACCGTGTGGTTGCCCCCTGACGGGAGCCCGGCACCGTCCGCCGCGACGGCGTTCGACGCGATCATGGTCTTCGGAGGGATCGCCCACCCCGACCAGGACGCCGAGCACCCGTGGCTGACCTCCGAGGTCGCCTTCGTGGCCGAGGCGATCGAGAGCGGCGTGCCGCTACTCGGGGTGTGTCTCGGCTCGCAGCTGATCGCGCGGGCGGCGGGCACCTGGGTCGGCCCCGCCCAGGTGGCGGAGGTCGGGTGGCATCCCGTCAGCTTGACCGAGGCTGCCGCGGCCGACCCGGTGGTCGGAGCTGCCTTCCCCGAGCGCTTCCTCGCCCTCGAGTGGCACTACTACACGTGGAAGCTCCCGGCGGGCGCCGAGCTCCTCGCTGCCAACGACAACGCGCTCCAGGCCTACCGCCTCGGCGAGCGCACCTGGGCTGTGCAGTTCCATCCGGAAGTCACACCCGAGATGCTCGACCACTGGTGCGAGACGGGCGCGGCAGAGCTGCCGACCTCCCTCGAGGGCATGCGCGAGCAGAACGCCGAGCATCTCCCGCTGTGGTCCCGCCAGGGGACGGCGCTGGTGGAGGCGTTCCTACAGCAGGCCGGCACGCCGGCGTGATCTAGTGCGGTGCCTCCAACCGTGACGACTGGAACTCCGACAGGCGGCCACCACACCAAGGCAGTTCCAACGGTTCGTGGTGCCGCACTAGGCAACGGGTAGCGAGGGGTCTTGCGACCACTCGTGCCACGACCCGCGGTAGTTCCTGGCCGCGTAGCCAACCGACCGCAGGACGCCGACCGCATGTTCGGAGCGAGCCCCCGAGTGGCAGTACGCGATCACCTCGGTGCCCGGCGGCACCCCGACCGCCTCGACCACGGCTGCGGCGTCCAGGTCCAGCAGCTCGTCGATCGCGATGTGACGGGCACCGGGGATGTGCCCCTGCCGGGGATCGCAGGGCGAGCCGAGCACGCCCGCGAACTCGAGCTCGTGGCGTACGTCGAGCAGGACGAGATCGGGCTGGCCGAGGCGGCCGGCGAGCTCGGCGGTCGTCACATCCGCCAGCGGGTCGCTCACCCTGCGTACCCCTCGAGGACGCCTTCGAGCCCGAGCACGCCGCCGATCGCGGCGAGCAGTTCCCTCGCGGCCGGCAGCTCCGCCGGGGATGAAGCGGTGCGCGCGACAGCCTTCACCGCAGCGGGATCGGCGCCGGTGAGGCGATGCAGCACGGTGGGGTTGGCCGCCAGCCCGATCACGTCACCGGGTGGCAGCTGGCCGTAGAACTCGGGCACGGAGAGATACTCGTCGACGATGCCGCCCCTGTCGAGCGCGGTGAGGCGGACAACCTCGTCGAGCTCGAGCGCAAGAGCGATGACCACCGCCCCCAGGCGCTCGGAGAGCTCGCGGGCGAAGCGCAGCGCGATGTTCGGATCGCGGTCGACGGCCTCGTCGTACACCGTCGTCCATCCGTTCCGTGGCCCCTCGACGCGGCTTCCCTTCGACCCGGTGCGCAAGGCGTACTGCGCCACGGCCTGCTCCACCCAGGGCCGGTCGTCGGTCTGTACGTGGATCGAGCCGAACGACTCGGCGTGACGGCCCGGTGTCAGCCGCTCGCGGAGCGCGGCCACGGGGGCGGCGAGCACCAGCGACTCCTCCCGCAGCCCCCAGCGCTGGTACACGACGCGGGCGGAGGCGTTGCCCGTGAGCACCTCGAGACGCACCATCTCCACTTCGGGAGGCAGCGCCTCGACGACGGCGTGGACAAGACGCCCGGCGACGCCGTCGCGACGGGCTTCCGGCACGACATAGAGATCAGTCAGCTCGAAGACCCGCGCGCCACGGCGCCGCGCCAGTGCGAACCCGACCGCCTGCCCGTCGCGCTCTGCGAGGAAGGCGAGCTCGCGCTCGACGATCTCCTCGAGCTCACGTAGCTGATCGGCCTGCAGGATCCCGGAGTACGCGGGCTCGGGTACCTCCTCTCCGAAACCGAGCCAGAGCGCGCGCAGGGTGTCGAGGTCCGCGACGCCGGCTCGCCTGACGCTCATCGACCCACCCCGAGAGCGAGCGCGCCGAGGGGCGCGCACTCCAGCTCGAGCACCGCTCCCCGCGGCAAGGGCACGACGGTTGCCGCCGGGCTGACGAGCAGGTCGCCGGTGCGGAGGGCGGTTCCTCTGGCGGCCAGCTCGCAGGCCCGGGCCCAGGGCCACCCGCCAAGGTCGCCGGCCCAGGCCGGCTGCCCGCCCACCTGGCAGGTCGCGGGCAGCTCCGAGCCGACCTCGTCCATGGTCACCACCAGGGGCCCGAAGACACTGCCGAAGTCACGATCCTTGGGGGGCATCGCATCACGGGCGCGAACCTCGACGTAGAGCCCGATGCCACCGAGCGTCTGCTCGAGCCCGACCAGCCCGGCCAGGCGGAGATGTGCTTCGAGCTCGACACCGTCCGGCCCGGCAATCGCGGCGCCGGGGCCGAACACGGCAGCCGGGTTCGCGAACGAGAACAGGTCGGCGCTCTCGAACACCCGAACCGCGGGAGGATGCAGGACCGGCACGACGAGAGTGACCGCATCCCGCGCGTACACGTCGTGCTCGCGTGACGAGGAGCCACCGGAGAAGAAGTGCTGCAACGTCTGGGCCGCGAGATGGACGACGCGGTCGCCGTCGAGGCGGCCGACCCACCCGCGCACCATGGGCTTGTCGGTCGGGTGGAACATGCACAGGCGCATCGCCCAAGGTTAGTGGACGGGAAACCGCGTGACGGCGGAGCTCACAGGCTGCATCACGGTGCTCCCGGCACCTCGGCTCAGGGCTCGGTGTGCACGATCACGTCGGCCACTCCGGGGAGCGCCTCGCGGATGGCGCGAGAGACGGCCCGGGCCTGATCGTGAGCCTGCGCGAGGGTCGCCGAGGCGGAGAGCCCGAGGGTGAGCAGCACCACGAGCCCTTCCTCGGTGTACAGGAAGCGCTCCGCGCGTGGGCCGGCCCCGGTGAGCTCGCGGACGAGGCGGTCGACGACCGCGGGCCCTGTGCCGAGCTCGCGCGCCGTGGCGGCGTCCTCGAGCGGCTCGAGGTGCGTGTGTACAGCGGAGATCTCGGAGACGGTCTGCAGGATGGCGGCTTCGACCTCCTCCGCCAGGCCGTGTGCCTGCTCGAGGGATGTCCCCCCGGGGAGCTTCAAGTGCAGCACCGCCTGCAGGCCACCGTTCGCCAGTTCGATCACGGCGAGGTCGTGGACCTCCCGCACCAGAGAGACGGACATGGCTGCGGCGCGCACTCGTTCGGTCATCGAGTCCGCAGCCCGGAGAGGTTCCACGTGAACGACCACGTCGGCACCTGGGAGCGTCTGCTCGACCGCCTGTTCCACACGGTCCGCCGCGGCGTGCCCCTGGCCGACCGCCGCTGCCGGCGAGACACCGATGACGAGATCGACGAACGCGCGTCCCGCCGCCTGGCGGACCCGCAACCTCTGGACGGCGACGGGGGGCTCCAGACCCGCGATGGCACGTCGCACGGCGGCCACCTGATCGGCGGGTGCGAGATCCATCAGCACGTCGACGTTGCGGGCACCGAGGCGAGCAGCGGCGAACACGACGAGGACGGCGACGAAGAGCGCTGCCACCGCATCCCCTTGCTGCCAGCCGAGCCGGGCCGCGACGAGCCCCGCGATCACCGCCAGCGTGCCGGCGAGGTCGCCGGCAAAGTGCAGCGCGTTGGAGAAGAGCGCCTCGCTGCGAAGACGCCGTGCGGCGCGCAGCGACACCAGGGCCCGGATTCCGTCGATGACCACGATCACGCCGGCAACCGCGAAGGCCCACCACGCGGCCTCCACCTGATGCCCGCCGGAGAGGAGGCGGTGAACGGCGAGCCCGCCGATCCCGAGACTGACCAGCCCGAGCACGGCCGCCTCGGACAACGCCGCCAGATGCTCCGCCTTGCCGTGACCGTAGAGATGGCCGGCGTCGGCCGGGCGTCTCGCGTACCCCACGGCGTAGAAGGTGAGGAGCGCCGCGACGAGATCGGTGCCCGAGTGGACCGCCTCCGCCACGAAGGCGAGGCTGCCGCTGGTCAGGCCCACGGCAAGCTTGAGCGCGATGAGCGCGACCGCCGCGAACACCGACACGAGGGCGGTGCGCCGCTCCGGGCTCACGGCGTCAGACCTCCCGTCGCAGCACGCGCGTTCCAGGGAAGGCGCCCTCGTAGGAACGGCACCCTGCCGGGGAGGGGGGACTCGAGGCGGGAGACCCGGCGCACTCCGGCGACAGTACTCGTTACTCTTGGGCGCGTGGCAGCCCTGACCACCGACGACATCGACGCCCTCGTCGGCCCCGCCACGCCCCACTTCGCGTTCCAGATCCGGGCCAGGGTGCGCGAGGCGATCGGGGAGCTGCCGGAGGGAGATCCCGTTCGTCGCTACGCGGAGGAGAAGGTCGCGCTCCTCGAGCGCCTCGGGCACGCTTCGTCGAAGGCCGAAGACGCCGAGGACGTCGAGCCACGCTCGCGCCCCGGGTGGGAGCAGCTCCCCTCGTCCGCTCCCGCGGCCGCGCCGCTTCCCTGACCGCGATGGTGCGCGGCGGCACGGTTCTCGTCACTGGGGGCTCGAGAGGGATCGGCAAGGCGATCGCCCTCAGGCTCGCCCGGGAGGGCGCTGCCCGCGTGGCCATCGGGTACTTCCGGTCGGACGCGACGGCCGAGGAGACGGCCGAGGAGCTGCGCCGGCTCGGCACTGAGCCGGTCCTCGTCCGCGGCAACATCACCTCCGACAAGGTGCTGGCGCAGGTGGCCGCGCTCGGGCCGCTCGACGTCCTCGTCCACAACGCGGCGACCGGTGTCATCCGGCCCGCGCTGGAGACGGAGGACAAGCACTGGGACTGGACGCTCGCCGCAAACGCGCGTGCTCTGCTCCAGCTGGCGCGCGTGGCCGCACCATCGATGCCGGAGGGCTCGGCGATCGTCGGCATCTCCAGCCTGGGATCGACGCGCGTGCTCGACAACTACACACTCGTCGGCACCTCCAAGGCTGCGCTGGAGAGCCTGGTGCGCTACCTCGCAGTCGAGCTCGCACCCAGGGGCATCAGAGTGAATGCGGTCTCCGCGGGCGTCGTCGACACAGGCGCGCTCGAGCACTTCCCGAACAAGCAGCAGATGCTGGAGATGGGTGCTGGGAATCCCGCAGGGCGCCTCGTCACCCCCGACGACGTCGCCGGCCTCGTCGCCTTCCTCTGCTCGGAGGACGCAGCCATGATCCGGGGTCAGACCCTGATCGTGGACGGCGGCTTCTCCATCGTTGCCTGAGCCACCCCGCACCAACGACAGCCCCGGTCAAACGTTAAGGGACGCCGCGCCGGCATACACGTCGAGGCGCTACTCGCGCATGAAGCCCTGGCGGGCGGCCGAGACAAGTGCGACGGCCTCCGGGAAGAGCACACGCATTGCATCTCGCAGGGCAACAGCCTGCTGATCGGCACCACCGTTGACCTGGATCTGCGCGAGCGCCGCCGTCGTGAGCTCGACCGCGGTCTGCAGCGTCAGAGTCGCGAACTGCTCGCGCTGCGCATCCTTCACCCCTTCGGCCTGCTGCTCGGCGAACTCGCGGAGCCCGCGCAGCATGTCCTCGGGGTCGCCGCCCAAACCGAAGAACCCGCCACCGCCTTCCATCCCCGAAGCGTAGACGATCAGCGCGCGAAGGCCACGAGATAGCGCTGCTCCACCTCCGCAGCGAGCTCGCCGATGGCCTGTGAGGCCCCCCGCATCACGGCGGAGAACGGCGAGCCCGAGGTGGCGTCCCCAAGCTCGATCTCCAGCCGCCGGGCCGCGGCCCCGATCGCGTCGAGGCGTTGGGGAGAGGCCAGCGCCGGCTCCACTGCGAGCAGGCCGGCGAGCGCCTCCGCCGCTGCGATCGCACGGTCGATGCCGTCCGGAGCCTCCGCTGCCGCCAGCTCGGCGAGTGACGCGATCAGTGCGGTGAGATCACCCGGGAAGGCCGAGTCGGCAGCGAGCTCGCACAAGGCGGCGACCGAGACCACGTCGCGAACGACCAGCCGATCGGAGATGACGCTGCCCCCGTCGGCGAGCACGGCCCAGACCCGTTCCTCCCCTGAGATGAACGCGCAGAGGTAGCCGCGTTCACCTTCCGCCCGCTCGGCCGCAAGCACGGCCCCCAGCCCGAACCCCGTCGGCGCCAGGGCCGCCGCGCGCTCGGCAATCTGCTCGATCTCCCCGGCCAGCGTCTCCACCGTGCCAGGATAGAGCCGCGGTGACCCTCTCCTCCCGAAGCGATCAGGCGAGACAGCTCTTTGCTCCCCTCGGCGCCACCTACGACCGGGTCGGCGCAGTGCTGTCGTTCGGCCAGGATCCTCGCTGGCGGCGCTTCCTCGTGGGCCGGCTGCCGCAGGACGGCGGGCATGTGCTGGACGTCGCGGCCGGCACGGGTCTCGTCTCGGAGCGCCTCCTGACGCGGGGCTTCACGGTGACCTCACTCGACCAGAGTCCCGAGATGCTCGCGGTCGCGCGGCGCCGCCTGGCGGAGCGCGCCACGATCGTGGAGGGACGAGCCGAGCAGCTTCCGTTCGCGGACGAGACGTTCGACCACCTGACCGTCACGTACCTCCTACGGTACGTCGACCACCCCGCGGCGACCATGGTCGAACTGGCCCGCGTGGTCAAGCCAGGGGGGACGATGGCCATGCTCGAGTTCGCTGTTCCGGTCGGGATCTGGCGTCCGCCGTGGGAGCTCTATGTCCGTGCCGGCCTGCCGCTGGCCGGCCGGGCGATCTCTCCCGGGTGGGCCGAGGTCGGGTCGTTCCTGGGTGGCTCCATCCGGCGCTTCGGCAGCGAGTGGCCGGAGTCGCGGCTGCGCACCGCATGGACGGACGCGGGCATCGAGGAGGTGCGGGTCAGGCGGCTCAGCCTCGGCGGCGGCATGATCGTCTGGGGCAGCAAGGGGTGAGCGTCGGGCCTGCGTTCTACTCGTTGCGGCCGGGAGGCTGGCGGGACTACGTGACGCTGCTCCACCTCCCGTACACCGCGTGGCATCTCTCCTACGTCGCCATCGGCGGGTGCCTGGCGCCGACGGTGTCGTGGGAACGGCTCGGTCTGTGCCTCGTCGCGTTCGCCCTGGCCATGGGCATCGGCGCCCACGCGCTCGACGAGCTCCACGGACGTCCGTTGCAGACCGCCGTTCCGTCGCGGTCGCTTGTCATCGTCGCCGTCCTCTCGGTGTCGGCAGCGATGGCGATCGGGATCGTCGTGGCGCTCGACTTCAGCCTCTGGATCCTCGTCGCCGTCGCCTTCGGGGGGGCGTTCGTGCCGCTCTACAACCTCGAGCTCCTCGGTGGACGGTTGCACACCGATCTCTGGTTCGCCCTTGCGTGGGGCGGCTTCCCGACCCTCACCGGTTACCTCGCCTGCGCCGGGCGTCTGGAGCTGTCTGCCGTGGTGGTGGCGGCCGCCACCACCGTGATCTCCCTCGCGCAGCGTCGGCTCTCCACGCCGGTCCGCCGCCTACGAAGAGTCGTGCTGGAGGTCGAGGGCACGACACGCGCCCGGGATGGTTCGCGCACGGCGCTGAATCGCGAGAGCCTGATCGGGCCGAGCGAATCCGCGCTCCGCCTGCTCTCGCTGGCCTTCCCGCTCGTCGCTACGGCGCTGGCGCTCATGCGAGCCGGGTGGTAGGCCCGGCTCTGTTTCAGGCATCCTCAATCCCATGGCCACGTGGATCCTCGTCGTCGCCCTTGCCGGCAGCGTTACGCTCGCGGCGGCGCTGGCCGTCGCGCTCGTTGTGATGCGGCGCCGCGGACCCCGGGTCGACGACGCCATGGCAACGGCGCGCACAGCACTCCGGGAGGTGGTTTCCGAGCAGACGCTCGCCCATGCGGACGAGATTCGCCGCATCCTCGCACGGGAGCGGGCCGACCTTGTGTCCGGCATGGCGGCCGAGGAGCGGGCCAATGCCGAGCGCCGGCGAGCGGAGTTCGCGGAACGAGAGCGCGAGTACGGGGAGAGCCTCTTCGGACGGCTGGCCGACGTCGAGTCTCGGCTCGACGAACGCGTGCGTGGCTTCGTCGACGATCTCGACCGTGCGCAGCGTCACCTCGAGGCGCAGGTTCGGCGCCTGGAACAGCGGCTGGGCCAGGCGATCACGGATGTCGAGGCGCGGATCGAAAGCGAGGCGACCGAGCTCGGCTCGACCGCCGACGAGCAGAAGCGGGTCATCCACCGGCTGCGTGACGAGCTGGAGCGGGCAGCCGGGCAGGCGGTGACGGAGGCGCTGGACGAGCTGGAGCAACACACGACGGAGCGTCGCCGCGCCGTCGGTGAGATCACCGACAAGTTGCGCGCCCGTGAGACCGCCATGGCGGAATCGGTGGAGAAGGCCGAGACCGACGTCCGAGCCCGGCTGGACGTGGTCCTGGTCGAGTGGGAGCGGCGGCAGAGCGACCGGCTGACGCGCGTCACCGAGCGCGAGATCGAGCGCCACGTCCAGGTTGCCTCCGTGGCCTTCGACGAGCGGATGCGCGATCTACGCGAAGATGCGCTCACCCAGCTGCGGCGCGAGCTCGACCGGGCGATCGAGGCACTCGTGCAGACCGAGCTTGTACGTAGGCTTGAGAACTGACACGCTCCTGGCGCACGGATGCTCCCGACCGGGACGGCTGGTGCTCCAACAAACCACGTGCAGGGAACGTCACAGCGAGCACGAACACGAGCGACAAAGTTATGGCTGAGACCACTGAGACCTATCACCTTCCCGATCTCCAGCCCGGCGGCGAACGCGCCAAGGTCGAGGGTTGGCGCCTCCACGTGCTGATCGAGGCCGGGTTCCCGCTCCACCTCGCCGAGCGGCTGGCCGCGAGCGAAGCCGACCTCCACCGCTGCGTCGATCTCCTGCGCTCCGGCTGCGACCCGACGGTCGCAGCCGAGATCCTGCTCTAGCGCGGCACGTTAACCCGGTGGCCTCAACGCTCTACGGTGTGTTGGGTGCCGCACCAGTGGTCTCTCCACTCGTGTTTTACTGGGGCGGTGGCGTCCAAGGTCGAGCACGTGCTGTACGGCGACCGCAAGGTCTACCCGGTCTCCGCGTTCAACGCGGGCATCGAGCGCTGGCTGCGCCGGTTGCCCGATCTCTGGGTCGAAGGAGAGGTGACCGAGCTCCGCCGCCGTGACACGTGGGCGAACGTGTTCTTCACGCTGAAGGATCCTGAGACCGGCGCCTGCCTCCCTGCGACGATGGCCCGGCGCCGCTTCGACGCGCTCGACCTCGGGCTGGCCGAGGGCGAGCGCGTCCATGTGCACGGACGGGCCGAGCTGTATGCGGCGAAGGCGACCCTGACCTTCCGCGCAGCCACGATCGAGCGCTTCGGGCTCGGCGACCATCTGGCGGCCCTGGAGCGACTGAAGCGGGCACTGGCCGCCGAGGGGCTGTTCGAGGACAGGCGCAAGCGACGTCTCCCCCGCATTCCACGCGCCGTCGGCGTGCTCACCGGCACCGAGGCAGCAGCCCGCGGCGACATCCTCACCGCGCTCGCCACCCGTTTCCCGCCCGCTCACGTCGTACTCTGCGAGACGCGCGTCCAGGGTCGGGGCGCCGCGGAGGCGATCGTCGCTGCGCTTGGCCGGCTCGCCGCGCACGAGCTGGTCGACGTGATCGTGGTCGCCCGGGGAGGCGGCAGCTTCGAGGATCTGCTCCCGTTCAGCGATGAGCGGGTCGTCCGCGCTGTCGCGAGCTGTCCCGTCCCGGTGGTCTCGGCCGTGGGGCACGAGCAGGATCAGCCGCTTTGCGACCTGGCCGCCGACGCGCGGGCCGCCACGCCAACGGCTGCCGTCCGTCTCGTCGTGCCTTCGAGCGACGAGCTTCTCGCCGGGCTGCAGGCGCGGCATGCCCGGGGAGGCCTGGCCCTGCGCCGCCTGGCCGAGCGTGGCCGCAGCCGGCTCGGGCGGCTCGCCGAGCGGCTGCGCGCAGCGCCCAGAGTGGAGATCGAGCGGCGCGACGGTCGGCTGCAACGGCTCGGCGAACGGCTGCGGGCGGCGCCAAGGATCGAGCTGGATCGTCGGCACGCCGCGGCGGCGCGGCTGCGCACGGGCCTCGACGCGCTTTCGCCGCTGCGCACCCTCGAGCGCGGTTACTCGATTGCGCGTCACAACGGCATCGCGCTGACCGACAGCGCCGGTCTCGCACAGGGCGACCTGATCGAGGTCCTCTTCGCCCACGGGTCGGCCGATGCCGCCGTGACGGCGGTGCGAGCGTGAGCGAGCCGTCCTACGAGGAACTGGAGCGCGAGCTGGAGGCCATCGTCACGCGACTCGAGCGAGGAGAGCTTGCGCTCGACGAGGCGCTGGAGATGTGGCGCCGGGGCGAGGAGCTCCATCGGCTGTGTCTGGAACGTCTCAAGGCGGTCGAGTTGCGGGTGGAGGAGATCACCGCGGCAGACCCGGCCGCAGAATAGTGGACTCGGGCTCGGCCGCGGCTGCAGCGACCGCGTTCTCGGCCGAGGGCTGCTCACCGTTCCCGTTCATGTTGCGCAGCGAGGCGATGGAGAGCCCTTCTCGGGCGAGGAAGATCAGCCCCACCCCGACCCCCACCGACATCTCGAGAGCCTGCAACACCAAACCGAAGGCGAACCCCGTGCCGTAGGCGACGCCGTACTGGACGAGCGGGAGTGCCACGGCAGCCTGCAGCAGACCGAAGTTCCCGGGCCACAACGGGAAGATGGTGGCGATGTTCATCAGCAGCAGCACGAGGGCGGCCGCGGAAAGCCCGACGTCCATCCCGAAGGCCTCGGTCACGGCCCAGACGGCGAGCAGCTGGAAGGACCAGCCGACCGTCTGGAAGAAGATGGCGCCGGCAGCCTGAACCGGGGTACGCAGGACTGCGAGGCCCGTGCGCGCCATCCCGGCAAGCCGGCGAGCGGCAGCGGTGCCCCGACCGATGTGATCGCCCGGCTCGTCGCCGGACACCGGCCGGTGGCGCGCGCTGAGAATGGCTGCCAGGAACAGGGCGACCCCGATCAACATGAAGGCCCACAGGCCCCGCTCGGCCCAATGAGGGATCTTCGCGGTGCGGATCACGTAGACCACGAGCAAGGCGACCGGGAACAAGTCGAAGAGCCGGTGGGCGAAGACCGTGCCGAGCAGCGTTGCGCTCGTGCCGCGACCACCTTCCAGGTGGCGGCGCAGGACGGCCACGCGCGCCACCTCACCCGCACGGGCCGGCAGGGCGGCATTCCCGAGGAGACCGACGGCGAACGCCGAGAACACATGCGGGAAGCCAGGTTGGGGCGGTGGCAGCGCCTGCGAGATGGTCAGGCGCCAGGAGATCGAGCGCGAGAGGACGGACAGGAGGTTGAGCACGAAGCCGAGCGCGATCCAGCGCCACGCCACGAAGTCGAAGGCGTGGTACACGACGTCCCAGTCTGGCCCGCGCCACCAGATCGCCACGAGCGCGAGCGCCAGCAGTCCGAGCACGCCGCCCAGGCGAAACCACGACGAGCGGTAGACGCGGCTCACGCCGCGCTGCCCCGGCCAGGGCCGTCCATGACACGACTGTAGATCGACTCGAGGCGAACGGCGATGTCCGGCCACGAGTATCGCTCGATCGCGTGCACCCGGGCCCGCTCGCCCATGAGCGCGCGGGCGGCCTCGTCCTCCAGCAGGTGCGTCACCGCCTGCGCGAGACCCGAGGGGTCGTCGGGGACGACGGGCACCGCGACCTCTCCCGTCATCACGTCGCGATACCCGGGGATGTCGGAGGCGACGACCGGTGTGGCGCACGCAAAGGCCCGGGTCAGGGCCATGCCGAAGCTCTCTCCCCCGAGCGATGGGGCGACGAAAGCCTTCGTCCGGAGCAGCGCCGCGGTCAGGTCGTCCTGGCTGAGGAAGCCGACGATCGCGATCCCGTCGTCGGAGACGCCGAGGCGGGTGAGCAACAGGCGGACGGCGAGCGGGTCGGCGCCCGCGACCACGAGGCGGGCACCTGTGCGCCGCCGAATCTCCGGCCACGCGCGCAACAGCACATGCAGGCCTTTCCGAGGCTCGTGCCGTCCGGCGAAGGTGATCGTGTGCTCCCTACCGCCCGGCGGGGCCTGCGGCGGGACGAGGACGCCGTTGGGGACGATCTCCCAGGGCCCGCCCACCCAGCGGTCCGCTGACGCGCGTGCCTGCTCGGAGACGGCGATGCGCTGGTCGACGCGTTCCATGAGGAACCCCCAGCCGGGCATCCCGAGCTTCATCCAGCCGAGGTCGCCCGACGCGTGATGGGTGGCCACGATGGGACAGGTGGCGACGGCGAGCGTGGCGACGCAGATGGCCGGGGTCATCGGCTCGTGGAGGTGCAGGATGTCGAACTGCTCCCGCGCGAGCACCTGCCTGATGCGGAAGAAGGCGCGCGGGCTGAGGCAGATGTTGGGGAGTGAGCCGTTCGCCGGCACGATCACCGAGCGTCCGACTGGGATCACGTTCGCGGGCGGATGCCCGTGACGGCCGACCCTGGGGTGGAGGACGCGTGTGAACTGCCCAGGTGGATCGTTGGCCATCACGAGCCGTACGTCGTGGCCGCTGGCCTCGAGCGCGGCCGCCTGGGACTCGGCGTGCTCCAGCACCCCGCCCCAGAACGACCAGCTGAACGGCACCACGATCCCGATCTTCACGCCGAGAGCTTATGCGGCAAGCGGAGGAAGGCACGGCCGGTAGCCTGAGACGATGCGACTACTTCGTGTATTGCGGCGCCCAGCGCGCCGACAACAGTGGCAGGTGGAACGTTGAGAGGGGCGGCCCTTGACGGCCTGCACCACGTCACCTGCATTACCGGCAACGCCCCACTGAACGTGGACTTCTACGCGCGGGTGCTGGGGCTCCGGCTGGTCAAGAAGACGGTGAACCAGGACGATCCCACCGTGTACCACCTCTTCTACGCGGACGAGTTGGGCAGCCCCGGCGCGGACATCACCTTCTTCGAGTACCCCGGGGCGCGGCCGGGGCGGGCCGGCGACGGGATGATCCATACGATCACCTGGCGGGTGGCGGCGGAGGCCGCGCTCGACTTCTGGGAGGGACGGCTGGCCGGCGAGGGCGTCCGATCGGTGCGGGCCGAGGGGTCGCTGCGCTTCGACGATCCCGAAGGCCTCGGCCTGGAGTTGACGGTCTCGGACGCCGACGCGGCGCTCCTCGCCGAGTTCCCGGGCGTGCCGCCGGAGCACGCCCTCCGCGGCTTCGACGGCGTGCGGGCGTTCTCCAGTCGCACCGAGGCAGCCGCCCCGCTCCTGGAGCAGGTGCTCGGCTTCCGGCCGACCGGTGATGCCGCCTGGGAGGTCCGCGGCGCGACCCGCGGCGGCGTGTACGCGTACGACGCCCCTCCGGCCTCGGGCCGGGGCGTGCCGGGGGCGGGCACGGTGCACCATGTCGCCTGGTCGTCGACGATGGAGCAGCACGATGGGTGGCAGCAGGCGGTGGCCTTGGCCGGCGCCGGCGTCAGCCCCGTGATCGACCGCTTCTGGTTCCGCTCGATCTACTTCCGCGTGCCGAGCGGCGTGCTGTTCGAGATCGCCACACTGGGCCCGGGCTTCTCGGTCGACGAGGATCCCGAGCATCTCGGCGAGGCCCTCATCCTGCCGCCTGCGTTCGAGCACATGCGTGACCGGGTGGAGCGGGTGTTGACGCCCATCACGAACCCGCGCGGGTGAGCCTGGACGCGCTCATGCGAGAGCCGGCCGGGGAGCCTGCGGGGGCACTCGTGCTCCTGCACGGCCGCGGCGCGAGCGAGCACGACCTGTTTCCGCTGCTCGACGCCCTCGATCCGGGGAGGCGGCTCGTAGGCTACGCGCCGGGTGCGCCGCTCGCGCTTCCACCGGGTGGCCGGCACTGGTACAGGCTCGGAGGCATCCCCACACCCGAGCCGCAGACGTTCCTGGCCTCGGTGCAACTGCTCACCGCCTGGCTCGCAGGTCTCGAGGTTCCGCAGGGACGGCTCGTGCTCGGCGGGTTCTCGCAGGGGTGCGTCATGAGCTACGCGCTCGCACTCGGCCCCGTCCGGGTCGCACCGGTCGCGGTCGTCGCGATGTCGGGGTTCCTCCCTCGCGTACCCGGGTATCCGCTCGACCCGACCCGTCTCGCCCCGACGCCGGTCTGGATCTCTCACGGCACGGTCGATCCCGTGATCGGCGTCCAGTTCGGCCGGGAGGCGGTCGCCGTGCTCGAGACGGCAGGTGTGCCGGTGACGTTCCGGGAGACGCCGGTCCCCCACATGATCGATCCCGACCTCTTGCCGGATCTGGTGCGCTTCGTCCACGACGCCACCTCCTGACGCTGCGGCGCGGGCCTGCGGGGCCGCGGGGCGTGCGGGGCCCTTCAGGCCTCGCAAGGAACTCGAACAAGGCACCCCCGGCCGGGGCCCGCGGGGCCCTTCAGGGCCTCGCAAGGAACTCGGGAGGAGCGGCCGTCCGCACAGGCACCCGACCCGCGGTCGGCGGAGCCAGGCAGAGTGGCAAACGGGGTGCTTACGCTGCGGGGGACGGACTGGTCGTCTCGGCCGGGGCTTCCGCTTCGGCGCTTTCGCCCATGCCCTTCGCCGCGTCAACGGCGTCGTGCGCGACGTCCTGCACCTTGTCGGTCACACCAGAGAGCTTGCCGCCGGTCTTGTCGTCCACGAAGTCGGCCGCCTTGTCGACGGCACCCGTGACCTTCTCACCGTGCTTCTCGGCGAGCCCTGCAGCAGCTTCCTTGGCCTCGTCGACGGCCTTGCCGAGCATCGGGCCTGCCTTTTCGGCGAGGTCGCCCGCTTCGGTCTTGGCCCGCCCGAGGAGCTTGTCGAGGAATCCCATGAGGCGAGTCTACGTGCGCGAGCCCCGAAGCGCCAATCGCGCTCGAGCAAGACGCTTCAGAGCTCGACGTGGGTGCGCCTCTGGGCGAGGAACTCGAGCAGGTCGGAGCGGGTGAGGATGGCCACGGGTCGGCTCCCGTCGGCGATCACGACGGCCGCATTCGGCCCGGAGAGGTCGGCGAACACCTCGTCGACGGAGGCGGCGCTGTCCACGATCGGCAGCGGTGGCTGCATGGCGAGCGTGACGTCGTCGTTGAGGGCATCCGGGTTGCGGAACACGCGGTCGAGCAGGCTGCGCTCGTGGATCGAGCCGATCAGGTCGGCCACCGACTCCACAGGCTCCGTGCGCACCACCGGAAGCTGCGAGATGCCGTACTGCTGCATCAGCTCGATGGCCACGCCGACCTTCTGGTGCGCGTTGACCACCACGAGATCGGGGAGCTCGCCGCCCTGTGAGCGCTTGCCCGGCAGGAGTTCGGCGACCGCGGGCGGCGGAGTGCTGCGGTCGAGGAAGCCGTACTGGATCATCCAGTTGTCGTCGTAGAACTTGGAGAGATAGGAGCGCCCCCCGTCCGGCAGGGTCATGAGGACAGTCTTGCCGGGACCGAGCTCACGCGCGATCTGCAACGCCGCCGCGGCCGTGGTACCGGACGAGCCGCCGACCAGCAGGCCCTCCGTCCGCGCGAGCTTGCGGGCGGTGAGGAACGAGTCGCGGTCGGAGACACGGATCCAGCGGTCGATGATGGCGCGGTCGAGCGTCGCCGGCCACAGGTCCTTGCCGATTCCCTCCACGAGGTAGCCGTGCACGGGGTGGGCCTCGTCCGCGGTGAACACCGAGCCCTCGGGGTCGACGCCGACGACGAGCACGTCCGGCTTGCGCTCCTTCCAGTAGCGCCCGATGCCGGTGATCGAGCCGCCGGTGCCGGCCGAGATCACGAGCGCGTCGACGTCGCCGCCTGTCTGCTCCCACAGCTCCGGGCCGGTGGTGCGGTAGTGCGCTTCCGGGTTGGCCGGGTTGGAGTACTGGTCGGGCTTGAAGCCGCCCGGGATCTCCTCGGCCAGCCGGTCCGACACCGAGTAGTAGCTCTCGGGGGAGTCGGGCTCGACGGCGGTCGGGGTGATCACGACCTCGGCCCCGTAGGCACGAAGCGTGGAGATCTTCTCCTGGCTCATCTTGTCGGGCATCACGAAGATGCAGCGGTACCCCTTGTGTGCGGCGGCCAGTGCGAGCCCGACCCCGGTGTTGCCGGAGGTCGCCTCGACGATGGTGCCGCCCGGCTTGAGCCGTCCGTCCCGCTCGGCCGCCTCGATCATGGCGAGTCCGATGCGATCCTTGTTCGACCCGCCGGGGTTCATGAACTCGAGCTTGGCGAGCAGCGTCGCGCCTGTCTCGCGACCAAACGAGCTGAGCCGCACGACCGGGGTGTGCCCGACGAGCTCGAGCACGGTGGGGTAGTCGCGCGCCATCCGTCGTAGCCTAGTGCACCGTTCCGCACTTCCCTTGGACTCTGCGGGCTGCTCCCCAGGTTCGGCAGCGGGCCCTGCGGGATGCTTCAGCGTCCTGCGGTTTGTTCGGCTGTCGCGGCCAAGTCCAGATGCGGGACCAGGAGCGACCTACTCGTGAGTCCCTGAAGGAACCCACTGAGCGTGCCCTCGCCCGGCTGTAGCGGCGTGCGGAGCGGAGCGGGGCCCTTCAGCCTGGATCCACCGCTTGGCGTGATCGCGGGGCGCCTGCCAGGGTCGTCAGGACGTGCGCGGACAGCGTCGGGCAGGCTGGTTGCCTGTTCGACGCTGTCCGCGCGCGGAGCGCACCGACCGGCTGCAAGCCCTCCACGCTCTTTCGGAGGGGTTACACCCGGGCGGGGAGCGCCCTGGCGGGCCTGGCAGGATGCACCGCCCACGCCAAGCGGTGGATCCAGGCTCAGGGCCTCGCAAGAAGTTCGGCCCATCTGCCGGGCTACCGCGAGACCGACGACTCGGGATCAGTCATCTCGGGGTTGCTCCTCTCAGGCCGCCCTGCGGCTCAGTGGCGGAAGTGGCGCCGCCCCGTGAACACCATGGCGGCGCCCGCGTCCCTGACGACGGCGATCACCTCGTCGTCGCGCTTGGAGCCGCCCGGCTGCACCACCGTCGTCACGCCCGCCTCCAGCGCCAGCGCAGGCCCGTCGGCAAACGGGAAGAAGGCATCCGAGGCGACCACGGCGCCGGTCAGATCGTGCCCGTGCTCCTTGGCCTTGGCCACCGCGATGCGCACGGCGTCCACCCGGCTCATCTGCCCTGCCCCCACGCCGAGGGTCTGGCCGTCCCGCGCCAGCACGATCCCGTTGGAGGAGACGTGCTTGACAACGCTCCAGGCCAGCAGCACGTCGCGCCACCGAGCCTCGTCGAGCTCTCCGACCACGACCTCCATCCCGGATCGTTCGTCCCGCCCGCTGTCGGCGTCCTGCACGAGCAGGCCCCCCGGGACGCGTCGGACGTCCAGTTCGCCGGTGGGTACGACACGCCGCTCGCGGTCGACGAGGATCCTGGTGGATGGCTTCTGCACGAGCTCCTCGATCGCCTGCTCGTCGAACCCCGGCGCGAACAGCACCTCGATGAACTGCTCGGCAAGTCGCCGGGCCAGCGTCACGTCCACGGGCTGGGTCAACAGTACGACCCCGCCGTAGGCCGAGACGGGGTCGCAGGCGAGGGCCTTCTCGTAAGCCCCGGCGAGCGTGTCCGCGACGGCGACGCCGCAGGGGTTCGCGTGCTTCACGATCACGCACCCCGGCCCGTCCAGCTCGGCCGCGATCCGCCGGGCGCCGGCGAGGTCGTTGAGGTTGTTGAAGGAGAGGGGCTTGCCGTGCACCTGGTCGACGCGGGAGAGCAGATGTGTCCGCCGCCCCCGCTCGACGTAGTAGGCGCCGCGCTGGTGCGGGTTCTCGCCGTAGGAGAGAGCGAGGCTCCGCTCGAACGCGGCAACGTAGGTTTCGGGCAGCTCGTCGGCGTCGGCGAGCCAGTGCGCGACGGCTGCATCGTAGGCTGCGGTGGTCGTGAACGCTTGCAGCGCGAGCCGCCGCCGCGTCTCGGCCGAGGCGCCTCCCTCCGCGCGTAGCTCGGAGAGCAGCGGCTCGTAGTCCTCGGGCCGGCACACCGCGATCACGTGGTCGTGGTTCTTCGCCGCGCCGCGCAGGAGCGCCGGGCCGCCGATGTCGATCTTCTCGATCGCCTCCTCGCGGGTGACGTCGGGGGCGGCCACCGTGTCCTCGAACGGGTACAGGTTGACGCAGACGAGATCGAACGACTGGATCCCGTGCTGCTCGAGGTCGGCGCGGTCCTGCGCCACGTCGGGGCGGGCGAGGATCCCCCCATGCACCGCGGGGTGCAGTGTCACGACGCGGTGTCCGAGCATCTCCGGGAATCCCGTGAGCCGTTCGACGGGCGTCACCTCGAGCTCGGAGTCGGCGAGGAAGCGCGCGGTTCCGCCGCTGGCCACGAGCTCGTAGCCGAGGCGCGAGAGCCCGCCGGCGAACGCGGCGAGACCGGTCTTGTCGTAGGCGGAGAGCAGAGCGCGTCGGGGGGCGCTCATACGGCGATCAGCTCTCTGATGGTTGCGGGAAGGATGCGATGCTCGACCTCGCGGATCCGTGCGTGCAGCGTCTCCGGCGTGTCGTCGGGCAGGACGGGCACCGCTTCCTGCCGGAGCACGGGCCCTGTGTCCACTCCTTCGTCGACGAGATGCACGGTGGCCCCCGTCCTCTCCACTCCTGCGGCCAGCGCCTCCTGAACGGCGTGCGCGCCGGGGAAGGCGGGGAGCAGAGCGGGATGGACGTTGACGACGCGGCCGGGGAACCGGTCGAGGAAGCTCGGCCGCAGGATGTGCATGTACCCGGCGCAGACGACGTGCGTGACGCCGTGGGCGAGGAACCAGCGCGCGATGGCCGCATCTCGTGCGTCGCGATCGTCGGGCGACACGGCCGTGAAGACTGCCGTGGGGAGGCCGGCCGCGGCAGCCCGCTCGAGGGCCTTCACGCCCGGGATGTTCGAGGCGACCGCGACGACCGGCAGCCCGTCGTCGAGCAGCGCCTGCAGGTTGGAGCCGGATCCGCTGACGAGGACACCGAGCGCCGCGCTCACGCGTCGGCCCACTCGACCGTGCGCTCGCCGGCCTCGATGCGGCCGATCACGAGATCGGCAGGGGTTACGTCCGTGCCAGGGACGACGGCGCAGTAGCCGATGCCGAGGTTGAACACCCGGCGCAGCTCGTGCTCGGGGACGCCGTTCGCGGTGAGCCAGTCGAATACGGCCGGCCGTTCCCAGAGCGCGGTGTCGATGACAGCGCGTGTGTCTTCCGGGAGCACGCGCACGAGGTTCCCGGGGATTCCGCCGCCGGTGACGTGAGCGAGGGCGCGCACGTCGGCGCGGGCGCGGAGCGCTCGCACGGGCTCGAGGTAGCAGACCGTGGGCGGTAGCAGGAGGTCGGCGTCGAACGCACCGTCACCCACGATGCGACGGACGAGCGAGAACCCGTTGCAGTGGATCCCGGCCGAGGGGAAGCCGATCACGGCGTCACCGGCCGCCACACGCGAGCCGTCGATCAGATCACGGCGGTCGACGATGCCGACAACCGTGCCGCAGAAGTCGATCTCCTCGTCGCGGTAGATGCCGGGCAACTCGGCGGTCTCACCACCGAGGATGGCGCAGCCCGCCGCGCGGCAGACGTCGGCCGCTCCCTCGACCAGCTCCACCACCTGCTCGGGCTCGATGGTGTTGGCCGCGACGTAGTCGAGGAAGAAGAGGGGGTCGGCGCCGGTGGTGAGCACGTCGTTGATGCCATGCGCGGCGAGATCCTGACCGCACCAGCGCAGCCGCCCGGCCTGCCGCGCGAGCACGAGCTTGGAGCCGACCGAGTCGGTCGAGGCGGCGAGCAGCCTGCGCTCGTCGAGCGCGAAGAGCCCCGCGAAGACGCCGAACGCACCGTGCACTGCCGGTGTCCGCGTCGACTCGACCGCGTCACGCAGCCGCTCCACGATCGACTCGGCGGTGGCGAGCGAGACCCCGGACGCGGCGTACGTCTGCTCGGCGGGAGGCACGGTCACAAGGGTACTCCCTGGCCATCCAGGGATCCGACTCTGGAGAAGCCGTCGTGTTCTGCCACTCCGCTCACGTGGACGAGGACAGTTGCAGCTGGTATTCGAACTCGGAGACGTCCGCGGGCGGGGCTGGAGCGGGGCCCTTCAGGGCCTCGCAAGACGTTCGGCGATCCACCAGCCCACACGTGGCGAGCGGTGGGGCGACGCCCCGCGACACCGACTGATCCGCCGTTCGTTGCAACGCGGACACTTGCCTCTCTTGCGATGAACTCCTGGTGAGGCCCTGAAGGGCCCCACTCCGCCGGACGCTCGCGCTGTTCACCCCGCACACGTGTCACCCGGAGTCCTGCGCGGAGGTGGCAGGCAATTCGGACTCGATCATTGGAAGGGGCATCCCGCGCGGCCCACAGGCCCGACACGGAGCAAGAGCGGGGGCCCCTTCAGATGCTCGCAGGGAACTCCTCAACCCCGCCCCGACAGCAAGTCCAGCACCTCGCCCAGGGTCCGCTCCGCCAGCGATTCGAGGACGAGGTCGGCCGCGGTCAGATCCATGTAGGCACCGAACAGGCCGGGGGCGACGACGCAGGACAGGCCGGCGGCCTTGGCGGAACGCACGCCGTTGGCGGAGTCTTCGACGGCAACTGCGTCCGAAGGCTCCACGCCGATCGCCTCGCAGGCGTGCAGGTAGAGGTCCGGCGCGGGCTTCGGAGGGATGCCGCAGTCCGGGCCGTCCCAGCTGGAGACATGCTCGACGAAGCGATCGAGGCCGTGCAGCTCCAGCTTCGGCTCGATCCACCAGCGCTCCGAGCTGGAGGCGATGGCGATCCTCAACCCCGCCTCCACGGCGGCCTCCATCCACTCGACGACACCGGACCGTGGGCCTGCGGAGGCGATGCCGGCCTCGTTCAGCGGTTGCTTCCGCGCGTACAGCTCCGCGCCGCTCGGGCCTGGCCGGCCCCTCTTCTCCGCCAGCAGGTCACCCCAGTCGAAGGCGCCCCGGGTACCGATGCACTGGACGAAATCCTGGGGCAGCAGCTCTGCGCCCTCCTCGGCGAAGATCGCCTGCCAGGCGCGGAAGTTCGGCGTCTCCGTGTCGAGGATGGTGCCGTCGAAGTCGAACACGACGGCGCGGAACCGACTCAGGGCGCCACCCCGGCCGGCTCGAAGCGCAGCTTGTCGGTCACCGGCCCGTCCGGGATCGACGTCGGATACTCGCGCGTGAAGCAGGCGCGACAGACCTCCTTCGATGGGAGACGCGTTGCCCATTGCATCCCGTCGACCGAGAGGTAGGCCAGCGAGGTCGCGCCGATCATGCGCTGCACGTCGTCCGCGGAGCGGCCGTAGGCGGCCAGCTCGGCCTCGTCCGCCATGTCGATCCCGTAGAAGCAGGGCGAGACGACGGGCGGCGACGAGATGCGCACGTGCACCTCCTCCGCACCGCCGTCGAACAACATCTGCACCAGCTGCCGCATGGTGTTCCCGCGAACGATCGAGTCGTCCACGATCACCACGCGCTGTCCGGCGATCTCGTCCAGCGGGTTGAACTTGAGCCGGATGCCCTGGCGGCGCAGCTCCTGGTCGGGCTGGATGAACGTGCGCCCGACGTAGCGGTTCTTGATCAGGCCCTCCTCGAACGGTATGCCCGAGCGCTTGGCGAACCCGATGGCCGCCGGTGTCCCGGAGTCCGGGATCGGCATCACCAGATCGGCAACGACCGGCGCCTCCTCGGCCAGCCGCTCCCCCATCCGCACCCGCGCCCTGTGCACCTCGCGCCCGTTCAGGTGCGTGTCCGGACGGGCGAAGTAGACGTGCTCGAAGATGCAGGCGGCGGCACGCGCGGCGGGCAGGCCCTGGGCGGACTCGAGACCGTCCGGGCCGACCTCGACGATCTCCCCGGCGCGCACGTCTCGTTCGCTGCGCGCACCGACGAGATCCAGCGCGCACGATTCCGAGGCGACCACCCAATCCTCACCGACCGTACCCAAGGTCAGCGGCCGAATGCCGTGCGGATCGCGGAAGGCGAGCAGCCGGCCGTCGATCAGACAGACCACCGAATACGCGCCCTCCAGCCGAGCCATGGTTGCTCCGACCGCCTCGATCAGCGAGCCCGGTTCACGGGCGATGAGGGCGGCGATCACCTCGGTGTCCGACGTCGAGGCAAGGGCGATCCCCTCCGCTTCGAGCTCGCAGCGCAACGCCGCTGCGTTGGTCAGGTTGCCGTTGTGCCCGAGGGCGACGCGCCGCTCGGCTCCCTCGTGCAGCACGGGCTGCGCGTTCGACCAGTGCACGCCGCCGGTGGTGGAGTATCGCGTGTGACCGATCGCCGCAGTCCCGGTGAGCGCGCCGAGCTTCTCCTCCGAGTTGAAGACCTGGGCCACGAGACCCATGTCGCGGACGACCGTCACCCGCCCGTTGTCGGCGACGGCGATACCCGCGGATTCCTGGCCGCGATGCTGCAAGGCGAACAGCCCGAAGTAGGTGAGTCGGGCGACGTCGCGCGAGCTGGACTGGATGCCGAAGACGCCACACATGTCAGGTGCTCCAGACCGCCGTCAGCTCGGCCAGCTCGATCCCGAACAGGGCGGATCCGCCCACCTCGCCGATGCGGCGCAGCGCGACGTCGGAGCCGGTGGGATCGACCTCCACCTGGTCGGGTGGCAGCGCGATCACGGCGCGGCCACAGCCTTCGCCGAAGAGCTCGACCGCGTCGTCCGCGAGGTCGAGCGTGGCGCCGACCCCGCAGTGGATGGCCATCTCCGCGAGGCAGACGGCCAGACCACCCTCGGCCACGTCGTGCACGAGCGAGGCGCGCGGCGCGATCCGCCAGAGCGCCTCGACGAGCGCCGCCTCGGCTCGGAGATCGAGAGCGCAAGGTGTGCCCGAGCTGACGCCGTACCGGGCCTGTACCTCCGAGCCGGCCAGGCCGACCGGGCCTGCAGAGGCGAGCATGAGCACGTCGCCCTCCCGCCAGGACGTAGGCACCCGCCGCACGTCCGGGACGAGGCCGACACAGCCGACGACGGGTGTCGGATGGATCGAGCGGCCCTGGGTGTCGTTGTAGAGGCTGACGTTTCCACTCACGATCGGCAGGCCGAGCGCCTCGCACGCCTGCGCCATGCCCTCGATCGACTGCGCCAGCTCCCAGCCGATCTCCGGTTTCTCCGGGTTGCCGAAGTTGAGGCAGTCGGTGAAGGCGAGCGGCCGGCCGCCGGCGCAGGCCACGTTGCGCGCGGCCTCGAAGATGGCGGCTGCGCCGCCCGTGAAGGGGTCGAGCCGACCCATGCGCCCGGTCCCGTCGAGTGTGAGGGCGAGCCCGCGCCAGGCCGGCCGCAGCCGCAGGACGGCCGCATCGAGACCCGGACGGCGCACGGTGCGCGACTGCACAAGCTGGTCGTAGCGGCGATACACGAACGCACGCGAGCGGAGATTCGGTGAGCCGAGCAGGTCGAGCAGAGTGTCGCGTGTGGGGAGCGGCAGTTCCAGCGGCACCTCGAGCGTGGCAGGCCTGGGGCGCTGCTCGACCACGTACCGCGGGCAGTCGCCGGTCAGGAAGGCAGCGGGGACGTCTCCCACGACGTTGCCCTCCCAGAAAGCACGAAGTGCTCCGCTGTCGGTGACCTCTCCGATCACCGCATGGTGGAGCTCCCAGCGATCGCACACCTCCTGCATTGGCGCGAGATCCTCGGGCGCGACAATCGCCACCATCCGCTCCTGCGACTCGGAGATCATCACCTCCCAGGGCTCCATTCCCTCCTCCCGCCGAGGCACGCGGTCGAGGTGCACGTCGATCCCGTAGTCGGCCGCCATCTCGGACAGCGAGGAGGCGAGCCCGGCCGCGCCGCAATCCTGGAGCGACTGCACGAGTCCCCGCTCGACCAGCTCCACCGAGACCTCGATCAGCCGCTTGCCGGTGAAGGGGTCGCCGACCTGGACCGAGGGGCGCTTCTCCTCCGAGCCCTCGAGATCCTGGCTGGCCAGCACGGACGCGCCCCCGATCCCGTCGCGGCCGGTGGTGGCGCCATACAGCACCAGCAGCGACCCCGTGCCCGTCGCCTTGGCCCGGACGAGCCGGTCTTTCTCCAGCAGTCCGACGCACATCGCGTTGACGAGACAGTTGGAGGAGTAGGCCTCGTCGAACACGACCTCTCCACCGACCGTGGGGATGCCGGTGCAGTTGCCATAATGGCCAACACCTCCGACGGCTCGTGAAAACGCGAAATCGGGCTGCCCGAAGCGCAGCCCGTCGAGCAGCGCCACCGGCCGGGCGCCCATGGCGGAGATGTCGCGCAGGATGCCGCCGACCCCGGTGGCCGCTCCCTGGAACGGCTCCACGGCCGAGGGATGGTTGTGGCTCTCCACCTTGAAAGCGACGGCGACACCCTCGCCGAGGTCGATCACCCCTGCGTTCTCCCCCGGCCCCTGGAGCACGTGCTCACCTCCGCTCGGCAACCGCTGCAGCAGGAGCGCGGAGTGCTTGTACCCGCAGTGCTCGCTCCAGAGCAGCGAGAACACGGCCAGCTCGAAATGGTTCGGCGAGCGCTCCAGGAGCTCTTCGATTCGCTCGTACTCTCCGTCCGTCAGACCGAGTTGGCGGTGGAGCGGCTGGGCGGCGACGGAACTCAGGATGTGATTCTAGCGCCCCGCTCCGGAGGGACCCCGGGGGGTGGCTCCGGTGGGCTTGCGGCTGGTTGGGGGATCGGGGGCGAGCAGTTCCTGGCGAGCCCCTGAAGGGCCTGCGTTGTTCTCGTTGTGCGAGTTCCTGGCGAGCCCCTGAAGGGGCCCGCCTTGCCCGAGTTCCGGGTGCGCTGAGCATGGCGGGCCTGAGGCCCGCCTTGCTCAGCGCACCCGGAACTCGATCCGCCTGTTCTGCGCCTTGCCGGCGTCCGTGTCGTTGGACGCCACCGGGCGAGCCTCACCGAAGCCCTTCGCCTGGAGCAGGCTCCTTCGGATCCCCTGCGACACGAGGTAGTCGCGCACCGCCACCGCGCGCCGGCGGCTCAGGGTGAGGTTGGAGGCCTCCTCGCCCTCGGCATCCGTATGCCCTTCGATCACAAGCGGTAGCGGCGTCTCCTTCAGGAACGCGACAGCCTGATCCAGCACCTTCTTCCCGGCCGGGGTGATCTCGGCAGACCCTGTCTCAAACGTGATGGGCGCAAGGCCGAGCTCCCGGTTGATCGTCGCAGCCGGCTTCAGCACCTTCCCGATGCGGTACACGATCACGTTGTCGGAGAGCGGCCCGCGTGCGATGGGCGCGCCGCCGACGAGCGTCCGCCCGGCCTTCTGCGTGACCGACAGCCGGCGCCCGCTCAAGGTGGTCAACGACGTCTGCTGCTTCAGGTCGGCCTCGCTCAGCGTGCCCTCCACGACGTGGTAGCGCAGCGTCGCGTCCAGGGCGGCGGCGTCCTTTCGCAGGTCGGCCAGGACGCCGACGGTGAGGGCCGAGTCATCGGGGGCGAACACCGTGATGGCGCCGGCCGAGGAAATCGCCTCGGCTGTGTCGGGCGCTGCCTCGAGCGCAGCCACGAGGTTCGCGTAGCCGTCCACCCCGGCCAAGACCCCGGACAGCGACGGTGGGTCCGGCGTCGTCGTGCCATCCGTATCCGTAGCGGAGGTGTCAGGCTCCGTCGTGCCAGGAGACGTCGGCGTGGTGATGGCCGCGCCGCGGTCGTCGTCGTCCCCGTCACCTCGGAGCGAGACGCCAAGCGCGACAACGCCTCCGACGGCGACGAGCAGAGCCGCGAGCAAAGGCACCGCGAAACCACGGCGCCTGTGATCGTCGCCGCTCGCCGGGCGGCGCTCGGCCGCGAGCGACGCACCGACAGGGCCGAGCGGCCCGATCCAGGCGAGTGCGGGACGCCCGAGGGCGGCACGCGCGGCCTCCAGCGGCGCGGCGATCCCCTCCGTCGCGCGATCCCGGCGCAGCAGGCCGAGCAGGACGGGCGCCACGAGCGCGAGTGCTTTCGCGGCGGTACCTTCGGCGACACCGCTGTGGGCCGCGAGTGCCGCTGCGACGCCGTCGAACTTGTCACCGAGGATGGCCCTGGCGTCTGTGTCGTCATCGTGCTCGTCGACGTGGCTGTCGAGCCGGTCGAGCAGGTGCCTGTCGTGCCCGTCGACGAGGGAGTCGACCAGTTCCCGGCCCTCCCGGTCGTCCGCCTGCCGGACGAGACCGGCGGCCACGCCACCCACCGCGCCTTCGACCAGGCGTTCGACCGCGTCGCCGGGCACAGCGAGGCGGCGGCCCAGCGCCGGGGACAGCGGCCGCAGCAGGTCGAGAGCGATGTCGACGGGGTTCATGTGATGGTGGGGAGCAGGGAGGCGACTGCAGGGCGATGCTAACCCACCTCGCGCTCGGGCGGGAAGAAGCACCTTCGGTTCAACCGACGGAGCGAGCCTCCTGAGACGTTGAATAGGCATGTGAGCCGCCGCGACGGACTTCTCCTGCTCGTCCTCTCGGCCATCTGGGGCTCGTCGTTCCTCTTCATCAAGGTGGCGGTAGAGCACGTGGAGCCGTCAGTCGTCGTCTGCGGCCGGCTTCTCGTGGGCGGGCTGCTGCTCCTCCCCCTGCTGGCGCGGGCGCAAGGATTGCGTGCGCTCGGGCCGGCGCTCCCCGCGCTCCTCGCGCTCGGTGTGCTGAACAACGCGGTGCCGTTCTGGCTTCTTGGGCTCGCCGAGAAGCGGCTCGATTCGGGCTTGACCGCGGTCATTCAGGCGGCTGCCCCAATCCTCACGGTCGCTCTCGCGATCCGCTTCGACCCGAGCCAGACCGTCCGCGGCCTGCGCCTCGCCGGCATCGGGCTCGGCTTCCTGGGTGTGGCGCTGCTCGTCGGCGCGCAGCCCGGCGGGGACGTCCTGAGCGCGCTCGCCGTTCTCCTGACGGCGCTGTGCTACGCGGCGTCGGTCTTGATTGCGGGCCGAACGATGCGAACGTTCTCACCGGTCCCCGTGTCGGTCGGGCAGATCATGTTCGGTCTGGTGGCGATGGCGCCGCTCGCGCTCGCGCAACTTCCCGACGAGCGTCCTCCCGCAGCGGCCGTCTGGGCGATCGTCGCCCTGGGAGCGCTGGGCACGGGCATTGCCTATCTCCTCTACTTCGCGCTGATCCGCAGCGCCGGCGCCTCTCGCACGATCCTCGTCACGTACCTCGTTCCCGTCTTCGCCCTCGTGTACGGCGCCGTCTTCCTGGAGGAGAAGGTGACGGGCGCCGCGCTTCTCGGGCTCCTGCTCATCCTCGGCGGCACCACGCTCGCCACCGGGCTCGCCGGGCGGCGCCGGCGACTCGCACGGGCGGCCGCCTCGTGATGCGTTCGTACTGGCCCCTGCTCGTGGTGCTCGCCGGCGCCTGGGGCTCGTCCTACCTCTTCATCAAGGTCGGCGTGGACGGCGGGCTCGCACCCGCTCCACTGATGTGCGCACGCCTGCTGCTTTCGGGTGCCCTGCTCTTCGTTGTCCTCGTGGCGCGTACCGGGGCCGGTCAGGCCTTGCGCTCGCTCGGGGGCGCCTGGAAGCCATGCCTTCCGATCGGCCTCCTCAGCGGAGCCCTCCCCATGTGGCTGGTGGCCTGGGGTGAGGAGCGCATCGACTCGACCATCGCCGGCATCGCACAGGCCACGGTGCCGATCTTCACGGTGCTCCTCGCGCTCCGTTTCATCCCCGGCGAGCGGGCCGGCCGCGCCCGCCTGCTGGGGGTCGGGCTCGGTCTCGTCGGCGTCGCCGTGCTCACCGGGGTCGACACCTCCGGCGGGTCGACGGCCCTCCTGGGGACACTCGCCATCGTCGCCGCTTCCCTGTTCTACGCCTCCTCGAACATCTTCGCGCAGCGCAGCGTCCGGACGATGCAGGGGCCCGTGCTGGCGACGGGGGCGATGCTCGCCGGCGGGCTGGCTCTGCTGCCGGCCGCCGTCGTGCAGTTCCCGGAGCAGACCCCCGACGGCGACGCCCTGGCCAGCCTGGCGCTGCTCATCCTGCTGGGAACGGTGCTGGCACAACTCGTCTACTACCGCCTGCTCGAGGATCACGGCGCGTCCCGCACGAGCCTCGTCACCTACCTGATGCCAGTCGTGGCGGTCGGGCTCGGCGTCGCCTTCCTCGACGAGGGCCTCAGGCCCACAGCCGTGATCGGCCTCGCACTCATCTTGCTCGGGGTGGCCCTCGGCTCCGGCCGGGCGCTGCGTCTCGCCAACCTGGTCGCGCGCAGATGACGACGTCGCTTCGCCCGGCCACCGCGACGGATCTCCCCTTCCTGCTCGAGCTGCTGACGGCACCGGAGATCACTCGACACCTGGCGCACCGGCTGGATCCGCAGCAGGAGCTCGCTGCCGAGATCGAGCGGACGGCGGCTGACCCGGACGCATTCGGCCTGCTGCTGATCGAGGAGGACGGCTGTCCGGTCGGAACCGCGACCTTCGAATGCGTCAACCGCCGCTCGCGCATCGCCTCCATCCAGGGCGTGGCCCTGTCGCCGACGGCCCGCGGCCGGGGGAGCGCAGGACGGGCCGTCACCCAGCTCTGCTCGCTGCTGTTCGGCGAGCTCGGGTTCCACCGGATCCAGCTGGAGACGCTCGCAACCAATGAGCCGGCGATGCGCCTGTTCGAGAGCGTCGGGTTCGTTCGTGAGGGGACGAGGCGGCTCGCCTACTGGCGCGACGGCCGGTGGGTGGACGGGGCCCTGTACGGATCCGTGCTCGAAGACGAGACGACGCCCCCGGCTTGAACCCGGCAGGTGCAGCTGATTGGAGCCGCGCCTCCTGCGCTCCACACTGAAGCGCCCCGCTCTGCATGGCGTGCGCCCGAACGACGGGCGGGGCCGGGCACAGCGCACAGAGGCCCTCCCGGTCGGCGCGTACGTTCCTTCAGGGACTCACGAGGCGGGCGTGAATTCCTCGCCCTCGTGGTAGTCCACGCCGTCCTGCAGCCGATGGAACGACAGCAGGCCCTGGCCACCCGGGCCGCGCTCGGCGACGCCGACCTTGCCGGAGTCCGGATACAGGACGATGTCCGGCTCGCCGTTGGTGGACACCGAGAGAAAGCGGGCGGGGGTGGTGCCGGCGTTGACGATCTGGTGCGCGCCGCTCTCGCCGCGCGGGAACGAGACGACATCGCCCGGCTCGAGCTCGTGCCAGGCGCCGTGCGTGTCCCGTAGGCGCAGCGACCCTTGGAGCGCGACAAGCAGCTCCTCTTCTCCCAGGTGATAGTGGAGGGGGAAGGCGGCATTCCCGGGTTCCACCACGAACACACTCGCGCCGAGCCGCTCGCTGCCGAGCGCCCAGCCGAGTCTCTGTCGTAACGACCGGAATCCGGGATGCTCCCGCGGCTGGGCCGGAACGGCGTCGAGCCCGCCAGGGCGCAGGATGTTGGGCCGGCTCACGGCTTCTCGATCAGCTCGAAGCGGTAGCCTTCCACCGGCTCCCGCACGAAGCAGATGCGGGTGGAGCCGACGAGGTACGGCGCTCGCTCTGGCTCGAGCCCACGACCGGCCAGCTCGACCAGGGTCGCATCGAGGTCGGCCACAGCCATGGCCACGTGCCCGTAGGCGGTGCCGAGCTCGTAGGCCCGACCGTCGTGGTTCACAGTGATCTCGAGCTCCGGCAAGTCTCCGGGGAGCGCATAGAAATGGTTGGTCGCCTCGTGGTGACCGTCGCGGACGATCGGAGATTCCCGGGTCTTCTCGAAACCAAGCGCCTCGAGGAACGCGCCCGTGCGGTCGATGTCGCTCGAGCGGAGCATGGTGTGGAGATAGCGAGTTGTCATGCGACCATGCTCGCAGATCGAGTTGAGAACCGGCCCGACTACCTGCTATCACTGAGGCTGATGAGACGTCTTGCCCTCGTGTTGGCGGCCACGGCCGCAGCGACTGTGATGGCGGCTTCTGCGCCGGGCAGCCCCCCGGCGGCGCCGTGCTCACCTTCGCCGAACGACGGCGGCGGGCCGTTCTCGCGCGGCACCCCTCCGGTACGCGCCAAGATCGGGTCGGGTCACGTGCTGCAGGGACTTGTCATCTCCACCCTGGACTGCAAGCCGATCCGAGGCGCTCGCGTCGAATTGTGGCAGGCGAACAAGAAGGGCACGTACGTACGAGCCGGCAGCGGCACCGTGTTCACGAACGCGGCCGGGCGCTTCCGCTTCCAGGGCCCGTATCCCCCGTCGTACGAGGGCGTGCCTCCACACATCCACCTCCGCATCGTCGCCCCGGCCCACGAGATCCACTACACCCGCGTGGCGCCTGCGCCGAGAGCGAAGACGACATCGATCACCGTCGTCCTGGACGCAGCTGCGCTGTGATTGGCGGCCTCTCGGGACAGCGGCCGGGAGCCGCCGGCACCGAGACGTCTCAGCCCAGCAGGTGATCCAGGGTCGTGGCGGCGCTGATCAGCGCCAGGTGCGTGAACGCCTGAGGGAAGTTGCCGAGCTGCTCTCCCGTCGGGCCGATCTCCTCGGAGTAGAGCCCAACGTGGTTCGAGTAGGTGAGCATCTTCTCGAACACGAGGCGCGCCTCGTCGAGTCGCCCGGCGCGGGCGAGGGCCTCCACGTACCAGAACGAGCAGATCGAGAACGTGCCCTCCTCGCCGCCGAGCCCGTCGGGTGAGGCTTCCGCGTTGTAGCGATAGACGAGCGAGTCCGAGACGAGCTCCTCGCCGATCGCGTCAAGGGTTGAAAGCCAGCGTGGGTCGGTCGGCGAGATGAACTTCGTCAGCGGCATCAACAGGAGCGAGGCGTCGAGCACGTGTGTGTCGTAGTGCTGGGTGAAGGCCTGGCGCTCGGCGTTCCAGCCGCGCTCCATCAGCTGGTGGTAGATGGCGTCGCGCACCCCGAGCCAGCGAACGAGGTCACCAGGGAGGCCGCGCTGACGGGCGATACGGATGGCGCGCTCGATCCCCACCCAGCACATCAGCCGGGAGTACGTGAAGTTCTGCTGGCCGCCCCGGGTCTCCCAGATGCCCTCGTCGGGCCGGTCCCAGTTGTCACACAGCCAGTCCACCATGCGCACGAGGTTCTCCCAGTCGTGGTGGTAGATCGGAGTGCCGTACTTGTTGAGGAGGTAGACGGAGTCGATCAGCTCGCCGTAGATGTCCAGCTGCAGCTGATCGGCGGCCCCGTTGCCGATCCGCACGGGCGACGAGCCGCGGTAACCCTCGAGGTGGTCGAGCTCGAGCTCGACGAGGTCCTTGCGCCCGTCGATGCCGTACATGATCTGCAGCGGCCCCGTCGGTCCCGGCTCGCCCTCGGCGTCGACGAAGCGATCGGTCAGCCACCCCATGAACGAGGCGGCCTCCGCGGTGAACCCGAGCCGGAGAAAGGCGAAGACGGTGAACGCGGCGTCGCGGATCCAGGTGTAGCGGTAGTCCCAGTTGCGGTGCCCGCCCATCACCTCCGGCAGGCTCGTGGTGGGGGCGGCGACGATCGCGCCCGTGGGCTGGTAGGTGAGCAGCTTCAGCGTCAGCGCCGAGCGCAGCACCATCTCACGCCAGCGGCCGCGATAGGTGCAGCCGCCGACCCAGCGGCGCCAGTAGGAGATGGTCGAGGCCAGCGACTCTCCGGCCCGCTCCTCGGAAACCGGGCGCGGCAGGTCCTCCTGCCGGGTCGTGCGCAGGACGAACGTCGAGCTCTCGCCGACCTCCAGCGTGATGTTCGCGCGCATCCTGCCGTCCACGACCTGCAACGGGACCTCGGTTTCCAGCACCAGCCGCAGGTCGTTGCTGGAGAACACCACGCCGTGCTCGTGCGTGACGGCCACGTGGGCGGCCCGCCCGTAGTCGAAGGCAGGCGCCACCTCGATGTCGAACGACAGCGTGCCCCGCACGACATGCACGCGTCTGATCAGCCGCTGCCGGTGCTCGCCTTCGGGACGCTCGTCGACCGGCATGAAGTCCTCGATCTCCGCGACACCGGCGGCCGTCAGGAACCGTGTGACCAGCACGTTCGTGTTGGGGAGGTAGAGCTGGCGGACGGTGACGCCTTCCTCCGCAGGCGTGATGCTGAAATGACCGCCACGGTCGGCTGTCCAGAATCGCGCCGAAGACGCTGGGGGAGTCGAAGCGCGGGAGGCAGAGCCAGTCGATGGTGCCGTTCGTGCCGACGAGCGCAACCGTGTGCAGGTCGCCGATCACGCCGTGCTCGGCGATCGGGAGGTACCGCGTCGAATCCATGACGGTGTTCATCGTCAGCTGCTCAGTTCTCGGTCGTCGCCGTTCTCCCTTGAGCCGGCCCTCACGGAGCCGACGCGATCAGCACGCTCGCCCGCTCGGCCACGGCCACGACCGGCCAGTTGGGATGGCCGCGAGGCAGGAGCGGGAAGACGGAGGCGTCCACGACGCGCAGGCGTTCGACGCCGCGGACACGGAGCAACGGATCGACGACGGACGCGTCGTCCGTTCCCGCCCGGCACGTGCCGACCGGGTGGTAGAGGGTTTGCCCACGGTTGCGCACGTGGGCCAGCAGGGCTTCGTCGTCCTTCGCCTCGGAGCCGGGCTCACGCTCGCCGGAGAGGTGGCGAGCCAGAGGCTGCTGCCCGGCAACACGGCGCGCCAACCGCAACCCGTGGAGCAGGGTGCCGGCATCCACGCCTTCGGGGTCGGAGAGATACCGCGGATCGATCAACGGCGGGGTGAGCGGATCCGGGGAGGCGAGCGCCACGGTGCCGCGCGAGCGGGGCCGGAGCAGGATCGTGGCGAGCATCACGCCGTGTTCGGTGGGCCGGCCGAGGCCTTCGTCCTCGAACAGCACAGGCGCGAAGATCAGCTCGAGATCAGGCGCCGGGAGCCTGGGATCGGTGCGAACGAAGGCGGCCCCCTCGGCCACGTTGGAGCCCAGCGGGCCGCCGCCGGTCGCCATCCAGCGCAAGAGATGACGCAGCTTGTCGGCCGTGGCCAGGGTCTCGAGGTCGGCGACCGAGGCGGCGATCCCGCAGGCGAGGTGGTCGAACAGGTTGCGTCCGACCTCGGGCGCATGGACGAGTTGGGGGAGGCCGTGCTCCGCGAGCTGGTCTGCGGCACCGATGCCGGAGAGCAGGAGCAACTTCGGCGTGTCGACCGCACCGGCGGCGAGGATCACCTCGAGGCCGGCCTGCACGTCTTCCTCATGGCCGTCGAGCAACACCTCCACGCCACGGGCTTGCCCCTGCCGGACGAGGACCTTCGTTGCCTGCGCGCGGGTCAGCAGGGTGAGGTTGCGCCGGCGGAGCGCCGGTTTGAGGTAGCCGCGGGCGACCGAGAAGCGACGGCCGCGGCGGGTGGACGTGGGGACGAGGCCGACGCCCTCGTTGTCGGGCGCGTTGAGATCGGCCGAGCGTCGGAGCCCGGCGGCGACCGCTGCTTCGACGAACGCGTGCGTGAGCGGATGCCGGGGCGCCGAGTCGATCGGGAAGGGACCCGCGGCGCTTCGCTCGTAACAGGGCTGGAGCTCGCCCGAGGTGAACCCTGGTAGCTCCCACTCGTCGTGATCGAGCGAGTGGCCGCGGAGGACCATCATCGCGTTCAGCGACGCCGAGCCGCCGACCATCTTGCCTCGGGGGAAGAGGATCCGGCGGTCGTCCAGTCCCGCTTGGGGCACTGTCCGGTACCCCCAGTCGAGAGGCCCCTGGAAGAGCCGATGGAAGGCTGCCGGGATCGCCACCTCCGGCTTTCTCGCCCAACCCCCGGCTTCGATCAGCACCACGGAGACATCGGGATCCTCACTGAGGCGGGAGGCCAGCACGCACCCCGCCGTGCCGGCGCCCACGATGACGTAGTCGAAGCGCACGAGAGCAACGTTAATCGGCGCTCGCGTCGACGCAGGGCCACCAAGGCGGCGCTCCCGGACGGGCCGCGAGCATTCGTCTCACTTTCGGCACGAAGTTGGCACAGAGTCGGCACAGTTCGGCGGTTACGGTGGCTGCATGAGCAGCAGCCGGCCGACCGGCACGAAGAGGCAGGGGGAGACGGCGCCGAAGCCACGCCCGGTGACCACGCCTTGGGGAAAGGCGGAGCGGCGGCTCGCGGTCACCGTCGCCCAACGCGCGGGTGAGCAGCGCTACACGATCGTGGCTGAGCTCCTGGAGACGACGAAGGGCGAAGCGCTCGTCCGCCTTGCCTACTCGTCGGACGGGCGCACCCGGCGTGGACCGGTCACGCTGCGACGCGCCGACATCGAGCGCCTGCGGACGGCGCTCGAGAAGCAACCGGAGCTCAGGGAGGTGGTGCTCGGAACGGCCTGAGCAGGAGCGTCAGACGAGAGCGGCGACGAAGCTCCGCGCCGATTCGATCAGTCCGAGCAGCAGCGGAGCACCGCCGACGGGCCCCAGCAGCGGATCGATCGCGTGCTCGGGGTGCGGCATGAGGCCGACGACATTTCGTTCTGCGTTGCATACTCCGGCAACGCGATCGCGAGCGCCGTTCAGGTCGGTCGCGTAACGGAAGACGATTCGCTCGTCGGCCACCAGCCGTGCGAACAGCTCGTCGTCGGCGAACCAGTTCCCCTCGCCGTGCTTGATGGGGATGATCAGGCGTTCCCCGCCGGCCAGGCCGCGGGTGAGAGCCGTGTCGCATGTCTCGACGGTGAGCTCGACATCCGCGCACACGAACTCGAGCTGACGGTTGAGGCGCAGCGCTCCCGGGAGCAGCCCAGCCTCGCACAGGATCTGGAAGCCGTTGCAGATTCCCAGCACGGGCCCGCCCTGCGCGGCGAACGCGGCGACCGCGGGCATCACCCGAGCCGTCCGGGCGATCGCGCCGCAACGCAGGTAGTCCCCGTAGGAGAACCCGCCGGGCAGGACGACGGCGCCGCAGCGAGCCGGGAGCTCACTGTCCGCGTGCCAGACACCGACAACGTCCGCGCCGAGGCGGTCGAGGGCGAGCCGTGCATCGCCGTCATCGTTGGAGCCGGGAAAGGTGACGACCGCGACCACCGGGCGGTCTCCCCCTGCGGCGCTCACGCCTCACCCTCGATCGTGATCTCGAAGCTCTCGATCAAACCGTTGGCCAGGAGGTCCGCACACATCGTCTCCACCACTGCGCGTGCCTCCACCGGATCGCTCGAGCGCAACTCGAGATCGACGACGCGTCCCACACGGGCGCTGGACACGGGGTAGCCGAGGCGCTCGAGCGACTCCTGCACGGCGGCTCCCTGAGGATCGAGGATCCCCGGCTTGGGACGGATGACGACGGTCGCTCTCAGGAGAACGCTCCTTCCGGATCGGCGAGATACCTGTCGAGCGATACCCCGGTCAGCAGCGCGAAGGCCTGGGCGTAGCGGTCGCGCGTCCCGGCGACCACCTCGGCAGGGAGCTCGGGCCCGGGCGGCGTACGATCCCACCCGGTGGACAGGGTGTAGTCACGGACGAACTGCTTGTCGTAGGACGGCGGCGACGATCCCGGTTCGATCTCGGCGGCCGGCCAGAAACGGGAGGAGTCCGGGGTCAGCACCTCGTCGGCCAGCGTCACGACCCCGTCGGCGTCAATTCCGAACTCGAGCTTCGTATCGGCCAGCACGATACCGCGCGAGAGCGCGTGAGCAGAGCCATGTGCGTAGACGGCGAGAGCTGCCGCTCGAGCTGCTGCATACGGTTCGGCGCCGCAGAGTGCGGCCGCCTCCGCCTCGCCGATGTTCAGGTCGTGGTCGCCTGAGGCGGCTTTCGTCGCGGGCGTGACGATCGGCGCGGGCAGTCGATCGGCTTCCCGCAGACCGGCGGGGAGCGCGTGACCGCAGACCGCTCCGGTCTCCTGATAGTCGCGCCAGCCCGACCCGGCGAGGTAGCCGCGGACGACGAGCTCCACGGGCAGCATCTCCAGCCGGCGGCACTCGAGCGAGCGACCGTCGGCCCTGACCGCGAGCAGGTGGTGTGGCACCAGGCGGCGGGTGCGGGCGAACCAGAACGCCGAGAGCCCCGTGAGCACAGCGCCCTTGTCGGGGATCGGTGTCGGCAGCACAACGTCGAACACGGACACGCGATCGCTGGCCACGAGCAGCAGCCGATCCCGGTCGAGCTCGTAGATGTCGCGCACCTTGCCCGAGCCGAGACGGGTCAGCGTGGAGACGTCAGACATCAGCCGTCGCCCTCCGCGACGCGACGAGGGCGTCGAGCCGCTCGAAGATCGTGTCCACGTGCGCGGTGTAGGCGCCCAGATCGAAGACCCGCGCGAGGTCGACGCGCGAGGCAGCGCGCACGTCCGCGGTGACGAGCTCACGGAAGTCGATGCCCTCGTCCCAGGCGCGCATCGCGTGGCCCTGCACCAGCCGGTAGGCGTCGTCGCGCAGGAGACCCGATTCGACCAGCGCCAGCAGCAGGCGCTGGCTGAAGAAGAGGTGATGGCTCGAGGCCACGTTCTCGCGCATCCGCTCGGCGCGGACGACCAGCCCCTCCACGAGCCAGGCGAACCGGTCGAGCATGTAGTCGACGGCGAGAAACGAGTCTGGCAGGACGACCCGTTCGGCCGACGAGTGCGAGATGTCGCGTTCGTGCCAGAGGGCGACATTCTCGTAGCCCACCTGCGCGTTGGCGCGGACGACACGGGCCAACCCGGTGATCCGTTCGGCCGTGATCGGGTTGCGCTTGTGCGGCATTGCCGACGACCCCTTCTGCCCGCGTCCGAAGGGCTCCTCGACCTCGCGTACCTCGGTACGGGCGAGGTGGCGAAGCTCCGTGGCGAAGCGATCGAGCGTCGAGGCCGTCGAGGCCAGCGCCGACAGCATCTCGGCGTGGCGGTCGCGCTGGAGGATCTGCGTCGAGGTCGGGGCGGGCTGCAGGCCGAGGGTCTCGCAGGCGACACGCTCCACCTCGGGGTCGATCGCGGCGTACTGCCCGACCGCTCCGGAGAGCTTCCCCACCCGGAGTCCGGCGACGGCGCGCTCGATCCGTTCGCGTTCCCGCTCCAGGGCGAAAGCCCACCCGGTGAGCTTGAGACCGAAGGTGGTCGGCTCGGCGTGGACGCCGTGCGTGCGGCCCATGCAGAGCGTGAGACGATGCTCGTCAGCACGCGCAACGACCGCGTCGAACGCGCGCTCGATTCCGGTCAGCACGATTGCTCCAGCCTGCTGAACGGCGACGGAGAGGGCGGTGTCCAGGACGTCGGACGACGTCAGCCCGTAATGGAACCAGCGGCCGTCCGGCCCGAGCTGCTCGGCAACGGCATCGACGAACGCCGCGACATCGTGATTCGTCTCCCGCTCGATCTCGGCGACCCTGTCCGCGGACGGGGCCACAGCCCTGCTGCGAATAGCCTCATAGGCCTCCTGCGGCACGATCCCTACGGCAACCCAGCCGGCCAGCGCGGCGATCTCCACCTCCAGCCAGCGCGCGAGCCTCGTCTCGTCCGACCAGACCCTCGCCATCTCGGGTCTGCTGTAGCGCGCTATCACCACCGAGAGTCTAGCGTCGTCTCCGGAACGCCCTAGGCAACAGTCCACCTCACGGACGGGACCAGCAAGGGGGAACGAGGCCGGAATGCAAGCTCGAATACATCTGGCTCGACGGATACGTTCCCGAGCCTGGACGAGCTCCCCGGCTGGGGGTTCAGCTTCCGGGCCAGCGGAGCCCACCCGCGGACGCGGAGAGCGCGATGTCGGAACGCATGCGCATCCCGTCCCAGGAGATGTGCGCAGCGGCCCGGTAGGCGGCGTCGCGGGCGCTGCCGAGATCCGCCGCCGAGGCCGTGACGCTCAGGATGCGACCGCCGTTCGTGACGAGGACGCCGTCGCGCAGAGCCGTGCCGGCGTGGAAGACCTGCGCCCCCGTCGCTTCTGCGCCTTCCACCCCCTCGATCACGGATCCCTGATCGGCCGAGGCGGGGTAGTCGCCGCCCGCGAGCACGACCGTCACGGCGGAAGCGGCGGCCGAGCCGATCGTCGCACCGGCCAGCTCGCCCTGCGCGGCGGCGCCGAGCAAGGACGCGAGATCGCCGTCCAGCAGGGCCATCAGCGATTGCGTCTCCGGGTCGCCGAACCGGCAGTTGTACTCGAGCACGCGCGGTCCGTCGGCGGTCAGCATGAGCCCGACGAACAGCGTGCCGACGAAGTGCGCATCACGGTTCGCGAGCTCTCCGAGCACCGGTGTCACGCTGAGCTCGACGAGGGCCGACACGTCGGCGGCCGTGATCCCGGGGACGGGCGCATACGATCCCATGCCCCCGGTGTTGGGGCCGGCGTCGCCGTCGTACGCGCGCTTGAAGTCCTGGGCGGTCGGCAGGACCACCGTGTTCCGGCCGTCGCAGACGGCGAACAGCGAGACCTCAGGCCCCTCCAGCAGCTCCTCGATCACGAGCGGGCCGTCGAACCCGGCCAGCTCGACGAGTGCCGCGTCCACCTCCGCGGCTGTGTGACAGACGACGACGCCCTTCCCGGCTGCCAGGCCGTCCGCCTTGATCACACACGGCGCCCGCGGCCGGTCGAGCAATCGCGCAGTCGGAACGCCCGCGGTCTCCATCACGTCCTTGGCGAAGGCCTTCGACCCCTCGATGCGGGCGGCCGCGCGGCCCGGGCCGAAGACGCGTAGCCCGGCATGGCGGAGATGGTCGGCGACACCGGCGACGAGCGGCACCTCGGGGCCGATCACGACGAGGTCGGTGGCCAGCGAACGCGCGAGCCCGAGGAGCGCCTCCGCGTCGAGCGCGCGCACCGGATGGCACGGCCCGACCCGCGCGATCCCCGGGTTGCCGGGGGCGGCGTGCACCTCGATCCCCGGCGTCTGCGAGAGCCGCCACGCCAGCGCATGCTCCCGTCCACCCGAGCCGACGACGAGAACCCTCATCGCACAAGTCTAGGAGCGGCGCCGGGGCGCCGACCCGTGGCCCTCCTGGCGGCGGCGACCCGTTTGCGCGTGGCGGCCTCGCGTCCGTGACCTGGCCCGGTTCTCTGTTCTCTTCTACCCTCCGACGAGGAGAGCTGCGAGCTCTTGGGGAAGCGGTCCAGCGCGGGAAGCGGTTGCAACAGAACGGTGCACTATCCGCAGTGGGGTGCGGCTGGCGGGGCCAGGTCGGCTCTGCAGTCTGGGTCTGGCTCAGATGGCGAGGACGGCGTCGCGGGCCGCGCCCGTGCCGACGAGCGTGACCGGCACCTCGAGCGCCTCCTCGACGAAGCGGACGTAGGCCCGGGCCGCCGGCGGCAGCTCATCGCCGCCGAGCGTCTGCCGCCAGCCCGGAAGCGTCTCGAAGACCGGCCGACAGTGGTGGAAGTCCGACTGGTGCGCGGGAAAGTCCTCCGTCTCCGAGCCGTCGGGCAACCGGTACCGCAGGCAGACCGGGATCTCGGCGAAGGTGGAGAGGACGTCGAGCTTGGTCAGCGCGAGCGTGGTGATGCCGTTGAGCCGAACGGCGAAGCGGAGCGCTACGAGGTCGAGCCAGCCGCAGCGGCGCTCGCGCCCTGTGACCGTGCCGAACTCGCCGCCGAGCTCGCGCACCCGCTCCTGGTCGGGGCCTTCGATCTCGCTGGGGAACGGCCCTTCGCCGACGCGGGTCACGTACGCCTTGGTCACCCCCATCACCTCGTCGATCCGGTTCGGGCCGATGCCGAAGCTGACGGCGGCACCGCCGGCGATCGGGCTGGACGAGGTCACGAACGGATAGGTGCCGTGGTCGAGGTCGAGCAACGTGCCCTGCGCCCCCTCGAAGAGCACGCGCTCACCGGCCCGGAGGGCCCGATCGACGAGCAGGGACGTGTCAGTGATGTAGGGAGCGAGCCGGTCGGCGTGCTCGAGGTAGGCGGCGGTGATGGTGTCGGCGTCGACGAGGTCGATGCCGTAGACCTTCTCCAGCCAGATGTTCTTCTCGGCCGCGGCCAGCGCGATCTTCTCGCGCAGGATCTTGGGGTCGAGCAGATCCTGCACCCGGATCCCGATCCGTGTCGCCTTGTCCGCATAGGCGGGCCCGATCCCGCGGCGTGTGGTGCCGATCTGCAGGTTGCCGAGCCGCCGCTCACGCGCCCCGTCGAGCGCCACGTGCCATGGCATGATCAGGTGTGCGTTGCCCGAGATGTGCACGAGCCCGGCCGTCGTCAGACCGCGGGACTCGAGCTCCTCGAGCTCGCCGATCAGGACTGCCGGGTCGATCACGCAACCCGCGCCGATCGCACATGCCTTGCCCTGGATGATCCCACTCGGAACGGCACGGATCTTGTAGGTCTCGTTGCCGACGACGACGGTATGCCCGGCATTGGGGCCGCCCTGGTAGCGGCACACGAGGTCCGACTCGGCAGCGAGCAGGTCGACGATCTTGCCCTTCCCCTCGTCGCCCCACTGCGCACCGACGATCACAGTCGCAGGCACGTGCTCCAGTGTTGCACGTTCGCCGGGCGGGCAGCCGGCGAACCCGCGGGCGGGCCCTCACGAGGCCGGTCTCGACCTCACGCCGGTTCGCCGTCGCCCGCCGCGCGCAACAAGATGGGGCAGCGCGGTCAGCGGCACTGTGTCCTGGCCGCCGCCACCGAGCCCGCGCGGTCCCTGGTGAGCCGCTCGGGCGGCCACGGGGGAGTCGTGCTGCCTGGGAAGGCCCGGCGGATCTAAGGTCATGGCGTGAGTGCCCCGAAACCTCCGGCCGACGGATTCGTCTCCCGCTTCCCCGACACGCGGTTCGACGCGCTGCTCGTCGTCTCGTTCGGCGGCCCGGAGGGGCCAGGCGAGGTCTTGCCATTTCTCGAGAACGTGACCCGCGGTCGCGGCGTGCCGCGGGAGCGTCTCGAGGAGGTCGCCCACCACTACGAGCTGTTCGGAGGGGTCAGCCCACTGAACGCGCAGAACCGCGAGCTGATCGCCGCGCTCGAACCCGAGCTGGCCGCGCACGGTATCGACCTGCCCGTGTACTTCGGCAATCGCAACTGGCACCCGTTCCTCACGGACACGCTGCGGCAGATGGCGGCCGACGGGGTCGAGCGGGCGCTGGCGTTCTTCACGTCCGCGTACTCGAGCTACTCGGGCTGCCGCCAGTACCGGGAGAACCTCCAGGCGGCGCAGGCCAAGATCGGTGAGGACGCGCCCGAGATCCTGCGCACCCGGATGTTCTTCAACCACCCGGGCTTTGTCGAGGCAAACGCCGATCATGTCCGTGCGGCCGTCGCCCAGATCCCGGACGGCCGCCGGGCCGCGGCCCACGTCGCCTTCTCGGCCCACTCCATCCCCACCGCGATGGCGGCGGGTTGCCGGTACGAGCAACAGCTGCACGAGACCTCACGGCTCGTGGCGGAGAAGGTCGGCGTCGCAGACACCGCCGTGGTCTACCAGAGCCGCAGCGGTCCGCCGTCGGTGCCCTGGCTGGAGCCGGACGTCCTCGAACACCTGGAGGCCGTGGCCGCCCGCGGGGTAACGGACGTGGTGCTTTCACCCGTCGGCTTCGTCTCGGACCACCTGGAGATCCTCTTCGACCTGGACGTGGAGGCGCGCGACCGGGCTGGTGAGCTCGGTCTCAATCTCGTGCGCGCCCGCACCGCCTCGACCCACCCGGCCTACGTGGCGATGATCCGCGAGCTGGTGCAGGAGCGGCTCGGCCTGGTGGTAGGGCGCCGCGCCGTGGGCCGCTTCGGCGCGAGTCACGACACGTGCCCGGTGGACTGCTGCCGACCGGGGAGCAGACCCCCCGGGCCGCCGCCTGCGCGCTCAAGCCTGTCCCGCTAGGTGTCGGAGCGGCGTACTGCGGGGCCCTTCAGGGCCTCGCGAGGAGTGGAGACTCGACCAGCCATTGGTCATCCGCAGCGGCGAATCCGGCCCTCGTCACGGCACGAGCTCCTGGCGAGGCCCTGAGCCTGGATCAAGGGCCCCGCAGCGCGCCCGGCCTACCGGGATAGGCTCTTAAGTCCGCATAGGCCACGGCAGGAGAACGTCGCATTCGCGTACGGGCAAGCCCTCACGCAACGCGCGGCTCGGGCCCCCACGCCTCTCCGTGCGCAGGAGCGAGAAAGCGAGGGAGCGTGCGGGACGCGCTTCCCCCGGACGCGGGTGTCCGCCAGGGACGGCGACTGTGGGCACGTGCCTCCCGCACGCCCCTCTCAGGAGGCGAGGTCGGTGAACTTGGCGTAGCGCTTGAGGAAGCTCAGCTTGACGGTGTCGGTGGCGCCGTTTCGGTGCTTGGCGAGGATGACCTCGGCCACACCCTGGGAGTCGGACTCCTCGCCGTTGTAGTACTCGTCGCGGTAGACGAAGAAGACGAGATCGGCGTCCTGCTCGAGCGAGCCGGACTCGCGCAGGTCGGAGAGCACCGGCCGCTTCTCCTGGCGTTGCTCGACGCCGCGCGAGAGCTGCGACAGCGCCAGGATCGGCACCTCGAGGTCGCGCGCCAGGATCTTCAGGGAGCGGGAGATCTGCGACACCTCCTGCACGCGGTTCTCGACGTTGGAGCCGGTCGACATCAGCTGGAGGTAGTCGACCACGATCAGCCCCAAGGCCGGCTCGCGCGACTTGAGGCGGCGCGCCTTGGAGCGCAGCTCCATCATCGTGATCGAACCCGAGTCGTCGACGTAGATGGGCGCCTTCATCAGCTTGTCGCAGGCGGCCGTGAGCATCGGCCAGTCGTCCTGGCGCAGCTTCCCTTCGCGCAGCTTCTGCGAGTCGACCTTCGCCTCGCTGCACATCAGGCGCTGTGTCACCTCGGACTTGGACATCTCCAGCGTGAACAGCGCCACAGGCGTCTCGTGTCGCACCCCGAGGTTCGCGGCCACACACAGCGCCAGGGCGGACTTCCCCATCGACGGCCTGGCCGCCAGGATGATCAGGTTGCCCGGCTGGAAGCCCGAGGTGAGCCGGTCGAGGTCGCGAAAGCCGGAGGGGACGCCCGTGAGATCGGCACCCGCCTCGTACAGGTGCATGATCCGGTCGAATCCCTCTTTGAGGAGGGATTGGATGTGCGTGAAGTCACCGGTGACGCGTTGCTGCGCGAGGTTGAACACCGCTTGCTCGGCGCGATCGACGAGATCGACGGTCTCGCCGGGCCGGTCGATACCGAGCCTCGTGATCTCCTGACCGACCCGCACGAGGCCGCGCAGCGTCGCCATCTCCTTGACGATGCGCGCGTAGTGCTCGACGTTGGAGGCCGCCGGCACCAGAACGGCGAGCTCGGCGATCTTGGCCCGGCCGCCGATCCGTTCCAGCTCACTCCGCCCGTCGAGCTCGTCCGCGAGTGTGATCGCGTCGACCGGCTCGCCCTTGCCCCACAGGCCGATCATCGCGCGGAACACGATCCCGTGGCTCTCGCGATAGAAGTCCGAGGCGTCGAGGATCTCGGTGACGGTGCCGATCGCAGTGGCCGAGATCAGCATCGCGCCGAGGACCGACTCCTCTGCCTCGAGATTCTGCGGCGGCACGATGGCCTGCACGGTCCCGGTCGGAGGGGCTGGAAGGGACGTGGGCGAAACGGTCACGGGCGCCGATCAAAGCCGAAACGGACGATGGCGTCCACCCGCAAGCGTTGATGGCCGTTGCGGCACTCGTATGCAGCGACAATGGAACACACGTTCCCATGATATCCCCAGCTCGCGACGGCATCCCCCCATCTGTCCCCACATTGCCCACAGGGTCGAATGCCGTCCGTGCGGGAAACTCCTGCGACTGTCCACAGCCTGTCCACAGGCGAAGCGGGCCACGACGGACGAGGGGCGAAACGCAAGAGGGCCGGGTTGCCCCGGCCCTCTCGGACAAACCACGAGTCGCGGAATCAGGCGATCTCGTCCTCGGTCTCCTCTGCGAGCCCGGACACGTCCAAGGCGGGCCCCTTCAGGGGCTCGTCCTCGACCTCCGCCTCGGGGACGGCCTCGGCGGCCACGGCCGGGGCCGCGGCTTCCGCCTCGGCGGCCTCCATCGCCGCCAGCTCCTCCTCGGGCGGCAGCTCGCCACCCTCGGGCACGACGAGCGTCTTCACCTCGGCGGTGACACCGTCGAACACCTGCACGGTGATCGTGTAGCGGCCGATCCGCTTGATCACGTCGAGATCGATCTTGCGACGGTCGACGCGGATCTTCCGCGTGCGCCAGATCTCCTCGGCGATGTCCGTCGTGGTCACGGAGCCGAAGAGCGAACCGGTGGGGCCGGCCTTGACCTCGAAGCGCAGCACGGTCTTGCCGAGCGTGGCAGCGATCTCCGCCGCCTGCTCCGCCGTCCGCGCCTCGTGTCGCGCGCGCTCGGCGTCGATCCGCCTGACCTCGGCCACACGTCCCGCGGTTGCGACCTCGGCGAGCTTGCGGGGCAGCAGGTAGTTGCGGGCGTAGCCGCGCTTCACGTCGACGACCTCGCCCTTGAGACCGAGCTTCTCGACGTCGCTGAGCAGGATCACGTCCATTCAGCTCACCCGGAGACGTAGGGCAGAAGTGCGACCTCGCGCGCCCGCTTGACGGCGACGGCGACCTGCCGCTGATGCCGGCGGCAGGCGCCGGTGATCCGACGGTTTCGGATCTTGCCCTTCTCCGACACGTAACGCCGGAGCTGGTTGATGTTCTTGTAGTCCACCTCTGTCACCTTGTCGCGGCAGAAGTGACAACTCTTGCGCTTGCCGCCGGCTGCGCCGCCGGGTCCTGGCCGCTTGCGCGGTGCTGGTTTCATCGCCATGGGCTCGGGTCTCCTAGAACGGGATGTCGTCGTCTGCGGCCGAGGACGGGAAGTCGTCGGCCGGTGCGGAACCGCCGGCCGGGATGTACCCGCCGCCACCGCCACCACCGGGCGCGCCACCTTCGCCGTCGCCGCGGGAACCGAGGAACTGCACGGTCTCGGCGACCACCTCGACAGCTTCGCGCTTGCCGCCCTCGGACTCCCACTCACGCCAGTCCAGGCGGCCGTCGATCGCGACGGGGCGACCCTTGGAGAGGTACTGCGCGCAGTTCTCCCCTTGCTGGCCCCACACCGTGACCGAGAAGTAGTTCGGCTTGTCCACCCATTGTCCCGTCTCGTCCTTGCGGCGCGAGTTGACGGCGAGCCGCAACGAGCACACGGCGGTACCCGACGGGGTGTGCCGCAGTTCTGGATCGCGGGTCAGGTTGCCAACCAGGATCACACGGTTGATGCTTGCTGCCATGGTCTACTCCTCCTCGAAAGCGGGCTCGACATCCGCATCGTCGCTGTTCGAAGGGGGCGCTGTCATCGGACCTCCGGGACCTGTCTCAACGCGACAGGTCGCCAGGTGGCGCATGACGTTGTCATCGATCTTGAGGACGCGCGAGACCTCGTCGAGTGTCGCCGGCTCGCAGCTGAACCAGAGCAGGTGATAGCTGCCGTCGGTCTTCTTGCCGATCTCGTAGGCGAGGCGCCGCCGGCCCCACACATCGTGGCGGTCGAACGTGCCGCCGCCCTTCTCGATCAGCTCGCGCGTGCGCGCCACTATCTGTCCCTGCCCTTCCTCGGGCAGCTCGGGATCGAGCAGCAGCAGGATTTCGTAGTCGGTCACGGGTTCCCTGTACTCCTTCCTTCGGTCTGAGTCGGCCTCGCCGGCAGGTGGCGCCGGGAACATGGCGGCACGAAGCGAGGCAGGAAGCCGGACCAGGCTAGCAGCCGCGAAGCGCCGGGCGTCGAAGTACCATCCAGGAGATGAGAGTTCTCGTACGTGTCGCGACCGCCCTTGTGAGCGTGGCTGCGCTCGCGCGGCTGTTGGCCGCGCGCCGCCGCGCATCCAGCCGCAGGGGCGCGCCGGTCGCAGGCCCTGCCGTCGATCCCGCCGAGGAGCTCCGCCGGAAGCTGGCCGAGACCCGGGGCCCTGACGGCGACGAGCTCCCCGATCCGGAAGTGTCCCCAGCGGACGTTGCGGAATCGCGGGTCGACCTCGAGGCCCGGCGGCTTCGCGTCCACGCCAAGGCCCAGGAGGCGCTCGACGCGATGCGGAGCCCGGAGTGAGTGACGCCCCTGCCCAGCCGGAGCTGGCAGAGGCGGTTGCCAGGCTCGGCGAGCGGATCGACTCCCTGCACGGCGAGCTGCGGCGGTTGGCAGGTTCGCCGCTTCCGATGAGCAGCGACGACCTCTCGGCGGCGGCCACCACGGACCACAGCTGGTTGCCATATCTGGAGCGGCGCGCCCGCCGTTCCCCCCGCGCTCCCCGGCTGCTGTTGGAGGCGCTGTTCCTGGTCGGTTGTGCGATCGCCGCGGGCGTGGCGGAGCTGGAGCCGGTGGCCATCGCGGGCGTCATGGGCGGCGCCTGGCTGCTCGTCGCCCTCATCGAGTGGTCCGCCTCGCGCGCCGACCGGACTCGTGACGACCTGCTCTCCATCCCGCCACCGATCCCGGCCTCCGCCAAGAAGCGGGCGGAGCCGGTGACGCCGGCCCGGCTCGAGGAGACGCAATTCGTGCCCGAGCCCGAGCTCACGGGGAGTGGGATCAAGCTCCCGCGGGCTCGCGACGGCGAACTCGAGCCCGTCGAGTAGCCGCACTCGCGCGGCGCCTCAAATCATTCGCCCAGGAGCTGTCGTTGGTGTGGCGGTCGCCGCGGCCGCCAGGCGCTTGCCCGTCTCGGAGAGGCGCGCGGCCAGGATGAGCCCCGGCACGATCGGGATCCAGAAGGCGAAGATGCGGTGGGCGATGACCCCGGCCAGAGCCGCCTCGAGTGGTATCCCGACCGCGGTGAGCGCGAACGTCGTCGCCGCGTCGACGCCTCCCGTGGCGATGAAGGGGAGCGGCACGCTCTGCGCCAGGTAGCCGGTGGCGTAGACGAGCGCAAGTGCCGCCAGGCCGGGGTCGGCGTCGAAGGCACGCAGACCACCCCATATGCTGGCGAGGTCGCCCAGCCAGTAGGCGAGCGCGGACAGCTCGAGGGCCCGGCCGTCGGGCTCCGCCAGCACCCGCCGCGTCCACCAGGCGGCACCGACGCCGATCGCGAGGCCCCTGCGAAGCACGGACGGGCCGGGTGTCGTCCAGCGCTTCACGCGTGAGGGTGCCGTGAACCAGCGTGCGGCGAGGAAGAGCGAGGGGATCGCCACCAGCCAGGGCAAGGTCATGGCCAAGGGCGCCTCACGTGCGACCAGCGCGATGAGCGCGGCCGTCCATCCGAGGGCGCCGAACACGGAGTAGACGAGGGTGTTGAGCCCGATCAGTCGCACCGCCGAGTCGTGCCTGTCGAATCCGAGGCGGCGCAGAGCCCAGTAGGTGATGGCGAGTGCGGCCGCTCCGCCGGCTGCCACGAGCTGGGTGAGACCGAAGCTGGCCAGGATCACGCGGACGGAGAGCCCGCGAGAGATCCTCACTCCGTCCTCGAATGCCGCGGCACCGCGGAAGACGCCGGCGTACCCGAGGAACACCGCCACCTGTCCGACGGCGCACACGGCGAGCCAGCCGAGGTCGCCGCCGCGGAGCGTGCTCTTCATCTCGGCAAGTCCCGCCGCCCTTCCGATCAGGAACACGACCGCGGCGCCGACGAGGAGCGCCACGACCCCTCCCACTGTGACGCGGCGCCAGTCGACGGCGGGGACCAACCTGTCGTCGTCTCGCTGGCCCATCATCGCGTGAGCCTCCGCGCGGCCGCGCCGAGTACGGCGCCGGCCGCGACGTCGAGAAGGTAGTGGTTGCCCGTGCCGAGCACCACGAGCGCGACGGCGGGCGGATAGGAGCGGGCGACCAGGCGTCCGAGGGGCGTGCGCCGCCGTGCGGCGAGCCCGAGCCCGGTGACCACGGCGAAGGCGGCGTGGTGGCTGGGCATGGCCGCGATCGGGTTGTAGAACCGCACGAGGGTGGGGTGCTCGATGTCGATCCCTTGCTCGGCGAGCAGGTCGACGAACCCGTCGAGGGTGCGCGGCGGCGCCGTGGGGTGCAGGAGAAACACGGGCAGGGCGCCCGCAAAGGCGAGCGCCGCTGCCCGCCGCTCGCGGTGGAACACCTCGTCTCGCGCGCGGAAGAGCCTGAACAACCATCCGGCGCTGAGCCCGATGTTGGCCACCGCATAGCCGGCGTTGAGGACGGCGACGAGCCTGGGCGCGCCTCGGACGACGCGCTGCACCGTGGGCTCGATGTCGACACCGGCTGCACGCTCGACGCGCACGATCCGCTCGGCATTGGCGCGCGCCCGCGCTCGACCCTCGTTCGTGAAGACGCGGTGCCGCACCGCCATGTAGCCGGCATACAGACCGAGACCGATCGCCACCTCGCGGGCCGGCGAGAACCGCTTCATCGAGCCGCGCTCCCCACCTCGTCCAGCCAGCGGACACGGTAGACAGCTGCCCAGTGCTCGGGATTGGCTGTGATCACGTCGCTCCAGCGACGCGCCAGCTGTTGCAGCACCCGCCGCTCGCCCTCCTCTCCTTCCTCCCGGGCCGGCGGGGAGACGGGCGGGTCGAGCTCGACCGTCCAGCACCGGGGCCCGGCCGGAAGCACGTAGAAGCAGACGATCGGGGTCCGGCAGAGGCGGGCGAGCGAGACGATGCCTGCAGGCAGCTCGGCCCGCGCGTCGAGGAAGTCGACCGGATAGCTGCGCGGCTCGTCGCCCCAGCCGTCGTCGCCGAGGACGAGCAGGCACTCGCCACGGCGCAGGATGCGGGCGGCGGCGAGCGCCGAGCCCGACCGGTAGAGGGTGCGCAGCCCACCGGCGTTTCGCAGGTGGTCGATGGCCCAGGCCAGCCAGTCGTCGGCCACGATCGCAGTCGTCGGCACGGGAACAGCGATCTCCGGAAGCGAGGTCGCGAGCTCCCAGCCCCCCACGTGGATACCGGCCAGGATCAGGCCCCGGCCGCCCCTCAGGGCGTCGGTGATGTGCCGTAGCCCGTGGATCTGAGTGGTCTGGCGGAAGCGGTCGCGCCGACCCAGCGCCCACAGGAGGTCGGCCGAGCGGCGCGCCTCGTTGACCATCTCGCGCCGCACAGCCCGCCGGACGCTCGGATCGCCGGGCTTGCGCCCGAGCGCGTGGGCGAGATTGCGCGAGAGCATGCGCCGCTTCCGGGAGCGCACGGCCCACTCGACCGTGCCTCCCGCGGCGGCGAGGGGATGGACGACGCGGGCGGGCACCCGGCTACCCACGAGCGCGGCGCCGTCGATCACGCGCGCCAGCACCCGCGCCGCGAGCGGGCCGCGCCCGAAGGGCGCAGCCGGCCGCGGCTCACCGTCCGGAGCCAGGCGCCAAGAAGCGAGCGTGCCCGCCAGGCGGGCCCGACGGGCCTCGCGGGCCCCTTCAGGGGCTCGCCAGGAACCAGGCTCTCTCATCTCGTCGCCTCCAGGGAGAGCAGCCGCAGGTCGAACTGCTCGGCAAACTTCACGGTGCCGATCGGCGAGGTGTTGTCCGTGCGGACGCGAAGCAGGAGCCGGACGGGCAGGCCCGTCGTGCGTTCCACCCAGCGCTCCTCGACGAACGGGCCGCGCGCGATGCCGTCCTCGGTTCCGGCGAAGCGGATGTGCACCACCTCGACCGTCGTGCCTGCCACGCTCTGCACCTCGGCGCCGATCACCGTCACCTCGCCGGCGAGGGTGGTGTCTCCGTCGTCGCAGAGGCGAGACGTGGTGGAGCCGAGCGCGTCGGGACCGGCGAGCCAGGGCGCCGGGCTGCAGCGCCAGCTGCTCGTCTCCGGCCGGCCGAAGAACGTGTGGACCTCCACCCAGTCTCCGACCAGTAGCGGAGCCTCCTCGGTCGGCACGTCCGGTTCGCAGATCTGCCACGTCGTGTGCCGCCCCTGCAGCGCGTCGAAGCGCAGCTCCATCCCGCACGGGCCGGCTGTGACGGTGATCGTGGAGATCGTGGGATACGCGTGCCGCTTGCCGCCGAGCGCACTCACGCTCTCGAACCCCGTCGTGCGGTAGCGGTAGACACCGGCGGGGATCGCCGTCGGCCCCTGCTCGGCCCGTTCCCTGTAGCGCGCGACCGCGTCGGCCACTGTGGCGGGTGCAGCCGTGTCCCGTAGCACCAACCGCCATCCGGCCGCGACCAGCGCGGCGAGGGCTGCGGCGCCGACGACCGCGAGGATGAGGCGTCTCCGTCTCGACATTCCCGTTGGCGTGGGAGCCTAGCGCGGAAAAACCGCCGGGAGCAGGGGATCTCGCCTGCCCGAGACGCGGCGACATGGACCGGTGGCGTCAGGTGACCTCGTTCAACCCCGTCCCAGGCAGACGAACCCCGCGAGCTCGGGATGGCGGGCGCCGAGCACCGCCTGGGCGGCGGCGAGCGCCGTCGCCGGCTCGGCACCTGCGGCGAGCCTCTGGTGAAAGGCGCGCATCAGCAACGGGGTCTTGCCGTCGGGTACCGGGGCGACGCTGGCGATGATGGTGTGGGTACCCAGGCCGAGGAGCACCGCCGCCAGGCCGAGTAGCTCGTCGCCCGGCCGGGCCGCGGACAGTGCGAGCTCGCAGCACGAGAGCACGAGGATCCTCGGAGGCCCGGAGAGAGCCTGCAGGTCGAACGTGGTCACGGGCCCGTCGGCGAGCGCGAAGGAGGAGAAGAGCGGGCTGTCCGAGCGGAAGCGTCCGTGGCAGGCGAGATGGGCGACGGCCGCTCCGTCGAGGGCGGCCAGGGCGGCCGCGGCGGTGGCGTCCCGACCCGAGAGCGTGAGCGATCCCGGGTGGAGCCTCGCCACCTGCTCGACCTCGCGGCGGGCGTGACGAAGTGACGGCCCCGCGATGCACACGACCTTGCCCTGCCTCCTCTGCGGGCGATCCTCCTCGAGCGACGCCCACAGCGAAGCGGAGGGAGAGACGGTGAGCGGGCGTCCGCGGAGTGAGGGCAACATCGCCCAGGGCACGGCATGCAACGTCCCGCCGGGAACGAGCACGAGATCGATCGACCCGAGCCGGTCCCGGATGGGGCCGACCAGCACCTCGTCGAGGGCCTCGAGCGCCTGCTCGACGCTGCGGAGCGCTGCCGAACGACGGGCTTCCCCGAGGTCGGCGCGGGCGAGCTGGCGCAGACCGAAGCGGAGCCAGGCCAGAGGTTCGTCGGATGCGGCGGCCGGCCCGAGGTCGACCTGGCGAACGGAGCCACCCTTGACCCAGAGCACGATCAGCCGCCCGTCGAGCTCCACGTACTGGGCCAGGGCCCGCCGACCGAGCGCGCGCAGCACCTCTCCCGCCGGCCGTTGGCGCCCGGCAGCGGCCGCCCCCGGAAGGTGCCGGGCCCGGCGGCTGATCCGCGTCTCGAGCTCGGCCTGGCGGCTTCGCAAGCGCTCTTTCGCGTCGCCTTCTCCGTCCTCCTCGGAGAGGGCCCGCTCCACCCGCCGCAGCGCCCCTTGCGCCGAGAGGATCTCCGGATCGTGCGGGACTTCCGCCCTGACCAGCAGCGAGTTCGCCCGGAGCCGCTCCGACCAGGTGAACAGCCGCACCCCGTGCCGCTTCTCGAGGGCGAGGCGCAGCCCGAGCGCAGCCAGATCGCTGCCGAGGGCCGAGGCGAGAGCGCGTAGCTCCGCACTTCCCAGGCCGAGACGGTACTGCTCGAGCATCCGCAACCCACCGGCGGCGATACGCGCCGCCTGGCCCGGCCGTCCACGGGCGAGGTGGAGCAGAGCGCCGACGTGCGCCAGCAGCAGGCGATCGGCGAGCGGCGGTCGACCGGGGATCGTCAGTGCAGAGCGATGCTGCTCGGTCGCCAGCTCGAGCGCACCGGCGAACAGCGCCGCTCGGGCGACCAGCAAACGTGCCCGGCGAGCCTCGTGCGACCAGCCGGCCGCGGCGAGGAGATCGGCATCTTCCCTGGCCACCCGGACTGCGCGGGGCGGAACACGGCCCATCCGTACCCACGCTCCGAGGGCCACGGTTCTGGCCCGGGCGGCAGCGATGGGCTGGCCTCGTCGAGAAAAGGCCTGTGCGGCAGCGAGCGCCGTCGAGACCGCCGCTTCCTGGTCATCCCCGAGCGAAAGGAGCCTCGCCAGCTCGACCGACGTCTTCAGGCGACGATCCGTCGCACCGCCGGCGCGCATCCCGGCCAGCGCGTGCCGGTAGGAGACTCGCGCCTCCTCGATGAGCATCGCCGCCGTCAGCGCACGTGCTCGGGACAGCTCGAGCTCTGTGCGGTTGAAGGCCGGCAGGTCGTCGCCGATCGCGTCGAGCACCCTGAACGCTCCGGCCACGTCGCCGATGAGCAGCCGGGCCTCGGCGATCGCCATCTCCGTATCGGCCACGGCAACCGCGGCACCGAGCGCCTCATAGAGCATCTTGGCTGCCGTGAGGTCGCGCAACCCCGCGCGGGCTTGACCCCGGCCGACGAGGACGAGCCCTCGGTTGAAGAGGAGGCGTGCTTCCCAAACCCGTTCCCCTCGACGGCGGAAGAGGCGGAGCGCAGCAGTCGAACGACGCGGCAGATCAAGTGGTTCCTCGGTGTGGAAGAGCAGCCCCAGGCGGAACACCTCGGCCCGCGCGCGGTCGGCCTGCCCGAGGTCGTCGTGGGCGCGCTCGATCTCGCGTAGGGCGGCCGAAACCGCACCGGTGTGGGCCAGTGCCCCGGCCAGCGCGAGCCGGGCTCTCGCTCCCCCCTCCCGCAACGCCGCGCGCTCCGCAGTACGGACCGCCGCGCGCAGGGTCACGACCATGGCCGGATCCCCGAGGGCGTTCTGGGCGAAGCCGAGCGCATGGAGCGCCGCCACCTCGGCCTCGACGTCGTCCAGCTCGCGGGCCGCCGCCAGAGCGAGCTTGGCCAGCCTGGCGGCCGCCTGTGGATCTCGCTGCACCTCGCCGTGAGCCGTTCCTGCCTGGGCGAGGGGGCCGACTGCTGCGCTCGACATCCGCATCAGCTTGTATCAAGATCGAGTCCTGCGGCCTCAAATCGTCGACTGTGAGGAGTGAGAGATGATCGACAGGCCGAAGGGGCGCCCCCGGCCGCTGCACGAAGCGATCCGGGATGACGAGCATGTCGTGCTGCTCGAGGCGGGCGCGAACCATGCGGTCGCCGCCGTGCGTGGTCAGGTGCTGGTCGGTGAGGCCGAGCGACGGCAGTCGCCGCGACTCGCGTCGGAGCTGGAGAAGCTCGCCGAGCGCATCGCGGAGCAGCACCCGGATTCTGCGAGGGACGATGAAGCGGGGGTCGGTCTCTGGCTGCTCCGCTCCGACGAGGACCCGACGAAGGCGGTCGAGCATCTGCGCTCCCTGAGCGAGCGCGGACAGCACGCTCACGTGTCTCCGAATCACGTTCTCGTCCCCTGCCCCAGCCCGCATTGGTGCCCGGCCGCAGCACCCGAGCCGGCGCAGGGCTCGGTCGAGATCCCACAATTCGACTGCACCGACTCCGTCTCCGTGGTGGTGATCGACGCGGGGTGGGTGGAGGTGCCGCTCCTCGCGAAACGGGGCGGCATCGACGTGGTGACCCCTGGATCGTGGCGCACGGTGACCGGCGCCGCTGCCGCGCCGGCGACCGCCGGCATCGTCGCCGGCGGCTCGGGCCAGCTCCCCGCGATCGCAGGTCACGCGACGTTCATCGTCGGCGAGATCGCCGCGCGCTGCCCGAACGCGCGCATCCTCGTCGTCAACCACGACGACCCCTGGACCGACGAGTGGTCGGTGGCGGCCTCCCTGGCCCGCTGGGGCGCAGCGGACGACGGCGGTGGCGTTCCCGACGTCGTCTCGTGCGGGTACGCGACGGCCACGTTCGGCGAGCGTGCGTCCTTCCCGTTCGTCATTGCCTTGCAACGGGTGGCGCCGGGGACGGCCGTGCTCGCACCGGCCGGGAATCAGGATTCACCGGTGCCCCACTGGCCCGCCGCCTTCAAACGTGTGATCGGGGTCGGCGCCTTCGACGAGACGCAGGGGAACGTACGGGCGAGCTTCTCCAATCACGGTCCGTGGGTCGACTGCTCGGCGGGCGGACGGGACGTCCTCTCGACCTTTCTTCCCGGAAGCTGGGCGGCCCAGGACGGTGCCGGCGAGGACGAGCTCACCTTCGGACCGTTTGCCACCTGGAGCGGCACGTCCTTCTCGACACCGCGCGTGACGGCCGCTGTCGCCTCGCGTCTCTCCGCAGCCCGGCGGAGCGGCTCGACGGTGCCGGCGCGCACGATCGCGCACGAGCTGGCGGACGGCCTCGTCACGGACCTCTTCCTGGGCAGCGATCCCGCCATCGGCACGCGATTGGCAGTGCCGTGAGCGATCTGCACTCACTGGTGTCGCGCGCCCTCGACGGGGACGAGGCGGCCTGGTCTGCGATCGTGGATCGCTTCTCGGGGCTGGTCTGGGCCACGGCGAGAGCGCACCGCCTCTCCGGCGCCGACGCAGCCGATGTCGTCCAGTTCACCTGGCTCAGGCTGGTCGAGCACCTCGATCGAGTCAACGATCCGGAGCGACTCGGCGGCTGGCTGGCGACGACCGCGCGCCGCGAGTCCCTTCGCGTGTTGCGGCTCGGCGGCAGGCACCAGCTGACCGGCGAGATCGAGAGCTTCGAGGTGCCCGACGGGCTGGATGTGGACGAGGCAGTGCTGACCGGCGAGCGCGACTCCGCGCTGTGGCAGGCGTTTGCGAGGCTGAGCGAGCGTTGCCAGGCCCTGCTTCGCCTGCTCGTGGCGGCGACGGAGCCGAGCTACCAGGAGGTCTCCGCAGCGCTCGGCATCCCCATCGGGGCGATCGGGCCGACGCGCATGCGCTGTCTGGCCACGCTGCGGACGAACGTCGAGGCGGCAGGTCTGGCGTGAGCGGCTCGCTCCTCGACCCTGACGACCTCCTGCTCGCCGAGCTGGGCAGCGCCATCGCGGCCCACGATCCGCTCCCGCGCGACGTGGACGTCGCGGCCAAGGCGATCCTCGGGTGGCGGCGCCTGGATGCGGATCTTGCGGAGTTGCTCGCCGACTCGACGGTGGACTCCGAGCTCCTGGCGGGGACGCGTGGTGCGGGAGAGCCGCGTCGGCTGGCTTTCGGCGGCGCGGCAGTCGAGCTCGATCTGGAGCTCCACGCCGCTCGCGAGGTCGTGACCGTAATGGGCCAGCTCGCCCCGGGCGCCGAGGCGGCGATCGCCGTGCACGCGCCCGGCGGGACGGAGCCCACCCTGTCCGTGCAGGCGGACGACCTCGGCCGCTTCCGCCTCGAGCTGCCGGCCGGGATCACCTTCAGGCTCGCCGTCAGCGGCCACCCCGCCGCCGCCGACCGCTCGATCGTCACCGACTGGGTCAGGATCTGAAACCGGCCGGGGACGGGCCGGGCGCTGCTGAACGCCGTTCCGCTGACCCCCTTCCGCGGGTCCTGCCGCTGGGTTCGCGTGCCGGGACGAACGCCTGTGAGTCCCTGAAGGAACCCACAGCTCCGGGAGCGGCACCTGCGCGGTAGAACGCGCCCCTCGGACGCGCGCGGCACAGAGCGGGGCCCTTCAGGGCCTCGCAAGGCGTTCAGCCCACAGCTCCGGGAGCGGCTCGCCGCGCGGTAGAACGCGCCCCTCGGACGCGCGCGGCACAGAGCGGGGCCCTTCAGGGCCTCGCAAGGCGTTCAGCCCACTGCTCCGCAATCGCCAGCGCCGCGACAACCCGTGCTGGGCTCTTCAGAAGATCAGGCCGCAACGGGCCCCAAGCGGCCCACCACGCCGCGCCGCAGGAGCGGGGCGCCAATCAGGCGCCGGGCGCAGTCGTCCCTCCCGGCCATTCGGAGAGATACGTGACCACGGCCGCCACCCGGCGGTTGTGCCGGCCGCCTGCAGGGAGCCGGAGCTTGCGGAAGATGCTGCGTGTGTGGGACTCGACCGTCTTCGGGGTCACCCACAGCTCCTGGGCGATACCGCGGTCGGAGAGCCCCCGAGCCATCAGCGCCAGCACCTCGAGCTCGCGCTTGGACAGCCAGCTGAGCTCGGGCGGCCGGAGCGGCGTGACCTCGGCGAAGGGCGGCGGCACCAGCCGGAGGTGGCTTCGGGACACCGATCCCGGCGAGCGCTGTACGCGGGTCCGAACCGGGCTTCGAACCGGGATCGGGGTGGGAGCTTCCATGATCTGCATTGCCCTTCGCTCCTTGTTTCGCGGGTGCCGCGGGTCAGGTGAGGTCGCCAGCCTCATCTGACAGAGCGCGTGCGGTCCGCGGTGATACATCCACCGGCCTACCCGCCTGCTGCTCACTGTGCGGGCCCGGGTCTCAGGCTGCCGGGCGGAGGCTTGGCGCCGCGGTTGAGGCCGCGCGCGCGGCCGCGGCTCGTCTTGCCGTGCTTCCGGCGGCCCAGGCAGGGTGCCGGTGCAGAACGTCCTGCGGGGTGGATCGCACCGGTTCAACCTCGAGGTAGCCGATACGCAGGCTCCGCGGCTGGCCCGTGGGGAACTGCGGCGACGGGCGCCTGGCCATCAGGCAGCCGCGGCGACGCGGCGCGCGCGCTCGGGCGGTGCCACTGCGGTCAGCGCAGCTCCGCCGGTGGCCAGTCGCTGCGGTGCGACGACCAGCCCGGCCGGCTCCCCGGGTCTCCCGGGCTCCAGGGCGATCAGGGTGATCGCGGACTCCCATTCGCTCTCCTCGAGCGACCCGCTGATCACCTGATCGAGGCGGCGTTCGAGAATCAGCGTGTGCGCGGGAGCCCGGGTTTCCGCCGGCCCCGCAGGCGAGGTGACCCTGGCGCGGACGACGAGTCGGGAGGGCCAGCGGCCCAGGGCGAAGAGCGCGTCCCGTGCCTGCTCGCGCGTGAGAGCGCCTGCCAGGGCGAGGCGTCCGTGGTGACCCGTGCCGGTTGCGCGGCCGAGGACAGACGCGCCGTCGACGAGCTCGGCGGAGACCGAGGCGCCGGCGGGGCAGCCGTGCACGGACAGCTCGACTGCGATGGCGCCCATCCCGACGTGGCGGCCGTAGACCCGGTCGTCCAGGCTCCCGCGGCCCGCGAGGACGAGGGTCAGCGAGAACCGTGGCTCACCGCCGGGGCTGCGGGCGACGCGGAGCGAAACCGGATCTTCTGAGAGAAGGTCGGATGGGGCGGCGTCGACGATCGCTGTGATCGCCGACGCCTGACCCCGTGGGCCGATCCGCAGCCAGCCTGGAAGCGTCCCCCGGAACCCTCCAGACAGCGATTCGGCGGACAGCCCTGTCCGATGAGCGAGGCGAGCTTCTATCGCCGATCGCCCCGTAACGGACGCGGAGGGGTTATCGTCCTCCTGCGCCCGCACGTGGGCTCCACGACGAGCATTGCTGCGCGCGCTCATCTCCCCCTCGGTTGGAACGTCGCCCAACTGGTGGCCGCCATGTGCCTGCGGGGAGATCGCTTCGAGAGGTTCTGTCCTCGGGAGATCGGGCTGCCGAACCATGGTGGTGCTCCTCGCACGTCGCTGGGCGTCGTTCTCGTCGGGGACGGTACGCCCGTTCCGCTCACACGTCATCGATGAAAACCCTGAACCCTGGTCCTCATTCCCGGGCGGCGGGATCGCCGCTGCGCCGTGCCACCCGACCCCTCTGAGACCATCACCACATGGGTCGAGAGCTGACGCGAGGAGGGGACTGATGGGGTGGTTCGTGATGACGGCGCTGGCCATGATCCTGGTGATCGCGGCGGTGACCTACTCGAGCGTGTCGCCGGCGCACCGCATGTACGCGCGCATCGCGGCGGCCGCGATCGGCGTGCTCTGGATCGGCGGCACCGCCCTGGCCAGCTACCACACGGTGGAGAACGGCCACATCGGAATCGTCAAGCAGTTCGGCTCGATCGTGAGCACCACGCCGGAGGGGCTCGTCACCATCGCGCCGTGGAAGAGCCTGTCCCAGGTCAGCGTACGCAACGAGCTCCGCACGTTCCGCATGGACGACCGCGGCGGCAGCGGCTTCTTCGACGTGGCGGGCGGGAGCGCGGTCTCCAAGGACTCGCAGCCCGTCTTCCTCGACGTCCAGGTCAACTACTCACTGGTGCGCGCCGGCGCGGTCGATCTCTACCGCGAGACGGGCGGTCAGTACGTGGAGCGCATCCTCGACCCCGCCGTCTTCCAGAACGTGAAGGAGGTGACGGCCGGGTTCAAGGCGATCGAGTTCGCGGCAAATCGTGAGATCATCCGTCTGCAGATCGAGAAGAAGCTGCAGGGTGAGGTCGGCACCGTCGAAAGCACCACTGGCAGCGGCAAGCTGGAGGCGATCCGCATCAACAACGTCTCGCTGAAGAACGTCGACTTCACGGACGCGCTGTCCGCGGCGATCGAGCAGACGGTGGAAGCCGAGCAGCAGGCGAAGCGAGAGCAGGCGAAGGTGGCGATCGCAACGGCGCAGGCGAACCAGGTCGTGGCCACCGCCGAGGGTGAGGCACGCGCAGCGATCGCGCAGGCGCAGGGTCAGGCCACCGCGAACGTGACGCGGGCGCAGGGCGATGCGAAGGCGAACAAGCTCCGCTCCCAGTCGCTGACGCCGATCCTGGTGCAGCAGAACGCGATCGACAAGCTGAATCCGAAGGTCACCGTGATCGTCTGTCCGCCGCGCACGACCTGCCTGCCGGGCAGCACCCAGGTGCTCGGCGGCTAGCCGCACCAGTGCTCCGTTTCGGAAGTCCGTTGCCACTCTGCGGAGTGGCCAGGTGTGATCTGGCGGTGCACGGTGCCCGTGCGCGTGCTGGTAGCACGTGTGCGGGTGCCGGGTGCCGCCAGGCGCGGCTGGACGCCCGCAGAGTCCAAGGGAATTGCGGAACGGAGCACTAGGCCATGTGGAAGCTCGTCGCCATCTTTCTCGTCCTGATCCCGGGCGCCGCCACCGCGGCGGCGCTCGTGTTCCGGCGCTGGTGGGTGCGCTCGCCGCAGGGGAAGGCGGCGCTGCTCAAGGCCGAGCGCGATCACACGCTGAAGCTGCACGCCCGGCTCGAGGGCAGGGCCGGACCTAGCCCCGACGTGGAGAAGCTGGACAGCTGGCGCCAGTACTGGGCCTCACCCGAGTTCGACCGGCTGATGGACACCGCGCAGGCCGCGGCCGCCGGGAAGCACGTCGATCCGGAGACCCTGGAGCAGGTGCGCGCTGCAGCCGACGCGGTGCGCGTCGACCTCGGGCTGCCGGAGCAGCCGGTCGTGAGGCGAGCCCTCGGGAAGTGACGTCCACGCGTCTCGGCGGCGTACGCGGGACATGAGGATCCTCAGCGCCACCCTCGCCGTGGCGGTCCTGGCGGCGCTGGCCAGCGGCTCGGCCCAGGCGTGCTCGTGCGCGATCGTCGACCCTCGGGCGGGACTGACGGAGGCGGACGGCGCGTTCATCGGCGTCCTCGTGAAGCGAGAGGAACAGGTGTCGTCCGCGCTGCTGACGTTCCGGGTCGAGGAGGTGTTCAAGGGCGAGATCGGATCGACGATCACCGTCCGCACGTCCCTGAGCGGCGGCTCGTGCGGCATCGAGCTGAGCAGCGGTGGCCGCACGGGGCTCCTTGTGACACGGCAGGACGGCGGCTGGTCCGGGCACCTGTGCTGGCAGGTCGAGCCCGCCAAGCTGCGGGAGGCTGCGCGCCCGCTGCCCAGGCCGGAGGGGACGCCACCGGCGGCGCTCGTCGTCGCCGGCTCATTCGGCGGAATGCGGGTCGTCTCCCTGGACGCCCGGGGGGGCACCATCGCCTATGGCCGAGGGAGCGGACAGGCCGGCGCTCTCTCGGTGTGTCCCGGTGGGCGGAGTATGGTCGAGGTGGCGGAACCGGCGGCAGGGGCGCCGGAGGGTGCTGGAGCGGTGCTGATCGTGCGCACCGTTCCCGGATTGACGGTCGTGCGACGGCAGCCGGTCGGTTTCTCGTGGTTCGCGAGCGAGCTTCGCTGTCTCGATCGGCTGGGGTCGCGCTCGCTGGTCTTCGTCGCGCCGCTGGCGCCCACGGCGAGCTGGTCGCGCGTCGTCCTGGTCACGGGCCGGGGCGAGCGGACACGCTGGGCGGGGCGGGCCGCAGCCGCCCACCTCGGCACCCGCTACGTCCATCTGACGACCGGGAAGGACGGCGACACCCTCACGCGCCTCGATCTCGCCACCGGACGCCGTGCCCGCCTGGGGCGGGTTCCATACGCGATGTTCGCGCTGCGCCCGAGCCCGGACGGGCGGCGGGTCGCGGGTCTGTCTCCGGGCAGGCCGCGCGAGGGCCGCCTGCAGCATGTGCGCGTGGTGGTGTTCGACGTCGATCGCGCCCGGTTCCGAGCTGCGGCGCTCGCGTCTCCTGAGAGCACCACGGGTGCGGTCGGCTGGATCGCCGACGACCGGCTGGTGTTTCTCCCGCTCGACATCCCCGGACGGATCCGCGTGTTCGATCCGGCGCTGCGCGTGATCGCGGGCCTCGGCGGCTGGTATGCGAACGCGGTCGCGCTCGACGGGACCCGAGCGTATGGCAGTGACCGGCAAGGCAACCTGGTCTCGGCCACCCTGCCAGGCGGGCCCGTTCGCGCCCTGGGTCACCTTCCGGGTCCGTTGACACGCGCGATCGCAGCCGTTCCGCTGACGGGATAGGCCCTTACCTACTCGGTAAGTCGAACCTCGCTCGCACCGAAGCGCACCATGAGGGTCAGCTCACCCTCCAGCGCTCGCACGTAGGCGCGAGCTGTGGAGACCCGGACGTCGTCGCGCCGCTCGAGCTTGGAGACCTCTGGTTGGGTCATCGCGAGGCGGTCTGCGACCTGTTGCTGCGTCAGTCCCTGCCGTTCCCGCAGGCGGCGTAACGCGGGGCGGCACTGCTGGATCTCATCGGTCTCTCATCGCCGCCTGCCACCATGCGACGGTGACGCGCGAACGGATCCTGGTCGTCGAGGACGACGCACCCATCGCTGCGGCGCTCCGGCGGGCCCTGTCCTACGCGGGGTATCAGGTGGAGGTGGCCGGGGACGGTGTGGCGGGTCTGGAAGCGGCGGCGGCGCGGCTGCCCGATCTGGTCGTGCTCGATCTGATGCTGCCCGAGCTCGACGGGCTGGAGGTGTGCCGGCGCCTGCGCGCGGGCGGAGATGTACCCGTGCTCGTGCTCACGGCGCGCGATGCGGTCGGCGATCGCGTGGAGGGGCTGGACGCAGGGGCGGACGACTATCTGGTCAAGCCGTTCGCGAACGAGGAGCTGCTGGCGCGCGTCCGCGCCCTCCTGCGGCGGGCCGCGCCGCGCCAGTCCGATGTCTTGCGCTTTGCCGACGTCGAGCTGGACAACGGGTCCCGCGAGGTGCATCGGGGTGGCCGGCGCCTGCGGTTGACGGTTCTCGAGTTCGGCCTGCTCGAGCATCTTCTGCGCAACCAGCGCCTGGTGCTCACGCGTTCCCAGCTGCGTGAGGCGGTGTGGGGTATCGACCTGCCGACCGCGAGCAACGTGGTCGACGTCTACGTGCGGTACCTGCGGGGCAAGCTGGAAGCGGAGGGGGAGCCCCGGCTCGTGCAGACGGTGCGTGGCGTCGGGTACGTACTGAGGGAGGAGTGAGGATGTCGTTCCGGCTGCGGCTGGCGCTCGGCGGGGTCGCGGTCGCGGCCATCGTCCTTGCGCTCTTCGTGACGGGTGTGGACGCTCTGATCGGGGCGGCGGCGGGGGATGATCGGGACAAGCGGTTGGCCCGGCTGGCCGACGACAGCCTCGACTCTCTCCGGCAGGCGCCGCGGGGGAACCTGACGGTCGGCATCGCGCCCACGGCGCTACCGCTCGCAGACCTGCGCGGCCCGTTCGTGGCCGTGTTCGACGGCTCGGGCCGGCTGCTGTCGGCGACGGCGCGGCCGGAGCGGGCACTCGAGCAGCTGCTCGCCGCCTCTGGAGGTTCGAGCGCGGCTCCCGGGTTGCTGTCGGTGACGGTTGCCGGGGAGCGCATCCGGCTCGACCTCCGCCGCTGGCGGCGAGACGATCTCGGGCTTCGCGGGACGCTCGTGGCGGGCGAACCGGCCCGTCTGACCGAGCGTGAGCGCGCCGGCGGGCGCGTGTTCCTGGTCGTGGCCGGCGTGATCGCGCTGCTCGTTGCCGCCCTGGCCACCTGGTTCGTGAGCGGGCGGGCCATGCGCCCGTTGCGTCAGCTGGCGGCCACCGCCGCGGAGATCGGGGAGACCGGCGATCTCGGCCGGCGGCTTCCTGCCCGCCGGCGCCAGGACGTGCTCGGCACCCTGACGACGAGCTTCAACGGGATGCTCGACCGTCTCGCCGAGTCCCGGCGCCGAACTGAGGATGCGCTGGAGCAGCAGCAGCGGTTCGTGGCGGACGCCTCGCACGAGCTGCGAACGCCGTTGACCACGATTCGCTCCAACGCCGGCCTGCTGCTCGAGCGGGCCGACGTGACCGACGCCGATCGCCGCGATGCGCTGGCCGACATCGCGGCCGAGGGCGAGCGCATGGGCCGCCTCGTCGACGGCCTGCTGGTGCTCGCTCGCGGCGACGCCGGGGCCGTGGTGCTGGCGGCGGACACCATCGATCTGGCCGGCGTGGTCGAGCAGGCGGTGGCAGCGGCGCAACGGGGCGGGCTCCGGGTGCAGTCCGAGCTGGCGTCGGCGGAAGTCACCGGCGATCGCGAGGCACTGCTCTCGGTGTTGCGCATCCTGTTCGACAACGCGGCCCGGCACGGTGGGGGGCAGGGTGTGGCCGTGGCGCTGGCGGCGACCGGGCAAGAGGCGCTGGTCACGGTCGAGGACACCGGGCCCGGCATCCCGGAGGAGAGCGTGAGTCGTGTGTTCGACCGCTTCTACGAGGCCGACCCGGCCCGGCGCGGCGAAGGCGCCGGCCTCGGCCTCGCCATCGCCCGTGCGCTCGTGGAGGCGCACCGGGGCACGATCACGGCGGCGAACCGGCCCGGCGAGCGGGGCGCGGTGTTCACGATCGCGCTGCCGCTCGCCCCCTCGAGCTGATCGGCCCCGGGTGGGCTCCGGGAAGTTCCTGGTGAGTCCCTGAAGGAACCCACTGCGCAGTGTGCGGCCTCGCCCCTCGCGTGGCAAAGCGGGGCCCTTCAGCCTGGATCCACCGCTTGGTGTTGATCGCGGGGCGCCTGCCAGGGTCGTCAGGACGTGCGCGGACAACGTCGGGCAGGCTGGTTGCCTGTTCGACGCTGTCCGCGCGCGGAGCGCACCGACCGGGTGCGACCCCTCCACGCTCTTGCGGAGGGATTGCACCCGGTCGGGGAGCGCCCTGGCGGGCCTGGCAGGATGCACCGCCCGCGCCAAGCGGTGGATCCAGACATTAGGCTCAGGTGCGGGATGCTTTAGCGTCCTGCGGTTGTCCCAGCCCAGGCCGCGGGGTTGCGGGACGCTTTAGCGTCCTGCGGTTTTCCCAGAGCCCGGGCCTGCGCCGCCCTCCCGGCTGCGCCCCGGAACGTCTCATGCAACTCTCATCCGGCTCCAACGCGCTTCTCACGGTCGAGGCGCACGCTGCGAGCATGAAGCTCCGACGAGACGGCGACGACGACCCCTTCCGTGGAGCCCCGACCCGGGGAAGCTCGCGATCGTGCGGGTGCTGCTCCTGCTGCAGGTCGGGTTCGCCTTGCTCAGCGCCCTGGGTTCGGCTCTCATCTCCCTGTTCACGGGTTTCGGCCTGTTGCTGCTCCCCATGATCGCCGTCACAGCCGGTGGGGCGACGCTCCTGCTGGTGCTCATCGGACGGCTCGAACGAGGCTCTCGCAGAGCACGTCGGCTCGTGGTCTGGGGCGAGGCCTCGGTACTGCTGTTCGCGGTGGTCGATCTCGCCCTGGCCATCGGGCTGGCCCACGCCCCGCTCGATCTCGGCCCGGTGCTCACACGTTTCGTGCTTCCCCTGGCCGTGATCCGTCTGCTGCGGCGCGAACGCGAGCCTCGCCCCGTGACGCCAGACGTGGTGAAGGCGGCAGCGTGAGCTCGGTGGTGATCGTCGCAGCGGAGGCCGTCGGGAATCCCTTGTATCGCGTGATGCCGGACCACGTGCCGGCACTGGTCGCTGCCGCGCTCCTCCCGCTCGCCGCTGTGTTCGTGCGCATGCGAGCCAAGGCGGGGGACGCGTTCATGGCCGGCCTGCTGGACGCGTACCGCAGCCGTCCCGCTGAGCAGCGACTGCTCGTGTGGTTGCTGGCCACGACGGCCGCCGTGCACGTCGGGCTCTGTGTCTCCGGCGGTCATACCTGGCTTGTTCCCTTCTTTCTCGCGCAGGCCGGGCTGTCGGTGGTCGTCGCGCATCGCGTTGTCCGCGGCCGCCGCTTCCGGCGCCTGGCCGGCCTCGTGCTCGTCGGTTCGCTCTTCGCCTATGCCGTCGCGGCGGTGGCGCTCGAGCCACCGGATCAGGTAGGGATGGCGACGAAGCTGGTCGAGCTGGCCGCGCTCGGGCTCGTCGTCGCGCCCGCTCGCCGGACCCGTCTGCGCCGCCTGGCCGCCACGTCCACCGTGCTCTTCTCGGTGGTGGCGATCGGAGTGGCGGGCTGGCTGGGCGCGTTCGCAGCCACCGAACGGGCGTCGGGCGCCGAAGGGGACGGCCATCACGGTCCGGTGCCGTCGATCGGCATGCTGGTGGCGCCTCCCCTCGATCGTCCTCCGACGAAGGTCGAGCGGGCAGCTACGGCGGCGTTCACGCGCAAAGCCGTTCGGGTGCTCGCCGGACTCAAGGATGTCGCCGCTGCAGCGCGCGCGGGCTACAAGGTGGCGGACATCCGCGGAGTCGATTTCCACGCCGATCGACGGTCGCGTGAGGGCGAGTCGTCACCGTTCGATCCGTTGCATCCGAGGAGCCTCGTCTTTGCCGAAACCTCGCGCGGCCCGCTCCTGCTCGGCGCCGTGTGGGAGATGCCCTCGGTGAGAGATCGCGGGCCGACCATCGGCGGACCGCTGACCTACTGGCACGGGCATGAGGGCGTCTGCTTCGGGCTCGCTCCGCCGTCGCTGGCGGGATTGGTCTCCCCGTTCGGCGGCTGTCCGGCGCTGTCCATCGGCATCCCCCGAACAGCGGAGATGATCCACCTGTGGGTGCTTCCCGGCCGCAAGCCGTGGTTCGGCGATCTCGACGACGGGCCGCGCAAGCGGGTTGTGGAGGCGTTCGAGCGGGCGGGCGCCTGACCGCGCCGAGGACGGTGGGTACGCGCTGTGTGCGCGTGCGAGCATCGCCGGCACGAGGTGACGGCTCGCCCGCCGAAAGCGGTACAGGCAGGCCAGACGGAACCACGTGTGGCGCTCGACGTGCTCGATCCGCTGTGAGTCAAGCGGACGGAGCGCAGCGCTGGCCCGGTACAACAGCTCCGCTCGGTGACGCCCGATCGTCGCCGGCAGCCCCGCCTGCAGGGCACGGAGCTCGAGATGAACGCCGAGGTTCGCGAGGTCGTCCTCCGGCGCCCCGAGACCGACGCCGTCGAGATCGATGATCGCCGAGCCCCGATCGGAGAGAAAGATGTTCTTGTCGTGGAGATCTCCGTGCACCACTACGACCGGACGCGGCTCGAGCACGGGAAGCTGGTACGCGATCTCTCTCAGAGCAAGCCCGACGGCCGCCTCTGCCCGTCCGACGTTGTCGGCCCACGCGACGGCGTCGTCCGCGATGCGCGGCAGGAGGTGATCCGGGGCAGGGAGGGTGTGAAACCGTTCCACGAGTTCGGCGACGCGCACCGCGACCTCCCAGTCGTCGATCGCTGAACGACCCGCAAGCCGATGGAGCGACTCCCCATCCACAATGTCCAACTCGAGCCAACCGTTGGCGTGGCTCGACCGGATTCGCGGGACGGAGATCCCCTTTGCCAGAGCCCCGAGGGCGACATGGGTTTCGACGACTCGTTCGATCCGCGTGCGGCGAAGAATCTTGATGAAGCTGGTCGGCGTCGCGACGACCGCGCGGCGTCCGGCCCGGTAGCCCACCAGCTGTCCGAGCGCCATCGCGCCGCGGAGCGCCGGCAGGGCGGGGTCGTCGGCCGGCCGGATCTCAGTCGCGTGTCCGCCCTCGGGACTCAGCGTGCCGAAGCGCAGACCGTCGGACACGGTCCACGGGCCGGCTTGGCACGGCCAGGCGACCGGCCACTCCTCCATCCACAGCGGCGGTGTGCTCATGATCTTCCGGCGACACGGGCGCCCACGACGGCCGTCGGCAACAGGTCGAGCGCCGCTTCGAGCAGGGCGCGAGTCAGATCTGACCAGCCGGGCACGACGTGGCGGGCGACGAGTAGTGCCTGATCGACGAGAGCGGCAGCACTGTGCCAGGCAAGTGCCCGATCGCTGATCCCGGGGACGTTGGAGCGGTACGCGTCCATCACCTCGGCAGCGTGGTCTGCTGCGCGCGGCGACCAGCCCGGCTGGCGGATCTGCAGCGCGAGAGCGTGACCGAGCAAACGGCCGAGATCGATCGCGGCGGGTCCGAGCGCAACCCGTTCCAGATCGATGAACGTGACTCCGGCCGCCGCGACCATGACGTTCTTGTCGTGCAGGTCGCCGTGCAGCAGCATCGCAGGACCACTGTCCTTTGGAAGGGTCGAGGTCAGCCGCTCCTGCATCCGGGCGGCGAGCGGGGCGAGCCCTGGATCGCGCGTCACGAGGCCCGCGACTGCTGAGCGTGTCTTGTCGAGGTCGCCGACCGCGGAGCGCACGGCTAGCCGCAGGGGCGGCGTTCTGTGGAAGCAGGCAATGGCGGCGGCCAGCTCTCCCGGCGACAGGCGCTCCTCGCGCACCGCCGTACGTACCTCACAACCCTCGACGAATTCGTCGACGGTGGCACGATCGTCGTCGAGCGAAGCGAGCTGAGCGGGCGTGTGAACGCCGTGGGCGGCGAGGCGACGGGAAACGACGCGCATGGTCGCGCCGAGACGCACGGTGCTGTAGCGAATGAGGACGTCCCGGGCGACGTCGTCCGGAGCAGACAGCCGAGCCTTGACGACGACCCGTCGCTCGGGCTTGTAGCGGAGAACGTCCGCCACACACAGCTTCGCCGACAGCGGCGCCCCTTCCGGCGCGAGCACGGCGAGGGAGCGGGGCAGCTTGCGCGCGGTCGCGTACCAGCGCAGCCGGCGCAGTCGGGCGTCGTTCGGGAACCCGTAGAACACCGTGTGCTCGTCGAGGCGAATGGTCGAGACCCCGACGGAGCTCAGGCGCGGTCGTAACGTCATCGCCTTGGCCATGATCTCGCCGGCCCGCACCCGCGACTCGCACCAGTGCGCGTACCCCCTGCCGATCCCGCTCCCGGTACCGCGGAAGACGAATGAGACGATGGTCGTCTCGCCTGGCTTGTGGCGCAGGTAGTCGGGGCGGGCGTCGGTGATCGCGAGACCCGCGCTGCGGAAGAGCTCGGTGGCGGTACCTGGATCGAGCAGCGGCTGCAACGCCGCCGGCGTCATCCGACCGCCGCCAGCGACTGGGGTTCTGCCCGCGCCACGTGGTGGAGCTCGATCAGGTGGTCGGGGTTCAGCTCGCCGAGATCACCGTGGTGGACGACGATGGTCGTGCGGCCGCGGGCGATGTTGCCGATCGCGCGTGCGACCATCGTCCGGGCCTCTGGATCGAGACCGCTGAGCGGCTCGTCGAGGAGGAGCAGCGACGCATCGCGCGCCGCTGCGCGGGCCAGCATCAGGCGGCGCGCCTGCCCACCGGAGAGTGACGCTCCGTCCTCGTCGAGAACCGTGTCGAGCCCGTCGGGAAGGCGCTCGAGCACGGGCGTCAGCAGAGCAGCCTCGGCCGCTGCCATGATCTCGGCGCCGGTTGCGTCCGGGTTGCCGAAGGCGATGTTCTCGCGGATGGTGCCCCCAAACAGGGTCAGGTCCTGGGGGACGTAGGAGATCCGCTTGCGAAACGAGTCCAGCCGGTACGAATCGATCGGCACACCACCGATGAGGATCTCGCCGTGCTGTGCCCGATGCAGCCGGAGGAGCAGCGCGATCAGCGTGGACTTGCCGGTCCCGTTCTCGCCGATCAGTGCAGCGAGCGACCCGCCCGGAATCCGCGCCGAGAGCCCGTCGAGCGAGACTCGACCGTCGTGATAGGAGTGGCTGACGTCGACGAACTCGATGTCGCCGTCGAGGCGGGGAGCCGGGTTGCCCGCGTGGGAATCCTCGATCGGTCGGTCGAGCAGATCGAGCACCCGCAGCGCACAGGCCGTCGCCTTGGCCACCCTCGCACCCTCGCTCGTAAGCTTCGTGATCGGCTTGTAGATCATGCGGGCGTACGAGACCGCGAGCACGAGCTCGCCCGGGCTGACAGCCCCTGATCGCGCCGACAGGGCGCCGACCAGCAGTACGAGCGCCACCCCGCCGCCGGTGAGCATCTCGGTGATTCGACTCATCCGCGCCGTCTGACGGGCCGCCGCCATCGTGGCCCGCTCGGCGCGGCGGGCACTCCCGCGGAACTGATCGGCAGTGCGACCCTCGGCGGCGAAGGCCTTGATGATCTCGGCGCGGCGGATCGACTCTGCTGCGTCGGCCGCGACCGCTCCCTCGCGACGCCGCTGCTTGCCTGCCGCATCCTTGACCGCGGAGGACGTTCGCCCCAGGTGCAGCAAGAGCAGCGGCAGCGGGACGAGCGCCACCGCGAACAGCCGCACGTCAACCAGGGCGAACACGATCGCGCCACCCACGAGGATCGAGCCGTTGGCGACCAGATTGAGCCAGCTGGGGAAGAGGAGGTCGCGGATCATGTTGACGTCACCCATGAGTCGGAGCAGGAGATCGCCGCTGTAGTGCTTCTGGTGCTCGCGAAGCTCGAGTCGGTGGATGTGCTCGAACACGTCGCCGCGGATGCGGACGGTGGCGGAGCGCGAGACACGCGCCGTGGCGAGCTGCATCTGCTCGTGCGCGAGGCCGAGGAGACCGGGGACGAGGAAGGCGACGGCCGCGGCAACCAGGAGCGGCCCGAGGCCGATCGTGGCCCGATCGTTCGTCGTGGCGAGCGAGTCGACCACCCAGGTGATCGGCCAGGGCTTGAGCAGCTCGAGCGAAGTGGCGGTGAGCGCCAACGCGCACGCGAGCGCGATGTTGCGTCGTTGTCCGGCAAGCGCGGGACGGAACGATACGAATGAGCGGCGCAGGTCCGACGGCGGGACGGGCAGCACACGGCGACGGCGAAGACCGGTCATGTCGCGAAGGCCGCGACCCGGGAGTCGAGCAGCGCGGCAACGTGATCCGCGGTGCGCTCCGCGACATGCCCCCAGGTCATGGAGCCCATCGCACGCTCACGACCGGCGGCGCCCATAGCCGCGCGGCGGCCGGGGTTGTCGAGCAGCTCGATCACGGCCTCTACGAACGCCGGCTGGTCGTCGGGGTCGACCACGACTCCCGCGTCACCGACGAGTGCGGGAATGTCACCTTGCCGGGTCGCGACGACGGCGAGCCCTGCGGCGAGGTAGTCGACGATCTTCAGCGGACAGAAGTAGAACGGCTCCAGTCGGGGATAGGGGGCGAGACCGATCGCGCCGTGCCGAAGGAGCGCCGACGCGTCTGCCGGTGGGAGCGCGCCCGTGATCTGCAGCTGGTCGCCGACCCCGTGGCGTTCGGCGGCGCCAGTCAGGAGATCGGCCCCGGGGCCGCCTCCGATGATCAGGGTCGACGGGTGACGGCCCGACGCGGCGAGGTCGACGAGGAGGTGCACGAGCCTGTCGGCGCCGTGCCACGGCTTCGGATGCCCAAGGAAGACGAGCGGGTGGGTGATGTCGAGTTGGGCGTGACCCGACTCCGGGAACCAGGTTGGTTCGAACCCATTCGCCACCACGACCGTTGGCCGGCTGCGCCGCGCAGCCGCCCAGCGCCTGAGCGCACCCGAAACGGTGATCACCAGGTCCGCCTCGACAAGCAACTCCTCCTCTAGGTCGGCGTGAGCAGCGGTCACGGTCGTGGCTCGGTACGCCGTGGCCTCTTCGACCAGCGGGGCATTGACCTCGAGCACGAACGGCACACCGAGCCGGCGCGCGACGTCGAGCCCGCCCCGATGACCGAGCGCGTATCGCTCGTAGAGCACGTCGACGTCTCCCGACTCGATCGCCGCGAGCGCGTCGAGGCCCACGACCCGCGAAGGGAAGGCCCCCTCCGCTGCGCGCGCGCTGTACGTGGTCACGTCGTGGCCCCGCGCCAGAAGCCCTGCCGCGAGGCCCCGGAGGTGCTGGGCCGCACCCTTCGTTGAGCCCGGCGCGATGCCGCTGTCGGCGCAGACCTGAGCGAGGCGCATTGGCCTCACGCTGCGCGCCCCTCCGCCATGGCCGAGATGAGCTGAACGATCGTCCGCGAGCGGTCGAAAGACTGGGCCAGCTTGAGGGGGCCTGCGGCGGACATGGCCGCCCAGCGACGCGGATCGTCGAGGATCGCCTCGATGCCGGCTGCCAGGGCCTCGGCGTTGTTCGGTTCGACGAGTAGCCCCTGCCGGCCATCTTCGACGATCTCCGGGATCCCTGCAACGGGGGTGGAAACCGACGGCAACCCGGCTCCAAGCGCCTCGAGAAGCACCGTGGGCAGCGCATCCTGGTTGCCGTCGCTCCCGACCCGACAGGGTGCGGCGAGGACATGGGCGCGCCGGAGCAGGCGGCTCACCGCGTCCTGGGACTGCATCCCCGCGAACGTGACGCGCTCGGCGATGCCGAGCCGGAGCGCACGAGCCGCCAGGGCTCTGTGCTCGTCACCGTCTCCGACGATCGCGCACGACACGTCCTGACGGCGGGTGGCGAGGATGGCGACCGCGTCGATCAGGAGATCGAAACCTTTTTTCTCGACGAGCCGGCCGATCCCGAGCACGAGCCCCGGTGTGCGCTCGGCGAGCGGGGTCGGTGGATCCTGTGTACCGAGCCCGTTGTAGATCCGCGTCAGGGTCGTGCCGGACCCGTTGAGTCGGGTCTTGAGATAGGCGAGGTTGGCGTCGCACACGGTGACGACGGCCGCAGCCTCTCCTGCCACCTTGGCGGCAACGTCCCAGTCGATCGTGTGGCGGTAGATGTCTTTCGCGTGGGCCGTCACGGTGTACGGAAGACCGGTCAGCAGGCTCACGATGTGGGCCGTGTAGGCCGCCACCGTGAGGAAGTGCGCATGGAGGTGGTTGACGCCGCTTCGCTGCACTCGGTCGGCCACTGCGAGCGCCTGGAGGAGCAGCCGGGCGCGGCGCTCCTCGGGGAAGCGATCGACGAACGCGAGCACGTCGGCGAGGCGTTCCGTGCGGAGGGAGGGCAGTGCCCTGATCGCATCGAGGAAGTCGGCCCGCTCCGCCGACGCGACGTAGTGGACCTGACCCCGCACCGACGCGAGCGCCGGGTGAAACCGACCCTCCGTCGCATGCCGCAGCGAGAAGACCGACACTGCGACTCCCTCGCCCTCGAGCCCGAGGATCTCGTTGAGGATGAACGTCTCAGAGAACCGCGGGTACTGCTTCAGGAGGTAGCCGACGTGTAGGGGCTCAGGCATACGCCGGCTCGCGCTCACGCCGCCCCTGGCGGATGGGGCTGAGGAGGCTCGCCACGGTCGCAGCTCCAGTCAGGTCGAGCGACGTTGGGTGAGACGGGGCGGAGGCGACGCAGGACGAGACGAACCGCGCGACGCGAGCGGCCTCCAGTTGCTCGATCGGGCAATGCTCGAGCGCGGTGTGCGGGGCCAGCCTGCGAGCGCGGATCTCCTGCTCGAGACGGGGCTCGCGCCGCGGGACGAGCAACGCCGGCGTACCCGCGGCGAGCTCCTCGACAACGGTGTTGTACCCCGCCATCGAGATCACGCCGGCTGCCGAGGCGATGAGCGACCGCATGTGCTCGCTGAACTCGATCATCTCGACTGACGCCAGGCGCTCGCTGCGGACGGAAAGCTCTGCCTGGCGGGAAGCAGAGAGCAGAGGCCCGGTCACGACGACCGATCGGATGCCTGCGGTGGCGCCGAGCTCTACGGCGTCGAGGTAGCGTCGCAACATCGCCTGACCGTCGCCACCACCGCCCGGCGTGACCAGCACGAACGGCTCGGAGGGCATTGGCTCGGGCATGGTCGGTGCGACGTAGCCCGTGTGCAGCACGGTGGCGTCTACCCTGGACGCGAGATCGAGCTCGACCGCCGTGGTCAACACCCGCGGATCGCCGTACACGAAGATGTCGTCGTACCGGTCGAGGTCGGGCCAGACGCCCGCACGGCGCCAGTCTGCGTCGACCCGCTCTGCCTCGTCGATCACGTCTCGCAGCCCGAGCACGAGCCGGGGGCGCGTCGCGGTTCGCTCGAGCTCCCGCAACATCGGCCTGAGCTCACCTGCCATCCCCACGGGTGAGTGATCGACGACGATCACGTCAGGCGCGAAGCCCTCGACGGCCGCGCGCACGAGCTTCGAGCGCAAGTGGACAAGCCGCTCGAGCCCACCACCGAGCTTGCGAGGTTGATACGACCCCAGTGCGTTCTTCGTCGCCGCAGGCAATTTCACGACATCGACACGGTCCGGCAGGAGGAATGCTTCGGCGCGCGGGGAGCCCGTGACGATCAGCACGTTGTTCCTCGAGTCGGCCGCGGCAAGACTCGCTGCGAGTAGGGCAGACCGGCGGAAATGGCCGAGCCCGTAGGTGTCGTGGCTATAGAGGAGCACGCGGGTCATCGCGTGCAGCTGTCTGGCGTCGGCGTGGGCTGCATGGGATTCATGGTGCGTACGCACACGTCGAGTTCGCCAGTGGACAAACGTGCTACGACTCGCGGGAAGAGTCGGCCACCGAGGGCCTGTCCCGGTAGGCCGGGCGCGCGGCGGGGCCCTTCAGGGCCTCGCAAGGAACTCGTCCCGTGACAAGGGCCGGATTCGCCGCTAGCAGGTCTTACGACCAAGGTCGCATTGCGCTCGACCACCTCGCACCACGACACTGACACGGTGCACCAGCAACCCACCAGATTGTGGGGGCAACCGAGCGACGAGGCGAACATCGCGTGGGCCCAGCACGGGCACGGTCAGCAACCGTCCCGCCTGACGGCGCTGGCCCTGACGCCGCCTCGCCGGCCCGACGCGGTCGCACCAAGGAGCGTCAGCAGCCAGCGGCGCCGTCCGCGGCGGAGGATGAAGCTTCTGTCGGGCACGGCCGCCTGGACCATCGTCGTGCTTGCGGTCGGCAGCTCGTCGTGGAGTGTCCGCGAAGCCCTCTTCCCCAACCTCGGCGCGGCGCGCAGCCAATCGGTGTGGCAGAACCCGGGGGCTGTCGTCACCCCCCCACCTCCACGAACGGCAAAGCCGGTCAAGGCATCGAAGTCACCCGGTGGCGCAACCAAGGCGCCGGCAGGTGTGACGCAGTTCGTGTCCGTGCCGTCGAGCGGCTCGGCGCGGAGCGGTCGCTCCAGCAGAGCTACGGGTGCGGCTGTGGGTCCGGCGTCGACCGCAGCCTCTGCCGGAAGCGGCTCTTCAGGCGCCCGAGGCGGGTCGAGCGGTTCCGGTCACGGAGGCTCCGGTGGTAGCGGCAGTGGCGGTGGCGGTAACACGCCGGACCCGCCAAAGGCCGGCCCTGGGGCGGGGTCGGGCGCCGGTCCAGAGAGCGGTGGCTCGGGAAGCAGCGGTCCCGACTCGGGTGGAAGCGGGTCGGATGGAAGCGGGTCCAGCGGGAGCGGCTCGGACAGCAGCGGCCCAGGCTCGGGTGGAAGCGGCTCGAGTGGAAGCGGCTCGAGTGGAAGCGGCTCCAGCGGGAGCGGCTCGGACGGCAGCAGTCCAGGATCGGGTGGAAGCGGCTCGAGTGGAAGCGGCTCGAGTGGAAGCGACTCCAGCGGAAGCGGCTCGGACAGCAGCGGATCCGGCTCGAGTGGAAGCGACTCCACTGGAAGCGGCTCTGGCGGTTCGGGCTCGAGCGGGAGCGGCTCGGACAGCAGCGGTTCGGGTTCGGGTGGAAGCGGCTCCGGCGGAAGCGATTCTGACGACGACTGATGCCGCGTTCCGGGCGCTGGTACGAGCTTTAGTCCGAGGTGTCGCCGAGATTGTCACGGGCCCAGAGGGCGGCCTGGGTGCGACCCGTCACGCCAATGCTCTGGAACACGTTCGTCAGGTGGGCCTTCACCGTTCTCTCGCTGATCGTGAGACGCCGTGCGATCAACTTGTTGGGGAGTCCGTCCCGCACGAGAAGCAGCACTTCGCGCTCGCGCGGGGTGAGCAACAGCTCGGTCGGGGGAGAACGTCGCAGCTCGAGCAGAGCTCGGGCCGCCTTCGGATCGAGTGGCGACTCCCCGGCGTGCACCGAGCGGATCGCGGCGGCGATCGCCTCCGGCTCGGCGTGCTTCAGGAGATATCCGTCCGCTCCGGCAGACAGTGCGTCCACGATCCGGGTCTGATCGGAGAACGAGCTGAGGACGAGCACTCGCGATTCTGGATGCTCTGCGGAGATGCGCCGCGTCGCCTCGACGCCGTCCAGCACCGGCATCGAGATATCCATCAACACGACGTCCGGCCCGAGTTCCGCCACCGCGTCGAGCCCTTCCTCACCGTTCGCCGCGACCCCGACCAGCTCGATGTCGGCGGTGGTGGCGAGAAACTGGCCCAGACCCGTGCGGACGACCGCGTGATCGTCGACCACGACGACCCGGATCACGCCCGCACACCCATTCGGATCGGCACGGTCGCCAGCACTCGAGTCCCCGTCGACTTCGCCGACAACACTTCGAGACGACCGCCGGAATCGGCCAAGAGGCCGGAGAGCGCCCGCAGCCCGACGTGCCCCTCGGCGCTCCGCTGGTCGATCTCCTCCAACGTGCAGCCTGTGCCGTTGTCGTCGACGCTCACGGTTGCCTCGTCGTCAACGACGCGCAGGGTGACGTTGACCGCGGTCGCCCGCGAGTGCGTGACGACGTTGCGGATGGCCTCCTGGACGGTGCGGTACAGCAGACCGACCGCATCCGGGTCGATCACGACGTCGCCGACCTCCGCGTCAAGGTGCGTTGTGATGCCTCGACTCGGAAGACCGCTGAGCAGATCGCCGATCGCCGACTCCAGCCCTTCGTCGTGGAGATTCGGAGGGTAGATCTCCACCAGCAACGAGCGGAGCGACTTGATGCTTGTCCGGATCGAGGCCGAGGCGGCGGCGGCGGCTTCCGGATCGACGTCGCTGGTGCGGCTGAGAGCCGCCAGACCGAGCGACACCCCTGTGAGTTCCTGCACCACGCCGTCGTGCAGGTCACTTGCGATGCGCCTGCGCTCGGCATCGGACGCCTCGACCGCATGACGGAGGAGCCGCTCGCGTTCTTCCTGGCCGCTGCGCAGTCTCCGGGCCATGCGCCAGGCGAATGGGAGCTGCGCAAGCTGCAGCGCAATGAGCGCTCCGATGGCGATCGGAGCGAACTTCCCCCAGAGCTCGCGCCCTACCGCGCTGACTCCGCTGTAGCGGAAGTAGGCCTCGAAGAGCAACGGCGTGCCGGACATCGTCTCGATCCGCTCGTAGACCTCGAGGAGCTTCGGTTCGACCTCGAAGCGGTTCTCCGGCTCTTCCAGGTTGCTCACATGAGCCGAACCGCTCCCGGTGGCCAGCACCGCCCGCGTCTCGGCGCCGACGACGAACTGCTCGCCGATGAGTCGCGGTTCGTCGGAGTACACGATCGTCCCGTCTGCCGTCCAGATCTTCACGCGCACGAGTGACCCGCGGAGCACGAAACGGCGGACCTTCTCGTCAAGCGCCTGCAGTGCGGTCCGGTCGTTGGCGATCACCGCGTCGGTGAGCCCTGGAGCGATGATTCCCTGTCCGCTGACCCACGCCACGCGTTGGGCGTCGGTGATCGCCTGCTCGGTGGCGACGCGCCGACTGACGATCGCCGTGATCATCGCCACCACTACGAGGGCGACGAACCCGGTGAGCGCGAAGCGGGTCACCAGCGCACGAACGGAGACCGGCTCGTTCGCGCTGGTGCCGCGGCGCCGCGGGTCAGTCATGCGCGCGATCGTATCGGCGAGGGCCGCCCGGGTCGGAGGAATGGTGGGGCTCGAAGGGCGGGCTCATGGGATCGTCCGATCGTTTGCCCTCCCTGCGAGGTGTGGCGACCGCTCCCCGGATTGTCCGTTACGACGCAGGCGGCCGCCAGTGCACTTTGGTCGTAGGACCCTGACGGCGCGGCTCGGAGGGCGCGAGCCCGCACAGGTTCTGGCCAGCTGCCGAGATCGCGAGGCGGGATGCTTCAGCGTCCTGCGGTGGTCCCTGGTCTGAGCCTCAGTGCCCTGCGTCCTACGCGGCGAGTGGGTTCATCCAGCGGAGCCCGGGGAACCGGCTGAAGTCAGCGTCCGCCGAGCAGAGCTCTGCCCCGTGCTCGATGGCGAGGGCGGCGAGATGGGCGTCGGTCGTGAGGTTTCCGGCGGTGCCAAGGTCGGCCAGGAGCTCGCGTAACAGCGCGGGATGGCGTTCCGTCGGCTCGAGTATCACCGTGCACGGCTGGGCCACCCAGGTATCGACGTAGTCGAGTGCCTCGTCTGCGGTGAGCGGGGCGCCGAAGACCTGCGCGCTCGTGGTCAGGCGCACGAACGCGAGCAGCACGGACCATGCGAAGCCAATCGTTTCGGTTCCGGACAACGTCGTCTCGAGCCACTCGCGCGCGGCCCCGTGCCGTTTCGAGCCGGCATCGACGGCGTAGATGAGGACGTTGGCGTCGGGCAGCTTCACTTGCGCAGCTCGAGCTTGCGCAGTGTTTCGACGTCTTCGAGGTCGCCGGCCAAGCGGTGCGCGTGGTCGAGGTCGACCCCTGGCTTGAGGCCGAGTTGCCGCACCGTCAACCGATACGGGCGGGACGACGCCGCCTCCGCGCCGAGACCGCGGCGCAGGGCGGAGTTCACCGCCTCCTTGAAGATGTTTCGAACTGCCGTCGGCGTGCTTCGAGACTCGATACCGCGGACGTCCCGATCCTCGTTTGCGATTCCGCTACATCAGCATCCTTTGCCAGCCTCACCCGCAACAAGGGATACGCCGCTATCCCCAAACACTGTGGGTTCCACACGCGCCCGGACGATTCCCCGAGCTGCTTGGGGCGTATCCCGCTAGGCGTCGGCACGGCGTACTGCGGGGCCCTTCAGGGCCTCGCGAGGAGTGGAAGCTCGACCAGCAATCGGTCATCTCGAGCGGCGAAGCCGGCCCTCATCACGGGACGAGCTCCTGGCGAGGCCCTGAAGGGCCCCGCAGCGCGCCCGGCCTACCGGGATAGGCGGAAGCCGCACGCGAGGAGGGAAAGCCAGTTCCTGAGCCGCGCTAACGGCCGATCTACGCGGCGTAACGAGACCTCGACCGCCGGCACGTGGGGCCGGCGTTGCCGGGCCGAGTCGGGCCGGATCGGGTTCGTGGACATCATGGGTCGTTCTGCCCGCAGGTGAATCGTCCGGCTACGGCTCTATCGTCAGCGAGATGGGCGGGCGGACGATCTCGCGGAACGCCCTGTGTCCGTGTGGCAGCGGAGACAAGTACAAGCGCTGCTGTCTCGCGGAGGAGGAGCGCGTCGCACGAGCGGCGCGGGCCGATGACGAGGTGGCCCGGCGCCTCCAGGGTTGGTCGGCGGACGCTCTAAGCAACGAGGTCCCGGTGGCCCTCGAGGAGTTCGTCCGCGTAGACCGCGTCCTGGGCGAGGAGGACATCGCGATCTTCACCACCTGGTTCCACAACGACCGCGAGCTTGCGGGCGGAGGGACACCCGCGCAGCGTTACGCAGGGCGGACCGACATCCCCCCGGACGAGCGGGAGGCGGCAGCAAGGATGGCCGGGGCGCGGCTCGGTCTGTATCGCGTGCTCGAGGCCCAGGCGGGCCGGTCGCTCTCGTTGGAGCCGATCCTCGGCGGGACGCGTTTCGAGGTTGTGAGCCCGCACGTCTCACGCGAGGCGACGCGCTGGGACATCCTCCTCACGCGAGTGATGCCGGGCGACCCGGTCACCCTGTTCGGGCCGTCCAGGGTGTTCGAGCCGTGCGAGGAGATGGAGCTGCGGGAGGAGCTCGCGCGACTCGCGGGCGTAGCGGTCGAACAACTCGATGGGCAGCTGCTCGCCCTGACGTTCCAGCGAAACGCGCTTGAGCTGATGCGCTTCGTTCCGCCGAGCCGGAGCGTCGAGCCGAGCTTCTTCACGCTCGAAGGCGACCCTGTCGCTGTTGCAACCGCCGTGTGGAAGGTGCGCGACGTCGCCGCCGCCGAGCTTCGCTTGCGCAGCCTCGGCGGGCTCGACCCGGAGGAGCCTGCCGAGCTCGAGATCACCGCCGGCCGCGCCGACCTCGTGAGCAGACGTCCCGTGCTGCCTGCGGGAGCGCTCGTTCTCGAGTCGAGCCCCGTCGATGCCCCGGACACGATCTCGCTCGCCAGTCTCCGCCTGGAGGGCGGCAAGCTGCACGCTGAGGCGATCTCGGTGGAGCGGCTGGAGGACACGATCGAGATCGTCGCGGATGACTTCGGCGACCTGGTCGAGCTGATCGCCTGCGACGTGCAGTCGCTGGACGAAGCACAGGCCGACCGGCGTCGAAAGCGTGGCCGCGGCCGCCGGTCACCATCCCCTCCACGCGACCCCCTCGATCAGCAGTTGGGCGCAGCGTTCATGAACGAGCGGATGCTTCGCTGGCTGGACGAACCGCATCAGCTTCTCGACGGGCAAACCCCGCGCTCCGCCGTCCACGGCACAGCCCGAGAGGCCGTCGTCCGTCTGCTCCGCCAGATCGAGAACAGCGCCGACCGCGCCCGTCGCGACGGCCGCCCCTCGCGCGACGTCTCCCCACTGCGCCACCAGCTCGGACTGCAGGACGAGCTCGCCGCCTGACGCTGCCGCTCGCTGCGACGCCTCGCGATCCCGTCGAAGGCACGCAGCGCCAGTCGGATCCCTTCGGCTCGACGTCGTCAGTGCGGTCAGAGCGACCACGGATTCTCATGATCGTCGGCCCGGGCTCGTTCAGCTCCGGCTACCGTGTTCGCGTGGTCATCCGCTGCACCGCCAAGGCGTTGAGGCTGCTTGGCGTGCGCCCGGCGTCGCTCGCCGAGATCGAGCCGGCGGACGACGACTGGTACCTGAACCTGCTCTGGTTCGACGGGCGCAAGTGCCTGCTGCTCACCCACGCCGGCACGACGTTCTCGGTCTTCGTGCCCGACGTCCGCAAGGCCGACCTGGAGCCCCTCGGCCCCTTCCTCGCCGACGCCATCGTCGTCGCCCTCGACGCCGACGAACTCCCCCACTACGCGCTCGGCAACCTCGACCCGACGCACGTACAGCTCGCGAAGACGGCGAGCCGACGGGTGCTCGGGCTGATGAACGACATCGCGCTCCACATCGACTACACGCTCGACCGTTACGGCAGCGTCCTCGACGTCGACACGATCTCCGTCAACCGACAACTTCAACGCACACTGCACAGCCACGGACGCGACTACGCGAAACCGCTCGAACTCGCCCGGCAGCGGTTCGAAGAAATCGGCGGTCTCCCTCTCTGAGGCACTCAATGCGATGTAATTATCCCCGCCTCGTGGGGTATTTTCCCCTTCGCGGTGGGGTTTTGCTAGTTTCGGTGCATGCTGGTAGCGCGCCTGATCGCGGAACGGCTTGCCCGCACGGTCGCCAGGCGGCCGGTGACGGTCGTCGTCGGGCCGCGCCAGGCGGGCAAGACGACGCTCGTGCGTGCGGCGCTTCCTGACGCGACCTATGTCACCCTCGACTCATTCGCCCAGAGGGCGTCGGCGCAGACCGATCCCGAGGGCTTCCTGCGCCGCCTCACAAGGCCGCTGATCATCGACGAGGCCCAGAGAGTGCCGGAGCTGCTGATCGCCGTCAAGCAGCTCGTCGACGAGGATCGCCGTCCGGGGAGCTTCTGCCTGACCGGATCGGCGGACGTCTTCGCGAACGCCTCGGTCGCCGAGTCGCTCGCGGGCCGGGCAAGCTATCTGCAGCTGCTCCCGCTGGCCGAGCGCGAGCTCGCCGGTGGCTCGGGCTCGTTCGTCGACGACCTGCTGGCCGCTGTCGACAATGCGCGCACGGCCCCCGCCCTCACGCACGTCGACCTGCTGGCACGCACGCTGCGCGGCGGCTTCCCGGAGGTCGCGACGGGTGGACTGGACGACGACGCAATCGCGTCGTGGTTCGACGACTACCTCTCCACTCTCCTGCAGCGCGACGTCCGCGACGTTGCAGATCTCGCCCGCATCGCCGACCTCCCGAGCATCCTGCGCGAAATCGCCGCCGGCGCGCCCGGTACGGTGCGGGTCAGCGCCCTCTCGCAACGAACTGGCGTCCCAGCGACCACGTTGACGCGGTACCTCGCTCTGCTCGGACAGTTGTTCCTGACGGTGCGGCTACCGCCCTGGTCGCCCCGCGCCGGAGGCCGCGACGCGCGCAGCTACCGGCTGCTCTACGCCGATACAGGCTTGCTTGCGCACGTGCTGGGCGTGACGGCAGCATCGTTCGAGGCGCGCGTCGGCGCCCTGCTCGAGAACCTCGTGACGACCGAGCTGCTCAAGCACGCGAGCTGGTCGAACGAGCGACCAACCGTCGGCCACTGGCGCACCGCGCGCGGCTCGCACGAGGTCGACGCAGTGCTCGAAGCACGCGACGGTCGCGTCGCTGCGATCGAGGTCAAGGCCAGCTCATCGCTCGTCGAGCGTGACTTCCGAGGCCTACGCGCGCTGCGGGACCTGTGTGGCGAGCGCTTCGTCCGCGGCGTCGTGCTCTACAGCGGAAGCGAGCCGCTCGCGTTCGGCGACCGTCTCGTCGCCTGGCCGGCCACATCGCTGTGGGCCGCGGCCACGTGACCTCCCGCTCGCCTGCACATCCCCGACCCGCTGGCACCGGGCAGGATCCCGCGTACTCGACCGACGACAACCCACTATGGCCTCCCCCTCACCGACCCAACATGGGCCGGTGATGCGCCAGTGACCACCGTCGCCCAGCGGTTCCAGGCGGTCAACTGCGGAGAACCGCCCCGCACTCCCCACCACCCGCAACACCCCGGACTGATGAGACACCGGAATCACGGGTAACGGAGCGGCGCCGGAGTCGAACCGACCGAGCCGTGGGTTACACGACCGCACAGGTTTTGAAGACACGCACGGCAGCGCCCGCAAAGCCACTGCTCAAGCCGAATCCCGGCTGCCGACACCCGGTGTGCGCCAGTGATTGCGCCAGTCAGGCCGCTCGCCACGCCTCGCGCTCCACAGAAGCGGCGGAGAAGACCTGAACCGACTCGCACCACCACGAACGGGGATGCCACCGTTCCGGTCAGGGGCGCACGGGTGAGGCGCAAATGCGCCACAGGGCCAGGACGGCGCGCAAGTCTGCAGGTCTCGGCACAGGTCCTCAACCGGAGGAAGTCACGCCGTTGTTCCCGGTCTGGATGTCACATTCCGCTCCCTGACACTCCCGATACGTGCCCCCGCCAACGAACGAAATGCCGACGACCGTCGGTGAACGGTCATCCGTCACGGCGAACGAATACGCTCCAAACGCTACTGACCCCCAAGACAAGTTCTTCGGATCGGGAACGAAACCGCCCTTCACTTTGACCGAGAAGCAATCAAACCCCGACGGAAGCGGAGCCATCTCCGATTCCTCACACCCGGCCGTCACACGGCCGTTCATTCGAAGGCGATATCGTCGCACCTGCTGCATATGATGGCTGACCTGGGTAGGGATACGGGACGCGTATGACGTGGCAAGCTTCAGATCACGGGATTGGAAAAGCGCCCTCGCGAACTTGCTGGCGGTCTCCTGCTTCTCGATCTCGCTTGCTCGTTGCGTAGACGACGCACACCCAGTCGCCATAAGGCTTGCAAGCACGAGACAAGCGATCCGCATCGGGCAGCTACCCCCTAGGGGTGGAACCAGGAGTACGAGGGGATTCACCGGCGAAGTTGAACGGGTCGTAGGGACATATGGCGGTTACCAACGTCGGATCAGCCCCGCCTGACAATGGACTGGAAAGCTCCTTATGCCCCTTGAGATACACGCGGAGATCCCAACCTGCGATCCCGGTGTCGCGTGTGGTTGTCCAAGTCGTCTGCGTCAGCGCCAGGACCCATTGGTTGGCGTTCTCCGCGGCTGGATGCACGACACGGATGAACCGGACCCGGCGCTGTCCGGTCGCCTGTCCACCTCTCGTGCCTGGCAAGACGAGCACTGGAGAGTCAGTCAGACTGCGGTCATACCGCCGATCCGACTGTGGCACAACGAAACCGTTCTCAAACTTGACCCCGGAATCCCAGGTGTCCCAAACCAGACGCGTGGAGCGGTAAATCGTGGGATCCACGAGACCACCGCCCGAACTCGGCGAGATTACCAGTTGCGCTTGAGAGCCGCGGGAGAGCGTGACGGCTTCCCCCAGCTTCACGAGCGCACGAGCCGTCGCTGTTCCGCTCCAATAGCCAATGAATCCGTCCGAAATTCGCTGCCACGGAGTGAACGTGTAACCCGTTGCGCCTGGGTCGATGGGTGCCGCACTTGTCGAGTACGAGGCGAACTGAGTGCCTGCCGTGGACGGGGAACCGCGCATCCCAGATGGATCCACAAGCACTGTGGGCTGGGCAGAAACGTAGCTATAGCTGCTGACCGCGCCCCCACGAACCTCAGGTGCCAGGGGATCCGTAGCCAGGAACCGCCCAGTGGTGGGGTCGTATTGTCGTGCGCGGAGGTGGTAGAGGCCGGTGGGGTCTTTGTATTCGCCGGTGTAGTTGAGGAAGTTGGTGGGGGAGGTGCCGCTGGTGGTGCGGATCACACCGTAGGGTTCGTAGCTCCACGTCCACTGCGTCGTGCCGGACGACGAGGTGAGGTTGGCGATGGAGCCGAGCGGGTCGTAGTGGTAGTACGACGCGGTGCCGTTGCTCTGGCGGATGCGTTGTAGCCCGTAGATGTACTGGCGTTGCAGGGTGTTGTTGCCGTCCAGTTCGCGCGCGATCTGCGGCAAGCCGTGGTTGACGTCCCACTGGAAGTTCACCTTTGCCGAGGCTGCAGTCCCCGTTGAGGTTTGCAGGCGCTTGTTGTCACCGTCATACGTGTACGTGCTCGTGGTCGAGCCTTGCGCGGTGGTTTTCAGGTAGTTCGCAAGGTTCCACGTGAACGACCGTGTTCCGGCGGTCAACTGGTTGCCGTTCGAGTCATACGTGTAGTTGGTGGCACCAGCGGTGAGCATCTGATCACCGACGTTGTAGGTGTAGTTCGTCGTCGTCGCCCCCCGTGTCTCCGTGAGCCGGTTCCCGACCTTGTCGTAGGTCCAGGCGATCCGGTTCGTGCTCGTGGGGGTGCAGGAGGCGGCGAAGCAGACGGTGGCGACACGGTCGTTCGCGTCGTACGTGTAGTTCTGCAGCTGTGTCAACCCGCCGGTGCGGTTCCACTGGGTTGGGTTCCCCACGGGATCGAGGGTGACCTGGAAGCGTGAGAGCGGGGTGGCCGTGCCGCGCTTGTTTTGCACCTCGGTCAGCCTGCCCGACCGGTCGTACACCCGGGTCTCCACAAACGCGTTCGCGGACGGGAGCGTGGCAGTGGTCAGGTTTCCGGCGGGGTCGTAGCCGTAGGTGGTGGTGAGGCTGCTGTTGACCGCGGCGCCCATGCGGTTGTCCACGTCGTAGGTGTAGGTGGTTGCCGCGCCGCCGGGGTAGGTGCGAGAGGTGAGGTTTCCCGCCAGGTCGTAGACGTAGGTGAACGTGTTCGAGCCGCGCGTCACCGTGAGCAGCCGGTTGTTGTTGTCGTAGGTGCGGGACTCGCTGCCTGACTCGTCAATCATCGACAGCCGGTTCCCGGCGTTGTCGTACGTGTACGTCACATCGGGGGTGGTGTCCGAGTAGTTGATGTTCGTCAGCCGACCGGCACGGTCATAGGTGAACGTGGTGGTGCCGTCCCCGCCCGCGGGGGTGGCGTTCCCGTTCGCATCCACCGTTGATGCGACGTGCCCCGCCGCGTCATAGCTCGTTGTCCACACCTTGCCCAGCGGGTTCGTCACCGTCGTGCGACGGTTGTCAAGGTCGTACCCATAGCTGGTGGTGTTGTTGCGGGCGTCCTTCTTCGCGGTCATGTTGCCCGCCACGTCATACGTGTACGTCGTCACCCCAAGATCAGGGGCGGTCACCGTCTTCACCCGGTTCACATTGTCGTACGTGTACGCCGTGACATGGCTGTTCGCGTCCGTGACCGAGAGTTGGTTGCCCACGTTGTCGAGCGCGAAGCCGGTGGTGTGCCCGAGCGGACTCGTCTCGCCCGTCTTGCGGTTCGCCCGGTCAAACACATACGTCCACGTGTACTGCGCAGCACACCCGCAGCCGGTCACGTTGCCGCGCGGCTCAACCATGCTTGTCTGGTTCCCGTTCGCGTCATACCCGTAGGTGGTCTTCCCACCCGACGGCTTCGTCAGCGACGCAGGCCTGTCTGCCGCGTCGTACGTGTAGGTGGTGATGTTGTTGCGGGGGTCCTTCTCGGTCAGCTTGTTCCCGACCACGTCATAGGTGAATGTCGTCACACCCGTGTCCGGAGCGGTCGTCGTCAACAAGCGGTTGCGCCCGTCATAGGTGGAGGTCGTCGTCTTGCCCCTGGGGTCGGTCACCGAGACCTCGTTGCCGACGTTGTCGTACACATGCGTGGTGGTGTGACCGAGCGGGTCGGTCTCCGTCAGCATCCGGCCCGCCGCGTCAAACGTGAACAACGTGTCGTAATCGTCCGGGTCCGCACCCAACACGTTCCCGCGCGGCTCCACCTGCCTGACAAGGTTCCCGTTGCCGTCATAGAAGAACGTCGTCTTCGCCCCCGACGCCGTCGTCGTTGACACCAACCGGTTGTTCGCGTCGTACTCGTTTGTCGTCATATGCCCCAACGGGTCCGTCACCGTCAACTGGTTCCCCACATCGTCATACGTGAACGAGGTCACCCCACCATCCGCCGCCGTGGTGGACAACAACCGGTTCGCATCGTCATAAACGTGCGAGGTGACCTTCCCGTTCCCGTCCGTCGTCGACGTGAGCCGTCCGGCGTCGTCATACACGTTCGAGGTCACATGCCCCAACGTGTCCGTTTCCGTTAGCAACTGTCCGGCTGCGTTGTACGTCGACGTCGTCGTGTACTGGGCGGCACACCCACAGCCCGCCACGTTCCCCTTCGCATCCACCCTGGTCAGCACATTCCCCTGCGCGTCATAGGTGTGAGTGGTCTTCTCACCGAGATGGTTCGTCACCGACGCCGTGTTCCCAGCCGCGTCGTAGGTATAGGTCGTCGTATGCGCGTTCCCGTCCGTCGAGGTCAACACCCGACCGCCGCTGTCATACGTGTACGACCCGGCAGCCTGACCGTCCTGCGTCACCGACTCCACATTCCCCGCCCCGGTGTACGTGTACGCGGTGACCTTCCCCCTGGCGTCCGTCACCGTCAACGGGTCATTGTTCGCGTTGTAGGTGAACGTCTTCGTCGCCCCACCCAGTGAAGGTGGCGCCGTCGCCGTCAACACATTCCCACTCGCATCAAACGTCATCGTCGTCGTCTCGTTCAACGGCGACACCACCGACGTGTTGTTCAAATCACCATCAACCACGAACCCGGTCTCGTTGTTCAAGGCATCATCACGCTCGACCAGCACGCCGCTCTCATAGAAGTCCGTCCACTCATTCCCACGAGCGTCGGTGACCGTCGTAGTCAACGTCGAACCAACCTCGTTGTACAAAAACGTCGTCGTCTCACCCACCGCATCCGTCTGCTGCGACACCCGCCCATCCGGGCCGTACACATTCGCCACCTGCGTATGCCCAAGAGGATCAACCACCGTCGCCAGCCTGCCCGACCCGTCATACGTGTACGACCACACCTTGCCCCGCACATCCGTCACCGACGTCAGAAGACCCCCCGTGTACCCATATGACACGGAGCGCCCATCCGGCACAGACACCGAGGTGAGCTGATCACTCGCGTCATAAGCGAACGTCGCCGTGACACCAGCACTGTCAGTCACACTCGCAATGAGGAAACCGTTCCACGCGACCGTGATGCCCTGCCCGTTGCGATCCCTCTTCGAGGTGAGCAGACCAAAACCACCAAGATCGTTGAACTCGTACACCACCTGATCAGCGGTGGTCAGCCGGTAGCCACCCGCGACCTGCTCAAACGTAGCGAGCACCCCCGGCGCACCAGAATACCCCCCACCCACCGCCGGAGTAAACATCAACTCCTGGAAACCCTCCACCAGAACGTTCTTCGCCCCCGCGCCAGCATCGACCCAAGCAACAAACTGATCATGAACCCACCCATTATCTGACGAGTAATGGCGCCTTATCGTCAACGGCACACCAGTGCCAGCCACACCCAGATCCGTCTCCACATGCTCAAACGCACCCGTCAACGAATTCACCGGATCAGCAACCTGACCACACGACACCTTCGCCAACCCCGAATCACGACACCCCGACGCCCTAGTCTGACCCGGCGACTGCACCGTGTCGGATGGATCAGGGATACGCATCGCGGTACCGACCCTGCCGGTGACACCGAGCTGCGGCGAGCCAACATAGGCACCGGGATGAACCAACTGCGCGTCAGCAGCCGGAGATGCCACCGAAGTCTCATTCAACCGCCACAACGAAATCGGGGCAGGGGCCGCGGGAGCACCCGGGTCGCTGAAATGATCCGCAATCTCGGTGCCACTGAGCGCGCGTTGATATATCGCCGCGTGATCGAACGAGTAGCCAAGGGGATAGTTCAGCGCCGTCGGGCAACGCCCGACCTTCAACGGCACCGAACTCGGGTAGCCGCCCCCAAAGCCCGACGCGACAAGAACACCGTTCAGCCAGATCTCCTTCGCGCCCGATCGCACGACCGCGACGACCTGGTTCCACGAGTTCGCGGACAGGTTCACGCTGTGCTCAAGCGCCCAGCCGAGACCGGCACCGATACTTCCGTCACCGGTCTGGAAGATCAGCCCACCACCGACATCCGTCGCGAGCAGCCAACCCGCTGAGGTCGAGATCGTGTAGTCAACGTTGCACGCTATCGCCTGGTATGTGCCCGTGGGGTTCGCTCCGGGGTTCACCCAAATCTCGAATGAGAAGTTCGACGAATAGTCAAAATCCGTCGAGTTCGGAACCTCCATCCCAACATCAGACGACGTCGGACCAAACGACCCGCCAGGCGCGCTAGGACCGCTCGCCCCCGTCGGCCCACTCGCTCCGGTCGGACCCGTAGGCCCAGCCGCCCCTGTAGGACCCTGGCGCACCCCACCAGCCGCCCCACCAACCCCAGACGTCAGCAAATAGATCGCAAGCCCGACGACCAACAGCCCTGCCGAGAACACCGAAAGCGGCACAAGCACCCGCGGCTTCCGCGCTGACACAGCAAGCCGACGCATGCGAACACCCCCGGTTCGACGGCACTGGGTCACGCGACAGTACATCGTTCTTTGCCAAAGTCAAGAATCCAAAGTGGCACTCCGACAGCTCCCCCCGACGCGCCGCCTCCGCATTGCCGTTCGAGTCAACTTCCCGGACGCATAGACGTGAACACGAGCGTCCAGATCCGGTTACCCCAAGCCGAGGTGCCACGGCAGCACCTACGACAACGTCCGCTACCGGCTCCGTTACAAGACAACCGGGAAGCGCGAGCAGTGCTGGACGATCATCAACCTCACCGGCACCGGGCCACAACACCTCCGCACCAGCACCGCCAGCACCACAAGCCCCAAGAGCGGCTCCTGCGGAGGCAACACCGGCAGCGGTAGCTGCGGCGCCGCGTACTACCGAAACGTTGACGGCGACTGCATCCCCCGCCCCTCAACCGACCCCGCACTCACCCCCGAAGGACCCACCGCCGTCTGCAGAGACGGCACCTATAGCTACTCCCAACACCGCTCCGGCACCTGCTCCCACCACGGCGGCGTCGCACGCTGGCTGTAGAACCGTTGGGGCGATAGCGCCGCGCGGCTGTATCTGGCAAGAGGCGAAGGTCCCGATTCGCGCGGAGGCTCAGGGCACTAGCACGGCTGGTGAAGCAACATAGGCGCTACGCTCCGCGACGTGCTCGAACGGCTCTTTGTACTTACCGGCGCGGGAGCATCCTCAGACTGCGCTCCGATCATCGACCCCGAAAGACATCGGGTACCGGATGGGGTCAATAAGGCGTGGCAGCCTCCGCTGGTCAAGGATCTCTTCGCGGAACGGTTCCTCGCCCTGCATAAAGGGTATCCCGATGTGCTGACCCTGATTCCTGACCTGCAACGCAGCGCCCGCACCAACAACCCGAGCGTGAGCCTTGAGGACTACCTCAGAGACGACATCCGCGACTCACATTCCGACTACGACCGCCGCCGCTTCCGCTCCATCCCCCTGTACCTCCAAGAGGTCCTGCACGAGTGCAGCCGGAACTTCACCAGGCAACCCTGGAACTACAACGCACTCATCAACGCCACCTTCCGGGTCGCACGCGAGGTCGTGTTTATCACCCTCAACTACGACACCATCCTCGACTCCTGCCTCTCTTGGCACAAACGCATCGGCACGCTCGACGACTACATCAATGCGGGGCAATGGTCACTCATCAAGCTGCACGGATCAACAGGCTGGATGTACCAGATCGTCGGTGCCGCGGACGACCCCGCCGGTGAATTGAAGCTCGCTAGAGAGATCACCTATTTCCGAGGGGGAGGCGTCGGCCAAAGGCGAGGCAGTGGCGGCAAGAGATTCTACCCGGCGCTGTCAACGCCGCTCGGATCAGACGACGAGTTCAACATCCCGCCCGAACATCTCGACTTCCTACAGCGGAAGCTCGACGAAACAGCACACCTCCACTTCCTCGTGATCGGCTACAGCGGCATCGACAACTCCGTCGCCCGTCTCTTCCTTGAAACCAACAAGCGCGCAGCATCGCTCGGCGTCGTGACGCTCGGGAACGCAGACGACCCTGTACACCGTATCGCAGAGTCACTGAGCTTCGACCCGGAGCTTGTCCAGGTGTACCGCGACGGGTTCTCCGCGTTCGCTGCGGGCGAAACGCTCCAGCGGTACCTTGCGACCCTGGTGGACCCGTGACACACGCGCCGCGAATCCGGCGCCCACCGCGTCGGACATCACCCCATCGCACCGTCCGCGCCCCATGAAAACCCGGAATCCCGGTAACGGAGCGGCGCCGGAGTCGAACCGACCGAGCCGTGGGTTACACGACCGCACAGGTTTTGAAGACCTGCTGGGCCACCGGGCCCATGCCGCTCCACTGTCCAGGCTAGACGACCACCCCGCACCGGGAAGCGGCAGGCACGCGAGCATCGTGCCCGCGCCTGTAACCATCCCCCCGTGACGATGTTCAGCAATTGGGCGGGCAACCAGCGCTTCACGCCTGCGCGGCGCGTCTCACCGCGCACCGAAACGGAGGTGCGCGACGCCGTGGGTGCCGCCGCGCTCGCCGGGGAGGGGCTGCGGGTGGTCGCCACCGGCCACTCCTTCTCGCCCGTCCACCAGACACGCGGCACGCTGCTCGACCTCGAGCAGCTGCACGGGGTCACCGGCATCGACGCCACCCGGCGGCGGGTGACGACGCTGCCAGGCACGACGGTCGGGGAGCTCGGCGAGCCCCTGTGGGCAGCCGGTCTCGCGCTCGCCAACCAGGGGGACATCGACGAGCAGGGGATCGCCGGGGCGATCAGCACCGCCACGCACGGATCGGGCGTGCAGCTCCCCAGTCTCTCGGCTGCACTGCGCCGCTGCCGACTCGCGCTCGCCGACGGCACGGTGCTCGAGGTGGACGAGAAGCTGCCGGAGCTGCTCGCGGCAGCACAGGTCGCGATCGGGATGCTCGGCGTGATGACCGAGGTCGAGATCGAGGTCGTCCCGGCCTACCGGCTCGTGGAGTCGGTCGAGAGCTGGACCTACGCCGACCTCATCGCCCAGTTCCACGAGCGCCTCGCGCGCCACCGCCACTTCTCGTGCTTCTGGTGTCCCACCGCCCGGTCGGCCGCTCTCTACGGTCTCGAGCTGGAACCCGGCCGGCCGGGCGCGGACGAGTGCTACGTCAAGATCTACGACGAGGCCCCGGCTGATCTCGCTGACTGCTCGACCCCGCTCAGGCGGGTCGACCGCAGCTACCGCATCTACCCGACCGTGTTCGAGCCGACTTTCGACGAGCTCGAGTACTTCGTGCCGCTCGACCGTGCCCTCGAGGCGATCGGCGCCATGCGCGAATTGATGCTCGCCTCGCAACCCGACGCGGTGTTCCCGCTCGAGGTGCGAACCGTCGCCGCGGACACCGCCTTCCTCTCACCGCAGTACGGCACCGCGACCGTCGTGCTCTCCGTCTCCGGGCGCACGGGCACCGACTACTGGCGCTACCTGCGCAGCGTCGACGGCGTGCTCGGCGAGTTCGGCGCGCGCGTGCACTGGGGCAAGCTCCACCTCCTCACCCCGGAGCAGCTGCACGAGCGCTACCCGCAGGCCGCCCGCTTCCTCGAGATCCGCCGCGAGCTGGACCCGCACGGCATGTTCCTCAACGACCACCTGCGGCCGCTGTTCGCCTGAGCCTGGTCTACCCGTGAACAGAGACGCCGGCCGGTCCTGCGTTCCCCGGATACGGCGCCAGGTCGTCCATGAATGCGGGCGTCTGCTGCACCCGGTCGATCCACTCGACCACCGCAGTGAACGGCGACAGGTCGAAGACGTCGCCCGCAGCGTGGGTGTACGCGAACAACGAGACGTCCGCCACCGAGTAGGTATCCGTGACCAGGAATCGCTTGCCCCGCAAGCCACGATCGAGCGCGGCAAGCGCGCTCTCGCCCATGCTGCGGCACCGCGCGAGCACCTGCGGCTGATCGGCACCACGGCCGGTCAGCGTCCAGAAGCGGGCGGTGCCCACGTTCGGCTCCAGCAGGTTCTGCTCGAAGAACAGCCACTGCCAGACACGGGCGCGATCGATCGCCCCGGCCGGCATGAACGCCGTGCCCTCGGCCAGGTGAAGCAGGATCGCGTTCGACTCGGCAATCGCCTCGCCCTCCTCCGTCACCAGCACGGGCGTGCGCCCGGCCGGGTTGAGCGCCAGGTACTCGGGCCTCATCGTCTCGCCGGCGAACAGATCAACCGGGACGCGCTCGTACTCGACGCCGAGCTGAGCCAGCAGCAGCCGCACCTTGTAGCAATTGCCGGAAGCGGCGAAATCGAACAGCCTGAGCACGATCGGAACTCCTTCACGTGGTGTCTGCGCGGGGAAACGTACGCGACAGCCCCCCTGTGAGGTTGTGCATTCCCCCGGCGGCCCGGCCTACGGGCTCAGAGCCTATCCCGCTAGGCGTCGGAACGGCGGACTGCGGGGCCCTTCAGGGCCTCGCGAGGAGTGGAAGCTCGACCAGCAATCGCTCATCCGCAGCGGCGAATCCGGCCCTCGTCACGGGACGAGCTCCTGGCGAGGCCCTGAAGGGCCCCGCAGCGCGCCCGGCCCACCGGGATAGGCCCTTTACAAGGACGATGAGACGCGGCTCAGGCGGCGGAGCCCTTGCGACCGAACGCCTCCAGGAACTCGATGGGGATCGGGAAGACGATGATCGACGAGTTCGTGGCGCCGATCTCGAGAAGCGTCTGCAGATACCGCAACTGCACGGTGATCGGCTCCTGCGCCATGACGGCTGCCGCGTCCTTCAGCCGTTCGGACGCCTGGAACTCACCCTCGGCCGAGATGATCTTCGCGCGGCGCTCACGCTCGGCTTCCGCCTGGCGGGCCATCGCGCGCTGCATGTCGCTCGGGATCTCGACATCCTTGACCTCGACCACCGAGACCTTGATCCCCCACGGCGAGGTGGCCTCGTCGATGATCCCCTGAAGGATCTGGTTGATCTTGTCGCGCTCCGACAGCAACTCGTCGAGCTGATGCTGGCCGAGCACGGAGCGAAGCGTCGTCTGCGCGATCTGCAATGTCGCGTTCATGAAGTTCTCGACCTGGACGATCGCGGCCGCCGGGTCGACGATCCGGAAGTAGGCGACCGCATTGACACGGGCCGGCACGTTGTCCTTGGTGATGACCTCCTGCGGAGGGACGTTCAACGTCACCGTCCGCAGGTCGACCTTGACCATGCGGTCGATGACGGGGATCAACAGGAAGAGACCAGGCCCTTTCGGCTGGGGCAGGAGCCGGCCGAGCCGGAAGATGACCCCGCGCTCGTATTCGCGAGCGACCTTGACCGTTGCGAACAGCAGCAGCACAAGGGCCAGCACGATGATGGCGACGGCGATGAGGGCGATGTTCACGAGTCAGGCCTTTCCGGTGGTGGGCAGGGATCCTACGACGAGCTCGAGGCCATGTTCGACCGCCTCGACGGTGACGTGCGCTCCCGGCAGCAGCGGCTCGCCGTTACGGGTACGCGCCCGCCACAACTCACCCGCAACCAGCACCCAGCCGTCGCTGCGCACGACGGCCTGGTCGCCGACCAGCCGTGAGAGCCCGACGGCCACGGGCGCTCGTCGCGCCTTCAACGCACGGGTCAGCGCGAAGCCGAAGAGCAGGGCGAGCGTCGCAGCGATGCCGATCGCCGTCCACAACGAGACCTGGTAGGCCTCACCGGCCGGATCGAACAGCATCAACGCGCCGATCACGAACGTCACCGCACCTGCGAGCGCGAGGGCGCCGTGACTGATCACGAACGACTCGGCGATCCAGAAGCCGGCCGCCAGCAGGAGCAAGAGCACGCCGGCGACGCTCACAGGAAGCACCTGCAGGCCGTAGAGCCCGACGAGGAGCGAGATCGCGCCGACCGTCCCCGGGAAGATCAACCCGGGGTTCCACAGCTCGACCAGGATCCCGACGAGTCCCAGCGAGAGCATCAGCGCGATGATGTTCGGATCGATCAGCAGATCGAGCGCGCGCTTCCAGGCAGACATCTCGACCCGCTCGAGCTCGGCACCCGCGGTGGCGAGCACGAGGCCCTTCGGTTCGACACGCCGGCCGTCGATGGCCCGCAGGAGCTCGGGCGTGGTCTCCGCGATGTCGTCCACGATCCCCAATCGCAGCGCCTCCCGCGCACCGTAGTTCGCCGCGTCGCGCACCATCGCCTCCGCCGCCTTCGCGTTGCGCCCGTGCTCACGGGCGAGCTCCGAGATGTACGCGGCAGCGTCGTTGATCACCTTGCGGCGGAGGTCCTTCGAGAGGTCCTGCCCACCGGTCGAGATCGGCGTCGAGGAGCCGATGTTCGTCTGCGGCGCCATCGCGAGGACGTCTGCCGCCTGCCCGATCACCGCGCCGGCGGAATCCGCACTCGACCCTGGTGGTGCCACGTGCACCACCACGGGGATCTCGAGCGCCAGCATCGTCTTCACGATCGCGCGCATGGACGAACTCAGCCCACCCGGAGTGTCCATCTCAACCACCACAGCGGCATAGCCCTTCTCCTCCGCGCGGTGCATCGCGTCCTGCAGGTAGTCCTGCGTCACCGGGTTGACGTCGTTGTCGAAAACGACGACGAGGACTCGCGATTCCTCGGCACCCGCCAGCGCCGAGAGTCACTCCACCCGCAAAGAGCAGCACACTCGTCCCTGCGAGCGCGGCGACCGCAGCGAGAAGACCCCGCAAACGCTGCATGTTCACGTCTGCGCGGATTCTACCGACTTGTCACAGGCCTGTGCCCCCGCCGTAGACGGCGGCTACGCTCATTCCGCCGTGCCGCACATCGACCTGATCGACCCGGACGACGCCTCGGGCCTGCTCAAGGAGGAGTACGACGCGGCCGTCGGTCGCGCCGGAAAGGTCTTCAACATCGTCAGGTCGATGAGCCGCCAGCCCGAGGTGCTGCGCGAGGCGATGCACCTGTATCGCGCCGTGATGTTCAGGCCCTCACCGCTTTCACGGCAGGACCGAGAGCTGATCGCCACCGTCGTCTCCGCCACCAACGAGTGCCGCTACTGACGACGGGCGCACGCCGACGACCTCCGTGCCGAGGGCGCCCCAGACGAGCTCGCCCACCACGCCGAACACGACTATCGCGACGCGCCCGGGCTCGACCCGCGAACGCGGGCGCTCTGCGACTACGCGCGGAAGCTCACCGTTCTGCCCTCCGAGATCGGGGCGGACGACGCCGCCCGCCTCCGCACGCACGGGCTGGACGACGAGGCGATCAGCTCCGTGATCCAGGTGGTGGCGTTCTTCAACTACATCAACCGTGTTGCGGAAGGCGTGGGGATCGAGGACGAGCCGGAGTGGGAGACACACTGACCTGCACCAGGGCTCGAACGGCCTGACCCCCTGGTTCCGGATGCGAGTGCCGGGACGAGCCCCTTGTGAGTCCCTGAAGGAACCCACTACGCCCGGGGGGTCGCCGCTCGGCTGTGCAACCCACCGCTCACGTAGATCACGGCGCAAGGAGAGCGGAGCGGGGCCCTTCAGGGCCTCGCAAGACGTTCCCGGGGATCGCCGCTCGGCTGTGCAACCCACCGCTCACGTAGATCACGGCGCAGGGAGAGCGGAGCGGGGCCCTTCAGGGCCTCGCAAGACGTTCCCGGGGATCGCCGCTCGGCTGTGCAACCCACCGCTCACGTAGATCACGGCGCAAGGAGAGGCGGAGCGGGGCCGTTCAGGGCCCCGCAAGACGCCCGAGGGTAGCCGCTCGGCTGTGCAACCCACCGCTCACGTAGATCACGGCGCGGGGAAGGCGGAGCGGCGCCCTTCAGGGCCTCGCAAGACGTTCCCGGGGATCGCCGCTCGGCTGTGCAACCCACCGCTCACGTAGATCACGGCGCAAGGAAGGCGGAGCGGGGCCCTTCAGGGCCTCGCAAGACGTTCGGCTGTCCAGCGGACCTATGGTTCGCGTGCGGAGTGCCGACACCCCGGGACACCGACCCGGCCGCCTTTCGTGCAGTTTATCCCCTGCTTCTGTTGGGACGAACTCCTTGTCAGGCCCTGAAGGGCTGTCCCCACTGGGCGAACGCCTTATGAGTTGCCGATGCAGAACACACCGACCGGCACGACCCGGGTCTACGCCTCCCCCACGGGCGAACGCCTTGTGAGTTGCCGATGCAGAACACACCGACCGCTACAACCCGGGTCTACGCCTCCGGCTCGCGGATCACCGCATCGTCCCCGGGGAAGTAGATCGACTCGTGACCGTCCTCCCAGCGGACGCGGTAGTGCCGATGCTCGTCGCCGCCGAGGAGCTCGATGATCTCCCCGGTGCGCGGGGCGTCACCGACGGCGTGGCCTGTGATCTCGATCACGTCGCCTACTTGTGGCGGGCGTTCCAGCTTGATGTGCATGTCGACCTCCTTCGCTCGACCCCATCCTCGACCCAGGGGTCAGGGGCGGCATCCGGGAACCCGCTGATCACGTTCAGCAACCGTCCACTGCTCAACTGGCCGCCCGTCCGGGCGATCACACGGACGAGGCCAGCACGGCCGCGCAGCGTCCCATGCCACTCCGGAAAGCCCTCGCACTCGCCACCCTCGCAGCCGCCGTGCTCACGGCCGGCGCGGCCGCGTTCGCGATCGAGCAGGTGCCGCTACCCGACGGCACGGTCGGGCAGAAGTACACGTTCCAACTGACCGCGCGCGAAGGATCGCCGCCGTATGTGTTCCGCTTCTCGTCGGGCAACTTCGTGCCAGGGCTGCGCGTGACCAGCACGGGTCTCATCACCGGCACACCGACACACGGGGGCGATTACCGCTTCTACCTGGAGGCCGAGGAGAGCTGGGGCATGCGCTCGCAGCGGCAGTACTCGCTCCGGGTCAACGAGAAGCTGCTCGTGACCACGGGAGCCCTCCCGGCCGGCAGCCTCGGCGTCCCGTACAGCGCTTCGCTCCGCACCAAGAGCGGCGCCGGCACGTGGAAGCTGGCGGGAGGCACGATCCCGCCAGGGCTCACTCTCGCGCCCGACGGGACGATCAGCGGCACACCGGCCGAGGCCGGCCGCTACGAGTTCACGGTCACCGTCACGGCCGGCTCCTCGACGGCCACCAAAGGCGCCAGCATCATCGTCACCCGCGCGCTGGACGTCCCCAGGCAACCGCCCTTCCTCGCGGTCGAAGGCACGCCGATGAGCGTTGCCGTCCGGCCGATCGGAGGGGTGGCGCCATACACCTGGACACTGCGCGGCGACCTCCCGATGGGCGTGACCATGAGCGGGCTCTCGGGCCGCATCTGGGGTGTTCCCGCCCACGCCGGACGCTTTCCCATCGCCGTCACCGTCAAGGACGCGAACGGCGTGGCCATCACCCGCGAGACCGCGATCGAGGTGAGCGGGCGGCTCGCGATCACCACCAGGGAGCTGGCACCGGCGCGCGCCAACCGCCTCTACCGCACCCGCATCACGGCAACCGGCGGCATCGCGCCCCTCACCTACACCCTCGCCGGCGGCGGGCTGCCGCCCGGCCTCGCCTTCGATCGCAGGACCGGTGCCCTCTCCGGCAAGCCCGGCCAGGGGCTGCACCAGTTCACCGTGCGCGTCAGCGACCGCTACGGGAACTACGTTCTCGCGGCGTTCCTGCTGCGCGTACGCTGACGACCCGCGGGAGCGGGATGCTTCAGCGTCCTGCGGTGTTCGCAGCGCGCCGCAGCACCCGCCGATCCCCGAGCCGCCGCGTGACGCCGTCCTGGTCGAAGCGCTCCAGCAGCAGCTGTGTGTCGCGCCGCCCCGTGCCGAGCAGATCACGAAACCGGGCCAGGGTGATCTCCCCCGCGCTTTCGCACTCGGCGCGAAGGACGCCCAGCGCAGCCTCGTAGGCGGCCACACCCACCGCGAACCCATCGCCCAGGCGGACGAGCCGGCCCTCCGCCTCCAGGTGACGTGCAAGCGCAGCGTCCTCGACCCGGGTGGCCACGAGACCGGCCGCCTCGATCTCCTCCTGGAGAGCGCCGGCCGCGGCGGCGCGGGCGCCGAGCGAGGCGACCGCCCCGGGCAGGTACACCTTTGCGCCGCGCCGCTCGAACGGCAAGCGGTCGAGAACATCGGTCGCCCACGGCTCAGACGGGGGCGGGATGCCGGGGTCGAGCGGGTCGGCGCGCTCCAGCTTCCCGCGCAGCTCCGCCTCGAGCGCAGCGAGCCACGTGGCCGAGAAGGCCCACGGGCCGGCGCGCTCCACCCCCAGCAGCTCCGTGCCGAGGACGTGACGCAGTGCCCCCACATGCACCGGGCCGTCGATCGTGGCGGCGACGTCGCCTCGCTCCAGCGCCTCCAGCCGGCCCACGTCGCGGTGCCGAGGCGGCGCCGGGTCGAGCACTGCTCCGCCCCCCACGGTCGTCTCCGCCCGCAGCACGACACGATCGCCACGCGCCGCGACCACCGGCTCCTGCAGCCGCAGCTGCGCGAACCGATCGCCGATCCGGGCCACCCGGGCCGCGATCCTCCGGGTTCCGTGATGCACCGACAGCCGGGCGTTGTCAGGGAGTGGCGCCAGCAGGTCGAGTGTGACGTCGAGCCGGAAGGAGCAGGGAAACGCATCCTCGGCCACCAGCGCGGCACCGCGCGGAAGCTCCGCCCGTCCCAGGCCCACCACGTTGAGGGCCACCCGCTGGCCCGCCTCGGCCTGGGCCACCGCGACATCGTGGACCTGCAGGCTCCGCACCCGCACCTGGCCCAGCCCCGGCTCCACGACCAGGGTGTCTCCGTCGCGGACAGTGCCTGACCACAGCGTGCCCGTGACCACCGTGCCGATGCCGCGCAGCGTGAACACCCGGTCCGCGTAGAGACGTGTCGCCCCCCCGGCGCCGCGCTGCTCCACGGTTGCGGCAGCGCGCGCCAGAGCCGCCCGGAGCTCGTCCAGCCCTGTCCCCTGCTTCGCGGACACCGCCACGATCTCGGCCTTTGGCAGCAGCTCGCGGGCCTCCTCGGCGGCCAGCTCGATCGTCTCCCCGTCCACCGTGTCCGCCTTCGTCAAGGCGACGACTCCGCGCTCGACACCGAGCAGCCGCAGGATGGCCAGGTGCTCGTGCGTCTGCGGCCGGGCTCCTTCGGCAGCATCGATCACGAGCAGGAAGAGGTCGATGCCCGTGGCGCCGGCCACCATGGCGCGGACGAACCGCTCGTGACCGGGCACGTCGATGACGCTGACCCGCTGCCCGCCCGGCAGCTCGAGCGGTGCGTACCCGAGGTCGATGGAGATGCCGCGCCGCTGCTCCTCGGGCAGCCGGTCGGTGTCCTTGCCGGTCAGCGCCCGAACGAGCGCGGTCTTGCCGTGATCGATGTGGCCGGCGGTCCCGATCGTCAGCGACACGACGTGCCGCCCCTCAGCCGGTGCGGGCGGCGAGAACGGCCGCTGCCACCTCGTCGATCTCGTCCTCGGTGAGCGCCCGCACGTCGAGCAGCGCCCGGCCGTCACGCACGATGGACACGACCGGCGGATCGCCGGCGCGCAGCAGGGGGGCCAGCCCCTCCTCCACCGCGCACGCGAAGCTCGGGAGCTCCGTCAACGGCAGGGCGCCGCCTCCGACGCGGGCGATCGTCTCCTCGACCTCGCCGCCGACGAGGTCGCTGAGCCGCTCGGCCCGCGCGCGCACCTCGGCCACCGGCTCCTCGATCATCCGCAGGACGGGGATCTCGCGGCGCGCGCGCGGTCCGTCCAGGTAGAGCAGCAGCGTCCCTTCGAGCGCGGCGAGGGTGAGCTTGTCGGCGCGGAGCGCCCGCTGCAACGGATGACGGCGAAGCCGTTCCACCAGGTCTGCGCGGCCGACCACGATGCCCGCCTGCGGTCCGCCGAGCAGCTTGTCGCCGGAGAAGCACACGAGATCGGCGCCGGCGGCCAGGCTCTCCTGCGGGGTGGGCTCACCGGCCACGCTCACCAGCGCGCCCGAGCCGAGATCGTCCACGAGGGGCACGCCGTGCCTGCGCGCGACCTCGGCCAGCTCGGCCAGCGTCGGCAGGCCGGTGAACCCGACCACGCGGAAGTTCGACTGGTGTACACGGAGGACGGCGGCGGTGTCTGCCGTGACGCCGTGCTCGTAATCGGCGGCGCGGGTGCGGTTGGTGGTGCCCACCTCCACGAGTCGCGCGCCCGAGCGCTCGAGCACGTCGGGGATGCGGAAGCCGTCGCCGATCTCCACGAGCTCGCCACGGGAGACGAGCACCTCGCGGCCTTCGGCCAGCGCGGCCAGCGCGAGCAGCACGGCCGCGGCGTTGTTGTTGACGACGAGGGCCGCCTCCGCTCCGGTGAGGCGCTTCAGCAGATCCGCAAGATGATCCTGCCGCGACCCGCGGGCTCCCGTCTCCAGGTCGTACTCCAGCGTGGAGTAGCCGCGCCCGGCCTCCACCGCCCTCTGGAGCGCAGCCTCGGCGAGTGGCGCGCGACCGAGATTGGTGTGGACGAGGACACCCGTCGCGTTGAGCACGCGCCGCAGCCGCGGCCGGCGCGCCCCGTCGAGCAGCGTGATCGCAGTCTCCACCACGTCGCCCGGATCAGCACCTTCGCGGATGGTGGCGCGCGCCAGCTCGAGCGCCTCGCGCGCGGCCGCCCGAGCCGCCTCGTGGGGCTCTCCGGCGAGCCGTGGGTCGGCGAGGAGCCGGTCGACGGAAGGCAGGTCACGCAGGGTGCGGGCCATGGCCTGAGTGTACGGCGCGGCGCAGTGGGTCCCTTCAGGGACTCACAAGGAGCTCGTCCCGGCACGTGCATCCGGAACCCAGTCGTGCCACAACTCCTGGCGAGGCCCTGAAGGGCCCCGCTCTGCCTCACGCGCGCTACCTCTGCGCGCAAGACGGGCTCTGCAGCGCAGTGGGTCCCTTCAGGGACTCACAAGGAGCTCGTGCATCCGGAACCAGTCGAGCCACAACACCTCACGAGGCCCTGAAGGGCCCCGCTCTGCCTCCCGCGCGCTACCTCCGCGCGCAAGACGGGCTCTGCAGCGCAGTGGGTCCCTTCAGGGACTCACAAGGAGCTCGTCCCGGCACGTGCATCCGGAACCAGTCGAGCCACAACACCTCACGAGGCCCTGAAGGGCCCCGCTCTGCCTCCCGCCCGGCGCCTCTGCGAGGAACGAGTTTCCACAGCGCAGCCAGCAACTCCCGGCGCAGTGGGTCCCTTCAGGGACTCACAAGGAGCTCGTCCCGGCACGTGCTCCCGGAACCAGTCGTGCCACAACGCCTGGCGAGGCCCTGAAGGGCCCCGCTCTGCCTCACGCGCGCTACCTCCGCGCGCAAGACGGGCTCTGCAGCGCAGTGGGTCCCTTCAGGGACTCACAAGGAGCTCGTGCATCCGGAACCAGTCGAGCCACAACACCTCACGAGGCCCTGAAGGGCCCCGCTCTGCCTCCCGCCCGGCGCCTCTGCGAGGAACGAGTTTCCACAGCGCAGCCAGCAACTCCCGGCGCAGTGGGTCCCTTCAGGGACTCACAAGGAGCTCGTCCTGGCACGCGCTCCCGAAACCTAACCCGCAATCAGGAAACGGTCGACTCGGAGGCCCCGCCGGGGGCAGGCCCTCCGCTGTCCTCCAGCGCCGGCACCAGCTCGCGCAGCAACGCGGTCAACCGACCCGCGGCCTGCGCGCCCACGGCGAGGACGTGCTCGGCGTCGATCGGCTCCGGGAGGATGCCGGCGGCCATGTTGGTGACACAGGAGAGGGCGAGGCAGCGGAGGCCCATGTGGCGTGCGGCCAGCACCTCGGGGACGGTGGACATGCCGACCAGGTCGGCGCCGAGGGTGCGCAGCATGCGGATCTCGGCCGGGGTCTCGAAAGCGGGGCCGAGCCAGGCGGCGTATACCTTCTCCGGCAGCTCGAAGCCGAGCCGCAGCGCCGCCGCGCAAGCGGCAGCCCGCAACCTGGCGTCGTACGCGTCGGTCAGGTCCGGAAAGCGCGGCCCGAGCGCGTCCTCGTTGGGGCCGACGAGGGGCGAGGCTCCCTGCAGGTTGATGTGGTCGCAGATGACCGCGAGCTGCCCCGGCCGGAGCGTCGTGTCGATCGCGCCGACCGCGTTCGTCAGCACCAGGGTGTCCACGCCGAGCCGCCCCAGCGCGCGTATCCCGAACACGACCTGCGCGGGCGCCAGCCCCTCGTACAGGTGAGCTCGCCCCCGCATGACAACGACCTCGAGTCCCCCGAAGCGACCGAGCACGAGCCGCCCGGCGTGGCCCATGGCGGTCGCCACCGGCCAGCCTGGGATCTCGCCGTAGGGGATCTCCACCGCGTCCTCGATCTCCTCGGCGAACGCGCCGAGGCCGCTGCCGAGCACGACGGCAACCCGGGGGTTCCGCCCCGGAGCATGATCGCGAACGGCCGCGACGGCGACGTCCAGAGCCTCGATCACCGTTCGTTCTCTGATCCGGCCCGCGCCGCCTCCGCCGCGCGCTCCTCGTAGGTCTCGACCACGATCCGCACCGCCTCGGCGGGAGCGTCCACCACGTGGAGGCGCGCGATGTCCTCCGCGGAGACGTAGCCGTCGGGGAGCATCTCCTCGTGGATGAAGTCGAGCATCTCCTGCCAGTAGTCGCTGTCGAACAGCACCACCGGGAACATGGCGATCTTCCCGGTCTGGATCAGCGTCAACGCCTCCCACAGCTCGTCCTGGGTGCCGAAGCCGCCGGGGAAGATGACGAAGCCCTCGGCTGCCTTCACGAACATCGTCTTCCGCGCATAGAAGTGCTTGAAGGTCATCGTGATGTCGCAGTACGGGTTCGAGCCCTGCTCGTGCGGGAGCAGGATGTTGAAGCCCACGGAGAGCCCGCCGCCGTCCTGGCAGCCGCGGTTGGCCGCCTCCATAACGCCCGGGCCGCCTCCCGTGACCACGGCGAAGCCGGCCTGCGCGAACAGGCGGCCTGTCTCGCGCGCCTCGGTGTAGACCTCCGACTCCTCGCCGACCCGTGCCGAGCCGAAGATGGAGACGGCTGGCCGGTCGATCCGCTGGACGTGCTGGAAGCCTGCGAGGAACTCCGAGGCGATCAGGGAGACGTCCGCCGCGAGCGTCTCGTGCGACCGCCGGAAGAGCTTGCGGTCGAAGTCGCTCGAGCCGCCGGCGGCGCCGCTCACAGCCGCGTCTGGGGAACGTGCGCCGCCCACATGCCGAGGGCGAGGGCAAGGGCGGTCGCGATCGCGAGCCCGGCCACCGCAATCCCACGCGTGCGGGCGCGATCGCGCGTGGGCGCGCCGGCACCGCGCCGCAGCACCTGCCACGCGCGGAGGATGTGGCCCCCGTCGAAGAAGCCGATCGGGATCAGGTTGAACAGGTTGAGCAGGAAGCCGGTGTAGGCGAGCGAGAGCAGCAGGCGCGAGTCGGTCGCCTGACCGGCGATGAAGACGCCGAGCGCTCCCAGCCCACCCACGACCGGGCCCGCGAGGGAGACGAGCGCGTTCCGCCAGGGATCGAAGGGCTGATCCTTGAGTGCGACGTAGGCGCCCAGGAACGGCACGAAGACCGGTAGCGAGGGCTTCAGGCCCTGGCGCTTGGCCTCGACGTAGTGGCCCGCCTCGTGGATCGCGATCAGCGCCACGAGCCCCACCCCCCATTGCCAGCCCCAGATCAGGGCGTAGCCGCCGACGGAGATGAAGATGCCGAGGAACTTGAGAGCTCCCGCGAACTTGAGCAGGAAGGCGCCGCCGATCAGCAACGGGCCGAAGATCTTGGACAGCGTCGAGGCGCTCGGCTTGTGCTCGCCCTGATGGCGGAGCGGCTCCCACACCTCGCCGCTGATCGGATCGCGCACCGGTTCGTCCTCGCGGCGGTACGGGTCTAGCTGCCCTGGCCGATCCATTCCTCACCTCCCACGTAGATCTCCTTCTTCCACAACGGCACGGTTTCCTTGAGCGTGTCGATCGCCTCCTGGCACGCGCGGAGAGCCGCGGCTCGATGCGCCGAAGCGACTGCGATGACGACGCTCATCTCACCCACATCGACCACGCCGGTGCGATGGTGAATCGCGACCGCGAGGACGTCGTGATTCTCGCGCAGGGAGGCGCCGATGCGTGCCATCTCCTGCTCGGCCATCCCCTCGTAGGCCTCGTACTCCAGGCGAACGACATCCCGGCCTCGGGACTGCGCGCGCGTCGTGCCGGCGAACGTCGCGATCGCGCCGGCCGCGGGTGTGCGCACCTCCGCCACGACAGCGTCCACCGAGAGTGGCTCGTCCGAGAGGAGGAAGTCGCCTCCGGAGACGGGCGGGATCACCGCGACCTCGTCCCCGTCGGCGAGGGGGTGCGCCCGTTCGGCATAGGCGCGATTCACCGCATAGACGAGGCCCGACGGCTCGGCGCCGAGCTGCAGTGCCGACCACACGTCGCCGATGGTCGCGTCCTCAGGCAGCTGGAGCGTTCGACGGCCCGCCCCGGCGGCCTCGCGGAGCGCGGCGAACAGCCTGACCTCGACCTGCATCGTTCGAGCGTACCCGCCCCCTGTTGTCTGAGGCGTCCTGACATGTTAGGACTGCACCATGGGCATGGCTCTACCACGGTCGAATCTCAACGAGCAGGTGTACGAGACGCTGCGCGACCGCATCCTCTCGCGCCAACCGGGAGCCGGTGCCAAGCTGAGCCTGCACGAGCTCGCCGACGAGCTCGGTGTCTCACGCAGCCCGGTGCATCACGCGCTGACACGCCTCGTCTCCGAAGGGCTGCTGACCGTGCAGGCGCGCCGGGGGTACTACGTGAAGCCGGTGACCAGCGAGGCCGTGATGGAGGGGTACGACGTCCGGCTCGCACTCGAGCTGTACGCGGCGAGCTGCTCCGTCGGCCACGTCACGGACGAGCAGGTCGGCGTGTTCGAGGAGCTGCTGGAGACGACCAACACTGCGCTCTCCCACGAGGAGTGGGACGCCGCCAACCAGGTGTTCCACGAGTACCAGATCGACCTCGCCGGGAACTCGCTGCTCTCGCGGTTCTACCGTGAGCTGTCCGTGAACCTGATGATGCAGGTGATCCGCGGTGGCAGGGTCGAGAACAGCGAGTCGCTCTCGGCGGAGCACCGAGCGATCGTCTCCGGATTCCGCCACGAGCACATCGAGGCGACGCAGGAGGCGATCCGCACGCACGTCACCACCGGCCGGCGGCTTGCGCTCGAGGCGCTCGAACGGGCCGGCGGCAGCCTGTAGAACTCAACGCATGACCGACCGGCGCATCCTCGAGACCGGGGTCGAGGTGAAGACGGTGTACGGCCCCGGCGACGTGCCGGCCCCGAACGCGGAAGAGCCCGGCTCGTTCCCGTTCACCCGCGGCCCGTACCGCGACATGTACCGGGGACGACCGTGGACGATGCGCCAGTACGCGGGCTTCGGCTCGGCGGAGGAGACGAACGAGCGCTTCCGCTTCCTGCTCGACCAGGGGCAGACGGGTCTCTCCGTCGCCTTCGATCTCCCGACCCAGCTGGGCTACGACTCCGACGATCCGCTCGCTCTCGGTGAGGTCGGCCGCACGGGCGTGGCCATCGACTCGGTGGAGGACATGGCCACCCTGCTCGGCGGGATACCGCTCGACCGGGTCTCGACGTCGATGACGATCAACGCGCCTGCCTCGCTGCTCCTCTTGCTCTACGAACTGGTGGCCGAGCGCGACGGCGTGCCGAGCGCGGCGCTCAGAGGCACGGTGCAGAACGACATCCTCAAGGAGTACGCGGCCCGCGGGAACTACATCTTCCCGCCGCGCCCCTCGATGCGGCTCACCACGGATGTCTTCGCCTACTGCGAAGAGCGCATCCCGCAGTGGAACACGATCTCCATCTCCGGGTACCACATCCGCGAGGCGGGGTCGACCGCCGTCCAGGAGATCGCCTTCACGCTGGCCAACGGCATCGCCTACTGCGAGGCGGCCGTGGCCGCAGGGCTCTCGCCGGACGCGTTCGGCGAGCGGCTCTCCTTCTTCTTCAACGCGCACAACAACTTCTTCCAGGAGGTAGCCAAGTTCCGGGCGGCCCGCCGCCTGTGGGCGTACATCATGCGCGACCGCTTCGGCGTGACCAACCCGAAGGCGCAGGCGCTCCGCTTCCACGCGCAGACAGGCGGGTCGACACTCGCCGCCCAGCAGCCCGAGGTGAACATCGTGCGCGTGGCCGTGCAGGCGCTGTCAGCTGTCGCGGGTGGGGCGCAGTCGCTTCACACGAACGGCTTCGACGAGGCCCTCGCGCTCCCCAGCGAGCACGCCGCCACCCTCGCGCTCCGCACGCAGCAGGTGCTGCAGCACGAGGCGGGTGCCACCGACACCGCCGATCCCTTCGGCGGCTCCTACTACATCGAGGCGCTGACCGACGAGCTGGAACAGAACGCACGCGAGCTCCTGCAGCAGATCGATGCGCTCGGCGGGGCGGTGGCGGCCGTCGAGCGGGGGTTCGTGCAACAACAGATCGAGGAGTCCGCCTTCGCCTGGCAGCAGGAGGTGGAGCGCGGCGAGCGGGTGATCGTCGGCGTCAACCGTTACGTGGAAAGCGACGAGCCCAGGCTCGAGCTACACCGGCTCGATCCCGACGTGGAGCGGCGCCAGCGCGCGCGCACCGCCGCGGTGCGAGCCGGACGGAACACCGAGACCGCCACCGCCGCGCTGGAGGAGGTGCGCAGCGTCGCGCTGACGGACGCGAACCTGCTGCCGCCGATGCGGGAGGCACTCCGAGCACGGTGCACCGTGGGCGAGATCTGCACCGTGCTCCGCAGCCTGTGGGGCCTGTACGACGAACGGCGCTGAGCGCCCACCTGCCGGCCCATCCTGATTGCCCGCGATCGGGGCGGTGGGCTGAACGCCTTGCGAGGCCCTGAAGGGCTCCGCTCCGCCGCACGCGTCAACGCCGCGGCGGGAGCCGGCTCTCGGCCGGCGGGTTCGACCGGGTTCCTCGAGGGGCTGGATGGGCCTCTCCCGGAACCCACATCCTTGCGAGGCCCTGAAACGCCCCACTCCGTCTCTCGCGTCGACACCGCAGCGGGGAGCGGGCACTCGGCCAGTGGGTTCCTTCAGGGACTCACAAGAAGTTCGTCCCGAACGCGCATAGGGAACCAATCGTCCACGCGGGCCGTACAATCCTGGGATGCGACGCCTGCTGCTTCTCGCCGCTGCCGGCGCGCTTGCCGTGGCGGCCGTCGGCTTCCTCGCGCTCAGGGGTGACGCTGCGACCGCGGGGGCTGCGGCCACGCCCAGCTTCACGCGCGAGGTGGCCCCGATCATCCGCGACAAGTGCTCGACGTGCCACCGCCTCGGCGGGATCGCGCCCTTCGCCTTCCGCACCGCGCACGACGTCACGTCCCGTGCCGGAGCGATCGCGGCCACCGTCCAGGATCGCCGCATGCCGCCCTGGCCCCCGAGCGCCCGCTCGCCGGCCTATCGCGGGCAGCAGGAGCGCATCCTGACCGGCGCCGAGCGCGCAACGCTGCTGCGCTGGGTGCGAACCGGGGCGCGGGTCGACGGTCAGCGTGTGGGCACGGCGAAGGCGACCGCGGCGCCGGCGCGCGCCGGCGAGACCGTGCGCACACTCGCCCTGCCGACGCCGTACACACCGTCTGCACCTGCCGGTGGAACCGATGACTACCGCTGTTTCCTCGTCGACCCGAAGCTCGACGCCGACGCCTTCGTCACCTCCGCGCGCATCGAGCCGGGCGTGGCGGCGATCGTCCATCACGTGATCCTCTTCCGCGTGCCGGTCGCCAGCCTGGCAGCCGCGCAGAAGCTCGACGCGAAGCACGCCGGCCCGGGCTGGTCGTGCTTCGGCGGTGTCGGCATCCCGTCGGGCAGCGCGGACGCCCGCGCGCAACTCGACAACGCCCCGTGGATCGCGGCGTGGGCGCCGGGCTGGGGCACGGGTCGCCTTCCCGAGGGCGTTGGCGTGCGCCTCGAAGCCGGCAGCAAAGTCGTGATGCAGGTGCACTACAACCTCCTGAACGGCAAGCAGGCCGACCGGTCGCGTGCCGTCCTCGTGACCACACCGGCCGCCACGCCACTGCGGACGCTGGAGACGATGCTGCTCCCCGCTCCCGTCGAGCTTCCATGCGCCAAGGCCGAGGAGGGTAAGCTCTGCGATCGCACAGCGGCCCAGTTCGACCAGCTCGCGCGCTTTGGCCAGCAGGCGGCGCTCGCCCCCATCGGCCTGCTGGCCCTCTGCGACAAGAACCAACAGCGCCCGCCGGCCGGGCAGACCACGTTCTGCGACCGTGGCATCGACCGTCCGACGACGATCCACACCGTCGGCGGCCACATGCACCTGCTGGGCAGCTCGATCCGTATCACGCTGAACCCCGGCGCGCCCGGGGAGACGGTGCTGCTCGACATTCCGCGCTGGGACTTCCACTGGCAGGCGCTGTATCCGCTGGCCCAGGCGATCGCAGTCAAGCCGGGTGACACGATCCGGGTGGCGTGCACCCACGACCAGCGCCTGCGCAAGACCGGCAGTACGCCCGTGGCGCGGGAACCGCGGTACATCCTGTGGGGTGAGGGCACGACCGACGAGATGTGCCTGGGCATCCTGCAGGTCACCCGGCCGTGAACACCCGCCGGTTCGGGCGGACCGGCTGGGAGGTTGGCGAGCTCGGCGTCGGCATGTGGGGCGTGGCCGACTGGACCGGCACCGACACCGACGAGGCGACGGCCGCGCTCCAGCTCTGCGTCGACAGCGACGTGACGTTCTACGACACCGCCTGGGGGTATGGCGAAGGTCGCAGCGAGAACATCCTGCGCGACCTCCTGCGCGCCAATGCGGATCGGCGGCTGATCACCGCGACCAAGGTGCCGCCGAAGAACCGTGTCTGGCCGAGCCGTCGCGGCTTCGAGATCGCTGATGTCTTCCCGCCCGAGTACATCCACGAGTACGCGGAGCGCAGCCGCGAGAACCTCGGCGTCGACACGATCGACCTCCTGCAGTTCCACGTGTGGGAGGACGACTGGGCTGACGACCCGGGCTGGCAGCGCGCCGTCACCGAACTTCGCGAGCAGGGCCGCATCAATGCCGTCGGCATCAGCATCAACCGCTGGGAGCCGTGGAATGCGATCCGCTCGCTGCGTACCGGCCTCGTCGACGCCGTCCAGGTGATCTACAACATCTTCGACCAGGCGCCTGAGGACAAGCTGTTCCCGACCTGCCGTGAGCTCGACGTCGCCGTGATCGCCCGCGTCCCGTTCGACGAGGGCTCGCTGATCGGGAGCCTCACGGTGGACAGCAGCTGGCCCGAAGGCGATTGGCGGAATACCTACTTCGTGCCCGAGAACCTCGTCGGCACGGTGGAGCACGTCGAGCGGTTGCGACCACTCGTGCCCGAGGGGATGACCATGGCCGAGCTGGCACTCCGCTTCGTGCTCTCCAACCCGGACGTGCATACCGTGATCCCGGGGATGCGATCGCGGGCGCATGTGGCTGCGAACGTCGGCGCGGCTGCGGGCGGCCCGCTGCCGTCCGAGCTGATCGCCGCCCTGCGCGAGCACCGCTGGGACCGCCGGCCCACCACGTGGTCGCAGTGACGCAGCCAATCTGACCTGCGCAGCACGATGCGCATCCTCCTCGTCTCGCAGATGTATCCGAGCCCGGCCCAGCCCGCGCTCGGATCGTTCGTGGCGCTGCTCGAGAGCGAGCTGGCAACCCGCGGGCATCAGCTCGAGCGGGCCGTGGTCGACCGGCGTGGCGGGCGCACGCGTCACCTCCGGCTGGCGCTCGATGTGGCCACGGTCGCCCGTCGCTTCCGGCCGGACGTTGTGTACGCGCACTTCCTCTTCCCGGCCGGGTGGCTCGGCACGATGCTGGGCCGCGCCCCGGTCGTGCTCACTGCGCATGGGCAGGACGTCGAGAACGCCCGTACGAGCGCCGTGGTCGCGCGCCTCACGCGGCAGGCCGTGGAACGGGCGGCGGCCGTGATCGCGGTTTCCGGATGGCTGCGCGACCGCCTGGTGGCGGTGGTCCCGGCAGCCGCAGAGAAGACCGCAGTCGTCGACTGCGGGGTGGATCTCGAGCGCTTTGCGCCCGCAGACGCCACGTCTGCCCGAACCGAGGTGGGCTGGCGGCCGGAGGGTACGGCGTTCCTCTGCCTCGGCTCGTTGAGCGAGCGCAAGAACGTGCTGCGGCTGGCCCGCGCCTTCGAGCGACGGGGGGAGGGCTCGCTCGCCTTCGTCGGCGACGGTCCGTTGCGGGCGGCTCTGGAGCGCCGGCCTGGCATCACCCTCGCCGGATCCGTGCCGCACGAGCTCGTGCCCCGCTGGGTGGCCGCGTGCGACGTCGTGTGCCAGCCGAGCCTGGTCGAGCCATTCGGGCTGGCGGCCCTGGAAGGCATGGCCTCGGGGCGCTCCGTCGTCGCCACCACCGTCGGCGGGCCGTCGGAGTTCGTGGGGCCGCAGGCCGGGGTGCTGGTCGACCCGACGGACGACGAGCAGCTGCTCGCCGCCCTCGACGCGGCCGCTGCCCTCCCGCGACCGAACGGGGCCGCGCGCGCCGCCGCCCTCGAGCACGACGTCCATCGCCAGGTGGAGCGCATCGAGGCGATCCTTCTGCGCGCCGCCGGTTCCTAGGATCCGCGCGATACGGGCGGTTGCAGCCGCAACGCGGGCCGCTTCAGCGGCTCGCCAGGAACTTCGGAGAACTCTCAACCGCAGGACGCTGAAGCATCCCGCCAGCCCGTTCGAGACGAGCCAGGAACCACGGATGGATCCACGCGCGATGCGGGCCGCTTCAGCGGCTCGCCGGGAAAGACGGACAAACTCTTCAACCGCAGGATGCCGAAGCCTGCAACCCGCGCGACGCGAGCCAGGAACCACGGATGGATCCACGCGCGATGCGGGCCGCTTCAGCGGCTCGCGAGGGACTCCGCTACGTCTGCTGCGCCCTGTCGAGATCGGCCAGCCGGACTTCCACGAGCGGCCGCACCTTCTCCTCGAGACCGGCCTCACGCGCGACGGCGAGCGCCTGCTCGTAGCTCTCGCGCACCTTGTCCGCGGCGACGCCCTGCTTCAACCGATTGTCCCCGGTGACCAGCAGCCGCTGGATCTTGACGCGCGCCTCGTCACCCGCACCCATCCCGCGAAGGTACCCGTTGCTACCATGCCGCGGCGATGGTTCCGCTTTTTGCCGTGCTCCAGGTGCTCTTCTCCGCCGGACTGGTGACGCTCGTGCTCATGCATTCGGGTCGCGACACCGGCTTTGGCGGAATGGGCTTCACCCCCCAGTCGCAGGGCGGGACGCACATCGTTGAGCGCAACCTCACCCGCATCACCGTGGTGATCGCGCTGCTCTTCACGCTCAACACCGTGGTCCTCTACCGCCTGCTCGCGTAACGCCACGCGATCACCGGCCACGGAGTGGCCCTCCGCGAGGCGGAGCCTGATCGCCACAGAAACACCGGCCGCTCCGCGGCCGACCCCCAAACGCTCGTGCGGCAACCACAACACCAAGGAGAGGTTCAGGTCATCTCGTCAGGAGATGCCGCACTAGCCGCTACAATGCCCCGGCCCCGCGCTGGTGGCGGAATTGGTAGACGCGCTAGGTTGAGGGCCTAGTGACCATTGCGGTCGTGGAGGTTCAAGTCCTCTCCAGCGCATGACATGGCGGGCCCCTTCAGGGGCTCGCCAGGAACTCCGTTCCCACGCGGCGCACTCAGCGGGCGCGTACATATGTTCTTGACTCCGTCCGAGAAGGACTCTACGCTGTCTCGACGAACATACGTTCGTCAAACGACATCCTTCGGAGGCAACCAATCGTGCTCACGCCACGACAGCAGGAGATCTGGCAGTTCCTCGTCGACTACGTCGACGGCCACGGCTATCCGCCGACCGTGCGCGAGATCGGCGAGCACGTCGGGCTTGCCTCCCCGTCCACGGTGCACGCGCACCTCGCGAACATCGAGCGGGCGGGCCTGATCCGCCGCGACCCGACCAAACCCCGCGCCATCGATCTCATCGGCCACCGCCGCGTCGAGCAGGCCCCGCCGGCCGCTGCGCCGCAGGATGACGACGACTTCCGGCGCCTGCCGCTGCTCGGGCGGGTCGCCGCCGGTGCGCCGCTACTCGCGGACGAGAACGTCGAGGACGTCGTCGCTGTACCCGAGATGCTGGGTCACGGCGCCGACTTCCTGCTCACGGTGAGCGGCGACTCGATGATCGAGGCCGGGATCCTGGACGGTGACACGCTCGTCGTGCAGAAGCGGGACGACGCCCGCGACGGCGAGATCGTCGTGGCGCTCGCAGGTGACGACGAGGGAGCGGACGAGGCGACCGTGAAGACGTTCTACCGGGAGGCCGGCGGTCGTATCCGCCTGCAGCCCGAGAACGCGAGCCTCGCCCCGATCTACGCGGATCACGTGCAGGTCCTGGGCAGGGTCGTGGGGGTCTTCCGGAGACTGTGATGGCCGACGTCGCCGCGTTTCACCGGACGCTCGACCAGGAGCTGCTCGCGCTGTTGCGGGGGGCCAGCCTGGAGTGCCCGGTGTGCGGCGAGTTCGTCCTGCACGCGAAAGGGGCGATCGCCTGCCCCGAGTGCCGCTCGATCCTGGCGCACGGCGTCGAGGTGCCCGAGCTAGGTGACCTGCTGGGCGCGGAAGCGTCCGCCGGATAGTCCTGACCGCCGCGGACGCGGTGGCGTCCGGACGCCGAATCCGACAGGCCGCTGCCGGCGGTCGACTCATGCGGCGGCATGGACCGTCCGCGTTCGCTTCCCGCTACCCTCGAGGTGCAGGCCGGGTGGTCGCGGGCCCGCTTCGGCGGGCTCGAGGAAAGTCCGGACACCGCAGGGCAGGACGCTGGGGAAACCCCAGGCGGCGAAAGCCGACGGAAAGTGGAACAGAAAGGAGACCGCCGGCACGCGCAAGCGGGCCGGTAAGGGTGAAACGGTGGGGTAAGAGCCCACCAGCGCCACGGTGACGTGGCGGCTGCCAAACCCCGTCCGGTGCAAGGCGAAGCAGGTCCCGTTGACGCGGCCCGCCGAGGGACCGGGTACGCCGCTCGAGCCGTCGGGCAACCGCCGGCCCAGAGAGATGGTCACCCAAGACAGAATCCGGCTTACAGGCCTGCTACGGAAAAGCCCTGTTTCACAGGGCTTTTCTATTGAAGCCCGGATCGCGCGTGCACGATCCGCGCATCGGACGATCTGAGAGGATCCAGTACAGCCGCGCCCGTGAGGCAGTCCACGGAAAGCGCGATACGCGGGGCGTCGCGCCCATCAAGCCACGTTGACGGCGCCGCGGTGCTGGGGGTACCATGGCCAGCACCCGACCTCACGAAGGAAGCCGCTGATGGACGACACCGGTGCAACGCCACCCGAAGATGTCGCTGCCGCGCTCGCGAAGGTCGAGACGATCGACCTCACACCGATCAACAAGCTTCTCCACCACGAGGATCCTGCCTTCTGGACAGAGGAGATCCTCGCAGAGGTCGAGCGGGCCTACCGCCGGTTCCTTGTCCTGAATCTTCTGTATCCGTCGGAGACGTTGGCCGTCAACCGCATTCTCGACGAGTACTGGCACAACCACATCCTCGACACGCGCAAGTACGCGTCCGACTGCGAGCACCTGTTCGGCAGGCTGCTCGACCATTTTCCGTACTTCGGGATCGAGGACGAGGACGACCGCCAAGCAAAGCTGCAGGCGTTCGCGGTCACGCAGGACATGTGGCAGAGTGTCTTCGGCGAGTCACTCACCGATGAGCTGCGACGGCCTCTCAGCGAGGCGCGACTCACACTCGACCGTGTCATTGGCGAGCTGCAGACGATCTCCGACGAGAGCTTGGACGTTTTTGTTGCGCCGAAGAGTTGCAAGAACGGCCAGCACTGCAAGACGGTCATCGGCGACGTCGTCGCCGAGGAGCCGGTGATCGCCATCCTCGAGTAGTCCGCGCGACGTGAGGCTATGAGCATGGGCACGCCGCGGCGGATTGTCTTCCTTGGACCATCGCTGCCGGCACAGCTGGCCCGGCGGCTGCTGCCGGACGGCGATCTGAGGCCGCCGATCCGGCGGGGCGACCTCGATGGGATCGCCGCGGGCGCACTAGTCGGGATCGTCGACGGGTTGTTCGCGCAGAGTCTCGCGATCAGCCCCGGCGAGATCCGCGAGACGATCGAGCGCGGCGTCACGGTCTACGGCGCGGCCAGCATGGGCGCCCTGCGCGCCGCTGAGGTGCCCGCGGTCATCGGTGTGGGGCGCATCTTCGAGATGTACCGGAGCGGCGCGATCGAACGCGACGACGAGGTCGCCGTCATCATCAACGCCGAGACGCACGCCGCGCTCACCGAGCCGCTCGTCAACGTCAGCTTCGCGGTCGAGCGACTCGTGCGCTCCGGAACCATCAGCCGCGGCGACGGAGGGGCGATCGTCGACGCCTGCCGGCGGCTGCACTTCACCGAGCGCACCTATCCGAACATCCTGCGCAACTCGGCGCTCGCCGGCAACCGCGATGTCGACGAGCTCATCGCCCTGCTGCGCAGGTTCGACCTCAAGCGCGATGACGCCTACCTCCTGCTCGAGACGCTCGCAGAGGCGCAGCCGGCCGCCGCGCCGCGATCGCAGGCTCGCACGCAGCGCCATCGCCATCGCGTTGCCAGCGACCACGCCCGCGCCCGCCTGCGCGAGCCGGGCGCAGCACCGGTCGCAGTCTGGGAGTCCGGCGACACGGTTGCATTCGACGATCTCGTGTGCTTCCTGAAGATCACGGGAGGGTTCGAGGCCTTTGCCCGCAGTGCTCTTGGCCGGATGTGCACCGCCGGAGCTCCGATCCCGAGCGACCCCCGGGCCGCGGCATTCGCGGATCGCGACGCGGCCACGCGTGCGGCACAAGCGCTGCTCGACCGAACGCGCCTGCAATGGGGCTGGGAGTCCCCCGAGGAGGCGCACGTGACGATGCGCGACCTCGGCCTCGGCCTCGACGACGTCGCCGATGTGCTCGACGCCGAGGCGATCGTCCGCCGGATCGTCATGTCGCTCGGGCGGGCGCCCAACGAGGCGTTCGCGAAGGCGCTGCGCAGTGAGCTGTGGCTCGCCGACCTCGCCCTCAAGCGCGAGACGATGCGGCTCGGCTCGCTGCGTCGCTTCGCCCGCGAGGGCGCCGCTGCCGGCCCTCCAACGTCCGCCGAGTTGTCGGACGCGCGGCGTTGCGTCGCGAGGCTGCGCAGCGTCATGCGTTGGTCGGCGGTGGAGCGCAGCATGGACGGACTCGGCGTGTCCGCGGACCAGCTCGACAACGCGGTGCACGAGATCGCTCTCGCCCGGCGCGCCGCAGGGCCCATCGCCGCCGCGATGGAGAACTCGGGCCGCGAGAGCCTCTGCACACCGCGGGCACCCGCTTGGCGTGCGCTCGGACTCGCGCTCGACAGCAGCCCGAAGGCGCCCGAGTCCGCGCGGTTCAGCCTGAGCGGCGACGCGGCAGCGGTGCAGGCCGAGGCGATCGCGCGTCAGATGGGTATCGTGCGCATCGGGCTTGTCGGCGAGCTCGACACGCTTGGCGTGTTCATTGCGCAGGCGTTCGGCGATCGGAGCGGCTGGTCATCGAGCTTCAGCAGCGGCAAGGCGCTGACCCGTGAGGCGGCCAGGGTCGGGGCGATCATGGAGGAGGCCGAGATTCACGCCCAGGATGCGTACGCGCCGGCCGGGCACGTCAGGACCGCGTTCGCGTCGGCCCACAAGACGCTCGCGCTCGTGGATCCGCGCGATCTGGATCTACCGTTCGACTCGCGCTACGACGAGCGCACCGAGATCGACTGGGCGCCCTGCGTCGACCTTCTTGGCTGCGACATGGCGATGGTCCCAACCGCGTGCCTCGTTAGCTCACGCCAACCGGCGGACGTCATGTACTCGCCGCGGCTGGGCGGCAAGATCTTCTCGTCGAGCGGGCTGGGCGCCGGATTCACGCTGGCGGAGGCTACGGTGCACGCCGCGGCCGAGGTCATCGAGCGCCACGCGCTGCGGCTGGCAGAGCTGGAAGTCGACAACCCCGGCGGCGTCGGCATGCGGCGCTTCTGGTTTGTCGATGAGCGCACGCTCCCCGCGACGCCGGCGGGGATCGTCGCGCAATACCAGCGAGCAGGAATGTGCGTGCGGATCGTCGACATCACCTCCGAGGTCGCCGTCCCAACGTTCTTTGCGCGCGTCTTCGACGACCCGATGGGCACGAGCGCTAGCATGTCCTCGGACGGTTTCGCCTGCCACCCCGATCCCGACGTGGCGGTCACGATGGCACTGCTCGAAGCGGCGCAGACACGCGGCGGGTTCATCGCGGGCGGTCGCGAGGACTACTCACTGCAGGCGCGCAGTCTCGGGCGCCACGAGCGTCCCCGGACGGCTATGCCGAGCTCGGAGGTCTTCTGGTTCTCCGGCGACCGCCCCGTGCGGCCGTTCGCCGAAACCGCCGGGTTCGTCGCTGGCGATATCCTCGAGGAACTCGAATGGATCACCGACCGCGTCGAGCAGGCCGGGCTACCCCGCCTGCTCGTTGCCGATCTCACGACGGAGCGGATCCGACCGGCGCACGCCGCGCGGGTGATCATCCCGGGTCTCGAGTCAACGAACCCGCTGTATACAGGCCCGCGCGCTCGCGCGACGCTCATCCGCGACCTCTTGCCGACCGGCGCGAACGGCCCTTGCGCGGCTGCCGAGATCTGGGAACCCGCAGCGCTCGCGTTCCACCGCGCGTCCCGCCAGCCCGGCTTTTCCCCGGGATACGCCCCCCTGGCCCCGGCCGTGGCACCGCGCGGCGCCGGTTCGACGGTCGCGCTTGCGCGACCGCGCGGCGAGCAGGGAGGCGAACTCGCCGAGCTCCTCGCGCGGCGGCGCTCGAGGCGGTCCTGGGCCGACCAGCCGATCGCCGAGGAGCGCTTCGCCGAGCTGCTCTGGCTGAGCGCGCGCAACCTCGACGAAGCCGAGGGCGGCTGCGTCAGCCGGCCCTATCCATCGGGCGGCGCCGCGTACTCGCTCGAGCTATATCCGGTTCTCGCGCCCGGCGCCGTCGCGTCGGTCGCAGCTGGCGTTTACCGCTACCTGCCCGCCGACCATAGCCTCGAGCAGCTGTCATCGCGCGGCGCCGACGTCGAGCCCTTCCTGAGCGCGGCGGCGCGCAGCGCGGGTTGTGAGCCCCCGCCCGTGATGCTCGTCGTCACGAGCCGCTTCGCGCGGGCGAACGCGACGTACGGCCGTCTCGCCTATAGCCTCGTGCTCAAGGAGGTCGGCGGTCTCTTCCAGACGCTCTACCTCGCCAGCGAGCGGCTCGGGCTCGCGGCCTGCGCGCTCGGCGGCGGCTCGCCGGACGCTCTGCTCGCCCGGCTCACCGGCAAGAGCGCGCTTGAGGAGCCTGTCGTCGGCGAACTCATGGTCGGTCCACGCATGTGACGTCGACGGCGACGCGCTACGCGGCAAGCCGCTCCATGCCCAGCGATCGCCGGGCGGATCGGCGGACGGTGAACGACCCGTCCGACTCCGTGACGAACCGCAGCGCAGCCCCCATAGAGCCGCGACGCGACCGCGTCGCGGCCTTTCCGGGGCGC
>CAVTWR010000019.1:0-77369 GCA_963738505.1 uncultured Actinomycetes bacterium | reverse complement strand
CCAGGCGAGCCGCTTGTACTTATCCGTGAAGATGTCGCTGCGGTACCGACGAAGGTGTTCGGGAAGGTCGATGTAGGTCGACCCTCATCGAGGAGCGCGAACGCCTCGGCGTCGTCAGGACGGATGTCGCGGGTGATGTGATCGAACAGATGGTCGGAGTCTCCAGCGGGCACGTCGCGGCGCATCCGTTCCTGGAACTGCGAGCGCGTCCCGAAGTAGCGGATCCGCTCGTTTCGCTGGGCCGGCGGCACCGGCGGCATGTCACCGATCGCTTCGCGCAGCGTCGTGATGGCGTGTGCGGGCGCGGGCCACTCGAAATCGTGCCCGTCGCGGAACCCGACGACGAACAGACGGGCGCGATGTTGCGGCACCCTGTACTGGAACGCGTCCAGCACGCGCGCGTCGACCGTGTAGCCGAGATCGGCGAGCGAGTCGTAGAACCCCATCAGCACGCTGCCGTCATCCCAGCTCGGCAGATCGGGAATGTTCTCGACGAGCACCGCGCGGGGCGCAGCCGCTCGACGACCCCCATGAACCCACGCCAGAGCGTCGCACGCGGATCGTCGGCGCTGCGTGCGCCGCTCGCGACGACGTCCTGATCATCGAGCGTCCGGCGCGCGAGAACGGCTGACACGGCGGGCCGCCTGCGACCAGATCGACCGTCGCGATCCCCCACGCGTCGAGGTGGTCGAGCAGCTCGCCTGGGTCGGAGAGATCACCGACGTATCCGAGCCCTCCCAGGTTGCCCTCGTGCGTCTCGACCGCGCGAGCGTCATGATCCGCGCCAAGCAACACGGTGAACCCGGCATCGCGAAGACCGAGGCTCAGACCGCCGGCGCCGCAGAAGAGATCGATCGCAGTCGGCCCGGCCGCGCCGTCCAGCCATTCGCGTACCTGTTCGAGATCGAACGGATCGGGCGACCCGGCCAGTCGTGGCACGCGCAGATCAACGCCCCGATGATGGGGAACCGCGGTACGTCGTTTCGGGGTCTCTGTTGTCGTCATGTCGTCGCGCTCCCGCACGGACGGAAGCCGCGGCAAGGGTCAACCGAGAATCTAGCCGCCGGACCGGCCGGATCGAAAACGGCAGTCAGCCTGCCCATTGAGCATGTCCGCAACGGTCCGAAAGCACGCAGCGGTCGCAGCGGGGCCGGCCGGAAACGCACACCTCACGGCCGTGAACGAGCAGGTTCACATGCAGGACGTAGCCCACTGCGGGCGGCACGGCGTCCCAGAGCACCCGCTGCTTCGCCTTGTGACCCAGTCCCGAAAGGTCGATTCCGACCAGGTCGAAAGTGCCGAGTCGTTCGAGCACCCGGCCAACATGCGCGTCGACAGGGAATGCCGGGCGGTCAAGCGAACACATCATCACGCACGCCGCACTCTTCGGCCCGATCTCGGGCAGCGAGCAGAGGAACTCAAGCGTCTCCGCGTCACTCCATGACCGCGTCGGTTCAAGCGTGCACGAACCGAAGCGCTCGATCAGCAAGAGAAGCGTTCGTTTCAAGGCCTGTGCCTTGCGGCGCCCGAGGCCCGAGAACACGATTGCCCTCTCGATCTCGCTCACCTCGGCCTCCGCAAGCGCCTCCCAGGAGGGGAACCTGTCCCTGAGCACATCGAACGCAAACTGGTACGCGTCCTCGCGTGTCCGGCGCGAGAGTGCGATGTAGACGAGCTCGTCGACCGGATCGGTCTTGTTCCCGAGATCCGGTGTCCCGTAGAGCCCGTGCAGGATGCACGATATCGAATAAAGCTCGCTCGCGGCCTATCGACCGCTTCCCCGGCCGCCGTCCCGCCGGCCGCCTCCGGCCCGACGGAGAGGAGCGAGATGAGACGGTTCCGCCAGGTGGCGTGCGCAGCCTTCTGGCGGAGATCGAGACGCGTCAGCGACCGAGGCGGCGCTCGCAGCACCCGTGCCGGCGTGGGTCGAGAGGGAAGAGGCACGGGCAGACCGGTGTGTTGCATGCTGCGATGCTAGACCCGCGCAGGTCGCGAACCCCGCGCGTGACGTGTCATGATCCGTCGACGCCGGCAAGAAGGTTGTCCGATGGATCCGGCCCGAGGAACGGGTGACCGAACGGGAAGCAGACGTACTGGGGGCCGAATCGTTCGGCGCGCACCAGCGCGCCTGGCTCGTGCTCGCGGTCGGCGACGATCGCCAGCACGGAGGCAACGAGGGGCTACGACGACGAGCCCTCCTCGGCACTACAGCTGGGACATCACAGTTCCCAATCACGCCCTGCCCCAACCCGGCGATGCAATCGTCCTCTGGGACAAGAAGGCGCTGCTCGGTGCCTCGATCATCGAGGAGATTGAGCCAGGTCTACACGAGAAGGCACTACACCGATGTCCCACCTGCGGTCTGGCTGGGATCAAGGCCCGCAAGACCCGGCAGCCACGAGGTTGTCCCGTAGCTCGTAGAACTTGTAGGCGGCGGTCCCTCCCGCCTCGTCCGCTCCGCGTTGGGAGCGTGTCGAGGCGATCCGCCAAAGATCGAAGGAGGAACCGCCGTGAAGAAGACCGTATCGGTCGCGCAGGCCGTGATCGCTGCAGGAGGCCGTGCTGCCGCCGCGGGTGCAGGAGGCGCTGGGCGAGCTGGTCGGGGCGGCGAGGGAGGGGCTGCTGGCGCTGAGCGTCGGTGTCGGGCTCGGCGTGCTGGCCGAGCTGATGGAGGAGGAGGTCGACGAGGTCGTCGGCCCGAAGGGCAAGCACGACCCGGACCGCACCGCGGTGCGTCACGGCCACGAGGCCGGCGAGGTCACGCTCGGCGGCCGGCGCGTCGCGGTCGAGCGGCCGCGGGTGCGGACCGCCGACGGCGCAGGCGGAGGTGCCGCTTGCGACCTACGCGCACTTCGCCGACCGCGACCCGCTGACCCGGGTCGGTGCTGGAGCAGATGCTCGCCGGCGTCTCGACGCGCCGCTTCCGCGCGCACGCAGGAGCCGGTCGGCGAGCGAGGTCGAGCCGGCGGCGCGCTCGACGTCGAAGTCGGCGGTCTCGCGCGACGTTCGTCGAGCGCACCCGCGAGCGCCTGGCGGAGCTGATGGCCCGCCGGCTCGACGACGTCCGCCTGGCGGTGATGATGCTCGACGGGATCGAGCTGAAGGGCCGCACGCAACGTCGTCGCGCTGGGGATCACGACCGACGGCGTCAAGATCCCGCTCGGGCTCTGGGACGGCTCGACGGAGAACGCGACCGTCGCGACGCGCGCTGCTCGCCGACCTCGTCGAGCGCGGCCTCGACCCCGAGCAGGGCGATCCTCTTCGTGCTCGACGGCGCCAAGGCGCTCCGGAAGGCGATCCGCAGCGTGTTCGGGCGACGGCGCCGGTGCAGCGCTGCATCCGCCACAAGGAACGCAACGTGCTCGATCACCTGCCCGAGCGCGACCGGCCGCCCGTCAAGCAGCGGCTGCGCAGGGCGTGGGCGCGCGACGACCACGACCGCGCGCTCGACGGCTGCGAGCGCTCGCCGCCGAGCTCGACCGCACCCATCCCGGCGCCGCCGGCTCGCTGCGCGAGGGCCTGGAGGAGACGCTCACGCTCACCCGGCTCGGGATCACGCGGCTCGCTGAAGCGCACGCTCGAGTCGACGAACCCGTGCGAGTCGATGATCGAGTGCGTCCGCCGCACCAGCCGCAACGTCAAGCGCTGGCAGTCCGGCGACATGGCCTGCGCTGGACCGCCGCCGGCATGCTCGAAGCCGAACAGCAGTTCCGCAAGATCATCGGCTACCGCGACCTCGCCAAGCTCGCCGTCGCGATCGAGCACGACCTCGCCGCACGACCGTCCCGTCCCCGACCCAGGAGGCCGCTACCCTCGTCACCGCCTGACCATCACACCGGGACCGCCGTCGCGAAGTTCCACGACGAACGGGACATCCTCGCAGCCACGATTCAAATGTTACAAGTGCAAGGCGGAGTTCGACGAGCCGTCGACCCGGACGGAAACGGTCGAGAGCTACCGGTCTCGTCACGATGTTGCCTGGGTCGATCTCGCCGGGGTTCTCCACGGAAAGGAACTGCGCGCGCTCTGCCTCCGCCCCGCCTCGCAGCTCAGCCTTCGTCCCCTCGACTGGGAACGCTTCCACGCAAGGTTGACACCGCCTCTCGCCGGCAACCCGCTGGGGCACCTGACCATTCGTGCCCGCCAGCTTGCAGGCGGCCACCGCCAAGCATTCGTCAAGGTACGGATCGGACAGCCAGCATTCCGCGCCGGCCTACTTCGAACTCTCGGGTCCGTATGCGCCATCACCGGCGCGGCGCCCGCCGCCGCGCTCGAGGCATGCCACCTCTACAGCTACGCGCAACTCGCCGAACACCACGTGCACGGCGGCCTCCTGCTCCGCAGGGACATCCACCGGCTCTTCGACCTCGGCCTCCTCGTCGTCGACCCAGCCTCGCTGACCGTGGACGTCGACCGGTCGCTGGAACAGTTCCCCGAGTATGCAAACCTAGCGGGCAGACCGCTCGCCGTCAATCCGTCGGCAGGTCAGCTCCGATGGCTGAAGAATCACTGGCGTCAACACAGGCTCACTGGTGTCTGAGACGGGTCGGTCGCTGCCCGCGCGCCGTGTCCGGGATTGGGGTCTTGGGTTCAGGGTGGCTGGTGGCTCGGGCTCACGGCGCCGTGGGGTCTCGGTGTCGTCCCTGACGGTGGCCAACGGGGCCGTGGGTCGCCGTTCTCCGGGTCCGACGGTTCCTGGAGTGCCGGCGGCCGAGGCTTCTCGTCTTTCGAGACGGCGAGGGTGAAGGCGGGAGCCTGAGTCTGGCCGCGTTCGGCGGCCGCGTTCGGTGGCCAACGAGCGTGTCGGAGTGGGCGACTCCCGCCGTGGCCTTGTCTCCGCGAGGGAAGTCGGCAGTGGTCGTAGCTCGCGCTGGGATGTGACGGTCTGTCAACGCTCGACGGCCACTTCAAACTGCGGGAGCGAGGCCGCGCACGAACGGGCGAGTACAGGCTATTTCTTGACGTGAGAACGGATCGTTCTCTAAAGTGTGAGAATGATGATTCTCATGGAAGAGGTTTGATGTCTGGTTCCCGGCCGCCGTTGCCTCCGTTCGACGAGGACGGTGCGCGGGAGAAGGTGCGTGCGGCCGAGGCCGCGTGGAACACCCGTGACCCGGAACGGGTCGCGGCTGCGTACACCCTTGACTCGGTCTGGCGCAACCGGGATGAGTTCGTCACGGGGAGGGAGGAGATCGTCGCGTTCCTCAGGCGGAAGTGGCAGCGTGAGTTGGACTACGTGTTGCGGAAGGAGCTGTGGGCGTTCGGGGACGAGCGGATCGCGGTCCGGTTTCAGTACGAGTGGCACGATGCGTCGGGGGCCTGGTTTCGCTCCTACGGGAACGAGCTGTGGGAGTTCGTCGCGGACGGGCTGATGCGACGGCGGGAGGCGAGCATCAACGACCTTCGGATCTCCGCGGTCGACCGTCGGATCTTCGGGCCGCGCGGCGTCGGCGACGAGACCGGGATCGCGCTTCGATGAGCCCCGTGGCGACGTTCGACGACGACACGGCCCGTGCGGCTGTGCTGGAGGCGGCGGACGCGGTGTTCTATCGCCTCGGCGTCGCGGGCGCGGGGATGACGGAGATCCGCGACGAGTCCGGCGTGTCGCTCCGGCGCCTGTACGCGCTGTATCCGTCGAAGCGCGAGCTCGTGGCGGCGTGGCTGGCGGCCCGGCACGGAACGTGGATGGAGTGGTTCACGGCTGCGGTGGAGCGCCGGCGTGCGGGCGGCGAGGACGCCGTGCTCGCGGCATTCAGCGCGATCGAGGAGTGGAGCCTGACGCCGGGCTACCGCGGCTGCGCCTTCCTCAACACCGCTGCCGAGGCGGGCGAGATCGACGACATCCACCGAGCGATCATCGCGCGCCACAAGCGCGACCTGACCGCCGTCCTCGCCAAGCTGGCAGCGGCCGCCGGCAGCCGCGAGCCCGACCGGCTCGCCGGGATCCTCGCGGTGCTGATCGACGGCGCGATCGTCCAGTCCGCCGTTCTCGGATCATCCCGATCCGTTGCCGCTGCTCGCGAGGCAGCGGCCCACCTTCTGGAGGCAAGCCGATGAACCTGTTCGTCAGGGAGATCTGGCGCTACCCGGTGAAGACGCTCGCCGGCGAGCGCCTCGCGTCAACCGAGATCACCGCCATGGGGCTTCCGAGTGACCGCGTCGTTCACGTGCGCGGCCCCGAAGGGGTGCGCACCTCCCGTCGGCAGCACCAGCTCCTTGGTCTGCACGGCAGCCTCGGCCACGACGGGGTGTCGCTCGTCGACGGGCACGACTGGCGCAGCCCCGAGGCGCTCGAGCTCGTCCGGGCAGCGGCGGGCGCCGACGCCTGGCTCGAGGCGCACGACGGAGTGGGACTCTTCGACGTCCTGCCCTTGCTCGTTGCCACCGACGGCGCGATCGAGGCGTTCGGACGTGATCTCCGTCGGCTTCGCCCGAACATCGTGATCGGCGGCGTCGACGGTCTCGACGAGCGGACGTGGCCCGGGGCCGAGCTCCACATCGGCGAGGCGATCATCAGGTTGGACTCGCTTCGTGGCCGCTGCCCGATGACGACCGTGAACCCCGACACCCTCGAAAAGGACCCGGAGGTGCTGAAGGACATCGGCCGCCGTTTCGGCGGACGACTCGCCCTGAACGCAGACATCGCCCGCCCGGGAACGATCGCCGTCGGCGACCCCGCCGTCCTCGTCCGGGACGCACTATCGCTCCCGATGAGGCGGCGCTTGCGCGCGGGGTGACCGTTCGGCGGTCCGTCGATGCTCTCAGCGGGGCTTCTTCGGCGGCAGCGTTCGGGCGTGGGCTGCGGCTTTCTCGACCCAGGTGCGGAGGGCGCGTCCCTTGAGCCCGTCGGCTGTGACGTAGACCATGCTCGGCATCGGGCGGCCGGTGAAGTCCATCGGTCTCACGTGCGGCCGTCGGAGCGCCGCGTCGGCGAGCTCGGCGGTGAGCCTGAGCATGAGCTCGTCGCGGACGATGCCGCAGACCATGTTGCCGTTCAGCATGAAGCAGAGGCCGCCGAACATCTTGCGTTCGCTGTAGGCGGGGTCGGGGCGGAGGATGTCGCGGACGCGGTCGGCGAGGGTCTCGTCGTAAGCCACCGTCGGAGTCTCTCAGGCGGAGTGGGTGGTCGGGAGGCCGAGGCGGACGAAGAGGTCGGGGCGGCGGGGGAAGCCGGTGATCGCGCTGATTCGGTCGCCGCGGAGGGCGAAGACCATGACGCCGTAGGCGTGGTGGGCGCCGGGGGTGTCTTCGTCGGCGTAGGCGGCGAGCGCTGGCTGTCCGTTGGCGCGGGTGGGGACGAGGCGGATGCGGTCGAGCCTGCCGTCGAGCGGCGCGGTCGCGAAGAAGGCGCCGATCTGCCGGGGGCCGTGGAAGGTCATTGCCTCGGGCGGCATCGTCAGGAGCGCGTCGTCGGTGAGGAGCGCGACGATCGCATCGAAGTCCAGCTTCGCCCAGGCGTCCTGGAACCTGCGCATCACGTCCTGCTCGATCTGGACGCTTGCCGGCTCGTGCGGGCTGCCGAGGGTGCGTTCGTGGGCCTCGCGCTCGAGGCGTTCGCGGCCACGTTGGAGGGCGCTGTTGACGGACGGGACGGTGTCTTCGAGCAGGTCTGCGACCTCGCGGGCCGACCAGCCGAGCACGTCACGGAGCAGCACGGCGACGCGTTGCTTGGGGGGCAGTAGCTGCATCGCGGTGACGAGCGCGAGACCGACCTGCTCGCGCTCGGCGACCTCGTCGTCGGGAAGCGGAGCGCGGGTCTCGACGCTATCGAGGAGGCTTGCCGGATAGGGCTCGAGGTGCGCGTCGACTGCCATCGCCTCGTCGCGGTTCCGTTTCTCGAGCAGTCGGAGGCAGACGTTGGTCGCGATCCGCACGAGCCAGGCCCGGAGCGGTGCCTCGGGCCGGTAGCTGGGGAGCCCGCGCCAGGCGCGCAGCATCGTTTCCTGGACGGCATCGTCGGCGTCGTGGAGTGAGCCGAGCATGCGATAGGAATGCCGGTGCAGCAGAGATCGATGCGGGGAGGTGAGCTGCACGAACGCCTGCTCGTCGCCGCTTTGGGCGGCGACGAGCACGGCACGATCGAGGTCGGGACCGCTCATCCGGTCAGGCGCCGGCGGGCACCGGGAGAGGGCCGCCGAGCTCGGACCAGGGTGCGGGGGAGTAGCTGCCGGGGACGCCGCCGAGCGCAACGAACCGCAGACCTTCTGGGCCGGGCACGATCTTGCGGAGCTGCTCCGGTCCGACCCGAACCATCATCCCGGGACGAAGCTCGACCGTCGTGTCATCGGCGTGGAGGCGCCCGGAGCCGGCGATCGGGATGTACACCTCTTCCTGGTTCGCCTCCTCCATCGAGGCGTCATGGCGGTGGTTCGGGTAGCCGTCCCAGTTCGGCGGCAGCGTCATCAGTTGCATGCCCCATGCGGTCACGCCCAGGGTCGCTCGGGCCCGACGGGCGATCCCGTCGAACAGCGGCTCCATCTCCTCGAACGTCACTGCGGTCATGTCGGCCACGATTGTTCCTCCTCCGGCTCGGATCTGCAGGCCACGTCCGCGGCCCTCTCCTTGTCCCAATCCGGCAGAGAGGATGAACTCATCGGTCGTCACCGAGTCTCGTGACGGCGGCGCTCGTGTACGTTCACGTGATGTCGGACGAGTACTGGCGTCGCTCGCAGGGAGCTTTGGACGTGGTCGATCTCGGCGAGCCGGCGTGGTCGGTACCGCCGCCGCTTCCTCACGCCCGTGTGGCGATCGTGACAACGGCTGGGCTGCGGGTCGGGAGCGAGGGCCGGCAGGTGTGGCGGGTCGGCGATCTCGGCTTCTCGGTGCTCCCGTCTGCTGCGCGCGATCTGACGATGGCACACGCGAGCCACAACTTCGATCGCACCGGGTACCTGAACGACCTCAACGTCGTTTATCCGGTCGACCGGCTTCGCGAACTCGCCGAGCGCGGCGTGATCGGCTCGGTCGCGCCGCGGCATCTGTCGTTCATGGGAGCGCAGGTCGACTTCACGCTCGAGACGCTCAGGCTCGACACCGGACCCGCGGCGGCGGAGCTGTTGCGGGAGGACGGCGTCGACGTGGCGATCCTGACGCCTGTCTGACCGGCCTGCACGCGCACCGTTGGTGTGCTGAGCCATGTCCTTGAGCAGCACGGGATCGCGACCGTCGGGATCTCGCTGATCCGGGAGGTGACCGAGAAGCTGCGGCCGCCGCGAGCGCTGCACTGCCGTTTCCCGCTCGGTCGGCCCCTGGGGCGACCCGATGACGCGGTGTTCCAGCATCGGGTGCTCGAGGCCGCGTTCGCGCTGCTGGCGGCTGAGCAGGGGCCGGTGATCGCCGACTTTCCCGAGACGATCGAGCAGGATCTCGAAACCGGGCTCTCGTGCCCACTTCCCGTCAGGGCCGATGACGGCGCACATCCGGCCGTGGGCGAGGCGCGCGGGCTCGTCCAGGCATACCGGCGCTCCCTGGCGGAACGGGGACGCACGAACGTCGGCCGCTTCGCGACGGCCGACGAGGTGCCTGACGTCGTCAGGCGGTTCGTGCTGATCGCCGCGGGCACGACGCCGGCGGTTGCGGGGATCGCATCATCCGACCTGATGCCTGCAGCGAGCGATGTTCGGGCGTACTACGAGGAGGCGGCGCTCGCGCTCGTGGGTGGTGCTCCCGCTGCCGGGCAGAGCGATGTGTGGTTCTTCCGCAACACGCGCGCGGGGGCGGCGCTGGTCGAGGCGTGGGGAAGGTTGCGTGAGTCTGACGGCCCCAAAGGCGACTGGCTGTACGTCATCCCGAAGGCGTTCCATCCACCGCGCGAGCCACCCGCCGCCTGAGCGGGTGGCGAACGAACGTTCGTCGTTCGTGCTCCGTGACCGTGCGCAGCCTGCACGACCTTGTCGTGCGATCCCATCGAGACCTGCAAAGCTGAGAGGCGAGGCATCACCGTGACTTGTCGCTGAGGCGACATGACCGCGACGACAGGGAGGACGCACGATGGACGAGGGTGTGAGCTTCGCGACGATCGACTTCGACGGCGGCGAGCAGTTCCAGCCGCTGCGTCGGGCATTGGGCGTGACGAGTATCGGGATGAACCTGATCTCCTTCCGGAGGGGCAGCGGTTGCGGATCCACCGCCACCACCGGCAGGAGGAGGTGTACGTGGTGTTGCGCGGCGTGTTGACGCTTGCGGTCGAGGGAGAGGAGCACGAGCTCGGGCCGGGGGAGACCGCGCGGGTTGCGCCGTCGGTGAGACGGCAGCTCTCCAACCGCGGTGACGATCTCTGCGTGCTGCTCGCGCTTGGCGGGGCGGGCGAGCACGAGGGCCGCGACGGCGAGGCGTTCACGTCCTGGGAGGAGACAAGCGGGCGGCCTCCGCAGGAGGTACCGATCCCGCCCGACCTCGATCTCTGATCGAGAGGGACGGCGGGGAACGGCCGGGAACGCGACGCGTCGGTCGCCGGCTTCGATGCGCGAGCGCAGCGCCGTCGCGAAGAATTGTCCGGCGAGCTCGATGCGATCGCGGATCGCGTTGTATGCGTCATGCCACCCTCTGCCGTCGGAGTCTCCCTGGCCGTGAGTCGGGGCGGAGACGATTGCGTGCTCCTCGTCGGGGGAGGGCCTGCGCGAGATCACGGTGCCCTGCTCGTCAACGACGACCGCGGCGGACGACCAGCGCGAGCAGCCGCGGCGAAGCAGACGAGGGAGAAGGCCTACGGGCCGAAGTCGCCGTCGGACGACGGTGCGCGGGAACGGAAGGCCCTGCGCGAGCGGCTCGAGCACTCTGCGCCGGTCGAGGCGCGCGAGATCCGTCGACCCGCCGACAGGGCGCCTGTGGATGACGACTTTCTGGCTCGCAAGCGCACTCGCCCGCGCGGGTCACCACGACCGCGCCGAGGCCATTTTCGACCACGTCGTCGGCCACGCCAACGACGTCGGCCTTCTCGCCGAGGAGATCGACCCGCACACCGGCGACCTGCTCGGCAACTTTCCCCAGGCATTCAGCCACGTCGGCCTGATCGGCGCCGCCCACGACCTCGACACCGCACCCGCCCGCGGGTGAGCAGTGGGAGCGCTCTGCTTCCGTAGAGTGAAGGCCGAATCCGAACTGGAGGCGATGTGGCACGGATCACGCTGATCGAGCCGGGCGAGGGCCCGCCGGAGACCGAGGCCGCGTACGACGCGGTGAAGGCGCTCTGGGGAGGGCAGCTGTTCACCGACTGGAAGCCGCTCGGCGGTAGCCCGGACGTGCTCGTCGCCCTGGCGACGTTGTTCTACCGGCTCCAGGGCGAGCGTGGCGGCAGCATCACCGATATCCGCGACAAGGAGCTCGTCGCGATCCGGACGTCGGCCCTGAATCGCTGCGACTACTGCGTCGGACACAACACCCACCTCGGCGCGGCGGCAGGGCTCACACCCACGGAGATCCGCGCCGCGCTCGGGGACGAGGACGCGTTCCCGGAGATCGCCTTGCGCCAGCAGACGCTGCTCCGGTGGACGGACCTCGTGACCGCGAACACCGCGGCCGAGGACGACGAGGTCTATGCATCCCTCCGCGAGCACTTCACGGATCCGGAGATCGCGGAGCTGACGCTGCTCTGCTGCCTGTTCAACGGCTGGAACCGGTTCACTCGTTCGTTCCAGATCGAGCTCGAGGATGTCGAGGGCCGCGAGGGCATCACTGCGTGCCTCGCCCGACCACCGGCCCGGCCGTGAGCGGCGAAGGGCGCAGCCCGGCCGCCACGATCCTCGAGTTCTTTCGGCGCTTCGACGCCGAGGACGTCGACGGGTTGCTCGAACTGTTCGCCGACGACGCGACCTTCTCGATGGTCCTGTACGAGCGCGAGCTGCGCGGCAAGGAGGAGCTCGCCTGCTTCTTCCGGATGCACCTCGCGAACTGGCGTGAGCACCGCGAGTGGGCGACATCCGTGATCGTCGACGGCGACTCGGCGGCGTCCGAGCTCCACTTCGAGGGCGTCACCCACGACGGCAGGGAGGTCGTCATGGACAACCTGAATGTCTGGGACTTCACCGCCGACGGCCTGATCCAGCGGATCCGCGTCTACGCCGACACCGCACCGATCCTCGAGGCGCTCGCATGAGCCACGGCAAGGAGCACTACGAGCGGCTGATCCTCGACTACTTCCTCGCAGTCGACGAGGAGCGGATCGACGACGTCCTCTCTTTCTTCCACCACGATGCGACGGTGCGCTTCGCGTTCCACGCCGAGCCCGTGCAGGGACAGGAGGCGCTTCGTGCGTTCTACGCCGCGCACGTCGCGCGGTTTGCGGAGCACGTCGATCGCGTCACAAGGGTCATCGTGGACGGCGACCTCGGGATCTCCGAGCTCGTCTTCGACGCGGTCACGGTCGACGGGCGCCCGGTGCACCTCGAGAACTGCAACGTCTACCGCTTCCGCGACGGGCTCTTCCACGAGGTGCACGTCTACCTCGACACCGTGACCATGGCCCGGCAGCTCGGCACCGCCCCAGACCCGACCGGCTGAGCGCGGCTCACGGACGTCGACCCGTGCAGGAAGCCCGCGACGCTGTGATCGGTCGCGCCTCGCGCTTGGCGGCCGAGCGCAGATGTCAGCCGCAAACGAAGCGCCGGTGCGCGCGATGCGGGTTGACGGCAAGGTCGTCGACGTCGTCCCTGCGGCACCCGTCGAACCGCTCGGTCGCGTCGGGGTCGACGTCCACGCCTGCTGCCGGATCGACGAACCCTGACCGAGGAGTCGATCGTCGGACGGTCGCGACGACAGCCACCGCAGTCAGCAGATCGACGATCGCCCAGGCCGCAGAGACGCGGGTTGTTACACTGCGTTGCAATGCAATGCGAAAGAGGATGTGGTAATGAGGCGTGAAGGGCAGTTGACGGCGCGGATGGAGCGCGGCGTTCTCGAGCGGCTAGAGCGTCTCAGCCGTGCGGAAGGTATGCCACGCTCGCGGGTGGCGGAACGGCTTATCGACGAGGGTGTGCGGATGGCCGAGTTCCCGGGTATTGTCTTCCGCCCTGGTCCTGTTGGACGGCGGGCAGGGCTTGCGAACGGCCCGGACGTATGGGAGATCCTCCGTGATCTCAAAGCCGCATCGGCGCGCTCGAAGTCGGATCCGATCGGCGCGGTCGTGAAGACAACCGACCTCACCGCGGCACAGGTCCGGCTTGCTGCCGAGTACTACGCCGCCTATCCCGACGAGGTCGACGAGCGCCTCACCGCTGAACAAGACGCGGTCGAGCGACTACGGACGTTGCTTGGAGCCGACCGCGCGGCGTGAAGCTTCTGCTCGACGAGATGTGGTCGAGCGAGATCGCCGTCCAGCTACGCCTCCACGGCCATGAGGTGATCGCGGCGACCGAACCCGAGCACGAGGCCCGCTACCGCGGCATTCCCGACGACGAGCTGTTCGCCAGAGCGCAAGAGGATGGCCGAACCGTCGTCATCGACAACGTCGGCGACTTCGAGCCGATCCGCCTTGACGACGAGCAGGAAGCCCGCCCCCACTTCGGTGTCGCCTACGCGCTCGCGCCGGGCTTCGACAGACACCGGCCGGGGCGCGTCACCGGACGGATGGTCAGGGCACTTGAGACGCTGCTCCTCGCATCCCCGGGCCGCGAGCCCACGTCGGTTGCTCACTTCCTGCGACCGGAGGCGTAGTCGACCGCAACGGCGGGCTCACGGCGGGTTCAACCGGCCTGCGCGGCCACCCGAACTCTCGATTTGCAGGGATTTTCTCGTCAAGTTCTCATAACTCGTAATGATGGGGTCCCCGGTTCGAGCCCGGGCGTCGGCTTCAAGAAATACCTGCTGAGGAGCAACTCCCAAGCGATCTCCGCATCCAGCGCAGCGGGCCGCGCGCAGCGCCTCGCTTCACACCTTCGTCACAATGAAGCGGTCTTGGCGCGCAATGTGTTTCACCGGTGCAACAGAAGCATTGCACCTGGCCCGTTCCCGCCCTCCTGGGGCAGATCGCTCGCCGCGCGGTGGGATTGTGAGCCGTTGCGAGGGAAACGCGACCCCAGGTCTGGCTTGCTGGAGGTGTGTCGTCGCAATTGACCCCCTTGTAGCGACTCGGCTGCCGAGCGTTCTCGCGATCGCTCTGCGACCGCGGCGAGGTTTCCGCTATCTGGTCGTGTTCGCCGCTGCCGCCGTCGGCGCCGGTCTCGTGAGGACGGTGATGTCGACCTACCTTCCGCTGCTGCTCGCGGAGATCCGGGAAGCTCCGGCGTTGATCGGGCTGGTGATGATGGTGAACTCGGCGGCGGGCTTCGCCGTGCCGCTCGTCGTGGGGCGGTGGAGCGATCGGCGTCATACCCCCCGGCACGGCCGACGGTTGTTCATCATCGGCGGGAGCCTGCTCGCTGCCTGTGGTCTGACCGCTGCGGCGCTTGGCCATAGCACCTCGTTTCTTGTGCTCACTCTCGCCGGGACGGTCGCGTACGTCGGTGTGAACGTGGTCACGACGGCGCATCGCGCGCTCGTGCACGACACCTTCGAGGGAGAGCAGTACGCACGGGGGAACGGCGCCCAGGAGGTCGCCGCGCTGACGGGCGGCCTGGTCGGGCTTGCCTTCGGCGGTCTCCTCACCGGGTTGGCCTTGTGGGCGCCCTTCGTGCTTGCGGCCGTCGCGATGCCTCTGCTCGCTTGGCCCACCGTCCGGCAACCGGTGATCGCTCCAAGCGAGCCGCAGCGCCAAGGCTCTGCGCCGCTTCGCTTCTACGCGACCGCGCTGATCCGACCCGGCGTGCGAGCGCTGCTCGCCGCGGAGGTCCTCTGGGTGAGCGGGTACGCGGCTCTGCCGATCTTCTTCCTTCTGTACGCCAGAGAGGTGCTCGGGCTCGGACCGTCCCTCGCGTCGCTCTGGCTTGCCGCGTTCGCGCTCGGTGCAGGGACGGCAATGATCGCGGCAGGGTATGTCCGAAATCCGCGCCGGCACAAGCCGTTCCTCGCACTCGGTGTCGCTCTCATGGGCGTGGGCTTCCTTGCGGCGGGAGCGACCACGAGCCTGGTGTGGGTGTCGGTGGCGTGCGGGTCCGCGGCCGCAGGGTTCGGTCTCATCTCGACGCTCGGGTTCTCCCTCTTCGCCGCGCTCATCCCTGAGGGCGAGGCCGGCGGCTACACGGCCCTCTACTACTCACTCCGCGCCGTCGCTTCCGCGGTCGCAGTCCCGCTGGCCGGGTTGACGATCGTCGTCACCGACAGCTACCGCTCCCTTTTCCTCCTCGGCGGCACTGCGACGCTCGCGGCGCTCGTACCACTCGTGTTCGCCCCGAGCCCGCAGACCGCCGCAGACCTAACCCGACCCCTCCGCTAGGCACGGCGTTCTCGAGGCGCGGCGTCATCGATCGCGAAGGCTCTTGCCCTCCATGATCTGCTGAACGACCTTCTCGACTCGCGCCACTCGGGTCGACGCCTGCTTGGCATCGGAGAAGTACAGGTTGTACTCCCGCTGCCGCCCCGGCGTCAGCGCCTCGAACGCGGTCTTGAGCGCCGAGTCGCGGTCGAGGCGATACCGGAGCTCCGCGACGAGGACCAGCTCGGGTGGCGGGCCGACCTCCAAGCCGGCCTCCTCCACGTGGATGGCCTCCTTGACGTATCCCGTGACGGCGTCGGCCAGGCGTGCCACCTCACCGACCGAGGTGAACCGGATGCGGCGAGCCGATCGCGAGTTCGGCCCCTGCTCCTCGAGGACGCCCGCCGCATCGCGCAACAGGGCCCCTTTGAAGAACATCAAGGCGAGGAAGTCCTTCATCTCCTGCACGATCGCGATGTTCCTGCCCTCGTGCACGTAGCAGGGCTTGCCCCACTTGAGCTCCTCCGTCAGCCCGCAGCCGAGCAAGACGGTCCGCAACTCCGTCATCTCCTCCGGCCACTGCTTTGACCGGGCGATGTAGGCGTCCACCTTGGGGTTCACCGCAACTCCGATACGTCGTCGCGCGGGATCGCGCGTGTGAGAAGGACATCATGCCTTCCGATGCTCGCGGTCATCCGCGCTTCCCACCCTCGGGTTCCCTCGTAATGTTGGTGTCCGGGACTGTCCGGCGGAGTCCTGGCGGTTCCAGGCGCTACGCGTCGAGCGCCTGTGCGAGCACGACGAGGATCAGGGCAGAGCGCGCCGACCAGAGCGCGGTTCGGAGCCAGTTCGTTCTCACCAGCCTCGCCGTGACCTGCTCGTCGAATCCGCCGCTCAGGCGGCGGTGGCCGGGGACCTGGAGGAATGCAGTGGAGAGCCAGATCGGGAGCAAGAGGCTCGCGCCGAGCACGAGCAGGACCTTCTGGACGCCGGCAGGCGTGACGAACAGCAGCAGCACGGCGGTCACCGCCTCGAGGAGCATCGCGACCCCGACCACCGGTGTCATCCGCCGCCTGTGCTCCCGCGCGTACTCGCGGAACCTGTCGGGTCCGACGAGAGCGAAGAGCGGATAGTGAACCGTCTGCATGATCCAGATGACCCCCGTCATGAAGAGCGTCGCCGCTACCTGGCCGAGCAGGAGGGTGACGTTCACCGCTCGCCCCACGCAGCCCGCAGGGCTATCCCTGCAGGTGCGCTTCGACGAACCAGAGGTGCTTGTCGATCGCGCGCGAGACCTCGGTGAAGAGGTCTGCGGTGTCCTGGTCGCCCAGCTCCGCCGCCGTATCGATCCCGGCGCGGACGGCGCTCCCGAACGCTGCGAGGCGGTCGGCGACGACCACGATCGTGTCGTGGCCAGCGACCGCATCGAGGGGGTACTCGTCGAGCGACGTGGCCGAGGCGGCAAGCCGCGCGGTGCCGATGGCGAGGCCGCCGAGTGCTGTCGCCCGCTCCGCGATCAGGTCGACGAAGTCGATGACGTCCGCAGCGACCGTGTCGTAGAGCGCGTGCAGTTGGATGAAGTCGCTGCCCTTCACGTTCCAGTGCGCCTGCTTCAGCTGGGAGTAGAGATCGAAGGCGTCGGCCAGTCGCGCGTTGAGCAGTTCCACGAGCGCCTCGCGAGCGTCGGTCGGGATGTCCACGCGGGTCGGGAATGTCCTGAGTTTCGTGTCAATGGTCATGAGTCTCCCTTGGTCGTGTGTTACCGAATCGTGCCTGGTCGTCCGTCCTCAGGCGGGCGGAGGCGTCGTCCCTCAGAGCGGGAACGCGCTTGCGGGCACCTCCCGCTCGCCCTACTCGATCGCGATCACGAGCGGCCCGGCCACCACGGTTGGGTCGAGCCCGCGCACGACTGCGATCAGGTCGTCGGGCGGGATGCGGTCGGCCGCATCCGAGGCAAGGTGCAGGAACGCGATCTGACCCTCAGGGTCGATGACGACGTCGGCGCCGAGCTGGAGGGTGTCGTCACCGCGCGTCACACCCGCGCGCTCGCGCCTCGCGAGCGCGCGCACGCCCGCCGTCAGGACGCGCGGACGCAACACCCACAGTGGCGTGGGCCGGCGGGCGCCGAGCGCGCGGTACAGCGAGCGTTCGGGGTCGGCGATGACGAGGGCGCCTTCGAGGGGGATCTCGTCACGCCAGGCCGCGGCTCGAGCGGCGACCTGTGGGGTAACGACGACGAGTCTGGCGCCTGCATCCTCGATGTCGGGAAGGGCCTCCGCGACACGGCGGAGGTACGAGCGGCAGACGTTTCAGCCGGGGTGCCGGGCGAGGTACACAACGGCCGGATGCCCCAGGAGGTCGTGGTCGGTCACGACCTGCCCGTCGGCGTCCTCGAGCTGGAAGGCAGGGAACTGCTGCACATTCTCCCTTTGGTTGGCAACGCGTGGACATAGTCCTCAACGCGTGCGCGCCAAGGCGCATTCCCCTCCGAGCAGATCAGCCCGAGGGCGCTTCGAGCGAGCCACGAAGGGCCGGAGCACGGGCGACGACCACCGCGTTACTGCGGCGGTGGCGGGCCGCGCCTCGGGTTCAGGCGCGCGGAGAGGCCGTGTCGGGTGCGCGGGTCACGTCGTTCCGTAGCGGCGGCCGCGCCAGACGACGCCGCCGCGGAGCCGGTCTACCGAGCTGAGCAGCGAGAGGATGGAGAGCGTCAGCGCACCGACCGGGAAGAGCGGCCAGGCGCGGCGGGGGGCCGGGCAGACGTCGTCGGAGGTGGCCCGGGCGCTGAGCTGGAAGGCGAGGCCGACGGCGCCCCCAGGCGAGGCCCGCGCGCGACCGCGACCGCCGGCGCCAGGGAAGATGCGACGCCCGGACCGCGGTCCGCGGGCTCGAGGCTATGCGGGTGGCGTCGGAAAGCGGACGTGCATGTGGTTCTCGTGGTTCGGGTAGGGGACGACGACCCCGCTCGGGCCGCGCAGATCGGTCGCGTAGCCGACGAAGACGACCCGGGCGCCCGCTGCGAGGAAACGGTCGAGGAGATCCTGGGCGAGCGCGCGATCGATCTGGCCGGTGGCGCGGGGCGCGCGCAACGCGTGGTCGAGTCGTGGGTAGTAGATGTCCACGTCGAGCCCGTTCTGGTGGGATACGTGCTCGTTCATCTGCCCACCGTTCCTGAAGCTGATGTCGCCGACGACCACGCGTGGTGCACCCGGGTTGGCCGCGCCATAGGCGGAAAGCACGGAGGTGATGGTCCTGATCGTGCGCTCGTGCCCGTACAGCCGGTGGGGCAGGTTCGGGCTGCTGTCGGTGACCGGGTTCCAGGTGACCCAGTCGGTCCCCGCGACGGGCAGCTGCGTGCCGTCGCCCAGCCTGCCCGCGTATGGCAGGCCGCGTGAGGTCGCGCGGTGCCACGCGATCTCCGCGAACGGTTCCGCGCGCCCAAGCTGCCGTGGCTCACTCCCCGCTGCCTGTGTGTCGCCGGCTGTGACGCCGAGACCGTAGAGTGCCGCGAGCCCGGAGAGCGGCGCCTCGGGTGTCTCGAGCCCGGCCAGGCCGAGGCGGAACGTCTGGCTCGGAGGATCTTCCAGAAGCGCTCGCAGCGCGCGCCCGCCGCCGTCGTCTCGCTGCGCGGCGAGCGGGAGCATCACCGAGGACCCGATCGCGAGCGCGATGGCCGGAACCGTGCGAGTGGTGTGCCGGCGCCTGCGTAGGGCCCGACGACGCTGCGACGCCGCAAGGCCCGGCGGCATGGCCACGGCGGAAGCCGCCGCGGGCGCAAAGGCGGGAAAGGCCGGCAGAGCGAGCGCCAGCGGTCCCGTCCGCCCGCGGGACTGCTCCCGGGACCACAGCACCTCCGTGTCGAGCCACACCTCGCCGATCTGCCAGCTCATGAACAACCTTCCTTCGTCCGGGAGACCCCGTGTCCTTCGCGATGGGAAGGGCGGAGGTGTGAACGGTGGTGCTCGACGGGGTTGCCGGCTCCCGCCAGCCTCAGCCGTCCCGGTCGTCGAACGCTAGTCGTTGTCGGTGATGGTGATGGTGGCGCTGCCGTCGCCGAGTTGGCATTGCGGGTCGCTGCTCGCGGTGAGCGCGATGGTGATGGTGAAGGTTTCGGAGCTTTCGACGAGGCCGTCGTCGGTGATGCTGATGCCGAGGACGTCGCTGGCCACGGCGTTGAGGTTGAAGAGGCCGCCGCTGAAGGCGCTGTAGTCGGCGGGTGTGGTGGCGGTGCCGTTGCTGGAGGTGACGGCGACCTGGCAGGTTCGTCCGGCGGGGTTGGTCATGGAGATGGTCGTCTGATCTGCCGTGGCGGCTTCGGTGACGGTGGCGTCGGCGATCGAGACCACAGAAGCGACATCGTTGTCGGTGATGGTGATGGTGGCGCTGCCGTCGCCGAGTTGGCATTGCGGGTCGCTGCTCGCGGTGAGCGCGATGGTGATGGTGAAGGTTTCGGAGCTTTCGACGAGGCCGTCGTCGGTGATGCTGATGCCGAGGACGTCGCTGGCCACGGCGTTGAGGTTGAAGAGGCCGCCGCTGAAGGCGCTGTAGTCGGCGGGTGTGGTGGCGGTGCCGTTGCTGGAGGTGACGGCGACCTGGCAGGTTCGTCCGGCGGGGTTGGTCATGGAGATGGTCGTCTGATCTGCCGTGGCGGCTTCGGTGACGGTGGCGTCGGCGATCGAGACCACAGAAGCGACATCGTTGTCGGTGATGGTGATGGTGGCGCTGCCGTCGCCGAGTTGGCATTGCGGGTCGCCGCCGGCGGCGAGCGCGATGGTGATCGCGAACGTCTGATTACCCTCGACGAGGGTGTCGTCCACGATGACGAGGCCGAGCACCGTGCTTGCAAACGTCAGGGTGGAGGTGGAGCCGGAGATCGCGGTGTAGTCGGCCGGCGCGGTCGCTGAGCCATTGCTGGTGGCGACAGTGACGCGGCAGGTTCGTCCGGCGGGGTTGGTCATGGAGATGGTCGTCTGATCTGCCGCGGCGGCTTCGGTGACGGTGGCGTCGGCGATCGAGACCACAGAAGCGACGTCGTCGTCGGTGATCGTGATTGTCGACGTCGCGGCTCCGGGCGCCACCCGTATGACGAAGCCGCGCGGTGGGCTCGCTGTCGGCGTCACCGTCGCGGTGAAGGTCTCGATGCTTTCGACGTTCCCGTCGGACGTCGTCGCGAACGGGACGTCGACCGAAGTCGCATCGGCGGGAACCGTGAGCAGCCTTTCTACCTGGGCCGTGTAGTCGCCGGGCGCGGTCGCAGTGCCGTTCGCCGTCGAGACGGACACCGCAAAGGCCGGATGGCGTGAAGGGCCGATGCGAAGAACGACTCGTCCCGAGGAGCCCTCGGGGACTGTCGCTGTCGGATCGAGCGCCACCTGGATCTCACAGACGCTCGAGCCAGTTGGGGTGACGCGCCGGTCGCACTGCGCGTCCAGGACGGTGATCGTGGCACGCGCCTTCCGCGGGTTGACGGCGACGGTGTAGCCACGGGGCTGGCGGCGGGGCGGAGCCGCGGTGACAAGGAAGGTCTCGTCGCCCTCGGCGATTTCGTCAGGCTTGGTACGGAGGGGGATTCTTGCACTCGAGGCGTTGGCCGGCACTCTGATCGTCTGCGAGCGGAGTGCCGTGTAGTCCTGCGCGTCCGCAGTCACGCTCACCGTTGTCACGGAGACTGCGAAGGCTGGGTGCCGGACGGGGCTGATGCGAAGCTGGACGGAGCCTGCCGAGCCTTCGCGGATCTTCGCGGTCGGTTCCAGGGCGACCGTGATCCGGCACGCTCGTGCGCGGTTGGAGGGCTTCTTCGGATTGCAGGTCTTGGCCACCGTGCTCGCACGCCTCGGTTCGAGTGACCTGCCGGCCTCGGTGGCTGCTGCGCGAGCCGATCCGTTCGCGACGCCCAGCAGGGACGCAACCGTCAGGGCAACCGCCGCCCGCCGAACCCGCCTTCCAGTCTTGATCCCCACCGATCTGAACCTCCGGTTGCTGGCCACGATGCGACTACGGCAGCGTTCGGTCGCGTTGCCACGATCGGGCACTCTCTCAGCCGGCGCGCGGCGAGCAAACGCGCCGAGCGCTTCTTGATCCCCAGCATACTGGCCGCCCGTTCCAAGGCGATCGTCCCCGGCCGGCGTGACTCGGGTACCTCGCGGTGCGGAAACACGCTGTTTGCGGACGCGCCGCGCTTCCGACTCCAGATTCTCTCGACAAGGCGAGCGAAGCGGCGTAGCGTCGGTCACGACCACGAAAGGAGGTGTGCGTTATGTACGCACGCATCGCCGTGTTCGAGCAGCGCGACCCCGAGGGCCTGACCGAGTTGCGCCGTATCGCCGAGAAGCGAGCGGCCGACTGGGAGCGCGAAACGGGGGCGATCGCCTTCTATGCGCTGGCCGACCGTGAGGCCGGCAAGGGCTACGGGTTGACGCTGTTCGACGACGAGCACACGCTCCGCGCCGCGGAGCCGGTGTTCGAGAAGATGGCGAAGGAGGTTCCCGAGCGGCTTCGCGGCAAACGGGCCTCCGTCTGGGTGCAGGAGGTGGTGGCTCACGAGGTGCGCGACGGCGCTCAGGCCGTGCGCATCAGCAGGCTCAAGGGCTCACCGACCCGCACCGACGAGACGTTCGCCGAGGCGGTGGATCACGTGCTCCCGGAGCTGCGGATGGTCGACGGCTGGAAAGGCTTCATCGCCTGCATCGACCGCGAGACCGGGTCGACGACGGCATTCACGCTGTGGGAGAACTCCTCTGCGCTCCAGGCGAGCGAGCACGAAGCCGACAAGATGCGGCGCCGCTTCGCCCAGGACGCGAAGGAGCAGGTGGTGTCCGTTGAGCGCTGCGAGATCGTGTTCGCCCACGATCGCGCTCCACGGCTCGTCGCGAGCTAGTCCACCGGCACGCAGACGCCCGGCGGGGGCGCCCTCGGGGCGCTCCCGCCGGGTGCTCACGCCGACCCCGAAATCCGGCGGCGCGGCCGGCGCGTAGGACAAGGAAGAGCGCTCAACGCCAAGCCCGGAGGTGCCCGATCCGTCGCCTGCCCGTACTCGTCGTGTCGGCCACAGTGATCACTGTGATCGCCGCCGCACTCGGCACCGCCTCCGCCGCCCCGCGCCCGGCCAAGATCGGCGTTCGGTCGACGGCTCTCGGCGCGGTCCTCGTCGACGCCCGGAAGCACACGCTCTACATGTTCGCGAAGGACACGCGCAGCAAGAGCGCCTGCTACGGCACCTGTGCCACGGCCTGGCCGCCGCTTCAGACCGCGAGCAAGCCCGTGGCCGGCCCCGGCGTGAAGCCTGGCCTGCTCGGAACGATCACGCGGAGGGACGGCAAGCTCCAGGTGGCGTACGCAGGACACCCGCTCTATCTCTTCGCACGTGACAAGAGCGCGGGCCAGACAGGCGGGCAGGGCGTCGGCGAGCTCTGGTTCGTCCTCACCCCGGCAGGCAAGCCGATCAAGAACGCCGCGAGCCCGCCGCCCCCTCCAAGCGGCGAGCCGCCGCCGTCGACTCCGTCGCCTCGCCCCCGCCCGTCGACTCCGCCGCCCCCGCCACCCGGCTACTAACCTCGGGAACAGGGTCGCCGGGATCGAGCTCGAGTTCCTTGCGAGGCCTGAGCCTGGATTCACCGCTTGGCGTGGGCGGTGCATCCTGCCGGGCCCGCCAGGGCGCTCCCCGACCGGGTGCAATCCCTCCGAAGAGCGTGGAGGGCTTGCACCCGGGTGGTGCGCTCCGCGCGCGGACAGCGTCGAACAGGCAACCAGCCTGCCCAACGGTGTCCGCGCACGTCCTGACGACCCTGGCAGGCGCCCCGCGATCACGCCAAGCGGGGGATCCAGGCTCAAGGGCCGCCCCTCTGGGCGTTTCAGTCGATCAGCTTGCGAGTCATGGCACGGATGGCCACGCGCCACACGATCAGCCCGAAGGCGAGAAGCGCGCCGACGCGGGCCAGGTCCTCCCACCCTGCGAAGCCGAAGACGGCGTTCCTGACGAGAACGACGCAGTGGTGGAGCGGGTTCACGTTCGCCACGATCCGGGCCCACCGGGGGAACTCGTCGAGGGGGAAGAACGAGCCGGCCAGGAGGAACAGCGGCGTCAGCACCGCGCTGACGATGTAGTTGAAGTTCTCGATCGACCGGGCGTAGCCGGCGATGGCGATCCCGAAGCAGGCCCAGCCGAAGCCGGCGACCCAGGCGATCAACGGAACCGTCAGCATCCCCCACGACGGGTCGAGACCGAACACCATCGCCACGAGCATGGGCACGCAGCCGTAGACACCCGCCCGTGTCGCGATCCACAGTGCCTCCGCCGTCACCAGCTCCTCCGTGTCGACGGGTGCCGCGAGGATCGCGTCGTACGTGCGCTGGAACTGGTACTTGACGAACGTCCCGAACATCGCGGGGAACGCGCTCGAGAACAGGACGGCTGTGGCCACCGTGCCCGTGCCGACGAAATCGACGTAGTCGTACCCGCCGATCGTGCTGACCAGCGAACCGAACCCGAAGCCGAACGCCAGCAGGTAGATGGTCGGCTCGACGGTTGACGAGAACGTGCTCGACTTCCAGTACGACGAATAGTTGACCACCTCGCGCACGAGGACGCCGGCCAGCGCGGGTCGCTCCAGCCGGCCGAGGCGGCGCTCCCGGTCGTTCGCTTCCATCAGTCGATCTCCTCACCGGTGAGCAGGACGAACACGTCCTCCAGCGTGGCCGCACGGCGCTCCCCTGCGACCCGGTAGTCGTGAGCCCCGTCGACGCCGAGGATGGAGATGCTCGTTCCCGTGCGACGCGTCCGCAGGCCCGCGTCGGCCGCCTCCCGCTCCACCTCGGCGAGTCGGACGGGTGGGCCGAAGACCTCGAGCGCCTCGCTGCCGGCGTGCTCGCGCACGAGGTCGGCCGGTGGGCCAACCGCGACGGCACGACCGTGGGACATGATCAGCACCGTGTCGGCGAGCCGCTCGGCCTCCTCGATGTAATGCGTCGACATGAGCAGGGTCGTGCCCTCGCTTCGGAGGGCGTCGATGAGCGCCCACAGCTCCTGCCGCACCTGCGGGTCGAGCCCCACCGTCGGCTCGTCGAGCAGGACGAGCTGCGGCTGGTGCACAAGCGCCCGCGCGATCAGGAGACGACGACGCATCCCTCCCGAGAGCTCGTCGACACGCGAGTGGCGGCGATCGACGAGCTTCGCCAGCTCGAGCGCGCGCTCGATCGCCTGGCGCCGGTCGTGGCGGCCGATGCGGTACAGATGCGCGAACACCAGCAGGTTCTGCTCGACCGTGAGCGTGGTGTCGAGGTTGTCGAGCTGCGGCACGACACCGCAGCGCGCTCGCGCCTCCTTCGACTCGCCAGGGAGCCGGAAGCCGAGCACTTCGAGTTCACCCTCGTCCGCGATGGCCTGGGCGGTGAGCAGGCGCATCGTCGTCGACTTGCCCGCACCGTTGGGGCCGAGCAGGCCCACGCACGTCCCGAAAGGGACGTCGAGATCGAGCCCGTCCACCGCGGTGATCGCTCCGTAGCGCTTGACGACACCCCGCAAGCGAATAGCCAGGTCCTCGTGCATCGGGGCAGCATGCCTGCCGGCCGTCTCTACGTCGACGCCGAACTCGATCTCTCCGGCCGAGTTGGGTTGCGTGGGAATCAGTGAAGGAGGGAGCGCAACAGGACGAACAGCGGATGGGGCACGTCAAGGGTCGGCTCAACGTCAATCACGGCGTCGGGGAGCTCGTTGCGGATCATGGCGGCCAGCTCGACCGCCCGCTCCTCGCTGACGGCGCCGGCCGTGAGATAGCGCCAGCGGCGCTCGGCCGCTACGCCTCGCTCAAGCAGCAACTGCTGCAGCTCCGCGGCTTCCGAGCTGCCCGGGGCACGCACGTGAACCTGCCAGGCGTACGCTCCACCTGCCTCCACCTCGTCCCGGGCGCGCGCCTCGCGTCGCTCCTGCTCGCGCGCACGGTCGGCATCGCTCGCGGGGAGTGGGAGCGAGGCGTCCATCCAAGCCTCCTCCACCGGATGCCAGCGCTTCAGTTCGACATCGGCGGTCAGCCGGTCGGCGCGGGCGAGCTCCAAGACCACGTCGGCGGCCTCCGTCGCCTCCTGGCCGGTGCTCGTGTAGAGAAACAACCGCGAGCCGGTGCGCGTGACCAGCACGCGATCGCCCAGGCGGGCGCGTGCTTCCTCGCCCAGGTCGAGCGACCGCAGCCTCTCGCCGAGTGAGTAGCCGTGCCCCTCGTCGTCCAGCTCGACCTCGACCCGCCAGTCCTCTCCGCTCATGCCCGCATGATAGGCATCCCTCGATCGGACCATTGACGGCGCACCTGAGCACTGCCATCGTCGCAGGAGCCAGGGTTCCCATCCCTTGGACGCGCCCTCCCGCAGCTGTGCGGTGAGGTGCGGTCGGTTTTCGGACTGCGACGAGAGGTGGCGGCATGAGCAGACACGGATCGGAGACGTTCTTCGTCGTCGGGGAGGGGCTTCTCGGAGACTCCCTCGGTGGGCGTGCGCGATCGCTAGCCGCCACAGGTACGCAGTTCAAGTTCACCCGAATGGGTCCCAAGGGTGCCGGCAAGCAACTCAAGGAGCCGAACCGCAGGCGTATCGCCCAGGCGATGACGGCCGACGACCTCGTCTCCGGAACGATGCCGGCCGGGTTCACCTACCTCGGTCAGTTCATCGATCACGACCTCACCTTCGACAAGACGGCGGTGATGGAGGGAGCCGACGTGTCGCCGGCGGACATCGAGCAGGCGCGGTCACCGAGCCTCGACCTCGACTCGCTCTACGGCGCCGGGCCGCAGGATCCGGCATCGGCCAAGTTCTACGAGAGCGATGGCCTGCACCTGAAGCTGGGGAGCGCCGCCGGCGGTCCGCCCTCGGCCGGGTTCGATCTTCCGCGGAAGGGCTCAGGCCCCAAGGCGCGCGAGGCCGTGATCCCCGATCCGCGGAACGACGAGAACCTCGCTGTCGCGCAGACGCACCTCGCGTTCATCCGCTTCCACAACCGCGTCGTCGACACCCTGCCGGGCAGCGTCCCGCCGGCGCAGCGCTTCACGACGGCGCGCCGGATCGTGACGAAGCACTACCAATGGATGATCCGCACCGATTACCTGCCGCGGATCTGCGCGCCCTCGATCGTGACCGACGTGTTCGCGAACGGCCGGAAGGCCTTCGAGGTGGAAGCCGCGCCCAACACGACTCCCACCATGCCGCTCGAGTTTTCCGTCGCCGCCTTCCGGCTCGGGCACAGCATGATCCGCGCCGGGTACAGCTGGAACGTCAATTTCCCGAACGCGACTCTCGGGCAGCTCTTCGAGTTCGCGGGTGTCGGCGGAGACCTCGGCGGGGGCAATCGCCTGCCCAGCATCTGGATCGCGGATTTCCGCCGGCTCTACAACTTCGGCTCGAGCGGCATCAACCGTCCCGATCTCGTCGTCCCCGCCGCCAAGTTCAACAAGGCGATGCGGATCGACACGAGGCTCGTCAATCCCTTGCGGACGCTGCCCACCGTGCCTGATCCGGCGCCCCGCAACAACCTCGCCTTTCGCAACCTCCTGCGCGCGAACATGGTCAAGCTTGCGACCGGCCAGCAGATGGTCACCTTCCTCAAGAACAACGGCGTCAACGTGACGAAGCTGACCAACGCGCAGATCCGGGACGGCAACAACGGGGCGAGTCTCGCGGGCCTGACGGCGGCGCAGCGCACGGCGCTCCTCACGAACACGCCGCTCTGGTTCTACATCCTCCGCGAGGCGGAGCACAACCAGGGCAAGCTGAAGGGCGTCGGGGCGAGGATCGTCGCCGAGACGTTCCATCGCGCGATGCAGGGAAGCAAGTTCTCGATCGTGCGCGACGCGGCCTTCCGGCCGACCCTCGGCCCGAACAACACCACCTTCCGTATGGTCGACCTCCTACTCTTCGCCTTCGAGGGGAAGAAGACGCTGCTCAATCCGCTCGGGGACTGATGCACAGTCACCGGGCGTCCCCGAACCGCCCTAGCGGACGAGCGGACCAACGGTCGGATGCGGCGCTGGGGTATCGGGCAGGTGCATCAGGTTCTCGACCGCACGAACGCCTCGCACGCGACGGACGGCGTCGGTCACTGCCTCGATCAGGTCGTGGCTGTCCACCTCCCCGCGAACGAACACTGTTCCGTTCTCGGCGTTGACGTTCAGGCGACCCTTCGGGAAAGAGCCGTCGCGGAAGATCTCGCTCGAGACTTTGTGGGCGAGCTCGACATCGTCCAGCTGCGGTTCGCGCCACATCCGATGGAGTCGGCCTCGTGCCTTGCCGAGTGCGGTGACGCCGGCGCGCCGCATAGCCTGGATCCCCGCCTTGGCCCCGCGACGCGAGACCGACAGCGTCCGATCCTTTGCCTCGTGACGCCGCCTTCTGCCTGACGCCGCGTCGAAGAGGTATGCAGCTCCTGCCCCGAGTACGGCCCCCAGCGTCAGCAGCCCGAACCTTCTCGCCCGTCGGCTGTTCCCCTCGCCGCAGGACATGGTGGTGAGATCTGGCATCGTTGCCTCCTTTCGCTGCCGTCATCGTCCCTCCGGTCTCAGGGCCCCGCATCGGTACAAGCCCCGCAACTCGATGCGTACAGCGCGTGCCGGTCTCGCACGCAATGACAGTGCCCAGGGCGCGGGGGTGTTCAGTGAACCTGCGGATGACACGCTGCTCCCCGGGCGTCACGCTCCCGTCGAGCAACCGGTCCGGAGGTTCCCGGCGATGAACACAGCGTCACTTCTCGTCTCGATACCCGTTTCCGGCGTCGTCCTGGAAGGCGAGCTTGGCGTTCCCGGCGAGGCCTCCGGGATCGTCGTCTTCGCCCATGGGAGTGGGAGCAGTCGCCACAGCCCGCGGAACCGGTTCGTGGCCGACCGGCTGCATGGCGCCGGGCTCGGCACGCTGCTCTTCGACCTCCTGACGCGGGAGGAAGAAGGCGAACGCGCCAACGTCTTCGACGTCGCGCTGCTCGGGCGGAGGCTCTACACGGCCACTTCCTGGCTCCGCCGGCAGCCCGACACAGCCGGGCTCCCGGTCGGCTACTTCGGTGCGAGCACCGGCGCCGCCGCGGCGCTCTGGGCCGCGGCAGAGGTCGAGCCGCCCGTAGCGGCCGTGGTCTCGCGGGGCGGTCGGCCGGACCTGGCCGCCGACCGGCTCGCGTTCGTCACCGCACCGACGCTCCTCATCGTCGGCGGCATGGACAGCGCGGTTCTCCGTCTCAACAGGGAGGCCGCCCGCCTGCTCGCAGGCGAGCACCACGTAGCCGTGGTCCCCGGCGCGACGCACCTGTTCGAGGAGCGAGGCGCACTCGACGAAGTCGCGAGGCTCGCCTCCGAGTGGTTCTCCGAGCACTTCGCCGCTGCCTCCGAGCCCTGACGGGCGCAGCGGTGGATCCAGGCTCAGGAAGGCGCGTGCTCCGGGACGGCGGACTCGTCGAGCAGGGCCAGCACCTGGTCGTTGCCGACCTGGTCGAAGCGCTCGTACCAGAGGCCGACAGCCCCGAAATCGCGCATCTCGTTCGGGCAGACGACCTCTGCCTCCTGTCGCAGGAAGTCGGCGCTCGCCACCGCTGCGACCGGGACCGCGGCAACGACCCTTCGGGCACCCTGGCCGCGGGCCCAGCGCACGGCCGCGACCATCGTGGCGCCGGTGGCCAGCCCGTCGTCGACGAGAAGGACCGTGCGCCCACCCACGTCGAGTCGAGCATGCTCGGAATGGAACAGCGCGTCGAGTTGATCGGCGGCGTTCTTCGCGCGACGAACGGCCTGGTTGACCTGATCTTCCGTAAGCCCGTCGTGGGCCCGGATGAAGATGCCGTCCGGGCCCGGCGCCACCGCTCCGATCGCGTACTCCGGCTGCCAGGGGTGCCCCACCTTGCGGACGGCCAGCACATCCAGTGGAGCGCCGATGCTTCGTGCGACCTCGGCCGCCGTCTGTACTCCACCCCGGGCCAGTCCGATCACCAGCACGTCCGTGCGCAGGTCGGGCGGCAACGCCTCGGCGAGCGCCTGCCCGGCCTGGATGCGGTCGCTGAACCTCCTCGCCATCACGTCTCGCCGGCGACCTGGGCCTCGTCGCTCGGCACGATCAGACCGTAATCACCGTCGAAGCGGCGGTAGAGAACCTGTCCGCGCCCGCTGTCGCGTTCGAGGAAGAACAGAAACCGTCCATCCGCGAGATCGAACATCTCGATCGCTTCGCGCGTGGAAAGTATCGGCGCCGGCTCCGGGTCGATGACCACCGGGTCGACGAACGCCTCCCCAGCGGAGGCGGGCAGCCTGAGGTGCAGCACCCCTTCCTCACCGAGGTAGACGACATTTTCCTCTCCCGATCGGCTGTTCGTGAACAGGAAGAAGTCGTGGTCGAGCAGGCGCATCTCCCACGCCGCCTCCTCGATCGTCTCCGGGCCGAGGGCGTACGTCTTGCGACGGACGAGGCGACGGTCGTGCGCCGGGCGCGGGAAGTACTCGGGTCGGTGCGCCGGCAGTTCGCCGTGCCGCCATTCCCCGGGGGACGAGGTGGGAGGCAAGGATCGCGTGGCCTCGTCACGATCGGCAAGGTCTCGCAGCCGGCGGCTCATGTGCTCTTCGAGGAGCTCCACAGCCTGGATCATCTCGCGTGCCGCGACGTGCGCCCGCACGACGCGGCCGTCGACGTCGATGCTTCCCTTGGCGATACACGGCCGTTCCCGGGCGGGATCCGGCTCGTGGGACAGGGTCACGGTGATGCGGCGCACGGTCCGAGGTGCGGACCGCGCAACCCGTGAGAGCCTCTCGACGGCGAGGTCGCGAGCCTGCTGGGAGACATCCCCCCGACTGGTGACCTGCACAGCGACATCGCCGTCGACAGAGGGTCCGCCCAAGGCGCTCATGTCCCCACGATCGCCGACCTCGAGCAGATCCGAGTCGGGGGGGAACCCGATCGTGTGGTGGCTTTTCCCTGACCGCGACCTGGGCTGCGCCTTACCCGCATCACCGTTCCGGACGGCGCCGGATCGGCCGTGCAATCTCTCCCCGATGCTTCCGGCACGGCGAGCGCACAGACTCCGGCCGAGAGGGGACGGATGTTCCTGACGCTCCGGCATCGGATTGTTCGCGCACCGCCGTACGCGGGAAGTACGTACGCTCGCCTCTGCCCCGGGTCGTAGGGTTCGCAGCACATGCGGGCACTCGTCAAGAGCAGCGCCGAGCAGGGCATCTGGCTGCAGGAGGTGCCGGACCCCGAGATCGGGATCAACGACGTCCTGATCAGGGTGCGCAAGACCGGTATCTGCGGCACCGACGTCCACATCTACGACTGGAACGCCTGGGCGCGGCAGACGATCCCGGTTCCGCTCGTGATCGGCCACGAGTTCGTCGGCGAGGTCGCGGAGGTCGGTGCCAACGTCTCCGACTTTCATCCCGGCGATATCGTCTCCGGGGAGGGCCACGTCGTGTGCGGTCGCTGCCGCAACTGCATGGCGGGGCGTCGCCACCTCTGCGCCCACACGATCGGGCTCGGCGTCAACCGGCCGGGCGCCTTCGCGGAGCTCGTGGCCCTGCCGATGACGAACATCTGGCACCACTGGCCGGGCATCGACGAGGACGTCGCGGCGATCTTCGACCCGTTCGGGAACGCGGTGCACACCGCGCTCGCCTTCGAGGTGCTCGGCGAGGATGTGCTCGTCACCGGTGCCGGCCCCATCGGGTGCATGGCCACGGCGGTGGTGCGGCACGCGGGAGCCCGCCACGTCGTGGTCACCGACTGGAGCGCCTCGCGGCGCGCCCTCGCGGAGCAGCTCGGCGCGACGCTCACCGTCGACCCGCGCGAGCGCGACCTGCGCGACGTGCAACGCGAGCTGGGCCTGAGCGAGGGGTTCGACGTGGGCTTCGAGATGTCCGGGAACCCGGACGCGCTTCTCGACCTGCTCGGCAACATGGCGCACGGCGGGCGGATCGCGCTGCTCGGCCTGCCCGACCGCAAGGTCTCGCTGGACCTCACCACGATCATCTTCAACATGCTCACCCTTCGCGGCATCTACGGCCGCGAGATGTACGAGACCTGGTACCAGATGTCGGCCATGCTGCAATCCGGGCTCGACATCAGCCCGGTCATCACCCACCGGTTCGACCACCTGCAGTACGAGGAGGCCTTCGCGGTCGCTGCTTCCGGCGACGCCGGCAAGGTGGTGCTCGACTGGACAACGGCCTGACGAAGACGAGGGAGGCTGGGATGTACGGACCGTTCAAGGACGATCTCGAGCGGCGACTGGCCGAGATCGCGGAGGCAGGGCTCTCCAAGCGCGAGCTCGTGATCGCCTCTCCGCAGGCGGCGCACGTGGACGTCGCCGGACGCGACCTTCTCAACCTCTGCGCCAACAACTACCTCGGACTCGCGAGCCACCCGGAGATCGTCGCCGCCGCCCACGAGGCGCTCGAGCGCTACGGGTTCGGCATGGCCTCCGTACGCTTCATCTGCGGAACCCAGACCGTGCACCGCGAACTCGAGCAGCGTCTCTCCGCCTTCCTCGGAACCGAGGACACGATCCTCTACAGCTCCTGCTTCGACGCCAACGGCGGCCTGTTCGAAGCCCTGCTCGGCGAGGAGGACGCGGTCATCTCCGACGCGCTCAACCACGCCTCCATCATCGACGGCATCCGGCTCTGCAAGGCCCGACGCCTTCGCTTCGCGAACGGTGACATGGACGAGCTCGAGCGACGCCTGCAGGAGGCCCGGGACGCGCGTTTCCGGCTCATCGCAACCGACGGCGTCTTCTCGATGGACGGCACCTCTGCGAAGCTGCCCGAGATCTGCGACCTCGCCGACCGCCATCACGCCCTGGTCATGATCGACGACTCGCATGCGGTCGGCTTCGTCGGCGAGCACGGCCGCGGGACGCACGAGGACCAGGGGGTGATGGATCGCGTCGACATCGTCACCGGCACACTGGGCAAGGCGATGGGCGGCGCGAGCGGCGGCTACGTCTCCTCGCGGCGCGAGATCGTCGCCTTGCTGCGCGAGCGCTCGCGCCCGTATCTGTTCTCGAACAGCATCGCCCCGCCGGTGGCGTTCGCCACGCTCAAGGCGATCGACCTGATCGAGAGCTCGGCCGAGCTGCGTGACCGACTGTGGGACAACACACGCTTCTTCCGCACGCGGATGACCGAGTCCGGCTTCGACATCGTCCCCGGAGCCCACCCGATCGTCCCGGTCATGGTCGGCGACGCCCGTCGCGCGGCGACGCTCGCACGGGGCCTGCAGGAGCGCGGCGTGTACGCCGTGAGCTTCTCGTACCCGGTCGTGCCGGAGGGCACGGCCCGGATCAGGACGCAGGTCTCCGCGGCCCATTCGCAGGCGGATCTCGATGTCGCCGTCCAGGCGTTCGTGGCAACAGCCGGGGCACTGAAGGCGTAGCGGGCCGCGGCACAGCCGCTCTCCCGGGGAACTACCGGTCCCCTGGTCTCAGCGGCGCCGGTGCAGCCTGCACCGTTCGCGGACGGCGGGTGCCGAGCGTGGCGGGCTCCCTCCGGCCGAGCCGAAGTGCCGCTGCGGCGTCCGCGAACACGTCTCGGCCCGGAAGGCAGTACCCCTCGTCGAACTCGACGGCGCCGTTCAGCTCGAGCACGATGTACCGGGTTGCGGAGACGGGGAGCAGGTCGACGCCGACGAGGTGGCACCCCACGGCCTGGGCGGCTCGCACGGCCAGGGTGCACGCTGCGACGCTGGGTATGGTCGCGTGGCGGGTACCTCCGAGCGAGACGTTCGTCCGCCACTCGCCGGGGGCGGCGCGCCGCTCGGCGGCGCCGACGACACGGTCACCGGCGACGACGACGCGGAGGTCGTACCGAGGGGTGGGGAGGAGCTCCTGGACGAGTGCGCCGTGACGGAGAAACCAGGGGGTTTCCGCCAGTGCGCGGAGGGTCTCTCGCGTCTCGACCTCGTCGAGGCAGCGATGGACTTCGAGGCCCCAACTGCCAAAACGCGGTTTGATCACGAGCGGCGGCTGCACGGGGAGCGGGGCGTCGGGGGCGCGTACGTAGCCCGTCCTGGGGTGCGGGACGCCTCCGCGAGCGAGGGCTGAGCTCGTCCGCAGCTTGTCGTGGGTCCCGAGGAGCGCGGCCGCTCCGTTGAGGGTCGTCAGGCGCCCAGAGCGCTCGAGGAGCAGCAACTCGAGAAGGCCCGGCTCGACGCCGTCGAGGGTCGCGAGGACGTCGATGCGCCCGATGGCCGTTGTCGTCGTCCTCGTCCCACCTCGCGCGAGCGCGCCGTGGCCGCCGCTGACGAGCTCGACGTCGAGGCCGAGATTCCGCCATTCAGCGACGAGCCGACGGTTCGTCTTGTTGGCGGCGTTCCCGATGATCGCAATGCCCACGACGAGGGGATGGTCACCGTCAGGCGTGCCCAGCGCCTCCGCAGAGGGTCCCGGTCGCCCTCAGGGTGCGCACCGAGTGTCGCCGATGGCGCACCCGACTCTGCCCGCACCCGACAGGTCGGTAGTTCGCCGAACGCGCACTGGGCGGCCACGCCGATGCCCGCGGGCGAACTGCGTGGGACTGTGCAAGGGGAATCCTGGAGGAGGAGATCATGTCGACGATCGAGAGTCGAAGGGCATCGGGCCCGTCAGCGGCAGCACGAACGCGGCCATTCGAGACGTTGCAGAGAACGGACACGGACATTGCCGGTGGCAAGGGCGCGAATCTCGGCGAGCTGACGCGTGCCGGCTTCCCCGTGCCTGCGGGGTTCGTGGTCTGCGCAGACGCGTACGTCCGCTTCATCGAGGCCACAGGTCTCAGGGAGCGCATCGCGTCGCGCTTGGCGCACGTCAACGTGGACGACTCGACCGATCTCGAGGGTGCGGCGGCCGAAGTACGCGCGCAAATCGAGAGTGAGGCGATTCCCACCGAGGTCGTGAACGACATCGTTGGCGCGTACCTGGGCCTGTGTGCCGGCGAAGCGGACGTGGCCGTCGCCGTGCGCTCGTCCGCGACCGCGGAGGATACGGAGGCAGCTTCCTTCGCGGGGATGAACGAGACCTTCCTCAACGTGAAGGGCAGCGAGGCGGTCGTGGAGGCGGTGAGGAAGTGCTGGTCGTCGCTGTTCGGGGCGCGAACGGTCTTCTATCGAGCGAAGCTCGGCTTCGGTCAGGCGGACATGGACATCGCAGTCATCGTGCAGCGCCAGCTCGACGCGCGACGTGCAGGGGTGATGTTCACCATCGACCCGGCTACGCGCGCCGATGATCGTCTGATCATCGAAGGGGCGTTCGGTCTGGGGGAGGCGGTCGTGAGCGGCCGAGTCTCGCCAGACCGCTACATCGTCGACAAGGCAACCCTGACCGTCATCGCGCGTGAGGTACACCCGAAGAGCGCCTCCATCGAGCTCGCGGCTGGGAGCGGCACACACGTGCGCGAGCTTTCCGCTGCCGAGGCGATGCGCGCGACACTGACGGATGAGGAGGCCCAGGCGATCGCCGATCTCGGCCGGCAGATCGAGCGCCACTACGGCTCGCCACAGGACACCGAATGGGCCATCGACGGTGACGGTCGTATCTGGATGCTCCAGTCCCGACCGGTGACGACGACACGGGGGACGGCTGCGACTGCGCCAGCCGGTACGTCGCTGGAGAACCTGGAGATCCTGCTGCACGGGCTTGGCGCGGCGCCCGGCGTCGCGGGCGGCCCGGTGTGCAGGCTCGAAGCACTTGCCGACGCCCACGCCTTCTCTGACGGCGATGTGCTCGTGACGCGGATGACCGCACCGGACTGGGTACCGCTGATGCGACGCGCGGCCGCGATCGCCACGGACTCGGGTGGCATGACCTGTCACGCCGCGATCGTCTCGCGAGAGCTCGGCATCCCGTGTGTGGTGGGCACGCAGCTGGCAACACGGAAGCTCCGCGACCGTGAGCTGGTCACGGTGGACGCGACCCGCGGGCTCGTCCTGGAAGGTGTCGCATCCGGGGCAGGAGAGGTCGAGCCCGACGGCCTCGTCCGTCATCGCCGTGTCGCCGGTAACGGCAACGGCCACGAGTCTTCTGCTCAATCTGTCCGAGCCGTCGCAGGTTGCACGCGCCGCCGCGCTTCCCGTCGATGGCGTAGGACTGCTCCGCGCGGAGCTGATGCTGGTGGAGGCCCTGCACGGGATGCACCCGCGGCTGCTCCTCGACCAGGGACGTGGGGACGAGTTCGTTGCGGCCATGGCGGCAGGGTTGCGGACCTTCGCCGGTGCCTTCTCGCCTCGTCCCGTGACCTATCGGACGATGGACTTCCGCACGAACGAGTTCCGCAACCTCGAGGGCGGCGATCGATTCGAGCCTGAGGAGGCGAACCCGATGATCGGTGTTCGCGGAGCACTCCGCTACGTCCGCGACCCGTCGCTCTTCCTCCTCGAGCTCGAGGCGATCGCACGCGTCTGGGACGAGGGGCTCACCAACCTGCACGTGATGATCCCGTTCGTCCGCACCGTCCCCGAGCTGAGACGCTGTCAGGCGCTGGTCGAGCCGTGTGGCCTTCTCTCCCGGCGGGGTTTCGAGCTCTGGATCATGGCGGAGGTTCCATCCGTGCTCTTCAATCTCGAGGCGTACGCCACGCTCGGGATCGCGGGCATCTCGATCGGCTCCAACGATCTGACGCAGCTGGTGCTCGGTGCCGATCGCGACTCACCCGAACTCGCGGAGCTGTTCGACGAACGCGACCCTGCTGTCGTCGCCTATCTCGAGCAGCTCATCGGCAAAGCACGGCGCCTGCAGATGAAGACGTCCATCTGCGGCCAGGCGCCGTCGGTGCACCCCGAGTACACGGAGATGCTGGTGCGTGCCGGCATCGACGCCATCTCGGTCAACACGGACGCCGTCGACCGCGTGCGACGCCTGATCGACACGGCCGAGCGCCGGGTCCTGCTCGAGGCGGCCCGGGAGCTGCCCGGCCGCCGGCGGGAGGGCGCCTCGTCATGATGCCGACCAGGTTCAAGGCGTGGCTGACCCTGTGCGGCGGACCGCAGACGTACCCGCCGCTGCACGGCGGGATGCTCGTGCCAAAGCAAGCTGGAGGTGTGTGATGGGCGTCACCGCTCGACCCGGAGGTGTGCATCCGCCGAGATCGGAAGGCCACGAGTCGGTCGCCGGCGCGGAGATGCGCGAGTACGCGCTTGCGTCGCTGAAGCGAAAGCGCAAGTTCTGGGAGGACCTCCTCCTCTACGTCTCGGTGAACGGCGTCCTCTGGCTGATCTGGGCGCTGACGGATCGCTCTGCCGACGAGTCGGTTCCGTGGCCAGTCTGGGTCTCGGCCATCTGGGGATTCCTGCTTCTGCTGGACGCGATTCGGGCATTCGGTGGTTGGCCCGGCAGGGGGCCGATCACGGAGGCAGCCATCGAGCGGGAGATCGCCAAGAAGCGCGGTGCAGGCCAATAGACCTCGCGTTCGCGGCTACCCCGCGGTGGAGCCGGCGCCAGCGTCACTTCTCGACGGTGAAGTGATCAGGTCGTGGACGCCGTGACCCGCGTCTCTTCGAGACCATGTGACCGTCGGCACGAGCGGCTCGAGCGTCCTCTCGCTCAGGCATCCCCACCAGACGCCGGCGCCGTAGGCCACGTCGTCAGCGATCGAGCTCCCAGAAGTCGCGCCGCACGGTCTGCTCGCCGCCGCCGATGTTGACGCAGAAGACCTGCGTGCGCTGGAGCTCGTCGATCACCGCGGGTAGCTCCTCCTCGGAGACGCCGTCGTGTCTGCATGCCGCGCGTCCGTTCCTGCGCGCCGAGCTGCTCGACGACGGTGAGCAGCTTCTTCGTCTTAAGAACATCCCGAGTGGGTCGGGTCGAGCCCCGCCGAGATCCGGAGCAGGCGCGGCGCTTTCAACCCGCCGCGGCTTCGGCGCGGCTCTTGACGCTCGCCGTGAACTCGTCGAAGGACGGCTGGAGGTCAGGAATGGACTTCCCGATCAGCGGCGCCAGCAGCCCCGTGAACGCCTCTCGCATGCTGAACTCGACATGTCCGTCCGTGCTCGCTGTGAGTGCGTACGTGCGGCGTCCCTTGAACAGCCCGAGCGGCATGCCGCCGGCGAGGACCATCCGTTCGGCCGGTACGAACTCCACCACCTTGAGCGGAAACGCGCGCCCGACCTTCGCATGGACGGTGACGGCCGCGCCCGGCGCGGGAGTGCCCTCGACGCGGTCGATCGACGAGTCGAGCTCCGGCCAGCGGGCCGTGTCCATGAGGATCTGCCAGATCGCGTCGGGTGCCGCGTGGATGCGAACGGTGGAACTGAACGACTTCATGGGTCTCCTTCTGGGTTGGGTCGTGATTTCGAAGTGGCTAGTGCGCCATCTCTTAACGTTTGACCTGTAGCTCTCGTTGGTGTTGTGGGTGCCGCACTAGCTTTATTGGGGTCGGCCGCGGAGCGGCCGGCTGTTTCTGAATGCGATCAGGCTCCGCTTCGCGGAGGGCCACTTCGTGGCCGGTGATCGCGTGGTGCAGTTCCGGGTGAAACGTCAGGAGACACCGCACTAGAGGCCGAGCCGTGGGAAAAGCCTCGGATCGGCAAAGCGCGTGATCGAAGCGACCTCCTCTCCGCGCAGCGAGAGGGCAAGGATGGCATAGGGGCTGAATCGGTACGACTCGCTGTCCTGGCGGTGGAGCGCGACGGCGGGCTGGTCGTTGGCGCGGGTCTCGCGGGCGGTGAAGCCCCGGGCCGGGTCGGAGAACGGGCCGGCCGCCAGGAACTCGCCGACCGCTGCGCGACCGACGACGCGCAACGGTTCGGGGGGCATGGTCAGCAGCGCGTCCTCGGAGATGAGACGGACGAGGCCGTCGATGTCCGCCGACTGCCAGGCGGTTGCGAACCGTCTCGCCAGGTCCCGTTCGACTGCGGCCGAGGCGGGCTCGTGCGGACGTGCGAGCTGGCCGGCGTCCCGTTCGCGCTCGACCGTTGCATGTGCACGCTGGAGGGCGCTGTTCACCGCCTGACTCGAGGTCTCCAGCATGGCGGCGACCTCGCGGGCGGAGAAGTCGAGCACGTCTCGCAGCAGCAGGACGGCGCGCTGCCGCGGGGGCAGCAGCTGGCCCGCGGCGATGAACGCGAGTTGCAGCGTCTCGTCGTCGGCCGCCGCGGAGCCGTGGACCTCCGCGTACGGCGTGAGGTGAGCCAGAGCTTCGTCCAGCGGTTCGGCGTCCGTTGTCATCGGGATCTCCCTGTCACGGCGTCTGGTGTCCGCGCTGATCGCCGACAGGCACACGTTGGTTGCGATGCGGTACAGCCAGGCACGAAAGGGCGCGCGGGGCTCGAAGCCGGTGAGGTGGCGCCACGCGCGGGTGACCGTCTCCTGCAGCGCGTCGTCGGCGTCGTAGACGTCGCCGAGCATGCGGTAGCAATGCCGGTGCAGCGGCGCGCGATGCGGGTCGAGGAGCCGCTCGAACGCGCGCTCGTCTCCGGCCCGCGCCTGCTCGAGGTCGCGGTTCTCCGCCGCGTCCTCTTCTTCGGGTGTCGTCTGCCCGTGGCTCATCCGGTTTCAGCCCGCTCAGGAAGCATGTGCTCCGCCAGTCTCCCACCAGGCGGGGCACCGGCAGCGTGATCAGAACGTGAGGACCTGCCAGCCGTCGCCGATCAGAGCCGCCACCGTGTGATGCTCCCCGTCGCCTCCGACCAGAGGCACACCCAGTCGCTCGGCGCCCTCGGTCGCCGCGAACCGGCGGCTGGTGCAGAAGTCGCAGGTGCCGCCGATCAGGTCTCGGACTTCGTCGAAGAGAGGGCCGTAGTTCTGCGTGTACTTGTCGTCACGCAAATCGAACGCCGTCAGCCACGTGACGCCGATCCCGTGGAACCACAGCGACACTTCCTCTCCCGCTGCCCGCAGGTCCCGTGCGGCGGTGAGCGCGTGCACCATGCGCCCCTGCCCACCCGGATGCGCCTCGCGGGGCTCCGACATGACAACCAGTGCGTACCTCGCCATCTGTTCGCTCCTCTCGATCCGCGGCCCCGGAGTGGGGCCTCTCCCTCTGCAACTCGCGGAGTCGCCAGGATTCATCGGCGTGTCCGATGGACGGAGCTCAGATCCCGACGAGCTCCGCGCCCCCCGTTGATCGGGGCCATCTCCTCAACCGAGGTTCGCGGGCAAGTTGTACTGAATCACTGGATAACCACGTCGAGGTATTTCCGGTCGAACAGCGGCAACGACCGTCGTATCCCTTGCCGGATTCGCTTCAGAACCACTTGCGCGCTGCCGATCCATGCTCTATGATCTGTCGGCACATCATGTTGAACTCGTATCTCACCCATCTGTCCCAACTCGCGATGGCACCCGCCATGTCGGATCTGCCGTGCCGGCCGCTCGCCCAGGCGACGCGCCGGTTCGTCAGCAACATTGCCCTCACTGGGGGGTGTGCGAGCTAGGATTCTAGCCGCATACCGAGCCAGTCGAGGGCGACCCCATCCGGGTCGCCTTCGTCGTTTCTGAAGGCGGCAACGTCCAGGTTCATCCAGAGGTGATGCCCAGCTTGAAGAAGATCTAGTCCGAATCGAGGCCCCGCCTGAGAGAGAAAGGTTCTCTGCGCCTGCCTGTCGAGAATCGCTGAAAGAAGCGTCTGCTTTAGCCTGCGAATTTCGCCCCAGCGTACGAGCATCGGGCTCCAAAGCTCCTCCACGTAGGACGGCGTACCGTCGGCAGCGCAGCCGGCGGGCGGTGATCCAGGGTCGAAGGGTTGGCGAGTGGCATGGAAAACATCGATCGCCCTCGGGCGCTCGAGACATACACACCGACGGTCTCTGCCGACCTCCAGGGCGGCCGCCTGTTGCGTCGATCTTCCGCGAGCGGAGGATGGACGGAGAGGCTCCCGTACGAAACGGAGATGTCGCCTTGGGGCCCCACCGCCGCTCCGGGATCGTCTTGCGCAGGTTCGGCTCCTGCCGGCCACATTCCGACCTCTAGCGCGCACCGTCGGCGACGCCTTCAGGGGTCGTACGGCACAGCCCTCGCGGACCTCACGCGCTGGGCGTGATCCCATGGGGGGCAGGCAGAGGCAGGTCTCGACGGGGAAGGACTGCCAGCCAGATCGCCGGTCGCGCCGAGCGACCCGCCGCGCGGTGGAGGAGTGGCTGTCCTCGCGAGCCTCATGAGCTCGAGACCGTGGGTTCGAATCCCACCCGCGCTATCGCCTTGGGGGCGTAGCTCAGTGGCAAGAGCGCCCGGTTGTCAACCGGAGGGTCGCCGGTTCGAATCCGGCCGTTCCCGTACAGCCCTTCGATGTTCCGGTGCCGATCTGCCCAGGCGCCGCGCAGCGACCACCAAAGAGAAAGGAAAGGAGACGTAGATGCACAGGCACCTGCACGTGGTTCGGTCCGCGAACGAGCCCAGCAAGGGAACGCCGCGGCCGGCCAAGGTCGTGCAGCTCGAGGCGCGGCGCAAGGCGCGTCTCGCGGTCGCGCGACCGACCCACAACACGCCGCGACCGGCGGCGTAACGCCGCCCTGAGCGGCCGCCCGACGTACACGCCGAGCCCATGGCGGCACAATCGGAAAGGAGAAGGACGTGAAGGCATGAAGCACCGGGTGCCCGGCCGTCGCGGCCGGGCACCCGCCCAACCGAGCGGATGTGGCGGAACTGGCAGACGCGCCGGTCTCAGACACCGGTGGCTTCGTCCGTGAGGGTTCGACTCCCTCCATCCGCATGTGCCCGCAGCCGCTGGCACCAGGGTGCCCCGCCGAGCCGGCCAGGCGGGGCGCAGGGGATCCGCGGCCGCGTTGAGACAGCAGTGGGCCTGCCGGCCTCCGGGTTCACCCAGGCCGTCGGGCGGCACGCGATTGCGGAGCGGGAGCCGCACGTCTCGCGAGGCCCTCAAGGGCCCCGCTACACCCCTCGCGCCCCCAAACGGCAGGAGATCCGCGGCCGCGTTGAGACAGCAGTGGGCCCGCCGGCCTCCGGGTTCACCCATGCCGTCGGGCGGCACGCGATTGCGGAGCAGGAGCCGCACGTCTCGCGAGGCCCTGAAGGGCCCCGCTACGCTTTTCGCGCCCCCAACGGCAGGAGATCCGCGGCCGCGTTGAGACAGCAGTGGGCCCGCCGGCCTCCGGGTTCACCCATGCCGTCGGGCGGCACGCGATTGCGGAGCAGGAGCCACACGTCTTGCGAGGCCCTGAAGGGCCCCGCTACACCCCTCGCGCCCCCAACGGCATGCGAGCAGGATCGCGCAGCCCCGGAGTGGGCCCCTTCAGGGACTCACAAGAAGTTCGCTCGGGGCTCGCCTGAGGACGCACCCACAACCGCAGGACGCTGAAGCATCCCGCACGCGAGAGTCCGTCACCCTGCGATGTTCGGCAGCACCCGGTCGTGGATCAGCTGCAGCTGCTCCTTCATCGAGCCTACGTTCTCGAAGCCCTCCGCGCCCGACCAGTGGGAGGCGAGGTAGGGGTCGACGATGGCGAGGATGACGTGGTTCATGCCGGTGCCCACCACGTTCGTGTTGATCTGCTCGACCACGTCCTCGGGCGTGCCGGAGAAAGCGAGCTTTTCCACCATCTCCGGGGAGGTCAACTCGATCGCCCCGGCCACGTCGCCGACCGCGAACGCGTCGCTGATCGGCTGCACGTCCGCCGCCGAGATACCGTGCCGCTCGAGCTGCTCGATCGGCATGGCCGGGATGTAGAAGGCGACGATCACCCGCACGCACTCGCGCGCCGCGTCGCGGTCCTCGGCCACACAGGCGACACCCCAGGCCCCGATGTCCAGGCTCTGCCAGTCGCGGCCCGCACGCTCGGCACCGATCCGCACGTGGTCGGCGGCGAACTGCACCGCCTCCCGGGAGTAGGCGAGCGCCTGGTGCATGCCGTCGGCGATCTCGCCGGCCAGCTCGAACGACTTCGGGCCGCGCATCGCACCGATCAGGATCGGCATCCGCTCCTGCACCGGGCGCGCGGCGGTGAAGAGCCCGGTGTAGCGGTAGAAGTCGCCCTGGTGGTCGATCGTGCCCTCGTCCAGGAACGTGCGCATCACGCTGTGCGCCTCGCGCAGCCGCGCAATCGGCCGCTTCATCTGCTCCGAGCTCACGTGGTACTGCTCGAGCATCGCAAAGTTGCCAACCGAGTAGATGAGCTCCGCCCGGCCGCCCGAGAGCTCGTCGAGCGTGGCCATCATCTGCACGATCATCGTCGGGTCGCGCAGGATCACGTGGGTCACATCGGGGGCAAAGCGAATCGTGCTCGTCCGCGCGGAGGCGGCCGCGAAGATCTGGAACGAGTCCTTGTGGAAGGTCTCGTCCGCGCCGTACACCCCATGGAACCCGAGCCGGTCGGCAACCTCGATCGTCTCCAGGATCTCCTCGATCGGATGATCCGGCAGCAGTGCGAAACTGACCTTCATGGGTGTGCCTCCTCGGCCTCGATCTCGGCCAGTAGCTGGTCTCCGGAGATGCGGACGTCCGACCAGTGGGCCTGCGTCCACAACAGATAGGCCATGCGCGCGTCGACCATGCGCTGCGTGTCCCAGGCGGGGATGTCCTGCTGCTCCACGTGGGTCTGCATGAGCGAGGGATCCACCTCGTAGACGTGATCGTGGCGCATGATCACGATCTCGGTGATGCGCTGAGCCTCGGGCGGACGCTGGGCGGCGAGCAGGAAGCCGATCACGTCAGTCCTCCTCCTCGTAGGCCGAGTCGAGCAGGTACTTGCCGGGGTTCATGATGTTGTTCGGGTCGATCGTGCGCTTGATCGACTTCATCACGTCGTAGGCGCCGCCCATCTCCAGGGGCACGAGATCGACCTCCCCGGCCCGTGAGGCGCCGTGCGCGGCGGAGATCGAGCCACCCGCTTCGATCGAGACACGCGCGATCTCGCGCTTGGTGTCGACCCACGCCGCCCAGGTCTCGTCGGTCAGCTGCGGCTCCCAGATGCCGACGTCGATCTCGCCGAGGAAGTCGCCCCACGGCTTGTAGGGACCGTTCGAGTACGCGAACATGCCCCAGTCGTCGAAGACCGGATGGCGCTCGATCAGCCTGTCGACGAGCGCATGCCACTTCTTGCGCACCTCGGGCAGCTTGGGGTACGGGATGGCCGCGTCCTCGCAGTGCCAGGACATGGTCACGACCTGGCCGTCGGGGAGGCGGCCGTGGAGCGGCGTCGCGTAGCGGTCGTGCCGTGCCGACCAGTCGAGCTGGGCGATCTCGTCGCCGATGTACTCGCCGCCGCCCGCGCGCGCGATACGCATCAGGTCCTTGGCGGCGGGCCGAACCTCCTCCGACTTCCCGTAGAGCGCGTTGGCCACCACGGCCTGCGCCCAGTCGGGCTGCGGGATGTACGCCTCGTCGTCGCGGCGCAGATAGGCCACCTTGCGCTCGTCGAAGAGCATCGCCCCGGCGATGGTCGCCCATCCCGAGCGGGCCACATCGCCGAGCGTCCGCCAGGCGTCGTCGTACTCGCGGAAGAGCCAGAACGCGGAGAACTCGGCCTCGGGTCGGTTGACCAGCTCGAGGGTCGCCTCCGTGACGATGCCGAGCGTGCCCTGCGCGCCCATGAACAGCTCCTTCAGACGGTATCCGGTGGAGGTGGAGCGGGTTTTCTTGCCGCCGTCGCCGACCCTGATCACCTTGCCGCCCGGCAGCACGATCTCGAAGGAGATGACGAGGTTCCGCACGTGCCCGAAGCGCGCGCCGAGCAGCGACCAGCCGTTGGTGCCGATGCGGCCGCCGACCAGCGAGCACGCGTAGGAGGCGGGGTTGTCCGGGTACATGACGCCATGCGGCCGCAGTTGCTCGTTGAGCTTGAGCATGTTCACCCCAGGCCCGACGGTGACGCAGCGCTCCGCGAGGTCGATCTCGTGCACCTGGTTCATCAGCTTGATGTCGCAGAGGATCCCGTGCTTGAGCGGGACGGCGCCGTCGACCAGCCCGGTCCCGCCCGCCCGGGGGACGACGGGGATGCGCTCGGCGCTCGCGAGCTCCAGCAGCCGCGACACCTCCTCGGTCGTCTTGGGCAGCACGACGACCTGCGGCACGTGCTCCTCCCAGCGGTGCACGGCGAACATGGCAGGCACTCGGGCGCGGTTGACCCGCGCGGAGCGCGAGGTGAGGACCCGGTCGGCACCGAAGATGGCGACGAGCTCGTCGAGCAGCGCGTCCTGCAACGTGGCTGTGATGGCCATCTCAGCCGCTGCTTCCCGCCGGCGCGGCGGCGATGTTCGGCAGCGGCTGTAACCCGGCCGCATGCGCGACGAGCTCCATCAGGTCGACCACCTGCATCTGCTGTAGTTCGCCCTGCTCGGACAGCGGTCGCTCCGACCACACACACGCGGAGACGAGCAGGTCGACGTCCAGCTCGCTCGCCTTCCCGATCCGGCGGCGGCTGATCTCGGCGGTGAGGTCGGGCCGTTCGATGGCGAGCCCGGCACCTGCACCCGAGCAGTAGCCCCACTGGGTCACGTGATCGACGTCGCGGAAGTCGAGACCGGGGATGGCGCGCATGATCTCCCGCGGCTCGCGGTGGATGCCCTTCCGTTTGCTCAGCCGGCAGGAGTCGTGGTAGGTGGCTGCGCGCTCCACGGGAACCGTGAGCTGTAGCCGCCCTTCCCGCAGCAGCTCCGCCACGAGCTCGAGCACCAACACGATCTCGAACTCGTAGTCGTCGCCGAAGTAGCGCGGGTAGTCCTCGGTGAAGGTGATGTAGTCGTGCGGGTCGAGCACGAGGATGCGCTTGGCACCGACCGCGCGCCAGTCGGCCACGTTGTGCTCGGCGAAGCGGCGCGCCTGGTCGGCGTAGCCCATCTCCGCCGCCGGGCCTCCGCAGCACCACTGCTCGCGCATCAGTCCGAACTCGATCCCGGCGGCCTGCAGGATCCGAGCCACGGCCCGCGGTTGGGAGGTGCGGTAGAAGGCGGCCTCGCAGTCGCAGAAGAGCACCGTTTCACCTCCGGTGGCGATGCCGAGCCCTTCGGCCCAGTCCGCCACCCGCTCCTGCGTAACGCCGTCGATCACCGGCTCGTTGCGGAGCTCGTCCGTGGCCAGGTTCCAGCGTTGCCATCCGGGCTGGTGGATGCCCTGCTCGACAGCCAGCGAGCGCATGGCTTTGACCAGATCCACTGTGCGCGTGCGGAAGCGGTAGAAGTCACCCGCGAAGATCGTGTTCGGGCAGCGCAGCTCGCACGCGCCGCACTGGGTGCAGTTGACGTAGTCGCGCGCCACGTCCTCCAGCTGCAGCAACCCCTTCTCCATGGCCACGACGTTTGCGTGGAACGCGGTCGGGCTATGCGTCTCGTCGCCGGTGACCTGTACCACCGGGCAGACCTCGCGGCAGAACTTGTGACCCGAGGAGAAGCAGTTGTAGGCCGCGGTGCGCCAGCGATCGAGGAACTCCTCGGGCAGTGCCGATGGCGATCCGTTGCCTTCCACGAGCGAGCACCTCCCGGCCAACTGTCCCGCCGATCCTGTCAGGTTGCCGGCGGGCCGGCAACCTTTGCCTGGCAGACGAGCTCGGGCGCGGCGGACAGCCTCCACCGTGAACGTCTGCGGCTGCCTCGCAGGCCGGGCGACGAGGCGGCCCCCGGAGACCGGGTTCGGTTAGGCTGAACCAATCCGTACGGTGTGCTCAACGCGATTCGTCGCGAGACCCGTCTTCGAGCTGGGAGGTTGATTCGTATGGCAACTCTTTCCGACGATCAGATCGCGTTCTTCAAGGCGAAGACCTTCGGCGTCCTCGCGACGACGCGCGCTGACGGAAGTGCTCATGCCAGCCCTGTCTGGATTGATCACGACGGGAGCCACGTCGTCGTCAACACCGCTGCAGGTCGGGCCAAGTGGAAGCATCTCGTCCGCGACCCCCGCGCCTGCGTCGTCGTCTCGAACCCCGAGAACCCGTACGAGTATGTCGAGGTCAGCGGTTCCGTCGAGCTCGTCACCGACGGGGCGGATGCGCACATCGACGCGATGGCGAAGAAGTACATGGGGCTCGACGAGTATCCGTACCGGCAGGCGGGAGAGCAGCGGGTGATCGTGAGAGTGGCGCCCGAGAAGGTCACTCACTACAAGCCCTAGCGCGCCACCTCCAGGTGTCTGACCTGGAACTCCTGTTGGTGGTGTGGGTGCCGCGCTAGGCCGGGCGCACGGCCTCCAGCGTGAAGGTGTGCGGCAGCCGTGACGGCCGGTCGACGAGGCGGTACTCGCCGCCGCCGATCTGCTCCATCTGGCCCCGCCCGATCGCCTCCCAAGGCACGGAGTCGTGTTCTTCGAGCCGCGTGATCTGCAGTCCCCGTTCGAGCAGAGCGGTCACGATCTCGCCCAGGCCGTGGCTCCACTCATAGCTCACCGTTGCGCTGAATTCGACGTCTGTCTCGACGTAGGTGCCCGCTTCGTCCCACTTGAGCGGCTCGGGCTGCTCGAAGTAGGGGTACTCGAGCACCAGTAGCCCGTCCTCGCGGGCGTCGGCCACGGAGAACAGGACCGGGTGGCCCTCGCGCATGAACAGGCGCCCTCCGGGTCGCAGGAGCTCGGCCACGACGGCAGCCCACCGTTGGATCTCGGGCAGCCAGAGCAGCGCTCCGATCCCGGTGTAGACGAGGTCGAACGCGCGACCTCCCAGAGCCTGCTTGGCGTCGTACAGGTCAGACTCGACGAAGTCGACGTCCACGCCCGCGCTTGCTGCGAGCCGTCGTGCGTGCTCGAGCGAGACCCCGGAGAAATCGAGACCGGTCATCCTGGCTCCGAGGCGAGCCAGGGAAACGGTGTCGGTGCCGATGTGGCACTGCAGATGCACACCGTCCACTCCGCTGATGTCCCCGAGCCGGGGCAGATCGAAGCGGACGACGTCGCTCAGGTACGAGGGGTCGCTCGCGAACTGCTCGAATCCGTAGCCGGGCGACCCGGCGTGGGCCGGGGCGCGTTCGTCCCACATCGCCAGATTCGCCCTGCGGTGCGCGTCCATCGGCGGCGGAGTCTAGTAGCGCCGCTCGCCGCACGCCGCTCCCACCTCGGTAGCTCAGTTCACAATCGCGGCGTGGCCATGGCCGGGCGAGACGTGCGCGATCCGTACAAGGACTGAGGGCCGCGCGTGCGGCCCTCAGTCGCGTGCCCACGGTTCGTCGCAGGGACGCCTGGCGGATCGGTTAGCGTCCTCTCGTGGCGCGCGATCCTTTGCTCCTGACCGAGACGAAGATGTGGGGAGACGAGCCGTACTACGGGCTCGGCTACGACTTCGACCCGATCTGGTTCCTGACGCCGGCGCAACGGAGGCTCGAGGCGGAGATCATCGAGGCGTGTCATCGTGTGATCCGACCGCTGGCCGTCGAGGTCGACGTGACACGGGAGTATCCGCGCGCGAGTGTGGACGAGCTGGGACGCCTCAGGCTGCTCGCGATGATCGCACCCGAGACGTACGGGTGCCGGGCCGAGACCCACGTCGGCCTGCTCATGGCCACCGAGGCCATCGCCCGCTACGGCTGCCCCTCTACCGCCCTCATCTTCATGATGCACCTCGTCGCCGTCGGCGGTCTGCTCTTCCGGGCCGACGGGAATCCGGAGATCGAGCAGCTGTTGCGGCGGATGGATGGCGAAGCGCTCGTCGGCACCGCTTCCTACACGGATCCCGAGACCGGCGGTCATTTCTGGTATCCGAAGACGTCCGGCGCAACACGGGTCGACGATGGCTGGCACGTCCGCAAGAAGGCGGCGTTCACGACCTCGAGCGGCCACGCTTCCTGGTACCTGACGCAGACGACGAGCCCCGACTTCGCCGGCGACTACTCCGACCTCTCCGTCTTTCTCCTCTACCCCGACGAGGTGAAGCCAAGTCCAGGCACCTGGGATGCCATGGGCATGCGGGCGAACCAGTCCGGCCCCGTGGAGATCGACGCCGTGATTCCGGAGAACCGCATCGTCGGCTGGCCCGGTGACGGAGCGCGCTCGAACGACGAGGCGATCGACCCGCTCGCCTTCCTCATGTACGCCGGCCTGTACAACGGGATCGCCATGGCGTGCCTCGATCTCGCCCGCCGCCACGCGCTCCGTACCTCCCACGCGCAGTACGCACGTCGGATCGCCGACTACGCGACCGCGCAGGACGCCTACGGCAAGGCGCTCTGCGACGCGCAGGCCTCGCGCCTTTTTGCCTACTCGCTGGCGAAGGCGATGGACGACGCCACCGGCGGTGGCGACTGGTCCCTCTACGCAGCCGACCCGGATGCAGCCCCCCGCACCGCTTTCACCGCGTGGGGCCTGGAGGCGAAGGTGCTGGGCGCCGGGCTCGCGAGCCGGGTATCGGACGAGATGCTGCAGCTCTGCGGCGGGCGCGGGTACGTGCGGGCCGCCGAGATCGAGCGCCTGGCACGGGACGCGAAAGCGGGCTGGGTGATGGCGCCCTCCAACGAGGTCTCCCGCCAGATCGTCGGCCGCTGGGCGCTGCTCGGCGCCGACGCAGTGGATTGGTGGAACCAGCACGTGGACGAACGGCTTCTGCGCAGCGAGTTGCTCAAGCTGAAGCCGGCCGAGAGGCGCAGGCTCGTCGAGGAACTCGAGAAGGAGGAAGACTGATGGATGTCGTTCTGCCCCCCAAGACCGAGCATGTGGCGTTCGATCCGCCCCAGCTCGGCCACCTCGGCATGCGCCCGGAGCTCGTCGTGCTTCCCCCCGCGGATGAGCGAATCTGGGTGGAGATCGAGCCGAACGTCTGGTTCCGGCCGCTCTTCTTCGACATGAACACGGGCTCCCACGGCGAGGTGCTGCGGGTCCGTAAGGGCGGTGTGCTCAGCCGTCACCGGCATCCGTCTCCCGTGCACGGCTACGTGCTGAAGGGCAGCTGGCGCTACCTCGAGCACACGTGGGTCGCCACGGAGGGCAGCTACGTCTTCGAGCCGCCCGGCGAGACCCACACGCTCACGGTTGACGGAGACGCGGGCAGCGACGAGATGCAGACCGTCTTCTTCATCTGCGGGCCGGTGCTGTACATCGACGACGAGGACAACGTCGTGCATGTGGAGGACAACATCGGGCTGATCGAGCTGTGCAAGAAGGTCTACGCCGAGAACGGCCTTGGCGAGGACTTCGTCGACCAGTTCATCCGCTAGTGCGGCGAGCACCACGCCAACTGTCGTTGGCGTGGTGTCGCCGCACGGTTGTGAAGGTCGGCCACAGAGCGGCCGGCTGTGTTTCTTTGCGATCAGGCTCCGCTTCGCGGAGGGCCACTCCGTGGCCGGTGATCGGCTGTCGAAGCTCCTGGCGCAATGTTGCAGACAGCGACCGCACGAGCCTGGTTCCGCTTGCGCGGTCCGGCGATGGACTGCTTGTGAGTCCCTGAAGGAACCCACTGCCTCGAGCGCCGCTCGCTGCGCTGTGGAGCGCGCGCCCCGCACCGCGGTTCGGAGGCGAGAGAGGCAGCGAGGCTCTTCAGCCTGGATCCACCGATTGGCGTGATCGCGGGGCGCCTGCCAGGGGCGTCAGGACGTGCGCGGGGAGCGCCCTGGCGGGCCTGGCAGGATGCACCGCCCGCGCCAAGCGGTGGATCCAGGCTCAGGGCCTCGCCAGGCGTTCAGTCCACTGATCCGCGATCACGAGTGCCGCGGATCACCGATCGCGCACCTACCCCGCGGCGAGCCAGACCTGGCCTGCGACCAGCGTCCGACCCGACCCGGCCGGGCCTTGCCTGGGGACGACCACGATCCTTCCGCTGACCAGCAGCCCGGCCCCGGCGAGCGCGCGGCGCGCACGACTCAGCCCGGAGGCAGTTAGCCCTACGCGCGACAGATCGACCTCGGAGAGCCGCTTCGTGCTGGCGCGCTCCACCACCACGGCGTCGTAGGAGAAGCAGGGGGCAGTGATGCAGCGCACCCCGTTGTCGCGCGCCCGGTAGGTCGTCCCGCCCGGCGCCGGGGTCCCCGCGACCGGCCTCCAGCCTCTACCGACCTTGAGCGCCGCGAGTCCCGGGAAGTCCGGTAGCCCCGCCGCCACCAGGGTGCCCTCGACCAGCGAGCCGGCGGGCGGGGCTGCGAGCCCTCGCAGCTCCGCGACGTAGCACGAGCGCTGAAGCGATCCGTCCAGGCAACGGGTGAGAGCGTGGTTGACCCGCCGCAGGATCCAGCCGCCGCAGAGCGGGCTGGGGCACAACCTCGCGTCCGGCTGGGCGAGGTACAACGAGCCCGGTCCTGCAGTCGTCCCGCCGCCCGCGCCGAGGCCGATCCCGGAGAGGACGAGCACGACGACTGCGGCTGCGATGCGCATTGTCCTGTCGAACGGTAGCGCCGCGGCCCCGGCACCCAGGGGCCACGTCGCCCGTGGGCCTACGAGACGACCACGATCCAGAGGCCGCCGACGATCGTCCCGTCCCCGGCCGTCTGTCTGATCTCGAGCAGGTTTGCACCGCCTGTTCGCTCCCCACCCGCGAAGGTGACCACGGCCCGCCTGGTCTCGTCGGGGGCGAGCACAAGCCGGCCCGCGCGCTGCCGTGTCGGCGGCACCCTGCCTTTGAGCACACCGAAAGGCTCGGTCGCCGCCTGCGTGTCGCGCTCTGGGTTGTCGTCGCCGGACGCCTCGTCCAGGGCCAGGCCGACGCCCTTGAGCGCAGGGGCCTGCGGGGGAGCCAGCGCGCATCCCAGGGCTCGCCCGAGGACGCCGGCTCCGCGCCCGAGCTTGACCTCGCGGGCCTGGACGGCGAAGTCCGCCGCCCGGTCGAGCGGGTTCGCGAGCAGGAACGCGAAGGACAGGCTCTTCTGAGCGCCGGCGAGCGAGACGACGTGGATGTTTCGCTGCGCCACGTGGCGGTCTCCCACCACGTCGAACACGGCGCCGTTGAGATACGTGTCCGGGGGCACGACGAGGCTGACGCGCGCCAGCAGGCAGCGATGACCGGTGGTGCCCGGCCCCGGAACCCAGGGGAAGGACACGGCGGCCGCCGAGTACCCCTGGATGGTGGCGAAGGTGGCCCCGACGGGTGTTGCCGTGGCCGGAGTGAAGACCGTCGAAGGGTCGGCCACGAACGCGTCGACGTAGGCGTCGACCGCGGTGATGCCGCCCTTGTTGGTGACGACGACCTCAACCTGGTTGGTGTCGCCGCCGACGGCCTCACCGCCTCGCGTCCCGTCGGGCTTGACGATCGTGATGTCCGGGCTCGTCCAGAAGGGCAGCCCGGCCGCGAGCGGCTCGGTGCCGTCGTCGAGTGGGTGCGTGCGGATGAGGAGGAACGTCCTGCCCTCGAAGGGCCGGTCCTTGTTGTGATCGTCGGGCACCGGATCCTCCTTTACGCGTCGATGTAGACGACGTCGACGGGGTTGGCTGTCTCGATGTTCGCGGGGTCGAGCGCCCGCCAGGTCTTCCAGCCGTAACCGCGATCACCGTCCAGGTTGAGGTTCGGGAGCCCGGGCATCCGCTGGGCGATGAGCCGGGCGCTGAACTGGAGCGCGCTCCCGAGCTGCGGGGTCTTCCAGGTGCGCCGGTCGACGGTGTGGGTGAAGTCGAGCGTGCTCCCGTAGGCCTCGACGCAGTCGTACAGCTTGTCGATCGCCGGATCGTAGGGATGCCATTGCGAGATGAACACCTCCGGGTTCTTGCCCCGGAAGGGCAGGGGGCACGGCTCGGCGTGCTGGTTCTCCCGTGCGGTCGACGGATACACCAGGTGATGTTCGGTGGTGCCGATCAGGCCGTGCACCTCCTGCTTCAGCGGGTAGTCGAAGAAACTCGGGGAGGGGCCGCCCGTCTCGTGCGCGAAGGCCGTGTTGATGAAGGCACGGCCCCATGGTGACCGCGCCAGGTCTTCCGGCTCGGGGAAGAAGTAGCCGCCGAGGACGAGTGCGAAGCGAATGCTGTCGTACAGCTCGTACAGCGCCTTTTGCAGCTGGTACAGCAGCCACTTGATCAGGCCGATGGCTTCGGTGTAGGGAAGGGTGATGATGTCGACCGCGTGGGTGACGATCCAGTCGACCGTGTACGAGACGACGTCCGCCACCCACTTGGCGAACGCGAGCAGCGCCGCGAGGACGTCGAGGATGCCCCCGCCGCCGCCGGGTGTGCCGCTGCCTCCGGGGAAGGAAGGGAAGCCGCCCACGTAGTCGTTGACGAGCGTGATCACGCCCGATCCCGGTGGTGGCACCGGGGTCGGCTTCTTGGCGCTGCCCGCGCTCGTCGACATGTCGAACCACTTCCACCACAGCCGATAGGTCGAGTCGAGGTCGGCGGCGGAGAGCCAGGGCGGGTGGGGGATGCCGCCGTACACGGACTGCATGGCCTTCTCGATCATCGCGCCCAGCTTCGTCGGGAGCTTCTGGCCCGGGAACTCGCACAGGCGTGCGTAGTAGCTGCCGCTGATCGCGTCTGCGCGGTACTCGTCGTCGCTCCCGAGCGCCAGGCACTTGAGCAGCGGCTTGGGGTCGCCGTAGAACTTGCGGGCGTAGGCGTCGATCCAGTTCTCGACCAGCTTGTGGCGATGCCAGTGGGTGCGGTACGGCCCGCCGACGATGGCGTTGACCGACGGATGCCCGACAACGTCGGTGCCGATGTGGCTGGCATACCCGAGGCAGTACCGCTCCAGGTCGGTATCGCCCTGCGCCAGGCTCCACATGGTCGAGCAGAACTCACCGGTCTTGCGGTAGTGGAGGAAGTCCACCCAGTACCAGTCCGGCTCGACAGCTCCCTGCTGGATCTTCGGGTAGAACGGATAGAACAGGTCGAGATGCTTGGTCGCGATCGCGGCGACCGCGTTCAGCGCCGTCGCGCTGGCCAGGTCGGAGGTCGCCTTGATCTGGGCGAAGAGCCCCTCGAACAGCGCTTGGTCGACCGCCGCGATGGCGTCCTCGATGTCGTCCACGACCGGCTCGATGTTGTCCTCGTAGAACTTGCGGATCGGCTCGAGCGCGTCGTAGACCGAGAAGATGAAGTTGACCAGCTCGTCGAGCGGTGTGCCGTACTCGGTCAGCGAGAAGAAGAGGTAGTCGGGCCCCATGCTGCCGAAGGCCGCGAACGGGTCGCAGGCGGGGGACAGCCGATCCGCGTACTCCTTGCCTCCGTCTGTCTCCCTGAGCGCCGCGCGGAGTCGCTGCTCCACGATGAGATGGACGATGGGACCAGGCATGGGCATCCTTTCGTCGTTCTGTCCCGCGCGTCGCAGGCGGCGCCCGGTTCGGTCTGACCGGTTCCCCCTCACGGGTCACGCCGGTCGTCGCAGTCGGGTGGTGAACTCCGTCCGAACCCGATTGCCCTCGGTGACAGTTGCACCCGGCGTGCTGTCTGTCAATGACAATCACTCGATCGAGGCAACCACCGGGCGCTGCGCATGCCCGGGCTGCCGTTGGACGCTGACACGCGCAGTGAGACCGTTCCGTGAGCGTTCGGTGTCGAACCGGGAACCTCCCGCAGGAACCGGCGTGTGCTGCCGAATCTCTGGATCGAAGGATGGAACGGCTCCCCGGGATCCCGCGGTTGGCGATGGTCGCTGTCACAGGCGCGGCCATGGCAGCGATCGTGGCCGGAGTCCTGCTCATGCAGGAGCGCCTGGGCCGCGCGGCCGCGGAGATCGACCGTGGCGACCCGCTGTTCGTGACGATGGCTGGGCTGTGCTTCGCGTCGGGTCTGACTGCCTCCGGTCTGGCCTGGCGTGCCGGGCTCGGGCTGGCAGGGACGCCGGTGTCGCGCACGGATGCCGTCTCGCGCTACGTCGTCGGTTCCCTGGCCAACTCGATCCTGCCGCTACGAGCCGGCGGCGTGCTCCGGCTCGCGCTCTACCAGCGCAAGGCCCACGACGTGCGGACGGTGGCGGGCGTGGCCACGGCGATCGGGAGCCTTCGCTGCCTGTCGCTCGCCCTGCTCGTGTCGCTGACCGCGCTTCTCGAGCCGCTCCCGGTCTGGCCGGCAGCCGTCATGACCGCCGCTGCCCTGGGAGGCGCCGCGCTCTCGCTCGTCGCCGGTCGCTCCTCTCCCTTCCGTCGCGACGTCGTGTGCCCGGCACTGGCCGGGACCGTGGCCCGCGTCGCCGCGGCCGCCTGCCTTTGCGCCGCCTACGGGGTCCCTGCTCCGCTTGCGGCGGGGATGGCCGTGGTCGTTGCTCTCGAGGTCGCGGGAACCCTGCCCGTGACACCGGGGAACCTGGGTGTCTCCACAGCCGCGATCACCTTCGCGCTCGTCGCACACGGGTTGTCCGCGAAGGAAGCTCTCACCGTCGCGATCGTCCTACCTGTCCTGGAGACCGCTGCTTCGATCACGTTGGGGGTCAGCGGCGTCGTCTGCCTCGTCCAGCTCGACCGGCTACGCCTGAGGCGCCGGGCTGTGGTCGTTGCGCCACCGGCTCCCGCCGCTTCGCAGTAGCCTCGACCCGAGATTCAACGGCGGGGGAGGAGGCAACGTTCAGGCGCCCTCCCCCGCCGCGCCCCGGGTCACTCCCCGTACAGGTCGAGATCGACCCAAACGGAACGGTGATCCGATCTCGCAACACCTCGATGTCTCCCCTGGTGCCACCGGCCCAGTGTGCGATGCCGCCCGAGGCCCGTGGTTGACCATCCGGTCGCCGGCCGGTGCCGGTGTGGTGTCCTGTCCCGGTGCGCGGTGGCCCCGCGTCGCTTGCCGCACGCTGGGGATGCGCCCATCGCGTCGTGGTCTCGCGGTGGCGCGGCAGGTGGGCTGAACTTCTTGCGAGGCCCTGAAGGGCCCCGCTTCGCCCTCTCGTGCCGCCACGCCCGGGCCCGGGCACGCTCAGTGGGTTCCTCCTCGCGCGTCGGATGGGCATGACACCTTGCGAGGCCCGGAAGGGCCCCGCTTCGCCCTCTCGTGCCGCCACGGCCGGGCGCGGGCACGCTCAGTGGGTTCCTCTTCGCGCGTCGGATGGGCATGACACCTTGCGAGGCCCTGAAGGGCCCCGCTCTGCCAAGACCCTGAAGGGCCCGCTCTGCCAAGACCCTGAAGGGCCCGCTCTGCCAAGACCCTGAAGGGCCCGCTCTGCCAAGACCCTGAGGCCCCGCTCCGCCCTCTCGCGTCGCCCCAGCCGCGCACGGGCACGCGCAGGGGGTTCCTTCAGGGACTCACAAGGAGTTCGTTCCAGGCCCCGCAGGCGAACTCAACCGTGGCCTTGGGAATCAATCAACGACCGGATGCTCCATCCTGTCTAGGGTTGGCGTGTGATGGACTCGCTCGACGCCCTGCTCTCGCGCAACCGCGCCTGGTCGGAGAAGGTCGTGGAGGATGACCCGGACTTCTTCTCCGCGCTGGCTCACCGGCAGACGCCGGAGTGGCTGTGGATCGGGTGCTCGGACAGCCGGGTGCCCGCCAACCAGATCGTGGGGATGCTGCCCGGAGACATCTTCGTGCATCGCAACGTGGCGAACCTCGTCGTTCATACCGACCTCAACTGCCTGTCGGTGCTGCAGTTCGCGGTCGACGTGTTGAAGGTCAGGCACGTGATCGTCTGCGGCCACTACGGCTGCGGCGGTGTGCAGGCGGCGCTTGGCGACGAGCGGCTGGGTCTCGTCGACAACTGGCTGCGCCACGTCCAGGACGTGGCCGCCGACCATCAGGAGGAGCTGGTTCTGCTCGACAGCACGACCGCAGCCTCCCGCCTCGTCGAGTTCAACGTCGAGGCTCAGGTGGGAAACGTCTGCCGGACGACGATCGTCGAAGAGGCCTGGCAGCGCGGACAGGAGCTCCAGGTACACGGACTCGTGTACGGGCTGGCGGACGGGATCCTCCGCGATCTCGGCGTGACGCGCAACGGTCAGGCCTCGTAGACCACGGCCCCCTCGGCGATCGTCATCCGGACACGGGATTCGGCGATCCGGCCCGCACCGCGGTCGAAGAGGTCACGGTCGAGCACGACGACGTCGGCGAGCCGCCCAGGCGAGAGCGTGCCGGTCTTCGACTCCAGGTGGCTGACCCACGCGCCGCCCCACGTGAAGGCGCGAAGCGCCTGCTCCAAGCTCAGGCACTCCTCCGGCAGGAACGGCGGTACACCCTCCGCCAACGCGCGGTCGACGGCAACGGCGATCTCCTCCAGCGGATTCGCAGTCGAGACCATCCAGTCGGAGCCGCCGGCGACGACGGCTCCGGCGCGTAGCAGGCTGCCGAACGGATACATCGCACCCCCGGCGCGCGCGCTGACGAAGGGCAGGGTCAGCTCCTCCACGTATCCGGAGCGAACGGCCCAGTACGGTGACACGTTCGCGCCCACGCCGAGCTCTGCAAAGCGGGGGATGTCGTGAGCGTGGACGAATTGCAGATGCGCCAGGTGGTGCCGGGCATCGCGCCGGCCGTTGGCGTCCTGGGCGCGCTCGATCGCGTCGAGTGCCTCGCGAACGGCCCGGTCGCCGATCGTGTGGATGTGCACCTGGAAGCCGTGGCCGTCGAGGAGCGCCACGACGTGGTCGAGCGTCCGGGGCTCGAACATGCTGATCCCGGTCTCTGCGGTCGCGCTGCCGTGTGCGTCGAGATAGGGCTCGAGCATGGCGGCGGTGTGGTTCTCGACGACCCCGTCCTGGAAGAGCTTCGCCCCCCGCAGGCGGAGCCGGCCGTGGCAGCCGAGAGCCCTAAGCTCGAGCAGCCGGTCGAGCTGGTCTTCCCCTCCCTCGGGTGTCCAGTGCAGGTTCCCCTCCACCTTCAGGGTGAGCAGTTCCCGCTCGGCGAGCTGCCGGTACGCCCGGACGTGGGCCTCCGCGAGCCGCGCCTCCTGGACGGTGGTGATGCCGAGGCCGTGCAGCTCGGCCTGCGCGCGGAGGATGCCGGCCGCCCACTCGGACACGGTGGGCTCGGGCAGGAGCGCTGCCACCAGGCTCATCGCGCTCTCCTGCAGCGTCCCCGTCGGCGTCCCCGTCTCGTCCCTGTCGATGCGGCCGCCCGGCGGGTCGGAGGTGGACGCGTCGATCCCGGCCAGCTCCAGCGCCTTCGTGTTCACCCAGGCGGTGTGCCCGTCCCGCGTGTCCAGGTAGACGGGCCGGTCGGCGACGACGTCGTCGAGCAGCTCGCGGCCGGGCCGGCCCCCCGGATAGTCGTCCATCGACCAGCCACCGCCCTCGATCCACGCCGCGTCAGGGTTGCTTCGGGCGTAAGCCCGCACCGCTTCGAGCTGGCTCCGCGGAGTCGGCAGGTCGTAGAGGCTGCAGTGCGCGCTTGCGAGCCCGGCGTCGACCAGGTGCAGGTGCGCGTCGTGAAATCCGGGGAGTACCGTCTGGCCCTGGAGCTCCACGACCGCCGAGGTGGATGCCGCCAAGCGACCGAGCTCCGCGTTGCTGCCCACGGCGAGCAGCCGCCCACCCCCGATGGCCAGCGCCTCCGCCCACGGCCGGGCAGCATCTCCGGTGAAGACGCTCCCGCCGCGGAGGACAAGGTCGACACCGTCTTCCATCGGCGGAGCGTAGTCGAGGCCCGGCGATCTCCGGTCGACGTGCCTGCCGGTCGAGGCGCCGGGCAAGGAAGGCAGGGTGGCAGGCGTCGGCTGCTCCTTCTCCGGAGTCTGGCCGACCCCCACTCTACGATGGCGGCGTTCCCCGTTCCCTAGTGGGAGGCATTCCGTTGCCCGCGAAGTTCGTTGTCAAAAAAGGCTCCACCGGCAAGTTCAGCTTCACGCTCGTGTCCACGAACGGCCTGGTCGTCGCGCAGAGTCAGGCGTACGAATCGAAGCGCTCGGCCATGGCCGGGATCGCCTCGGTACGCAAGATCGCTGCCGGCGCAGGTCTCGAGGACACCACAGTGGCCAAGCCTGCACCGAAGCCGGCCGCCAAGCCGGCTGCCAGGAAGCCGGCAGCCAAGAAGCCGGTTGCGAAGGCCGCCGCCAAGCCGGCCGCCAGGAAGGCTCCGGCCCGGAAGCCGGCTGCGAAGGCCGCCGCCAAGCCGGCCGCCAGGAAGGCTCCGGCCCGGAAGCCCGCCGCCAAGAAGCGGTAGCACGTTCGAACGCGGGGGTCGGCACAGGCCGGCCCTCGCGAGCTCCCTTCCTGTCTACAGAGCGAACGCGATCCCGATCGCCGCGGGGATCACCACCCACCAGGCGACCGTGATCACGATCGCGATGATCGCGAACGTGCGAGACTGATCCTTTGGCGGGGCGCCGCAGTTCCCGACCGTGTTCCAGAGAACCTGCAGCGGTTCCGTCATCGCCAACCGGATGCGGCGGGAAGCCATGGCCGTTCCTCTGAGCACGACCCAGGAGCCGAGCAGGGCGATCAGCGCGCCGATCGCTCCGAGCACGCTCGCCCACAGCGTGCTGTCCAGCACCCCGGTGAGTCGACCGATGCTGAGCACGGCGGGTAGCAAGAGGCCTCCGATCAGGAACGAGGGCAGCCCGAACTCGCTGTCGCGGAAGATCGTCTCCGTCATCGCATGCGCGTCGAAGCGCGCGGGGCGCAGAAGCTCCAGCTCGCGCGATCCGGACGGGGCCTGGATCTCTCTCAGGTAGTAGAGGTTGCGCATCGAGCGCACCGTGTTGCGCACGTACGAGATGACGATGTAGCGGGCCACGAGCTGCAAGAAGAAGCGTGCGACGAACTTGAACGGGCCGGAGCGGTCGGCCGCCTTCGAGCCGCGAAAGCCGTGCCGGGCCAGGCTCTCCAGTGCGGCCACCGTTCGCCGGTGCGCCTGCTCGAACTCGTCCGGCCTGGCCAGGGTGCCGGTGCGCGCCAGCTCGGAGAGCATCTGCCGTTCCCGCGGCCCGCTGACGTCGATCGCGTCCAGGAACCGCGCGATGGCGGCGTCGTCACCGGCCAGCAGCTCGAGCCGCTCCAGCGGGTTGTCGTATGCCTCCTTCGCGTCCGCGGCACGGGAGTCGTCGGGCTCTGCCATGCGCGGGATCGTACGGTGTTGCACGGTCGTAGACGAACGCGACGCGATGCGCCGCATCGTGGTCGTCATCCGACCGTGCCGGCAGTGCAGATCATTCATCTAAGCTTCAGGCATGAACCTCGGTCTCTACATCGCGTTCCTCGTGCCGCCGCTCTTGATCGGCTTCGCCGTGCAGGGCTGGCTCCGCAAGACGGTGAAGCAGCAGCTCGATGTCGCGGTCCACACCGGCCTCTCCGGGGCCGACGTGGCGCGCCGTATCCTCGACCGCGAGGGCCTTCACGCCGTGCCGGTGGAGCGCTCGCCCGGTGGGCCGCTGTCCGACCACTACGACCCGCGCAAGCGCTCGGTTCATCTCTCGCCCGAGGTGCATGACGGCCGCGCCGTCGCGTCGACCGCGATCGCCGCGCACGAGGTGGGCCACGCGCTCCAGCACGCGCGGGCGTACGCGCCGTTCCGGCTGCGCTCGGCCATGTTCCCGGCGGTGGCGCTCGCCTCCAACTTCTGGATGATGCTGCTGATCGGTGGCATGGTGTTGAACGCGGTAGGGCTGATGCAGGTGGCGGTCGCCCTGTTCGCGGTCGTCGTCCTCTTCCAGCTCGTGACGCTGCCCGTCGAGTTCGATGCCTCCCGCCGGGCGATGGTGCAGATCCGCGAGCTGGGCCTGGTCTCCGACGCGGAACGCGCCGGGTCGCGCAAGGTGCTGACGGCCGCTGCGATGACGTACGTCGCGGCCGCACTCGCCGCCCTCTCGCAACTCGCCTACTTCGCACTGGCCTTCCTCGGCAACCGGGACTAGCGAGTGCGGCAGCTTCTTACGTTTGACCTGTACCTCCTGGGAGTGTGGGCGCCGCACTAGCGTCTTGGTGTCGGCCGCGGAGCGGCCGGCTGTCTTGATTGCGATCAGGCTCCGCTTCGCGGAGGGCCATTTCATGGCCGGTGATCGCCTGCCGGAGTTCCGGGTGCAGCGTTGGGACCCCGCACGAGTATGCGCGACGTTGCAACACTGTGTTGCAATGTCCTTGCCACCGCTCACCGTGACCGTCTGGCGCTGTAGGCGGGCCTCGGAGCGGGCCGGCCGATGAGGGCGCTGCTGCTGCTCGTGCGCGCGGGTGCCGTGGTCGTCGCCGTCGGCTGGCTGGTCTCGGTGGTCATCGAGCCGGCGCCGGAGCCCGCCGCGGCCCGCCGCACGACGACCGTCCGCATCACCCCCGTGCAGAAGCCACCACCGCCGCCGGCCACGCCCCCTCACGCGTTTGTGAGCGTGGTGGCGGTCGGCGACACGGTGATGGGCACCCGGGGATCGTTGCCGCCCGACGGCGGCCGCGCCTTCTTCGACGACGTGCGGGCGGATCTCGCCGGCGATGTCGTGCTCGGGAACCTCGAGGGCACGCTCTCCACCGCGAAGGGCTCGAAGTGCGGGCCGGGATCGACGGACTGCTTCTCGTTCCAGATGCCTCCGTCGTACGGCGCCTGGTACCGCCGGGCCGGGTTCACCGTCCTCAACCTCGCGAACAACCACGCGTACGACTACGGGTCGCAGGGGCTGCGTGACACGATCGCGGCCGTACGCCGCCACGGGATGCTCTCCACGGGCAGGCCGGGTCAGATCGCGGTGCAGACCGTCGGCCGGGTCGAGGTGGCGATCGTCGGCTTCTCAACCTATCCCTGGTCGGCGTCGATGGAGGATGCCCGCGAGGTGCGCCGGCTGGTGCGCCGCGCCTCGGCACTGGCCGACATCGTGATCGTGACCGCTCACATGGGAGCCGAAGGGCTCGCCCACCAGCGGGTGCCGCGCAAGGCGGAGACGTTCCTCGGGGAGCGGCGCGGTCACCCCCGGCAGTTCGCTCACCTTGCCGTCGACGCCGGGGCGGATCTCGTCGTCGGTCACGGCCCGCATGTGCTGCGTGGCATGGAGTGGTACCGCGGCAGGTTGATCGCCTACTCGCTCGGAAACTTCGGTGGCTACGACGTCTTCTCTCTGGACGGACGGCTCTCCACGAGCGCGATCCTGCGTTTGACGCTCCGCGACGACGGGCGGTTCGAAGGCGGCGTGCTGGTGCCGACGCGGCTCGCCGGCAAGGGCGTTCCGGCGCTCGATCCGAAGGGGGCGGCTCTCGGTACGGTGCGCACGCTGTCGCGCAAGGACTTCGGAAAGCATGCGGTCGAAGTCGGCTCCGGCGGAGCATTGAGGTGAGCGATCTGCGCGCCGACGTCGTCGTGGTCGGCGGCGGGACGGCTGGGTGCGTGCTCGCCGCCCGGCTGGCGGCGGAGAGTGACGCCTCGATCGTGGTGCTCGAGGCAGGCCCGGATTACGGCCCCCGCTGGGAAGGGCGCTGGCCCGCCGACCTGCTCGACGGTGGGGCGCTGGCCGCGAGTCACGACTGGGGGTTTTCCAGCGGTCCGCTCGAGGGACGCAGCCCGATCGAGTTCCAGCGGGCCAGGGTGATCTCCGGCTGCTCCGCCCACAACGGCGCGGTGGCCGTGGCCGGCTGCGCAAAGGACTATGCGACGCTGGCCGCTGTCTCCGGGGATAGTCGCTGGTCGGCGGAGGCCGTTCGGCCCGTACTCGAGCGGATCCTCGCGCGACTCCAGGTGCGGCTGTACGGGGACGAGGAACTCTCGCCGTTCCACGGCGCCGCGCTCGAGGCGGCCGCGGCGCTCGGCTGGCCCCGCGCCGACGACCTCCACCTCTTGGACGGTGGTGTCGGCTTCGGGACCGAGCCGGTCAACGTGGCCGCAGGCGTCCGGTTGAACACCGCCTTCGCCTATCTCGACGACGCGCGCTCCCGGCCCTGCCTGACTATCGTCGCCGATGCCATGGTCGACCGGCTCGAGGTGGGCGAGGCCGGGGTCACCGTCCTCGCGCGCCGTGACGGCCAGGAGCTGCGCGTGGTCGGCGACCGCGTCGTGCTGGCGGCCGGGACGTTCGGCTCGCCGGCCGTGTTGCTGCGGTCGGGGATCGGTGATCCGGACGAGCTTGGCGCTCTGGGCGTTCCGGTGCAGCACGCGCTGCCCGGTGTCGGGCGCAACCTCCACGACCATCCCATGGTCGAGCTGGAGTTCGCCGGGTCGGCGGAGTTGAGGCGCCGGCTGGACGAGGCCCGTGCGCAGCGGTTCGTGCCGGAGGAGCAAACGATGGGGAAGCTCCGCTCGTCCCTGGCCGAAGGGCCGTTCGATCTGCACGTGATGCCGGTGGCCGCCTACGGGCACAGCGTGCTGGGCGGGCGCACGCTGATTGCGGCGGCCAACCTCGAGCCGCGCTCGCGCGGTCGGCTGCGGCTGGTCTCGCGCGAGCCCGAGGTGTTGCCCGCGCTCGATCATGCATTCCTCTCCGACCGTGAGGGCCGGGATGTGGCGGTGCTGGTAGAAGGTGTCGGCTTCATCCGCGAGCTCGCCGCGACCGAACCGCTCCGCTCGCTGCTCGGGGTCGAGACCACCCCGGGGCCGGTTGCCGATCTCCCCTCCGCCATCCGGCGCCTGGTCACGCACTACTTCCACCCCGTCGGGACCTGTGCCATGGGGCAGGCGTCCGACCCGTTCGCCGTGTGCGACGGGCAGGGAAGGCTGCACGGCCTGCCGACGGTGAGCGTCGCCGATTGCTCGGTCTTCCCGGTGGTACCGCGGGCGAACACGAACGTGCCGGCCGTGCTCGTCGGTGAGGTCGTGGCGGACGCGCTGCTCACGAGTTGACGACAGATCGCGACAGTGTATACGTTGTATACCAAGACGGCACGGAGACCTCTACGACGACGGGAGCGAGGCGATGGACGACATCCGCGAGCTGCTCGACAAGATCTTCCAGGCGGACACCGGCATCTATCAGCAGCGAGGGTTCCAGCGCCGCGTCGGCTTTGGGAAGCGGCCGGCGCTCGTGCACATCGACCTCGCGAACGCGTGGACGCGGCCCGGACACGCCTTCACCTGTGACGGGATGGACACGATCATCCCGGCGGTGCAGGCGCTGAACGCCGCCGGCCGTGCGAAGGGCGTCCCCGTCGTGTACACGACGACCGCGTACGAGGACGTCGGCGGCCCGAACTCCGACACCGGCCTCTGGCACCACAAGATCCCCGTCGAGCTGCTCAAGGTGGGCACCGAGGCGGTGGCCATCGACGACCGCATCGCGCCGCTCCCCGGCGAGATGGTGATGGTCAAGAAGCGCGCGAGCGGCTTCCACGGCACCAACCTCACGAGCTATCTCAACGCGCTCGGCGTGGACACGGTGATCATCACCGGGGTGACGATGGCCGGCTGCGTCCGCCACACGACGGAAGACGCGATCGCCGAGGGCTTCCGCCCGATCGTGGTTCGTGAGGCGGTGGGCGACCGGGTGCCGGGAGTGGTGGAGTGGAACCTGTTCGACATCGACGCCAAGTTCGGCGACGTCGAGCCGCTGGCCCGGGTGCTCGAGTACCTGGAGGGTATCGCCCCGTTCGTGAGCCGCGCAGCCGCGGTCTGAGCGCCCCTTCCCGTGCGGGTGGGGCCGGCTGACGCAGGTTTGACGTGTGGGCTCCGCCCGCACGGCGCGTGACGGCTTGGGGCCTATCCCGGTGGGCCGGGCGCGCTGCGGGGCCCTTCAGGGCCTCGCCGGGAGCTCGTCCCGTGACGAGGGCCGGATGCGCCGCTCGAGATGACCAATTGCTGGTCGAGCCTCCACTCCTCGCGAGGCCCTGAAGGGCCCCGCAGGACGCCGTTCCGACGCCTAGAGGGACGGGCTCTTTAGTCCGCGACGGCTTCCTCGAACCAGGCCGAGACCTCCTCGAGCGGCTTCCGTTCGAGCCGCGGCACGGCGGCGTCGTCTGCGGGATACCCGATGGGGAGGAGCAGGACCGCGGTCTCGTTCCGCGGACGCTCGAGCAGCTCGGCCAGGAAGCGCATCGGGTTCGGCGTGTGCGGCAGCGTCGCGAGGCCCATGCGGTGCACGGCCGCGATGAAGAGCCCGGCGCTGATCCCGACCGACTCGGACACGTAGTAGTTCTTCTCCCGCGACCCGTCCGCCAGCAGCTCGTATGAGCGCTTGAAGAGGACGACGACCCACGGCGCGTCGGTGATGTGCGTCTTTTCCCAGTCGGTGCCGAGCCTGGCAAGCGCATGCCGCCACTGGTCGGGCATGCGCTCGGTGTAGGTCTTTCGCTCCTCGATTTCCGCGGCCTCGCGGATGCGGCGCTTGAGCTCCGGGTCGGAGACGGCGACGTACGTCCACGGCTGCTGGTGGGCGCCGGATGGGGCGGTCGCGGCGGAGCGGATGGCGAGCTCGATCAGCTGGCGCGGAACCGGGTCGGTGGAGAACTGCCGTGTCGACCTGTCGCCGTGCAGCCTCCGCGTACGTCGCTCCCGCGCGCGCTCGAGCATCTCCGCGGTGCCGAGACGCTCGAACGCGAGCGGCTCGTACTCCGGCTCCGGCAGGTCCGGGAACAGCCGCCGATACTCGGAATCGGCCATCGCGCGAGTATGACCGCTCCGCCCCCGAGACCCGCTACCCTTCCAGGACTGCCCTCTTAGCTCAGTAGGTAGAGCACCTCCATGGTAAGGAGGGGGTCAACGGTTCGAGTCCGTTAGAGGGCTCTGCAAAAGCGCCGCACGTCGGCGCTTTTCGCGTTCAGGACGACTTGCTCATCGTCGCACGTGCGGTGGGTATGGAGCCGTTTATGGAGCTTTCGCGTCGAAAACGTGCGTCGCTGACGGGCTCTGTCGGCGTTGGTGCGCACTCGTGTGACACGCACACGCTCGGTAGCCGAACGGCGAGAGCATCAGCTCCCAGCGGTTAGGTCAAAGCGAGACTTGCTCGTCGGGGAGGGGTTCGTTTGTCAGGGTGGCGAGCTTCAGGCCAAAGAGCAGTAGGTCGGGGAGGCGGCGGGCGAGGAAGTCGCTCTCATCGCCAGAAGCTGCCGCGGCGGCGGCGCCGGCGAGTTTGGCGAGGTGGAAGGCGTAGTGGCGGAGTTGCTCGTAGCGGGAGAGGCCGAGCACGTCGGGGTGGTAGTTGCGGTCGTGCTCCCACTGCACGCGCTGCAGTTGTCGCCAGGTCGCGCCTTGGCTGGGGATTGCGTCAACGGCGGCGAAGCCGGCGGGGTAGAGCGGGTGGCGTTGCTCAACGCCCTCGAGCCGTGACCGGTACGACCCGACAAGATCGATCTGATTGTTTTCTGCGAGCATGAGGGCGAGGCGGCGAAGGGTGGCGCCGGCCTCGCGGATCAGGTCTGGGTCGGTCTTTTCGAGGTGCTCGGCTCGGTCGCAGTAGCCGGCAAGGCTGGCGCTGGCGGCAGCGAGCGGACCGGCTGCGTCGTTGACTCCAGGCACAGCAGCAAGGATCTCGCAGCTGGTCGTTCGCTGTCAAACAAGCGCATCAGCCGACTCTTGTGAAGACGCCTGTCCCGTGCAGGTGGAAGAAGCTGCTGTCGGTGAGGAGCTCATGTGCGGCCATGCGCTCGCCGAGGGTGTAGCGGAACTCCTCGAGCGAGTGAACGTGGTCGAAGACGATCGAGCCGCCGCTGACGGTCTGCTCGATGCAGAGCGGCAGCGCCGCTTTGGTCGGGCTGTAGTTGTCGGTGTCGAAGAAGCTGAGGAGGAGGGGCTCGCCTTCGAGGCGGCAGTAGGTCTCGTTGATGTCGCCGGCGACGATCTCGATCCCATACGGGTCGCAGTAGCGTCGGACTTCTTCGAGGTTGGTGAACTCGCAGACGGGGTCGGCGTAGAGGTCGAGGAGCGAGCGCCGGATCGGGAAGCCGGCGAAGGCGTCGAAGCCGATCACGTGGCTGTCGAGGTCGAGTGCCGCTGCCATCTTGGCGAGCATCACGGTGGTGCCGCCTTTGTACATTCCGAACTCGGCGATCGTGCCGTGGGCGCCGAGCTTGGCGGCGTTCCGAAGGCACTGGTAGAGATGGATGAGTGTGTTAGGTGATCCGGTGGCGGTCGACTTGACCAGCTTTTTCTCCGTCAGGGAGGCGAAGATCGGGTCGCGGAACGCGAAGTGGCCGTCGCCTACGAGGACGACCTCGGGGAGCGGCTCGGGCGTGAGGTCTGCGTAGGCGCGCAGGAGGTCCTCTTTGTCGGCGTCGGCGCAGACGCAGACGAGATCGACATCGCGATCAAGGAGCGTCTCGACCGGTGCGACCGTGTGCCGGCCGATGCCAGCTCCCTGGCGTTCGGATCGTGGGTCGTAGACGCCGGTGACAAGCGCCTCGCATCCTTGGGCGTTCAAGGCGCCGAGCAGCTGGTGGGTTAGCTCGCTGTAGCCAAGGAGCGCGAGCGACCGGCGCTGTCGGAGCGTGATCGCTGCCAGCGTGTCGGCGAGCAGGCTGTCGAGGAGGTTAGGCGGGGTTTGCAACGTATTCGGTGAACGTAGTCCATGCTCGGGGCTCGTCGAGGGCGAGCCGCCAGAGATAGGCGAGTGAGCCGGCGGCGAGCTTCCACGCGAGTGCTGCCTTGTCCCGCGTGGTTGTGGGCTCGTTATCGACGAGGATCCGTTCGAGCTCGGCGAAGGGCGCGGCGATCGCGTCGAACGCACTCGCGAGGTCGGCGGGCGGAACCGTCGACTCGTCTGCGAGCTTTGTAAGTGCCGGCGCGACGCCGTCATGGCCGCGGGTTCCCGACCACTGCACTGGGTCTGCCACGGGAATCGCGGTCGATGCTGCGGGGTCGTGCTCGATCAGCCAGGTGACGTACTTGATCGAGTAGACGCACAGGTCTGCGGATGTGTCGGCTCGCGGCTCGGCCTCGTCCGGGTCGTCTTCGGTTTGGGCGACGACGAGGCGGTCGTACTTGCGGGCGATGTTGCTGAAGATGCCGATCAACTCGCCGCGCTTTCGCCAAGCATCCTTGTACTTACGATCTTTGAACTCGTGCAGGGTGACGAGTACAGCCGCGATCTCGCCTGGAGTTGGCTGGTTGCTCATACGGGGACGAGCAGCGACTGCTGTGCTGGCACTTGCTCGGGATCGGCGCGTCGGTCGAGCAGAGACTGCTGCACCGGCGTAGCTGTCGCGCTGGGAAGCCGGCTATTGATGTCCCATTTCGGGGGGTAGAAGAGCGGCAGCGGCTCGGTCGACGGGGTGAAGTTGATCTTGATGCGTTGGCGGTTGCTCCGCAACTCGGGGAAGGCGACGCGCGCGTATTTGTCGAGTTCGCAGAACAGCCCCTGGCAGTCGATCGCATGCAAGCGCCGCCCGTACAGCGTTGGGGGCTCGAGTCCCAGCCGCTCGCACTCTTCTTCTTGGTGGTCGACCATCCAGGCGATGATCTCCTCGGGCTTGCGGCCGCCGGTATCGAGGAAGCACTTGCGGATGCCACGCTCCGCGCCCGGGCCCGCGACAGTGAACTCGTTTTCGTCGAACGCGGTGAGCTCGCTGTAGTTGATGTCGATCGCAAGCTGGTAGCCCATGAAGCGACCAAGGAGCGGGTAGTCGATCAGCGCTTGGTAGATGTCGCTGAGGCCGCCCGCACCGGCCACAAGCTTGGCGAGCCTGCTGGAGCGCATGGCACGGATCAAGGCGAGATGGTTTCGGTGCTTTCGGTCGTGACCGTACGCCTTGTTTGCGCAGAGGATGAAGGCGTTGGTGTAGAGCGTCTCGCCGCGCGCGTACAGGTCGTCGAGCGCGGTGTCGATCCGATCGTCGGCGAAGGTGTCGCTTGTGATCGGGCCGAGGGTGTCCTCGAGCGCGCGCCAGGTCGACGGTTTGCTGAATAGCCGGAAGAGGACGATGCGAAGCAGCGCGCTTTCAGGGGTGTACGTACCGCCGTCGTAGATGACGTCGCGAATGAGGAATTGGGAGACGCGGTCGCTAGCGCGGAAGGCGTTGCAGAACTTGTACTGGGTGAGGATAGGGTCGCTCGTCCAGGGTCCGGGAATCGCCTGCCATTCGTTGCTCGAAGATGTGTTGCCGGCGAACAGCGAGTGTCCAGTAGGCGCGGTAGACGTCGGGGCGTGCGCGTGTGTGCATGCCGAGAGGGTCGCAGATGCCGCTGACGACGATCTCCACAGGCGCGGCCCGTTTCTCCACAGGCGAGCAAGAGACCGCTCTGACAGGTCGATCCAGCCCGTCAGCCGCGGGCGACGCACGACCTTCGGGACCAGCAGCTTTACTCGCTCTCGGCGACGGCGAAGCGGCCGAGCAGTTCGCGAATCGCAGTCTTGGGAGCGTCGAGCTCGGCGTGACCGATGGTCATCAGCAACTCGCCGACCGGCAGCTCGACGGCGGCCGCGACGTACTGCTGCAGCTCGGCGAGGCCGAGGAAGTTCCCGTAGCCGCGCGCGAGCAGGTACTCGTTGCGGTAGATCGCCTGCATGTGCAGCTTGCCCTCGTGCAGATGAACGGAGACGTGTGCGAGGCAGGGGAAGCTCATCGGGCTGCGGTCGAGCCGCTCGCAGTAGATGTTCATCTCGTATCGCGAGCTCTTCGCTTGCCCGGTGTCGAGTTCGACACGAAGTTTGCGGACCGTCTCGCTGAGCTGGTCGGAGGATTCCTCGACGATGTCAGCGTCGCTGCGCGGATAGCTGACGATGCGACCGAAGTACGTCCCCTCGCGATTCCCGGGAAAGCCACGCAAGCCATCCTTCGTGTAGCGATCGCGATAGTGGGCAGCGAGGTCGGCCGGCTCGGGATGGCGTGCAGCCCAGCTCGCGGGAAAGATCGTGTTGCGCGTGGTCTCGATGTCGGGCATCCGCTGCGACTCGCTTCGACCGCTGTTCCGTGTGTTGATCAACGCCTGAACCTCTTCCCGTACGGCGAGATCCTCCGCGGCCGGGTCGAGAATCCGAACGAGAAGATGGACAGCCTTTTTGTCGGGCTGGTCGACAAGGAAGCTGACTGCGCCGAGCCAACCGGCCGAGATGTCCTGGGCGAGGATGCTTCGCGGATCGATCATCAGACCTCCAGGCGGTGCGCGGCAACGGTGTAGCTCTCGGAGGTAGCGGCGGGTGATGCTGGCGTACCCCTGATCGCCCCAGCCCCGTCCCCACGAGTTCTTGACGAGGGCAATCTCGGGGTCCTCGCCTGCATCGGTGATCGCGACGGCAACCACGGCGTGGTTGCCGTGAGTCTTCTGTCCCGGCGCGGCGTCGATGACCGGCAGCGGCTGCTGCCACGGCGGGTACACGACCGCGATGGTGAGGATCACCGGTTCGCCGGCGGCGAGGGTGTCCCGGACGGCCTCGAACCATGGAGGCGCGAGCCGGTGCGAGGGTGGCATCGCCCGGGTATTCGCCTGGTTGGCGACAGCTTCCGGCGGGCCTTGCGTCCAGTGGGGAGCGCCGTACGGCCAGGCGACCTCGGTTGCGTGGCGATGGACGTCCAGACCTTTGAGACCCCATGCGATCGTCGTGTCCTCGCGCCCGGGGACGCTTCCGATCTGGTGCCCGGCCCAGATCGCGTTCTCCGGCGAGCGGAGCTCCTTGGTCCGCGGCGAGCCATTCGTGGGCGGCGCTGATCGCGAAACCGGCACAGGTGGGGCGATCCCCCTGGTTTCTGACCGGGGTTTGGGCGGGGCGGTGGTCGATCATTGGCTTCGGCTAGTAGCCGCCCCCGGCCGCAAGGGCGAATTCGGCCTCCGGGAGCTGCAGCCCGTGCAGGTTGGGCGTGACCGAGACGCGCAGCGCGTAGCGGCCGCTCGGCGAATCCGAGCCCCAAGCCTGCTGCTTAACCAACTCGAGCTCGATGAACCCCGGGCGCGGCCTCGGGGTCAACCTCCAACACGAAGGAGCGCTGGCTGCCGCCGCCGACCAGCTCACCCTCGCCGTCGAGTCCGCCTTGCTCGAACGTGAGCTGCGGCTCCCACTCTCCAGCGAAGGAATCAGCGAGGAGACGCACGTCAGCGGGCAAGTCGGTGAAGCGCCACGAGAACCCGGTGGTTGCGTTTTCGGGCAGGGTCAGCACGACCCGGTCGCCGGGTCGCGCCTCGACCGGGTACTCGTGGTAGCGAGCATCAAGCCACCAGACGTCGTTGCGCAGGTCGTCGGGCGCGAGTTCACCCGCCAGCGCCTGCTTCAGTTCGGCCGGTGCGACTCGGGCCCACTGCTCGGAGGTCGCCTGATCGATGATGCGAGTGGTCGCGAGTCGTCTCGCGGTGGCGGTGTAGCTGGTGCCCAGCCAGAGCGAGAGCGCGTAGACATCGAATGGGTCGCGCGGCGCCTCGATCCCGAGCTCTTGCAGGCCATGGCGGACAAGCCGGCGCGGCATCAAGAACCAGGCGCCAAATGCCTCTGCTTCTTTTTGGTGATCGGCCAGCGGTCGACATCGCCCCGACGAAGCTCGACTCGAGGTCGATCTTGCGCCGCCGCGTGATGGAAGGCGTGATGGCCAAGCTCGTGGCCGGCGGTGTAGCGCTGCCAGTGCGCGGGTGGCCCTCATGGAGCAGGATGCCGCTTGAACCGTCGGCGGCCGGGACGTACACCCCCGAGACGCGGCCGAAAGGCGCGACCGCGGGCACGATCCCGAGTTGATCGATCGCCTCGAAGACGTCGACCGGCCGGTCGAGCTCAATCCCGAGCTCGGCGTGGAGCTCGGCCGCCATCACCCCGGCGCGTGCATGGGCATCAGCCCAGGTGGTCACCCTCCTGACCGCCCCGCCGCTCGAAGTTCTGGAGGTAGAGCGCGAAGCGGAGGACCTCCTCGCGCTCTTGCTCGCCCATCTCGGAGGTGGTCCGAGCGAGCGCCTCAACCGTGGCGTCCGGCGCGGACGACGCACCGGCGAGTTCCTCATCGTTGCCAGGGGTGACGTCGCCAAGCAGATAGCCGACGGGCATCCATAGAGCTCGGCGAGCCGCTTAGCTCTAGGCTCTCGACGCGACGGCTTCCCCGCTCGATGTCGGAGATCGCTGAGCGCGGAATCCCGGTCTGCTCGGAGACAAACTGCTGGGACAGGTTCGTGAACTCGCGCGCGTCGCGGAGACGACGCGCGCTGCTGTGCCTCGTTGGGTTCCAGCCTTGCCGTTTCGTCGGGGCGCTCATGGCTTCGCCTCCTTGGCTACAAACTCGGCGAATACGCTCACCGACCGCAGAGTCTGGCGCCGCACTTTCTTCTTCGGGATCTTCAGCCCGGTGCGCTCGTGGAATTCCTTCAGGATGTCGAACATGTCGAGCGAATCAACTGGCTGGCAGCCCCTTTCGCAAGCAGCTCGCCCCGCAGCGCTGTTGGATCCTTATGGAGGAGGTTGCCGAGCAACTCGAGCGTCAGCTCCTCCACCTCTGTGCTCGTCCACTGTTTCTGCGCCACGGCGCTCATCACTCACCGCCTTGTCGGATTTCCTGACAAGATAGCGTTATATTCGACAATGTCAAGGAGCCGTCGGCTTTTCCGACAATCGGCTCGCTGGCGGGGAGGCGGCACCGTGAGTGACATCAAGGCACCACTGATCGGGATCGATCTCGTCGACCCGGAACGGCTGCGGGAGCGCCTTCAGCGCACCCTTGGGCTCGAGCAAGAACTCTTTCTCCCGGGCGAGCTCGAGTACTGCCGACAGCAGGCCGAGCCAGCACAACATCTCGCCGCACGCTTCGCTGCGAAGGAGGCTGTCGTCAAGGCGCTTGGCATCGACGGCTTCGACCCATTGGAGATCGAAGTCCTCGCTGGCGGTGAACAGACCGAACTTCGCCTCCACGGTGACGTCGCCGCACGAGCCGCGACCGTAGATGTCGAGGTAAGGATCTCGCTCACCACCTTCCCGCGATCGCCGGCGCGGTCGCCCTCGCGACGCCGCGATCGCCGCAACACACCTAAGCACCGGGGGCGGAGCGGTTCTGTGCCGGCCGCGAGCCGCAGGTCGATGGCCCGTACCGGATTCGAACCGGTGTCGCCGCAGTTCTGCAAGAAACTGGGTGCGGCGTCCTAGATCGCTAGACGAACGAGCCTTGGATCTCAAATGTTAACGGCGCCCCGGGCTCGGTCGAGCCGCCCGGGGCGATGACAAGGCGCGACGAAGCGACCGCAGGCTGGTCTTGCTCATTCCGACCGTGGAGGGGCCTCGTGGGGCAGAGCGACGCGACCGGCGGAAACCGGTGGTGAGCGTCCGAGGGTTCGAGACGTCGGCCGTCGCTGAGAGACTGCATATGTGGCGACGGTAGGCAAAGAGGCGGAGCGGGCGGAGCTGCACAAGACGATCTGGCGGATCGCCAACGATCTGCGCGGCAGCGTCGACGGCTGGGACTTCAAGACCTACGTGCTCGGGATGCTCTTCTACCGCTTCATCTCGGAGAACCTGACCGCCTACCTGAACGAGCAGGAGCGCAAGGCCGGGAAGCCCGGACTTCGACTACGCCAGCGCTCAGTGACGCCGACGCCGAGTTCGGCCGACGCGGAGACGGTCGCCGAGAAGGGCTTCTACATCCTGCCGAGCGAGCTGTTCGTCAACGTTCGCGAGCGTGCCGCGCACGACGAGAACCTGAACGAGACGCTCGCGAGGGTGTTCACGCGACATCGAGGGCTCCGCCGTCGGCACCGCAGCGAGGACGACCTCAAGGGCCTGTTCGACGACCTCGACGTCAACAGCTACAAGCTCGGCCCGACGGTGGCGAAGCGCAACGAGAAGCTCGTCAAGCTGCTCGACGCGATCGGCGACCTCGAGCTCGGCGACATCGCCGACAACACGATCGACGCGTTCGGCGACGCCTACGAGTACCTGATGACGATGTACGCGTCGAGCGCCGGCAAGTCGGGCGGCGAGTTCTTCACGCCGCAGGAGGTGTCGGAGCTGCTCGCCCGGATCACGGTCGTGGGCAAGACCGAGGTGAACAAGGTCTACGACCCGGCGTGCGGCTCGGGGTCGCTGCTGCTGAAGTTCGCCAAGGTGCTCGGCCGCGACAACGTGCGCCAGGGCTTCTTCGGCCAGGAGATCAACCTCACCACCTACAACCTGTGCCGGATCAACATGTTCCTGCACGACGTCAACTACGAGAAGTTCGACATCGCCCACGGCGACACGCTGACCGACCCGGCGCACTGGGACGACGAGCCGTTCGAGGCGATCGTCTCCAATCCGCCGTACTCGATCAAGTGGGAGGGCGACGCGAACCCGCTGCTGATCAACGACCGCGCTTCGCGCCGGCCGGCGTGCTGGCGCCGAAGTCGAAGGCCGACCTCGCCTTCACGATGCACATGCTCAGCTGGCTGGCCGTGAACGGCACGGCCGCGATCGTCGAGTTCCCCGGCGTGCTCTACCGCGGCGGCGCCGAGCAGAAGATCCGCAAGTACCTGATCGACAATAACTACGTCGACGCCGTGATCCAGCTTCCGCCGGACCTCTTCTTCGGCACGACGATCGCGACCTGCATCATCGTGCTCAAGAAGTCGCAAGGCCGACAACAAGACGCTGTTCATCGACGCGTCCGACGGAGTTCGTCCGACAGGGCAACAAGAACAAGCTCACCGACGCGAACCAGCAGACGATCCTCGACGCGTTCATGGCGCGCGCCGACGTCGACCACTTCGCGACGCTGGTCGAGAACGCCGCGATCGCCGAGAACGGCTACAACCTCTCGGTCCCTTCGTACGTCGAGGCCGAGGACACCCGCGAGGCGGTCGACATCAAGGCGCTCAACGCCGAGATCGCCCGGATCGTCGAGCGACAAACTGAGTTGCGGCAGGACATCAACGCGATCATCGCGGACCTAGAGCGATACCGCGATTCGCTCCTCGGTTCCGCCGGTCGAGAGAGTGTTCGATGGACGACGATGGGCGAAGTCGGAACGTTCATTGGGAGTGAGTGGTGTTAATCGGATAGTGATCTCCATATTCCATGTGTACGGAGGAGGAGATCATGGCAGGGGAGCGGGACCCGTTCCACCGGAGTTCAAGCAGGAGGCGGTGCGGTTGGTGATCGAGGGTGGTCGGCCGATCGCGCAGGTGGCGAAACAGCTGTCGGTCAACGCGGGCACGTCGGCAACTGGGTGGCCAGGTTTCGGGATGAGCATCCGGTGGCGGAATCACCGTTGACGCTGCCGGAGCGGCAGCGGCTTCAGGAGCTGAACGGGAGAATCGGCAGCTGCGGCTGGATAACGATTTCCTGGGAAAGCGGCCGCCTTCTTCGCGAAAGACCGTCGGTGAGCGAGCGCTACGCGTTCATCGAGGCGGAGAGGGCCTGGTTTCCGGTCGTGCGTGGCTGCCGGCTGCTGGAGGTGTCGGCGAGCGGGTATTATTGCTGGCGGGGAAGGCCGCCGTCTGCGACAGCGCGTCGTCGCGCCGAGATCGCTCGCCTTGCAGAAGCGGTGCACACAGACTCGGACGGCATCTTCGGCTACCGCAAGGTGCAGCGCGAGCTCGCCGCCCAAGGGCAGCGGGTGTCGGTGCATTCTGTGCGACGCGTGATGCGCGAACACGACCTGCACGGCGTGCAGCCGCGCGCCTACCGGGTCACGACCGTGCAGGACGAAGCGGCGCAGCCGGCGCCGGACCTGCTCGAGCGCGACTTCAGCAGCAGCGAGCCGGGCACCAGGTTGGTGGGCGACATCACCTACATCCGCACCTGGGCCGGCTGGGCCTACCTGGCCGTGGTGATCGACCTGGCCACGAAGATGGTCGTGGGCTGGAGCGTCGCCAACCGCGCCACCGCAAGCCTGGTCGGCGACGCCTTGCAGATGGCGCAGCGCAACGGTCACGTCGGCGTTGACGCGATCTTCCACACAGACCGCGGCTGCCAACCCGGACTCAACCGGTCGTCGCAACACCGGTTTGTTGACTTGATTGTAAATACTCATTCAATGCTTCAGCCGGTGTCCGCCAGTCAAGCGTCTTGCGGGGTCGGCTGTTGAGCGTGGCGGCAACGGCTTCGATCTCGTCAGCGCTCCAGCGAGCGAGGTCTGTTCCTTTGGGGAAGTACTGGCGCAGCAGCCCGTTGGTGTTCTCGTTCGTGCCGCGCTGCCAGGGGCTCTGCGGATCGGCGAAGTAGACCGGGATGCCGGTCTCGACCTTGAACTGCGGCGTGATCGGATAGCTCCTTGCCTCGGTCCCAGGTCAGCGAGCGGCGCAGCTGCTCAGGCAGGGTCGTCATCGTCGACGCCAACGCGTTCTTCATCGTGACCGCGCCGTAGCCGGCCAACGGCGGCCCGTTCTTCGTGCGCGGGATCGTCCCGAAGCCGGCTTCGCGCGGCAGGTGGATCAGCATCGTGAACCGTGTTGTGCGCTCGACCAGCGTGCCGATCGCCGAGCGCTCCAGCCCGATCAGGAGGTCGCCTTCCCAGTGGCCGGGCACGGCGCGATCGTCGGCCTCGGCGGGCCGTTCGCTGATCATCACCTCGGGCGTGACGTGCGCCCACGCCTTCCGTTGCGTCCGTGCTCGAGGCACGCGCAGCGCCCGGCCGGTGCGCAGACAGGCGACGAGCTCCCGCTTCAGCGCGCCACGACCTTGCACGTAAAGGGCCTGGTAGATCGCTTCGTGGCTGATCCGCATCGACTCATCATCGGGGAAGTCGATCTTGAGCCGGTTCGCGATCTGCTCAGGGCTCCACGCCTGCACCCAGCGGCGATCGCCTCGATGCGGCTTGTTCCGTCCCTTCCACGGCGTCTGCGCCGGCCCTCCGACAGGGGTTCCGTCCGGGTGACGAATCTGCGCCCGACAGCCGCTGCTGCACGTACTCGCGAAGCCGCGGGTTCGCGACCAGCTTCGCGGTCTTCGGCCGGCGAGCGACGAGCTCGGCCTTCCACTGCGCAACCGAAGCGCGGTAGTCAAGCTTCCCGTTACGCGTCGCCGCGTTACGCCGCAGCTCCCGCGACACGGTCGACGCCGAACGCCCTAGACGACGAGCGATCTCGCGGACACCAGCACCCTGGGCCCTGAGCATCGCGATGTCCTCGCGCTCGTGAAACGACAAGTAGCGGCCCGACAACGGGGCCAGATCGATCGAGGGCATCCCGCCACCGTGGCGAAACCACCGGCTGCCCACCGCCTGCGACACACCGACCGCGTGCGCGGCCTCCTCGGCGAGCAGACCCTTCGCGATCTCGCCCCAGAACAGCCGCTCCACCTCACGCCGATGCGACGGAGCCCCAGGCGACCTCATCGCCGACCGCCCCGTCAGCTCCCTCATCCACCCCGCCGGCCTGCCCATCAACACCTCCCAGATCGAGGTGTTGCGACGACCACTTGAATCCACCCAATATACGTCGGGGGCGTTCGGCAAGCTGTGCCGCAAGCTGCGGGTTCGCCAATCGATGGGCCGAACAGGTGTCTGCTGGGACAACGCTCTGGCGGAATCGTTCTTCGCCTCATTGAAGGTGGAATGCATCTACCGCACCGCATTGCCGACCATCGACCACGCCCAACGTTGTCTCGGCCGCTACATCGAGCTGTTCTACAACCGACGAAGGAGGCACTCCGCACTCGACTACCAGACCCCACAGGAGCGATACTCACCGCTCACACGTCAGGCAGCGATTGCCGCCTGAAGATCACTATCCGAATTTCGCCACTCAACCCAATTCGCGGACGGCGGTTCACGAAGACCGACGTGGTGCCGGAGGGGATCGGCAGCATCCACGACGGCGAGATCTATACCCAGTACGGAACGTGGGCCACAAAGACGGTGTCGCGTGTGCGCGCCGAGTTGGCGCCGAACCTGCGCTTTGCTCACGCCGGAGATCTTGTGATCGCAGCGGTCGGCGAGACGGTTGACGATGTGTTAAGGCCGTCGCGTGGCTCGGCGATGAGGATGCTGCAGTACACGATGACTGCTTCATCTTTCGTCACTCTATGAACCCGAAGTTCGTCTCGTACTACTTTCAGACCAGTGCGTTCCGTGCCGAGAGAGGCGAAGTACGTCGCGCGTGCCAAGGTCAAGCGAGTTTCGGGCGAAAGCCTTGCCAGGCTGAAAATCCCCGTGCCCCCGCAGGATGAGCAGGAGCGCATCGTCGCGATCCTCGACACGTTCGACGCGCTCGTGAACGACTCTCGATCGCGCTCCCGGCGGAGTTGAAGGCGCGGGCAGCAGGACGAGGATTCCGCGATCGGCTGTCGACTTCGGAGAGATAGGTTGACACGCTCTGGGGCTCCTGCGGAGACGCCTCAACCGGCGGGCGCCGCCACCCGCTACGAACCGATCGCGGTCGGCGACCAGAGCACTGTCGTCGCCGAGTTCGTTCCCGACTCCTCCAGAGCAACGGCGTACCAGAGCGAGGCTCAGCTCGAAGTGGCGTTCATTGAGCTCCTCCAGGGTCAGGCCTACGAGTACCTGCGCATCCCGAGCGAGTCTGCGTTGATCTCCGACCTTCGCACGAACAACTAGAGGCGCTCAACGCGATCGAGTTCAGCGAGGACGAGTGGGAGCGGTTCTTCGCCGAAAAGATCGCGGGCGCCAACGAGGGATCGTCGAGAAGACGGCGCGGATCCAGGAGGACCACGTGCAGGTGCTCGCGCGCGACGACGGGACGTTCAAGAACGTTCGCCTGATCGACAAGCGGAACATCCACAACAACCGGCTGCAGGTGATCAACCAGTA
>CAVTWR010000018.1:0-459602 GCA_963738505.1 uncultured Actinomycetes bacterium | reverse complement strand
CGGCGAGCAATCGCTTCGTCACCTCATGGAGAGGTGAGCATCTTCCGGCAGGCACGCTGTCTCGGTCAGGAGGTGCGCGCCTTCATGACGCTGACCTCGAACATCCTGCTTCGCTGACAGGCCCGACGTCGCCGGACTCGCGACGACCTCTCAGTACTCGGGTGGCAGTTCGCCAATGGCGAACGGGGGGCTGTGATGGAACAGACCCGGCCCCAGGCACGCTCGCCGCGCTCAGGAGAGTCGCTGAGGAACTCGCCCTGGCGTATCCGTGGGCAAAAAGGAAGAGGCCGTAGCGTTCGCCCTCACTGGCGACGAACCGAACGTGTGGCAAACACACGCGAAAGTCCAACTTGGACCCACGGTCGCCAAGTCGCGGATCATCCTGACAGTCGATCCCCGCGCCCCGGCCGAAGCCGTTCTCGCCAGCTACAGGGCGGCCCGGGAACACGCGCGGGTTCGCCCTCTTCCCAGCGGCAAGAGAACGCAGCGGGTCCCCGGATAAGAACTGCTGCGCTGGCCATCCATCGCGCCATACACGCGGAAACCAACTGGGCTGACCGGCGCGTCGCCTGGAACCGTGAAAGACCGGACTGGATGACGGAGACAACGACAGGGCATTTCGTCGTGACAGCGATCGGGCGTGGAGGGCAGTGGTTGGCGAGGCAGGAACCAGCGACCGATGGGCACACGACCCCAACCTTGATCCGTCGCCTGACCACCGGCCGCCAGGTTGAGTGGCGCAGTCGGGTCGCGCCATAGCGATCCCGGAGGATGCCCACGCGCGGACTACGAGGTGGGGTCGCCTGTCGGATTGGCCTTGACAAGGATCTCACGAAGTGAGATCAGTTCCTCGCGCGACAACCTTTCAAGGTCGAGTTCGCTGAGCAAGTCGCCACCGTCACGATCCACCTGGGAGGGTTTTCCGAAGCCGCGTTCGGCCAGCCACCCAACCGCATGCATCCGGTCTCGGCGCGATGCCGCCTCGTCACGGGCTATCGACAGCATCGACTCTGATCAATTCCGAGCCGTCGTTACCGACCTCGTCTCTAATTCGCTGGGCCAGCCCGCGTGGGCGCCCTCCCGGATTACCTGACTGACCGGGTCTGAAACCCGAGTTCGGCTCTCCCGTCCGAAACGGTCGTCCATGGGTTTCCGCGTTGTTTTCAACGTCAACGGTCACCACTCCATTAAGGGTACGTGCTCGCCCCCGTGCTCATGGGCCACTGGAACCAGAGGGCAACGCGCGGGTCGCGTTGAGCGCCGTGTCTACCGGATGCGCCGAGCGCGGGTACTTACAGTAACGGGCTACACACCTTGACCGCCGCGAGCTACGTGCGGCACCAGAGTTTGCACCAATCACGAGCGATCTGTGTTCCCAGAACAGCGTCGTCAGCCATCGACGCCACAAGGGGGCATCTGTGGCAGTGGCTCGCGCGAATCGCTCTGGGCCGTCTTCAACGAAAGTGGCCCGCTCATCCATGCCGGAAGTATGTCAACACCGGAAGGATCTCAACAGACTCGGCGGGTCTTGAGCGGCGGCTCGATGTGCTCACTCGGTCACTTCGGCGCGGACACCAGGCTCGCGGCGACGGCGGAGAACTGCGCGAGCGCGGCCTCGAGATCCTCGACGATCTCCTGCGCGATCACGTCGGGCGGCGGCAGGTTGTCCATGTCCTCGAGCGACTCGTCCCGGAGCCAGACGATGTCGAGGCTCGACCTTGTCGCGCTGCGATCAGCTCGTCGTAGGCGAACCGCTTGAACCGCTCCGACTCCGCGCGCGCGGCTCGGTTCTCCGGCTGGTACGCCGTCGACGAAGTCCTGGAGGTGCTCGTAGCGCGAGCGGGTTCTGCTTGAGCGTGAAGTGCTGGTTCGTGCGCAGGTCGTAGACCCACAGCTCCCTCGTCCACGGCGTCTCCGACGCGGGCTTGCGGTCGAAGAAGAGCACGTTCGCCTTCACGCCCTGCGCGTAGAAGATGCCCGGTCGGCAGGCGCAGCAGCGTGTGCACGTCGCACTCGTGCAGCAGCTTGCGCCGCACCGTCTCGCCCGCGCCGCCCTCGAACAGCACGTTGTCGGGCACGACCACCGCCGCGCGGCCGTTGATCTTCGAGCAGCGTCTTGACGTGCTGGACGAAGTTGAGCTGCTTGTTCGAGGTCGACGCCCAGAAGTCGTCGCGGACGATCGACGAGGTCCTCGCGCTCGACCTCGCCCTCCGTCGTTCACGAACGTCATCGACGACTTCTGCCCGAACGGCGGATTCGTCAGCACCATCTCGAAGCGGTCGCCCGGGTCGGCCTTGAGCGCGTCGTCGACCACGATCGGGCTGTCGCGCGTCCTCGGCGCCGATCCCGTGCAGGAGCAGGTTCATCACGCAGAGCCGCGCGGTGTTGTCGACGATCTCCCAGCCGCGCAGCGCCTCGAAGCGCAGGTGCCGCTTCTGGTCGGGGTCGAGGTTCGGGTAGTTGCGCGCGATCCACTCGTGCGCGGCGAGCAGGAAGCCGCCGGTGCCGCACGCCGGGTCGCAGATCCGCATCCCCGGCTCGGGCCGCATCACCTCGACGATCGCCCGGATCAGCGGCCGCGGCGTGAAGTACTGGCCTGCGCCCGACTTCACGTCCTCGGCGTTCTTCTCCAGCAGCCCCTCGTAGGCGTCGCCCTTCACGTCGGCGTCGAGCGTCAGCCAGCTCTCGCGGTCGATCAGGTCGACGATCAGCCGCCGCAGCTTCGCCGGGTCCTGGATCCGGTTCTGCGCCTTGCGGAAGATGACGCCGAGCATCCCCGGCTTGCGCCCGAGCTCGGTCGAGGACGTGCCGGTAGTGGACCTCGAGCTCGTCGCCGTCGCGCGCCAGCAGGATCGGCCAGTCGAGCCCCTCCGGGACGATCGCCGGCCGCGAGAACGGCGGCCTCGTCTGCTCGTCGGCCATCTTCAGGAACAGCAGGTAGGTGAGCTGCTCGACGTAGTCGCCGTACGACAGCCCGTCGTCGCGCAGGACGTTGCAGTAGTTCCAGAGCCGTTGGACGAGGCCGTTCTGAGCACTCATGCGCCCACCCTACGACGCCTCGGGGCTCGTGTGGCTTCATCCCGTTCAGCGCGGATGTGTTCGAGGAGCGCAGATGCAGGTTCGTCCGAGGGGTCTTGCACCACCAGTTCGCCACGAAAGGCACGCTCAAGGATCGACCTGCGCAGAGCGGCGCCTCGGAGACGCGCTCCTTCCAGCGAGGCCTGCACTCTCTCAACTGCCGACAAGCGAGCCGCAACCTCAGCCGCGATCCGACGCTGCTCGTCGAGCGGAGGCACGGGGATCCGGTAGGCCCGGATGTCCCGAAGATTGATGTGCGGGTGCGCGCTTCCAACGGCGGCCCTCTCCGCCTGTTTTCTTCCGAGCGAACTATTCAGCACCAATACAAGGAACTCCGGCAACAGAGAGGCGCCGGGACGAAAGAGCACCATTCCCTGCGAGAGACAAACGGTGGTGTCTGGAGGAACGGCGACGGCCCAGCCAAAGCTGAGTTCCCGACTGTAGACGACGTCTCCCTCCAAGGGAACACGTCGCTTGGTCTGGATGTCGAACTCTGAGCGGCCGACGCGAGCTGCGGTATCCAGACGAAGCCTGCCTCCCACGACATCCCGCGGTCGCAGCGCCGGAACTCCCTCGGAGCTGTACTCCGGAGTCCGATGGGCACAATCGACGAAGACTGGGCAGAGCGAATCGAGGGGCTTCGTTTCCCAACCACTGAGCATCTGCGCGTCCAGTAGCTTTGACAGCACCGCAAGTCGCTCTCCGGCTGCGTCAAGTAAGGCGTCGGCAGCGTCGAGCCGCGAGAACTGTTCCTCGATCGCAGCAACGATCCGCCGCTGCTCGTTCAGAGGCGGGAGCGCAACCGGTGTCTGTGTGACGTGAGCCGACTTCAAGTTGTTGATGTTCGTGCCTGCGGCCAGCTTCGACCATCGCGTGCGAATGGTCGGTGAGCCTACGAGGTAGCGAGGAACCGCGGATCGGACGGCTTGGATGGACGGAGGACAGTGCAAAATGCTCCGAACGTTCCGTGCCACTTCTCCCTCATCGGGGCAGACTTCCCTACGACGGATGAACTGCCACTGGAGGACGCGATCACGATGTCGCCAGACTGGAGCCACTGCTCTCTCCGAACCAGGCTCTCAGGGAGGAACAGCAGTTCCGCGTCCAGCAACAGTCGGCCGTCCTGCACATTCGTGGCTCGAAGGAGCGGAACGAGCCCGTCAGCCGCCTGGGTACTCGCCTGCTCCTTCTTGTAGTTGAGTCCACGAACTGTCGCAACCAGATCGCCCACGTCGTCTCTGCCCACCCAGGCGGCAGCTCAGTCATGCGGCGAGCACCTGGTTGATCTCGTCGAGCAGCGGCGCGAGTCGTCGCCGAAGACCTGCGCGGCCTTGCCGAGTCCGCCTGCTTCGGCGAAGGGCGTGTAGTCGAAGTCGTCCGGTGTGATGCGGAGGCTGGCGGCGATGTGGTCGCGGATGCGTTCGAGCCAGTCCAGCTGCTCGGCGGTGAAGGTGCGACCGGCGTTCTCCTGTTGCAGGAGCCATGCCCTGGTACCGCTCGCGCACCTGATCGGGGTACGGCACGAGTTCGTCTTCCTGGTGGAGGGCGACGCGGACGAGGGAGACGAGGTCGGTGAGGACGCGCTGGCCTGAGCCGCGCACCTTGGAGCGGTCGAGTTGCTCGTAGGCGCTCCAGAGCTTCTCGGGTGTCCACTGGTACGGCGGTCGACTCGATGGTCTGGGCGAGCTCCTTCATCTGGCGGAAGGTCAGCCGTGCGGCGTGTGGGCGGCTGTAGAGGATCTGGAGGGCGGTGATCTCGTCCTTGTTGTCGGTCGACGAACTGCTCCCACGACTCGACGGTTGCACGCGCCCGGTCGGCGGCGTCCTTCGGAGTACCCGGCCTCGATGACTTTGTCCGTGGAGGTCTCGTCGATCACCTGCTCGTAGGAGCGGCGCACCTCGACGATCAGCTCACGGAGCTCGGGGTTGCGTGGCGAGCGGCTCGATCGCTGCGTCGAGGAGCGAGCGGCTCGCGCAGCGCGATCTCCTCGACGGACGGGGTCGTCGCTCCCCGTGGCGGCTTGTGCTGCTTCGAGTTGCTGGTCGGGGTCGAGCGCAGCGACGATCGCGCTCGCGATCTCCTTGAGGGTCGTGCCGCCGGACGAGCTGTTCGAGCTGGTCGCGGTCGTCCTTCGTGAGTCGCCGGTCGAGCCGGGAGAGGCGTGCGGCGATCGTGGAGAGCGAGTCCGGGTCGCGCACGCCCCAGGAGAGCTGGCGCAGGAGCTTGTCGAGCGGCACGGTGGGCTTGCGGTCGAGCGGCTGGGTCTCGACGAGCTCGGTCTCGGTCACGCCGACGGCGTCGACGATCACGAACCGCTCCTTGGTGCGGCGTCGGGGGTGACGGCCTGGAAGGTCGTGTCGTCGATCACCCGGACGCCCCGGCCCTTCATCTGCTCGAAGTAGGTGCGGCTCTTCACCGATGCGCATGAAGAACACGCACTCCAGCGGCTTCACGTCGGTGCCGGTGGCGATCATGTCCACGGTGACGGCGATGCGCGGGTTGTAGCGAGTTGCGGAACTCGGCGATCAGGTCGTCGGGCTTCCTGCCGGTCGTCTTGTAGGTGATCTTGGCGGCGAAGTCGTTGCCCTTGCCGAACTCCTCCCGGACGATCTGCACGATGTCCTCGGCGTGCGCGTCGTCCTTGGCGAAGATCAGCGTCTTCGGCACCTCGCGTGCGGCCGGGGAAGATCTCGGTGAACAGCCTGTCCCGGAAGGTCTCGAGCACGGTGCGGATCTGGTCCTTGGCGACCACGTCGCGGTCGAGGTCGTTCGCGGTGTAGGCCAGGTCGTCGTCGAGCTTCTCCCAGCGGGTGCGGCGCGTCTGCCGGTCGCGGAACTTGGTCACGATCCCGGCGTCGATCGTCGACGCCCTGCTCGGTGATCTGCGGTGCGGATCCGGTACACGTCGAAGTCGACGTTGACCCCGTCGGCGACGGCCTGCTCGTGCCCGTACTCCATCACCAGGTTCTGGTTGAAGAAGCCGAAGGTCTGCTTGCTCGGCGTCGCGGTCAGCCCGATCGTGAAGGCGTCGAAGTAGTCCAGCACCTGCCGCCACAGCCCGTAGATCGAGCGGTGGCACTCGTCCACGATCACGACGTCGAACGTCTCGGGCGGCACCGCCGGGTTGTACTCGACCGGCAGCGGCTCCGACGGCAAGCTCGTAGGCGGAGTGCTCATCAAGCTCCTCGGGTCGAGATCGGCCTCGCCGCGCAGGATCGAGTAGAGCCGCTGGATCGTGGAGATCGTGACTCGCGCGACCGGGTCGATCGTGTTCGATGCCAGGTGCTGCACGTTGTACAGCTCGGTGAACTTGCGGCCGTCGTCCGGGGTGGTGAAGCTCTGGAACTCCTTCAGCGTCTGACGGCCCAGGTTGGCCCGGTCGACGAGGAACAGGATGCGCCGCGCGTCGGCGAACTTGACGAGCCGGTAGCGACGTTCGCAGCGGTGAAGGTCTTGCCCGACCCGGTCGCCATCTGGATCAGCGCCCGCGGACGGTTCGCCGCCAGCGACGCCTCCAGGTTCTCGATCGCCCGGAACTGCGCAGGCCACAGCCCGTTCTCCTCAAGTGGTGGGCAGCATCCGTAGCCGGTGGCGCAGCGTCGGTGCGGTCGGATACCGGGCCACCTCCTCCAGCCACCGTGCAAGCGTCTCGGGCCGGTGGAACCAGAACACCTGACGGCTCGTCGGCTCGGGATCGAGCGTGTTCGTGAACCGCGTCTCGACCCCGGTCGACTCGTACGCGAACGGCAACGCACCCTCAAGCGCCGTCGGGATCTCGTCCGGAAGACCGTCGATGTACCGGGCGTTCTGCCACTCGACCCCGATCAGCGGCTGCCCCTCCTTCTTCGCCTCCAGCACCCCCACCGCCCGACCATCGACGAACAGCAGGTAGTCGACGCGACCGTGCGGCGACTTCAACACGAACTCGCGCACCGCCACGCCTCGCGCCGCCGACAGGTTCACCCGCGAGGCGTCCTGCACCACCCATCCTGCCGCCGACGAGCATCCGGTCGATCTCACGGCGTGCGCGTCCCTCGGGCGTCAGATATGCGGTTTCCGCGTCAGCCACGCTCGCATCATCTCTGACACCGTCTGCCGTCGCTATCCCACGGGTCCCAGCAGATTCGCCCTCGCCGCTGGGCTTCCCCGGTCACTGCGACACTTCCGTTGGGACACGGTTGGGACACGGAGCGAGACGAGAGGAACGCCCGACGGCCGGGATCCGAGTGTCCAAGCCGCTTCGGGGATGGGCCGTGAAGGATTCGAACCTTCGACCTTGGGATTAAGAGTCCCCTGCTCTACCAACTGAGCTAACGGCCCGAGCCGACGGATTGTAGCCGGGTGCGGAAGGCCGCCCCGGAGGAGCCGCGACTACCCTGGAAGCGTGAGGGTGCTCTCCGTCGTCGGCAACCGGCCTCAGTTCATCAAGGCTGCGCCGTTCTCGCTCGCGCTCGCCGCGGCGGGGATCGAGCAGCGCTCGGTGCACTCCGGGCAGCACTGGGATCGCGCGATGTCGGCCGTCTTCTTCGACGAGCTCGGGGTGCCCGAGCCGACGTACGCGCTCGACCTGCGAACGGCCGACACGGACACGATCGAAGGAGCGGTGCGGCCGCTGATCGAGCGGGAGCGCCCCGACTGGGTGGTCGTGTTCGGGGACACCAACACCACCGTGGCCGCGGCGCGGGCCGCCTCGGCGGCCGGCGCGCCCCTGGCGCACGTCGAGGCGGGCCTGCGCTCCGGCGACCTGGCGATGCCGGAGGAGCGCAACCGGATCGAGGTCGACAGCCGCTCGGCCCTCCTGCTCTGCCCGGACGAGCGCTCCGCGCAGACGCTCCGCGAGGAGGGCGCCGGCGGCCGCATCGAGGTCGTGGGCGACGTGATGGCCGACGCGGCGCGGCTCTTCACCCCCGCCGCACGAAGCCACTTCGCGCCACCGCACCCCGCGGGCACCTACGTGCTCGCCACCATCCATCGCGAGGCGAACGTCCAGGCGCCGCGGCTGGGCCGCATCCTGGCGGGCCTCGCCGCGCTCGACGAGCCGGTGGTGCTCCCCGCACACCCCCGCACCGCCCAGGCCATCGCCGAGCAAGGTTTGCAGCTCGGCGCCAACATCGAGCTGCGCGCGCCGATGAGCTATCTGGAGCTGGCGGTGGCCGCCGCTGCGGCCAGGGTCATCGTCACCGACTCGGGAGGGCTGCAGAAGGAGGCGTACTGGCACGGGGTGCCCTGCGTGACCACGCGCCCCTCCACCGAGTGGGTGGACACCGTCCTGCTCGGTGCCAACATCCTCGTCGACGCCGACCCCGAACGACTGGCCGCTGCCGTGCGCGAGGCGCGGCTGCCGCAGGGCCTCCCCACCCTCTACGGCGACGGTCACGCAGCGCAACACATTGCCAATGCCCTGACTACGATGCGAGATCGATGACCACCATGGAAGACACCCGCTACGACGTCGCCATCGTCGGCGCCGGCTACGTCGGCGTCCCGCTCGCCGAGGTGTTCGCCGACGCCGGCCGGCGCGTCCTGCTCGTCGACGTCAGCGCCGAGCGCGTGGCCATGCTCAACCGCGGCGAGAGCTACATCGAGGACGTCCCCTCCGCCAGGCTCGCGCACCTGGTCGCCAACGGCCTGAGCGCAACCACCGACTACGACGAGCTGCGCCACGCCGCGGCGATCCTGATCGCGCTACCGACACCGCTCTCCAAACAGCGCGAGCCCGACCTGGCCATCGTGCGCGCCGCATCCGAACAGATCGCCACTCGCCTCAGGCCCGGACACCTGGTCGTGCTCGAATCCACGACCTACCCGGGCACCACCCGCGACGAGGTACTGCCCATCCTGGAGCGCGGCTCCGGCCTCGTCGCCGGACAGGACTTCCACCTCGCCTACTCCCCCGAGCGCGTCGACCCCGGCCGCCTCGACCACACCACGAAGACCGTCCCCAAGGTCGTCGGCGGGCTGGACGAAGCCTCCACCGAGGCTGCAGCGGCGCTCTACGGCGGCGCCGTCGACACCGTGCACCGCGTGTCCACACCGGAAGCGGCCGAGCTGACCAAGCTGCTCGAGAACATCTTCCGCTCCGTCAACATCGCCCTCGTCAACGAGCTCGCCCAGCTCTGCGACCGGCTCGGCATCGACGTCTGGGAAGTCGTCGACGCCGCCGCCACCAAGCCGTTCGGGTTCATGCGCTTCGACCCAGGCCCCGGCCTCGGCGGCCACTGCATCCCCATCGACCCCTTCTACCTCACCTGGAAGGCGCGCGAGGTCGACTTCACCACCGAGTTCATCGAGCTCGCCGGCAAGGTCAACCAGGCGATGCCGTACTACTGCCGCTCGGTCGTCTCGCAGGCGCTGAACCACGGAGCCGGTGTGTCGCTGTCACGGGCCCACATCCTCGTGCTCGGAGTGGCCTACAAAGCCGACATCTCCGACATGCGCGAGTCCCCCGCGATCAAGCTGATCCAGCTGCTGATGGGTGCCGGCGCAACGATCTCCTACCACGACCCTCACGTCCCGAGCTTCCGCGAGCACGGCCTGGAAATGACCTCGGTCCCGCTCGAGCCGGGGGCCTACGACGCCGTGATCATCGCCACCGCCCACACGTCGATCGACTACGCCGACCTCGTGGCCCAGGCCAAGCTCGTCGTCGACTTCCGCAACGCCACCGGCCGGGCCGGCGTCACGGACGCGAAGGTCTGGAAGCTGTGAGCCCGGGTCGCGAGCCGTCGCGACCGGCCGCAGAGCGCCAGATCACGGTCGGCCAGGCCGGGGTCGGCAACTGGGGCAAGAACCTCGTCCGCAACTTCGACGAGCTGGCGCGGCTCCGCTGGATCTGCGACCCGTCCCAGGAGAGCCGGGCGCAGTTCGGCGGCCGCTACCCCGCCGCGCGCGTCACCGAACGCTTCGACGACCTGCTCGAGGACGACGAACTCGACGCCGTGATCATCGCAACGCCGGTCCCCACGCATCACGAGCTCGCCAGGCGCGCCCTCGAGGCCGGCAAGCACGTCTTCGTGGAGAAGCCCCCGGCGATGCGCGGCACGGAGATGGAAGAGCTGCTCGCGCTCGCGGAGGCCCGCGGCCTCGTACTCATGCCCGGTCACCTCCTGCTCTATCACCCCGGTCTGCGCCACGTGAAGCACCTCGTCGACGGCGGCGAGCTGGGCGACGTGCTCTGCATCTACGGGAACCGGCAGAACCTGGGGGTGATCCGCGCCAACGAGAACGCCCTCTGGTCGCTCGGCGTCCACGACCTCTCCGTGATCCTCTGGCTGCTCGACGAGGAGCCCGAGGAGGCGATCGCGCTCGGCCGCGACTTCCTGCAGAAGGGAATCGAGGACGTCGTCTTCTGCTACCTGCGCTTCCCCTCCGGCCGTGTCGCGCACATGCATCTCTCCTGGCTCGACCCGCACAAGATGCGCAAGATCACCGTCGTCGGCAGCGAGCGCATGGTCGTGTTCGACGATATGGAGCTGGAGCGCAAGGTCACGGTGTACGACAAGGCTCCGTGGGAGCCGTCGACCTCGTACGGCGAGTGGCGCACGCGCACCGGCGACATCTTCAGTCCCAAGATCCCCAACGACGAGCCGTTGCGCCTCGAGGTGCAGCACTTCCTGCGCCTGGTCGCAGACGGTCCGGGCACGCATCAGGAAGCGCGGGACGGGCTCGTCGTCGTCCGCACGCTCGACCGGCTGACGGAGTCGTTGCGTGGCCGCTGAGATCCATCCCACGGCCGTCGTCCACGAGGGGACCGTGCTCGGCGACGGCGTGAGGGTGCTCGAGTACGCAGTCGTCGGGAAGCAACCGGTGTTGTCCCCCCGCTCCACCGCCGCTCGTGACCCGCTGCCGCCAACCGTGATCGGCGCGGGCACGGTGATCTCCACAGGCGCCATCGTGTTCGCCGGCACCACGATCGGGCAGCGCGTGATCCTCGGCGATCAGTCCTGCATCCGAGAACGGGTGACGCTCGGTGACGACGTCGTGGTCGGCCGCGGCTCGCTGATCGAGAACGACACCACGGTCGGAGCACTCACCACGATTCAGGCCGGCGCCTACATCACCGCCTACTCGACACTCGAGGACCAGGTCTTCATCGCCCCCTGCGTGGTGACCACCAACGACAACTTCATGGGTCGCACCGAGGAGCGCAGGGCGCTGATCAAAGGCCCGACGATCCGTCGTGGCGCGCGCGTCGGTGGCGGCGCCATGCTCTGCCCCGGGGTCGAGATCGGCGAGGAGGCGTTCATCGGCGCGGGCGCCGTCGTCACACGGGACGTGCCGCCCAGGGTCGTCGTCGTCGGCGCTCCGGCGCGGGCCCTGCGCGACGTGCCCGAGCGCGAGTTGCTCTCCTAGTGCGGCATCTCCTAACGGCTGACCTGGAACCCTCGTTGGTGTTGTAGGTGCCGCACGAGCGTTGCGGGTGTCGCTCAGGTGCGCGTGACGGCGAGGTCGTAGCTCGCACGACCGCCCGCGGTCAGGTGGACGTGAATCGCGTACCAGCCCGCCGCGGGGGCGCCCTGCGTGCTCAACCGATGCGTCTTCGCCGCACGCGAGCGGGCAACGACGAGGCGAGCGGTCGTCCTGGCGGCGGCGAGCGACGAGGCCCGGGGTGTGAGGATCGTGAGCGCGGTGCCCGCAGTACCCGACAGTCGAACGCGCAGCCTCTCGCCCCGGCGCAGCCTGACCGAGTACACGTCGTCGGGGTCGTCGTAGTGGTCGAGCGTCGCAGCCACCGTGATCTTGCCTCTCGGCAGCCGGCGGGCCGCGGTGCCGGCATCGTCGTTCGGCTCGAGCGCGTCAGGCGGAGGGGGATCGAAGCTGCGGGCGAGAGCGGCCGCGCCGTCCAGCCGGCCGTATCCACTCTGGGGGTCATGGCCCGGGCGGCAGCGGGGGCAGCCGTCCTCGGGCGCGAGGTCGCGGGCGGCCCGCTCCACCAGCGCCACCGCCTGATCGGCGGTGAGGCGCGGCGCCACGGCGAGCAGGTTCGCCACGGCGGCCGTCACCTGGGGCGCCGCAAAGGAAGTACCGGAGACGTCCTCGAAGTCCGGCGTGGCGCAGAGCGTGTAGCCCTGCTCCTCGCACGACGCCCGGCGCGCCGTGAGCGAACGGGGGAACGTCGACACGATGTCCACACCCGGAGCCACGAGATCGACGTAGACGGGATCCTGGTTCGAGTACGCCGGCACGTTGCCCTTGCGGGTCAGCGCACCCACGCCGAGCACGTGCGGAAGAGCGGCCGGGTAGCTCGCGTACGGCCACGGCTGCCGTGGCGCGGCGTCGCCGTTCCCGACTGCGGCGACCACGACCACGCCCTTGGAGACCGCGTAGGCGACCGCGTCCGCCTCCAGCTTCGAGTACGTGTCCCGGGACGGATCGTCGGGATCGCGGAGCCCGCCCACGCTGAGGTTGATCACCTGCGCGCCCCGGTCGACCGCCCAGCGGATCGCCTTCGCCTCGGCGGTCAGCGGGATCGCCTGACCGTTGGTGACGACGCGTGCGACCAGCAGCTCCGCAGAAGGCGCCAGCCCGGCGATGCCGACGCCGTTGTCGATCCCCGCCGCGATCAGGCCCGCCACGATCGTCCCGTGACCCGTGCGGTCGGCGGCGGAGCCGCCGACGAAGCTTCGTGCCTCGATCACCCGGCCCAGGAGATCGGGGTGCCCGAGGTCGACGCCCGAATCGATCACCGCCACCCGCACCGGAGGCAGCACCGGGGCTTCAGCCCACGCGGCCAGCACCCTCCCCACGGGGAGGTACCACTGCAGCGGGAGCAGAGGATCGTCGGAGGCGAATCCCGGATCGGTGGCCGAGACGCTGTGCCGGCGCGCGGGCCAGGCGGGCTCCTGGGCAGCGGCTGTGGCGCTGAGCAGGCGGTCGGCAGACGGGCGGTCGGCGGCGGACACGACGAGCGCCGCGAGAAGCGCGACCAGGGAAAGCGCAGCGAGGCGTGCGGCCCTCACGGCGGGCCGCTGACGACCTCGACCGTCACGGAAGGGCCCGGCACGCCGGAGCCGCTGAGCCGGTACACCGACGTCACCGGCGGCTTGACCACGACCGAGAACGTCCCGTCAGGCCGTACGGGGAGCTTGGGAGCCGGCACCCAGGCTCCGCCCGGCGTCAACCGCTCGAGGCGCGGCTCTTCCACCTCACGACTCGTGCCGGCGAGCATCACCCTGGCCCGTGGCGGGACCGTGGTGGGGGTCGCCGGATCCGTTTCGAGCTTGAGCGTGCCGAGCCGGAAGGACAGCGAATGCAACGACATCGTCGTGCGGACGTCCGCCACCTTCACCTCGCGCACGGCGCCGCCGGCATCCTCGAGACGGACCAGCACCGCAAGGCCGTCGCGGCCGAGCTCCGCCGAGACGTCGACAACCGGTGCCTCCAGAGCGAACATCTGGGCCAGCGCCTTCCCCGTGAGCACCCGCGTCTCCCAGCGATGCCGCGGCGAGGACTCGTCCCAGGGGTCGTCGACCCCTTGCAGGTACGGCACGTCGATGCCGAACACATCGGCTGCGTTCCGCGTGTGGCCGCCCGAGGACGAGTGATAGAACGTCGTGGCGGGCTTCCCCTCATAGAGCAGGACGCGACCCGCAGTCTCCTTGACGGCCTGCGTCGGGCCGGGCGCCTCGGCAGCGACTCCGCGGTACATCTGGCTGCGCCAGTCCGCATGGAGATCAAACGGCCTGTCCTTGAGCAGTCCGCGGACGGCGTAGGTTCGGGCCGCCACTGCCTGCGCCTTGAGGGCCTCGAGCGGCCAGGCCACCGGCATCTCGCTCGGGACGACCCCCAGCAGGTACGCCTCGAGCCGCACGTTGTTCACGACCATCAGCTTTCCTGCGTCGGCCAGGACGGTGAAGGTACCCCGGTACGTCGTTCCGTCGAGTGAAAGCTGGGAACCGGTCTCCGGCGTAAAGGTCAAAGGGGGCACGAGCCACGGCTCGCCCTTTGCCTCCCGAACCTTGAGGGGATCCCGCAGCGTCCGTTCGCCCGGTTCGAACCGGGCGCGCTTGCCCAGAGCGTCCGTGACCGTATAGCCGGCACCCGCAAGCACGCGAACGCTCGTGGCACCTTCGCGGAGCAGCACGCGCACGACCTGACGCGGGTGCCGACCGAGCACGGTGCCCGGGTAGTAGGTGGCGAGGATCTGCTCGAAGCTGCGCCCCTGCACCGCTTGCCCGTACGCACCCCACTGGCTCATTCCCACGCCGTGGCCCCAACCGCCGCCGGTGAGCACGAACATCGGAGCGGGAGCAGCTGCTCGGAGGGAGGTGGCAGTGGCCGCGCCGACGCACGCCGCCAGGGCGGCGCAGCAGAGGAGCGCGGAAAGCAGGGGTCGACGGAGTCTCATGACGGATAGGACGCCCGGGATCAATCGGACGTTTGCGGTCAGGTCTGAAGTCGGGAAGCGTACTGTCGGTCGTAATAGTCGCGGAAGCCGCCGGAGGACTTGATCGGTTCCCACCAGTCACGCCGGTCGCGGTACCACGCGGCGGTGCGGGCGAAGCCCTCGCCCAGGCTCACCGCAGGCCGCCAGCCGAGCTCGTCGGCGATCTTCGACGAATCGAGCGCGTAGCGGCGATCATGACCCGATCGGTCCTCGACATAACGCAGGAGCGAGCGGTCGGCACCCGTGGCTTCGAGCACGCGCTCGGTCATCTCGATGTTCTCGCGCTCGTCGCCGCCGCCGACGTTGTAGACCTCGCCGGCGAGGCCGCGGCGCAACACGGTGTCGATACCGGCGCAGTGGTCCTCCACGAACAGCCAGTCGCGTACCTGCCGGCCGTCGCCGTAGACGGGCAGCGGTTGGCCGTCCAGGGCGTTCGTGAGGAAGAGCGGCAGGAGCTTCTCCGGGTACTGGTTCGGCCCGTACGTGTTCGAGCCGCGCGTGATGGCGGCATCGACGCCATAGGTGCGAACGGCGGCCAGCACCTGCAGATCGCCGCCCGCCTTGGCGGCACTGTAGGGATTCGAGGGACGAAGCGCATCGGTCTCTCGCGCGAACCCACCGGCCTCGAAGTCCCCGTACACCTCGTCGGTGGACACGTGCACGAGGCGCGCGTCATGGTCGCGCGCCCAGGCCAGCAGCACCTGCGGGCCCACGATGTTCGTCTCCACGAGGTCGCGTGAGCTGAGGATGGAGCGGTCGACGTGTGTCTCGGCTGCGAAGTTGACGATCGCGTCGCATCCGTCGGCCGCCTCCGCGACCACGTCTGCGTCGGCGATGTCCCCCTGCACGAACTCGTGCTCGACGCCCTCCAGGTTCGCCGGGTTACCGGCGTAGGTCAGCCTGTCGAGCACCACCACCTGCTCGCCGGCCGCAGCCAGCCGTCGCACGAAGTGCGACCCGATGAATCCGGCGCCGCCGGTGACGAGAATTCGCATCTTCTAAGCCTACTCGGCGTCGCGTCGGACGCGACCATGGTGGTGCGCGGCAAACCGAGGCCGCGCGTCTGGCGAATCACCATCATGCCCACCGCCATCTACCGCTTCACCGACACGTGGTTCGTGCCCGCCGACCCCGGCACCGTCTACGACTTCCTCTCCTGCCCCCGGGAGTACTGGAACCACGCCTGGGCCATGCGACGCGGGGAGCGACACCTCCGCGAGCTCGCCCGACCGCGACAGCCGCAGTCAGAGCTGCAGGAGGCAGGTGCGCAGGCCGTCGCGCCAGTGCGGTAGAGCGGGAGCCTCGCGCCGCTCCGAGCGCAGCACCGAGTAGGCCGGCCGCGGAGCGGGCCGCGGCAACTCGTGCGAGCCGATCCGCCTCACCCGGCAGTGCAACCCCGCCTCCTCGAAGATCGCCTCGGCGAAGTCGGCCCAGGTGCACTCGCCCTCGGCCGCGAGGTGCCACACACCGTAGGGGAGCCCCAGCTCTGTGAGCCGCCGCGTGGCGTGCGCGAGGTGCCCGACAAACGTGGGGCAGCCTCGCTGGTCGTCGACGACCGCGACCTCGGCCTGCTCGGAACCGAGCCTCAGCATCGTGCGCAGGAAGTTGTGTCCCGTCGGGCCGAACAGCCACGACGTCCTCACGATCCACGCCCGCTCACCCGCCACGGCCTCTCCATGCAGCTTCGTGCGGCCGTACACGGACACCGGGTTGGGTGCATCGCTCTCCAGGTACGGCTCACGCTTCGTCCCGTCGAAGACGTAGTCGGTGGAGTACATGACAAGCGGTGCGCCCAGTGACGCCGCGTTGGCCACGCCCCCGATGTTGACGTCGGCGGCGCCCTGCGGATCCGCCTCTGCGCCGTCCACGTCCGTCCAGGCCGCAGCGTGCAGCACGAGGTCGACATCGCCGAGGCCGGCAGGAGGCGGGAAGGCGACGTCCCAGTCGCCGTGCGCGAGCGCGACGACGTCGTGGCCACCGCCGCCGAACTCGGAGACGAGCGCGCGGCCGAGCTGGCCGCCGGCGCCCGTTACGAGCAGGCGGCGGCGTCCCGCGCGGAGACGATCGGCGTCGTCGTGCTCCACAGGTGCCTCACTCGCTCGTCCTGCCAGCACAGCCCATGCTCGTCGGGCTGGGCCGGGTCGTATTCCTGCGTCACGTGGTAACAGAAGAGGAGATCGGTCAGTGCCTCGAAGCCGTGAGCGTGATGGCCGGGGATGTACAGGGCGACAGGGTTCTCGTCACCGATGTCCTCCGTGTACGCCTCCCCGCTCGTGCGGTCAAGGACGACTACCCGCGCCGTGCCGTGCAGGCAGGCGAAGAGGTCGTCCTGGCCGCGCTCGTGGAAGTGCAGGCCGCGGATCACGCCCTCACGCGAGAACGACACGTTCGTCTGCACCGTCGGCTTGGGCAGCAGCGTCTCACGGCGCAACTCGCAGAACCAGCCGCGTTCGTCGGCGTACCGCGCGAGCGGGATCCGGAGCAGTCCGGCGATCACAGGTTTGCGCCCGTCTCCTCGACGAGCCGCCCGATCTCGGCGAGGTGCTGCCAGTGCTTGCCCGCGTCCTCCCACCACCCGTCGACCATGGCCACCTCGAGCCGCCCCGCCTGTGCGTAGTGGCGGTTGACATCGGTGATCTCCAGCTCCCCACGCGACGATGGCTCCAGCTCCTCGATCAGGTCGAACACGTCTGCGGGATAGCAGTAGAGGCCGACGACCGCGTGGTTCGTGGGGGGTGCCTCGTAGCGGAGATCGACGACGCCGGCCTTCTCCACGATGTCCGAGACGCGCCCGTCCTCGCCGTAGACGACGACCCCGAAGTTCTCGGGGTCGGGCACCTCTTTGACGAAGATCAGCGCGTTGTCGCCGGCGCCGCCCCAGGCGGCGATCGTGGCCGCGTGTGATCGTTCGAAGATGTTGTCGCCGAGCACGACGACGAGCTTCTCGCCGCGTGCGAAATCGCGGGCCATGCCGACCACCTGCGCGATCCCGCCCGCTCTCGTCTGCACCTTGTAGGTGAGATCGACCTCGAGCAGCGGCTGGTCGGTGCCGCGTACCGGCAGCCTGCCGTCGCCGAGCAGGTCGATCATCTGGCCGGCGTGGCCCTTGCCCGTGACGAGGAGCACGTCCTGCACGCCGGCGCGCTCCAGGAGCTGCAGCGGGTAGTAGACCATCGGCCAGCTGCCCACCGGCAGCAGGTGCTTGTTGGTGACACGGGTGAGCTCGCCGAGACGCGTCGCCTCGCCGCCCGCACAGACGAGCCCTCTCATGCCACTGATCCTATCGGCCTACAGCCGGAGTTCCAGCCCCGGTCGGCGACGGCGGTAGCGCGAGCCGTGCGGCGGTGACGGCGCGGCACCCGAGCTCCACCGCCGGTCCCACGGCGACGGCGAAGGCCACCGTGCCGAATCCGACGGTGCCACCGAGCGCGAACCCGGCGGCGACCGCTCCGATCTCGACCATCGTGCGCGCCAGGCCGATCCGCAGGCCGGTACGGCGGTTGACCACGAGCATGAGCGAATCCCGGGGCCCTGCCCCGAGCCAGGCGCCGATGTAGAGAGCCGACGCGACACCGACCAGGAGAATGGCGACCGCCAGCAGGCCCGTGCGCACTGCCACACCGTGCTCCGAGAGACGGGCCACGGCCTCGATGGAGGAGAACACGTCGATGAAGACGCCGATCAGGGTCGCGTTGGCCAGCGTGCCGACACCGATTCGGGCCCCCAGCGCCCAGGCACAGGCCAGGACGACGAGCGCCACTGCGATGTTGGCTGCGCCGAAGCTGAGCGGGGTGTGACGCGACAGGCCCTGGCTCAGCACATCCCAGGGCGAGAGCCCGAGCTCGGACTCGACCTGCAGCACGATCCCGAACGCGAACAGGGCCAGCCCGGCGATCAGCACGAAGAAGCGCCAGGCGTACGGGCCGCGGACGCGCGGGACGGGGCCATGCATCCCCGGAGTACTACTTGCCGGCTGGTCGCACCGTCGGCCTCTGGTGACCGAGGGGCGAGGCCTGCACGCGTACCAGGCGGGCGACGCCGTCCGGCAGCCACCAGTTCCACTTGCCGAAAAGCTTCATCGCACTCGGCACGAGCAGGGCGCGGACGATCGTGACGTCGATCAGGATCGCGGCGGCGAGCGCGAAACCGAACTGCTGCAGCCCGACCAGGGACCCGGCCACGAAGCCCATGAAGGCGGCGAACATGATCAGCCCCGCGGAGGTGACCAGCCGTCCTGTGCGGACGAGGCCGGTGACGACGGCGTCATCGTTGCCGGAGCCTTCGTCCCAGGCCTCGCGCATGCGGGAGACGAGGAACACCTCGTAGTCCATCGAGAGTCCGAAGAGCATGGCGAACACCATCACCGGGATCCAGCCCTCGATCTGGTCGTAGGCGGTAAGACCGAAGGTCTCTCCTGCACCCCACTTGAAGACGGCCACCGTCAACCCGTACGAGGCGCCGATCGAGAGCAGGTTGAGGATGATCGCCTTGAGCGGCAGCAGCAGTGAACGGAAGGCTCGCAGCAGCAGGATGTACGTCGCGATGAGCACGGCGATCACGAGCCAGGGGAACCACGAGTACGTGAGATCGAGGAAGTCGCGGCCCCCCGGCGGGCCACCGCCGGCCAGCACCTCGACGGACCCCGGGAAGCCCGCAGCCGGGACGATGTCACCGCGCAGACGATCGACGAACTCCAGGCTGGCCGGTGTGCCGTAGTCCTCCTGGCCGGTCACCTGCAGATTGAGGTAGCGGCCCGTCGGGTCGACGAACTGCACCTCCTCGGGCCGATAGTCCACCCGCGCGACCTGCGGATCTGCGGTGAGCGTCTCCTGCAGCCGGCCGAGAGCGTTCTGGATCGCCGGATCGCCCACCCCGCCGTCCTTCCCCGTGTCCACCACGAGGTTGGTGGGAGCGGTGGCGCCGGCGCCGACAGCGGCCGTGAGGATGTCGAGCCCCTGAACGGACTCCAGCTTCTTCGGCAGCCCGTAGCTCGATCCGGGACCGACCTCGAGCGCCAGCACCGGGGCGGCGAGCGCGATCAGCAGCGCGGTCGCAGTGACGGCGAACAGGACGGGGCGTCGCATGATCGACCGGGCCAGCCGTGCCCAGAACCCGCTGCCGTGATCGGCGCGGCGCTCGATGAACGATCGTGGGACGAGGCGAGCACGCTCGAGCGGACGACCGATGAAGGAGAGGAGGACGGGAAGCAGGGTCACGCCGGCGAGCACGGACACGGCGGGGATGATCAGCCCGCCGACTCCGAAGCCGCGCATGAACGGCAGGGGCATGAAGAGCAGGAGCGCGAGGCCGATCGCCACCGCCGTCCCGGAGAAGACGACCGCGCGCCCGGCCGTGGCCATCGTGCGCACGATCGCCTCGTCCCGGTCGCGGCCGGATCGCAGCTCCTCCCGGAAGCGGTAGACCACGAGCAGCGAGTAGTCCACCGCGATGCCGAGGCCGATCAGGCTGACGAGGTTCGTGAGATAGGTGGTCAGCTCCATGAAATTGGCGATGATCCAGATCACGCCGAGCGTGGTCGGAATCGTCACGGCCGCGAACAGCAGCGGGAGCAGGAACGCCAGCGTGCCGAACGTCCACACGAGCAGGATCAGCGCGATCGGCACGGCGATCATCAGCTCGCCTTTCTGCAGGTCCTCCTCGAACACCGGATCGAGGTCGTGCTCGGAGGCGGCCTGGCCTGTGAGGTAGGTCCTCGCCCCAGCGATCTCGCCGATCGCCGCGCGCATCTCGTCGGTCCTCCCCTTGGCGTCGGCGGGCAGGAGATCGGAGACGATCTGGGCGACGACGACATCGCCTGCGACGACCTCTGCGCCGGCATAGGTGGCGGTCGGGAGCTTCGCGACGGCGCGCTTCGCAGCGGCTTCAGCAGCCGGCAGCAGCGCCTCGGCGTCTCCGTTGGCTGACTGGACAACGAGGGTGAACGAACCGGTGGTGCGCTGACCGAAGTGGTCGCGGAGGATCACTTCGGCGCGCTCGGTCTCCGTCCCGGGGAGCGCGAAGCGGTTGGTGAGGAGGGCCGAGAGCTTCGAGGAGGCGAAGCCGGCAACGAGGAAGACCGCGATCCAGCCGAGCAGCACCCAGAGCCGGTGCCGCAGAACGAACCTCGTCCAGTGTTCCATGCCAACCCTCCTGGTCTCCCGGTGGCCCGTAGACCGTAACAGGGAGAAGGGCTTACAGGTGTGCTCTACTCACCACTTTGTGACACTCCGTCACGGCGGGATTGCCGGGCCGTCCGCTTGCGCTCGCGCACAGCTGGAACCGCACGGACAGCCGCGACCCACACGTAGGCCGCGAAGCCGGCGAGAGCGGCGACCGCGAGCAGGAGGCGGCGGAGACGGCGCACGCCAGGATCCTAGTGGCCACCACGAGGAGCTCGCCACCCGGCATACTGCAGTTGACGCGAAACGAAAGGACGGCCGGATCATGGCCAAGAAGATCAGCGGGACGCTCGAAACGGTGCGCCCCATGCTGGATCGGGCGCTCAGCGATCCCGACTTCCGCAAGGATCTGCGGGATGCGCTCGACGCCGCACGTGAGCTCTACGGCCCGCTCGCCAAGGGCGACGGCGTCAAGAGCTCGGCGAAGGCGCTCGCCACGGACAAGAAGGTGCAGGAGCAGGTGCGCCGCGCGCTCGAAGATCTCCAGTCGGCAACGGGCAAGCTGACCGGCAAGGAGAAGAAGGGCCGCGGCGGCAAGGGACGCAAGACCGTTCTCGTCGCCGGGGTGATCGCCGGAGCGCTCTACAACCCCTGGACGGGCACGAAGACCCGTGACTGGCTCACGGGCATCATCGCGGGCGATGACGATCTCCAGCCCCTCGAGGATCTCGAGCGAGCACCCGAGCCGGTGGTTGCGGGTGTGGTCGGAAACGGGACCGGGGACTGAGACTCACCGGAGCGGGTGCTCGCCGGAGACGGCGGGCATCCGTTCCGGATCCCCTGATCCTGTTCAGAGCGCCCGGCCGTCACGAGATCCGAGCCGCCCGACACGGCGAAGCGGCACGCCCCCCGAATTGCTTGCTTCCGCAGCGGACCAGCGTGTTCGATTCGCGCGCCGGGGCGAACACCTTGTGAGTCCCTGAAGGAGCCCGCGTGCGCCACTCACCGCTCGGTACGCTCGGGAACGCCCCCGCGCGGGGCCCTTCAGGGCCTCGCCAGACGTCAGCCCACCGATCCGCCCTCGCGAGCGCCACTCGCGCGCTACCCGGCGCGGGGGACAAGGCGGTCGACGTCCGGCCGCTTCGGTCTGACTGCCGCCTGCAACGCCCCCGGCACGAGACCGCTCGTCGTGGAGATGTCGTCGAGCTCGAGCAGGATCGCACCCGCGGGCGGGGCGAGCCCGCGCCCGGCAGAGCCGTCGGGCACGAAACGTCGGCCTGCGTCGAAGGAGACGTCTTCGGCACGGCGCCAGGCGATGAGGAACGGGTAGGGCGCCACTGCTCCGTCGTAGCCGAGCGCGAGCAGCTCGACCGGATGGATCTCGAAATGCAGGTGGACGACCCCGCCCTTGGCGTCCCCCGTGTCGCCCATGAACCCGACCACGTCTCCTGCCTTGACGCGTGTCCCGTCGACGGCGAGCGGAGAGTAGGCGGAGAGATGGGCGTAGTAGAACTCGTTGCCGCGCCCGTCGCGCAGCCACAGCTTCCAGCCGCCGATGTCGTTCCAGCCGACCGAGAAGAGCGTGCCGTCGGCGGCGGCCAGGAGGGGCGTGCCGAGCGGCCCGACAATGTCCTCACCGTGATGCCAGCCTCCCGAGACGTCCGCGCGCGGAGCGCCGAAGCTGTCCCCGAACGAGGCCGGCCCGTAGACGGGGAACACATATCCGCCCCTGGAGAGCTGCGCGGTGATCTCGGGTGCAGGCTTGACGAGCTCCGGCGGCGCCCCGGGGATCGTCTTCCCGGGATCGAGCCCCGGCCCGTTCCGCGGCTTGGGCTTCGGCTTGGGCTGCTGCTGCGGCTTGTCGGGTGGCTCCGCCCCCTTCGGCGGCCGCGCCGGTGAGAGCACCTCGGCCACGGCCCGCACGCTGGAGCTGCCGAGCACCAGCTGCGACCCGGCGGGCACGCCTGCATGCTCCACCGTCAGGATCAGCTGGAACGCGACCATCCTCGCCTCCGGTGAGTTCGCGGCAGCCGCAGCGGCCGCAGCGGTGTCTGCTGGGCTCGATCCGGCCGCCGGGGCGCTGCCGGCCGCCGGAGCAGGGGCACCCGTGCCGCCCGCCAACAGTGTCAGCTCACCCCAGTCCCCCACCTGCACGACCTGGCCGGCCGTGGGGGCGGGAACGGGCACCCCGAGGATCTCGAGGCCCTCGACGACGGAGCCTGCGATGCTGGCGCTCGAGCCCGCCCGGCCGGAAGCGGCCAGCGTTCTCGCCACCAGCCGCTCGACGGTGATCTCCCCGCCGAAGAGCGAGACGTCGCGGAGCTCCGCCGTCGCCTCGGCGCCGGCCGTCGTACCCGCCTGCGCCTGGGCGGAAGTCTCGGAAACGCTGATCTGGAGCACCGATCCGTCGTCCGGGTAGCTGAACGGGCCGGCCACCTCTGCCGCGGGTGGCGCGACGATCGGTGCCGTGGCCGAGCCATCCTGCCCGGGAATGGTGAGCGCCACGACCTGCGCGGTCGCGCGAGCCCCGGGCTTGGGCGGCTTCGGGGCCTTGGCTGCACCGGAAGCGGTCGAGCCGCCGACGATCGCCGCCAGGCCGAGCAGCACGGCGGCACCGACGGATAGGGCGGACGATCGGCGCATCACCATCAGAGTACTGGCGGCCGCCGCCGTGCCCGCCAGGCGAGCTGGCCGGCGACGAGGACGAGCAGCACACCGAAGAGACGCCTGAGCAGGTCCTCGGGAACATTCTGGGCCACCTGCACCCCCGCGGCTACCCCGAAGATCGAGCAGAGCCCGATGACTGCCGAGGTTCGCGGGTCCAGCGTTCCCGCCTTGCGTTCCCGGAGGATGGCGACTGCGGCGGTGGGCACGATCGCCAGAAGCGATGTCGCCGACGCCTCCACCTGGCCCAGCCCCAGCCCGACGAGGGTCGGGACGAAGAGGATGCCGCCGCCGACTCCGAACAGGCCGGCCAGGATCCCCGCGGAGAAGCCGAGGGCCAGGGCGAGGGTGATCGTGGTCGCGCTCATTGCGCGATCAGCCAGATGCCGATGACGAGGAGGAGCACCGCGAACATGAGCGTGAGGCCGCGACCCGAGACACGGCGCTTGAGATCGGAGCCGACGACTGCACCCACCGTGGCCGGGAGGCCGACGAGCGCCGCGTACTCGGGCCGAACGTCCCCGTGGAAGGCGTAGAGGACGACCCCCGCGAGCGCGGTGATCGCGAGCGCCCCGATGGAGGCCGCGGTCGCGCGATGCGAGGTCGTCTTGGTGAAGAGCAGTAGAAGCGGCACGATGAGGATGCCGCCGCCCACACCGAAGAGCGAGCTGAAGACCCCGACGGCGAGCCCGATGAGCGCAAGCTTGATCACCTCACTGGTGCGTTCGCCCCCGCCGGGCGCGATCCTGGCCCACTCGGCGGCGTGTCTCGACGTTCGACCTGGAGCTGTCGTTAGGTGGTGGTGGCCGCGCGCCGGATCACGTCCCAGGCCAACGCCAGATCCTCCTCGGTCGTGCGCTGGTTGCCGACCACGAGCCGCAGGACGAAACGCTGGTCGAGCTTCGTGTGGGAGATGAAGATCTCCCCGCTGCGGTTGACCCGGTCCAGGAGGCGCTCGTTCGCCCCGTCCTCGCCGCGCAGACGGAAGCACACGAGTGAGAAGCGCGGCGGTGCGCTGATCTCGAAGCGAGGGTCGTCGCGTACCCACCGCTCGAAGAGCCCCGCCAGGCGAACGTGCTCACGGATGCGCTGCTGCAGGCCGGTGCGTCCGACACAGCGCAGCACCGCCCACAACTTGAGCGCGCGGAACCGCCGGCCGAGCGGGAAGGCGACCTCGCTCAGGTTCGCGGCGTCGTCCGGCGAGCGGAGGTACTCGGGGACGAGGCTGAAGGCCCGGCGATAGTCCTCGACTCGCCGGGTCCAGGTGGCCGAGCAGTCCATGGGCACACCCATCCACTTGTGCGGGTTGAGCACGACGGAATCGGCGAGCTCCCAGCCCGCGAAGTGATGGCGGAGCTCGGGGCAGACGGCAGCCGGCCCGGCATAGGCCGCATCGACGTGGAGCCAGACGTTCGCGTCGCGGCAGCGCGCCCCCAGCTCGGCGACCGGGTCGACGGCCGCCGACGAGGTGCTGCCCACGGTGGCCACCAGGGCACACGCGCCATCCAGATCGAGCCTGTCGACCCGCATCGCGTGCTCGGAGTCCACTGGACAACGCCGCACGTCCAGCTCCAGCAGTCGAGCCGCCTTGTCGATCGAGGAGTGGGTGTGCTCCGAGCAGACGACGACGCGGCGGCCGGGAGCCGCACCGCGCGCCGCCGCGAGGGCGCTCAGGGTGCTCGACGAGGCCGAGTCCTCGAGGTGCCCGATGAAGCCCTCTGGCAGCCCGACGAGCTGCCGCAGCCAGTCGAGCGCGACCTCCTCCAGCTCCTGCAGCGCAGGCGACGTGCGCCACAGGATCCCCACCTGGTTCAACGTCGCCGCGAGCAGCTCGGCGAGGATCGCCGGCTCGATCGCGGTGGCCGGGAAGTACGCGAAGTACCGAGGGCTCTGCCAGTGCGTGAGCGCGGGGACCAGCACGCGCTCGACGTCTTCGAGCACCGCGCTCCAGGGCTCGGGGTCATCGGGGGGCGCCCCTGGCAGCGCTCGCCGGACGTCGCCCGGCTCGACCTGGGCGAGCACCGGGAACGAACGGACGCGCTCGAGATACCCCGCGGCCCACTCGAGTGCGGCCGCGCCGTCCTCGCGGAACGAACCGGGAACGCTCAACGGGCTCCGGCGATCTCGGTCCAGGGCCGGGTGTTGAGAACCGCCCCGGCCGAGAGCCACGCCCGCCGCGCCACGCCGATGCCCAGCTCGGCGTAGGCGAGCGCGCCGACGGAGTGGGCGTCGGTGCAGATAGGGATCCGCACGCCTGCCTCCCCGGCGATACGGGCATGAACGTCACGGAGATCGAGGCGATCGGGCTGACCGTTGATCTCGAGAGCGGTGCCGGTCTCCGCAGCGCGCGCGACGACCGCCTCCACGTCGAGCGGAGCGCCGTCGAGCCTCGCGGCGCGGGACAGCCTCCGGCCCGTGAGGTGACCGATGCAGTCGACGTGGGGGTTGTCGATCGCGGCGAGGATACGCTCGGTCGGGCTGCGGTCGAACGCTGTGTGGAGCGAGGCCACGACCCAGTCGAGCTCGGCAAGCGTCTCGTCGGGCACGTCGACGACACCGTCGGCCTTGATGTTGGCCTCGACGCCCCGCAGGATGCGGATGCCCTCCAGGCGAGCCTGCAACCCCTCGATCTCGGCCCACTGCAGCTCGAAGCGACCGTCACGCAGGTAGTGCGAGTGATCGGTGACGGCCAGGTAGTCGCAGCCGCGCTCGAGAGCGGCCAGGGCCATCTCCTCGATCGTGTTCTTGCCGTCGGCCGACCAGGTGCTGTGGCAGTGCAGCTCGCCGCGCAGGTCGGAGGCCTCCACCAGCCGCGGCAGCGTGCCGTCACGGGCGGCCCGCAGCTCGCCGCTACCCTCCCTGAGCTCGGGCGGGATGAACGCGTAGCCGAGGAACGCGTAGAGCTCCTCCTCGCTGCGGAAGGCATGCACGTGCCCGGTGTCGACGACGGTGACCCCGTATTCGGAGATCGAGAGCCCGCGGCGCTGCGCGTCCTCGCGCAACGCGATGTTGTGTTCCTTCGAGCCGGTGAAGTGCTGCAGGAGGTTGCCGTAGCACTCCGGAGGCACGACGCGAAGATCGATGCGGAAGCCCTGCGCGGTGATCACGGTCGCTTTCGTGTCGCCGTGCGCGACGACTTCCGCGACACCGGGGAACGCGACGAACGCTGCCGTGATCGCGGCCGGGTCGGTCGCCGTCGCGATCACGTCGAGATCGCGAAAGGTCTCCTTGCGGCGGCGGGCGCTCCCTGCCTCGCTGACGTCCACGGTCGTGGGCTGGGAGCGGAGCTGCTCGACGACCTGGCGAATGACGGGCAGACCGACCCCGAGCAGCTCCCGGCGCGGCGCCTCGTCCCCAACGCCGGCGGCGAATGCGTCGAGGAGCTTCTGCTCGCTCCTGGCGCCCAGGCCCGAGAGCTCGCGCAGCCGGCCCTGCTCGGCCGCCTCGCGCAACCCGGACAGGGTCGTCACCCCGAGCTCGTGCCAGATGCGCGCGGTCGTCTTCGGACCGAGGCCGGGCAGGCGCAGAAACTGCGCGAGCTCCGCGGGGACCTCGGCCGAGCGCTTCCGCAACGCCTCCATCTCTCCGGTCTCGACCAGCTCGACGATCTTCTGCTCGATTGTCTTGCCGATCCCCGTCAGCTCCTTGGCCTTGCCCTCGAGGGCCAGCTCCGCCACAACCGCCGCCGTCTCACGGATCCGCTCCGACGCACGGCGGTAGGCCTGCACCCGGAACCCGTCCTCCCCCAGGATCTCCGAGAGGTCGGCGAGCAGGTCGAACTTCTCCGCCAGCTCGGCGTTGCGCGGCAACGAGGACACGGCCCTCGATCATACGGAGCGCGCGATAGGGCAGGATTGCCGGATGCCGCGCGCCGTCGTCTGCCTCCCGACCTACAACGAAGCCGAGAATCTCGAGCGCATGGTGCGTGAGCTCGGACGTGAGCTCGACACCTCGCGCGATCTCGTGCTGGTCGTGGACGACAGCTCGCCGGACGGCACCGGCGAGATCGCCGACGGTCTCGCCGCCGAGCTGCCGTGGGTGCGCGTCCTGCACCGGGCGGCGAAGGAAGGGCTCGGCCGCGCCTACCTCGCGGCGTTCCGCGAGGCGCTCGGCCTCGGCGCCGAGCTCGTCCTGGAGATCGACTGTGACTTCTCGCACGATCCACGCGACGTCTCGCGGCTGATCGCCGCATGCGAGGTGGGTGGCGCCGACCTCGCGCTCGGATCCCGGTACGTCACGGGGGGCGGCACCCGGAACTGGGGCCTTGTACGGCGCCTGGTCTCCCGCGGCGGCTCGCTCTACGCTCGGACAGCGCTCGGCGTCGGGGTCCGCGACCTGACCGGTGGCTTCAAGTGCTTCAAGCGTGAGGTGCTCGAGCGCATCGATCTCGGGGCGGTGACCACGGGCGGGTACGCGTTTCAGATCGAGATGACCTACCGGGCTCTCGCTCTCGGCTTCCGGGTCGTCGAGCTTCCCATCCTCTTCTCCGAGCGCGTCGCCGGCGGGTCGAAGATGACGCAGGCGATCGTCGTGGAAGCGGTGCGCAAGGTGCCGTTGCTGCGATTGCGTCGACTCACGGGGAGGCTGTGATGGGCGGCGGGCTCACCCGGGTGGACGACGCGACCTTCGAGGCGGAGGTGCTGCGGGCCGACCTGCCGGTGTTGGTCGAGTTCACGGCTCCCTGGTGCAAGCCGTGCCAGGCGATCGAGCCCCATCTCCTCGATCTGGCCGAGCGCCACGAGGGCCGCCTGCGCGTCGTCCAGCTCGACATCGACGCCAACCTCGCAGTGCCGTCGCGCTACGACGTGCTCTCGCTGCCCACCGTGATCGGGTTCAGGGACGGCGAAGCCGTCGTCACGCTCGCGGGGGCGAAGCAGCGCGGCGCGTACGACGACGCGGTCTCGCGCCTCCTTTCGTGACCTTCCCTCCCTGGGAGGACACGTTCCGCGGGTGCGACGAGGTCGTCCATCGCTCGCTCGAGCGTGGCAGCGAGGGTGTGCTCCTGCCGCTGCCGGAACTGCGCCCGCCCGTGGTCGCCGCGCTCGAGCGCCGAGGCATCAGCGGCCTCTACCAGCACCAGGCTCGAACGTTCGAGGCGCTCGGCCGCGGCGAGAACGTCGTTGTCACCACGGGCACAGCCTCGGGGAAGTCGCTGGCGTTCCAGCTCCCGCTGCTCGAGGCCCTCGCCGCGGGGGACGGTGCTCGCGCCCTGCTCCTGTATCCAACCAAGGCGCTGGCGCAGGACCAGGCCCGCGCGCTCGCGGCGTTCGAGCTGACGGGTGTCAAGCCGGCCATCTACGACGGCGACACGCCCACCGAGCGGCGCTCGCACGTACGCCGATTCGCGAACGTGGTCCTCACCAACCCGGACATGCTCCACGTCGGGATGCTCCCCCACCATGATCGCTGGGGCGACCTGCTGCACAACCTGCGCTACGTCGTCGTGGACGAGGCGCACGTCTACCGCGGGGTGTTCGGCTCCCACGTCGGCAACGTGCTACGCCGGCTGCGGCGTCTGGCTGCGGCCTACGACGCCGACCCCCGCTTCATCCTCGCCACCGCCACGATCGCCAACCCCGGCGAGCTGGCACAGGACCTCACGGGCCTGCCGGCGACCGTCGTCACCGACGACACCTCGCCGAGGGCGGCGCGCGAGATCGTGCTCTGGAACCCCGAACTGCTCGATCCCGAGCTCGGTGTTCGCGCCAGTGCCATCGGCGACGCTGCCCGGATCCTGGCCGACCTCGTCTCGAAGGGGCAGCGCACGATCTGCTTCACCAAGAGCCGCCGCGCGGCCGAGCTCGTGCACCGCATGGCCTCCGACCGCGTCGATCGGGACACGGCGAAGCGGCTGGCCCCCTACCGAGCCGGCTACACGGCCGAACAGCGTCGGGAGCTGGAGCGCCGCCTCGTCGAGGGCGAGTTGCTCGGCGTCGCCGCCACCGACGCGCTCGAGCTGGGTATCGACATCGGGATGCTCGACTGCGCCATCGCCACGGGGTTCCCAGGCACCGTGGCCTCGCTGCGCCAGCAGTGGGGGCGGGCCGGCCGCCGGAGTGCGGGTCTCGCCGTCCTGGTCGCGAGCGACGACGGTCTCGACCAGTTCTTCATGCGCGAGCCCGAGGCGCTCCTCGGCCGCCGCGTCGAGGCGGCCATCCTCGACCCCGCCAACCCCCGTATCCTCGACGCCCACGTGCTCTCCGCCGCCTTCGAGGGACCGATCACCCCTTCCGACACCGCCACGCTCGGGCCCGAGGCGGTGGCGCGGGCGGCCGAGTTGCCGGAACTGTCCGCGACCGACGCCGGCTTCGTCTGGAACGGGCGGGACTACCCTGCAGGCCGCGTGTCGCTACGTTCCGGCGACCAGGACGGGTTCGCCATCGTGGAGACGCCGACGGGGTCGGTGATCGGCCACGCGGAGCGCGAGCGCGCGTACAGCTCCCTGCACCAGGGCGCGGTCTACCTGCATCTGGGCAGGCAGTATGTGGTGTCCTCTCTCGACCTGGGCCGGCGTGTGGCGCTGGTGGAGGAAGCGAGCGTCGACTGGTACACGCAGGTCAAGAAGGAGAGCGAGACCGCCATCCTCGAGGAGCTCCGCAGCCGGCGGGTGGCCGGCGTCGACCTCCGCTTCGGCCGGATCGTGGTCACGGAGCAGGTGATCGCCTACCAGCGCAAGGCGATCGCGGACGGTTCGACGATCGAGGTGGTGCCGCTGCTCCTGCCCGAGGTGGCCTTCGAGACCGAGGCGATCTGGTTTTCTCCGGACGGTCGGCTGCTCGACGGCATCCACGAGATGCCGACGATGCTCTCCGCGCTCCACGCCGCCGAACACGCGCTCATCTCCATGCTGCCGCTGCACGCGATGTGCGACCGCTGGGATCTCGGCGGTCTCTCCACCAACGTCCACTTCCAGACCGGTGAGCCGACCGTGTTCGTCTACGACGGCCACTCCGGGGGCGTCGGGCTCACCGAGCGGGGCCATGACTGCTTCGAAGCGTGGGTGGCGGACACCGCGGCAATGGTGCGAGGGTGCCCGTGCCGCGAAGGCTGCCCGTCGTGCGTGCAGAGCCCGAAATGCGGGAACCTCAACGAGTTCCTGGACAAGGAGGCGGCAACGACGCTGCTCGTGAGGATGTGGCGCGACTGAACACCCGGTCGATTTGCCGCCCCTCCGTTCGTCTGGCAGATGACAACCCGTTCGAGACCGGCCCCTCGGGGCCGGGGAAGGAGAGCTCATGCAGTACCTGGCGCTGATCCACTCGGATGTCGAAGAATGGGAAGCCGTGTCTGCCGACGCGAAGCAGGCGATCTACGCCGAGTACGGGACCTTCGCGCAGGAGGGCCGCGAGGCGGGTGTGGTGGTCGGCGGCAGCGAGCTGGCCGCTCCCGGTGACGCCACGACTGTACGCGTCCGCGGCGCCGACACGCTCGTCACGGACGGGCCGTACGCCGAGGTGAAGGAGGCGCTCGGCGGGTACTTCCTGCTCGAGTGCGCCTCGATGGACGAGGCCGTGTCCTGGGCCGCCCGGATCCCGGCCGCGAGCCACGGCGCGATCGAGGTGCGCCAGGTTCATGTCGAGGGAGGGGAGGCATCGTGAACTACGCACTGCTCGTCTACAGTGACCAGAGCGACTGGGCTGCGATTCCGGCCGAGGAGCAGGCACGACTCCGGGCTGACTCGATGCCCCGCTGGATCGCGCTGTTCGAGGAGCTGGGTCGCGCCGACCCGGCCTGCAGCGGTCACGAGCTCGCAGCTGCGGCGGAGGCCAAGGTCGTGCAGGTGCGCGACGGCAAGACACTGGTCACCGACGGTCCGTACGCCGAGACGAAGGAGGCGCTCGGCGGGATCTTCCTGGCCGAGCTCCCCGATCTCGACGAGGCGATCCGCCTGGCAGCGCTCGTGCCCGCGGCCGAGACCGGCTCGATCGAGATCCGTCCTCTGATGTGATGGACTGAGGTCGGTTTGTGGCGAAGGACGAGCTCGACCGGGCGTTTCGTGAGGAATGGGGACGCGTCCTGGCGATCCTGGTGCGGGCCCTCGGCGACTTCGAGCTCGCCGAGGACGCCGCCCAGGAGGCGTTCACGATCGCGGCGCGCACGTGGCCCCGCGACGGCGTTCCCCGCTCCCCGGGAGCCTGGCTCGTCACGACGGCCCGCAACCGGGCCGTCGACCGGTTGCGGCGGGAGCGGGTCGGCCAGGAGCGCGCGGCGGAGCTGGCTCGGCTCGAGGCGCTGCCGCGCGACGAGGACGATGTGAGCGCGCTGCCCGACGAGCGGCTCGCGCTCGTCTTCACCTGCTGCCACCCCGCCCTCGCGCGCGACGCACAGGTCGCACTGACACTCCGGGAGGTCGGAGGTCTGACCACGGAGGAGATCGCGCGGGCGTTCCTGATTCCGGAGCCGACCCTCGCGCAGCGTCTCGTGCGCGCCAAGCGCCGGATCCGTGCCACCGGGATCCCCTTCCGCGTCCCGCCCGACCACCTGCTGCCCGCACGGCTCGGGCCGGTGCTCGCCGTGCTCTATCTCGTCTTCAACGAGGGCTACACGGCCAGTGCCGGGCAGAGGCTGGTGCGGGCGGATCTGTGCGACGAGGCAATCCGGCTGGCCAGGCTGCTGGGCGTGTTGATGCCGGACGAGCCGGAGGCGCTCGGGCTGCTGGCCCTGATGCTCTTCCAGGACTCGCGCCGGCAGGCGCGGGAGGACGCTGGGGGCGAGCTCGTCCTCCTGGGCGACCAGGATCAGACTCTCTGGGACCGGGCGAAGATCGCAGAGGGCACGCGTGTGCTGGAACGGGCCACGCGGCTCCGCCGAACCGGTCCCTATCAGCTGCAGGCCGTCGTGGCCGCGTCGCACGTCGGCATGGCCACCCCGGAAGAGGCGCTGCACGCCTACGAGCTGCTCGCCCGTCTCACCCCGACACCGGTGGTCTTCCTCAATCGCGCCGTCGCGATCGCACTCCACCGCTCGCTCGAGGAAGGGCTGGCGGCGATCGGGCAGATCGAGGGTGCCGACGGCTACCACTACCTCCACGGAGCGCGAGGGGAGCTGCTGGCCCGCCTCGGGCGAACGCAGGACGCGCGGGCCGCCTACGAGGCTGCGCATCGGCTGACCCTGAACGAGCGGGAGCTCGCCTTCTACGAGAAGCGCCTGCGCGAGCTGGACGGCGCGGCGGCCGACTGAACTCCGGGGGGGCGCGGCCGATACCTCCTTCGTGGCCCGCTCCTACGACTACGACCTGCTCGCGCTCGGATCCGGCCCTGCCGGACAGAAGGCGGCGATCCAGGCGGCCAAGCTCGGCGCGCGAGCCGCGGTCGTCGATCGCGCCGCGATGCTCGGCGGCGTCTGCACCAACACGGGGACGATCCCTTCCAAATCGCTCCGCGAGGCGATCCTCAAGCACGTCGTCGGCCGCCACCACGGCGCCTCGATGCCCGAGCACGGCAACGAGTCCTCGACCATGGTCGACCTGCTCTCCCGCAGCCGTGTCGTGATCGCCAAGGAGATCGAGGTGATCCGCAACCAGCTTGCTCGAAACGGCATCGCGCTCTTCCGCGGGGTCGCCCGCTTCGAGGATCCGCACACGGTGGTCGTCTCGGGCGACGACGGTGAGGAGAAGCGTGTGACCGCCGCACAGATCGTGATTGCGGTCGGCACGCGGCCGGCCAACCCGCGCGGCATCGAGCTCGACGGCAAGACGGTCGTCGACTCCGACGGCGTCCTCCAGCTGACGCGCCTGCCGCGCACGCTCGTCGTGGTCGGCGCGGGCGTGATCGGCATCGAGTACGCCTCCATGTTCGCCGCGCTCGGCGTCCGCTGCACCGTGATCGAGCAGCGCACCCACCTCCTCGAGTTCTGCGACCGCCAGATCAGCGAGGCGCTCAAGGTGCACCTGCAGGACGAGAACGTGACCTTCCGCCTCGGGGAGCAGGTGACGTCGGTCAGCACCCACGACGGTCACGCGATCACCGAGCTGGCCAGCGGCAAGCGCATCCTCTCCGACGCCGTGCTCTGCTCCGCCGGCCGGATCGGCGCCACCGAGTCTCTCTGCCTGGACAAGGCCGACCTGGAGGCCGACGACCGCGGGCGGCTCTCGGTGAGCAAGGAGTACCGCACGTCCGTCAAGCACATCTTCGCCGTCGGCGACGTGATCGGCTTCCCCTCCCTGGCGGCCACGTCGATGGAGCAGGGGCGCCTCGCCGCGTGTGCCGCTCTCGGCGTCTCGCCGCAGTCGACCGAGGCCGATCTGCCGATCGGCATCTACACCCTTCCCGAGATCAGCTTCGTGGGCCGAACCGAGGAGGACCTGACCGCAGCCGCCGTCCCCTACGAGACCGGGGTCTCGCGGTATCGAGAGCTGGCCCGCGGTGCCATCCTGGGCGACACCCACGGGTTGCTCAAGCTGCTCGTCTGCCCGAGCACTCGCCAGTTGCTCGGCGTCCATGCCTTCGGCACCGGCGCCACCGAGCTGATCCATGTCGGACAGGCCGTGATGGCCCTCGGGGGCACAGTCGACTACCTCGTCGGCACCGTCTTCAACTTCCCCACCCTCGCCGAGGCCTACAAGGTCGCGGCCCTCGACGCGGCCAACAAGCTGCGCGCAATCGGTCAGCTCGCCGCCTGAATCAGCCTACTGCGCGGAGCGCCGCCGTCAACGACTGCCTGCCCGAGAGGGCCGGCGCCAGCAGGTCGCCGTGGGCGGCGACCCGCTCCAGCACGGCCCCCATGGTGAACGCGGCCGGCTCGAGCTCCGGCCGCACCTCTTCCCAGCGCAGAGGGGTGGAGACGGGTGCCCCCGCCCGGGGCCGCACGGAGTACCCCATGGCCGTGGTGCGGCCCTGGCCGTTCTGGTTCACGTCGATGAGGACGCCGTGGCGCTTGGCGCGAGCCCACTCGGTGGTCACGAGCGCCGGGTGTGCGCGCGCGAGCGCGCCGGCCACGATCTCCGCGAAGGCGCGCGCCTCGCGGTGCGTGTGGCGTCGGGCGATGGGCACCAGCACATGGATGCCGCGGGAGCCGCTCGTCTTGGGGACGCCCTGCAGGCCGACTGCGGTGAGCAGCTCGCGCACGAGCAGCGCCACCTCGACCACCGCCTCGAACCCGGTGCCTTCGGCAGGGTCGAGATCGAACACCACCCAGTCCGGGCGCTCCAGCTTGTCGGCACGTGCGGCACCGGCATGCAGGTCGATGCAACCCATGGAGACCGCCCACAAGAGCGCGAGATCGTCGTCCAGGATCGCGTACTCGATGACGCGCTGCTCGCCCTCCCTCGTCGAGGCCGGGATGGCGACGCGTCGGATCCACGCGGGCATGTGGGCCGGCGCCTGCTTCTGGAAGAAGTGCTTGCCCCGCCACCCGTCCGGATACCGCTTCATCGTGAACGGGCGACCCCGGAGATGTGGGACGAGAACGGGAGCGATGTCGCGGTAGTACGCGAGCAGGTCGCCCTTGCTGATGCCCTCCTCCGGCCAGAACTGCTTGTCGAGATTGGAGAACTTGAGCGCCCGCCCACCACGGCGGAGCTCGGGCTCCAGGCGGGATCGTGCCGCAGCGGCCGTTGACGACCCGGGAGGGAGATCGGCATCCTCGCGCCGGCGCACATAGACCGGAGCGCGCAGGCGACCCTCCGGCGTCCACTCGGCGAAGGCGACCTCGATCACCATCCGTGGCTCGACCCAGGTGATCTCGTCCTTGCGGACACGCGGGATTCGCACCGGGCCGGGAAACGGCGAGTCCGGACGCACGAGCTCGTCCAGCTCGACCCGCACGCGGGCCAATTCGCCGTCGGAGAACCCCGAGCCGACGTTCCCCGCATACGCCAACCCGTCCGGGGCCTCGCGCCCGAGGATCAAGCCTCCGAACGATCCGGCCCGACGGCCCGTTCCGGTCGTGTACCCGCAGACCACGAGATCGGCGGTGTCGCGGAGCTTGACCTTGACCCAGTCGGTGGTGCGCTTGCCCGGGTGGTAGCGGGAGGAGAGGCGCTTCGCCACGACTCCTTCGAGGCCGTGCTCGCGCGCGTAGGAGAGCATCCCGGGGCCGTCGTCGAAGACCGGGGAGAGCAGCACGGAGCCACCGGGGCGGATCGCCTGCGCGAGTAGCTGCCGCCGCTCCTCCAGCGGTCGGGAGACCACCGACTCGCCGTTCCACTCGAGCAGGTCGAAGGCGACATAGGCGAGCGAGCCGGCCCCCTGCTGCAGCGCGGAGAATGACGACCGCCCCTGCTCGTCGAGCGAGCAGATCTCGCCGTCGAGCACGGCGTACGGTGCCAGCACGGCGCCCGGCAGCGCCGTCGCCACCGAACGGAACCGCTCGGTCAGGTCGTTGTCGTTCCTGCTGCGGAGCGTCGCCTCCCCGCCGCGCACGGTCGCGATCGCGCGGAAGCCGTCCCACTTCAGCTCGAACGACCAGTCCGCTCCCGGAGGCAGCCGCTCCACCGCAGTGGCCAGCATCGGGGCGTACGTCCGCTGGGTGGTCTCATCGTCTTTCCGGAGCAACAGCCAGTTCTCGGCGCGGCCGTCGAGAGCCGCCGGGACGAGCGTCCACACGCCTTGCAGCCGCTCGCCGTGCAGTCGCACCGTGAGCCCGCCGTCGCGCTTCTCCTCCAGCAGGTCGTAGGTGCCGCGATCCCAGATGTCGACACGGCCGCCGCCGTACTGTCCCGCCGGGATCTCGCCCTCGAACGTCGCGTACTCGAGCGGGTGATCCTCGACGTGGACCGCGAGGTGCCTCGCCGCGCGCTCGAGCGGGATGCCCTTGGGCACCGCCCAGCTGGCCAGTGCTCCCGCCCGCTCCAGGCGCAGGTCATAGTGCAGGCGTCGCGCCTCGTGCCGCTGGACGACGAAGATCGGCGCCGCGGCCTCTCTGCTCGGCCGGCTGCCGGGGAACGGCTCCGGCGTTCGCGACCGGTCGCGCTTGGTCCGGTACTCGGCGAGATCGCCGATTGTTGTCGACCTGTCAGGCGACGCCGCGTTTTTCACCTTGTCGACACGATTCGCGCGTTCTCCCTGCACAGCGGCTTTCCGGCCCGTGGATAACTCTGTGGACAGTGTGGAGAAGTCGGGTTCAAGCGCCCGCGATCATGCCCATGCGGCGGAACTTCTCGCGGCGGGCGCGGCGTAGCGCTTGGGGATCGATCGCGCTCAACTCGCCCAGATGGATCGTCACCGCCTGCCGCAGCAGCCCCGCCGCCGCATCGGGATCGGTGTGCGCGCCGCCCTCCGGCTCGGGGACGATGCCGTCGATCACGCCAAGCTCGAGGCAGTGCGCTGCGTCTGGCTTGAACGCCGCCGCCGCCTTCTTCTTCTGCCCGGCGTCACGCCAGAGGATCGCGGCGCACCCCTCCGGAGAGATCACGGAGTAGATCGCGTTTTCCTGCATGAGCACACGATCCGCGACTGCGAGAGCCACGGCTCCCCCTGAGCCGCCCTCCCCGATGACCACGGACACGGTCGGCACGCCGAGGCGGGCCATGACGGCCTGGCTCCGCGCGATGGCGCCACCCTGGCCGTGCTGCTCGGCGATCACGCCGGGATAGGCGCCTGGCGTGTCGACGAGCGTCACGAGCGGCAGGCGGTGCTGTTCGGCGAGCTCCATCACGCGCATCGCCTTGCGGTACCCCTCAGGGTAGGCCATGCCGAAGTTCCTCCTGGTGCGCTCCTTGATGTCGCGGCCCTTCTGGTGGCCGATCAGCGCGATCGTGTGCTCGCCGAGGCGCCCGATGCCAGCCACGATCGCGTCGTCGTCCATGCGCCCACGGTCGCCGTGGAGCTCGAACCAGTCGACGACCATCCGCTCGACGTAATCGAGCGTGTACGGCCGATCCTCGTGGCGGGCGATCTCCACGACCCTCCACATGGCCTCGGCATCCGGAGAGTCGAGCCGCGAGCGCTCGAGCTGCCGCTGCAGCCGCTCCATCTCCGCCGAGAGCCGCTTCCCTCGCAGGCGCTCGACACCCAACAGGCGCGAGAGCCGATCGCGGAGACCCTGCTCCTGCTCGCTCATCGCCCCAGCAACCTCAGCAGCCGAGCCAGGGTCGCGCGCAACTCCGGCCGGGGCACGACCGCGTCGATGTGACCGAAGCGCAGGTTCGACTCGGCCAGGCCGAAGTCCTCGGGCAGCTTCTCCAGCGTGGTCTGCGCCACCACCCGCGGCCCGGCGAACGACATCAGCGCGCCCGGCTCGGCGATGACGACATCGCCAAGGCTGGCGAAGCTGGCCAGCAACCCACCGGTCGTGGGATGCGCGACCACGGAGAGGAACGCGCATCGGGCGTCGCGCAGGTCCTCGATCGCGCACACCGTCTTCGGCATCTGCATCAGCGAGAGGATGCCCTCCTGCATGCGCGCGCCGCCCGACGCTGATACGGAGACGAGCGGGATCCCGCGCTCGGCGGCAAGCTCGCACGCCCGCGCGAACTTCTCCCCCACGACGCTCCCCATCGAGCCGCCCATGAACGCGAAGTCCATGACGCTGAGCGCACACGCCTGTGCCTCGATGGCGGCCGTGCCGGTGATGATCGCGTCGTAGAGGCCGGTCGTGGTCTCGGCCTCGGAGAGGCGCTCTGCGTACGGCTTGAGGTCGAAGAAGAGGAGAGGATCTGCGGATCGCAGGCCGCTGTCGATCTCCTCGAAGGACCCCTGGTCCGCGAGTTGCTCGACCCGCTCGCGGGCGCGGACTGGGAAATGACGGCCGCACTGCGGGCAGACGCGCAAGTGGCGTGAGAGCTCTTCCTCCCGGTAGTGCGATCCGCAGCCGGGACAGGTGTTGGGATGAGGCTTGCCCGGGCTCGCTTCGCCCAACTCGCGCTTGTCCTCGAACGAGACGTCGATGCGGTCAGCGTCCGACACCCCGGCATCTTAGAGCGGATCGCCGCCGGCATCGGCGGCGGGCGATCTCGCCACCCTCTCCGCAGAGCGCGGCCGGCCGCTGCCCGGGTTACCCACTCCGTTATAACTCTTGTTATAATACGGGGATGCGGCCCCTCAAGCTCACGCAGATCGGCAACTCCGTCGGAGTGATCCTGCCCAAGGAGATCCTGGCGCGACTGAAGGTCGGAAAGGGCGACACGCTCTTCGTCACCGAGGCTTCCGACGGGGTGACCTTGACGCCGTACGACCCGGAGCTCGAGGAGCAGCTCGAGTTGGCGCGAGCGTTCATGCACGAGTACCGCGACACGTTCCGTCAGCTCGCCACGTGAGCCGGTGGCGCTGGATCGACCGACGCGCGCTGATCCTCTTGCACGACGAGAGTCTCGCCGAACACGGGGGCCGGCCCGGAGTGCATGACGGCCGGCTGCTGGAGTCTGCGCTGGCCCGTCCCCTGCACCTCGTGACGTACGGCGAGCCCGACCTCGCCGATCTGGCTGCTGCCTACGGCTTCGGGATCGCGAGGAATCACCCTTTCGTCGACGGCAACAAGCGAGTCGCCTTCCTCGCCGTCGGGCTCTTCCTCCTGCTCAACGGGCAGCGCCTGGTGGTGAGTCGGCCCGAGGCGACGCTGACGATGGTCGACGTGGCGGCAGGAGAGATGGACGAGGCAGCCTTCGCGGATTGGGTACGACGGCACGTGGAGCGTAGGTAGAGGTAGAGCGGGAAGAGCCGCATGACGCTGAAGCCTCACGCAGCCGCGGGCCTGCAGCTCGGGAGGATCACGGCGCTCCTGCCGCGTAGCGTTTCGGGGTCAGTCGGGCCAGCGCTCGAGCACGATCACGGCGTTGTGGCCGCCGAAGCCGAAGGAGTTGGAGACCGCGATCTGGATCTGCTGCTCCCGCGACACGTTCGGGATCAGGTCGAGATCGCACTCGGGGTCGGGTGACTCCTGGTTGATCGTGGGCGGGAGGATCCCGGTGCGGAGCGCCTTGATCGAGAAGATGGCCTCGACCGCGCCGGCGGCGCCGAGGCAGTGGCCGGTGGCGCCCTTCGTGGAGGAGACCGGGGTGCGATAAGCCTTGTCCTCGCCAAGCGCGAGCTTGAGCACGCGGATCTCGGCGGAGTCCCCGACGGGTGTCGAGGTGCCGTGCGCGTTGACGTAGTCGACCTGCTCGGGCTCGATGCCGGCATCGCCGAGCGCCATCCGCATCGCCCGCGCCGGGTTCTCCCCCGTGGGGTCGGGATCGGAGACGTGGTTGGCGTCGGAGGAGACGCCGTAACCGAGGAGCTCGGCGTAGATCTTGGCTCCGCGCGCGTTCGCGTGCTCGAGCTCTTCGAGCACGACGACCGCACTCGCCTCGGCCATCACGAACCCGTCACGCTCCGCGTCGAAGGGGCGCGAACCGCGCTCCGGGTCGTCGTTGCGCCGCGAGATGGCGCGCATCGACCCGAATCCGGCGATGCCGACCTTGGAGATCGGAGCCTCGGTGCCGCCACAGAACATGACGTCCGCGCGGCCGAGCCGGATGGCGTCCATGCCGTCACCGATGGCCATGTTCGAGGCGGCGCAGGCGGTGCACTCCGCGAGCAGCGGCCCGCGGGTGCCGAGCTCCATCGAGACCCAGCCGGCGGCGAGGTTGGGGATGATCTGCACGATCGAGAACGGGCTCACGCGGTCCGGACCACGATGCACGAGCACGTCGTGGCAGACCTCGAACGACTTGAGACCGCCGATGCCGGTGGCGATCGCCGTGCCGACGCGGTCGGCGATCGGGGCGATGTTGAGGCCGCAGTCGGTCCGCGCCTGCTGGGCGGCCGCCAGCGCCAGGTGCGTGAAGCGATCCATGCGCCGCGATGCCTTCACCTCGATCCAGTCCGTGGGATCGAAGCCCTTCACCTCGCATGCGAAGTGAACCGGGAAGCCCGTGGTGTCGAACTGCGTGATCGGCCCCGCCCCGGACTCGCCTGCGATCAGAGCCGCCCACGACGATTCGACATCCAACCCGAGTGGCGAGACCATGCCGATCCCCGTGATCACGACGCGGCGTCTGCCGTTCTGCGCGGACATCCGGGCCAGGCTACCTACATGCCGAGGCCGCCGTCCACGAGCAGAACGGTGCCCGTGACGAAGGCAGCCTCGTCGGAACAGAGGAAGCGAACGGCGCCCGCGATGTCGCCCGGCTCGCCGAGTCGCCGCAGCGGCGTGGCCTCGAGCATCGCCGCCGTGGCCTCCTCGGGGAGCACGTCGGTGAGCTGCGTCTTCACGTACCCGGGCGCGACGACGTTGGCTCGCACGCCGCGGCTGCCGAGCTCACGGGCCAGGGACTTGGTGAAGCCGATGATCCCGGCCTTCGAGGCGGCGTAGTTCGCCTGTCCTCCGTTGCCATGCACGCCGACGATCGAGGAGACGTTGACGATGGCGCCGCTCTTGCGCTTCATCATGGGGCGCGTGACGGCCCGGCAGGTGTAGAAGACCGAGGAGAGGTTGGTCTCGATCACCGTGTGCCAGTCGTCGTCCGACATCCGCGCAAGCAGGCCGTCGCGGGTGAGGCCTGCGTTGTTGACGAGAATGTCGACGTCTCCAGCCGCCTCGACGAGCGCGGCTGCAGATGCCGCATCGGAGACGTCGGCCTGCACCGCCCGGCCGCCGATCTCCCTCGCAACCTCCTCCGCCTCCTCGGCTCCCGAGCGGAAGCCGACGACAACCGTGGCGCCGGCGTGCGACAGCTCGACCGCGATCGCGCGCCCAATGCCGCGCGAGGCGCCCGTGACGAGTGCGGTCCGGCCCTCCAGTGAGCAGAAGCTCACGAGCGCCCCGTGAGCAGCGCTTCCTTCGCCTTCTCGAGGCTGGCCAGATCGTTGACGCTGACCGTGCGCAGGCTCCTGTCGATGCGCTTGAGCAGGCCGGAGAGCACGGTGCCCGGACCGACCTCGACGAACGTGGTGACGCCGCTCCGCGCAAGCTCCCGCGCGGCCTGCGTGAAACGCACCGGTGCCGTCAGCTGATCGATCAGGAGCGCCGCCAGTCGCTGAGCAGGCTCGATCTTCGCCGTCACCGTGGACATGAAGGGCGCCACGGGCTCCGCGAAACGCAGCCGGTCGATGGCGGGCTTCAGCGCCTCGGCGGCCTTGCCCACGAGCGGGCTGTGGAAGGCACCCGAGACCTTGAGCCGGATGGCTCTTCGTGCGCCGAGGCTCTCGGCCTCGGCGCAGCACTCCTCGACGGCGTCGTTCTCGCCGGAGATCACGATCTGCCCCGGACAGTTGTAGTTGGCGGGCCACACGCCGAGGATCTTGCGGCAGAGCGTCTCGACCTGCTCGTCCTCGAGACCGAGGATCGCAGCCATCCCGCCCGGCCGCTGACGTGCCGCCTCGGCCATCGCCAGCCCGCGAGCGCGGACGAGGCCGATCGCCTCGCCGGTCCCGATCACGCCGACGGAGGCGAGGGCGGCGAACTCGCCGACCGAATGACCGACCACGACGTCCGGCTCGAGACCTTCGCCGCGCATCGCTGCGAGGATGGCGAGGCTGGTGGCGACGAGGGCCGGCTGCTGCACCTCGGTCTCGACGATCTGGTCGAGCGGGGTGCGGAAGCAGAGCTCCTCGAGATCCATGCCCGTCGCCTCGCTGCCCAGGCGATAGACCTCGCGGGCCGCAGGCACCGCCTCCGCGATCTCACGGCCCATCCCCTCCTCGAGCGAGCCCTGCCCTGGAAAGCAGAACGCCACTTTTGTCACCGCGCGATCCTCCCATCCGTCCATTCGAGAAGCGCCGAGCCCCACGTGAGGCCGGCGCCCATACCTGTCAGTAATACGAGCATGCCATCCTGAAGCCTTCCATCGTCGCGTGCTTCGGCAAGTGCGAGCGGGATCGAGCCCGACGACGTGTTGCCGTAACGATCCACGTTGACCACGGTCTTCTCCGGTGGGATGCCGAGCTTGGAGAGCGCGTGATCGATGATCCGCTTGTTTGCCTGGTGCGGGACGTAGAGGTCGATGTCGTCCACGGACTTCCCGCACTCGCCGAGGATCGCGGTGGCCGAGGAGACCATCACGCGGGTTGCGAAGCGGAACACCTCGCGGCCGTTCATGCGCAGCTTGGCGTCTGCGTCCTCGAAGATGCGAGAGCCGCTGCCCGGGCTTTGCAGGTGCACGCCGCCGGCGCCGTCGGCGCCGAGCTCGAAGCCGAGGAAGCCGCCCCGCTCGACGGGTTCCATCACCACCGCCCCGGCGCCGTCGCCGAAGAGGACGAGCGTCGAGCGATCCTCCCAGTCCAGGATGCGGGACAGCACGTCCCCACCCACGACCAGCGACTTCTTGGACAGACCCGAAGCGAGCATTCCGTAGGCCTGCGCGATGGCGTAGACGAAGCCGGTGCACCCCGCCAGCAGGTCGTAGGCGGCCGCGTTCGGCAGGCCCAGCGTGTCGGCCATCAGCGCCGAGCTGGTGGGGAACATCATGTCGGGCGTGACGGTGGCGCAGACGAGCAGGTCGATCTCCTCCGGCGAGACGCCCGACTCCGCCAGCGCGGCTCGTGCCGCCGGCAGCGCGATGTCGGTAAGCGCCTCCGAGGGGTCGGCAAAGCGACGCTCCCGGATGCCCGTGCGTTCCACGATCCACTCGTCGGACGTCTCGACGATCTCGGCCAGGTCGGCGTTCGTCATCACCCGCGCCGGTGCGTGGGCGCCGAGTCCCGTGATGCCGATGCGCGGGCCCTTCGTACGGCCGATCATTGCTCGACCGCGAACGTCAGGAGCGCGCGGCAGGCGAGCGCCCCGTCGACGTGGGCCGTGGCGCGACCCTTGCCGATCGGCCCACGCACCTGCTCGATCTCACACGTGAGCGTGAGCACCTCGCCGGGCGACACGATGCGCTTGAAGCGGCACTCGTCGATTCCCGCGAAGAAGGCGATCCGGCCGCGGTTCTCCTCCAGCACCAGCGCGGCCACGGCACCCGCCTGGGCCATGGCCTCCACGATGAGCACTCCCGGCATCACGGGCCGGGCCGGGAAATGACCGGGGAACCACCAATCCTCCTGGCGCACCTCCCGTGTGGCGACGACCCGCTTGCCGGGCTCGAGCTCCACGATCTCGTCGAGCAGGAGGAAGGGGTCGCGGTGCGGGATGATCTGCTCGATCACCTCCCGCCCAAAGGGCGGGGTGAAGCTCACGAGCGCCTCGGGGGACGCGGCACGTGCATCAATGGAGTCTACTTCGAGCCCTGGCGATCGACGAGCAAGGGTGACTCGTTCCCAGCTGCGTCTCGCGCGCGGGCGCGGAGCGTGAGCAGCCGAGCGATACCGGGCACCCGCACCTCTCCGGCCGAGAGGGCCGCCAGCCGACGGCGAGAGCCGTTGACAACGAGCGAGAGCTCCGCAGGCTCGCTGACCCACAGGCGCGCTGGTCGGTGGGTGGCGACCCGGATCACCGGGGCGCGGGTGTCGCTCGTGAGGCCGAGCTTGACCGCACTGGTGGCGACCGTGTCCGTCACCTCGAGCACAACGTCGTAGGCACCGTCGCGCAGCCGCCCGATACGCTTGGTTCCGTCCCAGCGCAAGAGCTGCGTGCCCGCTTCGAGGCGGCCCGCGAACGGCGTTGCGATCCACGCCCGGCCCCGTCGCACGCTCAGCTTCACGTCGGCGGGCTGGGCCAGGGCGAAGGAGACCTCGAAAGCGTCCTGGCGACCGTCCGCATTGGGCGAGATGACCGCGGTAGCAGCCGTGACGCTGCCGAGCGTGCGCGTGACCGCGACCGGCACGTCGCTGGTGGCCGTGAGCCCGCCCTGGGCCCGCGCCTCCAGGTGGATCGCGTAGCGACCGTCGGGCAGCGCGGCCGGGTCGAACGTGAGCACGTGCTCGCCTGCCTTGCGCCAGCGCGGGCGTTCGAGCTCCGCGACCGGCGCGCCCCCGAGGTCGACCACGACCGCGCCGACGGCGGCGGAGGTGGTCAGGGTGTAGGTCACCGTCGCCGTATCGGCCTGCCCATCCGCGTTCGGAGACACCGTCTCGGGCTCGGCGGAGGCGCCCGAGAAGGCGAGGCTGGCCGACGGAGCGCCCCCGCCGCCAACGGCGCCTGCCGCCGAGCTCACGACGCGGGAGCCCGTCCCTGCCTCGATCTTCCAGGTGTACGGTCCGGGCGGGGCGGTCGTGGCGTCCCAGCCGGCCTCGATGAGGGCGCCGAACCCGGTGAGCGTCGAGACCGTGGTGCCCGCTGGATCGGCGATCGTGATCGTCCACGACAGGGCCTCCGAGAGCCTCGCCCGGAAGCTGACCTGGCCCCCGACGCTGCCCTCCACCGTGGGCTCGAACAGCTTCGGCAGCCCGTTCGCCTGTGCCAGTGCCGCGAGAGCACCGAGCCGCTGGTACAGGGAATCTCCCGGACAGGTGGTGAGGCCCGTGTCGCGGTGACCCGAGACCGCCCGGAGGAAGACCGGGAGGCCGGAAGGAAACCGCTCGCTGCCATTGGAGACAACGGTCAGCGTGGTCAAGGGGTCGACGTGGGCCAGGTCGAGGCGCCAGGCGATGACGTCCGCGATCGCCTTCTCGGCGGCCGCGGAAGGTGGGGCGCTCGTGTGGGTGCCGAGCAGCGCAACGCCAACCGAGCCGGTGTTGAACCCGAGCGCGTGGGCACCGACCACGTTCTTATCGATGCCGCCGGCTCTCCCCTCGTAGACCACGCCGAAGCGATCGACGAGGAAGTTGTAGCCGATGTCGTTCCACCCGTTCGACTTCACGTGGTACAGCTGGATGCCGCGCACGATCGCGGGCGCCTCGCTGCGCGTGTACGCGTTCTGCCCCGCCGTATGGTGGACCATGGCGAACCTGGTCTCGGCCGCGTAGGTCGGCGTGCTCCGGACGATCGACTCGTCGGCACCCCAGAACGACCGTGGGACGACTGCGGGGGCTGATGTCGCTGCGGCCCTGCGAAGCGGCACCCGCCGCTCGGGGCTCGCCACCGTGATCGCGCGGACGGCTGTGACCCGCCCTTCGGTCCGCACCTGGATGCGATCGGCCGGGCCGACCCACCACGGATTGCCGAGCTGCCAACCCTGGCGGCGGCGCGCCTCGTGCGCACCCCGGTCGGGGCGATCCTCCGGCTCTGGTGCGGCTGCGTACCAGGCCGTCCAGGTGCCGTCGAGGCGGCGAGCCCGCAGCTCTACCGAGCCGGCGCCACGCCAGCGCACGCCGGCGAGCTCGAAGCGGCGCACCTCGAGCGCGCGGCCTTCGGTGATAGGCGATTCGCTCACGGCGGGCCCGCCGGAGCCACCCGCCCACCCGGCGGTGGGCAGAACGAGCGCGGCCATGCTGGCGGCGGTGGCGACGGTGGCGAGGAGGCGCGGGCGCAGCATGGCGGCGGAGGGATGCGGCCGTGCCCGGCCGCGGCGGCAGAGTCTTCAGGGTGACCCAACGGTCCTTCGCTGGCAAGGGGCACGGCCCTTCCCGAAGAGACTCCTTACATCTCTGCGTGGGTTCCTTCAGGGACTCACAAGGGGCTGGCCCGGCACGCGCACCCGTCTCAAGGCGTCCGTTCCTCGCGAGGCCCTCAAGGACCCCGCCCGCCTCGCGCGACTCCCGGCGCAGTGGGCCCCTTCAGGGACTGATGGGAAATCACCGATTGCACCCGCCCGCCGCTGGCCGGCACGGCCATCACCAAGGCACAACGAGCTCGTGCCCCGACAAGAGCGGAGTGGGGCCCTTCAGGGCCTCACCAGGAGTTCGGCCCTCACCAGAGCAGGGGGTCGACGACAACGAACGTCTAGGCCCGTCGGTGTGCGGGGGCGTAGGCCCACCGTGTAGAGCCTGGACCGCGGGACAGCAGAACGTCTTGCAAGACCCTGAAGGGCCCCGCTCCAACCACCGATCGCATCCGCCCGCGGGTGGCCGGCACGGCCATCGCCAACCTCACAAGGGGTTGGCCCGGCACGCGCACCCGTCTCAAGGCGTCCGTTCCTCGCGAGGCCCCGCCCGCCCTCGCGCGACCCCCCGGGCGCAGTGGGTTCCTTCAGGAACTCACGAGAAGTTGGCCCTGAAGGCCTGCCCGCGGATCTAGCCAGGCCCTTCGGAGAGGGAGTCCGTGGGTCGCTACCGGCTGCAGGCGGCGTGGGACTTCGTTACGCGCTTGGCGGAGGCCGGGTGTTGGACGAGCTTGGGCGCCGGTCTGGTCGGTCTGGGGACGAAGTCGCCACCGCAGTTGGGGCAGCGCCCGCCCAGTCGTTCCTCGACGCACGAAGCGCAGAACGTGCACTCGTAGGTACAGATTCGCGCGTCCGGATCGCCGTTTCGCAGGTCGCGATCGCAGCACTCGCAGTTCGGCCGGAGCTCCAGCATCACTCGTCGTCGTCGAAAGCGTCTCCGGCCTCGAGAGCGTCGTGCGGCTCGCCGGCTGCGGCGCCGTCCTCCTCGACGACTCCGACGGGAACCTCATGCGCCTCGGTCGGTGGCGGGCCCGGCACCGCAGCCTGCTCGTCGTCCGGAGCCTCGTCGCTCCCCACCACGAGGGCGAGCCCGGAGACCGTCTCGCCGTCTCGGAGCCGCATCACGATCACCCCCTGGGTGGCACGGCCGGAGCGCTTGATGGCGTCGCCCGCGGTGCGGATCACGGTGCCGTTGTCCGAGATGAGCATGACCTGGTGCCCTTCGCGCACGATGCGCGCGCCGGCGAGCTTGCCCTTGCCTTCGACGAGCTTCGCAGTCTGCACGCCGAGCCCGCCGCGACCCTTGACCGGGTACTCGGCGACGCGGGTGCGCTTGCCCCAACCGTTCTCCGTGACGACGAGGAGGTCGGCGTCGTCCCTGGCGATGTCGACTTCGATCACCTCGTCGTCGGCGCGCAAGCGCATGCCTTGCACACCGGAGGCGGGCCGGCCCATCGGGCGGACGTCGGACTCGTTGAAGCGGATGGCCTGGCCGAAGCGCGAGACCATGAGGATGTCGTCGTCCCCCTCGGAGAGCCGCACGCCGATCAACTCGTCGTCCTCGCGCATGCGCAGGGCGATGATCCCGTCCGCCTTGAGCGGGGTGTTGTAGTCCGCGAACGCGGTCTTCTTGACGATGCCCTTGCGGGTGGCGAAGACGAGGTACTTGGACTCGGTGTAGTCCCTGGTGGCGATCACCGCGCGGACGAGCTCCTCCTGCCGGAAGGGGAGGAGGTTGACGATGGCGCGACCCTTCGACTGGCGCGATCCCAGCGGCAGCTCGTGCACCTTGAGCCGGTACACCTTCCCCACGCTCGAGAAGAAGAGGATGAAGTCGTGGGTGGAGGCGACGAAGAGGTGCTCGATGTAGTCCTCGTCCTTGAGATCCATCCCCATCACCCCGATCCCCCCGCGGCGCTGCTCGCGGTAGGTGGTGACGGGTAGCCGCTTGATGTACCCGGAACGAGTGATCGCGATCACCATGTCCTCCTCGGCGATCATGTCCTCGATCTCCAGTGCGTCCTCACCGGCCACGATCTCGGTGCGGCGCTCGCCGTTCTTACCGTAGATCTGCTTGATCTCCAGCAGCTCCTCGCGCACGACGCCGTCGATCCTGGCCTCGTCGCCGAGGATCTCGCGGAGCTCGCCGATGCGCTCCATCAGATCCTTGTACTCGGTCTCCACGCGCTGTCGCTCGAGCCCGGTCAGCGCCCGGAGCCGCATGTCCAGGATGGCCTGCGCCTGGATCTCGCTGAGCGAGAACGAGCCCATCAGCGCGACACGCGCCTCCTCGGTCGAGTCGGCGCCGCGGATCAGGGCGATGATCGCGTCGATGTTGTCGAGCGCGATCAGGTAGCCCTCGAGGACGTGGGCCCGGCGCACCGCGTTTCGCAGCTCATGCTTCAGCCGCCGGCGGACGACGTCGCGCTGATGGTCGAGGTAGTGCCTGATCAGCTCGAGCAGCGACAGCGTCCGCGGCACCCCGTCGACCAGCGCGACCGCGTTGTAGCCGAACGTGGCCTGCAGCGAGGTGTGCTTGTAGAGCTTGTTCAGCGCCACCTGGGGGATGGCCTCGCGCTTCAGCTCGATCTGGATACGCATGCCGGAGCGGTCGGAGAGATCCTTGATCCCGGAGATCTCGGTGAGAATGTTGTCCTTGACCAGCTCGGCGATCTTCTTGATCACGCCCTCGTCGCCACCCTTGCGCACGCCGTACGGCAGCTCCGAGACGATGACCGCGGTGCGACCCCCGCGCAGCTCCTCGATGTGGGCGCGGGCGCGCATGATCACGCGCCCACGGCCGGTGCGGTAGGCATCGCGGATCCCGGAGCGGCCGAGGATGATGGCGCCTGTCGGGAAGTCGGGCCCCTTCATGTGTTGCATCAGGTCATCGGCGTTCGCGTCGGGCTTGTCGATCATCTGCACGACGGCGTCGATGGTCTCGCCGAGATGGTGCGGCGGGATGTTTGTGGCCATGCCCACGGCGATCCCCGAAGAGCCGTTGACGAGCAGGTTCGGGAAGCGTGCGGGCAGGACCGAGGGCTCCTGCTTGGACTCGTCGTAGTTCGGTGCGAAGTCCACGGTGTCGGAGTCGATGTCGCGCAGCAGCTCGGTGGCGATCGAGGACAGACGGCACTCGGTGTAGCGCATCGCCGCGGCCGGGTACCCGTCGACGTTGCCGAAGTTGCCCTGCGGGTCGACCAGCGGGTAGCGCAGCGAGAACTGCTGTGCCATCCGCACGAGCGTGTCGTAGATCGACTGGTCGCCGTGGGGGTGGTAGTGCTTCATGACCTCGCCGACGACCGCAGCCGACTTCACGCGCGGACGGTTCGGCTGCAGGCCCGTGTCGTGCATCGCGTACAGGACTCGGCGGTGAACCGGCTTGAGCCCGTCGCGCACGTCCGGGAGTGCGCGGGCCACGATCACGCTCATCGCGTAGTCGAGGAACGACGTGCGCATCTCCTCCTCGAGCTCGCGCGGCTCGATCCGGCCGATGTCGAACGGGTCGACACTAGACACGGGAGGACTCCCTGCTCAGCACCGGGCCGCTTGCGGCCCCTCCGCGAAGCGGAGCCTGCGTCCGGCAGACAAGCCTGCCGCGAAGCGGCTGACCGCCAAGTAGTGCGGCGTCAGGCTGCGCTGTCATCAACCCCGCGCTCCGAGACGCCGTACTAGACATCGAGCCTCGCGTACTTCGCGTTCTGCTCGATGAACTCGCGGCGCGGCTCGACCTGGTCTCCCATCAGCATCGAGAAGATCCGGTCGGCGAGCAGGGCGTCCTCGACGCCGACCTGCACGAGCATGCGGTTCTCCGGGTTCATCGTCGTCTCCCAGAGCTCGTCGGGGTTCATCTCGCCGAGGCCCTTGAACCGGCTCAGCTGGATGCCTTCCTTGGCCAGCTCGAGGACGGACGACCGCAGTTCCTCGAACGTGGCCGCGAATCGTTGCTTCTTGCCCAGTGTCACCGTGAACGGCGGCGGGCCGGCCAGCTCCAGGAGACGCGCGTAGGCCTTGCGCAAGCCGGCGTAGGCGGGTGAGGCGAGCATCGCCTGGGGCAGCTCGATGCGGGTCGTGGCGTTCGTCTCGAGCTCCATGAGCTTGATCGCGATGGCTTCCTCGGTGGCGCCGGCGAACTCGAGACCGAACTCCGAATCTCCGAGCAGCGGCAGCGCGACCTCGACCTCCCGGGCCGTGGCGCTGTCGACCTCGGCCAGGCGGTGCCGCACCACGAACGAGGCGGCGGTGGCGCCGTAGTCGGCCCGCAGCCGCGACGTCCAGCCGTCGAACTCGTGGAGCGACCGTACGAGCCGCTGGTGGCGTGCGTCGGTGACCTTCGTCGCCTCGCCCGCGCGGTCGGTGATCTCGATCTCCTTGGCCCGCTCACGGACGAGCAGCTCCTCGAAATGGGCCTCCTTCTCGATGTAGCGCTCCTGGCCCCCGAACTTGACGCGGTAGAGCGGCGGCACGGCGATGTACACGTGGCCGCCCTCGACCAGCGCCTGCATCTGCCGGTAGAAGAAGGTCAGGAGCAGCGTGCGGATGTGCGATCCGTCCACATCGGCGTCGGTCATGATGATCACGCGGTGGTAGCGGAGCTTCTCCATGTCGAACTCTGCGCCGATGCCGCAGCCGATGGCCGTGACGATGGACTGGATCTCCGTGTTCGAGAGCACCTTGTTGATCCGGTTCTTCTCGCTGTTGATCACTTTGCCGCGGAGCGGGAGGATGGCCTGGAAGTTCTTGTCGCGCGCGTCGACCGCCGACCCGCCTGCGGAATTGCCCTCGACGAGGTAGATCTCGCAGCTCTCCGGGTCGGAGGACTGGCAATCGGCGAGCTTGCCCGGCAGTCCGCCGCCGACGAGCGCGCCCTTGCGACTCACCTCTCGCGCCTTGCGCGCCGCCTGCCGGGCGCGGGCCGCGTCGATCGCCTTGGAGATGATCCTCTTGCGCTCCTGGGGATGCTCGTGCAGGAACTCGGCCAGCTTCTGGTTGACCGCCTGCTGGACGAATCCCTTGATCCACGGGTTACCGAGCTTCGTCTTCGTCTGCCCCTCGAACTGGGGCTCGCGGATCTTGACGGAGATGATCGCGGCGAGACCCTCGCGGACGTCGTCGCCGTCGAGGTTCTCCTCCTTCTCCTTGATCTGTCCCTCGTCCCTGGCGAACTTGTTGATCGTCGTCGTCAGCGCCGCGGTGAAGCCGGAGAGATGGGAGCCACCCTCGTGGGTATTGATGTTGTTCGCAAAGGAGAACACCGACTCGACGTACTTCGCGTTCCACTGCATGGCGATCTCGACCGAGCCTCGTCCCTCTTCGTCCTCGGTCTCGAAGTAGACGATCGTGGAGTGGATGGGGTCCTTCTCGGCGTTGACATGCGAGACGAAGTCGCGAATGCCGCCTTCGAAATGGAACTCCTCGCTCCATTCGCCCTCGCGCTCGTCGGTGATCTTGATACGCAGCGCCCTGGTCAGGAAGGCGGTCTCGCGCAGGCGCTGGCGCAGAGTGTCGCGCGACCACTCGATCTCTTCGAAGATCTCCGCGTCGGGCATGAACGAGATGGTGGTGCCGCTGTTCTCGGGGTCGCACTCACCGACGACCTCGACCTCGGTCTGCGGGGCGCCACGGGCGAAGGACTGGCGGTAGACCTTGCCGTCGCGCCTCACTTCCGCCACGAGCCATTCGGAGAGGGCGTTGACGACCGAGACGCCGACGCCGTGCAGTCCGCCGGAGACCTTGTAGCCCTCGCCGCCGAACTTGCCTCCGGCGTGGAGCTTGGTGAGCACGACGGTGAGCGCGGAGAGGCCCTGGTCCTCGACCAGGTCGATCGGGATGCCACGGCCGGCGTCCCTGACCGTGATCGAGTCGTCCGGGTGGATGGTCACGTCGACGAGCGAGTTGTGGCCGGCGAGCGCCTCGTCCACGGCGTTGTCGACCACCTCGTACACGAGGTGGTGCAGGCCCCGCGGGCCGGTCGACCCGATGTACATGCCGGGCCGCAGCCGGACCGGCTCGAGCCCTTCCAGGACCGTGATGTCCTTTGCGGTGTAGGTTGTCTCCGTCATAAAGAAAAGCCCTGCAAAACAGCGGTTTTGCGGGCTACTGACAGTCTATCAGAAGCGCCGGTCGCGGTGCTCTCGAGCCAGACTCGCGGCGGCTGCGCGGCGGGCCAGCTCGCGGAGCTCGTCGTCCTCGATCCCGGCCACCAGCGAGCTCGCGTCGGCGGGGGTCGGCGGCTGCTGCGGGTCGGGTGGCAGGGAAGCCGCCGTGGCAGTGGCCTGCTCGGGCACGCGGCCCGGTGCGAAGCGCACACCCGAGGGTGCGTGTTCGCCGAGCGCGAGCTGGAGCTGGGCCATCACCTCTCCTGCGAGCGTGGTCAGCTCGAACGTCCAGACCGACGAGGTGGTGGCGACGTGCAGGGTGCCGTCTCGCGCGATGCGCGCCGGCCACGCGTGGCGTGCCACTTCCGCCCCGACGGCGATCTCCCAGCGGTCGACGATGAGCGCCAGCTGCGCGGTGCCGTCGGCCCCGGCGATGCCGAGTGCGCGGCGGACATCGTCGCCGAGCGTATCCATCAGGCTGCCCGGACCTCGCCCGGAGTGACCTCGAGCAGCTGCGCCGGCGCCAGGGGGAGCGCTTCTGCTCCGGTGGCGGTCACGATCGTCTGACCGACCCGTCCCAGCCGCTCGCTGAGGATGCGCCGGCGTGATGCGTCGAGCTCGGAGAGGGCGTCGTCCAGCAGCAGGAGTGGCGCCGGCGTGCCCCGCTCGATCATCACCTCGGCCTCGGCCAGAAGCAGCGAGAGGACTGCGAGCCGTTGCTCACCCTGTGAGCCGTAGAGCCGCAGGTCGCGGGAGCTGGAGTGGACGAGGTAGTCGTGGAGGTGAGGGCCGAGCGAGGTCGTGCCCCGTTCCACGTCCCGGCCGAGGCGGCTCTCCAGCTCGGCGACCCCGGCCTCCGCTCCCTCGTAGGTCAGCGTCGCGGCCGGCAGTCCCAGCTCCGCGGCCCTCTCGGCAAAGGCGCCGGCGAGCGCAGCCGCCGTCTCGCGTCGCGCCTCGACCAGCCCGGCCCCGAGAGCGGCGAGTTGCTCCGTCCACGGCGCGACGGCCTCGAGCGTCGAGTGGCCGAGCGCGACGCGCCGGAGGGCCGCCCCGCGCTGGCCGAGCGCGGTGCCGTAGTCGACCGGAAGCCGGGCACGTGCCGGGAAGAGCCGCGCCAACGCCCGATCGAAGTACGCGCGCCTCGCAGCAGGTCCAGCCTTGATCACGGCCAGCCGGTCAGGGGTGAAGGCCAGGACCGCAAACCGGCTGCGGAGCTCCTCTCCGGAGCCGAGACGCGCTCCGTTGACCTGGATCGTGCGGCCCGTGCCGCGGTTGATCCGCACGTCGGTCTCGAACCCGACACGGTCGAGCTCACCGCTGAGCCGCACCGCTGCCGACTCGGCCCCGTGACGCACCAGTTGCGCATCGTGCCGGGTGCGTGGCGAGAACGCCTGCGTGCCGACATGGACGGCTTCGAGCAGGTTCGTCTTCCCTGCGCCGTTGGGTCCGGTGACCAGGACGAGGCCCGGCTCGAGGGGTAGCTCGAGCCGGGCGTACGACCTGAAGTCGTGCAGCGTGACGTGTCTGACGACCAGCTACCCGGCGAGTCTGATCGGCATGATCAGGTACGAGAACGCAGCGTCCGGGGCGACCAGCAGACCAGGCCGCAGCGGGCTGATCAGCCGCAGCTGGACCGTATCGGTCGGCACAGACTCGAGCCCCTCGCGCAGGAACTCGGCGTTGAAGCCGATCTCGAGCGGCTCGCCCGAGTACGGCGCCGGCAGGGACTCCCGCGTCTCGCCGACATCCTGGCTCTGCGCCTGGATCGTCAGCTCGCCCTCGGCGAAGCGCAGCCTCAAGGGCGTGTTGCGCTGCGCCATGACCCCTGCTCGCCGGACGACCTCGAGCAGCTCGACGCGCGGCAGCTCGAGCTCGGCCTCGAACGTGTCCGGGATCAGCTGCTTGACGTTGGGGAACTGCCCGTCGATGCGGCGAGTGGTCAACCAGACGTCGCCCCGGACGCCGAACACGACGTGGTTCTCGTGCACACCGATCTCGACCGTCTCCGTGCCGGCGGCGAGGCGGGCGAGCTCGGTCAGCGCGCGCGCCGGGATGATCGCCTCGAGGTCGGGGCCCGGAGCCTCGAGTGCCGTCTCCTTGACCGCGAGGCGGTACGAGTCCGTGGCGGCCATGACGAGCGTCGCGCCCTCGAAGCGGACGAGAATGCCGGTCAGCACCGGGCGGGAGTCGTCCCTCGAGGCGGCACGCGAGACCCGCTCGATCGTGTCGAGCAGCGCAGCCGAGGCGACGCTGTGCAGCTGGACATCCGTGGAGGGAAGCCGCGGGAAGTCCTCGGCGGCGAAGATGTTGACGCTGGAGGTGTACGACCCTGATTCGATGGTCGCGCGCCCGTCCTCGGGGCGATAGCGGAAGGTGACCTCTGTGCCGGGCAGAAGCCGCGCGATGTCCACGAGGAGCTTGCCCGGCACGACGAGCGAGCCGTCGCCTTCGAGCGTCGCGCCCTCGACCCGGGTGCGCAGCGAGAGCTCCATGTCGGTGGCGGCGAGTTGGAGCGAGCCGTTCTCGGCACTCACGAGGATGCCGGACAGCACCTGCACGGCGCCCCGGGAAGCCACGGCGCGGGCCACGAGACCGATGCGCGCCTGCAGCTCCTCACGCGAACAGGTGAAGGTTATTCCACTCCCGACGGTGATATCGGTTTCGATCATTTCTCTTCATAAACCTTTCGTCGTAGTACTAGGGAGTGTGGATGACGGGGACGACAGCCGCAAACACGCTGCCAGACCGGGATCGCGCCTGTGGGGGATTTTCACGGGTTCTCCACAGGACCCACCGGTTGGGCGATGCAGGCCCGGTCAGTGGCGAGCCTTCACCGCGGCTGTGAGGTCCTGCACCAGGTTGTACACAGTTCTGTCCTCACCGATCAGGCGCATGATCTTCGTCGTGGCGTGGATCACCGTGGTGTGATCGCGACCACCGAACTCCTTGCCGATTCGTGGCAGCGAGGAGGAGGTGAGCTCGCGGGCGAGATACATCGCGACCTGCCGCGGGAAGGTGACCGCCTGGTGGCGCCTCTGACCGACCAGCTCGTCGTGGGACATGTCGAAACGGTCGCACACGATGTCCTGGATGCGCGCAATCGTCACGTCGCGGGCCTGGTCGTCGGGGAACAGATCGCGGAGGACCTGCTCGGCGAGCTCCGACGTGGGGGGACTTCCGGTGAGCGAGGAGTAGGCGAGCACACGCGTGAGGGCCCCCTCCAGCTCCCGGATGTTGGACGAGACGCGACCCGCGATGAAGGTGAGCACTTCGGGGTCGTGCACGGCGAGCCGGTCCGTCGCCACCTTCTTGCGCAGGATCGCGATGCGAGTCTCGAGGTCGGGGGCCTGGATGTCCGTGATCAAGCCCCACTCGAACCGCGTGCGGAGTCGTTCCTCGAGCGTTGTGATCTCCTTCGGCGGCCGGTCGGAGGAGAGCACGATCTGCCTGCCTGCCTCGTGCAGGGAGTTGAACGTGTGGAAGAACTCCTCCTGCAGCCGCTCCTTTCCCTCCAGGAACTGCACGTCGTCGACGAGCAGCACGTCATAGGTGCGGTAGCGCTGCTTGAACCCTTCGATGCGCTTGTCGCGCAGCGAGTTGATGAAGTCGTTCATGAACGTCTCGGTCGTCACGTACTTCGTCTGGAGTTGCGAGTGCGAGCTGACGTAGTGGACGATCGCCTGCAACAGGTGCGTCTTGCCGAGACCCGTGCCGCCGTAGACGAAGAGCGGGTTGTACGAGGACGCCGGCGACTCCGCCACGGCCAGGGCGGCAGCGTGCGCGAAGCGGTTGGACGACCCGATCACGAAATTGTCGAATGTGTACTTCGTCAGCGGGGGCACCGCGGGGTGCGCGGCCCGCAGCGTCGGCGTTCGCGGCTCGTCCTCGGGAACCTCGGGAGCGGTGTGGGCGGCGGGGGTGGCGGCGCCGACCTTCAGGTCGATGCCCACCTCGTAGCCGAGCACCTCGTGGGCTGCCTCACGGAGTTGCCCGCGGAACGTGCCGGCGAACAGGTCACGGGTGAACTCGTTGCTGACGCCGATCTCCAGGGTCGTGCCGTCGAACGCGAGAGGGCCTGCCTGACGGGAGAAGGAGGCGAAGGCCGCGGCGTTCACGGTCTCGCGCAGCTGTCCCAGAAGCGCGGGCCAGAGGTCGTCGGCAGAGGGTCCCGCGGGAAAGCTCAAGAGGGTCAGTACTCCTTCGGGGGGCGATCGGGGGAGCGAGCATACCACTGTCCCCAAGACCGCGACCAGCCCCCCAACCGCCTTGCTGCGTCGCAAGAACACCCCTATTTGCAGGGATTTCACGCTGTCCCCAATTGTCTCCACAGGTGTGGACAAAGCACGCGGAGGTGCCTTGGCGGACTACACCCCGAGTGGTCTTTGCAGCCTTTTTGGACATGGTCCGTTTCGACCGACGTGTGGAAAAGTCGGTAGGCGGGACGGTTGTCTATACTGGCCGCTCGTTCCGCGCAAAAATTGCGGCGGAGCGGCCGAGAACGGAACCCGTGAAACGCACCTACCAGCCCAACGTCCGCCGCCGTAAGCGCAAGCACGGGTTCCGTGCCCGCATGGCGACCCGTGCCGGCCGCGCGATCCTCAAGCGCCGCCGCGACAAGGGTCGCGCCCGGCTCTCGGCCTGATCTTCGTCACGTGACGCGGCGCCAGCGACTGTCTCGCTCGCGGGACTTCGACGCCGTCTATCGCAAGGGCCGCTCGATCTCGGCCCGGCACCTGACGTTGCACTGGTTCCCGCGCGAGGACGACCCGGACGGCGACCCTCGCCTGGGGCTCGTGATCCGCAAGGCGGTCGGCGGAGCGGTCGAGCGAAACCGGCTGAAGCGGCAGCTGCGCGAGACCTGGGCCGAGGTGGCGAGCGACGCGAAGCGCGGCCACGACTACGTGCTCGTCGCTCGTCCCGGTCTCGCAGAGGCAGCCGAGTCTCGGGGGCACGACTGGTTGCGCGAGCAGGTCGAGGAGATCCTGGGGAAGATGTCGGCATGAGCAGGATCGGCATCGCCCTCGTGTGGGCCTGGCGCGGCACCTTCGGCGCGGTGTTCACGCCGCCCGGATCGTGCAAGTTCCACCCTTCCTGCTCGCAGTACGCGATCGACGCGTTCCGTGAGTTCGGCCTGCTGCGCGGCGCCGTGTTGGCCGGCTGGCGCCTGGTGCGCTGCCACCCGTGGAGTCACGGCGGCGTCGACCACGCGCGCGACCAACATCTTTTCGGGCGTGGTGGCCGGGAGCTGGACGCATGATCGTCGGCGGCATCCTCACCCCCATCGAAGACGTCCTCACCTCGTTCCTCGAGTGGTTGCACACCACGGTCGGGCTCTCCTGGGGCTGGTCGATCGTCGCGCTCGTCGTCGTCGTGCGCGTGCTCATCCTGCCGATCGCCGTCCGGCAGATCCACTCGATGCAGAACCTGCAGGCGCACGCGCCGGAGATGAAGGAGATCCAGCAGCGCTGGAAGCACGACCGGCAGAAGCAGAACGAAGAGCTGATGAAGTTCTACAAGGAGAACAAGATCAACCCGGCCTCCTCGTGCCTGCCGATCCTCCCCCAGATCCCCATCTTCATGTCGCTCTTCTTCGTGCTGCGTGACTTCGAGAAGGAGGTGTTCCCGACCTATCCGACCTCGAGCCTGGAATGGCTCGGCCTCGTCGACATCACCGAGAAGACCGTGAGCGGCTGGGGCCCGCTCCTGATCGTGATCTACGCCGCGAGCCAGCTGACCTCGTCGTTCTACATGTCGACGTCGATGCAGTCGAAGGCACAGCGCTACATGATCATGGTGCTGCCCATCGTCTTCATTCCCTTCGTGCTGAACTTCGCGTCTGGGCTGATGATCTACTGGATGACCACCAACCTCTGGACGACCGGACAGGGCATCGTCACCCGTCAGCTGAAGGTCGCCCCGCCGTCCGAGGACGCGCTCAAGCGCTCCTCTCGCACGCCGGCCAAGGTGGAGGAGCCGCCGCCCCCCGCACCGTCGAGGGGCGGCGCGCGGCAACCCAAGGCTCCGCCGCCGTCACCCGGAGCACAGCGCAGCAGCGGGCCGCCGCGCCGCGTGCGGCGCAAGCGCGGCGGAGGCGGGAGCGGCCGCAGATGAGCGACGAGCTCGCCGTCGAGGGCACCGGCGAGACGGTCGGTGAGGCGAAGTGGGCTGCCCTGCGTGCGCTGGAGGAGCGGTTCCCCGGCCTCGACCGCGAGCACGTCGAGTTCCAGGTCGTGTCCGAAGGCGAGCGCGGACTGCTGGGTGTCGGGTTCACTCCGGCCCGTGTCCTGGCGCGCGCACCGGCCGGTGCGCTGGCCGCGGTGGCAGTGTCGCCGACCGTGACGTCGCCGGCGACGGCTGCCGGTACGGATGCGGGCGTGGCCGTCGAGCTCTGTCGCCGCGTGGCTGAGGCCGCGGGTGTGTCGGCGCGCGTCTCGCTCGAGGAGCGCGACGATGAAGTTGTCGTGACCTTCGATGCCGACGACCTGGGCCCGCTGATCGGGCGCCACGGGCAGACGCTCGACGCCGTCCAGTACCTGGCGAATGCACTCGCCCACCACGCAGCCGGTGACGAGAAGCGGCGCGTCACGATCGACGCCGGGGGGTATCGCTCGCGCCGGGCGGCGACGATCGAGTCGCAGGCTCGCCGCGCCGTCGAGCAGGCGGTGGCCGGCGGCCGGCCCGTGGCGCTCGAGCCCATGTCGGCCGTGGAGCGACGCCTCGTCCACGAGTTGCTGAAGGACGATCCCGAGGTGGAGACGGAGAGCGAGGGCGCGGAGCCCTATCGCGCGGTCGTGGTCGTTCCCCGCCGCACCAACGTTGCCTGACGGTCCACTAGATCGCTGGCTCGCGGCGGTCGTGGCCACGCCCGGGCTGACGGCGTTCGGGACGGTCGAGGCGGCCCGACCCGCGCTGCTCGAAGACGCCCTGCGGGCCGTGCCGCTGGCCGCCGCCGAGGAGGGCCCCATCGTCGATGTCGGCTCGGGAGGTGGCACGCCCGGCATTCCCCTGGCCGCCTCCCTTCCCGCTCGCGAGGTCGTGCTGCTGGAGTCCGCGCGCCGCAAGTGCGCCTTTCTCGAAGGCTGGTGCGACGAGCTCCCCAACCTGACGGTCACCTGGGGCCGGGCCGAGGAACAGCCCACGGAGCGTTTCGGCCTCGCCGTGGCGAAGGCCCTGGCCGATCCAGTCGTGGCCACGGAGTGGTGCCTGCCACTCGTGCGCGAAGGCGGTGCCGTCCTGCTCTGGACGGGACCCTCGGCCGACCCCGCCCGAGTAGACGCGGCGTCGCGCCACGTGGGCGGTCAGCTCGAACGCTCCGTGGAGGGGATCCTCGTGCTTCGCAAGACCGGCCCCACACCTAGCGGGTTCCCCCGCCGGGCGGGAGTTGCCAGGAAGCGGCCGCTGGCCTAGTGCGGCGGCCCTGAACGGTCGACCTGGAACTGGCCGTGTTGAAGCCGCCTGCCCCGTCCGCCGCACCCGCGACAATGGGGGGCATGGCGGGTCTCGTCTACGCGATCGCGAACCAGAAGGGCGGAGTCGGTAAGACCACGACGGCCGTGAACCTGGCTGCGTGCCTGGCCGAGGCGGGCGAGCAGACGCTGCTCGTCGATCTCGACCCGCAGGCGAACGCCACGTCGGGCCTCGGGACGCGGGCGAACGGCGTGTCCACCCACGACCTGCTGGACGGCGTTCCCTTGCGCCAGCTGGCGAAGCCGACGGCCTTCGCCAACCTGGAGATCGTCCCCGCCAAGGCCGAGCTTGCCGCCTCGGCCGTCAACCTGTCGGCGCTCGTCGACGGTGAGCGCTACCTCGCAGACGCGTTGGGTGGCTCGATCGACCGCTACGCCTTCGTCTTCCTCGACTGCCCCCCCGCCTTCGGTCCGCTCACCGTCAACGCGCTGGCGGCGGCCGACCGCGTGATCGTCCCCGTGCAGGCCGAGTACTACGCGCTCGAGGGTCTCTCCCAGCTGCTCGGCTCGATCAACCTGGTCAAGGCCCGTCTCAACCCGGGGCTGGCGGTGGCCGGGATCCTGCTGACGATGGTCGACGGGCGAACCCGTCTCGCCACCGAGGTGGAGGGCGAGCTGCGTCGCCATTTCGGGGAGCTCGTGTTCACGACCACCGTGCCCCGCTCGGTGCGGCTGGCCGAGGCGCCGAGCCACGGTCTTCCCGCGATCGCCTACGACCGCCGCTCGAGCGGCGCGCAGGCCTACTGGAAGGTGGCGATGGAGCTTGTCGACCGTGCCTGAGACACCCCGTCGCGGCCTCGGCCGCGGCCTCGAGGTCTTGATCGGAGGTGCCGGCGAGGCTGAGCTCCTGCATCTGCCGGTGGAGTCGCTCCATGCCAACCCGCGCCAGCCCCGCAAGCGCTTCGAGCCCGAGGCGACGAGTGGCCTCGCCGTGTCGATCCGCCTCCAGGGCGTGCTGCAGCCCATCGTCGTCCGGCCGCGCGAGGCCGGGGGCTACGAGATCATCGCCGGCGAGCGCCGCTGGCGCGCGGCCCGCGAGGCAGGCATCCCGACGCTGCCGGCGGTCGTGAGAAGGGCCGACGAGCGCGACGCCCTGCTGCTCGGGCTGATCGAGAACGTGGCCCGCGAGAACCTGTCCGCGGTCGAGGAGGCGCGCGCCTATGCCGCCTTGATCGACGAGTTCGAGCTCTCGCTCGGCGACGTGGCCGAGCGGGTGGGCCGGTCGAAGGCCGGTGTCTCGAACCGGCTGCGGCTGCTCGACCTGCCGGAGCAGGTGCTCTGGATGCTGGCCAGGGGCGAGCTCAGCGAGGGCCACGCGCGAGCGGTGCTGGCCGTGCCCGACGACGAGGCCAAGCTCAGGCTGGCCCGCCGCATCGTGCGCGAGGGCATGACTGTCCGGTCCGCCGAGCGTGCCGCGCAGGAGGGTGGTGCGAAGCGCAGGCCGCGCAGAGCCTCCGCTCCCGTCGATCCGCAGCTGGCCGAGCGAGCCCGCTCCGCCGCAGAGCGCCTCGGCGGCCTGCCCGTGCGTGTGACGAGTGGCGTGCTGGAGATCCACTTCGGCGACGAGACCCGGCTGGCCGAGCTGGTGGAAGCGCTCGAGAGCGCTGTTGCCGCACCCGTCGCCGTCTGACGCTGCGCCGTCGCTGATCCGCCGCCTGGGCCGAGCGGGCGGTGACCCTACCTTGCTCATCGGGACGGCGCTGTTGCTTGCCGTCGGCGCAGCCTTTCTGTGGCCCACCCCCGGTGTCCCGCCCGGGTTCCACCGGGACGAGGCGTCGATCGCGCTCAACGCCTGGACGCTCGCCGGCGACGGCGTCGATCAGGACGGGAGACGGCTGCCGCTCTTCTTTCTCTCCTACGGCGGCTATCTGAGCCCGGTCTGGCCCTACGCGCTCGCCGGCGTGTTCTCGATCGCCAACCCGTCGCCCGACCTCGTGCGACTGGCCGGCGGCGCGGCCGTCCTGCTGGGCCTCCTGGCTCTCGGGCTGCTGATCTGGCGGCGGACGGGTCACCGCGGTGCGGCTGTCGCCACGGTTGTGCTCGGCGCGGCGACGCCGTGGCTGTACGAGCTCGGCCGCACCGGCCTCGAGATGACCGTGATGCCGTTGGCGATCGCGGTGCTCCTGCTGGCGGTGGACGCCGCGAGCCGCGGCGGTCGGCGCCGGCTCCTCCTGCACGCGTCGCTCGTGGCGCTGTCGCTGGCCGCCGTCACCTACTGCTATGCCGGGGGGCGGGGTCTCGCGCCGCTCGCCGCAGCTGCCCTCGTCGTGCTCGGCCGCCGCCGCTGGCTGTTTGTGGCTTCCACCTGGGCGCTCTACGCGGTGACGCTGGTACCGCTCGCGCTGCACTGGGACGTGGTGCGGGCGCGCTACGACCAGACGTCGTTCGTGGACGAGGATATGTCCCCACTACGGGTGGTCGCCACCTTCTTCTGGAACTACCTCCAGGACAGCGACCTCCCGAAGCTGCTGGTCGCCGGGGACGACCGGGGCTATATCCACACCTGGGGTGCCGGCCAGCTGCTCCTGGGTGTGGTGGCGCTCGCCGCCGTCGGCCTCTGGGCCGGGGCTCGCGAGCGTGACCGGTTCTGGGCCTGGGTCGCCCTCCTGCTCGTGCTCGCACCCGTGCCCGCCGCCCTGACCACCGACCGTTTGCATGCCGAGCGGCTCGTGCCGGTGGCCGTCCTCCTGCTGGCGCTCGCCGGACGGGGCCTGGCCGAGGTGCCGGCGCTCGTGCGTCGGGGCCGCAGGCTGCGGCTCGTGTGCGGTGTGGTGGCACTCGTCACGCTCGCGCAGTTCGGCTGGTTCGTGCAGAATCTGGCCGGTCACGCGGGAGAGCGGACGTTGCTCTTCGATGCCGCAGTCCCGGCGTTGCTACGGGAGGCGTTCGCCCGGCCCGGCCCGGTGTACATCGACTTCGACGAGCGCTACGGCCAGACCCACGCTCGCTGGTATGCGGCCACGCACGAACTGCCGCAGTCTGAGGTCGTGATCCTCGCCGACGGCGGAGTGCCGGCGGCAGGAGCCACGATCTTCGGCCGCCTGCAGGAATGCGACTTCGGCTGCCTGCGCATCGCCGAGGGGGACGGGTACTGGGTCGCGGTTGCGGAGTCGCCCGGCTGACCCGTTCGCGCCGCGCCACCGGCCGCTATGCTGGACGACCCCGTTGCGGGCGATTAGCTCAGTCGGTTAGAGCGCCGCTCTGATAAGGCGGAGGTCCCTGGTTCGAATCCAGGATCGCCCATGACCGAGGCCTGGAGGTTCGTGGCGAACGAACTGTGCCGGCCAGCGCCCTACTCGCTTGACAGGGGTGGGGTGGCGTGTAATCCTGGCGCGGGCAGCTCGTGACTGAGACGGCGGCGTCTCGGTACGCGTATGCGTCCAACCGGCCGACTCTCCTGATCGATCCCAGCGGCGCTGTGGTCAGGCCCTCTCAGGAGTTCCGCTTCGCTGTCGCCACCCCCACCTCGGCCGAGTATGACTTAGGCGTGCCCGCCGCTGCGCGAGGCACGCGGTACGGTAACGGGTGTGGGCCTAGCGGATGGAAGAGCAAGGCCGTTCCGGATAGACTCCCTGGGGGTTTCGATTTTGGGGGCGCATGCGAGCTTCACGATATTTGTTATGGAACGTGGGGTAAGCCTCGCTTCCCGTGTGACACCGCTTTCAGATCGAATTTTCGAGGGGAGTGCTCGGATATTTCTCGGAATCCGATTCAGACGGTACAGACACCTTACTGCTTCTCCTTATCCGAAGTATACTTTCGTTTCGTTCGTCAGTGGGGGCGGGGTCCATTTACCGACGCCCAACTCGACGTGTGCCCGTACGGCAAGACGGACGTCCGCCGTGTACGTGAGTCGTGTCTGAAGAACATTCGACGCAGAGACGACTAAATGGGCTCCTTCCGCCGCCGTGTTTCGGGTCGGATCCCGGTTACGGGTCTGACGCTGTTTCTCGCATCTGTCTTGGCTGCATGCGGAGGAGGACAAGATGTGTCGAAGATTCGATGTGCGCCTGAGAATGCTCGACCTATAACAGGCAGGTATATAGAGTCGAAATTATCTGCTGCGGGCTACGAAATGCTGAGACGACAAGAGCAGTGTGACGCTATCACGATCGATTTTCTGGAGAATCGATCGGAACAATACAAGACACTAGGGCACGTGATCTGTACCTTGAGCGATACTCCGATCCGGGTTCAGGGAACGATCTTCACGCGCCCGACAAGAAGGCAAGTGCAAGGCGAAGAGCCAGAGTTCTACCTGCAGAACGTTAGGTGCGCCGTGTATGTGCGTGGTGGTCGGCCGGAACATCAGATTGCGTCCTTCGAGTCAGCATTCGCTACCCTTGCACAGGGCTGAGATGCTCTGGCACTTGAACGTTCGCTGGGCGCGTGATTCCGGGACGTTGAACGGACGGGCGTTTCCACCAGACGCCGTCTCGTCGTTGTGATCGCCACAGCTGTTGTCTCAGGGCGCTGGAGGACGAGCGAGAAGAGCGTTGGACGACCCGCAATCATCACCAACGGATGCTGGCGCGCGAGGCGAACGGCAGCGACACGCTGTTGCGCCGCTATGTGTACGGGCAACGACTGATCTTTATGAGCACCACCGCCTCGAACGCCTTCTACTATCACTACGACCCGCTCGGCTCCGTCCGCAACGTGACCTCGAGCACCGGCGCCACGCAGTTGACCTACGACTACGAGCCGTATGGGGCGATCCGCTCGAGCGGCGGGTCGTCGCCGACGAACCTCTTGAAGTTCACGGGGGAGTACAACGACCCCACCGGGCTCTACCACCTCCGGGCAAGGCAATATGATCCAAGCACGGGTCGTTTTACATCCCGCGATCCAGCGGACGAAACACGTCGTGGTTCAGGAATATCGTCCTACGGCATTGCCGCGGCGATGCCGACCGTCTTCCTTGATCCGTCTGGTGCGCTTCTGGCACCCTCCGACGAGGGCACCGCCGTTGTCTGGCCGATTGCCTCGCGCGTGACTTTGTTTCCGCCGAATGCTGATGGCTTGTGTGCCGCTCGTCCTGGCTACCCATTGAGCAGCATAGGCGAAAACAACGGTGGAGTTGCAACACACAAATACAAACACCGAGATGACGAAGCTCACCTGTGGCAGAATGAAAACGCCAGCGATCTCAATATCTCGTTCGGGTCGCTTGTGTGTGCGATATTTGACGGAGTCGTCTCTCCACCGGGATGGAAATTCGGTCATTCGAGCGAGGGACTCAAGCTGACGCTTGTTGGAAAGAACAACAAAGCATTTTACCAACACCTGTCCGGATTGGCGGTGGACAAGGAACAGAAGGTAAGACGCGGCGATGTTCTCGGAAGATCCGGGTGTGGCTCTGAGGGTGTGCCGCACCTTCACTTGGGGTTAGAGAAGGGCAATCCCGAGATCTACGGTAAGCCGTACCGCAAGCCCGTGATTGGCAGAGCTTGCTCATGATTCGTGCTTCGGCTCTCTGGTTCGACTAGGCGTGGTGGTTTTGAGCTTGGCACCAGGTGCCGCGGTCGCGCTTGGCAGTGCTGACGGCAGCTTGTCCGGTTCAGTGGAGGGGGCAATTGCTGTCGTCAGCAAAGAGGACTCTCAGACCGTATACCTTCTGTTTCCCGGCACGCGGAATGTGAAGAGGGTGCGCTCGCCAGACGGGACTGGCGCAGCAGAGTTGTCTCCGGATGGAACGAAGCTGGCGATCACCGGAATCAGAGGTGTGTGGATCTTCTCGCGTGACGGATCGGGGGCGCGAAGGCTTCCGCTCGAACCGTCCACGCCGAATCGAGCCCTTGGCGCTGTGTTCTGGTCGCCCGACGGGCGAGAGTTGTTCCTCAACGACGGCGGAGGGCTGTTTGTCGTGTCGCTCGCTTCAGGCAGGCGACGGTGGCTGCTCCGAGGAGAGCGTCTGTACAGCGGGGATTGGTCGCCGCGAGGCGGGCGTCTGGCGTTCGTGCGTGACCCGGATGTCGCTGGTGACGGGTTGATACAGACAATTCGTCCCGACGGACGTGGTCTGCGTACTATAGGCAGGGGAGGGGATCCCGACTTCTCGCCAGACGGCAAACGGCTCGCCTTCACCCGAGGGAAGGACGTCTACATTGTGGGCCTCGCTCGCACTCGGCCGAGACGTTTTGCCCGCAATGCGGACGCTCCGGAGTGGTCGCCAACGGGTCGGTCTTTGGCTGTCACCAAAGATGTCGAGTGCTTCGAGGCGGGTTGCAGCGGACGCGTGTTCATCATCCCCTCGCAAGGTGGATCAGGAACGGCAATCGGCCCGACGATCTTCGACATCGGCTCGCTCTCATGGAGTCGCTGGCGGTGACCCGCCCATGCCGTGGCTATCGACGTAGCGGGGAATCTCCGATTCAGTAGCGGGAGTTCTGCAACGGCAACCAGCTCTCTGCAGGCACCCGCACCTTCACGTGGGATCTGGCGAGCCGGATGAGAACGACGACCGCCTCCGGCACGACCACCACCTACAGCTATGACGGTGATGGCGTGCGCTTGCAGGCATCGACGGGGACGGCGGCGTCGGCGAAGACGAACTTCCAGTGGGACGTGAACCAGTCGCTGCCCATGCTCGCCCGCGAGGCGAACGGCAGCGACACGCTGCTGCGCCGCTACATCTACGGGCAGCGGCTGATCTTCATGAGCACCACCGCCTCGAACGCCTGGTACTACCACTACGACCCACTCGGCTCCGTCCGCAACGTCACCAGCGCGGCAGGTACCACTCAGCTCACCTACGACTACGAGCCCTACGGGGCCATCCGCTCCAGCAGCGGTTCGACCCCGACCAACCTGCTCAAGTTCACCGGCGAGTACAACGACCCCACCGGGCTCTACCACCTGCGCGCACGGCAGTATGATCCAGCTTCTGGCCGGTTCGTGACACAAGATCCGGCTGACGCCGCTGACGTCCTGCCCTATTCAGCCACGTACCAGTACGCCGATGCCCGCCCCACGGTCTTCGGCGACCCACGGGGGTCGACATAGGAGAGCTTGAGCGAGGCGGTGGCCGTGACTGAGTGCGCGTCATCAATCGAAGTCCGCTGTCCGGCGATGAACCGGCCAGATGACGACGCTCGGGGAGCGCCGGGCCGCAAATCCGGCCCTTGGAGGCTCAGTCAGCGTGGGATCAACTGGCTGGCCCACCACGAAGGCGGCAATCTACCGCTCTACAACGATCCGAACGGCAACTGCACTGTGGGTGTTGGCCACCTCATCCGCCTAGCACCCTGTACCGAGGAGGATCGAAAGCAGTACGGAAGCCTAAGCTCAGCTGATCGATTGAAGATCTTCCGGTCCGACCTCGCGCGCTTTCAGAGCGCTGTGAATCGTATGGTTGAGGTTCCGCTTCATCAATACGAGTTCGACGCGCTTCTTAGCTTTGTGTGGAATATCGGATATGGGACGAAGGGCTTCGGCGGTTCGACGGCAAGGCGTCTGTTAAACAACGGAAGATACCAGCTGATTCCGACACAGATGATGAGATGGGGACCGTCGAATGTTCGCGGAAGACGCTGCGATGAGGCTCGGCTCTTTGCGACAGGAAGATTTACTGTGTCACTGCGATGTCCGCCCTGACGCCTTGCTTCCCAATGCCAAGTGGAGGTTATAGACCATGATCGCAACCCGGAATGTCGTATATATGCTTGCGGTAGTCGTGGGGACGTTGGTTGGCACGATCGCTCAGCCATCATACGGCTCTCCCAAAGGACACCCGGGCACACCTCCGGTACTTACGGAACCGTTCGTTCCCGGCGACTGTCCCGCGGATCGTGCAGGTCGGGGGACGACCCGGGGAGCGCTGGCGTGCGCACAACATCGTGTACTTAGAACGGACAGTGTAATCAATGGCCTTGCAAAGTCCATCTTTGCAGAGTTGCGGCCTGCGACGCGCGAGTTCGTTTCAGCGGAGATTGCATGGCTACGGTTCAGGCAACAGAGCTGCAAGAGCGAGTCGAGCATATACCAGGGTGGCTCCGCGCAACCGATTGCTTTTGCTGCTTGTCTCGGCGATCGCAACGTTCAGCACACGAGAGAGTTGCGACGGTTCTTGAAGGTACTTAAGCGAAGGTAGACCCCCAGGTGCAAGCAGCAAGACGTCTAGACGGGTCGTGCACGTCGTTCTCGTATGTGTACGACGCGGCCGGGAACGTGACCAGGCGCACCTACAAGGACGGCACGATTGTTGACGTCACCTACGACCCGTTGAACTGCATGAGCACGGTGGTTTCGGGTGGTCGCACCACCGGCTACGCCTATGATCCGGCGTCGAATGTGACGACGTCCACGTTGCCGGCCACGAACGGCTTTGTGGAAACCCGGGTCTATGATCGGGCGGGCCGGCTCAATCAGGTGAGAAACGTGAAGGGCGCGACGACCCTGGCCGACATCACGTATACGCGTGACAAGGTCGGGAACCCGCTCACAGAGACGCGCACCGGTGCTTCGCCGGTGTCGAAGACGTTCTCCTACGACAACATGGACCGCTTGACCGGTGTCTGCTACCTCGCGACGCTGTGTCCCGGCGCCACGGATCCGTACATTCGTCACACCTATGACGGGGTCGGCAACCGGCTCACCGAAGCGCGGCCGTCGACGGCGACGGTCAACTACGGGCCTCGCTCCGGCTCGCGGGCGCCGCCGAGCACGCGACTGTACTCCCACGCGGCGACGCACTCGTCTTCGTCGAGTCGGGGTCAGGAGAAGTCGAGGCGGAGCACGCCGGCGAGCGGTTCACGTTCGGGCTCGGCCGCTGGGACGCCGCCTATCTGCCGCAGCGATCGGCGTTCACGGTCTCGCTCATTGGAGCGGCGCCGCTCGACGTGGTTGTGGGCGTGGCGCCGAGGTACGTCCCCTAGTACCGCTCCGCCCCCGCGTACACTGAGTCCGGCCCATGCGTGAGATGACGGTGTACGGCGTGAGCTTCGACCTGATCGGCAAGCAGCCGATCGTGCTGCTGCGAACCCTGGACGATGGGCGCTTTCTCCCCATCTGGATCGGGCATGCGGAGGCGGCCGCCATCCTCGTGCACCTGCAGGGACAGGAGCCGCAGCGGCCGATGACCCACGATCTGGCCTGCTCGCTCGTCGCCTCGCTCGACGGGGCCGTGACGAAAGTCACCGTCACGGAGCTTCGCGAGGCCACCTTCTACGCCACCATCACCGTGCGCCAGGGCGACCACGAGATCGAGGTCGACTCCCGCACCTCGGACGCAATCGCCATCGCGCTGCGCGCCGACGCCAAGATCTACGCCGCCGACGCGGTGATCGAGGAGTCCGCCGTCGAGTTCGAGGGCGAGGAGCCGTCGCTCGAGGAGGGAATCGCCTCCCACCCCGACCTCTCGGATGTGGACATGGGCGAGTTCCGCAAGTTCCTGGACAGCGTCTCCGCAGACGAGTTCCGCTTCGAGGAGGGCGAGATCGAGGAGGGCGAGGCCCCTCAAGTGGAGGAGGGCGAGACCCCGGAGGAAGGCGAGACCCCGGAAGAGGAGAAGGGCTAGCCGCTGCGGGCTTGGCGCTTCGCCGCGAGCTCACTGCGCATCAGGTCGAGCACGGCGTCCACCAGGCGGTCGAGACCCTCGGGGCTCAGAGGCCCGTCGTTGGAGGCCGCCAGCGTGGCGCGGAGGGCCGCCTCACGGCCGGGATCCGTGCGCTCGAGGCCGACCGCTCGTTTCTGCTCCCACAGTTCGTCCACCACCCGCAGCCGCTCGTTGACCGCTTGCAGGATCGTGCGATCGAGCTGGTCGATCCGTGCGCGCAGGTGATCGATCGAGCTGGTCACTCGAGCCCGATCGTGACCGCGCCGATCAGCGCGATGCCGTTGAAGACCGCGTGCAGGATGATCGCAGGGTAGATGCTCTCGGTCCGTAGCCGGACGAGGGCCAGGACGACACCGAACAGCGTCAGGACGGGCAGCGCCACGAGCAGGCCGTGGGAGAGGCCGAACGCGAGCGCGCTGACGACGACCGCGACGACGGCGCCGTAGTAGGTGCGAAGCGCGGAGAAGCCGAGACCGCGGTAGGTGAGCTCCTCCACGATCGGCGCCACGCCTGCGACCACGACGAAGTTGGCCACGAACGGCGCCGCCCGGGACGGGTCCCAGGCGTCCGGCACGAGGCCCTGCTCCTCACCGGCCTTCAGCACCTTGTCCAGGGCCACCCCGACGACTGCGATCCCGACCCAGCCCGCGACCACGAGACCGGCCGCCTCGCCCCACGAGCGTGGCGCTCCCAGCCCCAACAGCCGTCGTGGCACGCCGCGCATGAGCGCGAGCACGACAGCGAGGATGATCCCGTACTGCACGACCGCGCCGATGGCTGTCGACCACTCGTAGAGCAGGTCGCCCTTGTCTTCGCCGCCGGCGGTGCCCTTGTCCGCCTTCTCGGCGAGCCTCGCCGCGTAGGCCAGCGTCGTCAGGAGGCCGACGAGCACGAACCAGCCGAGCAGGCGCCCGCGAGGGATCGCAGCTTCGCTGCCGTCTACGCCACGAACCTCCACGAGGCCCATAGGACCACACACGCGATCGACAGTGCAGCGGAAACTGCGGCCGCGCCGAGCCCGAGGGAGCGCCGCCGCGTCAGGACTCCCGCGACCAGGAACACGGGGAACGCAGCAAGACACAGCCGGGGAAACGAGTAGAGGCCACCCAGGCGGTCGGAGGGAACGGAGAGGGGCAGGGCGACGGCGAGGGTCGAGTAGAGACCGTACGGTGCCCCGAGCCGGCGCCAGGCCACGACCACGAGAGGCAGGACGACGACGGCCGTCCCGACCTCGAGCGCCCACCGCCAGCCGACGCCGTCCGACGTCACCGCCTGCCACGGGCCCGCGAGCGGGCCGAGTGGCGAGAGCTTCCGCCCCCACACGTCCTCGACCTCGAGGAAGGCCAGCGGCCGGCCGATCCAGAGGCCCAGGAGCACCGGGTAGGCAGCGAAGACGGCGGGCGCCAGACCGAGTGAGAGCAGCGCCCCGCGGCGATCACCGCTCCGCCAGGCCAGGATCGCGAGCGCCGGGAGCAGCGCCCAGCCTTGCGCCCGGGCCAGCATCGCCAGGCCGGCGATCACGGCGGCCCAGCCGAATCGCCGGTTCTCCGCCAGCAGGAAGCTGCCGACGGCGAGCGCCAGGAACAACGACTCGCTGTACACGGCCATCAGGAAGAAGGAAGTCGGGAAGAGCGCCAGCGCGATCACGCCGCGCCTGGCGGCGGCGGGCCCGGTCAGACGTGTCCCCAGCCGCGTCAGCAGCCCGGCGGTGAGCAACGCCGCGACGTTCGAGACGATCACGCCCGCCAGCACATAGTGGCCACCCGTCACGCGTCCGACCGCCCCCACGAGCGACGGGTAGAGGGGGAAGAACGCCGGGGTCACCGACGGCCAGGAATACCCGTCCTGCGCGATCCGCAGGAACCAGTTGCTGTCCCACCGCGCCCAGACGTCCACCCAGTCGCCGAGATCGTGCAGCCGCGCAGTGTCCCATGGTCCGCGCAGCGGGTTCAGCTCGACGAGCGCCAGGGCGACCAGCGCGCAGGCCCAGAGGGCACCACGCGTGAGCAGGAAGAAGCGGACGCCGGACACGCCGCCATCATCGCCGACCACCCGGGCGGGGGAGAGGGACGGCCTCGCGGCCGTCGAAGGGCGGAGCGTGGCCGTTACCATCGAGGCATGAGCACGCCTGCCCGCAGGCCTCCCCGGCGGCGGCTGGACAGCTCGGCCCTCCCACCGAGGCGCCGGAAGCGCCCCAGGAAGCGCCGAACCGCCCTCACGCTGCTCGCGGTCTTCCTCGTGCTGCTCGCCCTTGTCGGGATCGGTGCCGGCACAGGCGTGTACGCGTTCGGTGCCTCGTGCGACGTCGACGCGCTCGAGCGCGTGCGGATCGGCGAGAACACATTCGTCTACGCCGCCGACGGCACGTTGCTCGGCTCGATCCCGGCCGAGCGGAATCGCCAGGTGATCCCGCTCGAGCGCATGTCGCCCTGGATCCCCAAGGCGACCGTGGCCATCGAGGATCGCCGCTTCTACGACCACGACGGGGTGGACGTGGAGGGCATCGCGCGCGCGGTCGTGGCCGACATCAGGGCGGGCTCGATCGTCGAGGGTGGCTCGACCATCACCCAGCAGCTCGTGCGCAACCGCTTCGTCGAGATCACGCGCGAGCAGACCGTGGAGCGCAAGGCCAAGGAGGCCTGCCTCGCGCTCAAGCTCGAGCGCCGCTGGGACAAGGAGCGGATCCTCGCCGAGTACCTGAACTCCGTGTTCTACGGCAATCTCGCCTACGGGATCGAGGCGGCGGCGCAGACGTACTTCTCCAAGAACGCCCGCGAGTTGAACCTGCGCGAGGCCGCACTGCTCGCCGGGATGACCCAGGCACCGACCACCTTCGATCCGTTCGTCAACCCGGCCAGGGCGGTGGCCCGGCGCGACCAGGTGCTGGCGACGATGCTCGAGCAGGGGCTCATCGCCGAAGCCGACTACCGGTGGGCGACGAGCCAGCGCCGGCTCCGCCTGAAGCCGGGGAACCTGTACCGGGAGATCCGCGAGCCGTACTTCTTCAGCTACGTGCGCGAGCAGCTGATCAAGGCCTACGGCGCCGAGACCGTGCGCTCGGGAGGGCTCAGGGTCTACACGACGATCGTGCCGCGCTTTCAGGTGTATGCGCAGCAGGCGATCCGCGGGGTGCTCACCGACCCGCGCGACCCGGCGGCCGCACTCATCTCGATCGATCCCCGAAACGGTGCGATCCGGGCGATGACCGCTGTCGTGCCGGGGCGCAAGAACAACCAGTTCAACCTGCTCTCGCAGGCCCGCCGCCAGGCCGGCTCCACGTTCAAGACCTTCGTGTTGACCGCTGCAGTCGCCCAGGGCATCGATCCCGACAACGCGTTCTACGTCTCCGCTCCCTTCACGTATCGGCCCGAGCCGGTCGGCAACTGCGAGGACGGATCGTGGTGGTGCGTGAGGACGTACGACTCGAGCTACTACGGCTGGACCTCGATTCGCAGCGCGACCCTGCGTTCCGACAACTCCGTCTACGCCCAGCTCACGCTCGACGTGACCCCGAAGAAGGTGGCGGAGATGGCCCGCCGGCTCGGGGTGCGCTCTCCGCTCGACGTCCGCGGGGACTTCGTCCCCTCGATGGGGCTCGGCACGATCGCCGTCTCACCACTGGACATGGCCTCCGGGTACGCGACGATCGCCGCCGGAGGCGTCTACATCGAGCCACGAGCGATCCGCCGCGTGGTGCTCGCAGACGGCAAGGAGGACACCGCGCGCGAGTGGAACCGCATCCGCCGCAAGCGCGTGATCCCTGACGGCGTGGCTCTCGAGGTGACGAGGATCCTCGCCGACAACGTCACCTCGGGAACCGGCACGCGCGCCCAGTTCGGTCGCGCAGCGGCCGGCAAGACGGGCACGACGGACAAGCACGCGGATGCCTGGTTCGTCGGCTACACCCCCGATCTGACCACGGCCGTGTGGATGGGCTACACCTCCGGCGAGATCCCGATGGAGAACGTCCACGGCATCTCCGTCTCGGGGGGCAGTTTCCCGACCGAGATCTGGCGCCGGTTCATGCAGCCCTCGCTCGGGTCGAGGGCGGCGCTCTCCTTCCCGCAAGAGCCTCGCGTGCCGGCTGAGTTCTCACCGCACACGCGAGGGCCGTGGGCGTTGACGTTCGACCCGAACGCGGCAGCTGAGGACGAGAAGGACAAGGACAAGGACGGTAAGGACAAGGACGGCAAGGGCAAGGACGGCGGCGGGGGGCCGGCCAGGCCCGCCGCTCCGCCCCCGCCCCCGCCCCGCGACGACCGCCGTTGATCCCCGCGCGAACGGTGGGGACAGCTGCGCCGCCGTCGCTCGCCGGGCCTGCCGGCGCGGTAGGCGTGCTGGGTCTGCTGGTGGCACTCTCCGTTGTCTCCTGGGGCAGCGGGGCGGAGGCGGTGGCCGGCGGCCGCTCGTCGGCAAGCGCCCGGCTTGTGCTCGCACTCCTCGTGCTCGCGTTTCTCGTCTACCTGCTCGCCCTCGCCTTCGCCCGTCGCGGGGTGGCGCTCGCGATCACTCTCTCCTGCGCAGTGGCCATCCAGCTCGTGCCGCTAGGGGCGCCCCTGCTGCTCTCCACCGACGCCTGGAGCTACTGGGCCTACGGCTGGGACGCGGCGCACGGCGGCGATCCCTACCGGTCGCCGCCGCACACGAGGCCGGAGAATCCGGCGGTCATCTGGATGGGGGAGGCCTGGCGCGACACGACGACCGTCTACGGCCCCGTGTTCACGGCACTGAGCGAGCCGGTCGCGCTCGCCGCCGGCTCTTCGCCGGACCGCGCGGCGTGGCTGTGGAAGGCGCTGGCCGCGGCTGCCACACTGGCCGCAGCCGCGCTTGCCGCCCTGCGGTCGGCACGACCCGCCTTCGCAGTGGCGGTGGTGGGCTGGAACCCGGTGCTGGCCGTACATGCCGCCGGAGGTGGCCACAATGACGCGTTGCTCGGAGCGCTGCTCGCTGCCGCACTGGCCCTCGGCGCTCTCGGCCGCCAGCGGGCGGCTGCGCTCGCCTGGCCTCTGGCCGTCTTCGTCAAGTGGATCCCGATCGTGCTCTATGCCCTCGCCGTGGTCGCCCGCAGGCGCCGTGGCGAGCGGCTGGTCACGGGATGGGAGGTTGGGGCGTGGGTGGCCCTCACCCTCGGCGCGACGGCGCTCTACGGGCTCGGCTGGCTGCAGAGCCTGCGCCCGCTCGTGGCCAACGCCGCCCGGCGTACCGAGTACGCGCTGCCGTCGCGGCTCGAGCAGATCGGTCTCCCCCACAGCGGTGCCCTCGCTGTCGCCCTGGTGGGCCTGGCCCTCGCGCTGGCGTGGCTGGTGCGGTCGGCCGCGCACGGCCGTCTACGCACCGGCCTGGCCGGTTGCGCGCTCCTCGTCGGAACGCCCTATCTCGCGGTCTGGTACCTCGGGTGGCTCGTCCCCGTCGTGGCCGGCGACGACGACGCGGTGTCGCTGGCCGTTGTGCTCGCGCTGTGCGCCTACCTCCTGCCGCAAACGGTCCCGCACTGACTCCCGTTCTTGCCTCATACCCCGTGCTCACCCGCGTGCAGGACTCCGGGTGAGGTGCGCGCGGGGACAGGACCGCAGCGTCCGGCGGAGTGGGGCCCTTCAGGGCCTCACCAGGAGTTCATCCCCAAGAGAGGCAGGGGACCATGCAGCGACCGGCGGCTCTGTCCGAGCGCCCCACAGGCGTCGGCCCCCGCTCGCGACGTGTGGGCTGGTGGGTCGCCGGACGTCTTGCGAGGCCCTGAAGGGCCCCGCTCCAAAGCCCGTCCGCCGTGTGGGCTGGTGGGTCGCCGGACGTCTTGCGAGGCCCTGAAGGGCCCCGCTCCAAAGCCCGTCCGCCGTTTGGGCTGGTGGGGTCGCCGGACGTCTTGCGAGGCCCTGAAGGGCCCCGCTCCAAAGCCCGTCCGCCGTTTGGGCTGGTGGGGTCGCCGGACGTCTTGCGAGGCCCTGAAGGGCCCCGCTCCAAAGCCCGCCTGACCCCGCGTTATCTGCGGCGGAAGAGCAGGATCGGCCCGTCGCTGGTCACGAGCTGGAAGCGGGGGTCGGCGCGGAGTCGCGCGAGCGCTGCTGCGAAGAGCTCCGGCTCGCTGACCTGGTCGCGATGGCTCGGCCGCCAGGTGTCGAGGGCGACCCAGCGGGCATCGCCGAGCACCGGGAAGCTGTAGATGCGCCGGCGGTCCGAGAGGTGGGAACCCAGGGTGTTGCTCGCCGAGACGGCAGCGCCTGCCGGTATCTGCTCGATCACCCTTGCGGCAGCCTCCCCGCGCACGGAGACCACGTGGTCACGCCCCGCGATCGTGGATCCGCCGGGAACGTGGCTCCACCACGGCACCGGCCCCAGCAGGTACCCGGAGACCAGCGTTGCCGCGGCCACGGACAACGCGAGCAAGCCCCCCCGCCGGCGGAGCCTGCGCAGACGGGCTGCACCGCGGATGGTGGCCACCAGCAACACCGGTATCACCACGGCGGTGTAGTGGAAGTGCACAGATGTCTGCGTGCGCGTGTTCGAGAGCAGGTTGAGCGCGAGCTCGGGTGCCGCCGCCAGCGCGAGCCCCGGTGCGAGGGCGAGCAAACCGAGCAGCGGTGCGACGAGGCGCACCAGGTACCCGAGATCCCGACCCTCGAACGCCTCCCCGAGGACTGTGCCGGGATCGGTCACGAGTGTTCGTACAAGCCCCGTCGGCGAGCCGCCGACCTCCGCGTACCTGCCGGCAAACGGCGATCCGCTGCCCGGAGCGAAGTGCGGCACCACGATCGCCATCGCCACGGCTGCCACAGCGAGCGCACCGCCTGCGACGAGCCATGCCCCCCGCCGGCGGCGGGTGACGGCGTACCACACCGCCAGCGCTGCGACCGTGATTCCGACCTGCTCCTTGGTCAAGCACGCCAGACCGCCGAACACCGCGAACGGCAGCAGGCGATCCTCGAGCAGGTAGCGGAGGGCGAAGAGCAGGAGCGGTGTCGCGAAGGCAACGGGATGGAAGTCGTCGGTCACGAGCCACTGCGTCGGCGGATAGAGGAGATAGGCAACGGCGAAGGCAGCGGCCGCCCATTCGCTCCCGAGTGCGCGGTGGGCGATCAGAAACACCGGGAGGGCGCCGAGCGCGACGGCGACGGCCTGTACGACGAGGAGCAGCGACGGGTCGGGCCAGAGCAGCCAGAGCGGGGCCAGCGCGCCCACGATGGGGTCGAAGTGCGCGCCGAGGCGCGACATCTGCTCGCCACGCAGGTTCGTCACCTCGAGCGGGTGCCCGTGCGCAGTGGCCCACACGGCCTGCGTCAGGTTCCCCAGATCGAAGCGGCCGGTCGAGAAGGCCCGATGCTGCAGGACGGAGAGAAGCGAGAACCCCGCGGCGAAGCCGACCGCCGCGGCAGTGGTCAGGAGCCGAGGTGGGCTGACCCTCACAGCAGCGTCTGGATCGTCTCGCGCCAGCGCACCCCGAGCACGGCCTCGCTCGCCGTCTCCTCGTACCGGGCCCGCCCCGCCGCTCCCAGCCGTTCGGCGGCGGCGGCGTCGCGGGCCAGGCCTTGCACCGCCTCCGCCAGCGAGGTGGCGTCGCCCGGCGGGACGAGCAGCGCGCTCTCGCCGTCCCGGAGCAACTCGCGGGCGGCCGGGGTGTCGGCCGTGACGAGCGGGCAGGCGCACGCGAGCGCCTGGAAGGCCTTGTTCGGGATCACACGCCGTGCTTTCTCCCCATCCCCGAACACGCCGAGCGCGCACCCGGCGCGCTGGTAGAGCGCAGGGAGATCCCCGTACTCAACCCACGGCACCCACTCGACGTTCCGTGGCCGTGTTGCGAGCAGGTGGTCGAGCTGCCCGCTGCCCACGACGCGAAAGGGGATCTCCGGGACGAGCGCCGCCGCTGCCAGGATCGTCTCCAGCCCGTGAAGCGGGATGAGCTTGCCGACGAACAGCGCATGGAACGGCCCTGCCGGTTGCCAGCCGGGCCGGAACAACGCATCTTCCGCCCCCACGAAGCACACGGCGACCCGGTCGGCCGCGAGACCGTAGCGCTCCACGAAGAACGCTGCGTGCGCCCCGGTGTCCGCGACCACGAGGTCGGCCCGGCGGAAGGCGCGCCGGTCGACTGCGTGCAGCACGCGAGCCGCTGCGGAGCCGGCCCGGAAACGCCCGCGGTCGGAGACGAGCGTGTCGTGGAGGGAGACGAGAGGATTGAAGACGACCGGCCGGCCGACGGCGAAGCGGCGCGCGGCGGGAAGATCGAAGTGCCCGGGATACCCGACCACGATCGCGTCCGCCGCCTCGTCGGCCCGCCCGCTCCGCAGCCGCCGTTCCGCCCGGGCCAGCCGGGCCAGCTGGCCGGCCCCGAGCGACCAGTTGTGGCGACGGCCCCACATCTCCTGGTGGCGCTCCACAACGTCGACCCCGGCAGTGCGCAGACACGAGATCACCTGGGCGTTCCGCGGGTAGGCGCGGTCGTACGTCCCGAAGTAGACGACCCTCAGCGCAGGACCTCGTCGACGAGCGCGGTCCTCTCGCCGCCCGCCAACCGCTCCTCGTGCTGCCCGGTGATCAGCTCGGAGAGCAGTCCAAGAGAGAGCAGCTGGATCCCGACCACGACCAGCAGGACCCCGAGCGTGAGCAGCGGACGGTGTCCGATGGCGGCGCCGCCGATCTTCACCGCCGCCAGGTACGCGAGGATCGCGCCGCCCATCGCGCCGACGAGCAGCCCGACGCCTCCGAAGAGGTGCAAGGGTCGATAGCGGTAGCGACCCATGAACGTGACGGTGAGCAGATCGAGGAACCCGCGCAGGTAGCGCTCGATGCCGTAGCGGGAGCGTCCGTGCGTGCGGGGCCGGTGGTTGACCGCGAGCTCCGCCACCCGGTAGCCGCGGTAGTGGGCGAGCACCGGGATGTAGCGGTGGAGCTCGCCGTAGAGACGGAGCCCGTTCACGACCTCGGCCCGGTAGGCCTTGAGCCCGCAGTTCATGTCGTGGAGCCGGAGCCCGGAGATCGCGCCCGTCACCCGGTTGAAGAGCTTCGAGGGCAGGCGCCTGCGGAGAGGATCCCGCCGTGTCGTCTTCCAGCCGCACACGAGGTCGAAGCCTTCGCTCAGCTTCGCCAGCAGACGGGGGATCTCGGCCGGATCGTCCTGGAGATCGCCGTCGATCGTGATCACCACGTCCCCCGAGGCCTCGCGGAACCCCGCGTCGAGCGCCGCGGCCTTGCCGAAGTTGCGACGCAGGCGGACGACGCGGACGGCGCCGCAGGAGGCATGGGCGCGGGTCAGGGCAGCAAACGTGCCGTCCGTCGATCCGTCGTCGACGAACACGATCTCGTAGTCTTCACCCGTCCCGTCCAGCGCGACGCGGAGCTCAGCGAGCAGCGGCTCGACGGCCAGCTCCTCGTTGTGGACCGGGACGACGACGGAGATCACGGGGCGAGCGTACCCGGCGAGCGGCGAGCGGGGTACGGTGTCGCGGTGAGCCCGCCGATCACCGTGCGCGACGCGCTCGGCCTCGTCCTGCGGAGTGCGCAGCCCCTACCCGCGGAGGACGTGCGGCTGGAGCTGGCCGGCGGGCGCGTCGTCTGCGAGCCGGTTCGGGCTGCGATCGATCTCCCGCCGTTTCGCAGCTCGGCCATGGACGGCTTCGCCGTACGCGCCGGCGACGTCCCCGGGACGCTCCGGGTCACCGAGCGATCGGCCGCAGGGTCACCGGCGCGTGGCACAGTCGGGGCCGGGGAGACGATCGCCGTGACGACGGGCGGGGTCGTCCCGGACGGCGCCGATGCCGTGGTGCCGGTCGAGGCGACGGTGGACGGCGGCGACGAGGTCGAGTTCACGTCCGCCATCGCTGCCGGCGCGAACGTGAGACCCCAGGGTGGCGACCTCGCTGCGGGCGCCGTCGTCGTCGCCGCAGGCTACCCGCTCGGCCCTGCGCAGCTGGCGGCTCTCGCGGCCACCGGCGTCACACACGTTCGCTGTGCGCGCCGGCCGCGGGTGACGATCGTCACGACCGGCACCGAGTTGCGTCCGGCGGGCACGGCGCTGGCGCCCGGGCAGATCTACGAATCGAACGGGCTGATGCTGGAAGAGCTGTTCACGAGGGCCGGGCTGCCGGTGGAGCGTCTCGCCTCCGTCGGCGACGACCCGGACGAGCATCGTGAGGCTCTCGCGGCTGCGCTCGAGACCGATGTGCTCGTGACCTCGGGGGGCGTGTCCGTCGGTCCGCTCGACCTGGTTCGCGCCACGCTCGCGGAGCTCGGTGTCACGGAGACATTCTGGGGTGTTGCCATGCGCCCCGGTAAGCCCCTGGCCTTCGGTCGGCGCGGCCGGACACTCGTCTTCGGCTTGCCGGGGAACCCGGTCTCGGCACTCGTCGGTGCGCACCTGTTCGTGCTTCCCGCGCTACGCGCGCTTCAGGGTCACCACGCTCCGGCGCCGTCCTTCACCACCGTCTCGGCGAGCGAGGGCTTCGTCCGTCACCCGGCCCGCGAGGACTACCCGCGCGCCGTCCTGACGGCGGCCGAGGGTGGGTGGCCGGTGGCGTCGACGCTGCGCGGTCAGGAGTCGCACATGATCGCGGCCGCAGCGGGTGCAGATGCGATCGTCCGCGTCGAGGTCGGCGAGGGCCCGATCGAACCGGGCACACTGCTCCAGGCTCTAATCATCTAGGGGCCCGCCCCGGTCCGAGGACGTGCGGGTGGTCGCAGCGACCGCGACCACCTGGGTCGCCGCGGCGAGCCAGACCACCAGCCCGAGCGTCTGCAGGAGGGGCGCCGTGCGCGAGGTGGCCAGCCCGATCGCGTACAGGGGAGCATCCAGCCCCACCCCTGCGACGCGGGCGAGCCCGACCAACCCGAACGCGAGCCCCGCGAAACCGAGGCCGACGAGGGCATCGGTCATCCAGGAGGGCCGGTCACGCAGCTGCGGGAGCCAGAACCACGCGTAGAGCGAGGGCAGGACGAACATCAGACAGTACGGGTTGGCGATCGCGATCAACACACAGGAGACCGAGAGCGCCGCGAACGCGACGGCGTACTGGGGTACGGCGTCCTCGTCGCTGGCCGGGGTGTCGTGAGCGCGCCGCCCGAGCAGCGCCGTCACGAGTGCGGCGCCGATCGGCAGTGCCAGGAACGTGGCCCAGTAGAGCCCGGACAGCGGGGGAAGGTCGGCAACGGGAACGCCGCCGCCGGCTCCCGGCAGGCCTCCGGCGGCTGCCACGACGAACGCTGCGACGAACGCGACGATCCAGCCGGCAAGGCGCCTGCCGAACACGGAGCGGGCCCGGCGGAAGTCGAGCCCGAGCCGGCGGCACCGAGAGTGGAGATCGAGAACGCCCAGGAAGAACGGCGCAGCGGCCGCCACCAACAGGAGGGCGAGCGCCCACCCGCGAATGGCCCGACCTTCGAGGTGGATGTACGCGGTCGTGGGCGCGCGCAAGGAGACGGCAGCGTCCAGGGACTGGAGCAGCGTCTCGGCCGCCCGGCCGAGCGGCCCCAACTGCCGCAGATCCGGCCGTGCGTTGGCGGGCGCCAGCGTGTCGGCGAACGTGCCGAGTCTGATCGCGGGTGCGCCTTCGGCCAGGGCGACAGACTGGGCGCCCCGGCCGTAGGGCAGAGCCAGGGAGACGAGCTGGTCGAGCAGCCCGGGCCGCAGCGGCTCCGCACCTGTCTGTTCGACGACACGCTGAGCGGTGGTGCGAAGCACGAAGGGTGCGGTGCTCCGGCGGACATGGCTCGTGGGGTCGACCCTCACCGGTGCGGCGCTGCCGAGGCCGTCGAGAGCGAGGACGACAGCCACGTCGTCGCGGAGCGGTGTCGTACGGAGGAAGTGTCGCAGCCCCAGGTCGCCGTAGGCGCCGGCGTCGGCAGCCAGGAAGACGAGTGTGTGCACCGGTACCGGGCGGGCGGCCGACGTGCCCGACCGTGCGTAGGCCCGAGCCAGCTCGATCAGGGCCGCGGTCGCGGCCGCGTCGTCTCTGGAGCCAGGCCGACCTCTGTTGTCGTGATTGGCGACAACCACGATCGTCTCGGGTGAGCTACCGCGGACAACGGTGACTGCGTTGCGCAGCGTCACGTTGCCAAGACCGGATACAGTCTCGGTCCAGGTGATCTCGCGCGGGCCGAGCCGGTAGAGGTCGAGCTTCTCGAGCAGCGACTGCACGGCTCCCCGAGACGACGCGGTGCCAGGGACTCTGCTCGGGTACTCGCGAGCCAGCTCGCCGGCGATCGCGCCGGCCGCCACCGGATCGAACGCGGGGGCCAGTTGCGGTCGTGGCAACGCGCCGGTCCGTGCGACCGTCAGCAGGAGCAGCACGAAGGCGAGGGCAACGAGGATGACACCGTTCCGCACGAGGCGAACGTCCAGCGGCCGTACGACCGTGCCGCGCCGCGCTCGCTCCGTCCGTGGCCGTGCGGGCTCCATGCGGTGGCTAACTCTACGCATCCGGCCGCCGCGACCCCGGGCCGGCGGCTTTCGTCACAATCGTCGTCATGCCCGACGCGCCGACTGTGTTGCTGGTGGACGACGAGGAGTCCATCCAGGAGCTGCTGACGTTCCCCCTCGAGCGCGACGGGTATCACGTCGTCCAGGCGCGAGACGGCGAGCAGGCGCTGGCGCTGTTCGCGGCGCACCACGTCGACGTGGTGGTGCTCGACCTGATGTTGCCGCGAGTGGACGGGCTCGAGGTCTGCCGGCGGCTGCGCGCCTCCAGCACGGTGCCGATCATCATGCTCACGGCCCGCGACGACGAGCTCGACAAGGTGCTCGGTCTCGAGCTCGGCGCCGACGACTACATCACCAAGCCGTTCTCCATCCGCGAGTTTCGCTCGCGCATCCGGGCTCTGCTGCGGCGAGCCGCGACTCCCCACCACGCCGGCCGGCGAGACGAGACGCTGGAGGTGGGTTCTCTGCTCGTCGATCTGGCGCGACGCCAGGTCTCGATCCGAGGCGTCGAGGTCGAGCTGACCTTCGTCGAGTTCGAGCTGCTGACGCTCCTTGCGGGCAGCCCCGGTGTGGTGCTCACCCGGCGTCAGCTGCTGGAGCGGATCCGCGGCAGCGCCGACTACCGCGAACCGCGCACGATCGACGTCCACGTGCGGCATCTGCGGGAGAAGCTGGAGGAGGATCCGGCGTCACCAACGCTGATCCTCACTGTGCGGGGCGTGGGTTACCGCTTCCGCGAGGAATGACCGTCCCGGGAGGAATCCGGGGGAAGTTCGCCCTGGCCTTGCTGGTGATCGTCGGCGGCGCGCTCGCTGCGGCCTATCTGCTCGTCGTCCCGTCGCTCGAGCGGAGGCTGATCGACGCGCGGCTCGAGCAGCTGGGTCGCGACGCCCAGGTCGCGGCGGGCAATGTGGTCTCGGTCGGGCTCGGCGGAGGCGAGCTCGAGGAGCTGTCCACCAGCTTCGGTGAGTTCGCGAATGCCCGGATGTCCGTGTTCAGCGTGCTCCAGCCTCCGCTCGTGCTTTCCGCCTTGACACAGGGATCGGTGGCGCTGACCGGGGACGAGACCGCGATACGGGCGGCGTCGAGCCGCGTTGTCGCCCAGGGGGTGGTGACGCGGCGCGGGCGGAGGTTCGCCGAGGTGGCCGTGCCGATCACCGAGGCCGGGGTGGTCGTCCTGCTGACCACGCCCCTGGCCGAAAGCCAGGCCACGATCGCGCTCGTGGAACGCCGCCTCGTGGTGGCCGGAGTCGCGGCCGGGCTGATCGCTCTGGGACTCGGCAGCATCCTCGCCGGGTTCCACTCCGCCCGCGTGCGGCGCCTGGAGCGGGCGGCCATCCGCATCGAAGGCGGCGATTTCGGCGAGCCGGTGGTGGATCACGGCGACGACGAGGTGGGGCAGCTGGCAGCGGCGTTCGACCGCATGCGCGTGCAGCTGGAGCGCCTGGACTCGGCGCGGCGCGAGTTCGTGGCGAACGCCTCCCACGAGCTGCGGACGCCCCTGTTCGCCCTGGGCGGTTTCCTGGAGCTGCTCGACGACGAGGACCTGGACGAGGCGACGCGTGCCAGGTTCCTGGCCACGACGCGCGCTCAGGTGGAGCGGCTGCAGCGGCTGGCGGCCGACCTGCTGGACCTCTCCCGCATGGATACGGGGCGATTTCGCGTCGGACGGGCGGAGGTCGACCTCGGGGAGGTGGCTGCGCAGATCGTCGAGGAGCTGACACCGCTCGCGGTGGCGGGCGGGCGGAGCATGCGCCTCGAGGCAGGCCCGGAACTACCCGCCCTGGCCGACGAGGAGCGGGTGCTGCAGGTGGTGCGCGCCCTGGCCGCGAACGCGCTGACCCACACCGAGGTGGGCACGCGGATCGTCGTTCGCACGCTCGTCGACGCGGGGCGTCCTGGCATCGCCGTCGAGGACGACGGTCCGGGGATCGCCGCGGAGCACGTGGATCATGTGTTCGGCCGCTTCTATCGCGCGGAAGGCGGCACCGCGTCGGGCTCCGGCTTGGGGCTGGCCATCGCACGGGAGCTGGCCGGCCGCATGGATGGAGAGGTGCAGCTGATCACCCGGCCCGGCCTGACGCGATTCACGTTGCTGCTGCCGCCCCTGCCCTGATGGGGTAGAGCACGTGCAGCCGGATCGCGGGGTGGAGGGACACTGCCGGACGTCAACGCATCCCGCACGACGCACGGACGCCCGGCGGCGGGCCGCGCGGCCGTTTCCACGTGGAACGGACGACCGAGCTCGGCACGGCACGGCCGGGCCCCGTTTCACGTGGAATGCCCCTCTCACCCTGCGCCCTCGGACGCGTACGCAGCGAGCCGCTCGCCGCCGCCGCGGGCGTCCGTCCAGGGCAAGCGGGAGCAGCATCTACAGTGACCCCATGCGGCTCCCCGGAAGGCTGGCACCCCTCGCCCTCGCGGCCGCGGTCGGCGCCCTGGCGGCGGTCGCCGCGGATCGGATCGCTGGCGATGACGCGGGGCGGACGACGGTCGTGCTGCCCGTCTCCGAGAGGGCAGGGGCGACGCCGGTCTCCACGGCGCGTCCGCTGCTCGGCAACCGCTTCGACCCGGCCACGCTGTATGCGGCCCGCTCGGCGGGTGTGGTCACGATCTATGCGTCGATCGGGGGCTCGACGGCCCAGGGCGCCGGCTTCGTCGTCGACGCCAAGGGCACGATCCTCACGAGTGCGCACGTGATCACGAACGTCGCCAACTCCAGTGACGTGCAGGGCGCCGATCGCGTGTACGTGGAGTTCTCCGACGGCGACCGGGCGCCGGCGCGCGTCGTGGGCTGGGATCTGTTCAGCGATGTCGGGGTGATCGACGTCGACCCGGCCGATCATCCGCTTGCAGCCGGTGCCCCTCGGCCGCTCCTCCGTGGTCGTCGTGGGCCAACCGGTGGCCGCGATCGGGAGCCCTTTCGGCAACCAGAACTCGCTCGCCGTCGGCGTGATCTCCGCCACGGGGCGCTCGATCGCCTCGCTGACCTCGGGCTACGACGTCGCCGATGCGATCCAGATCGACGCCCCGATCAACAAGGGCAACTCCGGCGGCCCGCTCTTCGACGCCGCAGGTCGCGTGATCGGCATCAACGCCCAGATCAACTCGTCCTCCGGGGTGGCCGAAGGCGTGGGCTTCGCCATCCCGATCGACACCGTCAAGCGCGCGATGGCCCAGATCGTGAAGACGGGCCGCGCGGTCTATGCCTACATCGGCATCACCACGCAGGATCTCGTCCCGGGCTTCGCACGCGAGCTCAACCTCTCCGTGACGCGGGGCGCGATCGTCGCGCGCGTCGAGTCCGGCACGCCGGCCGAGGCGGCCGGCTTGCAGGGAGGCACCGGGCTTCGCACCTACAACGGCCTCGAGCTGTCCACGGGTGGCGACATCGTGCTCGCGGTCGCCGGGGTTTCCGTGCGGAGCGCCGAGGACATCTCCCGGATCGTCGCGGGCCGGCTCTCCCCCGGTCAGAAGGTGCCGTTTCTCGTGCTGCGGGACGGCCGGAGGGTGACGGTACCCGTCACGCTCGGCATCCGGCCGTCGCGACCGGCGGGCTAGCACGTGGCGGTCGCTCCGGCCCCACTCTTGCAGCAGCTCGTGTCCGTGGATCCCGCCACGCTCGAGACCGTGGGGGCGGTCGACACGGCGACACCGGCGTCCATCGACCAGGCGCTGGCCGTGGCCCGCCGCGCTGCCGGGATCTGGGGCGGTCGCCCGCTCGGTGAGCGCTCGCTGCTGCTCCGCCGTCTGGCTGCGGCTCTGCTGGCCGCCCAGGACGAGGTCGTCGAGACGATCGTCCGGGAATCCGGCAAGCCACGCGTGGAGGCGCTGACGGCCGACGTGTTCGTCGCCCTCGATGTCATCCGCTGGCTGGCGCGCAACGTCACACGGGTGCTCGGGGAGGAGCGGCTCCCCATGCGTCAGCCGCAGCTGCTCCACAAGCGGGCGCGGCTCAGGTACGAGCCCGTGGGGGTGGTGGCGATCGTCTCGCCGTGGAACTTCCCGCTCGGCGTGCCGCTGACCCAGGTGGCAACGGCGATCGCCGCCGGCAACGCGGTCGTGCTCAAGCCCTCCGAGCTGACCCCGCTGACCGGTGGCTGGATCGAGGAGCTGGCGAGGCGGGCCGGCGCACCTGCCGGTCTCGTCACGGTCGTCCAGGGCCGGGGTGTCGAGACGGGCGCGACCCTCGTCGCCCACCCGGGTGTCGACCAGGTCATCTTCACGGGCTCGACCGTCACCGGCCGCTCCGTGGCGGCGGCAGCGGCGGAACGCCTCTGTCCCGTCGTGCTCGAGCTCGGCGGCAAGGACCCGATGGTCGTCCTCGACGACGCCGACCTGGAGCGGGCGGTCGAGGGTGCGCTGTGGGGCGCGTTCACGAATTGCGGCCAGGTCTGTTCCGGCATCGAGCGCATCTACGTCCACCATGCGCTTCACGACGCCTTCGTCGACGCTCTCGTGCGTCGCGCCTGCGCACTCAGGCTCGGGCACGGTCTCACCGGCACCGTCGACCTCGGCCCCCTTGTCTCGGCCGTGCAGCGCGACAGAGTCGAGGCGCTCGTCGCCGACGCGGTCGCCACCGGCGCCACGCTCGCCACGGGCGGTGGCCGTCCCGACATCGGCCTCCCCGGGTGGTTCCACGAGCCCACCGTCCTGCTCGGCGAGCCCGCGGCGGCGCGGGTGAGGCGCGAGGAGCTGTTCGGCCCGGTCGTCACTGTTGTCAGTATAGAAGACGAGGCGGACGGCATCGCTCGCGCCAACGACACGGACTTCGGGCTCGGGGCCAGTGTGTGGACACGCAGCCCGGAGCGTGCGGCACGTGTGGGCCGGGCCTTGCAGGCAGGCTCGGTATGGATGAACGATCACGCCTACTCGTACGGCGCGTGTCAGGCCCCGTGGGGTGGCACCAAGGCCTCGGGGCACGGTCGGACGCACTCCAAGCACGGGCTCTACGCGGTCTCCCATATCAAGTTCCTCGACCGCGACGGCGGCCGGCTGCGACCCCCCTGGTGGTACCCCTACAGCAGCGAGGCCGCCGATGGCTTCCGTGGTGCGCTCGGAACGCTCTACAGTCACGGTGTGGCTGCCCGCGCCCGCGCCGTCCTCTCCCACCACCGGGGGCTCCTGCGCCTCGGTCGCAGGATGCGTCGGCCGTGAACGACCTCTCCCACGTCGACGAGCGGACGGGTGACGTGACCATGGTCGACGTCGCCGCCAAGCCTCTCTCACGGCGGCAGGCGGTGGCGCGAGCGGTGCTGGAGATGGCGCCGGAGACGGCCGCCCGGCTCTCGGCACTCCCCAAGGGAGACGCCCTGCAGACGGCGGAGCTGGCCGGGATCATGGCCGCCAAGCGCACGAGCGAGTTGATTCCGCTCTGCCACCAGCTGCCGCTCTCTTCCGTGACCGTCTCACTCGAGGTACGCGAGGCCTCCGTGGTGGTGACCGCGACGGCCCGCACGGTGGCGCAGACGGGAGTCGAGATGGAGGCCCTCGTCGCCGCGACGGTGGCCGCGCTCACGGTCTACGACATGGCGAAGGCTGTGGACAAGGGGATGCGCATCTCCGAGGCCGTGCTCCTCGAGAAGACCAAGGAGCCGCTGTGATCGCGGCGGTCCTCACCGTGTCCGACGGCGTGCATCACGGCGCTCGCGAGGACGCGAGCGGCGACCTGCTGGCCGGCCTGCTGGCCGCGGACGGCTTCGACGTGCAGCGCAGGATCGTTCCCGACGAGCGTGAGCAGATCGCCGCGGCGCTTCGCGAGCTCGCCACCGTGGCGCGCGTCGTCCTCTCCACGGGCGGCACAGGGTTCTCGCCGCGTGATGTGACCCCCGAAGCCACGAGCACCGTGATCGAACGTGAGGCCCCCGGAGTCGCGGAGGCGATACGGGCGGACGCGCTGACGCGGACGCCGCACGCCCTCCTCTCGCGCGGTCTGGCCGGCCTGGTCGGCGCGACGCTCGTGGTGAACCTGCCAGGGTCGCCCGGGGGCTGCCGCGACGGGTTCGCAGTGCTGCAGCCCGCGCTGCACCACGCACTGCGGCTGGCCGCCGGTACGCAGGACGAGGCCAACCACCGCCAGACGTGAGCACCGGCGCCGTCGCTGTCCCCGCTCCGTCCTTGCCGCGGCGACTGGCCCGGCTCGTCAAGCTCGAGCACACGGTGTTCGCTCTGCCCTTCGCGTACGCCGGCGCCCTGCTCGCCGTCGACGGGTGGCCGGGCACGGCGGCCGTCGGCTGGGTGACGCTGGCCATGGCGGGTGCGCGCACGCTGGCCATGGGGCTCAACCGACTGATCGACGCCGAGATCGACGCGCACAATCCGCGCACCGCTACCCGCGAGTTGCCGACCGGCGCGCTGACGCGCACCGGCGTCGTCGCACTCTGCGCCGGCTCGCTCGGGCTGTACCTGCTCGCCGTCTTCCAGCTCGACTCCGCGGTGCGGTGGCTGTGGCCGATCCCGGTCGTCCTGTTCGTCGTCTACCCGTATCTCAAGCGCTTCACCTGGCTCTGCCACGAGTGGCTCGGCCTCTGCCTCGGGCTCGCCCCCGTCGGGGCGGCGCTCGCCGTCAGCGGGACGGCGACCTGGGAGACCTGGGTGCTGGGGCTGGCGGTCGCGCTGTGGGTGGCCGGCTTCGATCTGTTCTATGCGCTCTTCGACCTCGACCACGACCGCGTCAGCGGCCTCCACTCCTTCGCGACGCGTTTCGGGGAGCGCGGCGTGTTCACGGGCGCCAGGGCCCATCACCTGCTGGTCCTAGGGCTTCTGGCCGCGGTCGGGATCGGGCTCGGACGTGGCCTCCTGTTCTGGGTCGGGGTCGCGGTGTGTGGCGCCGTGCTGGGCTACGAGCACGCGATCGTCCGGCCCGGCGCCCTCGAGCGCCTGAATGCCGCGTTCTTCACCGCCAACGGCGTGCTCAGCGTGGCCTTCGGCGCGTTCGTGGCGCTCGACGTCCTGCTGTGATCACCGCCCAGGCGCTCGAGAAGCGGTATGGCACGAAGCGTGCGCTCGGGCCTATCTCGTTCTCGCTCGAACCGCAGGGTTTTCTTGTTGTCACAGGGGCCAACGGGTCGGGCAAGACGACGCTGCTGCGTCTCCTGGTGGGGCTGTCCGCCCCGACACGCGGCTCGCTCGCTGTCGACGTCGACCGGCGCAGCATCGGGTTCCTCGGTCACGAGCCGCTTCTGTACGGGGAGCTGACGGGCCGCGAGAACCTGCGGCTCTACGGCGGCCTGTACCGGCTGGGACAGCGGGAGGCGAAGGTCTCCGCGGCTCTCGCTCGCGTCGGCTTGACCGGGGCAGCGGACGAGCGTGCCCGTTCCTATTCGCGGGGCATGACGCAGCGGCTCTCGCTCGCCCGGGCGGTTCTCCATGAGCCGCGCTTTCTCGCCCTCGATGAGCCTCACACCGCGCTCGACGGAGCTGGCGCCGAGGTCGTGGACGAGCTCCTCGCAGCCATGCGGGGTGTGGCTACGGTCGTCGTCTCGACCCACGATCCCGAGCGTGTGCTTCCCCATGCGACGGCCACGCTGGAGCTCGCGTGAGCGGGTATCTCAGGGACGTGGCGGTGTTGGCCCGCAAGGACCTGACGCTCGAGTTGCGTGCGCGGGACACGCTGCCCGCGATGGCCCTGTTCGTGGTGTCCACGCTCGTCGTGTTCCACTTCGCGTTGCCCGACGGGGGAGGTGGCGACACCGCCGCGTACGGCCTGCTGTGGGTGGCGCTCGTGTTCACGGCCCTCCTCGGCCTGGCCCGCGTGTGGCTGCCGGAGCGGGAGAGCGGCGCCATGGACGGGCTGCTTCTGGCCACCGCGGACCGCAGCGCGATCTGGCTCGCGAAGACGATCTCCGCGTTCGTCTTCCTGGCGGCGGTCGAGGTCGTCGCCCTCCCTGCGTTCGCGCTCTTCTTCAGCCCGCTGCCCGCCACGGCGGTGCTGGGAGCGTTCCTGGCCAGCATCGGCCTGTGCGTGGTGGGTTCTCTCGCATCTGCCATGGCCACCGCTGCGCGGGGCCGCGAGGTGATCCTGCCGTTGCTGCTCCTGCCGCTCACGTTGCCGCTCGTCGTGGGCGGCGTCGGCTCCGCCGTCTCCTCCGACCCCGGCCGGTACCTCGTGTTCATCGCCGTGTATGACGTGATCTTCTCTGTACTCTCGTGGGCGGTGTTCGAGTACGTCGTGACCGAGTAGACACGGTGGGTTACCGCCCGCCCCGCCCGACCTCGCCCTTCACCGCCCTGCTCGGCCTGGCCACGGTGATCGGCGGCTGCGCGATCATCCTCGTGCTGCTGCTCGTCCTGCCCGAAGACACGGATCAGGGAATCTCGCAGAAGATCTTCTACTTCCACGTTCCCGTCGCCCTCACCGCGTACGTGGCGTTCGGGCTCGGTGCGTGGAAGGCGCTCCGGCTGTTGTGGAAGGGCGGCGAGCGCTACGACCTCGAGAGCTACACGGCGGTACACATGGGCACGATCTTCGGTGTGCTCACCCTGGTCACCGGCTCGTTGTGGGCGAAGGCCTCGTGGGATCGCTGGTGGTTGTGGAGCTCGAACCAGCTGGTGCTGTTTCTCGTGTTGTTCCTCTTCTACTGCGCCTATTTCATGCTGCGGTACTCGATCGAGCCGGGACCGCGGCGCGAGCGGATCTCCGCCGTGTACGCGCTGCTCGGTGTCGCGCTGATCCCGGTGAGCGTCTTCGCCATCCGCCTGGCCGAGGACTTCATCCATCCAACGACGTTCACGCTCGACGGCCCGCAGATGGACGGCACGCAGTTCGCCGGGTTCCTCATCGGCTGGGCGACGCTGCTCGCCGTGGCCTACGTGATGTATCGCGTCGAGATCAACGGGAAGCGAATGGACGCCGAGCTTCGGCTTCGCCGTGAGGATCTTCAGGGATGAGCCAGACGGCCTACCTGACACTCGCCTTCGCCGCCGTGGTCGTGACGCTGGTCGCCTGGGCGGCGATCATGCTCGCGAAGTTCTCGCGACTCCGGCGTGAGGTAACGGACCTGCACGCCGATGGCTGAGCTGCTGGCCTGGCCGATGGTTCTCGCCTACAGCGAGGCGGCTGTCGCGTATGCCGGGGCCTTCCGTGGCGCCGGCTCGGCCACCAGGATCGCCATCTGGGGGGTGCGCGTGGGCTGGCTGGCGCAGACGGCGCTGCTGGTCGTCCAGGCGGTGGCGAGCGACGGGTTCCCGTGGGGGACGTGGGCGGGGGCGCTCAACCTCTTCGTCTGGCTGGTGGTGGCCGTGTACCTCGGTTGGGGCTGCCGCCCACGCTATCGCCTGCTCGGGCTCACCGTGATGCCGCCGTGCGCCGTTCTCGTGGTCGCGTCCTTCGCCGGCGGCGGAACGGATGTCGCGGAGCACCCGGAGGCGACGGGCTTGCTCGCCGCGCATGTCGGGATGATGTTGGCGGCCTTTGCCGGTTTCGCGGTGGCTACCGCGATGGCCGGCCTCTACCTCTGGGCGGAGCGGCGTCTCAAGCGTCGGGACGCCTCCCTGCTGCGGCTGCGGCTGCCCTCGCTGGAGACACTCGACCGGCTGTCTGCCCGCATCACCGCCGGCTCCGCCGCGGTGCTCACCGTCGGCGTCGTGCTCGGCGCGGCGAGCTACGGACGCGGTGACTTCGATCTGGCGATGGCCGTGACGGTGGCCATCCTGCTCGTGTACGTCGCGGTGCTCGCGCTCAGGTTCGAAGGCGTCGTCACCGGCCGCCGCTTCGCACGCGGCGTCGTGGCAGGTTTCCTGCTCGTCGCGCTCGTGCTCCCCCTGACCCACTTCGCGTCGTGAAGCTCGCCCTCGTCGGCGTCTCGCACCATCGTGCACCCGTCGAGCTCCGGGAACGCGTAGCTCTGGACGCAGACGGGGCCGCGGCGCTGGCGAAGCAGCTCGGCGACGCCCACGAGGCATGCGTGCTGTCGACGTGCAACCGCACCGAGATCTACCTGGCCACCGAGTCCACCACCCGTGAGCTCTCACGGGTGGGGACGGACGCGTTGCTCGGCCTGGCAGGGGCCGGAGCGGCGGAGTTCGAGTCGGTGGTGTATCGCCTCGAGGACGAGTCGGCAGCGCTTCATCTGTTCCGGGTCGCAGCGGGGCTCGACTCGCTCGTGCCGGGGGAGGGCGAGATCCTCGGTCAGGTTCGGGACGCCTTTGCGCGCTCCACCTCCGGGCCGCTGCTGGATCGTCTCTTCCGGATGGCGCTCCATGCGGGTCGCCGGGCGCGGGTGGAGACCGGGATCGGCGAGAGCCCGGCGTCGGTGCCTGCCGCTGCCGCGGCGCTGGCGCAGCAGGTCTTCGAGCGCCTCGAGGGCCGGCGCGTCCTGCTGGTCGGCGCGGGCCGGATGAGCGAGCTGACTGCCCGCAACCTCCGATCGCGCGGTGCGGCCGTCCACGCCGTGGTCAACCGTGGAGCCGAGCGGGCGGACGAGCTGGCCTCCCAGCTGGATTCCCGCGCGTTACCGTTCGGTGGGCTGGCCGAGGCGGTGGCGGAGGTCGACATCGTCGTTGCCTGCACGAGCGCGCCCGGATTCGTGTTGACCGAGGACTGAGCTGGGTGTAGCGCTTCGCCGTCGCCGCGGCCGTCCTCTGCTCGTCGTCGACCTGGCGGTGCCACGTGACGTCGAGCCGTCGCTGGCGCGATTCGACGGGTGCTTCCTGTACGACATCGACGATCTCGAGGGAGTGGTCGACGCCTCTCTGGCCGGACGCCGCGCGGAAGCTGTCGTCGCCGAGCGCATCGTGGCGGCGGAGGCCGTGCGATTCCGTGAGTGGCAGGCATCGCTCTCCATCGTCCCGGCGATCACGTCCTTGCGTGCGATGGCCGAGTCGATCCGTACCTCCGAGCTGCGAAAGGCCGAGTCCTGGCTCGCGGGCCTGGGGACCGCCGAGCGCTCCGCCGTGGAGACGGTGACGACGCAGATCCTGAACAAGCTGCTTCACCTGCCGACCGTGCGCTTGAAGGAGGCCTCTGTCGGTCCGGACGGTGTGGTCTATGCTGAGACGGTGCGCTACCTGTTCGGTCTCGAGGAAGAACCCCCGTCGTGACGCGGCCAGTAGTCGCGCGCCCGCTCCCGCTGCAGATCCCCACGGCCTTCGTTCGGATTCGCCCCTCGTCCAGGCGCCTGTGCGGCGAGCCGCGCCGGACGTCGTCTCGCCGCTGCCGTGTTGGTTCGCGTCGGCTCCCGCGGCAGTAGGCTCGCGCTCACCCAGGCCGCGCGCGCTGCCGCGCTGATCGGCGGCAACGGGTGCGAGACGGTGCTGGTCCCGATCACGACCGCCGGGGACCGCGACCGCACGAGCCCCTTCGGTGATATCGGCGCGCGGGGCGTGTTCGTCAAGGAGCTCGAGGAGGCGCTGCTCGAGGGCAGGATCGACGTCGCCGTGCACTCCGCGAAGGACCTGACCTCGCGCGACCCGGACGGCCTGACGGTGGGTGCCTACACCGAGCGCGAGGACGCACGCGACGCCCTGTGCGGTGTGGCACGACTCGAGCCCGGGATGCGGATCGGCACCGCTTCGGTGCGGCGGCGGGCGCAGCTGCTGGCGCTGGAGCCGGCGCTGTCGATCGAGCCGCTCCGCGGGAACGTCGACACCCGCCTGCGCAAGCGCGGCGAGCGCGGCCTGGACGCGGTCGTCCTTGCTGCGTGCGGGCTGGACCGGCTCGGGCTCGGGGACGAGGCGACGCTACGGTTCTCTGCCGCCGAGTTGCTCCCGGAGGCCGGCCAGGGCACCCTGGCCCTCCAGGTGCGTGCCGGCGAGGAGCTGCTCGTCGCCGTCGCCGACCACGCGCCGACCCGCGTCGCCGTCGAGGCCGAGCGGGCCTGCGTGGCGCTGCTCGACGGCGGCTGCCTCGCACCCGTGGCCGCGCATCACGACGGGAGCACCCTGACAGGGCTCGTGGCCGACCCCGACGGCGCCTGGATCGAGCGTCGCACAGGGTCCGATCCGGCGGCTGTCGCCGGTCAACTACGCCGGTTCCTGACGTGAGCCGCCAGTGGCTGTCGTTCTGATCACCCGGGAGGCGGGCCGCGGCGACGCTCTCGCCGCCCAGCTTCGGGAGGCCGGTCACCTGGTCCATCTCGTTCCGCTCATCGCCACGGTGCCGCTCGGAGACGATCCGATCCCGCTCGACCCCTACGACTGGGTCGTCGTGACCAGCGTGACCGGTGCCCGTGAGCTCCGGCGACGGGCGACCGGTCGCTGGCCGAGTCGCGCTGCGATCGGCGCGGTCACCGCCGAAGCGCTCGGGGGTGCCGAGCTCGTGCCTCGCATCGCCACGCAGGAAGGTCTGCTGGCCGAGTTCCCCGCCTCTCATGGCCGCGTCCTCTTCGCGGGAGCCGAAGGTGCCCGCCGCCTCCTCGCCGACGAGCTGAACGCCGACTTCGTGGCGCTGTATCGCACGACGGAGCTGACGCCCGAGCTGCCCGCCGCCGACGTGGCCGTCGTCGCCTCCCCATCGGCAGCACGGGCGCTGGCCCGGGTGTGGCCGGCTGCGACCGTCGTCTCGATCGGGCCCGAGACGACCCGTGAGGCGCGGGAGCAAGGTCTCGAGGTGAGAGCCGAGGCGACACGACCCGAAACCGACTCCCTGGCCGGCGCTGTCGAGCGGGCACTCCAGGCTTGACGCAGGCCCCTGGGAATCCGGAGCACGCCTGCACGCAAGCCTCTCGAGGTTGAGCGACGAGGACGGGGATACGACAATCGTCTACAGTCGCGCCGCGTGGTGATCTGCTTTCTCAGCGACTTCGGTCTGCGCGACGACTTCGTGGGCACCTGCCACGGGGTGATCAAGCGCATTGCCCCTGACGCGCATGTGATCGACGTCACCCACGGCATCGAGGCCCAGGCCGTTCTGCAGGGGGCGCTCGTCCTGCGCAACACCCTCCCGTACATGCCCGTCGGCGTTCACCTCGCGGTGGTCGATCCAGGGGTGGGCGGAGTGCGACGGCCGCTCGTGCTCCGCGATCTCGACGGTCACCTGTTCGTGGGGCCGGACAACGGCCTGCTCGTCCCGGCTGCTGAGCGGGCGGGGATCTCGGAGGCGTACGAGCTCGCCAACCCCGACTACGCGCTCCCCTCTGTCTCTCGCACCTTCCACGGTCGCGACCTCTTCGCCCCCGCTGCAGCTCACCTGGCTGCCGGTGTCCCACCTTCCGCGCTCGGGCCTCCGCTGGCCTCCGACGCGCTCGTACGGCTCGACCTGCAACGAGCGGTCGTCTCACCCGACAGGATCGACGCCGTTGCCCTCTACGTGGACAGCTTCGGCAACGTCGCCCTCAACCTGCTCCGAGAGGACATCGAGGCGATCAACATCGTTCCCGGCACCCGCGTCGAGCTCGGCGTCGGCGGTGAGCGCTACTTCGCCGTCGTCGCCCGCACCTTCGCCGATGCTCGCCCGGGTGACGTCATCCTCTACGAGGACAGCTATGACAGCATGTCCATTGCCATCTCCAACGGCAACGCCGCCACCCTGCTCCGCTGCGCCCCGGGGCAACCGGTCAGCATCCGCCGCTGACGCGGAGGCGCGGGTGGGAGCCAGCTACACTGCCCATTCGCGGCGGGGTAGCTCAGTTGGTAGAGCACACGGCTGAAAACCGTGGTGTCGCCGGTTCAAGTCCGGCCCTCGCCATGACCGAGGCCTGAAGGTTCCTGGAGAGCGAACCGTACTTGCCTCGCTCACCCACCGAACGGCTGCGCCGCATTCGAGGGGGCTCGAGTCCTGTTAGGGCCATCTACCGGGGGAAGCTCGTGCGGGTCAATGTCGCCGGCGCGTGTCCGGAGCGGCCGCCTATCATCGCGCGGTGACCCCGCAAGACCCCCCAGCTGCACAAGGCACCCGCGACCCGCCGCGGCACCATCCACGTGATCGGCGCAGCGCTCGATCTCGGGCAGACCCGCCGGGGCGTCGACATGGGACCGTCGGCGATTCGTTACGCCGGGCTCGCCGATCACCTCCAGGCGCTCGGCTTCGGCGTGGTCGACACCGGGAACGTCGAGGCGCCGGAACCCGAGTCCGTTCCGGTCGGCAGCCCGCAGGCCCGCTATCTCGGAGCCATCCTCGACACCTGCGACCGGATCGCGCAGCGCGTCGCGCATGCCGTCAGGGAACAGGCCACGCCCGTCGTGCTGGGCGGCGACCATGCAGTGGCACTGGGCACGCTGGCCGGCCTCCGTCTGGCCCACGGCGAGCCTGGCGGTGTCGTCTGGATCGACGCGCACGGCGACTGCAACACACCGGACACGACACCGTCCGGGAACGTGCACGGAATGCCGCTCGCCGCCGCCGCCGGCCTCGCCGGAGCTGCCTTCCACCATCTCGGGCTCCCACTCCCGGCCATCGATCCGCACCGCGTCGCCATCGTCGGCGCCCGTGACCTCGACGCCGGCGAACGGGTACTCCTGCGCGACGCCGGCATGCGTGTGTTCACGATGACGGAGATCGACCGCCTGGGCATCGAACGCGTGATGCTCGACGCGCTCGCCCACGTCTCCGGCCCCGGGTTCGTGCACGTCTCGCTCGACCTCGACGCTCTCGACCCCGAGCACGCACCCGGCGTCGGCACACCGGTCCGCGGCGGCCTCACCTACCGCGAGGCCCACCTGGCGTGCGAACTCGTGGCCGAATCACGAGCCGCAGGCTCGTTCGAGGTCGTCGAGGTGAACCCGATCCTCGACCGTGCGAACACCACTGCGGTCACCGCCGTCGAGCTCGTGGCCAGCGCCCTCGGCAAGACCATCATCTAGTGCGGCAGCTCCTAACGTTCGACCTGTAGCTCTCCTTGGTGTTGTGGGTGCCGCACTAGCGCGGGCGGCTCAGCCGCGTCGTGCGCGGACGACCCAGACCAGCCCGGGCACGTCCACGACACCGTCCGCGTCGATGAACGCGCCCAGGTCGGCCTCGGCCCGGGCCCGGACGCGGCTCAGCTCATCGGGGGTGAGGCGGCCGCGCAGGTCACCCATCGTGGGAGAGGTGTCCGAGACGGTCTCCCACCACTCGTCGAGCGACGCCGCCCGCCAGTCGACCGCGACGCCCTCGAGCGTGTCGATCTCGAGTCCAGCAGCACTGATCACGCTGCGCAGCCGGTCCGGATCCGCGAGCCGAAACGGCCCGGGCTCGTCCTCCGCTACCGCCTCGATCAGCCCCAGCCCGCGCGCGGCCGTCGACGCCCCCGCCACCCACAGGTTGCGCGACCGTTCTGCCCACACGGCCACCACCACACGCCCTCCAGGCCGCAGAACGCGCGCGATCTCGACAGCCGCGGCCTCCATTTCGGGGATCAGCATCAACCCGAACCGGCAGAGCACGAGGTCGACACTGCCGTCCTCCAGGTCGAGGTGGCAGGCGTCCATCACCCGGAACTCCGCGTTCGTCACACCCGCGGCCTCACCCACACGCTGCGCCACCGCAACCATCTCCGGCGCCACGTCGGAGGAGATGAGACGCCCCGACGGCCCGAGGGCGGCCACGACCCCGAGCCCGGTGTCACCGGGACCGGCGGCCACCTCGAGCACGGTCTCCCCCGGCCCTGCCGCGGCGAGCTCGAGCATCCGCGCCGTCAGCCGGGCCGTCGCGGCCAGGAAGATCGGGCGCCGCCGCTCCCACCCGGCCGCGACAGAGCGCCAGGCGTCGACTCCAGGGGCGGCTATGCCGCGACCCCGCGGAACTGCGGAATGATGTTCGACCCGTAGGAGCCGAGGATCTCCTCCTGCCCTTCGGTCATCAGGTAGATGTTGAACTGGTCGACCCCGATCGCCTCCAGCTCGCGCAACTTGGCGGTCACCTGCTCCACGGTGCCGAGCACGGAGAAGCGGTCGGCGATCTCGTCCGAGACGAACTCGCCATGGGCCGCTCCGACCCGCGAGTGGTCGTTGTAGTCGTAGAACTTCCGGGCCTGGACGAAGTCGGTCAGCGACTGCGGCACCACCGAGCCGTCGGTTCCGTACCGGTCGACGAGATCCATGACATGGTTCGAGACCATGGCCGGGAACCAGCGCGTCTGGTTGCGCGCGTCGGCGATGTCGTCGGAGATGTGGCTTGGCGCGCACACGATGCACTTGAGGGCTGCGGGATCACGCCCCGCCTCCTCCGCCGCCCTCCGCGCGGTGGCCATGATCCACTGAATGATGTCCGGGTCGGCCAGCTGGATGATCACGCCGTCCCCGACCCGTCCGGCCACGGCAAGCGCCTTTGGGCCGTACCCGGCCACGTGCATCTCGATCGGCGGCAGCTCCTCGCGCACCCACTTCAGCTGGAGGTCCTTCTCGTTCCAGGACACCTCCTTGCCGTTCATGAACGGCTTGATCATGCGCAAGGCAGCCTCGAACTCGGCCATCTTCACGGGTTGCTGACCGATGTAGCGACGCGCGGAGTCGCCCCGACCGATCCCCATCGCCATGCGCCCGTCCGAGATGTCGTGCAGCGTCGCGTAGGCGCTCGCCAGCACGGTGGGCTCGCGTGTGCCGGGATTTGTCACGCAGTGGGCCAGCTTGATCGTCGACGTCTCGCGCGCTGCGAGCGCCAGCAACGGGATGGACTCCTGCCACAACACGTGCGAGTCGTACGTCCACCCGTAGTCGAACCCATGCTGCTCTGCGAGCTTGATCAGCTCCAGGAACCGCTGATAGGGCGGATCCGGAAGCACCGTGACGCCGAAAGTCAGTCCCATCGATCCTCCAGTCTTGGTGGTGACCACGTGATTGTCGGGCATCGGCCCGTCGGGCGCCAGGCCAAGCGCTGAGGGACGCCGCACTAGCCGGCCAGCTTGGCGAGCGTCTTCGTGGCCAACCGGTCGAGCGCAGCGACGGAGAGCTCGAGGTGCCCGGCACGGGTGTCCTCGAGTTTCGTGTGTGAGAGCCCGCGCAGGCTCTGCACGAAGAGCATGACCGTGGGCACACCGGCGCGCGAAACTTCGGCGGCGTCGTGCAGCGGACCGCTCGGGAGCCTGTGCGAGGTGCCTGCGACCTCCCGGACTGCTTCGTCGCAGAGGTCGACCAGGCCCGGGTCGAAGAGGATCGGCTCGATGCTCCAGATCCGCTCCCAGTCGACGGCGAGGTTCTCCTCCCGTGCGAAGCGCTCGCTCGCCTCACGCGCACGCGCCAGGAGATCGGCAAGACCCCCCGCGTCGAGGTGCCTCTGGTCGAGGAGTTGCTCTGCGGTCTCAACCACCGAGGTCACGATCCCCGGCCGGCACACCACGTCACCCGACGTACAAACGGCGCCGCCGCCCACCACGGCTGCGATCTCGCGGATCTCGAGCGCCAGCTTTGCGGCTCCGGCCAGCGCGTCGCGGCGTTGCTTCATGGGGGTGGACCCGGCATGGGCGGCCTGTCCTCGCCAGGTCACGCGCCAGCGTTCCACGCCGAAGGTGCCGAGAACTGCGCCGAGCGGCAGCCCCATCGCCTCGAGCACGGGCCCCTGCTCGATGTGCAGCTCGAGGTAGGCAGCGGCAGAGGCAAGCTGCGCCCGCGCATCGGTCATGCCGTCGACGTCGACGCCGTAGGCGGCGAGAGCTGCCGGGAGCGCGATCCCGTCCCGGTCGACCAGGCCGCGCAGGTGATCCTGGTCTGTCATCGATCCGGCGACGGCGGAGGACCCGAGCAGCGAACGTCCGAAGCGCGCGCCCTCCTCGTCCGCCCAGTCGACGAGGCGGACGGTCAGTGGGGGAGTACCCTCCTCGGCGATCCGCCGCACCACCTCTGCGCCCGCGAGGCAGTTGAGGCAGCCGTCGAGCCAGCCGCCGTTCGGGACGGAGTCCATGTGCCCGCCGATCAGCAGGGCGCGGTCGGAGGCTCCCGGCAGCGTGTACCAGTCGTTTCCCGCCTCGTCGCGCAGATGCTCGACCGGGACGCCGCTCAACGCCTCCCGCAGGATGCCGCGACCTCGCTCCCAGGTCTCCGTCCAGGCGACCCGCTGCGCCCCGTGCTCGTCCCCGGTCTCTGCGCGAAGCCGTTCCAGGTTGGCGACGACGCGTCCGGGTTGAAGTGCCACGCCGCTGAGCGTATCGCCCGACGAGACGGCCGTGCAAGGCGCTCGGCCGCCCGACCCGGCGCTACGATCGGGGTGACCGAAGCAACGCGGAGGAGCGAACCATGACCATCGTCGAGACCGATCCCAACCTTGGCGCGCAGATCGTCGCCGATGCGCGCGAATACGTCCTCTACTCCTGGTCGGTGCAGAACGCGATCAACCCGATCGCGGTAGCCGGTGCCGAGGGACGGCACTTCTGGGACTACGACGGCAAGCGCTACCTCGACTTCGCATCACAGCTGGTCAACGTCAACATCGGACACCAGCACCCGAAGATCATCGCCGCCATCAAGGAGCAGGCCGACAAGCTGTGCACGATCGGCCCACCGATGGCCAACGAGTCGCGGTCGCGCCTCGGACGGCTGCTCGCCGAGGTCACGCCGGGCGATCTCTCCGTGTCGTTCTTCACGAACGGCGGTGCCGAGGCGAACGAGAACGCGGTCAAGCTGGCGCGCCTCGTCACCGGACGGCACAAGGTGATCGCGCGCTACCGCTCCTACCACGGGGCCACGAACGGCGCGGTCACCCTCACCGGCGATCCGCGCCGCTGGGCGGTCGAACCCGGCATGCCGGGCGTCGTCCGCATGTTCGACCCCTACACGTACCGCTGCTCCGCAGGCCACCCGGACCCCTGCCCGGTCTGCACCGGCGCCCCACATCTCGAGGAGATCCTCGAGTACGAGGGCGCCCACACCGTCGCCGCCGTCATCCTCGAGACCGTCACCGGCACGAACGGGATCATCGTTCCGCCGGACGGCTACCTGCAGTCGATCCGCGAGGTGTGCGACCGGCACGGCATCCTCCTGATCTGCGACGAGGTGATGGCAGGGTTCGGCCGCACCGGCCGCTGGTTCGCCTGCGAGCACTGGGACGTCGTGCCCGACATCCTCACGGTGGCCAAGGGCATCAACTCCGGCTACGTCCCCCTCGGAGCGATGATCATGCGCAGCGGGATCGCCGACCAGGTGCGCGACAGGTTCTTCCCCGGTGGTCTCACCTACGCCGGGCATCCACTCGCCTGTGCATCCGCGATCGCCTCGATCGAGGCCTTCCGGGAGGAGGGTGTGGTCGAGAACGCCGCAGCCATGGGCGAGTGGTTCCAGCGGGAGTTGCAGGGCCTGATGGCCAAGCATCCCTCGATCGGCGAGGTGCGGGGGAAGGGGTGCTTCTGGGGGCTCGAGCTGGTCAAGGACCGGACCACACGCGAGATGCTCGTCCCCTACAACTCCGGAGGCGAGGCAGCGGCTCCGGTCACTCGGATGGCGCGTGCCGCGCTCGAGCGGGGCCTCTACCTGATGACGCACTGGAACGTGGTCCTGGTCGTGCCGCCACTCACGATCACGGTGGAAGAGGCTGAAGAGGGCCTCGCCATCCTCGACGAGGTGCTCTCGATCGCAGACGAGTACGTGGCCTAGTGCGGCACCTCCAAACGTTTGACCTGTACCTCTCCTTGGTGTTGTGGGTGCCGCACTAGCTTTTTGGGGTCGGCCGCGGAGCGGCCGGCTGTTTCTTTGGCGATCAGGCTCTCGTTGGGTGCGACCTCGAACTGCCGCGGGCGTGGCCGTCGCGCCTTCGTTCAGCCCAGGTTGTCGAGCCATGCCTGGATCGCCGCAGCTGTCCCCTCGAACGCATCCCAGAGAACGGTGTGACCGCCCTTCACGACGACCTCGGTGAGCAGGGCGCCGAGAGCCGAGCGGTGCTCGTCGAGCAGGTGCTCGTAGGGCACGTAGCTCTGATCTCCGCGAACCAGGAGGGTCGGCACGCGGGCCATGGTGAACGGGGGAGGCGTGCAGGTCAGCTCCCCGAGCGCCGCGACGACGGCGGATTGCGCGTACCGGTAGCGGAGCCGACCGTCGGGCAACTGCACCAGGTGGCGCGCGATCTCGGCCCGCACGCGGTTCCGCGGTGCGCCGTACAGTTTGCTCTCCTCGTAGCGACGCTCTAGTGCCTCAGCGACCGAGTCGAAGGTGCGATCTGTGAGAGCGTCTTCCGCCACGAAGCGCGCCACCTGCGGTGGCAGCCAGATCACCGGGTCCAGGAAGACGAGGGCGCTGACCAGATCGGGTCGCCTCGCAGCGACCTCGAGGGCGACTCGACAGCCGTACGAATGCCCGATCCACACTGCCGGGCCTACGCCGACGGCCAGCGTCGCCTCCACCTGATCCTCAAGTGACCAGGGGGGCTCGTGGCGTGCCAGCCCGTGTCCCAGGAGATCGGGGGCGTGGACGCGGTACCCGGGCAGAGCCACCCGGGCCAGTTCCTCGAAATGGAGCCCCGACGCCGTGACCCCGTGCAGGCAGACGATCGGCCGCGCGCCAGAGTCCCCCCAGGCGTGGACCGGGAGGATCGGCTGTCGCTCTCCTTATCAGGTGATCCTCGCCCACCGTCCTTGGCCACCCCCGACGCCGCGTACGCCCGAACACGCCCCAGCATGCCCCAAGGGGGCGGGAAGCCCCCCTGCGTTCAGCGTACCCTGGCGACTGTCGCGGGACTGTGCCGTCTTCGTGCCAGAACTGTGGCGGTGGGTCGGATGAGCAGCGGGCGGCGCGCGCGGCAGGCTGCGCGCGCGGCGATCAACCGCTCTCGAGGGCAGACAGCGAGCCGGGAACGAGGTCGACGCGTCGAGTGCCGATCTCCGTGACCACGAGCGACCAGATCACGATGCCGGCCTGGTCGATGAGGAAGGTGCCGCGGAACGGGGCGCCGTTCTCCTCGTTGAACACCCCGTAGCTCCTCGCGACGGCTCCATGGCTCCAGAAGTCCGAGGCGAACGTGAACTCGACACCCAGGTGCTCGCGCCAGGCCTGCCGGGCAGCCGACGTGTCACAGGAGACGAACACGACGTCGGTGTTCGCGTCGCGGAACGAGCCGAGGTTGGCCTGAAGATCGAGTGCCTCCTCCTCGCAGACCGCGGTGAAGGCGAACGGGTGAAAGACGAGGAGCACGTTCGACTTCCCGGTGAAGTCCGTGAGCCGGACACGCTGCTGGTAGGTGACCTCGAGGTCGAAGTCCGGCGCCCTGTCTCCTGTTGTGATCGTCATGGCTGCTCCCGCCCGTCGTCCCCTGCCTGCGGCTGACGATAGTACGTGCGGCCGGCGAGCTGCTCGGGCAGGTAGGCGAGCCCTGGGCCAGCGGGATCGTCGTGTGGAGAGACGTACCCGACACCGTGGCCGCGCCGGGCGGCTCCGCTGTAGTGCCCGTCACGCAGGTGCGCAGGGGGCGGCTTGGCGCCCTCTCGGCGTACGTCGGCCCGTGCCTGCCAGATCGCGGTCGCGGACGCGTTCGACTTGGGCGCCCGCGCGAGGTAGGCGGCCGCCTGCGACAGGTTGAGCTGGGCTTCGGGGAGTCCTACGTGCTCGAGCGCGTGGGCTGCCGCCACTGCCACCACCAGAGCCTGGGGGTCGGCGTTCCCGATGTCCTCGCTTGCCGCGATGATCATGCGCCGGACGATGAACCGCGCATCCTCTCCCGCTTCGAGCATCACCGCCAGGTAGTAGACGGCAGCGTCCGCATCGCCACCGCGGAGCGACTTGATGAACGCGGACGCGTGATCGTAGTGCTGGTCGCCGTCGCGGTCGTAGCGCAGCGGGCGTTTGCGCGAGGCATCCTCGACGTGCTCTGGCGCGAGCGTCTCTCCTGCGGCGACGGCCGTGTGGGCTGCCAGCTCGAGCGTGGAGAGCGCGGTGCGGGCATCTCCTCCTGCACGCCGCACCACCGCGATGCGGACGTCGTCGCTCACGTCGATGCCGAGGATGGCGGCTCCCCGGTCGATCACCTGCCCGACCGCGTCGTCGTCGAGCGCGTGAAGCTCCACGACGGCGCAGCGGGAGATGAGCGCCGAGTTCACCTCGAAGTACGGGTTCTCCGTCGTCGCGCCGATCAGCGTCACCGTGCCATCCTCCACGGCGGGCAGCACGCTGTCCTGCTGTCGCTTGTCGAAACGGTGGATCTCGTCGATGAAGAGGATGGTGCGGGTGCCGTTCCCGCCGAGTCGGTCTCGCGCACGACGCAGCACCTGACGGACGTCGTCGACACGCGCGGAGACGGCGGAAAGCTCCTCGAACACGGCGCCCGTTCTCTCGGCGATCACGCGCGCGAGCGTCGTCTTCCCGACACCCGGCGGTCCGTGGAGGATCATCGACGGCGGCCGATCGTCCTCGATCGCACGTCGCAGGGCAGAGCCTTCCGCGAGTACGTGCGTCTGCCCCACCAGCTCCGCCAGCGTGCGTGGCCGGGCCCGCTGCGCCAGGGGCCCGCTCGCCGACTGTTGCTCGCGGACGGCGTCCTCGAAGAGATCGCTCACCCCCTGAGTATGCTGGGCCGGTGCCAGGGGCGACGTTGACCCGACCCGAGCTGCGAGACGAGGTTGTCGAACTGCTGGTCGCCCTGCTCCGCGTCGACACCGTCAACCCGCCCGGCAACGAGACGCTGGCCGCGGATGTGGTGCGCGGGTACCTCTCACGACACGGCATCGCCTGCTCGTACGTCTCGAAGGACCCGCAACGCGCCAATCTGATCGCGCGGCTCCCGGGCGGGGACGGGCCCACGCTCTCCCTGATCGCCCACACCGACACCGTTCGCGCCGAGCCCGAGGACTGGACGCACAGCCCGTGGAGCGGACATGTGGAGAACGGCGAGGTCTGGGGTCGCGGCGCCCTCGACATGAAGGGTCAGGTGGCGGCGTCCGCAGTGGCCTTCGCTTCGCTCTCGCGCGAAGGGTTCGTGCCCGCCGGCGACCTGCTCCTGGTCATCCACGCGGACGAGGAGGTCGGTGACGACTACGGCATGTCCTGGCTGGCGCGCGAGCATCCGGATCTCGTCAGGGCCGATTTCTCCCTGAACGAAGGGGGCGGTGAGCGCTGCGTGTTCGGCGGTCGCCCGTTCTACCTGTGCACGGTCGGAGAGAAGATGACCGCGCCGTTCGTGGTGCGCGTGCGCGGCCGGGCGGGCCACGCCTCGGTTCCCTCCATCTCCGACAACGCCCTCGTCAAGGCTGCGCCCATCCTCGAGGCGCTGGCCCGCCTCGAGCCTCCGAAGGTGCTGCTGCCGCAGGTCGAGCGGTTTCTGGCCACGGTGCTCGGTGAGGTGCCATCACCCGAGGTCGCGGTCGAGCGCGCGCGCGAGCTGCACCCGCTGGCAGCCGAGTTGCTGGAACCGCTGCTTTCGATCACGCTGGCGCCGACCATGATCCAGGCCTCGCTGCAACGCAATGTGATACCGGGGGCCTGCGAGATCTCGGTCGACTGCCGCCTACTGCCCGGACAGGGTCCGCGCGACCTGGAACCACTCCTCCGAGCGGCGCTCGGGGACGGGGACTGGGAGCTCGAATGGATCGAGGCTGAGCGGCTCGGAGGCTCCAGCTCGCCGGTGGACACGCCGCTCTGGACGACCCTCCAGGCCTGGGTCGACCGCATCGAGCCCGGCGCGCTGCTGGCGCCACTCATCTCGGCCGGGTTCACGGACAGTCACTGGCTCCGCGAGTCCTTCGGCACGGTCGCCTACGGGTTCATGCCGCTCAGCGTCATGGAGCCGGAGCTGGCGGGTCGGCTGGTGCACTCGGCGGACGAACGGGCCGCGATCGACGATCTCGAGCTCGCGGTCGATGTCTTTCGCCACGTCGCGCAGACGCTCTGACGCAACACCGTGCGGTGCGGGACGCCTACGAGGAGCGGCCCTCCCCGGCGGCTTCCCGGTCGAGCAGGACGAGCTGTGCCGCTGTCTCCACCCGTCCGGCCGGGATGCTCGAACTGCGAGCGAGAAGCAGCTCTACGGCTTCCCGCTTGTCGACCCCGGTCACGAGCCAGAGAGCGCATCGGGCGCGACCGAGCGTGCGGTAGGTCAGCGTCAGGCGCCGGTGCCCCTTGTACATCTCCGTGACCGCCACGTCACGATCAGTCACGTCCAGCACCGGGTCGCCCGGCACGAGCGAAGCCGTATGCCCGTCGCTGCCAAGACCCAGGTGGACGAGATCGAGCGAGCCCGGCAGCGTCGCCGCGTACCGTGAGGCGGCCTTCCCCAGATCCGCGGCCGTCACGTCCATCGGGACGACGGTCGCGCTCGTGCCGGCGAGTGCCGCCTGCAGATGGGTCAGGTTGCGGGCAACGTCGCCGTCAGGCGCCACGCGCTCGTCGACCTGGTACACCGACGTCTCCCCCCACGGCATCTCGGTCGCGGCCAGCGCTGTGACCATCCGCCACGGTGTGCTGCCCCCGCTCAACGCCAGGTGGAACCGGCCGCGTGCGGCGATCGCCTTCTGCGCCGTCGACACGACCAGCTCCGCGCCGCGCCGCGCGACATGATCCGCCGTCTCGAGCGTCTCGACTTCGACGTCGATCACGTGTGCTTCTCGGCGTGACCGCCGAACTGCTTGCGCATCGCGGAGAGCACCTTGTTGCCGAACTCGTCGGCGTCACGGGACGCGAAGCGCGAGTAGAGCGCGGCGGTCAGCACCGGCGCGGGCACACCCTCGTCGATCGCCGCGAGCGCGGTCCATCTGCCCTCGCCCGAATCGGAGACGCGGCCGGCGAACCCCTCCAGGTTCGGGGACTCGTGCAGCGCGACGGCGGTGAGGTCGAGCAGCCACGAGGCCACCACGCTCCCCCGCCGCCAGAGCTCGGTGATGGCAGGGATGTCGAAGTCGTAGCGATAGAGCTCGGGATGCGCCAACGGTGCGGTCTCGGCGTCCTGTTCTCGATCTGCGCGGCCGTCCCCCGCGTGCGCGAGGATGTTCAGCCCCTCTGCGAACGAGGCCATCATCCCGTACTCGATCCCGTTATGGACCATCTTCACGAAGTGCCCGGCGCCCGCGGGACCGCAGTACAGGTACCCCTGCTCCTCCGCCTCCGGGGTACCCGTACGTCCGTACGAGCGCTCGGCCGCCTCCACACCCGGTGCCAGCGCTGAGAAGATCGGCTCCAGTCGCCGGAACGTCGACTGCGGCCCGCCGATCATCAGGCAGAACCCGCGCTCGAGGCCGAACACCCCGCCGCTGGTGCCGACGTCGAGATAGTCGATCCCCCGCTCGGCGAGTGCGGCCGACCGGCGGATGTCGTCGTGGTAATGGGTGTTGCCGCCGTCGATCACCGCGTCACCCGCGGAGAGGACGGCCGCGACGTCCTCCACCGCGCGCTCGGTGATGGCGCCGGCCGGCACCATGACCCACACCGCGCGTGGTGGCTCGAGGGCGGCAGCAAGCTCTGGGAGCGCCCGCGCTCCCCTGGCGCCCTCGGCCTCAAGTGCCGCAATCGACTGCTCGTTCACGTCGTACACCACGACGTCGTGACCCGCGCGCATGGCGCGACGGGCGAGGTTCGCGCCCATGCGTCCGAGACCGACCAGGCCGAGCTGTTGCGCCGTTACACCCATGGGGAGACTCCTCTCTTCGCGGCGGGTCTGCCGCACACATCCCGTCCTCGACCATGCAGGCGGGTTCTGAAGCCGGGGTCAACGGACACGCACGACCCCCTCCGTCGTCCCCACGAGCACATCGTCGACCAAGGACGGCGCGAACAGTCCGTGTCCGACCACCCCGGGGTCGCCCTCGAACATGGCGGCGAGGACGGCGGGGTCCGTGAAAGCGCCCGTGAAGTCGGCGATCACGTTTCCATCGGGGCTTGCCGGCACGTCGCGCAGCACGACCTCATCGAGCCGGCGCAGCGTGGCTGCCAGGCCGAACGCGAGGAGCTCGAGAGGCACGGGAGGCTGGAGCCGGTCGACGAGCTTGTCGCTCGAGGTGATCACGACGAAGCGATCGGCTGCGACCTCGACGAGCTTCTCCCGCACGTGCGCCGCGCCTCCCCCCTTGATCAGCCAGCCGTTGGAGGCGATCTGGTCGGCTCCGTCGATCGCGAGGTCCAGGCGGTCGAGAGCGCCGGTCCCCTCGAACCCCTCCACAGGGAGCCCGAGCTCGCGCGCCTGCGCTGCAGTTCCCGGTGACGTGGCTACGCAGCGCAACCGCAGCCCGCGCCGCGCGAGCGCAGGGAGGAGGAAGGCCACGGTGGAGCCGGTCCCGAGCCCAACCGACATCCCATCCTCGACGAGCTCGGCCGCCGCCTCTGCGGCTGCTCGCTTCTCCGGATCGCGTGCGGTCACTCCGGCAGTGTCCCATCCGGCCCGGCGTGCCAAGCCGTCGCGGCCACGCCCTGCAGGTAGTCTGCCCCGACCGATGGCCGTCCGACCCGTTCACCCACCGGTCGCGCGATGACGACGCTCGCGGTCGCGGTTTCGGGGCGCGGCGTGGTCGCTCCCGAGACGCCGGTGCTTCGGGCCGATGACGTCGGATTCGCCCGTGGCCAGGCCGCCTTCACCACGATGCGCGTCTACGGCGGGCGTCCGTTCCGGCTGGCGGAGCACGTGACCCGCCTGCGTCAGTCCGCGGGTCGCATCGGCCTGCCGCTCCCGGAGGAGAGCGCGCTTCGCGAGCTTGCCGAGCTCGCCGTCGCCGCTGCCGATCGCCCTGACTGCTCGCTCCGTCTCACCTGGACGCCCGGCCCGCCCGGGGGGCCGCCCCTGGCTCTAGCCGTCGCCGGCGAGATCCCGGCCTGGATGGACGAGTTGCGCTCCGTCGGGGCGCGCCTCGTCTCGCTCCTCATGCCGCGGCGCTCGGAGCCGTGGCTGCTCGAAGGCACGAAGTCCACGAGCTACGCCGTGAATATGGCGGCGGAGACCGAGGCGAAGAGGCGGGGAGCGGACGACGCCGTCTTCGTGGACACGAATCAGGTGGTGCTGGAGGGGCCGGTGACCAACATCTGGTGGCGGCTGGGCAGCGTGCTCTACACCCCGTCGCTCGATCTGGGCATCCTCGCGGGCGAGACCCGCGCGACGCTGATCGAGCTCGCAGCGACCGCGGGCTACCACGTTGAGGAGGGTGTCTTCCCGCTGGGGACGCTCCTGCAGGCCGAGGAAGTGTTCACGTCGTCCTCGGTACGCGAAGTGATGCCCGTCGTCTCCGTGGACGGTGCCCAGTTCGCGCGCGGCCCCGCCGCAGCCGTGCTGCAGACCGCGCTCAGAGCGCTTGCCACCGCCGGCTGAGCACCAGCCGGTGCGGCGTCCCTCAACAGTGCACCCTGAACTGCTGCGGGTGCTCTGGTCGCCGCACTAGCTGGATTGACGAGGCGTCACAACGTGCCGTCCACGATCAGGTGGGCGCAGGCAGCCGGGTTATCCGCGGCCAGATACCGCTCCTCCGCGGGCATCCACACGTCGACCCAAAGCGACCGGGCCGATTCTCCATCGCGTGCCACCCCACGGGTCAGACGCACGCCATAGGGTGCCTCGACCAAGATCCGTACCGCGTAGGCGTCGCGAAGCAGTCGATGCAGGGCACAGACTCCTTCGACGACGACGATGCCCTGGGCCGCGACCACGCGCTCCTCGCCGATGCGGCCCCGCTTTCGGTCGTAGAGCCCGTACCGGGCGGGCTTCCCCCGCGTCAGCGGGTCGACGACCTCGCGCCTGAGGCGCTCGAGATCGAACCGCTCGCCGTCCCAGAACACGTCCGTTGCGACAACGTGCGCTCCGGGAATGGCCGCCGCCAGGGCCGACTTGCCAGCACCGCCGTGGCCCCCGATGCCGACCAGGGTGAGCGGGGATCCCTCGGCAGCCCGCTGGACGAGAGCCAGCGCCTCTGCCCGTGCCACCCCCACGCGGCTACCTTACGGCAATGGAGAAGCTGCGTCTGGGCGGCATGGCCCTGCAGAACGGCGTGCTCGTCCACGGGCCGACATCCTGGGCCGCGGCCGCCCGGCGACCTGACGGATCGATCGGCGTCGCCTCGGGCCGCAAGCGGACGTTCCTGTCGCAGGTGGACGTTCCGGTCATTCGCGGAGCGCTGAGGCTGGCCGAGTCGTTCGCGCTCCTCCCTCAAGTGCGCCGCGCGCTGCCCGAGGCCCGCTTCGCCTTCGAACGCCCCGCGGTCGCGGTGGCGGTGCTCTCGGGCTCGGCCCTCGCAGCGGCGGGTCGCAGGGCGCCGATCGGCGCGTTCGCCCGTGAGGCACTCGTCGCAGTCGCGTCCCTCGCACCGGCGGCCATCGCGCTGCGCGGAGGCGACCTCGCCGGGTACCACGGCGCCGAACACGTCTCCATCGGCACCTACGAGCAGGACGGCACCGCGGCGGCGAAGGAGCACGACCGCTGCGGCTCCCACCTGGTCGGCCCCATGCTCGCCACCTCTGCCGTGGCCGGCGCGCTTGCGGCCCGCGCGCCCCGCCGTCTGCGTGGTGCGGCCAGGCTGGCCGGCACGGTGGGTGCGGTCGGTACGTCGATCGAGCTCTTCCAGTGGATGGGGAAGCACCCCGCGAGCCGCATCTCCCGGGCGCTGGCCCGACCCGGCCATGAGCTGCAGGTGCGGCTCTCGACGGCCGAGCCGTCGGCCGAGCAGCTGGAGGTGGCCCATGCCGCCCTGCAGGCGTGCCTCGACGCCGAGCTCGCCGCCGGCCGGTGACCCCGGCCGAGCCGTTCCTGCCGCCGCTCGTAGCGAGAGCGGAGCGGATCGCGTCGGCCCGTGCCTTCACCAACTCGTGCGCTCGGAGCACCGGACGGCTGCTCCACGTGCTGGCCGGCCGCCGCGGCCTGGCGCGGGTGGCAGAGATCGGCACGGGCGCCGGCGTGGGCGCCGCGTGGGTCGTCTCGGCGCTGTCGCCGGACGTGCCGTTCGTCACGGTCGAGGTGGACACCGGGCTCGCGGCCGGCGCGCGGGCGCTGTTCTCCGACGACCCGGGTGTGACCGTGCTCGCCGGCGATTGGCGGTCCGCGCTTCCCGTCCAGGCGCCGTTCGATTTCCTCTTCGTCGGTGCCCGAGACGCGAAGGACGATCCCGACGCCGTCCTCGCGCTGGCTGTGCCCGGCGCGCTCGTGGTGCTCGACGACTTCTCGGCGCCCCGGGTCGGCACCGACCCGGGGCGCGAGCGGTGGCTCGGACACGACCGTGTTAACGCCGCGCTCGTGGACGTGGGAGCCGGCTCTCTCGTCCTGCTCGCCACGGTCCGCCGCTGATCCGGCGAGATCCAGCCATTGACCTTGACCGCAGTCCAGCCGATAGTGAGCGAGTGACGTGGGCGGAGATACAGGACACGATCGTCATCTGGCTGCCGATCGTCTTCTTCGGGGCCATCCTTTTCGTCCTGCTGCTCACGCTGCGCTACATGCCGCGCACCAAGCCGGCGCCGGTGGTCAAGGAGTCGGTGGACAGTGTCTCCTGGAGCGACGTGGCCGGCGTCGAGGAGGCCAAGGATGAGCTGAAGGAAGTCGTCGAGTTCCTGAGCGACGCCCGTCGCTTCGAGAAGCTCGGCGCCAAGCTCCCTTCGGGTGTGCTGCTATACGGCCCTCCCGGCACCGGCAAGACGTTGCTGGCGAAGGCCGTGGCCAAGGAATCGGGCGCGAACTTCTACTCCGCGAGCGCGTCGTCGTTCGTCGAGATGTTCGCCGGGCTCGGCGCCGCCAGGATCCGCAAGCTCTTCCAGGAAGCGCGCAAGAACGCGCCGGCGATCATCTTCATCGACGAGCTCGACGCGGTGGGCACGAAGCGCATCGGCGGCGGCATCCACCGTGAGCACGACCAGACCTTGAATCAGCTGCTCGTCGAGCTGGACGGCTTCGGCGGCCGTGACAACATCGTGGTCATGGGGGCCTCGAACCGGCTCGAGGATCTCGATCCCGCGCTCCTGCGGCCCGGGCGTTTCGACCGGCAGGTGATGGTCGGCGCGCCGGACGTCGCCGGCCGCGAGGCGATCATCCGCGTGCACACGCGCGGCAAGCCGCTTGCCTCGAGCGTGGACATCACGCTCATCGCCCGCCGCACGGCGGGGCTCACGGGCGCCGATCTGATGAACATCGCCAACGAGGCCGCCATCTTCGCGGCCCGCCACGAACAGCAGTACATCCGCATGGAGGACTTCGAATCGGCCATGGAGCGCGTGCTCACCGGCCTGCAGAAGCGGCGCGTGGTCACCGAGAAAGAGAAGCGGATCCTGGCCTACCACGAGGCCGGTCACGCCCTGATGGCGCATCTCATGGGCGATCTCATGCCCGTCCAGAAGGTGACCATCGTCGGCCGTGGCGACTCGCTCGGTCTCGCCTACTACCTGCCCAACGAGGATCGCTACCTGCACACGAAGGAAGAGTTCGTGGACATCATCAAGGTCGCGCTCGCCGGCCGCGCTGCCGAAGAGGTCGTCTTCGGGCGTGTCACGAACGGCGCCGCCAGCGACCTCGAGAAGGCCACCGAGATCGCACGCCTGATGGTCTTCGACTACGGCATGTCCGATCTCGCGAACTCACGCACCCTTCGGGCTGACAACTACGCGCTGTCCGAGGAGACCAAGCGCATGAGGGACTCGGAGCAGGCGTCGCTCACCGACGCCGCCTACGAGGAGGCCCTCCGCTTCCTTCGCAAGTACCGCGCCGGACTCGATCGTGTCGCCCTGGCCCTGCTCGAGCGCGAGACGATCGACCGGGCCGAGCTGAAGGTGCTGCTCGCGGACGTGCAGCCCGAGTCACAGTCCTCCGAGACTGTCGGCACGATCAGGCTCGTCGATATCGCTGAGCTCTGAGCCGCCTGAACGGTGCCGCCGGTGCGCCCGGCGGCGGCAAGTAGCATCGGTCGGGTGATCGCACGCGGCATCCATCATCTCGGTCTGGCCGTGGCCGACCTCGATGTCGCCGTCGCCACGTACGAGCGGCTCCTCGGAGCGACGCTCGAGCACCGAGACGTCGTCTCGGACCAGGGCGTGGAGGCGGCCTCGCTCCTCGTGGGCGGAAGCCGGATCGAGCTGCTCGCACCGACGGCAGCCGACACGCCGGTCGGCCGCTTCCTGGCCAGGCGCGGTGAGGGCATGCACCACGTCGCCTACGAGGTCGACGATGTGGCCTCCGAGCTCGAGCGACTTGCGGCGGAGGGCGCAGAACTCGTCGACGAGCACCCGCGGCTCGGGCTCTTCGGTCTCCAGGTTGGTTTCGTCCATCCCGACGCCTTCCACGGCGTCCTCACAGAGGTGGTGTCCGTTGACAGCCAGTGGTGATCCGGTTCGTATCGAAGTGTCGTTCGACCGTGGCTCGGTGATCAGCGCCGTCGTCACGCCGGAGACGGCCGACGCGATCGAACGCGCGGTCGCTGCGGGATCAGGCGGGACGGTGCAGATCGACACGGACGACGGTCGCGTCACCGTCGTCGTCGCCCACGTCCTGTACGTCAAGCGCTACGCGCGCGACGCCCGCGTCGGCTTCGGCGCCTGAGACCGGCTTCCCCAGGTGGCATTGGAAGTCGGGATCGTCGGCCTGCCCAACAGCGGCAAGACGACGTTGTTCAACGCACTGACCAAGGCGGGCGCGGAGATCACCGCGTACGCCTCCGTCACCGACAAGGCCAACGTGGGCATGGCCGCGATCGCCGACGACCGTCTCGACCGCCTGGCCGCGCTGATCGGCGCGCGCAAGGTGACGCCGGCGGCGATCCGCGTCGTGGACGTCCCGGGCACGGGGCCGCAGCTGCTCGGCAACCTGCGCCAGGTGGACGCGCTCCTGGCCGTGGCGGACGGATTTTCCGGGACGGGAGACCCGGCCGCCGATCTGGAGACGCTGCAGCTGGAGCTGCTCGTCGCCGACCGTGACCATGTCGAGAAGCGCCTCGAGCGCGTCGACAAGCAGGCCAAGTCAGGTGACGCGGCTGTCCGCAAGGAGGCGGAGGAGCTCCGCACCGTGCTGGCGCACCTCGACGCGGGGAGGACGCTCGGGGAGTGGCCCGGCGACCTGCCGGGCACGCTCGACCCGCTGACCACGAAGCCGTTGCTCGCGATCGTCAACGGCCCCGACGGGATCGACTGCGCGCTCGAGGCCGAGCTGGCCGATCTTCCCGACGCGGAGGCCGTCGAGTTCCGTGAGGGCCGCCGCTCGGCGCTCGAAGAGATCGTGCAGCGGCTGAAGGACGCCCTCGACCTGATCGCGTTCTTCACGGTGGGAGAGAAGGAGACGCGCGCCTGGACGCTCCGTCGCGGCCAGACCGCGCTCGAGGCCGGCGCCACCATCCACTCGGACATCGCCCGCGGCTTCATCCGCTGCGAGGTGATCCGCTGGAACGACCTGCTCGAGAGCGGCTCGCACGCCGAGGCAGCCAAGCGCGCGCTGCAGCGGCTGGAAGGCAAGACCTACGTCGTCGAGGACGGCGACGTCCTCAACATCCGCTTCAACGTATAAGCAGGTCGCGGCCGCGTTGCCGGACTCCGAATCGAGAACTGGTTGACGCCTCCGGAGTAACCGAGTCGTCATCTGGCGGAGGCGCCTGGCGCGCGTTACCGTGGCGCGATGGCTGCGATCGAGGTCAGCGGGCTGACACGCACCTACCGCTCCCGGAGCGGCTTCTTCAGGCGAACGAAGACGGAGAAGGAGGCGCTTCGCGGCATCGACTTTTCCGTGGCGCAGGGGGAGCTGTTCGGCCTGCTCGGCCCGAACGGCGCCGGCAAGACGACGACGATCAAGATCTTGACGACGCTGCTGCTGCCGAGCGGAGGGAGCGCACGGGTCCTCGGCCTCGACCCGGCCTCGCAGGCCCGAGAGCTCCGTGGACGCATCGGGTACGTGTTCGGAGGTGACCGCGGGCTGTACGACCGCCTCTCCGGCCTCGACAACCTGCGCTACTTCGCTGATCTCTACAAGGTGCGTCCCGCCACGCGCCGCAAGCGGATCGAGACGCTGCTGGAGCAGGTCGGTCTCGCCGGACGCGAACGGGAGCGGGTCGAGACGTACTCCCGCGGGATGCGCCAGCGCCTGCACATCGCGCGCGGGCTGCTCCACGACCCCGAGGTGCTGTTCCTCGACGAACCGACCATCGGGCTCGATCCGGTTGGCGCCCGCGAGTTACGCGAGACGATCGGGGGCCTGAAGTCCGACGGCAAGACGATCCTGCTCACCACGCACTACATGTTCGAGGCCGACGCGCTCTGCGATCGCATCGCGGTGATCGCCGGCGGCGCGATCGTGGGCCACGGCACGCCGGCCGACCTCAAGGGCGCCGTGGCCGACCAGACGATCGTGGAGATCGAGACCTTCGGCGTCTCCGACGAGACCGTCGACCGCCTGCGGGCGATTCCCGGGGTGAAGGCGATCGGCGTCGAGACCCGCGATCAGGCCCGTGTGCTCCACGTGCAGTCACCGCAGGGAGTCGAGCTCGTCCGCACGCTGCTGGCCGCGCTCGAGGGCACCGACATCGGACGTGTGACGACCCGGGAGCCGACCCTCGAGGACGCGTACGTGGAGCTCGTGCGCAGCGCATGATCCGCGCGTTTGCGACCGGCATGTGGCTGCACCTGAAGCAGTTCAGCCGCAATCCGTTCGACCTGAGCGGCGTCGTCCTGTGGCCGGTGCTCTACGCGACGATCGCCTACTACCTGCTGGACGCGAAGGACGACCCCCGCCTCCTGCTCAGCGCTTCGCTCGGCGCTGCGGTCATGTTGATGTGGTCGCTCGTGGTGATCGGCTCGGCCGGCGCCCTCGAGCAGCAGCGCTGGCAGGGGACGCTGGAGCTGGTCGTCGGCGCCCCGGTGGGGCTGACCGCCGTAATCGCGCCGATCACCATCGCCAGCGGCGCCGTCGGCGCCTACTCGCTCGTGACCACGCTTGTCTGGGGACGCCTGCTGTTCGGCATCCCCATCGTGATCGAGCAGCCGCTCGCCTTCGCGGTCGCCGTGCCGCTTTGCATCCTCGCCATCGGCATGCTCGGGCTGATCATGGCCGGCACGTTCGTCCTCTACCGCGCCGCCTTCAGCCTCGGCATCGCCACCCAGTACCCGATGTGGATCGCCACAGGCCTGCTCGTGCCGCTGTCGGTGCTCCCGTCCTGGGTGGGGCCGGTCTCCTGGCTCCTCTCGCCCTCCTGGGGCTTCCGGGCGATCCAGGAGGCTGCTCTCGGGAGGTCCCCCTGGCCGGACATCGGCATGTGCCTCGTGCTCACCGGTGTGTACTTCCTCGTGGGCTGGATCTGCCTGCGGAAGTTCGAGGACGTGGCCAGGGCCAACGCCACCCTGCGACTGACATGAATGCGCTTCGCGTCACCTTCGTCGGCGGGTGGACGAGCTACCGCGCGCTGTTCAACTGGATGAGCCCGTGGATCTTCGTGCCGCAGGTACTCGGGTACGCAATCTTCGAGATCCTCTTCTTCGCCTACCTGGGCCGTTTTGCCGAGGTCGAGTCCGACCGCTTCTTCCTGATCGGGAATGCCTTCCTGGGGATCGCCGTGACGGGCATGTTCGGGATGGGCCACGCCGTTGCCGGAGAGCGACGGTCGCAGACGCTGGCCGCGGTGCTCGCCTCGCCCGCGAACCGGCTCGCCGTGTTTCTGGGACGCGCGCTCCCCTCGATCGGCACGGGGATCTTCGTCGCCTGGTTTGCGCTTGCCGTGTGTGCCGCGATCCTCGGCGTCCACGTCACGGTCGCCAGCATCTGGCCGCTGGCGGTGGCCATGGCCATCTCCTCGTTCAGCTGCACCGCGCTCGGACTGTGCCTGGGGTCGCTCGGTCTGCGCGGCCGAAACGTCAGCCTCTTCGCCGATGTGATCGGGGCCTGCCTCCTCGTCGTGTCGGGCGCCAACGTCCCCCTCGACCGGCTGCCCGGCTGGTTGCAGACGCTGAGCGGCGGTGTCCCGCTGACACGTGGAATCGAGGCGGCCCGCAGGATCGCGGACGGGGCTGCGCTCTCCGACGTCGGTGGCTTGCTCGCGGGAGAGGCAGCCGTCGGCGGCGCCTACCTGCTCGTCGGTATCGCGATGCTGCGGTTCTTCGAGTACGACAGCCGGCGGACGGCCTCGCTCGACGCCTTCTGAATCAGCCCGCTGCCACCAGCGCCGCCCCTCCGAGCGCGACGATGCCCGCCAGCCGCCGCGTGCGGTCGAGGCGTTCGCCGAGCAGCGCGAAGGCGAGGGCGATCGTGACGACGGGATAGATCGAGGAGAGGACGGCCACGATCCCTGCCGAGCTGTGGGTCGACGCGACGGCGACGCAGACGTTGGCGCTGGTGTCGAAGAAGCCGACTGCGGCAATCATCGGCAGCAGCTTGCGCGGCGGGACGACGGTCTTGCGGCCCGCGAGGGCCGCGGTGAGCACCAGGGCGCCGGCTGCGGTTCGCGCGAGGGTGACCGCCCATGGCACGGAGCCGTCCGCGGCCGCGTCGAGCCCGATGAAGTACAGCCCGAAGGCCAGCGCCGCCACGAGCGCGAGTGCGACCCCGGCGGCCAGACCGCGAGTCGGCGCGCTCCCCGGCTGACGGGACAGTACGACGATCCCGCCGAGCACGACGACGATGCCGAGCCATTGCAGGGCCGCGGGGGAATGGCCCTGCGCCACATCCAACCCGAGTGGCACGAGCGGCGAGGCGGCGGAGATGGGCGCCACGATCCCCATCGCGCCCACCGCCATGCCGCGATAGAGCGCCGCGAGACCGATGATGCCGGCGGACCCCGCGCCGAAGGCGGGGAGCGCGTCATCGAGCCCCGGCCATGCGTCACCCGACAGCGCAAGCCACACTGCCGCTCCGAGCAGACCCACGATCTGCGAACCCACGAGCACCGTGAAAACGCTCGCGCGACGAGCGGAGAAGCCGCCGAGGAAGTCGCCGACGCCCCACATCGCCGACGCGCCGAGCGCCAGCACCGCAGCCAGCACGGGGCGCTCAGTCCTCGCCGACGGGGCGGGTGGCAGCCTGAGCGTCGAGCTGGTTCGCGTGGTAGAGCACGGCCGCCTCGGCGGTGCGCGCGGCCTGGCGGTCGTGGTGGGAACCGACGGCGTGGAGCAGCTCCGCCAGGACGTCGGTGGAGAGCCCGCCGCCGTGACGCTCGATCACGCGGAGACCGAGGTGCACGTGCCCCAGCAGGCGTCCCTCGTCCGTCGCTCGAAAGGCCGGGCCGCGACCCAGCTCGTGAACGCGCCCGACGTCGTGGAGCAGGGCGGCTCCGATCAGCAGGTCGCCGCGCAGGCGCGGATGGAGCTGCGCCGTCTCGCGGCAGAGCGTGGCCACGCCGACCGTGTGCTCCAGCAGGCCGCCGGCGTATCCGTGATGGCCGTCCGCCCCTGCGGCCGGAAGGTTGCGCATCCCGTCCCGCACCACGGCGTCGGAGAGGACGGCCTGCACGAGGCCGGCCAGGCCTTGATGGGTGATCTCGCCCGCGAGGAACTCGAGGAATCCCTCCAGCTCGTCGGCGTCGCGCCGCAGGCGGGGCGTAAGGTCGGCGGCGTCCGTCCCGGCGGCCGCCTCGAGCGTTCGTACCTGCACCTGGAGTCTCCCTCCGAACCGCTCGACGCGCCCCAGCACGTGTACCGGATCCCCCTCCTCGAAGCGGCGATCGAGCAGCTCGACGTCGTTCCAGATCCGCGCCTCGACGCGTCCCGTCGTGTCCACGAGCTCGAGCGCGAGGTAGGAGGCGCCACCCTTGGTGCGCAGCCGGCGCTTGCTGGCGACGGCGTACACGCCCTCCACGGTGCGATCCTCGACCAGCTCGGCGATTGCGGTCACGGAGGAGAGTCTATGCCGGGTACGCTCGATCCCATGGCGGACGTAGCTCCCTTCCGGGCAGTTCGGTACGCCCGACCGAGCGAGAGCGTCGTCGCGCCCCCGTACGACGTGATCTCCCCCGACGAGCGCGCCCGGCTGCTGGCCAAGGATCCGCACAACATCGTGCACCTCACGCTCGCCGAGTCCGAAGAGGCGGCGGGCGAGCACTACCGCGAATGGCTGCGCGACGGAGTGCTCGTCCTGGACGCGGCGGCGGCGGCGTGGGTCGTCGTGCAGGACTACGTGGGCCCGGACGGTGTCGCACGCAGCCGTACCGGCCTCGTCGCGTCGCTTCGCGTGGAGCCGTACGAGACCGGCACGGTGCTCCCCCACGAACGGACGCACGCAGGCCCCAAGGAGAGCCGGCTGCGTCTGCTCCGTGCCACGCAGGCTCAGCTGGAGCCGATCTTCCTGCTCTACGACGGCGCCCCGCCTGTAGGTATCCCCGAGCGCGAGCCCGACCTCGAGGCGGAGGGCACGCGCCTCTGGCGACTCGCGGAAGCCGAGGTGGGAGGGTTCTTCGCCGACCGACAGCTGCTGATCGCGGACGGCCACCACCGCTATGAGACGGCCGTCGCGTACGCCGCCGAGAGCGGACGCGACCGGATGCTCGTGGTGCTCGTCTCGACCGAGGACCCAGGGCTCGAGGTCTTCCCCACCCATCGAGTGTTTCAGGGCCGACCGGAGATCGCGCCGCCCGGGATCGAGGTGGCGTCGCTCGACTCCGGGCTCCGGCTGCTGGCGTCTCAGGGCTACGAGCGGCCGGCCGCGCTTCTCGTCACGAGGCGGGGGATCCAGCTCCTGCGGGGTCAGGCGGGCGAGCTCGACGTCGAGCTCGTCGACGCCTTCGGGCACGAAGGCATCTCGTACACCCCGGACACGGACGAGGCCGTCAGCCGCGTGATCGCCGGCGACGCAGACTGCGCGTTCCTGCTGCGCGCCACGCGGATCGAGGACGTCTTCACCCGCGCCCGATCCGGCCAGGTGATGCCGCAGAAGACGACCTACTTCTTCCCCAAGCTCCTCTCGGGTCTGCTCATCCACCCGGTATGACCGACTGGCTCACACTCTGCCGCGGAGCCGCGGCCGACATCGACCATTCGCTTGCGGCCCTACCCACCAGGCTCGAACGGGAGCCGGTGCTGCGCGCCGGAGAAGGAGGGGACGACACGACTGCGATCGACGCAGCCGCCGAGGCGGTCGTCGTGGCCCGCCTCCAGGCTGCCGCCCTCGACGGCACGCTCGTGTCCGAGGAGCTCGGCGAGCTGGTGCTCGGCGCCGGCGGCAACGTCCGCGTCGTGGTCGACCCGATCGACGGCTCGGTCAACGCGAAGCGCGGCATCCCCTTCTTCGCCCTCTCGATCGCAGTCGCCGACGGGGGCACGATGGATGACGTCCATTTCGGCTACGTCTTCGACTTCGGCTCGCGCGAGGAATGGGTGGCCGAGCGGGGGCGCGGCGCGCTGCTGAACGGGTCAACGCTCCCCGCCGTCCCACCGAAGGAAGCGATCGAGATCCTCGCCTTCGAAGGGACGACCACGCAGATCATCGCGGCGGCCGCACCGCGGATGGTCGGGGTCGCCTCGCGGCTCCGAGTGATGGGCTCGCTGGCCCTCTCGCTGTGTCACCTGGCCGCGGGGCGCATCGACGGCGTCTGCTCGTTGAAGGCGGCCCGCTCGATCGACATCGCCGCGGCTCAGCTGCTGGCCCTCGAACAGGGGTGTACGCTCGAGCTGTTCGAGGACCCGCCGTTCGCGGCGGCACCACTCGATCTCAGCCAGCGCTCGCGACTGGCCGCGGCGCGCACGCGCGAGCATTGCGACGCGATCGCTGCGGCGCTCCGTTGACCCCGGGTACGCTGGCTCGGTGAGCACCACGCCCGACCGCGACGCGATCCTCATCGCCCTCGAGCGCGTCATCGACCCGGAGATCCGGCGTCCGGTGACGGAGCTGGACATGGTGCGCGACGTCACGGTCGGTGAGAACGGCGCCGTGTCGGTGACCATCGCGCTGACCATCGCCGGCTGTCCGCTGCGCGACTCCTTCACCGATCAGGTGCGACGCGAGGTCGGCGCCGTTCCGGGTGTGACCTCGGTCGAGCTCCGCTTCGACGTGATGAGCCCGGAGGAGAAGACCGCTCTCGTCTCGCGCCTGCGGGGCGGCCGGCCGGAGAAGACACCGCAGATCGATCCGGGCACGCGCGTGCTGGCTATCGCCTCCGGCAAGGGTGGCGTCGGCAAGTCCTCGCTCACCGCCAATCTCGCCTACGCGCTGCACCTGCTCGGGCACGAGGTCGGAGTGCTCGACGCCGATATCTACGGACACTCGATTCCGCACATGCTCGGCACCCGTCAGCGCCCGGTGTCCGTGGACGAGATGATCGTGCCGCCCGTCGCGTGGGAGATGAAGCTGATGTCCATCGGCTTCTTCCTGGACGAGAACAGCCCGGTCATGTGGCGCGGGCCGATGTTGCACCGGGCGCTCGAGCAATTCCTTTCCGACGTACACTGGGGGCCGCTCGACTACCTCCTCGTGGACATGCCGCCCGGCACGGGCGACGTGTCGATCTCGCTCGGTCAGCTGCTCCCGAGCGCCGAGGTCGTGATCGTCACGACGCCGCAGCCCGCTGCGCAGCAGGTCGCAGTGCGCGCCGCCCAGATGGCCACCCGCACCGGCATGCGCGTGATCGGCGTGATCGAGAACATGTCGCGCCTCGTGGGCACGGGCCAGGAGATCTTCGGTTCGGGCGGTGGCGCCCGCCTGGCCGAGGAGATCGGCGTGCCGCTGCTCGGTGACGTGCCGCTCGACCCTGCACTGCGCGAGGCAGCCGACGCCGGAACCCCCATCTCCGTTTCCGCGCCCGACGCGGAGAGCGCCAGCGCCATCGCGGCGCTGGCCGTTGCGCTCGACCGCAGCCGTCGCGGCACGATCCGCAAGGCCCTCTCCGTCATCAGCTGAGGGCCGGAATGGACGCGCGCGAGGGCCGCACCCGTCTCGCCGCTCTCGGGCTCGCCGCGCGCGACGTCGACGCCCTGCTCGACCATTTTCTGGACTGCGAGCGTCGGGGCAAGTCGAGCCACGGGCTCTCGCGCATCGCCTGGCTGGAGAGCCAGCGCTTCGATCCGGCAGCGCGGCCGCGCCGGGTCGAGTCGACCGCGACCCGTGAGGTGTGGGACGGCAACGGCGCGCTCGGGTATCTCACCCTCGACGCCGTCTGCCGCGAGCTCCTGGAGCATCCTCCGCCCGAGGCCCGTCTCGTGGTCGCACGCCGCACGTTCCCGACGGGTGCGCTCGGCTACTGGGTCAGGCGCCTGGCCGACGCCGGGCTGGTGGCCCTGCTCACGGCGACCTCGCCCAGGCGGCTGCCGGCTCCTGGCGGGGGTCCTCCGCTGACCGGCACGAACCCGCTCGCCATCGGCATCCCCTCCTCGAACGACGACCCCGTCGTGGTGGACGTGTCGATGGGTGCGGTCACCCACGGGGACGTCCTCGCCGGGACGGCGCGGCCCGAGGATCTTGTGCCCTTCGGCGGCGCCTCCGCACACAAGGCGTTCGCGCTCGCGGTGGGGCTTCAGCTGTTCGTCGACGCTCTGGCCGGCGACGATCACGGTGCGGTGCTCCTCGTGTGCCGTCCCGACCACGACCCCGTTCCGGGGTTCCGCGCGGCGGCCGCGGGCGTCCGCCTGCCGGGCGACCGGTCCCTCCCGGCCACCGCACCGCCCCCGGTATAGTCGCCGCTCGGTCCCGGCGCGAGGAGCTTCAGATGGACAGATGGTGGTGGATCGTGATCGCCGTTTCGGTGGCGCTTCTCGTGCTGCTCCTCTTGCGCCGGCTCGGCGCCACGAGCTCAGGGCCGCAGGCAGCTGATCGGGGCCTCGGCGACCATCACGCGCCCGGCGCGCCCGAGACTGCCGCCAACGCTTCGGAGCCCGCTGCAGCTCTTCTGTCGGAGCCCGCAGCTGACCCGGACGACCTCGAGGTGATCGAGGGCATCGGGCCGAAGCTGCACGACGTGCTCCGCGAAGCCGGGATCTCGACCTTCGCCCAGCTCGCGGACGCGGCGGTGGACGAGCTGCAGGCGATCGTCGATTCCGCCGGATCGCGCTTCAAGCTCGCCACACCCGAGACCTGGCCGGATCAGGCGCGGCTCGCGGCGGCGGGGGACTGGGACGGGCTGACGGCTCTGCAGGAGTCCCTGACCGCCGGGCGGCGCTGAAGCTCCAACGGCAGCGGTCGCTCACGTCCGCCTCCGCAACTCAGCGAGCACCACCGGGTCGATGCGATCTTCGCCGTCCAGCCGCTCCTCGAGGTTCTCCACGCCCGCCCAGTCGGCCAGCCTGCGATAGCCGAGGCGACCCAGTCGCTCGGCAAGCTCGGCGCGCAGCGCGTCGTCGATCTCGATCCATTCGCGCGTCTTGCCGAAGAGGAGCTCGTGCAGGCCGTGAAGGCGGCGGAGCTCCTGCAGCGGGAGCGGGTGGTCGTCGACGCGCAGGTCGACGAGGGTGTCGGAGAGGCCGGCGTAGCCGCCGTCCCGCTCGACCACGAGCAGGGCCGCCGACTGCTGCCCCCGGCTGTCGCCACCGGCGACCTGCGCTGCGTCCAGACAGTCGAGCAGGCGCTCGGCCAGCGGCACCCCCGCCCCGGAGGCGAACGTCTCGGCCAACGCGTCGACCGTGTCCGCCGACACGAGGACGTTCCCCTGTGTCGCGAAGCAGTGGCCGGTTCGACCTCCGGCCCACGCATGGCATTCCGCGCCGGTGTAGGAGGCCGAGCCGCCCGCCCCGTCGACCACCCCGAGCTGCCGCTGGGCGCGGTTGTTGTCGGCGATGGTCAGACGCTCCACGACCCGCTCGGCCGCAAACCCTTTGCGGAGCAGAGCCAGCCCGTCGGGGCCGTAGCGTGGGTTGGCATAGGACTGGGTGGCGATGGCGCCGACCTGCGGCTCCGCCCACGGCACGACGGCGCCCACGGCCAGGAACTTGGACTGCGTGGCTACACCCCACTGGCCGGCCTCGAGGTCGCAGGCGCAGATCGAGTAGGTGGCGACGACGGGCCCTGCCATGGCCCGCAGCGTACCGCCGGTGCCTGTCAGAAGGGCAGAACTGCGGCTGCGTCGCGAGCGAGATCGACGAGCGGTTGCACCGCGAAGAACGACCCGATCACCACGACCACGCAGGCGAGCACGGCGGCACCGACCGCGCGGTCCGTCGGCGGCCCGGAGCCATCGGTGGCGGGTGCCCGTTCGGGCCGCATGTACATGGCGCGGACGAGACCCAGGTAGTAGGCGACGCTGACCGCCGTGGCCACGACCCCGACGACGACGATCCACCACTGACCGGCCTCGAAAGCGGCGGCAAACGCATAGAACTTGCCGAGGAACCCTCCGGTCAGAGGGAAGCCGGCGAAGGCCAGCATGAAGACCCACATGCCGGCTCCTAGCAGTGGCCGCTCCCACCCGAAGCCGGCGAAGGAGTCGATCGTGACGGGTGCGCGAAGCTGACGCTCCCGCGAGGCGACAATGGCGAAGGCGCCGAGCGAGGCGAACGCGTAGGGGACGAGGAAGTAGAGGAGCGCCTTGGCGCCGGTGGCGTTGTTCGCCATCACCGCGATCAGCATGAACCCGGCCTGCGAGATCGAGGAGTAGGCGAGCATGCGCTTGACGTCGGTTTGCGCCAGCGCGGCCAGGTTGCCGATGGCGAGGGACGCGCAGGCGAGCACCGCGAGCACCACCGTCCAGATCTCCGCCTGCTCCGGGAACGCGGTGACCAGGATGCGCAGCGTCACCACGATCGCCGCGAGCTTCGTGGTCGCCGACATGAAGGCCGTCACTGGCGTCGGTGCGCCCTGGTACACGTCCGGCGTCCACATGTGGAAGGGGGCTGCCGAGACCTTGAAGGCGAGGCCGGCAAGGAGCATGGCGAGGCCGCCGACGAACAGCGGATCGTCGGCGGCGTCGGCCAGGCGGATGGCGTCGAAGCTCAGCTCGCCCGTGGCGCCGTAGACGAGGGCGCAGCCGAAGAGCAGCACCGCCGAGCCGAACGCACCGATGATCAGGTACTTGAGGCCGGCCTCCAGCGAGCGCTTGCGGTGCGTGTCCATGGCGCAGAGGATGTATAGGGGGATCGAGAACCACTCGAGGCCGAGGAACAGCGTCATCAGGTTGGTGGCGGAGACGAAGAAGAGCAGGCCGGCGCCGGCGGTGGCGAGGAGCGCGTAGAACTCGCCGACGTGATCGGTGCGGCGGTCGCTCCAGGCCACGAGCACGGAGACCGCTCCGACCGCGGCCAGGATGATCTGTGCCAGCGCTGCGAGCCGGTCGCGGGTCATCGACTCGGAGATGAGCAGCGTCTGGTCGGCGGAGCGGCCGTAGACGACGCCGGCCAGGATGCCGGCGGCGGCGAAGCCGGTGAACGCGAACGTCCCGGTCACGTCACGACGCGCGGGGGCATATCCGCTGACCGCCGACAGCAGGCAGAGGCCCGCGGCCGCGAGCAACGCCACGGAGGGTGAGAGAGCGAGCCAGTCGACGTGCGGCGTGTCGATCGCGGCGAGCACGCTCATCCGGTCTGCTCCTGCTCGTCGTTCGGCAGGCTGTTTCCCGTGACGAGGGCGGGCCAGGCGGAGAGCAGTACAAGGGCGGCCACGAGCGGCAGCACGAAAGCGAGCTCACGGCGACCGAGATCCCCGGGGCGATCCTCGCCCACAGCAGTGCCGCGCGCGACGTGCAGGATGGCCGAGATCAGGCGCAGGCCGTACATGGCGGCGAGCACCATCGCGAGGCCGCCGACCGCGGCGTACCCCCAGCCGTTGGCGAAGATAGAGGTGAGGATCGCGAACTCGCCTGTGAAGGTCGCCGCTCCGGGCACGGCCAGCAGGATCATCCCCACGACCATGACGACCGTGGCCAGGATCGGTCGCCCCTTGGCCAGGCCGCCGAGCTCCGCGAGGTTGTCGGTGCCCGCCCGCTGGATCGTGACGCCGGCGAGCAGGAACATCGCGGCCGAGACAAGGCCGTGGTTGACGGACTGGAACATGGCGCCGATGTCGCCGTCGGGCGAAACGGGGAACGATCCCAGCGACAGTGCGCCATGGGCTATAAGCCCCATCTGCGCCATCGACGAGTAGGCCACTACGCTGCGGATGTTCGGTTGGCGGAAGGCCAGCAGTGATCCGTACAGGAGGGTGAGCGCGGCGAGTACGTAGATGACATGTCCTGTGGCGCTCAGGGAAAGTTGCTGCTCTTCGTCGAAGGTCGTAGATGACGAGAGGAAAGCGGTTAAGGCCGATCCAGAAGAGCCCGACGGCCGCTGCTTTGGAGACGACGCCGGAGAGCACGGCCGCCACCTCTGGCGGCGCCTCGGTGTACGCGATCCGCAGCCAGCCGTGGAACGGGAGCAAAGGCGCCTTGATCGGCGAACGCGGCAGCGAAGCCGAGGAAGATGAGGTCGTTGTCGCTTGAACAGATTCTCGCCGAGGTACCCCAGCGCAAACTGCCCGACGTGAGGCCGACTGCGATCGACGGACGCGAGCATGAGCAGCGAGCCCGCCATCGTGTACAGCACGAACAGGAGCGTCGCCTTGCTGCGGTTGGCCCCACCCCAGACACCGACGAGGATGTACAGCGGGATCAGCATCGCCTCGAAGGCCACGTAGAAGAGCAGCAGATCCTGGGCGGCGAAGACGCCGACGACCGCACCCAGCGTGAACAGCATCAGCCCGAAGTAGGCGCGCGGGCGCTCCCTGCCCACCCAGGCGCCGAACGCGATCGCACATGCGAACACGAGGATGGCCATGCCGGTGAGCCAGTACTGGAAGCCGTGGAAGCCGACGGCGTAGGAGGCGCCGATTTCCTCGAACCACTCCCAGGACGCTCCGAGTTGTGGCGTCTCTCCGTCCCACAGCTGCGCCGGCGATCGTAGTTCCGGGATTCCCAGAAGCTGCCTCCGCGTGTCAGATCGAAGCAGGCCGACCAGCCAGAACACACCTTCGGCGAGGAGAGCGATCGAGGTCAAGGCGATCGTGTTCGCCCGCGACAACGGCAGCAGCCAGACGAGGAGGCCGCCGACGAGGGGAATCAGGATGAGCAGTGTGGCCGCCACGGCTCAGCGCACCACCAGGACGACGACGAGCAGCACGGCGACGGCTGCGGCGATCACGAACGCGTACTGGCGCAGCTGACCCGACTGCAGGCGGGCCACCTCGGCCGCCCCGCGGCCGGTGCCGCCGGCGATCGCGTCCAGCGAGCCGATCACGAGCGGCTGTTCCACCTTGTCGCGCAGGCGGGTCGAGAGCATCTGGCCGGTGCGGGCGAAGAGCACGTCGTACAACTCGTCGAAGTAGAACTTGTGCTCGAGCACGCGGTGCACCACGCTTCCGGCGGGCACGAGGTCGCGGCCGGCCTGGAAGGCACGCCAGGCGACGAAGCTGCCGAGCAGTCCCAGGGCGACGGCGATGGCGCTGATCAGGTAGTCCTGGCCGGCCGTCGCCTCGACCAGGGGATGTGCGACCTCCTCCACCCAGTGGGTGAGTGGATGCCAGACGCCGGGGATCACGAGCAGGCCACCGACCATCGAGAGCGCGGCAAGCACCCCCACCGGGACCGTCATCGAGCGCGGGCCCTCACCGTGGTGATGGCTGCCGTGACCGGCCGCGTCCTCCGGCCCGTGGCCGTGGTCTCCGTGCTGCCCGCCGGCGTGGTCGAGCACGAGCCCGGATGGCTCACCGTGGAAGACGCGCAGGTAGAGCCGCAGCGAGTAGAGGCCGGTGAGGAGAGCCCCGACGAGGCCCGCCACGAGCACGAGGCCGCTGACCACCGAGTCGGAGGCGTAGGCGGCTGCGAGGATGCCGTCCTTCGACCAGAACCCGGCCAGCGGCGGGATGCCGACCAGCGCCAGCGTCCCGATCAGGAACACCCCGTGCGTGAAGGGCATGTACTTCCTGAGCCCGCCCATCCTGCGGATGTCCTGCTCGCCTGCCAGGTGATGGATGACGAGGCCCGCCGCCAGGAAGAGCAGGGCCTTGAAGAACGCGTGCGTGACCAGGTGGAACATCGCCGACCCGTATGCGCCCACACCGGCGGCGAGGAACATGTAACCGATCTGGCTCATCGTGCTGTAGGCGATGACGCGTTTGATGTCCCACTGCACGAGCGCGACGAGCCCGGCCACGAGCAGGGTCACGGCGCCGATCACGGCGACCACGCTCTGGATGTCGGGCGCCGCCTCGAAGATCGGGTGGGTGCGGCAGATCAGATAGACGCCCGCGGTGACCATGGTGGCCGCGTGGATGAGGGCGGAGACCGGCGTGGGGCCCTCCATCGCGTCCGGAAGCCAGGTGTGGAACGGCAGCTGCGCCGACTTGGCGACGGCACCGCCGAGCAGGCCGAGCGCGACGAGGGAGATCACGGTGTTGGACAGCGGACCGTCCGCGCCGACAGCGGCAAACGCGCCCTCGAAGGACAGCGTCCCCGTGCGTGTGAAGAGCAGGAACAGGGCGAGCGCCATCAGGGCGTCGCCGGCGGCGTTGATGATGAACGCCTTCTTGGCCGCCGCGATCGCCTCCGGCCGCTGGTGGTAGAAGCCGATCAGCAGGTAGGAGACGAGACCGACGAGACCCCAGCCGACGAGCAGGAGCAGCAGGTTTCCGGCCTGCACGAGCAGCAGCATCGAGAACACGAAGAGCGCCATGTAGGCGAAGAAGCGGCGCTCCTCGTCCTCGCCCGCCATGTAGCCCATCGAGTACCAGACGATCAGCCCGCCGACGCCGGTGACGACGAGCATCATCACGATCGAGAGCGGATCGACGAGGATCTCGAAGCCGATCTGGAGCGGACCGGCGAGCAGCCAGTTGAACGCCGTGGAGAGGTGCTCGCGGTTCTCGGGCTTCTCACCCCATGTACGTACCAGGGCGTCGACGGCACCCGCGAAGCCGAGGAACACGGAAAGCGTGGCCGTCCACCCTGCCGCGCGGCGCGAGATGCGCATGCCCGCGAGCAGGATCGCCAGGAAGCCGGCGAGCGGGGCGAGCAGGCAGAGCCAGGCGCCGTAGACGGCCATCAGCCGCGGAGCTCCTGGAAGCTGTCGACGTCGAGATCGAGCTTGCGGCGCGAGATGGCGACGATCAGACCGAGGCCGACACACACCTCGGCCGCGGCGACCGCCATCACGGACAGCGCGAAGATCTGGCCGTCACCCTCGCCGTGCAGGCGCGAGAAGCCGACGAGCGCGAGGTTGCCGGCGTTCAGCATCAGCTCCAGCGAGAGCAGCACGATGAGCGGGCTGCGCCGCAGGATCACGCCGAGCACCCCGGTGGTGAAGAGGATGGCCGAGACCGCGAAGTACCAGGGAAGGTCGGGTCCGAGCATCCCCGCCTACGCCTCCACCAGCGGCTCGTCCTCGGCCGCAGCCTTGATCCCGAGCACGACCCCGCCCACCGCTGCCGCCAGCAGGACGATCGAGGTGATCTCGAACGCGAGCAGGTGATCCGTGAGGAAGAGCCGCCCCACCTCGGCCGGGCTGCCGAAGGAGTCCGCGATCTCGGCCTCGTTCGTCAGCCGGTCGCCGGCCTTCAGCATCAGCGCCACGAGCACCTCGGCCAGGAGTGCCGCGGCGGTGACGATGCCGGCGAGCCGCATTGCTCGTGAGCCGCCTGCCCACGGCGCGTCCGCGCGACCACCCAGGTAGGCGATCACGAAGAGGAACATCACCATCACCGCGCCGGCGTAGACCAGTACCTGGGCGGCGGCGACGAACTCGGCTGCCGCGAGCAGGTAGAGAACGGCGAGCGAGGCGAGGTTCGCGATCAGGGCCAGGGCCGAGTAGAAGGGGTTGGAGAAGCTGATCACGGCCACGGCCGAGGCGATGCACGCCGCGGCGGCCACGATCCAGATCGCCCAGACCAGGACCTCACCCATCTTTTCTTCCTGGGGAAGAAAAGAGAGGGAAAGGCGAGGAAGTAGGGCCTACCTGCTTTGCGGATTCACTGCTCATGAAGAACTCTTGTAGGCGGGGATCGGCGTGTCGTAGAGATCGGGGTCCTGCACGGGGACGAGTTTGATCGGCGCGTCGAGCAGCATGTCCTTGGTGTAGATCAGGTCGTCGCGCGAGTACTCGGCGAGCTCGAACTCGTTGCCGAGCGTGATCGCGTCGAACGGGCACGCCAGCTCGCAATAGCCGCAGAAGATGCAACGGCTGAGGTTGATCTCATAGATCCGGGCATAGCGCTCACCCGCCGAGACCCGGTTCTCCGCGGTGTTCTCCGCCGGTACGACACGGATGCAGTCGGAGGGACAGGCTGCCGCGCACAGGGAGCAACCGACGCACTTCTCCAGGCCGTTCTCGTGGAGGTGCAGACGATGCCGGCCACGGAAGCGCGGGTACACGGGCCGCTTGTACTCCGGGTACTGCTGCGTGATGGGCTTCTTGAAGATGTGCTTGAAGGTGACTCCAAAGCCCTTGAATGTGGAGAACGGCTGCATCTATTTTCTCCCCTCGGGAAAAAATATACTGAAATATTTAAGTTCAATATTCAGATTTCTTAGGTTTTGCTGCCCGCGCGTCATACGGCGACCACGATGAGAGCAGTGACGACTGCATTCAGCGTTGCGACGGGCAGCAAAACCTTCCAGCCGAAGCGCATCAGCTGGTCGTAGCGCAGTCGCGGCACGGTCGTGCGGATCCAGATGAACACGAACAGGAGCACGACGAGCTTGATCAGGAACCACACGGGGCCGGAGAGCTCCCAGAACCAGTGCGGGCCGTGCCAGCCACCGAGGAAGAGGGTGATGGCGAGGCCGGAGAGCGTGATCAGGTTGATGTACTCGGCCAGGCTGAACAGGCCGAAGCGCATGCCGCCGTACTCGGTGTGGTAGCCGGCGACGAGCTCCTGCTCGGCCTCGGGCAGGTCGAACGGCGCGCGCGCGGTCTCGGCCAGGCCCGCCAGGAAGAAGACGAGGAAGCCGACGAACTGCGGGATGATGTACCAGACGTCTCGATCCTGAGCGGCCACGATCTCGGGCAGCGAGAGCGAGCCGGCCATGATCACCACGCCGAGCACGGAGAGCGCGAGCGACACCTCGTAGGAGACGAGCTGCGCGCACGTGCGCATCGAGCCGAGCAGCGAGAACTTGGAGTCTGAGGCCCAGCCGCCGACGATGAAGCCGTACACGCCGAGCGAGCCGATGGCGAACATGAGGATCAGCGCGATCGGCACGTCGGCCACGTACCCGGTGATCGTGTAGCCGCCGATCTCCCAGCCGGGGCCCCAGGGAATGACCGCGAAGGTCATCAGCGCCGTCGCTGAGGCAATCCAGGGGGAGAGCAGATACAGGCTCCTGATGGCGTCGGTCGGCGTGAAGCTCTCCTTGAAGAGCAGCTTGATCAGGTCGGCGAACGGCTGCAGCACACCGCGCGGGCCGGCGCGATTGGGCCCGAACCGCAGCTGCATGCGACCCATCACCTTGCGCTCCGCGAGCGTCAGGTACGAGAACACGATCATCATCAGGTTGATGATCACGAAGGCCTTGATCAGGCTGATCCACCAGGCCTCCCGGGCTGCTGCTGCAAGCACCCCGATCACGCCTTGACGACCTCGACGGTCGGGTGGAGATCAGCGGCGTGGTCGGTGGACACGCGCACCACGCCGTCCACGAGCTTGCGATCGACGCGGGCGCGAAGCTCCACTGAGCTGCCGTTCGAGCGCAGCGTGACCGGTTCGCCGTTGGCAATGCCGCGGCGCTCGGCGTCCGCGACGGAGATCTCCGCCACTGCCGCCGGACGCTGGAATTGCAGCTCGGGCACCCGTTCGACCTGCGGGCCGGAGAAGAGCGAGCGGTAGCGCAGCACCCGCAGCTCGCCGACGAAGTCGCCTCCGTCCGCGTGGCCCTCCGGCGTCGTGGTGGCCGCGGGCTCGGGCGTGGCGTAGGGCGCGCGGGCGGCCAGCGGTGCGTGCTCGCCGAGCGCTTCGGGCGCCAGACCGCCAAAGAGCTTGTCGGAGACCTCGGCGAACACCGTGGCGGGGTACGGAGACAGCGCGACCTCGAACCGCTCTGCCAGCTTGGCGATCCAGGCGAGCTCGTCCGGCACGGGCGGCAGCACCGCGCGGCGCACACGCTGCAGGCGCCCCTCGACGTTCATCAGGGTGCCGTCGCGCTCGAGCATGGCGGTGGCCGGGAGCACGAGATCGGCCCAGCCGACGGCCAGTTCGTGGAACATGGAGATCGCGATCACGCGGTCGGCCCGCTCGGCCAGGTCACGGACGGCGGGGTCGGCGGCGGCCTCGTCGCCCGAGACGACGAGCAGGTGGATGTGACCGGGATCGGCATCGTCGGCATCGGCCGCCACGGCCCACGCGGAGGCGACGGCGCGGCCGTTGGGCGTCGCCGGCAGGTGGAAGGCGCCGCAGCCCGGCTTGCCCTCGAACCCGAGCGCGTGCGCCGCCTCGGCCAGGCGCGCGCCGCCCCCGCCGCCGGCACCCGACCAGATGAGCACGGCACGCTCCGAAGCACGGAGCGCCTCGCCGAGCTCGTCCTTCGGCTCTCCCGCCACGGCCGCGAGCGCGGCTGCGGCAGCCCCGGGGGCGGTCTGGACGTCGCCCTTGGGGCCGATGCGCACGATGCGCGCACCGGCTCGGCGGGCCTTGCGCACCCAGAGGTCGACAATGGGAGCGCGGTCGACGATCTCGTCGTCCCCGACCACGACGACCAGGCTCGCGTCGCCGATGGTCGAGAGCGGCGCCCGGAACGCCTCCAGCGCGCTCGAGGTGGACTCCGGCAGCACCGCGCCGTGTGCATCGAGACCCCCGCGCATCAGTCGCGCCAGCCCGTAGGCCTGCTCGATCGTCTCGGAGCCGGAGAGCGCCGTCACGATGTGGCCGCGCGCGCCGCGCAGCAGCCGTTCGGCCTCGTCCAGCGCCTCGTCGAAGGAGACCGGCTCCAGGCCCTTGGCGCCGCGCCGCAGCGGCTCGAGAATGCGGTCACCGCTCGTCAGGTGCGGCGAGGCGAAGCGGCCCTTGTCGCACAGCCAGCCGCCGTCGATCTCCGGGTGGTTGCGAGAGACGACGCGCTGCACCCGGCCTTCGCGGATCGTGGCGTTGGTGTTGCAGCCGACGGGGCACAGACCGCAGACGGTCGGTACCGTCTGGATCTCCCAGGGCCGCGCCTTGAAGCGGTATTGCGTCGAGGTCAGGGCGCCGACGGGGCAGAGCTCGATGACGTTGCCGGAGAACGGTGCGTCGTAGGGATCGTCCGCGAACGTGGCGATCTCGGTGAAGGCGCCTCGGTTCCGCGCGATCAACTGTCCGTCCTCGGCCACGTCGCTCGAGAAGCGGGTGCAGCGGTAGCAGAGGATGCAGCGCTCACGATCGAGCGCGATCAGCGGCGAGAGCGGAATCGGCTTCTCGAATGTCATCTTGGGGAAGGTCATGCGTGTGTTCCCCGGGCCGTAGCGGAAGGTCAGGTCCTGCAGCGGGCACTCGCCGCCCTTGTCGCAGACCGGGCAGTCGAGGGGATGGTTGACGAGGATGAACTCGAGGGTGGCATCCTGCCCTTCGGCCGCCTGCTTCGAGGTCGCGGCCGTACGGACGACCATGCCCTCCTGCGCGCCGAGCGTACAACCGGCCTGCAGCTTGGGCAGTCCCTCGACCTCGACCAGGCACATGCGGCAGGCGCCGACCGGCGGTCCCAGCCGCGGCTCGTAACAGAAGACAGGTATCTCGATGCCGGCGGAGGCGGCGGTCTCGACGAGCGGTGCGCCCTTCGGTGCCTGCACCTCTTGGCCGTCGATGGTGAGCGTGACGAGGTCGGTCATGCCACGACCTCCAGGCGCTTGTGGATGCGGTGTGCGAGGCCGTGCTCGACGATGTGCTTGGCGTGCATCGAGACCGGGGCGAGAAGGCCCTCCAGCGAGGAGCCGCCTCGCATGGGGCAGCCGCCTTGTTCGATGTGCGCCACGAACTCGTCGCGGAACTTGGCCACGTGGCTGGCCACGACCATCGCCGCTCCGTCGCCCAGCGGACAGAGGCACTTGCCGTTGATGCGGTCACCGACGTCGAGCAGCAGGTCGAGGTCGCCGGGCTCGCCGCGCCCGTCCTCGATCCGTTGCAGGATCTGCGTCAGCCAGCGGGTGCCGACCCGGCACGGGGTGCACTTGCCGCACGACTCATGCTCATAGAACTGGTTGAAGCGCAGGCTCATCTGCACCATGCAGCAGCGATCGTCGAGCACGATCACCGCGGCGGAGCCGATGGCGGTGCCGAGCGCCGTGAGCGAGTTGAAATCGAGCGTGGCGCTCTCGGCCTCGGCCGCGGTGAGGATTGGCGTGGAGGAGCCGCCCGGGATCACGGCCTTCAGCTTGTGACCGTCCGGGACTCCTCCGCCGACCTCGTGGATCAGGTCCTTCAGCGGGAACCCGTGCGGCAGCTCGTAGTTGCCGCCGCGCGCGACGTTGCCGGACAGTGAGAAGACACGCGTTCCGGTCGAGTTCTCCACGCCGAGCTTCGCGTACTCCTCCCCGCCGAGCTCGAGCACGGACGCCGCAGTCGCGATCGACTCCACGTTGTTGACGGCCGTCGGGGACGCGTAGAGGCCTGCGACGGCGGGGAAGGGTGGTTTGGTCCGCGGCTGGCCGCGGCGGCCCTCGAGCGACTCGAGCAGCGCCGTCTCCTCGCCGCAGATGTAGGCGCCTGCGCCCCGGTGGAGGACGATGATCACGTCGCCCAGGGTGCCCTTGGCCTGCAGCTGGTCGAGCGCCGAAGCGACTACCTCGTACTCACGCTCGTACTCACCGCGGATGTACACGAACACGTGCCTGGCGTGGATCGCGTGCGCCGCGATCAGGCAGCCTTCGAGGAAGCGGAACGGGACGCGGAGCATGATCTCCCGGTCCTTGAACGTGCCCGGCTCCGACTCGTCGGCGTTGACCACGAGATAGTGGGGACGGGGGTTCTGCTCGGGCTTGGGTACGAAGCTCCACTTGCGGCCGGTGGGGAAGAAGGCGCCGCCGCGGCCCTTGAGGCCGGAGACGTTCAGCTCCTCGATCACGGCGTCAGGCGCCATCTGGCGCGCCCTGGCCAGCGCCCTGAGGCCGCCGCCGCGCTCGTAGTCCCCGAGCTCGGTGACGGCGCCGCCGTCCGTTCCGGCGAAGACGATCTCAGCCACGGAGCTCCTCCACGATCTCGTGGACGTCCTCGGCGCGGACGCGCAGCCTGTGCCGGTTGTTCACCGCGACGACCGTCGCCCAGCCGCAGCCCCCCAGGCACTCGACGGCGCGCAACCCGAAGGAGCCGTCAGCGGTGATCCCGCCCGCCTCGATCTCCAGCTCGCGCTCGAACGCCTCGATCACCTGCTGGGCCCCGCACGCGCCGCAGGAGACATTCGTGCACACCTCGATGAGTGTGCGTCCCGCGGGCTCCAGGCGGAACATGTCGTAGAAGGAGGCGATGGAGAGACACCGCGCCGGCGTCACCTCGAGCGCGTCCGCCACGGCCCGGAACGTCTCCTCCGAGAGCCAGCCACCGTTCTCCGCCTGCGCCAGCTGGAGCGCCGGCATGATCGCCGAGCCCTCGTCGGGGTAGAGGGCACGCAGCTCCTGGATGCGGTCGTAGAGGGCGGCGCTCATCGGTCGACGTCTCCCATCACCGGGTCGAGCGACGCTGCCACTGCCACGAGGTCGGCGATCATGCAGTCCTGGACGCAGGCGGCAGTCGCCTGCAGCGCGGCGAAGCTCGGCGCCCGGAACTTCACGCGCCACGGCTTGGGGCCGCCGTCGGACACGAGGTAGCAACCGCACTCGCCCCGCGCCGACTCGATCGCCGTGTACACCTCGCCCTCGGGAACGCTGTACCCCTCGGTGACGATCTTGAAGTGGTGGATCAGCGACTCCATCGAGGTGTGCAGCTCCTCCCGGGGCGGCAGCACGACCTTGCGGTCGTTGGCGATCCACGGCCCGCCGCGCAGCTCCTCGAGCCGGTCGATGCACTGGGTGACGATGCGGGCCGACTGCCGCATCTCGTCCATGTGCACCTTGTAACGGTCGTAGACGTCGCCGTTGCCGTAGACGGGCACGTCGAAGTCGACGTCGTCGTAGAACAGGTAGGGCAGGTTGCGGCGCAGATCCCAGTCCACGCCCGACGCGCGCAGCATCGGGCCGGTCTGCCCGAGCGCGAGCGCGTCGTCCGCGGAGAGCAGGCCGATGCCCCTGGTGCGCTCCAGCCAGATCTGGTTGCGGTCGAGCAGGCCCTCGTAGTCGTCGACCGCTTTGGGCATGCGCTTGGCCGCGGCGCGCGCCTGCGCGTAGAACCCTTCCGGGATGTCCTCGGCCAGACCGCCCGCCTGGAAGTACCGCGTGTGCATCCGCACGCCCGTGACCATCTCGAACAGGTCGAGGATCATGTCGCGCTCGCGGAAGGCGTACCAGAACATGGAGATCGCCCCGATCTCGAGCGCGGAGGTGCCGAGCCACACCAGATGGGAGTGGATGCGGTTCAGCTCGGCGAGGCACATGCGCATCCACTGCGCCTTCTCGGGCACCTCCAGCTCGAGCAGCCTCTCCATGGCCAGTACGAAGACCAGCTCGTTGGCCTGGAAGGAGAGGTAGTCGATCCGCTCGGGGTAGGTGATGCATTTCCAGTACGTCTTCGACTCCATCGTCTTTTCGAACCCGGTGTGCAGGTAGCCGATGACCGCGCGGATCCCCACGACGTCCTCGCCGTTCAAGTCCACGATCAGGCGAAGCACGCCGTGCGTGGAGGGGTGGTTCGGTCCGAAGTTGACGGTCAGCACGTCGTCGAGAGGGACCTTGGTCGGGTCGATCTCCAGGATCGTCGGGCACGGCGATGGGATGCGCGTGCCCTCGTACAGCTTGGTGGCTGGAAGGACGCTCACGGCTCACCCGAGAACCGCACAGGCTCGCCGCCGAGCGGATAGTCCTTACGCAGGGGATGGCCGACCCAATCCTCGGGCATGAGGATGCGTACGAGGTTGGGGTGGCCCTCGAAGACGATGCCGAACATGTCGAAGGCTTCGCGCTCGTACCAGTCTGCCGCCGGCCACACCCGGATCACCGAGGCCAGGCTCTCACCGTCGTCGAGCCAGACCTGCACGCGGACGCGTCGCGCCTCGTCGCGCACGGCGAGCAGGTGGTAGCTGACCGAGAAACGCTTCGGCTTGGGAGCGGGCACGTGCGAATGGCCCTGTGAGCCCGGCGAGAAGATGTCCCGTCCCGCAGGCGTGCCCATGTATCCGGCCACGCCCTTGGCGCCGTAGCCAAGATAATCGGCCGGCGACAGGTCGACGAGCTGGTTGAAACCGGCGTCGTCGCGGAGGTGTACGCACGCCTCGACGAGCCTGGCGGGATCGACGACCAGCGTCGTCTCCCCATGGTGCTCGCGGGTCTCCACGAGCCCGGGAACGGCGTGGTACGGCATCGGCTACTCCGCCACTCCGCGGATCTCGTACGCGGGTGGGACGCCCGCCTTGATCTTCTCGTGCAGCCGCACGATGCCCTCCATCAGCGCCTCGGGTCGCGGCGGGCATCCGGGGACGTGGATGTCCACGGGGACGATCTTGTCCACGCCCTGCAGGACCGTGTAGTTGTTGAACATGCCGCCGGAGCTGGCGCAGGCACCCATCGCGATCACCCATTTCGGTTCGAGCATCTGGTCGTAGACCTGTCGCAGCGGTGGCGCCATCTTGTGGGTGACGCGCCCGGAGATGATCAGCAGGTCGGCCTGGCGGGGCGACGAGGAGAAGCGCTCCATCCCGAAGCGCGCGATGTCGTAGCGCGAGGAGACGATCGACATCATCTCGATCGCGCAACACGCGAGGCCGAACGTGTCCGGCCACATCGAGTTGGCCTGGGCCCAGCCGACGGCCTTCTCCACGGTGGTCAGGAGGAGCGCGTCCTCGATCTTCTCGATCTCCTCCTCGAACACTCCCGGGCCCTTGGCGGGATTCAGCACGCGCTCGGATTGCAGCCCGGCCCGGGCCAGCGGGCGGTCGGCGATCACGGGCAGCTCGCGCTTCACCATTCGAGCGCCCCCTTCTTCCAGACGTAGACGTAGGCCACGGCCAGGATCGCCACGAAGACGAGGAACTCCACCAGCCCGAACCAGCCGAGCGCGTTCAGCTGCACGGCCAGTGGGTAGAGGAAGACGATTTCGATGTCGAAGAGGATGAAGAGCATCGCGGTCAGGTAGAAGCTGACTGTGAAGCGGCGGCGCTGGTCGGGGGAGCCTTCCGAGACGCCTGACTCGAACGGGATCATCCGCTGCTTGGTGCGCGTCTTCGGCCGGCCCGGGAGCACGAACGACAGACCGATCATGGTCGCCGGGATGACCGCGGCGAACAACGCGTAGAAGAGGATCGGAAGCCAGTTGGAGAGCACCGCGTACCGCGGCTGAACCTACCACCTTCACCGGTCCTTACGGGCGGGGAACAAGCGGCCGATAACCCGTGTGGGCGTCGCGGATGAGCGCTTCGGCCTGACCGTCCTTGTCAGCTACCATCGGAGGTATGGAGATTCTCGAGCAGCCCACCGATACGATCATCAGTCTCACCCCTCTCGCCGCCCAGAAGGTCAAGGAGCTCTTGGCCGAGGAGCCCGACGGCGACACGATGGTCCTGCGCGTGGCCGTCCAGGGAGGCGGGTGCTCCGGCTTCCAGTACGGCCTCGGCTTCGACTCCGGCGCCGTCGACGGCGACATCGAGCTCGAGCTGGAGGGTGTGCAGGTCGTGGTCGATCCGTTCAGCGCACCGCATCTTCGGGGAGCCACCGTGGACTACCTGAACAGCATCTCCGAATCCGGGTTCAAGATCGACAATCCGAACGCGGTCTCGAGCTGCGGGTGCGGTCACTCGTTCCAGACCGCCGAGGACGAGGAACTGCCCGAAGGCACCCAGGTCGGCGGTTGCGGCTCCGGCTGCTCGCACTGAGGCGCAAGCGCTTCCGTGCATGGCTCGTTGCACTGACGGAGGCTTCTCCGCACAGCAGCGCCCTCTCGCTGACGTGGTGAGATTCCCAGAGGTCTTCCCGCTCCTGGAGACGGAGCGGTTGATCCTGCGCGAGGTGCTGCCCGGTGACGCCGACGCGCTCCTCGCCATCCACGCCGATCCGGAGACGATGCGGTACTGGAGCCGTCCGCCGATGGTGGACATCGGTGAGGCGCGCGAGCTGGCGGAGCGCGAGGCGTGGCGCCCGGAGGATCGTTCCGCGCTGGCCTGGGCGGTGACCCGCCGTGGCGCCGATGCGCTGATCGGGAAGGTCGTGCTGTTCGCGATCGACCACGACAACCGGCGAGCAGAGCTCGGCTTCATCCTCGAGCGAGCGTACTGGGGACAGGGGTACAACCACGAGGCGCTGACGCGGATCGTGGCCTTCGCCTTCCAGGGCCTCCGCCTGAACCGCATCGAGGCCGATCTCGATCCGCGCAACGACGCCTCCGCGAAGGCGCTGCGACGGCTCGGGTTCGCCGAGGAGGGACTGCTCCGCGAGCGCTGGGTCGTCGCCGGAGAGGTCTCCGATTCGCTCCTGGCCGGCCTGCTGCGCTCCGACTGGGAAGCCCGTCAGCGGTAGCCGCGGCGGGGCGGTGGGGTCAGGCCTCCCACGTCCCACTCGGGCTCGTGGGGTCGTCCCACTCGGGCTCGTGGGGTCGGGCCTCGCACGTCCCACTCGGGGTCCGGCCACCGGCCCTCCCACGCGGGGTCATGCCCCGAATGCCGCATGTGGTCTGGCTTTGCGTGTCCCGCAAGCGCTCGAGCCGACCACTTCCCGAGGTCGAGGTGGGACGTGGGAGGCCTGACCCCAACACCCGCGGTGGGACGTGGGAGGCCTGACCCCAGTGCACCGCTTGCCCGCCGCGTACGATCCCGACGGTGACCGCCATTCGCGTCGCAGTCGTGGGTTCCGGGCCGGCAGGGTTCTATGCCGCCGACAAGCTCCTGACCGCCGATCCGCCGCTCGCGGTGGACATGATCGACCGCTTGCCGACACCGTGGGGTCTCGTGCGGCTCGGGGTTGCGCCCGATCATCCCAACATCAAGGCGGTCTCGCGCGTCTTCGAGAAGATCGCCGCCCGCCCGGGGTATCGCTTCCTCGGCAACGTCGAGGTGGGTCGCGACGTGACCCACGCTGAGCTCGTCGAGCGCTACGACGCGGTGTTGTATGCGACGGGTGCGCAGACCGACCGCCGGATGGGCATCCCGGGTGAGGACCTGCCCGGTTCCTGGCCCGCCACCGCCTTCGTTGCCTGGTACAACGGCCACCCCGACTTCCAGGACGTACCCTTCGATCTCCACTGCACTCGAGCCGTGGTTGTCGGCAACGGCAACGTCGCGGTCGACGTGGCGCGGATGCTGGCTCTGTCCGACGCCGAGATCCGCGCCACCGACACGACGGATGCGGCGATCAAGGCGATCCTCGCCTCCCCGCTGGAGGAGATCCTCGTCCTCGGCCGGCGCGGGCCCGCCCAGGCTGCCTTCACCAACCCGGAACTGGTCGAGTTGACCGAGTTGGAGGACGCAGACCTGCTCGTCGACCCGGCAGACCTCGAGCTCGATCCCGCCAGTGAGGCGGGCCTCGTCGGCGACGCCATGGGCCAGCGGAACGTCGACGTCCTGCGGGTGGCGGCGGTGACTGCTCCGCGGGGCGCACGTCGTGCTGTGCGGCTCCGCTTCCTCGCTTCCCCGGCGGCCATCGTCGGCAACGGCCGGGTCGAGGGCGTCGAGGTGGTGCGCAACCGGCTCGTGGCACGGGGCGACGGCACCCTGGCCGCAGAGGCCACGGACGACCGCGAGACGATCTCCTGCGGGGTCGTGTTCCGTAGCGTCGGCTACCTCGGCGTGCCGATCGCAGGTGCCCCGTTCGACGAGCGGCGCGGCGTGATGCCGAACGAGGGCGGCCGGGTCGTCGACGAGACGGGCGCGATCGTGCGCGGCCTGTACTGCGCCGGGTGGATCAAGCGCGGCCCCAGCGGCGTCATCGGCACCAACAAGAAGGACGCCGCGGAGACGGTCGAGCTGCTCCTCCAAGACGTGCGGGAGGGGCGGATCGCAGGCGGCTCCCCGGAAGGTATCGACGAGCTGTTGCTCGCCCGGGGCGTCGCAATCGTCGATCAGGCCGGTTGGGAGCGCATCGACGCCGCGGAGCGCGCTGCTGGAGCCCCGCAGGGCCGGCCTCGCGTGAAGGTCACCGACTGGGAAGGCCTGCTCGAGCTCGGGCGCTAGCGATAGGCTGGCGCCGACTTCGTGGAAGGGCAAGCTCTCACGCTTGCCTTCCCGGCCACGGAAGGCGTCTCGTTAGACTCGACGCATGACGACGAGCAAGCTCTGGGGCGGCGAGACGGACAAGGCGATCAACAACTTCCCGGTCTCGGGCGAGCCCATCCCGGTTTCCGTGGCGCACTGGCTGGGTCGGATCAAAGCGGCGGCGGCGCGTGCGAATGCCGAGCTCGGTCTGCTCGATGCGGACCTTGCATCGCGCATCGCAGCGGCCGGCGACCGCATCGCTGCCGGCGAGTTCGACGACCAGTTCCCGATCGACGTGTTCCAGACCGGATCGGGCACGAGCTCCAACATGAACGCGAACGAGGTGATCGCGAGCCTCGCCGGCGAGGATGTGCACGCCAACGACCACGTGAACATGGGGCAGTCGTCGAACGACGTGTTCCCCTCCGCAGTCCACTGCGCGGCGCTCGATCGTTCCGTCAACGACCTGCTGCCGGCACTCGACAAGCTCGCTGCCTCGCTGGGCGCGAAGGCTCAGGCCTTCGACGGCATCGTCAAGTCGGGACGCACGCATCTGATGGACGCAGTCCCGGTCACGCTCGGTCAGGAGTTCTCGGGCTACGCGACCCAGATCGGCCAGGGCGCGGCACGCGTGAAGGACGCGCTGCCGCGTGCCGGGCAGCTTCCGCTCGGCGGCACCGCCACGGGCACGGGGCTCAATACCCACCCGGAGTTCGCGGCGCGGGTGCGCGCGCTGCTCGTCAACGACACGGGCCTCCCCATCTCGGGCCCGGCCGACCCGTTCGAAGCCCAGGCTGCCCGTGACGGACTCGTCGAGCTGTCCGGAGCGCTCAAGGTGGTCGCCGTCTCGTTGACCAAGATCGCCAATGACCTCCGCCTGATGGGCTCGGGCCCGCGGGCGGGTCTCTGCGAGCTGTTCCTACCGGAGTTGCAGAAGGGCTCCTCGATCATGCCGGGCAAGGTCAATCCGGTGATCCCGGAGGTCGTCACGCAGGTCGCGGCGCAGGTGATCGGCAACGACGCCGCGATCACGATCGGCGGCATGAACGGTCACTTCGAGCTGAACGTCTACGTCCCGCTGATCGCGCGGAACCTGCTGCAGTCGATCACGCTGCTGGCCAGCGCCTCGCGCCTGCTCGCGGAGAAGTGCGTGGACGGGGTGGAGGCGAACGCCGAGCAGAACGAATTGAACGCCGAGCGGACGCTGTCGGCCGCGACGGCGCTCAATCCGTACATCGGGTACGACAAGGCCTCGGAGATCGTGAAGACGGCGTCGCAGTCGGGCCGCTCGCTGCGTGAGGTCGCGCGCGAGGCGGGTGTGGAGGAGAGCGTGCTCGACGAGGCGCTCGACTACCACACGATGGCCAAGCCGCACGGCTGATCGACCCCACCGAGCGCGGTCGCCTCTCGGTTCATGTGGTGGTGCCGTTCCACAGGCCGAGCGGCAGCCCCGATCCAAGGCATGTCACCGATCGTGTCCCTTGCACCGAGGGATTGCAACCGACGTGTTCGACCTCTAGCATCCCTGCTCGACCGAATGGTCGCTCTGGGGGGAGGCGGATCGCTACATGAAGTACTGCACGCTGAGTCTTGACCACTCCGTGGTCGCCGCTGCATGGACACTACCGAGGAGGACTCGATGAGAAGGGCATGTGCGAAGCTCGGCTTGGCCGCGCTTGCAACCGCAGGAGTGCTCGCCGTCTGGTTGCCGAGCGTCGCGCTCGCAGACGGAGGGCGTGACACCGATCACGACGGCAAGCGGGACAAGCTGGCGTTTTACGACAGCCGGCAGACGCCGGAGGCCCGGAAGACGCTTCGCGAGCGATCGAATCGTGCGGCGCAGTCGCCCAACGCGTCCACCGACGCGCTCCGCGAGTCGCTGGGCAGCGAAGGCGTGGTTGCCATCGACCCGCTCACCTCGACGCCGCGCCACGTGGGCCGGTTGGACGACTTCCTGACGGGGCCGAGCGGCGCGGCACCCGCCTCGATCGCCCTGGGCTATGTCAAGCAGAACGCCGCGGCTCTCGGCCTCGACGCGAGAACCGTCGACGGCATGGTGCTGAAGCGCGACTACGTGGACGTCGAGGGCATCCACCACCTGTTCTTCGTGCAGTCCGCGAACGGCGTCCCGGTCTTCGGGAACGGCCTCAAAGCCAATGTGACGGCTGACGGGCGCCTGATCAACGTGCTCGGCTCTCCTGTTGCGGCTCCGAGCCTCGCCTCGACCAGCCCCGGCGTCAGCGCCTCGGGCGCGGCCGCGGCGGCTCGGCGTGACGTCGAGGCAGGTGCGGTGCCGTTCAAGGCGATCTCCGGTCAGGAAGTGACGCGGCCCACGACGTTCGCCAACGGCGACCGTGCAGAGCTCGTCGCCTTCCAGACGACCGGCGGTCTCCGCCTGGCCTGGCAGACCTACGTCACGGGCAACACCGGGTCGTTCGTCCACGTCGTCGACGCGCAGAACGGCCGGGTGCTGTACCGCCGCAGCCTCGTCAACTATGCCGACGGTCTCGTGTACGAGAACTTCCCCGGCGCGGCTCGTGGCGGCACGCAGGAGCAGAAGAGCATCAGCCTGCCGGGCTGGCTCGCCTCGTCGAGCGCGCTCTCGGGGAACAACACCCACGTCTACACCGACGTGGACGACTCCAACAACTCGTCCAACCTGGACGGTGAGCCCGAGGAGATCGCACCGTCGAGCGGGAGCGACTACCTCTACCCGCTGGTGCAGTTCTCGTTCATCGGCCCCTTGAACACGATCTACGGCTGCGACACGTCGGTCTGCTCGTGGAATCCGTCGTTCGTCGGTGACGCCGACAACCCCTCTGGTGACTTCTCCTACCAGGTGAACAAGAACCAGAGCGGGACGCAGCTCTTCTACCTGATCAACAAGTTCCACGACCACGTGGCCTCCTCGCCGATCGGGTTCAACGAGGCCGCCGGCAACTTCCAGGTCGCGAACGCGTCCGGCAAGGGCCTGGGCGGCGACCCGGTGCTGGGTGAAGCGCTGGACGGCGCCAACTCCTACGGCTTCGGGTTCCCTGATCCGAACCACACGAACAACGCCAACATGGCGACACCGCCCGACGGCTTCTCGCCGCGCATGCAGATGTACCTGTTCCACGACACGACGGACGACTTCTTCAACGGCCCGGCGAACGATCCGTTCCTGCCGGCCGACGGCTCCAACGAGGCGTCGATCGTGTATCACGAGTTCACCCACGGCATCTCCAACCGCCTCGTCGTGGACGCGTTTGGCAACTCGACGCTCGGCAACATCCAGGCCGGCTCGATGGGCGAGGCGTGGAGCGACTGGTACGCCTTCGACCTCCTCGTCAAGGAGGGCTACGTCACGGATACCTCCGCTGACGGAGAGCTCAGGCTCGGGGCGTACACGGGCAGGAACCAGGATCTGTTCCGCACACAACCGGTCGACTGTCCCGTCGGTACGTCGTCGCCCAACTGCCCCGGAACGCCGGGCGCGGGCCCGGGCGGCTACACCTACGGCGACTTCGGCAAGATCATCGGCCGTCCCGAAGTGCACGCCGACGGGGAGATCTGGGCGGCGACGCTCTGGGATCTCCGCAACGTCCTCGGCGTCCGCCGCACGGAGGGGCTTGTCACCCGCGCGATGGAGCTGTCGCCCGCGAACCCGTCGTTCCTCGACATGCGGAACGCGATCCTCGCCGCCGACCTGTGTGTCAACCGCGGGCGCAACCAGCGCGCGATCTGGCAGACCTTCGCCAATCGCGGCATGGGGTACTTCTCAGCCGCCGTGGACGGCGATGACGCTCTCCCGGTGGAGAACTTCTCCATGCCGCCCGGGCGCTTTGCGAAGAAGGGCAACGTCAGCGGAACGGTGACGGATGCCGACACCACTCAGCCGATCAACGGCGCCGTCGTGGCCTTCGGCGGCCACGCCTCGGGCTTCCCCGGCGACTTCGCAGACGCGACGAATCGCCGTGGCGTCTACCGCATCCGCCGGGTGTTCCAGGGAACATATCCCAAGGTGTCTGCGAAGGCTCCCGGATACGACTCGCAGGTCGTGACGATCAACGTCGACGACCGCCGGATCGTCCAGAACTTCGCGCTCCGGCGTGACTGGGCTGCGATCGGCGGCGGCGGCTCGATCACGGCGTTCAACGGGCCCGACTTCACACCGTTCGGCTGCGGCCCGAACGCCGCGATCGATCAGTCGCTCGGCTCCGGGTGGGGCTCGACGACGGACGACGACGACGGCAACGAGACGGGCAACGTCACAGCGAAGTGGATCGTCGTCAAGTTGCCCCAGGCGGTGAACGCGAGCGAGGTCCTGATCGATCCGTCGAACACGTGCGGTGATGCGGGCAGCGCCTCGACCAAGGACTACCGTCTCGAGGCCTCGGTCGACGGGTCGGCCTGGTCGCTGGTGGCAGAGGCCTCGTTCGGGGTTGCCAACCGCGGCAGGCTCAACCCGATCACCCTTCCCGCGGGTGGGTTGGCCGGTATCCAGTACCTGCGCTTCACGATGCTCAACCCGCAGGTGCCGCTCGCGGACGGGACGCTGCCGCCGTTCGGGTCGAGTGGTGTGCCGGATCGGTGCGGCCCTGCCGCTCCGAACCCGGGCAGCTTCTCGGGTTGCGCGTTCATGGACATGAGCGAGATCGTGGTCTACGGCCGCCCGGCCTGACACCGATCAGCTCATAGGAGCGAAGGGCCGCCCGTTCAGGGCGGCCCTTCGCTTTCTACGGGCAATCTCCTTACCTCGCGCTGACGTTCGAGCGCTACCGTTGACGGTGTGAAGGTGGTGCTCGGCGCGGTCGTTGGCGTTCTCGCTTGCGGAGTGGCAATGGGAGCGGCAGACCACGCTGCCGTGGCTGCGCCCGTCGCCGCCAAGGCGACGCTGATCGTCCAGGTGACGAAGCGCGATGACAGCATCCGCTGTGTTCGCGCGCCATGCTGGGTGCCGGCCGCCGGTGTCAAGGTCACGATCGTGCGCGATGACCAGGTGGTGGCCCGGCGTGTCAGCGGCAAGGACGGACGCTTCCGGATCGAGCTCGACGCCGGCGCGTACCTCCTCCGCGCGCCGTACCTTGTCTCCCTGCCGAAACGCGGCGAGCGCCGCGTCGTGCTTCGCAGCGGCCAGGTCCACCGGGTGACGCTGAACCTTGCGCGACAGCTCGGCACCGAGCCCAAGCCGGGCGGGCCGCCGGCCTGAGCTACGGCCGGTTGCGGTGCTGGCCCTGGGCGGCGGCGTGCTTCTGCTCGTCGGCCCGGTAGCTCGAGCGCACGAGCGGACCGGCGAACACCGAGCCGAACCCGAGCTTCTCGCCCTCCTCGCTGAACCAGGCGAACTCGTCGGGGTGCACCCAGCGGTCGACCCGGGTGTGCTGCGGTGAGGGTTGCAGGTACTGCCCGATGGTGACGACGTCGACGCCGTGCTCGCGCAGGTCGACCATCGTCTCGACGACCTCGTCGTTCGTCTCCCCCAGGCCGACGATGATGCCGGACTTGGTCAGCACCGGGTAGTCGGCCATCGCCTTGGCGCCCTGCAGCAGCCGGAGCGCTCCGTCGTAGCTCGCCTTCGCGCCGCGCATCCTGGCATGCAGGCGTCGCACCGTCTCGATGTTGTGGTTGAAGACCTCGGGGCGCGCGGCCATGATCGTGCGCAAGGCCTGTTCCTCGACGCCGAGGAAGTCCGGCGTGAGAATCTCGATCGAGGACGCGGGGAGCTTTGCGCGAATCGCGCGGATCGTCGCCGCGAAATGCCCGGCACCGCGGTCCTCGAGATCGTCGCGATCGACGGAGGTCACGACGACGTGCTTCGCCTGCATGGTCGCTGCCGCATGGGCGACGCGGAGCGGCTCCAGCGGATCGGGCTCCCCCTCGGGCCGTCCCGACTGGACGTAGCAGTAGCGACACGCCCGCGTGCACGTGTCACCGAGGATCTGGAACGTCGCCGTACCTCGGCCCCAGCATTCGGCGATGTTCGGGCAGCGCGCCTCCTCGCAGACGGTCACGAGCTTCTGGGAGCGCAGGAGATCCTTGACCTCGAAGAACTGCGTCTCCCTGCTCGGAGCTCGTACCTTCATCCACGCCGGTCGGCGGGCTCTGTCGGCGACAGGGAGCGAAGTGTTCATCGAGCCATTCTACGTTGCGTCTCCCGGGACGCTGCCCCGGTGTGCGTATCCAGTTGGCCTCCGCGGTGTGGAAAGCCAGGGCTGGAACCGCAGGACGCTAAAGCATCCCGCATCTAGCGTGCGGCGAGCTTGTCGTGCACAGGCTGCGGCCAGAGCGCGGCCGCCTCGTCTGCGGGAAGCTCGTCGAAGGTGAGCGCGAAGACCTCGCCGAGCGCGGTGGCAAGAGCGTCTGCGACCTCGACCAGGGCCGGCGACGTCCCCAGTTCGCGCGCCATCGTCGTGAACTCGGCGTCCTCGAGCCCGCAGGCGGTGATCCACTCCGTGAACGGCGCCGGGTCGAGGTCGACGTTCAGCGCGGCACCGTGTGTCGTCACCCAGCGGGAGACGTGCACGCCGATCGAGGCGATCTTGCGAGGGCCGTGGCCGGACCCGGGAGGCATCCAGACGCCCGTCAGGCCGTTGAGCGTGGTGGCCTCGAGCCCGAACGTGCGAAGCGCGATGATCAGCGCCTGCTCGAGGTCGCGGACATACTGCTTGACGTCGCTACCGTGGCGCTTGAGGTCGAGGATCGGGTAGCAGACGAGCTGTCCCGGCGCGTGGTACGTGGACTTTCCCCCGCGGTTCGTCTCCACGATCTCGACCTCGACACCGGCAGGGAGGTGCAGTTCACTCTCCCCCTCCGTCCGGCGGCCGATCGTGACAACGGGCGAGTGCTCGAGAAGCACCACCGTCTCGGGGATCGCGCGCAGGAAGACGGCCGCGGCGAGCGCATCCTGGAGCGCGAGCGCCTCGGCGTACGGTGTGACGCCGAGCCGGAGCAGGTACGCCCCGGACGTCATCAGGCGCCGGGTTCTTCCCAGCTCTCGAGCCGCGTCTTGATGTCGCGGCCGAACTGGGCCGCGTACGCCCCGTCGATCAGGCGGTGGTCGTACGTGACGGTGAGATACATCATCGAACGGATCGCGATCGAGTCGTTGCCGTGCTCGTCCTCGACCACGACTGCCCGCTTCTGGATCGCGTACACGCCGATGTTGGCAACCTGTGGCTGGCTGATGATCGGCGTGCCCATGAGCGTGCCGTAGCCGCCGGGGTTGGTGATGGTGATCGTGCCGCCCTGGACGTCGTCCGGCAGCAGCTTCTTCGAGCGCGCGCGCGCCGCAAGATCCTGGATGGCCCGAGCCGTGCCCAGCAGGTTGAGGTCCTGGGCGTTGCGAATGACCGGGACGATCAGGCCCTTACCGCCCTCGAGCGAGACGGCGATTCCGAGATTGACGAAGTTGCGGGTGACGATCGACTCGCCCCGGATCTCGCTGTTCAGCCAGGGCCACTCGGCGAGCGCGTCGACCGTGGCCCGTGCGACGAAGGCGAGGAAGGTGAGGTTCACACCCTGTCCCTCGTAGGTCGGCTTGAGCGCCCTGCGGATCCCCGCGATGCCCGTGAGGTCGATCTCGGAGACGTTGGTGACGTGCGCCGAGGTGTCGAGCGAGCGGCGCATGTGCTCGGAGATCATGCGCCGCATCGCCGTCATCGGCTCGACCGTCTCTCCGGGCAGGGCAGTTGCGGCCGGCGCCTGGGCCGATGGGACAGCCGCCGTTGGAGCCGCCGCCGAGGGCGCAGCGGCAGGCGGGGCGACGGGAGCCGCAGCGGGCACGGCGGGGACCACCGGGGCTGCTGGGGCTGCTGGGGGAACAGAGGCTGCAGAGACCGCGGGTGCAGACACCGCGGCCACGGGCTCTGCCACGGGGGGATCATTCATCGACACCGCTGCCGGCTGGGGCGCCGCGGCAGGCTGGGCGCCACCGTTGGCGATGAAGGCGAGGATGTCCTTCTTCGTGACGCGACCGCCCGTGCCGGTACCGGTGATCGTCGAGGGGTTGACGCCGTGCTCGGCTGCGATCCGGGCCACGACCGGGGAGACGAAGCTCCGCCCGTTGCCTTCCGCTGTCCCATCGGCAGCCGATGGTGCCGATGCAGCTGGAGGCGCTGGCGCGGCAGCCGCGAGGACGGGGGCGGGCTGGGCGGTGGTGACGGCGCCTGCCGGCGCCTCGGGCGTTGCCGCCGGGGCGACGGGCGCCGGCTCGGCGTCCGTCGGCGGTGTCCCCCCCGGCCCGATCACGGCAAGGAGCGTGCCGACATCGACCGTCTGTCCTTCCTGCACGAGGATCTGGGTGACCGTGCCGGCGCCGGGGCTCGGTACCTCGGTGTCCACCTTGTCCGTCGAGATCTCGAGCAGCGGTTCGTCCAGCACGACCGTGTCGCCGACCTGCTTCAGCCATTTGGTGATCGTCCCCTCGGACACGGAGACCCCCATCTGGGGCATCACGACCTCTGTCTGCGTTCCGGTTGACACCTCGTTCGGTCCTTCCTCGCGTTTTCAGTAAGCGGCGAGCTCGCGGAGCGCCGTCTCGATGTCTTCGACCTGCGGGAGAAACGCCTGCTCCAGACTCGGAGCGAACGGTACGGGGCAGTCCGGCGCGGCGAGCCGCCGCACAGGGGCGTCCAGCGCCTCGAACGCCTCCTCGGCGATGGTGGCCGCAATCTCAGCACCGAACCCGGCGGTTCGGGTGTCCTCGTGCAGCACGAACGCCTTGGACGTCTTGCGGACGCTGGCCAGCACCGACTCGCGGTCCCAGGGCGTGATCGTGCGGAGGTCGATGATCTCCACCGAGATGTCCTCGGCCTCGAGCCGTTCGGCGGCGTCGGCGGCCGAGTGCACCATCGCGCCCCAGGTGATCACGGTGACGTCGTCACCGGCACGGTGCGTGCGCGCCTCCCCGAAGGGGATCGTGAACCGCTCTTCGGGAACGTCGCCCTTGATGCGGCGGTAGAGGTGCTTGTGCTCGAAGAAGAGCACCGGGTTGGGATCGTCGATGGCGCTGGCCAGGAGCCCTTTGGCGTCCCGCGGCGTCGAAGGGCACACCACCTTGAGGCCCGGGATGTGCGCGAACAGGCTCTCGGGGTTCTGTGAGTGGTACGGGCCACCCGAGAATCCGCCGCCTGAGGGGAGCCGGACGACGATGGGGACGGGCGTGCCCGCACGGTAGTGCTGCTTGGCGGCCACGGTCACGAGGTGATCCCAGGCGCAGGTCACGAAGTCGGCGAACTGCATCTCGGCGACGGGACGCAACCCCATCAGGGCAGCTCCCGTGGCGCCGCCCACGATGGCGGTCTCCGAGAGGGGCATGTCGAGCACGCGAAGGGCACCGAACTCCTCCTGCAGGCCGGCCGTGACCTTGAAGGCGCCGCCGAAGACCCCGACGTCCTCGCCGAGCACGATCACCCGGTCGTCGCGCAGCATCTCCTGTCTCAGCCCTTCGCTGATCGCCTGGATGTAGGTCTTCTCGGCCATGGTCAGGCGTGGTGTGGAGCGTCGAGGCTGCCCGGCTCGGCGTAGACGCCGTCGAGCAGGGTGGCCGGATCGGGATGGGGCGAGGCCTCGGCGCGTTCGAGCGCCTCGGCGAGCAACCTCTTGACCGCCTCGTTGATCTCGGTGTCCGCGTCCTCGGTGAGCACGCCGGCCGTCATGAGGAGCTCGCGGAAGCGAGTGATGGGGTCGCGCTTGGCCCACTCGTCGAACATCTCGCGCGGCACGTAGGACGCGTCGTCGTGGACGGCGTGCCCTTCCATGCGCAGCGTGACCGACTCGATCAAGGTCGGCCCTCCCCCGCTTCGGGCCTTGTCGATGGCAGCGCGAGCTTCCCGGTAGACGGCAAGCGTGTCCGTCCCGTCCACGACCACTCCCTCGAAGCCGTAGGCCGCCGCGCGATCGGCGAGTTGGTCGCACGCGTACTCGAGATACGTCGGCGTGGAGTAGGCCCACTGGTTGTTGTCGATGACGAAGACGACGGGCAGACGCCGGACGCCCGCCAGGTTCATCGCCTCGTGGGCGTCACCGCGCGCTGCCGACCCTTCGCCGAACCAGGCGACGGCGGCACGGGCTTCTCCGCGGATGCGGAAGGCGAGCGCCATGCCGACCGCCACGGGCAGCATCGCCGGTAGGTGGGAGACCATCATCGTGAGCCCGAGCCGGGGGTCGCCCAGATGGACGTTCCCGTCACGGCCGCGAGCAGGCCCGTCGGCGCGGGCCATGTACTGCGCGAAGATCCGCCAGGGCTCGAGCCCGCGCGTGATGTGCACACCGATGTCGCGTTGGACCGGGGTGCCCACATCGTCCGGGTGCATGGCAGTGGCCACGGCCACGGCCGAGCCCTCGTTGCCGCGGCCGGTGTAGAACGAGCCCGGGATCTTTCCCTGGCGATAGAGGATGTGGCCCCGCTCTTCGACCCCGCGCGTGATGAGCAGGTTGCGATAGATGCCGAGCAGATCCTCGCGATCGAGGCCGACGTCCCTCAGTTCCTCTGGTGAGCTGATCGGTTCTGCAGATCGCACGGTCACGCAGATCTCCCCTGTCGAGATCGGTCCGCAGATCACTGTAGCTGCCGCATCGGGCGCCCTCGCCTGCGCAGGAGCGGCTCGCGCACGGGCGTCGCGGAATACAGTTGGGACATGGCCGACCCGGAGAAGAAACCCAGGCCGAAGCGGAACTGGATCCAGGAGGAACGGCGTGCCGCGCTCGGCGACTGGGTTGCGTTCTGTTTGCGCTGCGGCCACGTGTTGCGGTACTTCCAGGAGACGGAGGCGGACCTTCCCTCCGCCTGCCCTCAGTGTTCTGGTGAGCTCCGGCATCGCTGCCCTGCCTGCGAGGCCCCGTTTCCGTCGGCCTTCCAGGTCGAGTGCGAGGAGTGCGGAGCGGAAGTGCGCCCTGACACCCTCTTCGGCGCGCGCATCCGCAAGCCCGGCAAGTAGCCGCTCTGCCCGCCACCGTTCGTGGGTAGCGCGCCCCGAGCGCCGGTAGGCGACGACGGCCAAGACGGGTGGTGCCTGGCAGGCGCCCGACGGGCAAGAGCGGGGCCCTTCAGGGCCTCGCAAGGCGTTCAGCCCACCGATCCGTGACGACAACGGCGGGCGCCCCGCGATCACGCCAATCGGTGGGTCCGGGCTCAGAACATCGTGCCGACGATGGAGGAGAAGCGGATCACGGTGACCGTGTCGTCCTCGGTCACGTCGCGGTTGTACAGCTGGCCGAGGAAGCGGACGAAGTCCTCGGTGTGGCGGATTTGCGGGTTGTCGTGCTCGATCTCGCGCGGGGACACGTCCTTCAGCGGCTTCACGTCCACCTTGTCGATGACCGCGTCGAAGATCTTCTCGCGCGCGCCGTAACGGACGCCGACGAGGACGGTCACGATCATGCCCTTGCGGTACTTCTGCGACTTGTCGCCGAGCCGGATGGTCGCGGTCTTGCGGCCGGTGCGGAGCTGATCGGCGACCAGCGGGGAGTAGAAGTTGAGCGCGTACATCGCCACGTCTTTACATTCTAGGCCGCGGCCGCCGACCCTTCGTGCCCGACGCTGCCTCTACAGGCGTGCGTGGTCGGCGGTGAGGCGGATCCCGTCCTCGAGCGGCGTCCAGGCGACGCCACCGATCTCGCGATCGAAGGTCTCGGCCCGCACGCTCGCCGGGAAGGGAAGCGGATCTCCCGTGAAGGAGAGCAACCCGCGACTCTCCGGGAGCACCCGCTCGATCGTGGCGATGAGATCACCCAGAGACAGCACGTGCCCCGGGAGGTTGTAGACGCGCGCCCCGTCCGACGAGGCTCGGCTGGAGGCGATCAGAGCGTCCGCGACGTCCCGCGCGAGCTGAAGCTGAACGCTGCCGCCGTAGGGGATCGTGTACGCGTCGCCGCGGGCCGCCGCTTCCATGGCCAGGGTGGGAGCTGCGGTCACGCCCTGATCGCGGACGGGCCCGTAGACGCTGAACGGGCGGAGGCCCACGCTCGCCACGCCCGCAGCCGACCAGAAGATCTGCGCGTTGCCCTCGTTGGCCCGCTTGTAGACCCCATAGTGGGTCGCGGGTCGCGTCTGCTCGTCCTCGCGGCCCGCGTCCGTCGCCCCGTAGACCGCCGCCGAGCTGGCGTAGACGACGCGGGGGATGCGCTCGAGGCGCCGGCTGACGGCCTGGAACACGTTGACGGTGCCGACCACGTTGACGGCGGCTCCGAGCGGTGGATCGTCGCGACAGAACGGCACCTGCAGCGCCGCGAGATGGATCAGGTTGGTGATCTCGCGTTCGTCCAGCGTCCGTTCCAGCGCGACGAGATCGGTGATGTCGCCCTGCACCAGCTCGAGTGAGGCCAGCTCGGCGGGAGAGAGCAACTCGGCAGGCCGATGCGGGTCCGTGCCGAGGTCGAACCCGACGACGTGGACTCCCTCGTCCAGCAGGCGGCGGATCGTCCAGGCACCGATGCAGCCGAGAGCGCCGGTGACGAGAAAGCGTTCCATGGTCGAGATCGTCTCAGATCCAGGGCCTGGGCGTGGGCGTCACCTTCCGGCGCGCCCTGCCATCTCTCGCTCCCCCTTGTGCGCAAGGGCCGTGACGGCCAGCTCCAGGGGCAGCCAGCGCGCCAGGGTCACCTCGCGGCGCATCTCCTGGGCGAGGTCGTCGATGCGGCCACACGTTGCGCGTAGCTCGAAGAAGGTGACCACCTTGAAGATGCGGCGGCCCTCCCAGGTATAGACGTAGCGGACGTCGCCGAGCTTGCGAACGAGGCGGCCCGTGACACCGGTTTCCTCGGCCGACTCGCGACGCGCGGCGTCCACGCCCCGCTCGCCCGGCTCGAGGCGGCCCTTGGGGAGCACCCAAATGCCAGGAGGCTTCCCCGCGGGCTGGACGACAGCCACGTGCTCGATGCCGCGGATGCGGCGCAGGAGCACCCCGCCGGCCGAAAACTCCCGCTCCACACCGCTGTTCTACCACCTTTCTGCCAGATCTCAGTCACATCGACTAACGGCACTTGGAAGACTGGCACACTTCGTGCTAGAGTGCCAATTGGCACTCGTGTGAGTTGAGTGCCAGATTCCGTATCCACCCGTCTCTAGGAGGCAATTGCATGAATCTGCAGCCGCTTGGTGACCGCTTGATCGTCTCCGTGCTCGACGAAGAGGAGATGACCTCGAGTGGCATCGTGCTGCCCGACACGGCGAAGGAGAAGCCGCAGCGCGGCCGCGTCCTCGCCGTCGGTCCAGGCCCGCGTGACGAGGATGGCGAGTACGTCGCCATGGACGTCGAGGAGGGTGACGAGGTCATCTTCTCCAAGTACGGCGGCACCGAGATCAAGATCGGCGCCGAAGAAGTTCTCATCCTGCGCGAGTCGGACGTCCTGGCCAAGGTCGTCGGCGATCGTGCCGCTGTCTAACCATCCACGTCGGAGGAACTGAAACCATGGCTCACAAGGAGCTCAAGTTCAACGAGGACGCACGCCGGGCGCTCGAACGCGGCGTGAACATCCTCGCCGACGCCGTCAAGGTGACGCTCGGCCCCAAGGGCCGCTACGTCGTGCTGGACAAGAAGTTCGGCGCGCCGACCATCACCAACGACGGTGTCACCATCGCCCGCGAGATCGAGGTCGAGGACCCGTTCGAGAATCAGGGCGCACAGCTGGTCAAGGAAGTCGCCACCGCCACGAACGACGTCGCCGGTGACGGCACGACGACCGCGACGGTGCTGGCGCAGGCCATCGTCCGCGAGGGACTGAAGAACGTCGCCGCCGGCGCGAACCCCATGGGTCTCAAGCGTGGCATCGAGAAGGCTGTCGGTGCCGTCGTCGAGGACCTGAAGAAGCAGTCCACGGACGTCGCGGGCAAGGAAGACATCGCCCGGGTCGCCACCATCTCGTCGCGTGAGCGCGAGATCGGTGATGTGATCGCCGACGCCATCGAGAAGGTCGGCAAGGACGGTGTGGTCAACGTCGAGGAGGGCCAGACCTTCGGCCTCGACCTCGAGTTCACCGAGGGCATGCAGTTCGACAAGGGCTACCTCTCGCCGTACATGATCACGGACGCCGAGCGCATGGAGGCCGTGCTCGACGATCCGTACGTGCTCATCGCCAACCAGAAGATCGGCGCCGTCAAGGATCTCCTGCCCGTCCTCGAGCAGGTCATCCAGGCCGGCCGGCCACTCGTGATCGTGGCCGAGGACGTCGAGGGCGAGGCCCTCGCGACGATCGTCGTGAACAAGCTGCGTGGCGTGTTCACCGCGGTTGCGGTCAAGGCGCCGGGCTTCGGCGACCGCCGCAAGCGCATGCTGGAGGACATCGCGATCCTCACCGGTGGCGAGGTCATCACCGAGGAGATGGGTCTCAAGCTCGAGAACACGAAGATCACCCAGCTCGGCAAGGCCCGCAAGATCGTCGTGGACAAGGACTCGACCACGATCGTGGACGGGGCCGGCGACAGCGACGCGATCAAGAGCCGCATCAAGCAGCTGAAGGCCGAGGTCGAGAACACCGACTCGGACTTCGATCGCGAGAAGCTCCAGGAGCGCCTTGCCAAGCTGTCCGGCGGTGTCGCGGTCGTCAAGGTCGGCGCAGCCACCGAGACCGAGATGAAGGAGAAGAAGCACCGCGTCGAGGACGCGCTGCAGGCCACCCGGGCGGCGCTCGAGGAGGGCATCGTGGCAGGTGGCGGCGTCGCGCTGCTCAACGCTGCGGATTCGGTCAAGAAGGGCTTCGAGACGCTCGAGGGCGACGAGAAGACCGGTGCGCAGATCATCCTCCGCGCGCTCGAGGAGCCGCTCCGCCAGCTCGCGTACAACGCGGGTCTCGAGGGATCGGTCGTGGTCAACCAGGTCCGCTCGGCCAAGAAGGGCCATGGCCTGAACGTGGACACCGGCGAGGTCGAGGACCTGGTCAAGGCCGGCATCATCGATCCGACCATGGTCACACGCTCGGCGCTGCAGAACGCCGCGTCGATCGCCAAGAACATCCTCACCACCGAGGCCATCGTGGCCGAAGCACCCGAGAGGGCGGGTGCCGGTGCCGGCATGCCCGACATGGGCGGCATGGGCGGGATGATGTAAGGATCTCGCCCTGGGCGGGATCCTGGATTGGGCGAGGGGCCGGCGAAAGCCGGCCCCTCTTTCTTGGGGGTCAGTGGGAAAGGCGCGAGGCGCGGGGAGTGTCCATCGCTGCCCGCCGTGCGGGCAGAGCCCGCAGGTGAAGATCACCCGTTCGAGGGATGGGACCGGGCTCTGCGACGCCGATGATGGTGATTACAACCCACCCTCCCCCTGATTCACCCCTGAAACGGCCCTCTCCCCGGAGGGTCGTTTCGCGTGCGGAGCGTGTACGAGGCACTCGCAGGGGGCTGGCCTGACCAACCAAGCATTCCAAGCAGCCGTGGCGGCTGAGGGCAGGAGGTTCGTCGACCGCAACGAAGCTAGGCCGGGCGATCCAAACCCCTGGGGAGACGCTTGGACAAGAGGGATCCCACCGATCAACTCGTGCTGCTCGAAAAGAAGGCCACGCACCAGCGCGGTCTCGAGGCCCGCGCGCGCGCGAAAGCCGAGAAGCACGAGCGGCGAATCGCGGCGCTGCGACTCAGCCACGGCCTGGCTGCACCGAAGGCCGAGCCCGCCACGCCCGCTCTGGCCCCTCTCTCGGGCGTTGCGGCCATCCGAGCGCTTCTCCGTGAGGATCCGTCCCGGGTCTGGAGCGCCGGCGAAGTCCATGCGGAGCTGGAGCAGCGGACGTGGGTGTCGCGCAGCGCCCGACACCGACTTCAGGGAACGGAGGCCGCGGTCAGCAGGCTTGTCCGGCGTGGCGAACTGGTACGCGTCCGCCGGGGCCGTTACGCCGTGAAGCCGCCACGCAGCAGTGACACCCCGCGCGCAGGGCTTGACTTCCAGACCCTATCGGCCGATACCCCCTCGAAGTGAGTACCTCGAACTGGCCATTGTGCGGAGCCGATTCGGCAGCACGAGCTCGCCGGTCCGGCGTCGACGCCTGGAACTGGGTGATCGCTCGTCCCCGGGCCCGGTACCTCGTCCTCTTGCTGTGCGTCTCCGCCGCGCTGTCCGTGGGCCTCCTCTTCCCCCTGAACGCCGGTGCGGATCCCGCACCCGGTCCCGGTGCGGTGAGCCAGACCACTGCGGGTGCGCTCGCCGGCGGCGTCATCCCGGACGGGACGTGCGGAGCTCGCGTGAGCGCGCTCGGCGGCGGCGGCGGATCCGCCGGCCTGGTCGGCACGACATTCGGCGGAGTCGGGGGTTCCGGAGCGCGGGTCAACGCCACATTCGCCGTGCTCCCCGGACAAAGCTACGGCGGCAGCGTCGGCGGCGGCGGTCTGTCGCTTCGCACCGGCGGGGTTGGAGGGGGCGGCACGGGCGGGTTGGCCGCCACCAATCACTCCGGCGCGGGCGGCGGTGGCAGATCCGTCGTCACCTTCGCGGGTGCCGACGCACTGTTTGCCGGCGGAGGCGGTGGCGGCGGTGCCGCCCATCAGTTCACGCCGATCGGTAACGGTGGCGCCGCTGGGACGGCTGTGACGGCTGGCGCGGTCGCCGCCGGCACGACCGGGTCGAACGGCCAGGACAATCCTGTGGGGAACACGGTTGGTGGTGGACAAGGCGGTCAGGCGGGAGCCGGCGGAGTCGGCGGGGTCAACAGTGGCGCTGCCGCGAGAAACGGCACGGCCGGCAGCGGCATCGGCGTAGGCACAGGTGGAAACGGCGGGTCGGATCCCAACTACGACGCCGGCGGCGGTGGCGGTGCCGGATACACGGGCGCCGGCGGCGGTGCCTCCACCGTGGGTCAGAGCGTCTCGGGCGCCGGAGGTGGCGGAGGCTCGAGCCAGGTCGCCGGGACCTCACCGGTCGCCGCGCTCACCGTCCCGACCGATGTCAGCGGCTCGGTCGGACCGGCGTCACCGAGCGGCGCCGGCGACGGCGGAACCGGCGACCTCAGCATCGATTGGCTCCCCTGTCTCTACGACCTCTCCCTGACCAAGACCGCGTCACCCTCGCCGGTAGCCGCCGGCGGCACGGTGACGTGGACGATCACGGTCACGAACAGCGGGCCCGACCCCATGACGCGCGGCGACACGATCGACCTGACCGACACGCTGCCCGGTCCTGCCACGACGGTAACGTCCGTGACGACCACGGGTGGCAGTAGCGCCAACCTGACCCGAGGGCCGGTGACGTGCACCGGTGTCACCGTTGGCTCGCCAATGCCGGCGGCCACGAACTGCGCTCGCGCCTACAGCGCGGTGGCCGGCACTCCTGGCTCCCCGTCCGGTGGCTCCCGCGGGCTCGACCCCGGTGAGTCGCTGATCATCACCTACACCCAGGCCATCCCCAGCTCCAGCACCTGTTCGTCGACTCTGACGAACACCGCGACTGTCGCAGACCGGCCGACTCAGAGCGGCACGACGGACATCGTCGGCAACGTGGTCACGGATACCGTCAACACTCCTCTGACGATCGATTGCGTCGCCGATCTGGCGGTCACGAAGACGGATGGGGCGGTGTCGGCGGTGCCGGGTGCGGCGATTTCGTACACGGTGACGGTGACGAACAATGGCCCGTCGGATGTGGTGGCGGCGGCGGTGTCGGATACGGTGCCGGCGGCGATCACGGGTGTGGCCTGGACGTGTTCGGTGACGTCGGGTTCGGGGTCTTGTGGTGCTGGGTCGGGGTCGGGTAACGCGATCTCGACGACGGTGAGCTTGAGCTCGGGTGCGGTCGCGACCTATGTGATCAACGGCACCATCTCGGCTGCGGCGTCGGGTTCGTTGGTGAACACGGTGACGGTGGCGCCACCGTCGGGCACCACTGATCCGACACCGGGCAACAACAGCGCGACCGACACGAACACGCTGTCGCCGCAGGCCGATCTGGCGGTCACGAAGACGGATGGGGCGGTGTCGGCGGTGCCGGGTGCGGCGATTTCGTACACGGTGACGGTGACGAACAATGGCCCGTCGGATGTGGTGGCGGCGGCGGTGTCGGATACGGTGCCGGCGGCGATCACGGGTGTGGCCTGGACGTGTTCGGTGACGTCGGGTTCGGGGTCTTGTGGTGCTGGGTCGGGGTCGGGTAACGCGATCTCGACGACGGTGAGCTTGAGTTCGGGTGCGGTCGCGACCTATGTGATCAACGGCACCATCTCGGCTGCGGCGTCGGGTTCGTTGGTGAACACGGTGACGGTGGCGCCACCGTCGGGCACCACTGATCCGACACCGGGCAACAACAGCGCGACCGACACGAACACGCTGTCGCCGCAGGCCGATCTGGCGGTCACGAAGACGGATGGGGCGGTGTCGGCGGTGCCGGGTGCGGCGATTTCGTACACGGTGACGGTGACGAACAATGGCCCGTCGGATGTGGTGGCGGCGGCGGTGTCGGATACGGTGCCGGCGGCGATCACGGGTGTGGCCTGGACGTGTTCGGTGACGTCGGGTTCGGGGTCTTGTGGTGCTGGGTCGGGGTCGGGTAACGCGATCTCGACGACGGTGAGCTTGAGTTCGGGTGCGGTCGCGACCTATGTGATCAACGGCACCATCTCGGCTGCGGCGTCGGGTTCGTTGGTGAACACGGTGACGGTGGCGCCACCGTCGGGCACCACTGATCCGACACCGGGCAACAACAGCGCGACCGACACGAACACGCTGTCGCCGCAGGCCGATCTGGCGGTCACGAAGACGGATGGGGCGGTGTCGGCGGTGCCGGGTGCGGCGATTTCGTACACGGTGACGGTGACGAACAATGGCCCGTCGGATGTGGTGGCGGCGGCGGTGTCGGATACGGTGCCGGCGGCGATCACGGGTGTGGCCTGGACGTGTTCGGTGACGTCGGGTTCGGGGTCTTGTGGTGCTGGGTCGGGGTCGGGTAACGCGATCTCGACGACGGTGAGCTTGAGTTCGGGTGCGGTCGCGACCTATGTGATCAACGGCACCATCTCGGCTGCGGCGTCGGGTTCGTTGGTGAACACGGTGACGGTGGCGCCACCGTCGGGCACCACTGATCCGACACCGGGCAACAACAGCGCGACCGACACGAACACGCTGTCGCCGCAGGCCGATCTGGCGGTCACGAAGACGGATGGGGCGGTGTCGGCGGTGCCGGGTGCGGCGATTTCGTACACGGTGACGGTGACGAACAATGGCCCGTCGGATGTGGTGGCGGCGGCGGTGTCGGATACGGTGCCGGCGGCGATCACGGGTGTGGCCTGGACGTGTTCGGTGACGTCGGGTTCGGGGTCTTGTGGTGCTGGGTCGGGGTCGGGTAACGCGATCTCGACGACGGTGAGCTTGAGCTCGGGTGCGGTCGCGACCTATGTGATCAACGGCACCATCTCGGCTGCGGCGTCGGGTTCGTTGGTGAACACGGTGACGGTGGCGCCACCGTCGGGCACCACTGATCCGACACCGGGCAACAACAGCGCGACCGACACGAACACGCTGTCGCCGCAGGCCGATCTGGCGGTCACGAAGACGGACTCCGCCGATCCCGTCACCGCCGGCGCCGCCTTCTCCTACACACTCGCCGTGGCCAACGCAGGGCCATCCGAGGCGACCAGCGTCAGCGTCTCCGACACGTTGCCGTTGGGTGTGGGGTTTGTGTCGGTGGCGGGCACTGGTTGGGTGTGTGTGGAGTCGGCGGGCACGGTCACCTGTACGCGGGCCACGCTGGGGGTGGGTGCGGCACCGGCGATCACGGTCTCGGTGACGGCCCCGGTTGTGGCGGGTGCGCTTTCGAACACGGCGACGGTGTCTGCTGCCACGGGTGATCCGAGCTCGGGCAACAACTCGGATTCGGAGGCCACCACGGTCGGCGCCTTGGTGATTGACGCGGTCGATGACAGTGGTTCGGTTGCTTCTGCGGCTGCGGGTGGCACGGCGGTCGCCAACGTGCTCTCGAACGACACGCTGGACGGCAGCGCCGCGACCCTGGCCACGGTCACGTTGTCCCTGGTGAGCACCTCGAATGCGGGTGTGACCCTGGATACGGGGGATGGTTCGGTCGATGTGGCTGCGGGCACGCCTGCTGGGGTGTACACGCTGGTCTACCGGATCTGCGAGACAGCGAGTCCTGCGAACTGTGACACGGCCACGGTCACGGTCACGGTGAATGCTGATCCGAGCGCTGATCTGTCGATCACGAAGTCCGATTCGGCGGATCCGGTCGTGGTTGGCGCTGCTTTCAGTTATACGTTGCAGGTCGCCAACGCTGGTCCGGATGCGGCTTCCTCGGTGTCGGTCAGTGACACGTTGCCGTTGGGTGTGGGGTTTGTGTCGGTGGCGGGCACTGGTTGGGTGTGTGTGGAGTCGGCGGGCACGGTCACCTGTACGCGGGCCACGCTGGGGGTGGGTGCGGCACCGGCGATCACGGTCTCGGTGACGGCCCCGGTTGTGGCGGGTGCGCTTTCGAACACGGCGACGGTGTCTGCTGCCACGGGTGATCCGAGCTCGGGCAACAACTCGGATTCGGAGGCCACCACGGTCGGCGCCTTGGTGATTGACGCGGTCGATGACAGTGGTTCGGTTGCTTCTGCGGCTGCGGGTGGCACGGCGGTCGCCAACGTGCTCTCGAACGACACGTTGGACGGCAGCGCCGCGACCCTGGCCACGGTCACGTTGTCCCTGGTGAGCACCTCGAATGCGGGTGTGACCCTGGATACGGGGGATGGTTCGGTCGATGTGGCTGCGGGCACGCCTGCTGGGGTGTACACGCTGGTCTACCGCATCTGCGAGACAGCGAGTCCTGCGAACTGTGACACGGCCACGGTCACGGTCACCGTGACCGGCAGCGGCAACGCGATCGTGGCCGCCGACGACTCGGGTGGCGTGACCTCTGCGGCGGGTGGCACAGCGGTCGCGAACGTGCTCTCGAACGACACGTTGGGTGGTTCGGGGGCGACCGTCGCCACGGTGACGCTCTCCACCGTCGGCGCCATGCCATCAGGGATCACACTCGACACGGGCGACGGAAGCGTCGACGTGGCCGCCGGCACGGCTGCGGGTACGTACAGCTTCGACTACCGGATCTGCGAGACCGCGACGCCCGGCGAACTGCGACACGGCCACCGTGACAGTGACCGTGACAGGCAGCGCGAACGCGATCGTCGCCGCCGACGACTCGGGTGGCGTGACCTCTGCCGCGGGTGGCACGGCGGTCGCGAATGTGCTCTCCAACGACACGCTCGGTGGCGCCGGCGCCACCATCGGACACGGTCACGCTGTCGCCAGTCGGGTCTCTGCCGTCGGGGATCACACTCGACACGGGCGACGGAAGCGTCGACGTGGCAGCGGGCACGGCTGCGGGTACGTACAGCTTCGACTACCGGATCTGCGAGACCGCGACCCCGGCGAATTGCGACACGGCCACCGTGACAGTGACCGTGACCGGCAGCGCGAACGCGATCGTCGCCGCCGACGACTCGGGTGGCGTGACCTCTGCCGCGGGTGGCACAGCGGTCGCGAACGTGCTCGCCAACGACACGCTCGGTGGCGCCGGCGCCACCACGGGCACGGTCACGCTGTCGCCAGTCGGGTCTCTGCCGTCGGGGATCACACTCGACACAGGCGATGGCTCGGTTGACGTGGCAGCGGGCACGGCTGCGGGTACGTACAGCTTCGACTACCGGATCTGCGAGACCGCGACCCCGGCGAATTGCGACACGGCAACCGTCACGGTGACGGTCACCGGCAGCGGCGGTGGCAACGCGATCGTGGCCGCCGACGACTCGGGTGGCGTGACCTCTGCGGCGGGTGGCACAGCGGTCGCGAACGTGCTCTCCAACGACACACTTGGCGGTGCCGCAGCCACGATCTCAAACGTCACGCTGTCTCCCGTCGGGTCTCTGCCGTCGGGGATCACACTCGACACAGGCGATGGCTGGGTTGACGTGGCAGCGGGCACGGCTGCGGGTACGTACAGCTTCGACTACCGGATCTGCGAGACCGCGACCCCGGCGAACTGCGACACGGCAACCGTCACGGTGACGGTCACCGGCAGCGGCGGTGGCAACGCGATCGTGGCCGCCGACGACTCGGGTGGCGTGACCTCTGCGGCGGGTGGCACAGCGGTCGCGAACGTGCTCTCCAACGACACCCTTGGCGGTGCCGCAGCCACGATCTCAAACGTCACGCTGTCTCCCGTCGGGTCGTTGCCGTCGGGGATCACGCTCGACACGGGCGACGGCACGTCGACGTGGCCGCCGGCACGGCTGCGGGTACGTACAGCTTCGACTACCGGATCTGCGAGACCGCGACGCCCGGCGAACTGCGACACGGCCACCGTCACGGTGACGGTGACCGGCAGCGGCGGCGGCAACACCATCGTCGGCGAGCAACGACGCGGGCGGCGTGACCTCTGCCGCGGGTGGCACGGCGGTCGCGAATGTGCTCGCCAACGACACGCTCGGTGGCGCCGGCGCCACCACGGGCACGGTCACGCTGTCGCCAGTCGGGTCTCTGCCGTCGGGGATCACACTCGACACAGGCGATGGCTCGGTCGACGTGGCAGCGGGCACGGCTGCGGGTACGTACAGCTTCGACTACCAGATCTGCGAGACCGCGACCCCCGCGAACTGCGACACGGCCACCGTGACAGTGACCGTGACCGGCAGCGGCGGCGGCAACGCGATCGTGGCCGCCGACGACGCCGGTGGCGTCTCCTCCGCCTCCGGCGGCACCGCGGTGGCCAACGTGCTCGCCAACGACACGTTCGGGGGCGCGGGAGCAACCACGTCCGACGTGACGCTCTCCGTCGTCGGCTCCCTGCCCTCCGGGATCACGCTGGACACGGGTGACGGAAGCGTCGACGTGGCCGCCGGCACGGCTCCCGGCACGTACACCTTCGACTACCAGATCTGCGAGACCGCCACGCCCGCGAACTGCGACACGGCAACCGTCACGGTGACAGTCACCGGTAGCGGCAACGCGATCGTGGCCGGAAACGACGCGGGCGGCGTCTCCTCGGCGGCAGGTGGCACCGCAGTCGCCAACGTCCTCGCAAACGACACGCTCGCCGGTGCCGGCGCAACCACCGGCACCGTCACCATCGCACCCGTCGGATCGCTCCCGGCCGGCATCACCCTCGACACCGCCGACGGCTCGGTAGACGTGGCGGCGGGCACGGCCGCGGGGACGTACACCTTCGACTACCAGATCTGCGAGACCGCGAGCCCGTCCAACTGCGACACCGGGACCGTCACGATCACAGTCACGGGGACAGGGGGGAACCCGATCGTCGCGACGGATGACAGCGGCGGGGTCCCCTCGACAACCGGAGGGACCGCGGTGGCAAACGTCCTGGCCAACGACACCCTCTCGGGTGGTGGGGCGACGACGGGCACGGTCACGCTTTCCGTCTCCGGAACCTGGCCCGCCGGAATCACCCTCGATACCAGCGACGGGAGCGTCGACGTGGCCGCCGGCACGGCAGCCGGCACGTACGCGCTCACGTATCAGATCTGTGAAATCGCCACCCCATCGAACTGCGACACGGCCGTGGTGACGGTGACCGTGACCGGGACGGGTGCAAGCGCGATCGTGGCCACCAACGACTCCGGCGGCGTGTCCTCCACCTCCGGTGGCACGGCCGTCGCCAACGTCCTCGCAAACGACACGCTCGGAGGTGCCGGTGCGTCCGCGGGAACCGTCACCATCTCGGTGGTCGGCGCCCTGCCAGGCGGGATCACGCTGAACACGGCGAACGGCCTGGTCACCGTCGCCGCCGGCACGGCCGCCGGCACCTACACGTTCACGTACCGCATCTGCGAGACCGCCTTCCCGTCGAACTGCGACACGGCCACGGTCACGGTCACCGTCACCGGCAGCGGTGGCGGCTCGCCGCCTCCGCCGCCCCCACCGCCTCCGCCGGCCAAGGCGAACCTGTCGATCGTCAAGAGCGGTCCCGCCACGGCCAAGGCAGGGGAGACGGTGAGCTTCACGCTCATCGTCCGCAACGCCGGGCCGGACACCGCGAAGAATGTCGTTGTCACAGACACACTCCCCGCCGGCCTCACCGTGGTCGCCGGATCGGTGTCGATCGCTGGAGCTCCAGGAGCCTCCTGCTCGATCTCCGGAACGACCATTCGCTGCACCATCCCCTCGCTCCCCTCGGGCGGCCGCCTCGAGATCACGCTGCGCGCGACGGTGTCAGGTGCCCCCGGCGAGATCGTCAACCAGGCCAGCGTCATCGCCACCACGTCCGATCCTGACGGCCGGGACAACGCAACCTCGTGGACGGTCACGGTGGAGGCGGTCAAGCCCGCACCCAAGCCCGATCCCAAGCCGAGCGCGAAACCGCGGGCACCCGGCAAGACGGACCTGGCGCTGAACAAGGTCGCCCTCGTGAAGAATCACGTGAAGCCCGGCCAGACCTTCCGCTACCGCATCAAGGTGACCAACACGGGGAAGAACACGGCCCGCGACGTCGTCGTCTGTGACGTGCCTTCCCGCCAGCTTGTGTTCGTCGCGGCTCCCGGCGCCACGTTCAGCAACGGCCGTGCCTGCTGGAAGATCGCCAGCCTCGCCCCTGGCAGGTCGAGGACGTTCGTCATCACCGTGCGGCTCGACACGAACGCGAAGCCTGGCCGTGTGCGCAACGATGCCTTGGCCTTCGCCAAGAACACCAACCGCCGCCAGGTCGTTCGTTCAGTCGCCCTCATCCGCGTGAAGGGCCGCGCCGCAGGCGGGCGCCCCGGCGGCGTCACCGGCTGATGCGCCGCCCCATGATCCGTTCGGCCGCACTGCTCCTCGGGGTGCTGATCACCGCTGCTGTTGCGCCGTCCCCTTCGCGCTCGGGTGCTGCCCTGATTCCTCCACCGAGCCGCGCGAACGGAGCGGCGGTGGCCAAGATCGTCGTCGCGACCGTCGTCCGTGCCCGGCCAGGCGGAGGCAAGGTGCTCTGGCACGCTCCGACGAGCACGACCTGGGGAGGCGGCCCGCAGGAGCTCCTCGTGCTGGGCTCGGCGAAGGACGGGCACGGTCGACTCTGGCTTGCCGTCCGCATCCCCGTTCGTCCCACCGGAACGACCGGGTGGATACGTGGCGACCACGTCCGCATGCTGCACTCGCCCTATTGGATCGATGTCTCGCTTGCGCGTCGCCTGGTCTCCGTGTACCGAGACGGCACGCTGGTCAGACGGTTCCGCGCCGTCGTGGGAGCCCCGAGCACTCCCACTCCGACCGGTCTGCACGCCGTCTACGACCCGATCCAGCAGTCAAGCCCGGGTGGCTTCATCGGCCCCTGGGCACTCCATCTGACGGCGTTCTCCAACGTCCTCGACAACTATGGTGGCGGGCCGGGCAGGGTCGCCGTCCACGGGCGCGCCGGGGCGAGCCTGCGCGACCCGCTAGGCACCGCGCGCTCCCACGGCTGCATCCGCGTCGACAACGAGGACGTGCGCTGGCTTGCTCGGACCGTGCTCCGCGGCACCCCGGTCCGGGTGCGACAGTAGACGGGGGCGCCACAGGCCACGCCTCAGAAGGCGTAGCGCTCCTCTTGCCACGGGTCGGCGTCGTTGTGGTAGCCGTACCGCTCCCAGAAGCCCGGTCGATCCGCACCGGAGAGCTCGATTCCCCGCAGCCATTTCGCGCTCTTCCAGAAGTAGCGGCCCGGCACGATCAGCCGCAAAGGCCAGCCGTGCTCGGGCGTGAGCGGCTCCCCGTCGGCCTGCGTTGCGAGCAGCGCGCCGGTCAACTCGAGGGCGGCCGCGGGAACGTTGGCGGTGAACCCGGCCTCGGCGTGCGCGATCGCAAAGCGTGCGGAGGGCCTGGGCCGGACGAGCTCCCGGATCGTCGACCACGCGACGCCCGTGAACGACGCGTCGAAGCGACTCCAGCGAGTGACGCAGTGGATGTCCTGAACGACGCTGACCTTGGGAAGGGCGTCGAAGCCGGCCCAGTCGAGCTCGAGCGGATTCTCGACATCGCCGTGCACGCGAAACGACCACCCTGCGAGATCCGCCGGATACTGCGGGACGTCCCCGGCGTGGAGCACCGGCCATTTCGCTGTCAGGTACTGCCCGGGAGGGAGGCGGGACGGGTCGTAGCCCGCTGCTTCCACCTGCCTCTCTGCCTTGCTCCTGAACACGCCGCTACCTTAGACCCTGTGAGCGCCGCAACGTTACAGGTGGGAGCTCGGGCGCGTGACTTCGTGGCCGTGACCGGCAGGGACGCGGCCGCGCATCTCCAGCGCATGCTCTCGAACGACATCGAGGCCCTCGGTCTCGACCAGGCGTGCGAGGCGCTGCTCCTCACCAACAAGGCCCGTGTGATCGCCACGGCAACCGTGTTCCGGCGCGGCGAGGACGACTTCCTGCTGTTGACCGAGCCCGGGCTCGGTGAACGCCTCCGGCATGAGCTGCTGCGCTCGAGGTTCGCCGCCCGCTGCACGATCGAGACGGAGGAGCACACATCGACACTGGTGCTGGGCGGCCCTCGCCCGCCCGGAGCGGTCGCCAACCACGAGTTCGGGACCGAGGCGTACGAGCTCCTCGACGGAGCGGCGCCCGCCGGCGCGACGCCGGTCGACTCGGCGGAGCTGGAACGCCTGCGCATCCTCGCGGGTACGCCGCGCTTCGGCTCCGAGCTCGACGACCGCGTGCTGCCCGCCGAGGCCGCCCTGGAGAGCCGCGCGATCAGCTTCACGAAGGGCTGTTACCCCGGCCAGGAGCCGGTGGCGCGACTGCACTACCGCGGGCATCCGAACCGGAACCTCCGCGTGCTCGCGGTCGAGGGAGCCGACCTGCCGGCCAGGGATGCGGCACTCGCCCACGACGGCAAGGAGGTCGGGCGCATCACGAGCGCGGCGCGCGACGCCGACCATGACGTCGTCGCACTCGGATTCGTGCGCCGCGAAGTGCCGGGCGATGCGACGCTGGATGTGGACGGAACCGCGGTCCGCACACTGCGGATCGTGTAGCCGCCGACACCACCAGCACCAGCCGCGCCGATCGGCGAGGCAGGGCGGTGCCACAGGTCATTCGCCGTGGTGGAGCAACCAGTGCTCGAGCTTCGGCTCGACCTCGACACGGGTGATCGGGCGAATGTCCGCGTCGACCCGGTCATCCTCGAGCACGGTGACCTCGTCCTCCAGGGCTTCGTTGACGAACAGGAGCGCATCGTCGAGCTCGTAGCTCTCGAAGATCCCGTCCTCCGGGCGCGGCCCGCCGTTCTCTCGGAGCGACGGATTCACGACCCGGCCCACGACCCACAGGGCGCCTGGCCGCAGATCGAGCCAGTAGAGGACGGTTTCGGTGACGCCGTCCTCGTCGACCCCGACCACCGTACGCTCCGCAAATCGCTCGCCGGCGTCGGGTTTCATGGTTCGAGGATAGAATGAAACCCGATGGCACTCAAGGATCTTTTCTCCTTCCTCTTCCAGCGATCGGCTGGAGAAGAGCGTGTGGCGCAGTACGTGATCCGCGAGCACGACCGCGGCCGTGCGCTGGCGGAGATCCTCGCCGACAAGTACGTGGTCAACCGCTTGCAAAGCCCCGAGCAGCGGGCACGCCTGCTCGATCGACCCGAGATCATGCGCGCCGTCGGCGCGGACATGGTCGAAGCGGCCAAGTCCACTCTCTCCTAGCGCGGCGCCCCCCAAGATAGCCGCAGCCGGCTCCAGCTCTCGGCCGCGCCTGCCGTGACCTATGTTCCTGCCGTTCAGGTGCCCGCGAGATCGCGTCCGACGCCGTTGATCCTGGCACGACGGACGAGCTCTGCGCCCATCGCCACGTCCAGCGCGGCCATCCCATTCGACTTGAAGACGATCAGATCGTCCGGGCTACGCCGGCCCGTCTCGCCCGCCACGATCGCGTGCAGCTCGCGGACGTCTTCCCAGCGCAGCCGTCCGTCCTCGGCAGGAATGATCAGGTCCCCCGCCTCGTGGTGCGATTCCGCCAGGGAGTCACAGCAGACGAGCGCCGCGCGATCGATCACCGCATCGTCCAGCTCGCGTCTCGCCGGGTCGTTCGCGGCCACGCCGCAGACCAGCGTCCCAGGCTGCAGCCACTCCCCGTGGAGCACGGGAACGCGGGACGTCGTGACCGTGACGACGACATCGGAGCCCGCCGCCTCCTCTGGTCCGGTGGCCGGCGTCGCCCCGGTCTCTGCGCAGAACGCGGCCAGCCGCTCAGGTGTCCGGCCCCAGGCGATCGTCCGCTCGAGGCCTGGGAGGGCCGCTCGGATCGCGGCCACCTGACTTCGCGCCTGCCAGCCGCACCCGATCACCCCGAGGCTGGCCGCCCCCGGCCGGGCCAATTGCTGTGCGGCGACGCCACTGGAGGCGCCGGTCCGCAGCCATCCCAGCCGGTCGGCCTGGAGCAACGCCACCGCCGCCCCGTCGTCCAGGGAGAACAGCGCGACGAGCGGCACGATCCGTCCCTCGATCCACGTGTAGCTCTTGTGGCCTGCCAGCCCCAGGCCGCGATCGACGGCGCCCATCAGCGCGAACTCCCCTCGGTCGACCGGCATCCGCACTCTCGCCATCTGCTCGACCTGCCCGTCGGCGATCCGCCGGTACATCGCCTCCATCACCGGCACCGCGTCCGCGGGCGAGGCCAGCGCCTCGACATCGGCCTCAGTCAGGTACAGCATGACCGAGGCCATGACCGAGGCCTGGAGCGGGTCGGTGTTCGGGAGGTTTGCTTGCCTCGCTCAAGCCCATGACCGAGGCCTGGAGCGCTTGGTCGTTGGTGCGGTTGCCGGCCTCGCTCAAGCCCATGACCGAGGCCTGGAGCGGGTCGGGGGTTGGGAGGCTTGCTTGCCTCGCTCAAGCCCATGACCGAGGCCTGGAGCGGGTCGGGGGTTGGGAGGCTTGCTTGCCTCGCTCAAGCCCATGACCGAGGCCTGGAGCGCTTGGTCGTTGGTGCGGTTGCCGGCCTCGCTCAAGCCCTGGGCGGAGACTTGAAGTGGGTGGTGGGTGGTGCGTTTGCCGGCCTCGCTCAAGCCCATGACCGAGGCCTGGAGCGCTTGGGCATTGGTGCGGTTGCCGGCCTCGCTCAAGCCCATGACCGAGGCCTGGAGCGGGTCGGGGGTTGGGAGGCTTGCTTGCCTCGCTCAAGCCCATGACCGAGGCCTGGAGCGGGTCGGGGGTTGGGAGGCTTGCTTGCCTTGCTCAAGCCCATGACCGAGGCCTGGAGCGCTTGGTCGTTGGTGCGGTTGCCGGCCTCGCTCAAGCCCTGGGCGGAGACTTGAAGTGGGTGGTGGGTGGTGCGTTTGCCGGCCTTGCTCAAGCCCATGACCGAGGCCTGGAGCGCTTGGTCGTTGGTGCGGTTGCCGGCCTCGCTCAAGCCCTGGGCGGAGACTTGAAGTGGGTGGTGGGTGGTGCGGTTGCCGGCCTCGCTCAAGCCCATGACCGAGGCCTGGAGCGCTTGGGCATTGGTGCGGTTGCCGGCCTCGCTCAAGCCCATGACCGAGGCCTGGAGCGGGTCGGGGGTTGGGAGGCTTGCTTGCCTCGCTCAAGCCCATGACCGAGGCCTGGAGCGCTTGGGCATTGGTGCGGTTGCCGGCCTCGCTCAAGCCCTGGGCGGAGACTTGAAGTGGGTGGTGGGTGAGCGAGGCGAATGCGGCTCCTTGCATTGCCACGTTGCAGGCCTCGGTCATGATCATGCGCCCGGCATGATTCGAACATGCGACCTCTGCCTCCGCAGGGCAGCGCTCTATCCCCTGAGCTACGGGCGCGGGGACAGCAAGTGTAGCGACGGGCTCATGGCGTGGTTCTAGATGAGCGATCAATCATCGAGGGCTCGGCCAGTTGAGATCGGCATCCGGGATGGGGTCACCGTGCGGGTCGTGCGTCGGGAAGCCGAGCGCCTCGTCGATGCGCGCTTCGAGCTCCTCGGAGATCACGTGCTCCAAGAGGTCGGCCTCGTCGTGCACCTCGTCGACGTGGATGCCCAACGTCTTCGCCAGGTAGAGCTCGAGCAGGCGGTGGTGGCGTGTGACCTCGAGGGCCACCTTCTCTCCCTCCGCGGTCAGGGTGACGCCCCGATACGGAGCGTGGGTCGCGAGTCCGAGAACCGCCAGCTTCTTGACCATGGCCGTGGCCGAGGCCGGTGAGACGTGCATGCCTCGCGCGAGAGCCGAGGTCGTCACGCGACCGGATCCGGCGTCGAGGTTGTAGATCACCCGCAGGTAGTCCTGAATCGCGTTCGAGAGCGCGGCTCGAGCCATTCCGCGGAGGGTAGTCGAGAGGCGGGTTCGCTGTCCGGCTGCCGCAGGTTGATTGCTACGGTCAGCGGCGCCGTGCGCGTCCGAGTAGGTCACACACCAGATCCCGACGATGCGTTCATGTACTGGGCACTGACCTCGGAGCTCGTCGACACCAGGGCGTTCGTGTTCGAGCAGGTGCTCGCCGACATCCAGACCCTGAACCAGTGGGCGCGCGCGGCGCGGCTCGAGGTGACGGCGATCTCCCTCGCCGCCTACCCGTTCGTGCAGCAGGACTACGCTCTGCTCCCACATGGAGCCAGCATCGGGGCCGGCCCGGGACCGGTCGTGGTCGCGCGGGAGAAGCTCGAACGCGACGAGCTGCTGCTGACCGAGATCGTCGTGCCCGGCACCATGACCACAGCCTTTCTCACACTGCGTCTCGCGCTGGGCGCGCAGGTCCGCTTTCGCGAGCTGCCGTTCGAGCGGATCCCGGATGAGGTGGCGAGTGGCCGTGCCGACGCGGGACTGCTGCTGCACGAGGGTCAGGCCACGTTCTTCGAGCTCGGCCTGCACAAGGTGCTCGATCTCGGAGAGTGGTGGATGCTGGAGACGGGGCTCCCGCTGCCACTCGGCGTCACCGTCGCGCACCGCGAGCTCGACAGTGTGCTCGAAATCTCGGAGATCCTGCGCGAGTCGATCCAGTGTGGGCTCGAGCACCGCGATCAGGCGCTCGACTACGCCCTGCAGTTCGGCCGAGGCATCGACGCCGCCGTCGCCGACCGTTTCGTGGCCATGTACGTCAACCACATGACCGAGGACTACGGTCAGGAGGGTCGAGCAGCGGTGCGCGAGCTCCTGCGCCGCGGCGAGGAGCTCGGCACGTTCCCCGCCCCCGTGCAGCTCGACTTCGTGGAGTAGCGATGGCGGCGGGCAGGCTCTGGCAGCGGCTCGACGAGCTCTACGAGATCGGCGTAGGCCCTGATGCCGCGACCCTCGGCGCGCGGCGTCCGGCGTACACCGCCGAGGAGAACCGGGCGCACGAGCTCGTCTCGGACTGGATGCGCGCGGCGGGTCTGACCGTCTCCAGCGACGCTTCAGGCAACCTGTACGGGCGGCTGGCGGGGGCGGAAGCGGCAGCCGGCGAGGTCTGGAGCGGATCGCACCTCGACACCGTCCCCGCCGGTGGTCGCTTCGACGGCCCGCTCGGAGTGCTCGGCGCACTGGAGGCCGTCGAGCGGATCGGCGCGCAGCGACGCGGCCTGACCGTCGTCGCCTTCCGCGACGAGGAGGGCTGGCGCTTCGGTCGTGGCTGCTTCGGCTCACGGGCGCTCTGCGGGCACATCGAACCCGGCGAGCTGACCACGCTCGACGGCGACGGTGTCTCCCTGCGCTCGGTGGTTCCTGCCGAACTGCCGGCCACCGGCTGGCTGACGCCCCCACAGGCCTATCTCGAGCTGCACATCGAGCAAGGCTCCGTGCTCGACGGGCTCGACGTACCCGTGGGGGTCGTCACGTCGATCGCTGGACTGGCGCGGCACGCAGTCACGTTCACGGGCCGGGCAGGTCACGCAGGCACGACGCCGATGGTGGGCAGGTCCGACGCCCTCTGCTCGGCAGCCTCGTTTGTCCTTGCCGTGCAGCAGGCGGCGCTCGAGGTCGGTCAGGGCACGGTGGCCACCGTCGGGTCACTCAGCGTGCGTCCGGGCGCAGCGAACGTCGTCCCCGATCTTGCGGAGCTGCTCGTCGATGCGCGCGCCCCCGACCAGGCGAGCCACAGGGCGCTGCTGGCGCGGATCGCGGCGGCGGCGGCGGGCGGTTCGCTTCGGACGCTGCGGCTGACCGACCCGGTACCGATGGCCGCCGCGGTGCGCGAGATGCTGCGCGAGGAGATCGCCGGACGCGCACTTGCCGTGCATGAGCTGCCCTCGGGCGCCGGCCACGACGCCGGAGTTCTCGGGTCGGCGGGTGTCCCCTCCGGGATGCTGTTCGTGCGGAGCCGAAACGGCGGTGTCTCACACTCGCCGCTCGAGTGGTCGGAGCCGGAGGACGTCGAGGTGGCGGTCGCCGTGCTGGCGGGCGCGCTCCGACGGTTGGCCGCGTAGAGCCTGCGGAGCCCTGCTGACCCGCGGGCCGGCGGGCCTCTTTAGAGGCTCGCGAGGAACCTCGCCTGCGGGCAGAGCGCACAGTGTGGTGTCGAATTCGCCTACGGGTAGAGCCCGCACGCTTGCGCAACGGAACTTCGGTGTCCGCGAGGAGCCCGCACGCTGCGACACGGGTCTACCGGGCGGTTACCGCCTCGACGTACGCCGCCACATCTGCGATCTCCTCTGCGGTGAGCTTGCCGGCGAACGGGGGCATGCCGCCCCGGCCGTTCGTCACCCGCTCCACAACGAGTTGTGCCTGGGGTCGTGCGCTGTCCAGGTTGGGCCCTGCCGTTCCGGCGGCGCCGGCGTCGGCAAGCGTGTGACAGCCTGCGCACCCGGCCGCCGCGAACGTCGCCTTGCCCCGCGCCGCGTCCCCAGGTGGCCTGCCTCCGGCCGGATCCCCCGGTCGCACGAGCAAGGCCAGCACGACGACGGCTGCTGCCGCCGCCACTGGCATCCACCAGTGCGTCCGCCCGGTGTGGCGGAGGTTGAAGAAGAGTCGCGCCAGGGCGCCGAGCAGCATCAGCACGAGCAGCACCAGCCAGGCGCGCGAGTGACCCGTGAGGAACCCGAAGTGGCCGGCGAGCATCGTCAACAGGACTGGCAACGTCAGATAGTTGTTGTGCACCGAGCGCTGCTTGCCCTTGATCCCGGGGCCGGGATCGGGGTCACGGCCATGCTGCTTGGCCCGGATCAACTCCCAGTGCGCAGGAATGATCACGAAGAACACGTTGCCCGCCATCGCCGTGCCCAGCGTGGCGCCGACCTGCAGCCAGGCGGCCCGTGCGCTGAACAACTCACTCGATCCCCAGGCGAGCAGCGCCGTCAGTCCGAGAACCGTCGCGGCCAGCACGAGCTCGCGCCCGGCCAGCAACCGGCAGAGGACGTCGTAGACGAACCAGCCGGCAGCCAGGAGCGCCACGCTCACAACCACCGCCAGCCACGGCTCGAGGTCGGCCACCGAGGGGTCGACGAGCCGTGCGGACGCATCGACGTAGTAGAGGACGATCATCAGCGCGAAGCCCGAGAGCCAGGTGGTGTACGCCTCCCACTTGAACCAGGCGAGATGCTGAGGCAGCCGCGGCGGGGCCACCAGGTACTTCTTGACGTGATAGAAGCCGCCGCCGTGCACTTCCCACAACTCGCCGCGGACGCCGTCGGCCACGTCCTCCTCCGAGGCCGCCGGGCGGAGCGACTGGTCGAGCAGGACGAAGTAGAACGAAGCGCCGATCCACGCGATCGCGGCGATCACGTGCAACCAGCGGACGAGCAGGTCGAGCCAGTCCGAGAGATACGGATCCAGGGCGAGGACTGCTGTCACGCCCGCTCCCAGCGATCGCGTGCGATGGCCACCAGCTCGCCGAGCGCGGTCTCGAGCTCCTCGGCGGAGGGGTTGCCGATCCGCCCGCGGAGGATCCCGAGGATCTCGGTCTTGGGGCGGCGGTTGACGAAGACCACGAAGCGGAACCCGTGCCGCGCCTCGTAGGCGGCGTTCAGGCGCGCCAGCTCCTCCAGCACCGCCGGGTCGGCGTCCGACCCTTGCTCGGCGGCCGAACGGGCCGAGAGCCCCGCCTTCTGTCCGATCGCCGGGTGGGCGTCGAGGATCTCCCGCTTCTCCTCGAGGGGCAGCTCGTGGACCAGGGTCGCCGCCCGTGCCAACGGGTTGGCCAGGCACGCCAGCCGCTCGACGAAGCGCGTGTGGCCCTCGAACAGGCTCGCCAGCTCCTCGACCGTGAGGCGCGCCGGCAGCTCAGGCATCGGCGAACCTCGCCGCCTGTTGCCGGTGCTCGCGCGCGATGACCGCCTCGTCGGCGTGTACGAGAGACCCGCCGCGGACGACGTCTTCGCCGCCGACGACGAGCCGCTCGACGCGGTGCGGAGCCGAGAACACGAGCCCGGCCACGAGATCTCGAGCGCCCGCGAGCTCGAGACCGTCGCTGCGCCACACGGCGAAATCGGCGCACTTGCCGGGCTCCAGCGAGCCGATGTCGTCCCGGCGCAGGACGGCGGCGCCGCCTCGCGTACCGAGCCGGATCGCCTCGCGCGCCGTGAGCGCCTGCGGGCCACTGCGGCCGCGCGCCTGAAGCAGCGCCTGCTTGACCTCGAGGAAGAGATCCCCGCGCTCGTTGGAGGCGGTCCCGTCCACCCCGAGACCGACTCGCACCCCGGCGTCCAGGAGGTCGCGCGACGCCGCAACCCCTGCGCCCAGACGCAGATTCGAGGTCGGGCAGTGCGCGACGCCGGTCCCGGTCGCCCCGAGCCGCGCGATCTCCGCAGGGGAGAGGTGTACGCAGTGCGCGCACCACACGTCCTCGGCCAGCCAGCCGAGCCGTTCCAGGTACTCGACGGGGGAGCAGCCGTACAGCTCGCGGCAGTACGCCTCCTCCTCCACCGTCTCCGCCAGGTGGGTGTGCAGCGGCAGCCCCAGGCGGCGCGCCAACGCCGCGGACTCCTCCATCAGCCTTCCGGTCACCGAGAACGGAGAGCACGGTGCGACAGCGAGCTGAACGTGCGCTCCGTGGCCCGGTTCGTGGAGCGCCGAGACGAGCCGCTCCGTTTCCGCGAGGACGGCGTCGATCTCCTCGACCAGTTCGTCGGGTGGTAGGCCGCCGTCCGAGACGCCGAGATCCATCGAACCGCGCGAGGCGACGATTCGCACACCGAGCTCGCGAGCCGCCTGGACCTCGGCCTCGATCAGCCCTTGGCGGCCGCGCGGGAAGACATAGTGGTGGTCGAAGACGGTCGTGCAACCGGAAAGCGCGAGTTCCGCGAGCCCGGTTCGTGCCGCTGCGTACTCGGCCTCGGCATCGATCCGGGACCAAACGGGGTAGAGCTCGCGGAGCCACTCGAACAGCGTCCCCTCTTGCGCGCGGGCGCGCGTGAGCGTCTGGTACAGGTGGTGGTGCGTGTTGACGAGGCCGGGCGTGACGACGGCACCGCCGAGATCGACAATGGTCTCGGCCTGCGGGCCGGTGCCGGCACCCACGGCGGTCACGAGGCCGTCGGTGACGAGCAGCCAGCCCGAGGGGTACTCGGATCCGGCGTCGTCGCAGGTGAGGATCCAGCCGTTGCGGTACAGACGTGGGGCCATGTGGCGGCCTGACCGTAGCGCATGTTCGAAGCCTTGCCTGCCCGAACGGTGTCCGCGCACGTCCTGACGACCTGGCAGTCGCCCCGCGATCACGCCAATCGGTGGATCCAGGCTAAGGTGCCGCTGATGGAGCACCTGGCGCACCGGCTCGCCGTCGCGCGGGGCGACGAACCGGCCGATCTCGTCGTACGTGGTGGCCGCGTGCTGTCGGTCTTCACGCGCGAGTGGCTCGATGTCGACGTCGCGATCGTCGACGGGATGATCGCCGGCGTCGGCACCTACGAGGGACTGGATGTGCTCGACGCTGCCGGACGCTACGTCGTGCCCGGGTTCGTCGATGCCCACATGCACATCGAGTCGGTCAAGCTGATGGTCGACGAGCTCGCCCGGCTGATCCTCCCGCTCGGGACGACCGCGATCGTCGCCGACCCGCACGAGATTGCCAACGTGCTCGGTGTGGACGGCGTGCACTGGCTGCTCGACGCCTCCGCCGACCTACAGCTCGATGTGTTCTTCATGGCGCCCTCCTGTGTACCGGCCTCGCCGTTCGAGTCGCCGCGACGACCGCTCGTCGTCGGAGATCTCGAGTCGCTGATGCGGCGCCGGCGGGTGCTCGGGCTCGCCGAGATGATGAACTACCCCGGTGTGATCGCGGGCGCGCCGAGCGAGCTCGAGAAGCTCTTGCTGGAGGGCGCCTGCCACGTCGACGGGCACGCGCCCGGTGTGCTCGGGAAACAGCTCCAGGCCTACGCCGCGGCGGGTATCTCCTCCGACCACGAGGCGCTGACCGTGGAGGAGGGGCGTGAGCGACTGCGAGCGGGCATGTGGCTGCTGATCCGAGAGGCGTCGATGGCCCGCAACCTGCGGGCGCTGCTCCCGCTCGTCGAGGAGTTCGGCGCCGGCCGGATCGCGTTCTGTACGGACGACCGCGACCCCGAGGACATCGCGGATGCGGGCCACATCAACGGGATGGTGCGTGTCGCTGTCGAGGTCGGGATTCCACCCGAGGAGGCGATCCTGATGGCCTCCACGCACCCCGCCCAATGGCACGGCCTCGGTCAGCTGGGCGCGATCGTGCCTGGCCGCCAGGCCGACCTGCTGCTTTTCCCCGACCTCGTCTCGTTCGAGCCCAGCCTGGTGCTGAAGCGTGGCCGTCCGATCGCCAACGAGCGGCGGCCACCCGTCCCCGAGTGGGTCAGGCACTCGGTGCGCATCGCGCCCGTCACCGCCGAGAGCTTCGCGGTCCCTGTCGCGACGACACGGGTTCGGGCGATCGGCCTGATCGACGACCAGGTCGTCACCGAGTCACTCGTGAGGGACGCCAACATCGTCGACGGCCACGCTGTCGCGGGCGGCGAGTTGGCCAAGATCGCCGTCGTCGAGCGTCATCTGGCGACCGGCCGGATCGGCGTCGGGTTCGTCGCCGGCTCGGGCCTTGCGAGAGGGGCGCTCGGGTCGAGCGTGGCCCACGACGCGCACAATCTGGTCGTCGTCGGCATGAGCGACCAGGAGATGGCGGTCGCGGTGGCCCGGCTCGCCGAGCTCGGAGGTGGGATCGTCGCCATCGATGGCAACGACGTTGTCGCGGAATGCCCGCTCTCGATTGCCGGGCTCCTGTCCGAGGCGCCGCTCGCAGACGTGATCCGGCAGAGCCGGGCCTGCAACGAGGCGGCCGCGCGCCTCGGCTGGTCCGGTGCCACACCGTTTCTCACGCTTGCGTTCCTCGGCCTCTCGGTGATCCCACATCTCAAGATCACCGACCTGGGGCTCGTCGATGTCGACCGGTTCGAGCTCGTCTCACTCACCGTGTGATCGGCGGGTCGCCGCGTCGCCGCAATCGGCGTTATCCTCCGGGCGCCGTCGCGGAGACGGCACGCGAGGCCCGGCCGGACAGTCCCGGGCGCGACCAAGGGAGGAAGGATGAGAAGAACAGGTGTGGTCTCGGCCATGGTGGCCGTGACGCTGGCCGCGCTCGTGGCAGCTGCCTCCGGCGTGGCCGGGAGCGGGAAGAGCGAGGCCCCCATCAAGGCCGCCTGGATCTATGTCGGCTCACACAGCGACGGCGGCTGGTCGCAGGCCCATGATCGCGGTCGACTTCTGGTGCAGAAGGCGATGGGAGCGAACGTCGTCACGACCTTCAAGGAGAACGTCCCTGAAGGCCCGCAGGCCTCCCAGGTGATCGACAGCCTGGTGCGCGACGGCAACAAGATCATCTTTGCCACGTCGTTCGGGTACATGGACGCCATGCTCGCCGCGGCGAAAAAGTACCCGGACGTCTACTTCGAGCACGCGACGGGGTTCAAGTCCGCCAAGAACTACGCCAACTACTTCGGAGCGGGTGAGGACGCGATCTACCTCTCGGGGATTGCCGCGGGAGCTGCGTCGAAGAAGGGTGTTGTTGGGTACATCGTCCCGTTCCCGATCCCGGAGATCATCCGGCACGCCAACGCGTTCGCGCTCGGTGTCCAGCTCGTACGCCCGAACGCCAAGGTCAAGCTCGTGTGGACGAAGTCCTGGTTCGATCCGGCGAAGGAGAAGAAGGCGGCCGAGAGTCTCGTCGCCGCCGGCGCCGACGTGATCGGACAGAATGTCGACGGCACGGCCGCCGGGCAGTACGCCCAGTCCAAGGGGGTTCCCTGGGTCGGTTACAACAGCGACTCGAAGAAGTTCGCCCCGACCTCGTGGCAGGTGGCCGCTATCTACAACTGGGGCACCTACTACCTGAAGCGCGTCAAGGCCGCAGCGAACGGGACGTGGAAGACCGGGAGCTACTGGGGCAGCATGGCCGACGGGTTCACGCTCCTCTCGTCCTACGGGCCGAACGTGACCGCGAAGACGAAGGCACTGATCGCGAAGAAGCGCGCAGAGATCATCAAGGGCACGTTTTACGAGTTCCAGGGCCCTCTATACGACCAGGCGGGCAAGCTGCGGGTGCCGAAGGGCAAGCGCATGAGCCTCGGGGACATCCTCTCGGTGAACTGGCTCGTGAGAGGGATCGAAGGCAGCCCCAAGGGCTAGACCCTCGCTTCGGGCCCGGGCGTCCACGGGGACGCCCGGGCCTTCCGCGCATGAGCGCCCACGACCCGTCAGTCGCCTCGCCCGAAGCTGGTGTCCCGGCGGTGGAGATGCGCGGGATCACCAAGCTCTTCCCGGGCGTGGTCGCCAACGATGCGGTCGATTTCCAGGCGGCCTTCGGAGAGGTTCACGCGCTGCTCGGCGAGAACGGCGCGGGGAAGAGCACGCTGTCGAACATCCTCACCGGCCTCTACCGCGCCGACGAGGGTGAGCTTCGGCTCTACGGACACCGGGTCGATTTCGCCAATCCGCGGGAGGCGCTCGACGCCGGCGTGGGCATGGTGCACCAGCATTTCCGGCTGGTGGAGCCGTTCACCGTGGCCGAGAACGTCGTGCTCGGCGACCACCGCGACGTGGGCCGGTCGTTCCGGCTCCACCCGCGTCTGACCGAGGAGCGGGTGGCGGAGCTGGCCGAGCGCTACGGCCTCGCGGTGGATCCCCGCGCACGCATCTGGCAGCTCTCGGTCGGAGAGCAGCAACGCGTGGAGATCCTCAAGGCGTTGTACCGCGAGGCGCGCATCCTCATCCTCGACGAGCCGACCGCGGTGCTCACTCCCCAGGAGGCGGAGGCGCTGTTCGTCACCCTGCGCTCCATGGCGTCCGAGGGCCGAACGGTGATCTTCATCTCCCACAAGCTGCACGAGGTGATGGCGGTGGCCGATCGTGTGACGGTCCTGCGCGGTGGACGGTCCGTCGCGGCGCGTGAAATCTCGGGAACGAGCCGGGAGGAACTGGCCGCGCTGATGGTCGGTCGTCCGGTGGACACGGGTCGTCGCCTCGAGCGCAGCCATGCGATCGGCGAGCCGCTGCTCGAAGTCGAGGGAGTGACGGTGGCCGGTGACCGGGGGGTCGAGGCGTTGCGCGATGTCTCCCTGACCGTGCACGCCGGTGAGGTCCTCGGCGTGGCCGGTGTCGCGGGCAACGGCCAGCGGGAGCTGGCGGAGGTCGTGACCGGGATGCGACCGGCCGTCCACGGCGCGGTGCGGGTGGGCGGCGTTCCGCTCCGGCTCGGCGACCCTCGCCAGGCGATCAGGGCCGGTGTCGCGCACATCCCCGAGGACCGGCTGCACACCGGCGTTGCCCCGAGCCTCAGCATCGCCTCCAACGTCGTGCTCAAGGCGTACCGCGAGGCCGGCACCTCGCTCGGCCCGCTGCTGTTGCTGCGGCGCATCCGCGAGCGTGCGGTCGAGCTGATCCGTCAATACGACGTGAAGGCGCCTGGACCGCACGCGCCCGCCCGGCAATTGTCCGGCGGCAATCTCCAGAAGGTCGTGCTCGGCCGCGAGTTCTCCGGGGCGCCGCGCGTGCTGGTCGCGGCGGCGCCCACGCGCGGGCTCGACATCGGCGCGATCGAGGCGGTGCACGGGTACCTGGCCGGCGCTGCCGGGAGCGGTGTGGGGATCCTGCTGATCAGCGAGGATCTGGACGAGGTACTCGCGCTCGCCGATCGCGTCGTCGTCATCTACGAGGGCGAGATCGTGGGTGAGATGCCGGCCGAGGGCGCCGACATCGAGCGGATCGGGTTGCTCATGGCCGGCGTGCGGAGCCTCGCCTGATGCTGCCTCGGATCCGGATCGAGCGACGCCTGCGACGCCAGCGTTGGCTCGTCGCCGCCGTCCCGCTCGTCTCGCTCACCGTCGCGTCCCTCGGCATCGCTCTGCTCCTGCTGGCCACGTCGCATCCGCCGTTGCACACGTTTCGCGTCCTGCTCGACGCGGCCTTCTTCGCCGACGGCGCGCTCTCCAACACCCTGATCTCTGCCACGCCGCTGGCCTTCACCGGTCTCGCCGCCGCGCTGGCGTTCCGCATGAAGCTGTTCAACATCGGAGGCGAGGGACAGCTCTACCTCGGCGCGATCGGCGCCGCCGCAGCGGCGATCCTCCTGCGCGGGTCGCCGACCGTGGTGCACATCGTGGGCATGATCCTCGCCGGTGCGCTCTGCGGCGCGCTCTGGGGCGCCATTCCCGGTGTGCTGCGCGCCTTCCTCAACACCAACGAGATCATCACCTCGCTGATGCTCAACTACGTCGCCGCGCTCCTGCTCAACTACCTGATCTTCGACAGCGCCTCGTACTGGCGCGACAACACACCGACCGGGTCCGTCTTCCCCCAGGGCAAGGCATTCCCCGATCAGGCAACGTGGCCCGTGACCACCCTTGGCTCACTATGGGTGCCGCTCGGCGCCTTCCTCGCCGTCGGCCTGGCCCTCGCCGTGTGGCTGCTGTACGAGCGCACGCGCTTCGGCTTCGAGGCGCAGGTGATCGGCGATTCGCCCCGCGCCGCCCGCTACGCAGGCATGCGCACACGCACGAAGATCGTGGCCGTCCTGTGCCTGTCGGGCGCCCTCGCCGGCATCGGCGGCGCCAGCCAGGACGGCGACTTCCGTCACGTCCTCGACGCACGCGGCCTGCAGCAGGCGAACTACGGCTACACCGGGATCGTGGCCGCGGCCATGGCCCGCTACAACCCGTTTGCGGTCGTGTTCGTGGCCTTCCTGCTCGGCGGTCTGCAAAACGCCGGCTACTCGCTGCAGGGCGCCGAGTTCCCCTCCGGCCTGGTCGGAGTCATGCAGGGCATGATCCTGTTCGCGCTCCTCGGAGGCGAGCTGCTCACGCAGTACCGCTTCCGTCTCGACCGCGGACGTCGTGCGCGCCCGGTGGAGGAGACCGCGTGAACACGAGCATCGGCGTGATCATCCTGGCCTCGGCCGTGGCCTACGGCACGCCACTCCTCTACGCCGCTCTCGGAGAGCTGCTGGCCGAGCGCTCCGGCGTGCTCAACCTGGGAGTCGAAGGCATGATGCTCCTCGGCGCGGTGATGGGCTTTCTCGCCGTACAGCGAGTCGGGGGCCCGGCCGGGTTCGCGTTGCCGTTCGCCGTGCTCGTCGCCGCTTCAGCGGGAGCCGCCGGAGCCCTGCTCCTCGCCTTCCTCGTGATCACGCTACGCGCGAATCAGATCGTCACCGGTCTTGCCCTGACGATCCTGGCGGGTGGTGCAGGCCTTTCTTCGTACATCGGGAACGATTTCGACCTGGCCGCAGACCCGGCGCGCTACTCCTTCCTGCCGGTCGACCTCTTCGGGTTGGGCGACCTCCCCATCCTCGGCCCCGTGCTCTTCGAGCAGACCTGGCTGGTCTACGCCTCCTGGGCCTGCGTGGCTCTCGTCGGCTTCTACCTCTCGCGCACCCGGCCGGGCCTCAACGTGCGTGCAGTCGGCGAGGCGCCGGCCTCCGCCGATGCGATGGGGATCGACGTCACCCGGTACCGCTACCTGCACACCGTGGCGGGTGGAGCGTTCGCAGGGGTGGGCGGCGCCTGCTTCAGCCTGGCTCTGACGCCGCAATGGGTGGACGGGCTCACGGCCGGCAGCGGCTGGATCGCCATCGCCCTCGTCATCTTCGCCTTCTGGCGCGCAGACCTCTGTCTCGTCGGCGCCTACTTCTTCGGAGCGTTCTCCGCGCTGCCGCTGACGTTGCAGGCGCGCGGTGTCACCATCACCCCGCAGCTGTTCCAGGCCCTGCCCTACGTGATGACTATCGTCGTGCTCGTGATCGTCTCCTCCGGCCTCGGCAAACGTCGCCTGGGTGCGCCCGCGAGCCTGGGCGTGCCCTACGTGCGCGAGGAGCGTTGACGGCCATGGACGTTCTGCGTCCACGCTCGCTCGACGAGGCGCTCCGGCTGCGGGCCGAGTTCCCTGCCGCCCGCGTCGTGCAGGGCGGAACGGACGTAATGGTGGAGCTCAACGCCGGCCGTTCGCGGCCGCAGGCGCTGCTCGACCTGCAGGAGGTCGACGAGCTCCGCGGCTGGGCCCGTCGCGGCGACGTGCTGGAGCTCGGCGCCGGCCTCACCTACGCCGAGCTCCTGCGGTCGGAGGTGGCGTCCGCCCTCCCCGCGCTGGCCGAGGCGGCGCGCACCGTCGGCTCCCCGCAGATCCGTAGCCGAGGCACGGTCGGCGGCAACCTCGGCACCGCGTCGCCGGCCGGCGACGCCCTGCCGCCGCTTCGCATCGAGAACGCGGTCGTCGAGGTGGCCAGCGTGCGCGGCGAGCGCTCGTTGCCGCTCGGCGAGTTCGCGGTCGGTCCGAAGCTGACAGCGCTCGCTCCCGACGAGCTGATCATCCGCGTACGGGTCGACGCCGCGGGGCGTCCACAGACCTTCCTCAAGGTCGGGCGGCGAAACGCGATGGTCATCTCCGTGTGCTCCCTGGCCCTCGTCGCCGACCGCGAGCGCGGAGAGCTGCGGGCAGCGTTCGGATCGGCCGGCCCCGTGGTCGGTCTCGTCACGGCCCCGCTGGACGAAGCGGGCGGGTTCCCCGATGCGGTGGTGGCAGCGGCATCGCCGATAGACGACGTCCGCGGCACCGCTGCGTACCGCCGGCACGCATTGGGCGTGCTCACCCGGAGGGCGCTCGCGCGCTGCCTGGCATGAGGATCGAGCTCACCGTCAACGGCGAGCGGCAGGAGTGCGACGTGCACGCCACGGAGAGCCTGCTCTTCGCGCTGCGGGAGCGGCTCGGGCTCCCCGGCTCGAAGGGCGCCTGCGAGGAAGGCGAGTGCGGCTCGTGCTCGGTGCTCTTCGACGGCGAGCTCGTCTGCTCGTGCCTGGTGCTCGCCGCGCAGGCCGACGGGCACGAGGTGGTCACGGTCGAGGGCATCGCCGAGGGCGACCGGCTGCACCGCGTGCAGGAGGCGTTCGTCGAGGCGGGGGCGGTGCAGTGCGGGTTCTGCACCCCGGGGCTCGTGGTGGCGGCCGTGCACCTGCTGGAGCACTCGCCGCAACCCTCGGACGACGAGATCCGCGAGGCGCTCTCCGGGAACATCTGCCGTTGCACCGGCTACCAGAAGATCTTCGAGGCCGTGCGGATGGCGGCCAGATGAGCACGATCACCGAGGGTGCGACGCGCGGCCGGATCGGCGACGCCCCGCTGCGTGACGACGGGCCGCCCAAGGTGCAGGGGCAGTTCGCCTACTCGAGCGACCTGCAGGCGGCCGGGATGCTGTGGGGTCACACGCTGCGGAGCCCGCACGCCCACGCGCGCATCGTCGCCCTCGACCTGGGGCCGGCGCTCGCGCTCCCGGGCGTTCATGCTGTCCTCACCCACGCGGACGTACCCGGCCGCAAGACATACGGGCTCGAGTTCCCCGATCAGCCGGTGCTGGCCGAGGACCGGGTGCGCTACTTCGGCGAGCCCGTGGCCATCGTGGCTGCCGAGGATCCCGAACAGGCCCGTCGGGCGGCGGAGGCCATCGTGGTCACCTACGAGCCGCTCGCGCCGGTGACGGACATGGAGCGAGCGACGGAGATGGAGCCGCTCCATCCGGACCGCCCGACGATGGGTCACGGCTACCGCGACGACCCACGGCCCAACGTGGTGCGGCACATCGTGATCCGCCACGGCGATCCCGACGTGCAGGGCGACGTCGTGGTCGAAGGCGAGTACGAGATCGGCATCCAGGACCAGGCCTTCCTCGGCCCCGAGTCCGGGTTGTCCGTGCCCGACGGTGAGGGTGGCGTCGACATCTACGTGGCCACGCAATGGCTGCACGTCGATCGCGCTCAGACAGCACCGTGCCTGGGGTTGCCGGAAGAGCAGGTGCGGATCCATCTGGCCGGGGTCGGCGGCGCGTTCGGTGGGCGCGAGGATCTTTCCATGCAGATCCACAGTGCGCTGCTCGCACTGCACACCGGTCGCCCGGTGAAGATGGTCTACGGCCGTGACGAATCGTTCGTCGGCCACGTGCACCGTCACCCGGCGCGTATCCGCTTCGAGCATCGCGCGACGAAGGACGGACGGCTGGTCTGCGTGCACTGCTCGATCCTGCTGGACGGCGGCGCGTACGCCTCGACGACGACGGCGGTCGCCTCCAACGCAGCCTGCTTCGCCCTCGGCCCATACCGGGTCGACAACGCGCTCATCGAGAGCACCGGCGTCTATACGAACAACCCACCCTGCGGCGCGATGCGCGGCTTCGGGGCAGTGCAGACGTGCTTTGCCGCCGAGGCGCAGATGGACAGGCTCGCGGCCGCGCTCGACATCGACCCGGTCGAGCTGCGTCTGCTGAACGCGATGCGGCCCGGCGACCGTCTGCCCACAGGCCAGGCGCTCGAAGGCTCGCTGCCGGTGGCCGAGGTGATCCGGGAGGCGGCCGCCCTCGCCGCGCCTGCCCCCGAGGGGCTGCCGCGCGACCCGATCCGTCTCCCCGGGGGGGCCGGGAACACCACGCACGGCGAGGGCGTGCGCCGTGGCGAGGGCTTCGCCGTCGGGTTCAAGAACATCTGCTTCTCGGAAGGGTTCGACGACTATTGCGCGGCACGGGTGCAGCTCCCGAGCGAGGGGCCGGCGGTCGTGCACGTCGCTGGTGCAGAGGTGGGGCAGGGGCTGCAGGGCGTGATCGCACAGGTGGCCAGGACCGAGCTCGAGCGCGACGACGTGGAGGTGGCGGCACACTCCACCGCCACGGTCGACTCCTCGGGCTCCGCTTCGGCGTCGCGGATGACCTACATGGCAGCGGGTGCGGTACGGGACGCCTGCCGGGCTGCGCTCGAGGAGCAGGCGCGGGCCGGCGCGGGGGCCGATGTCGACGTCGAGCGCATCTTCCGGCACCCGCGCACGACCCCGCTCGATCCCGAGAACGGGCAGATCACGGGCGACCGCGCGCACGTGGCCGTCGCGGTTGCGGCGATGCGGGTGGTGGTGGAGGTGGACGTCGAGCTCGGGCTGACGCGTGTGGTGTGGATCGGCACCGCTCAGGACGTCGGCCGCGCGATCAACCCCCAGGCGGTGACCGGCCAGATCGAGGGCGGCACCGTGCAGGGTCTCGGCCTCGCGCTGATGGAGGAGATCCTCACCCGCGACGGGCGCATCCTCAATCCCAGCTTCACCGACTACCTGCTGCCGACCGCCCTCGACGTGCCGCCGATCGAGTCGGTGCTGATCGAAGTGCCCGATCCCGACGCCCCCTACGGCGTAAAGGGCGTCGGCGAGCCGCCCACGGTCGTGTCGACCGCGGCGATCGTGGCGGCGGTGCGGGACGCAACGGGGCGGGCGCTGACGCGGGCGCCGGTGAGGCCCGACGACATCTGCCTGTAGTCCGGCGCGCGGATGCGCCTCGTGGGTATTGCGATAGCGCGGCCGATGGGCTGAACTTCTTGCGAGGCCCTGAAGGGCCCCGCTCGGCCATCCGGCGCCGCCCAGCCCGGGGAGGGCACGCACGGTGGGTTCCTGCAGGGCTCACACGAATTCGTGCCTGGTTCCGCGTCTGCGGTAAGCCGCGGGCCTCCGTGGGGTCAGGCCTCCCACGTCCCACCCGCGAAGCCGCGGGCCTCCGTGGGGTCAGGCCTCCCACGTCCCGCCCGCGCTCCATGCGACACCTGGAGGGGTTCGTTGTGGGACAGGGGAGGCCTGACCCCGGGCCACGCCACTTCTAGCGCCGCAACGTCAACGCCGCCCCGGCGGCCAGCAGCGTCAGCCCCACGACCCGCGTCGCGGAGAGCGGGATCCGCTCCACCCCGAGCCAGCCGAAGCGGTCGATCAGCGCCCCCAGCGCGAACTGGCTGGCCACGATGATGCCGGTGGTGGCGACGACGCCGATCCGGGGGCCGGCGACGGTGATGGAGAGGATGATGATCACGCTCATCACCCCGCCCAGCAGGTGCCACGGTGGCGCGCCCGCGGCGTCGGCGAGTGGCCGTACGGAGCGTTCTGCAGCCAGCAGCGCCACGAGCGCCAGCGCGCCGCCGATCAAGGAGGCGGTGGCGAGGGCGCCGACGGCGCCGACCCGTCCCTGCAACTGCGCCTGCACGCCGACCTGGATCGCCCCGGCCAGCCCCGCCACGAGCGAGAGCATGACCGCGGTCGCGGTGCCCGGGCTCACGAGGCGGTGCCGGCGGGGTACTCGAGCACGTAGATGTTGAGCGCGCGCTTGGGCTCGCCCGTCCCGGTTACACGAAGCGTGCCTCGCGCACCGGCGAAGGCGCCCGTTCCGCCGACGACTGGTGCCACGAAGGCGTTGTTGAGCAGCACGATGGCTCCGCGGACGCGAAGCGTGCCGCCGGGGAGGCGGGTGAGCAGGTTCAGGGTGGCGCCCGCCCGGCCGTAGCGCGCAGTACCGGAGTCCTTGCCCACGACCGCGCCCTTCGGCTTTCCGAACTGGGCGACGGCGTTCGAGAGCCGGCTGGTCGAGGTCTCGCTGTCGCCCGCGCTCGGCCCTGCCGGCGGCCGGTCGGTGGTGTCGGAGGACGTCGTCAGGGACACGAGCCGGATCACGTTGGGTGGCAGGGCTCGCTCGGCACCGCTCGCCACGGTCTGGCTCGCCAGAGCAGCAAGGCAAACCGCCGAAGACAGGACCGCGCGACGCCAGAGCATGGACGGACGTTAGCGATCCTCACCCGTGTACTACGCTCCCAGCCATGAGCGATTCCGTCCAGGTCGCACGGCGCGGCGCGGTGCTCACCATCACACTCGACCGTCCCGAGGCCATGAACGCGCTCACGCGCGACGTACACGTCGGGATGCAACAGGCGCTCGCCACGGCTACAGACGTCGGTGTCCGCTGCGTGGTGATCACCGGCGCCGGCCGCGCGTTCTGCGCCGGCCAGGATCTGACGGAGTTCTCGTCGGTCGAGGGGCCTCTCGGTGAGATGCTCGAGGAGACCTACCACCCGACGGTGCGTGCGATCCGATCGTTGCGCAAGCCGGTGATCGCCGCCTTGAACGGCGCTGCCGCAGGTGCCGGGCTCTCGCTGGCGCTGATCTGCGACGTGCGGGTCGCGTGCGACAAGGCGGTTCTCGTGCCCGGGTTCGCGGGTATCGGGCTCGTCCCCGACGCCGGGAGCACGTGGTTCCTGGAGCGGCTGCTCGGCTACGGGCGCGCCTTCGAGTGGATGTCCTCCAACCGGCGGCTGACCGCTGCGGAGGCACTCGATTGGGGTCTCGTCTCGGAGGTGCTTCCCAGCGACCGGTTCGAAGAGGCTGTCGCCGAGCTCGCCGAGCGTTGGGCCGCGCTGCCGACGGCCGCCGTCGCCGCTACGAAGAAGCTCCTCGCCGATGCGCCGACCCGGTCTTTGGAGCAGCAGCTCGCTGCCGAGGCCGACGCCCAGAGCGAGGCGGCTGAGTCCGCCGACTTCGCAGAGGGCGTCGCCGCCTTCCTGGAGAAACGGCCGGCGCGGTTCCGTGGCAACTGACACGCGGTGGCCCATCCAGGACGAGCCGACGGCTGACTTGGTGCGAGTCCCAGTGTCCCTCAGAGGGGATGCTGGCGCCCGGTTTCGTGTGATACGACTACCTCGTCCCGACCGGTGGGGGGCGGACGTCCCGAGATGATCCCGATCCTTTCAGGCAAATGCCGCGGTGTTCGTGGCGCTCTGGCCATGAGCGTCGTCGTCGTCCTCGGCGCCTCGTCGGCAGCCCAGGCGGCTCCGTCGAACGCCATCGTCCGGTTCGCCGGCTGTGTCGCCCTGACAGACGGGACGTTGCGGCTCGAGACGGCGAGGACCCCGTGTCGCACCTCCGAGCGCCGTATCGAGTGGACGCAGTTGAGCGCCGTCGCGCCGACGTTCATCCAGCGGGCCTGCGTGGTCAACGCGAGGACAGGTCGGCTCCGCTTCATCGCGCCCAAGAGGGGATCTTGTGGCCGCGGCGAGCGGGCCGTGCGGTGGTCGCAACTCGTCGATCTCGGCGATCCCGACGACATCCACGTGTGCGTGGACGGCCGTGGCCGAGGGCGGGTCGTCCGGTGGAATCGCCGCTGTTCTTCTGGGGAGCATCGGCGCGTGTGGGACGTGGGCAACGCGGGAGGCGGCGCGGGTGCCGTCGACGCGGGTCCAACCGGCGCCACCGGTCCGACAGGAGCCGCTGGCCCGGCAGGTACTCAAGGCCCTGCCGGCCCTCAGGGCCCTGCGGGCTCCGGCTCGGGTCAGCCTGGGGCGACGGGCGCGACGGGTACGACGGGCGCTGCTGGGGCGACGGGCGCTGCTGGGGCGACGGGCGCTGCTGGGGCGACGGGCCCGGCCGGCGCAACCGGCGCAACGGGTTCGGTGGGCTCGACCGGGTCTGCGGGAGCGACGGGCGCCACCGGCCCTGCTGGGCCACAGGGCCCGATCGGTGTGACAGGGGCTGTTGGCGCCCAGGGCTCAACGGGGGCCCAGGGTGCGACCGGGGCCACTGGTCCCGCGGGTCCGCAGGGTCCGATCGGTCTTACGGGCGCGACCGGTGCGACGGGTGCCCAGGGCGCAACGGGTGCCCAGGGTTCTACAGGTGCCCAGGGTTCCACGGGGGCGACGGGTGCGCAGGGTTCGACGGGTGCGCAGGGTTCGACGGGTGCGCAGGGTTCCACGGGTGCGCAAGGTTCCACGGGGGCGACGGGTGCGCAGGGTTCGACTGGTGCGCAGGGTGCGACGGGTGCGACGGGTGCCCAGGGTGCAGCAGGCGCCCAGGGTGCAACTGGCGCTACGGGTGCTGTGGGACCACCGGGTCCCCAAGGTCCTACTGGTGCGCAGGGTTCGACGGGGGCGCAGGGTGTGACGGGGGCGCAGGGTGCGACTGGCGCTGCGGGTGTGACGGGCGCTGTCGGCGCGACGGGTGCGACTGGTCCCGCGGGTCCGCAGGGTCCGATCGGTCTTACGGGCGCGACCGGTGCGACGGGTGCCCAGGGGAGGGTTCCACGGGGGCGACGGGTGCCCAGGGTTCCACGGGGGCGACTGGTGCGCAGGGTGCGACGGGCGTTCAGGGTTCGACGGGTGCGCAGGGTTCGACGGGTGCGCAGGGTTCGACGGGTGCGCAGGGTTCGACGGGTGCGCAGGGTTCGACGGGTGCGCAGGGTTCGACGGGTGCGCAGGGTTCCACGGGGGCGACGGGTGCGCAGGGTTCGACGGGTGCGCAGGGTTCGACGGGTGCGCAGGGTTCGCGCACGGGTGCGCAAGGTTCCACGGGGGCGACGGGTGCGCAGGGTTCGACTGGTGCGCAGGGTGCGACGGGTGCGACGGGTGCCCAGGGTGCAGCAGGCGCCCAGGGTGCAACTGGCGCTACGGGTGCTGTGGGACCACCGGGTCCCCAAGGTCCTACTGGTGCGCAGGGTTCGACGGGGGCGCAGGGTGTGACGGGGGCGCAGGGTGCGACTGGCGCTGCGGGTGTGACGGGCGCTGTCGGCGCGACGGGTGCGACTGGTCCCGCGGGTCCGCAGGGTCCGATCGGTCTTACGGGCGCGACCGGTGCGACGGGTGCCCAGGGTTCCACGGGGGCGACGGGTGCCCAGGGTTCCACGGGGGCGACTGGTGCGCAGGGTGCGACGGGCGTTCAGGGTTCGACGGGTGCGCAGGGTTCGACGGGTGCGCAGGGTTCGACGGGTGCGCAGGGTTCGACGGGTGCGCAGGGTTCCACGGGTGCGCAGGGTTCGACGGGTGCGCAGGGTTCGACGGGTGCGCAGGGTTCCACGGGTGCGCAAGGTTCCACGGGGGCGACGGGTGCGCAGGGTTCGACTGGTGCGCAGGGTGCGACGGGTGCGACGGGTGCCCAGGGTGCAGCAGGCGCCCAGGGTGCAACTGGCGCTACGGGTGCTGTGGGACCACCGGGTCCCCAAGGTCCTACTGGTGCGCAGGGTTCGACGGGGGCGCAGGGTGTGACGGGGGCGCAGGGTGCGACTGGCGCTGCGGGTGTGACGGGCGCTGTCGGCGCGACGGGTGCGACTGGTCCCGCGGGTCCGCAGGGTCCGATCGGTCTTACGGGCGCGACCGGTGCGACGGGTGCCCAGGGTTCCACGGGGGCGACTGGTGCGCAGGGTGCGACGGGCGTTCAGGGTTCGACGGGTGCGCAGGGTTCGACGGGTGCGCAGGGTGTGACGGGTGCGCAGGGTGCGACGGGTGCCCAGGGTTCCACGGGTGCCCAGGGTGCAACAGGTGCCCAGGGTGCAACTGGCGCTACGGGTGCTGTGGGGCCACCGGGTCCCCAAGGTCCTACTGGTGCGCAGGGTTCGACGGGTGCGCAGGGTTCGACGGGTGCGCAGGGTTCGACGGGGGCGCAGGGTGTGACAGGGGCGCAGGGCGCGACCGGCGCAGTCGGCGCGACGGGTGCGACTGGTCCCTCGGGCCCGCAGGGTCCGATCGGTCTTACGGGCGCGACTGGTGCGACGGGAGCCACTGGAGCCAACGGGCCGACGGGTGCCACCGGATCGACGGGTTCCACAGGAGTTCGGGGCGCCACGGGGGCGACCGGGCCGTCCGGGCCGTCCGGGCCGCAGGGCCCGATCGGCGCCACGGGGGCGGCGGGTGCCGTCGGTGCGACCGGCGCAACAGGGGCCAACGGCGCCACGGGCGCGACCGGGCCGCAGGGTCCGATCGGCCCGGCCGGGCCGCAGGGCCCGACCGGGGCTGCCGGCGCCCAAGGGGCAACGGGCGCGCAGGGCTCGACCGGTGCGCAGGGAACAACCGGGGCGGCCGGATCAGCAGGCGCGACGGGCGCACAGGGGATCACGGGCGCGGCCGGCCCGACGGGGGCTCGCGGCGCGACAGGGGCAACAGGACCCGCAGGCCCGACCGGACCGACGGGTGCGACCGGACCGACGGGTGCGACCGGACCGACGGGTGCTACCGGCCCGCAAGGGAACACCGGCCCGCAGGGGAACACGGGACCGGCCGGTCCGCAGGGCCCGATCGGCGCGACCGGCGCGACCGGCGCGACTGGTGCAACGGGTGCGACTGGGCCTTCTGGAAGCGTCCGGGTGACCGGAACCGCCGTGACGCGCGCAACCGCCGGGAACCTCACCGGAACGGTGACCTGCCCTGCCGGCACCGTGCTCTACGGAGGAGGCGCGAACGTGACGACGACGGGGAACTACGGAGAGGTCCAGCTCATCTCCTCGTTCCCGAGTTCGACGACGGTGTGGAGTGCCACCGTGAACCTCGAGACCAACGCCGGCGGTACGGTGACCATGACTCCCTACGCCCTCTGCTCGCTCTAGCGCGGCGAACCGCGACGTCCAGCGAGAGCATCTCGTGGCGTGCTTTCCGCGCCGGAGTCTGCTGCGGATGTCGATTGCCGGGGCCGCCTGCTGTCCCCCGGAGCCCGCGCTCACACCGGCTGCGCGGGTCTCCTCACTGATCCGCAGAGATCACGGAAGGCCGTCGTGTTCAGGCCACCCGCTGGGGGGGCTGGGGCGGGCGGACGGGACGGCGACGCTACCCGGGTCGACCGACGATGACCTCCACCCAGTCCTGCGGAACGGCGCAGACCGCACCGGACTGCCCGCCGGGCAGCGTCTCCAACGGTCCAACGGCCTCCTGCGCCAGCGCCACCGGGCCGAGGAGGAATCCCGATCCGGTCTCGCCCGGACGCCAGCTACTGCGCTCGACGGTGAGTTCGACGCGATGCGACCCGGCGGCCAGCCGGGCCGAGCCGAGGAGCATCCACATGCCGGCCGGGTTGAGGTGGCCGGGTAGCGCGCCGACCGAGTTGCCGTCGATCGTGGCGGTCAGCCGGCCTCTCATGGAGCCTCCGACCCAGAGCCCGAACAGACCGCTCTCGGGCACGGTCACGGCGATCGTGGCCGAGCCCGACGAGCGCGCGTCGGCGAGACCCGATCCGGCCCCGGCAGGTAGCCACCCGGCCGGCAGGTCTCCCCCGAGGCCCACCACCGCCACCACCCGAGCGGCCGGAGTGGCAAGCATGCCGCCGCCGGCGACCGCTGACCGACCCATGGCCCGCGCGACTTCGCACGCGGCCGGAGCGGCAGGGTCGAGGGCGCCGCCGAGCGCCTCGTGTCGAACGACTTCTGTGGCCGGGTCGCGCTGCCACACGTCATACCACTGGCCGCGCTGCACGAGCGCGTAGCGTGCGGGCGGCCGGCTCGACACCGGTGCGCGGCGCAGGACGAGGAGGGGGTAGCTGCGTCCTATCTCTGCAAGATCGAACTCGTCGAGATCGGCATACGCACCCTTCGGGAGCAAGGCGCCCGTCGCCAGCGGCACCGTGCGGCGGCGGAGCTCCGAGGCGCCCTCGGCGTCGAGACTCCGCAGGAAGTGCCGGGCTCCGTAGGGCTGGTACTCGGTCATCAGCGCCGGTCCCTGGCCGGCGAACCGACGGCCGATGCGTTCCAGCTCGCGCAATTGCTCGAACGGCGCGAGCCACACCCCGCGATAGGCGAGGACGTTCGACCAGGCCACGCCTGTAACGACGAGACCTCCTACGCCAAGCGCCAGCCATCGCCGATGGGCGAGTAAGCCCAGCACCCCAACAGCGGCGACGAAAAGGACTGCGGGCGAGGCAACCGCGAGAGCCTTGCCTCCGACCCAAGGCGAACCGGCCAGGACGAAGAGCGTGACGCACGCACCGCACGACGCGCTGAGGGCAAGCACCGCCCGGGATCGTCTCCGGAGCGACAGCGCAAGACCGAGCAGGATCGCGGCGAGGGACACCACGAGGAGAGCGGCCGTCTCTCGCCGGTGCACCGGGTCAACTCGGAAATCCGCGGTGGGCCAGATGCCGAGCACCTGCCTGACTGGCAGCGGCCGCACGAGGTTCCCGAGCTCCTCTCCCGCCCGGAACGAGCTGATGTTGTCACGCCGCAGGAACCGGTCGGCCTCGACCAGGGCCGGGACTGACAGGGTCGCGGTCAGCGCGCACAGAACGAGGGCTCGTCGAACCAGGTGTGCCCGGCGGGCCGCCAGCGCCGCAACCAGGCCAAGGGGGACGAGCCAGGCGGCCCCGGCAAGGCTCATCACATCGAGAAACGCCGCAAACGACATCGCGGGGACGAGGCCGGCGCGAGCCCGGAGGGCTGGCCCGTCCAGTGCTGCCGCCCCCAGCACCAGCAGCGCCGCCGCCACGACTTCCTTGACGCCGCCCCACTGGGCGAAGCCGTACAGCAGCGCCGATTGAGATCCGAGCAGGGCGGCGGCGGCGGCCCGGCCGTCCGAGGGCAGGATGCGCCTTGCGATGGCGTACAGGCTCATCGCGAGCAACGCAGCCGCGAACGAGATGAACGGTTGCCAGATCCAGGCCGGGTCGCTGCCCACGAGGCGCGATCCGATCGCAAGCGGGAGGATCCCCCCCAACGGGTACCCGTTGGCGACGTTGACCGCGAGCGTCGCCTCGTGTGTCGAAGGGCCAAGCTCCGACAAGTCCCGGCCGTGGTCGAGCACGTGATCGGCGAAGGCGAGGAACGTTGCGGTGTCGTCGAGCTTCACATAGCCGGCAAACGTCGGATGACCAGAGAGCAGGACCGGGGCGCCAAACGACACGAACACGACCACGCCGACCAGGAGTGCTGACCGCGCATCCTGCCGCGTCAGGTGTCGGGGCAGGAGGCAGAGCCCGACCACGGCGAGCCCGACGACGCACGGGAGAGCCAGCGGCGCTGTCTCCGGGACAGCTGTGGCCAGGCCGGCCGTGACCACCACCACCGCGAACCCGCAGGGCAGGAGCAGCGGAGCGGGGATCGTCGCCCCTGCAGCGCGCGAGAGCAGCGAGCCGCACCCGAGGCAGACGACCCCGAGAACAAGCGGGAACAGGACCCAGGAGACGAGCAGCGGGATCCCTAGCCGACGGGGACGATCCGGCCTCGCCGCACGAGTGCGCGGGCTTCACCCTTCTTCGGTGAATACACCTCGATCTGGAACGGCACCGCACGGAAGGCGACGAAGACGCTTGTCGGGCGGGCGGGATCGAAGACCGCCAGTCCGCCGTCCTTCAGGCTCATTTTGACGTTGCCCTCCCGGGCTGCGGCCGCCTCGATCTGGGCGAGAGCGTCCTCCTCCGGGTACGTCGCGACTGTCAGGTGCCGAGGCTCCGGGTCACCGACAGGTGCGCCCGCGGTCAGGTAGCGTACGAATGTTCGTCCCCCGGGGATCCGAGTCACCTCGTACGTCGTTCCGGGGCGCGGGCCGGCCCAGTAGATCGGACCCTGCTTGCGGGCGAAGGCGCGCAGGGCCGGGCCGCTCAGGCCTCTGGCGGCCCCGGTCGCGACGGGTGTGCCGCCGCCCACCGGCTTGACCTTCCCGCCTTGCACGAGCGTGACAGCGGCCGAGGGCTTGGGCGAATACACCTCGACCTGGTAGTCGGCGCCGGGATAGGAGAAGTACACGCTCAGCGGCCGCTCGGGAGTGGTGACGGCGATCCCTCCCGCCGGCAGGTCGATTCGCGTGTTCCCGGGCTTGGCCGCCTCGGCCGTCACCGCCTCGAAGCCACCGGCGACCGGGTAGGTGGCCACGGCCAGGAACGAGGCCGACGGGTCGCCGGCTTCGGCTCCGCCGGTGAGGTAGCGGATATAGCTTCGCCCGTCTGCTGACCGGCTCAGCTCGTAGGCGACGCCGGCCTGCGCGCCGGCCCAGTACAGGGGGCGCGTCTGCGACGCAGCCTCCGTTCGCAGCATGCGCGCGTTCACGATCCGGGCGGCGATGGTCGGGCGCACCTCGGCCGCCACCGTGCCGACCGTTGCGGGGGAAGGCCCGTCGTCCCTTCCGGTGAGGAAGTACGCGGCCGCGGCGGCAGCGATTCCGAGGAGCACGATAAGGCCTCCGGAGCGATAGCTGGCGGTGCTGCGCACGAGCGGAGTCTACGTGGCCTCGAGGCACAGCCGGACGCCCGGCGATCTCAACGGAGACGCAGCTCAGCCGATGACATGGCCAGCGCGCGCCAACACCTCGTGCCACGGATGGTACGAGCGCCCGCTGGAGGGAAACGGCACGGATGCCACCGCTTCGCGTACTCCTCTCGTCGCTGTTGCTGTTCGCTGCGGTCGTGCTCGCGAGTGACGACGCCCGGTCCTCGAACGCCTGTGGCACGCCCGCGAATGTCGACCGGCAGGCGGCGGTTGCGGGACGCTCGATCAGGGTTCTCTACGCGATACCGTCGGACGGCGTCGACCGCGGTGCCGCGAGTGCCGACACGATCAGGCAGGACGTGGCCGCGATCTCGGCGTGGTGGCGTGACCAGGATCCGGCCCGCGAGCCTCGTTTCGACGAATGGATCGCTCCCTGCGGCCCGACACCTGACATCGGTCGCCTTCGCCTGCCCGACTCGGGTGCGGTGCTCCGAGCGCTGCCCGGGCGGACCGACCGGATCACGCGGGCGGCTCTGCTCACCGGCGACGGATCGCCCTTCGTCAAGCACCTTGTCTACTACGACGGGCCTGTCGACGGGTCTGTGTGCGGGCAGGGAGGCGGCCAGGCGGACGGTTACGCCATCGCTGTCGTGTTCGTGTCGGCGTGCCCAGAGGTCCCGACGGCGGTGGTCGCTGCGCACGAGTTGATCCACGCGCTGGGAGGTGCCCCGCGGGAGGGATCGCCGCACGCTTGCCCGGAGTCTGCGCTCCATGTCTGCGACTCCACAAACGACATCCTTTACCCCGCAGTGCCCCGGCGCCCGCTGCCATCCATCGATCTCGACCGCGGCCGGGACGACTACTACGGCCACTCCGGTTCGTGGCCCGACCTCGAAGATTCGCGGTGGCTACGACGCGTTGATCGGCAGGTGACGCTGACTGTGGTGGTGGACGGAAAGGGGGAGGTCTGGAGCGACCTACCCGGCGTCTCCTGCTCGCGACCGTGCACGACCACGTGGGACGCCGGCACCTTCGTCACCCTGAGAGTGCGACCCGCCACGGGCCAGCGGTTTCTCGGTTGGCGGGGCGTGTGCTCGGGAATCAGGCGCTGCAGCGTCGAGCCGAACGGCCCCACCCGCGTGCGAGCTCTCTTTGGGCCGACCCGGAACTGAGGCGCACCCGGCTCCACCTCAGTCCGGAAGTCGCTCGTACGCCGGCAGCGTGAGAAACTCGACGTACTCCGGCTGCGTCGCGATCTGCTCGAACAGCTCGCGGGCCTCGGCATAGTCCGGGCCCAGCTGCTCCGACTCCTCGGCCACGATCCGCTGGACGTCTTCGACCGAGACCTTGCCGTGGTGGAGCCACTGCCAGATCTGCGAGCGTGAGATCTCCGCGGTGGCGGCGTCCTCCATCAGGTTGAGGATGGCCACCGCGCCCGAGCCGCGCAGCCACGAGGCGAGGTATTGGATGCCGACGGTGACGTTGTTGCGCAGGCCCGCCTCTGTGATCTCACCCGGTGTCGCCGAGACGGCAAGGAGCTCGGCGGCGCCGACGGAGACGTCGTCTCGGCGGCGGTCGATCTGGTTCGGCCTGTTGCCGAGCACACGGTCGAAGGACTCCATCGCCACCGGCACCAGGTCGGGATGGGCGACCCAGGTTCCGTCGAAGCCCTGCCCGGCTTCGCGCTCCTTGTCCTCGGTGACCTTGGCCAGGGCGATTGCGTTGACCTCGGCGTCGCGGCGCGAGGGGATGAAGGCGGCCATGCCGCCCATGGCGAACGCGCCGCGGTTGTGGCAGGTCTTCACGAGCAGCTCGCAGTAGGAGCGCATGAAGGGCACGGCCATGGTCACCTGCGCGCGATCGGGCAGGACGAACTCGGGGCGGTGGCCGAGCTTCTTGATCACCGAGAAGATGTAGTCCCAGCGGCCGGCGTTGAGCCCCGCGGAGTGCTCGCGCAGCTCGAAGAGGATCTCGTCCATCTCGAACGCGGCCAGGATCGTCTCGACGAGGACGGTGGCCTTGATCGTGCCCTGCGCCACGCCGAGCCGGTCCTGGACGTACACGAAGACGTCGTTCCAGAGCCGCGCCTCGAGATGGGACTCCAGCTTGGGCAGGTAGAAGAAGCGTCCGCCGCGCGCGTGGTTGCGGAGGAAGTAGAGACCGAAGTCGAAGAGCGACCCGGAGATCGGCGCGCCGTCGACCGGGAAATGGCGTTCCTCGAGATGCCAACCGCGGGGCCGCACGAAGAGCACAGCGACCTCGTCCTGGAGGCGGTACTCCTTCTCGGGGGTGATCAGCTCGATCGTGCGGTCGAGCGCGTCCGTGAGGTTGCGCTGGCCGTCGATGTTGTTGTGCCAGGTGGGTGAGTTGGCGTCCTCGAAGTCCGCCATGAAGATCTTGGCGCCGGAGTTGAGGGCGTTGATCACCATCTTGCGATCGACCGGCCCCGTGATCTCCACCCGGCGGTCGGCGATCTCGGCCGGGTAGGGAGCCACGCGCCAGTCGCCCGCCCGCACCGACGCCGTCTCCGGGAGGAAGTCGGGCAGCTCACCCGCCCGGAGACGCGCCGTGCGCTCCGCCCGCCGGGCGAGCAGCTCGGCGCGCCGAGGGCCGAACTCCCGCTGCAGGTCGACGAGGAACTCGCTGGCCTCCGGGGTGAGCACGTCGGTCACGTCCACGGTGTCTCGGGCCTCCGCTGTCGGGGATTCAATGCGACTCGAACTGCGTTTCCTCGGTGGAGCCCTTGAGCGCAAGCGTCGAGGATGCGCCGCCGGTCACCGTCTCCACGACCTGGTCGAAGTATCCCGCACCGACCTCGCGCTGGTGGCGGGTGGCGGTGTACCCGGACTCCTCGAGGGCGAACTCGCGCTCCTGCAGCTCCACGTAGGCGGACATCGCACTCTCGCGGTAGCCGCTGGCGAGCTCGAACATGCCGGCATTCAACGAGTGGAAGCCGGCCAGGGTGATGAACTGGAAGCGGTAGCCCAGGGAGCCGAGCTCGTCCTGGAAGGTGGATATCTCCGCGTCCGAGAGCCGTCGCTTCCAGTTGAAGGAGGGCGAGCAGTTGTAGGCCAGGAGCTTGCCCGGGTACTGCTCGTGGATGGCCTGCGCGAAAGCGCGGGCCTCGCCCAGGTCGGGGGTCGAGGTCTCACACCAGACGAGATCGGCGTATGGCGCGTAGGCCAAACCGCGAGCGATGGCAGCGTCGATGCCGTCCCGTACGCGGAAGAAGCCTTCCGGAGTCCGCTCGCCCGTGGCGAAGCCGCGATCCCGGTCGTCGATGTCGCTGGTTATCAGGTTCGCGGCGAGAGCGTCGGTGCGCGCGACGATCAGCGTCGGAACGTCGAGGACGTCGGCGGCGAGCCGTGCGGCGACGAGCGTGCGGATGAACTGCGACGTCGGGATCAGCACCTTGCCCCCGAGGTGCCCGCACTTCTTCTCCGAGGAGAGCTGATCCTCGAAGTGCACTGCGGCGGCCCCTGCCTCGATGAAGGATTTCATGATCTCGAACGCGTTCAGCGGTCCGCCGAACCCGGCCTCGGCGTCGGCCACGATGGGCACGAGCCAGCGCGTCGAGTCGTCACCCTCTGCGTGTGCGATCTGGTCTGCGCGTAGCAGGGCGTTGTTGATGCGCTTCACGAGCGCCGGCGCGCTGTTCGCCGGATACAGGCTCTGGTCCGGGTACGTGTGCGCGCTCGAGTTGGCGTCGGCTGCGACCTGCCAGCCGGAGAGGTAGATCGACTCCAGGCCCGCCTTGACCATCTGTACCGCCTGCCCACCTGTCATCGCACCGAGGGCTCGCACCACGTGGCGGTCGCCGAGCAGCTCGCGCAGGCGCTCGGCGCCCAGACGGGCGACGGTGTGCTCGACGCGGACGGAGCCGCGGAGCCGCTCGACGTCCTCGGGTGCATACGGACGGGTGACAGTGCTCAGGCTCATCGCTGACCTCATTTCGGATCCAGAAAGTGGAGACTCTGGATCCCATACTAAGCGTTATCGGCAATAAATGCCAGGCTGGCCGTCCAAAGTACTCCAAATCGGATCCAAAATTAGCAACATTGCAACACCGTGTTGCAAGGTGGGCGGGCGCTGTCAGCCGCGGCCGAGGCGGCCAGCTCGCAGCACCGCGCTCGCCGGGAAGCCGCGGCCCTCGACGACCCGGCGGCCTCGGGTTAGTTCTCGCGGGAGCCGGGCGCCGGAGGGTCGATCGCGCGCTTGATGTCCTCTCGCGGATCGATCTCGGCCACCGAGCGGCGGAGATCCCGGACACCGGAGCCGATCTGGCGGCCGAGCTCCGGCAGACGCTTGGCGCCGAAGAGCAGGACGACCACGATCGCGAGTGCGAGGATCTCCCAGGTGCCCAGGCCGATCGGCATTGAGTGGATCGTCGCAGCGGGATCGGGCCACGTCAAGGACACGGCGGCTATGGTGCCCCGCGATGACCACGCTGCTCCTCGTCAATCCCCAGGCGAGCAAGGTCGACGAGGCCACCGTGGCAGCGGTGGCCGGGGCACTTGGGCGACCCGACGTGGTGCGCACCGAGCACGCGGGCCAGGCGACCGAGATCGTGCGTGCGCTCGATCCTGCAGTCGACACGCTGGTCGTCTTCTCCGGCGACGGTACGTACAACGAGGTGCTGAACGGACTCGCGCGAGATGTGGCCGTGGGGTTCGTCCCGGGAGGCGGGACGAGCGTGCTGCCGCGCGCGCTCGGCCTCTCCCGCAACCCCGTGGCAGCCGCGCGGGCCATCGCTTTGGGCCGCGAGCGGCGGATCGGTCTCGGGCGAGCCAACGGGCGCCGCTTCGGCTTCGCCGCCGGCGTCGGGTTCGATGCCGAGCTGATCCGGGCGGTCGACCGCCTCGGGCGCGACGAGCACGGCAGGCGGCCCGGCGATCGCGCCTTTATCCGTGCCGCGGCTCGCCTGCTTGTGCAGCGGCGCTTCCGGCTGCCGCCGATCCTGGAGGTGGAAGGACTCGGCCGCGCCGCCTTCGCGCTCGTCGCCAACTGCCGGCCGTACACCTATGCCGGACGTCGCGGCCTGCCAGTCGCCCCTGCGGCGTCGTTCGCTCTCGGGCTGGACGTGGCCGCGCCGGTCGACGTCCATGCGTGGACGCTGCCGCTCCTCGGGCACTACGCGTTCTGGGGAACGCGGCCGGAGCGTTCGCGGAAGCTGCTGTACGGCCACGACCTCGACCGCTTCCGCATCCTGTGCGACGCGCCGACCGCCATGCAGCTGGACGGGGAGGACGTGGGTGATGTGTTGGAGGTGGAGTTCGAGGCGGAACGTGACGCCGTCCGCGTCCTCGTCTGAGCCGCTCATTGCGTGCGCCGAGCGCCGCTCGCCGGGCTGTGGAGCTCGCTCTTCGCGTGCAGGCTCGCGAGCGGCAGGCGGGATGCTGGAGCGTCCTGCGGTTCTCGGCGTTACCTGGTGCGCGGAGCCGAAGCCCGCGGTCGGCGGCTCTGACGTACACTCGACGGAGTGGGTGAGTGGTACACCATCGGGCTGGCCGCCGGGCTCGGGGCCGCTGCGGGGATCCTGCTGGCAGGGCTTGCGGGTGGTCGCCGGACGGCGGTTGCAGCTGCGATCGTGGCGGCTGCGGTCGTCGGTGCTGCTGCGGGGCTGGTCGTGGACGACACCGCCGAAATCGTGGCCGGTGCCGTCGGCGGCGCAGTTGCCGCACTGGGCGCTGCCGCCGTGGTCGGTGGCGCGGCTCGCCGCGGCGGCACGCGCGGCGGCCTGGCTCTGATCGTCGCTGCGGCGGCAGTTCTAGCCGCCGCCCTGGCCTTTGTTCCCGGCGTCGGGTACCTCGAGGCGTTGCTCCTGCCGCTGCTCGGCCGGCGGCTGCGCGGCCGGTCGGCGGCGCGGTATGCCGGTCTGCGTTCGCTCGCCAAGTAAGACCGCGCGCCACCCGTGAAGAAACTCGTCCTGGCCGTGATCGACGGCCTCACGCCGTCCATGCTCGAGTCGTCACTCGACCGGCGCGCCCTGCCGACGCTGTCTGCGCTCGCCGGCCACGCGACCTATCAACGCAGCGTCTCGGTGTTCCCCTCGCTGACCCCGGTCTGCCTCTCCTCGATCGTCACGGGCAGCTTTCCGGACGCCCATGGCATCCCGCACCTCGTCTGGTGGCACCGCGGCGAGCAGCGGGTCGTCGAGTACGGGTCCTCATTCGGGGCGGTGCGCGCGGCGGGCGTCGTGCAGACCCTCTCCGACACGATGGTCGGCCTCAGCCGCGATCACCTCTCGCCGCAGACCCTGACGCTCTTCGAGTCGCTCGCCGACCGCGGCCTGCGGACCGCCTCCGTCAACTACACCGCGTACCGCGGTCGTACGCTGCACCGTTCGCCGGTGCCGCTCGTCGGTGACGTGATGGGGCCTGAGCTGTTCTTCTTCTACAACGTCTTCGACGCTCGGAAGACGGGTGCGCCCCTCTCCTGGCGCAACCGGCCCGCCGGTTCGATCGATGCCTACGCGACCGCTGTCGGGCGCTGGCTGGTCACCCGTGATGCCTTCGACTTCTTCCTCTTCTACCTCTCTGATTACGACTACGCCTCGCACGCAGTCGGGCCGGATCAGGCACACGACGTGCTCCTGCGCTGCGACCAGGCTCTCGGCGAGCTCCTGGCGGCGGCGGGCGGGCTCGACTCGTTTCTCGAGCGGTACGCGATCATCGTCATGTCGGACCATGGGCAGTGCGCTGTGCATCACGCCGTCGATCTCCGCCGCACGCTGGCGCACGTCGCCGGCGCCCGCGTCACCGCCTCCAACCGCGCGGGCATGGTCTACCTCGACGACCCCTCGAGCGTCGATGTCGTCGTCACCGCGCTGCTCGCCGAGACCGGAGTCGAGACGGTGCTGCACCTCGAGGGCGGCCGGGGCGTGGCGCGCCGTGCGGAGGGAACGCTGAGCTTCCGCCCTGCCGCCGGCGGGGAATTCGAGACCTCGGGTGACCGCGAGGTCCTCGACCACCCGGACGCACTTCGGCGTTCCTGGCACGCCCTCCAGGGACCGCACGCCGGTGAGGTGCTGGTCTCGGCGGCATCCGGCTGGGAGCTGTCCGACCTCGGCGGGGGCCATCACACGGGCGGTGGATCGCATGGCGCGCTCGCCGAGCCGGACTCGCTCGTGCCCGTGCTGTCCGTCGGCATCGAGCTGACGGCAGGCAGCATCACGGACGTGGCGCCGGCCATTCGCAGGCACTTCGGGAGCGACGGCCCATAATGCGACGATGAGCGAGACGAGAGTCGCAGCCGACAGGTCGCGCGTCAGCGGTGCCCTGCGCCGCCGCCGCAACTGGGAGCAGCTGCTCAAGTTCTGCGCCGTTGGCGCTTCGGGGTACCTCGTCAACCTCGTGATCTACGAGATCCTCCGTCGCGGCCTCGACCTCCACTACCTGCTCGCCGCGGTCGGCGCCTTCGGGGTCGCGGTCACCAACAACTACGCGTTGAACCGCACCTGGACGTTCCGCGGCGATCGCGGCAGCGTCGTCTTCCAGGGGATGCGCTTCCTCGTCGTCTCTCTCGTTGCGCTTGCGGCGAACCTCGGGATGCTCCGTCTGCTGGTCGAGGTCGGGATGGACAAGCTGCCCGCCCAGGCGCTCGCGATCCTGCTCGTCACGCCTGTCAACTTCGTGGGCAACAAGCTGTGGTCGTTCCGGCGCTGACGCGCCAGCTCGTCGCGCTCGTCGTCGTCCTGATCGCCCTCGCGGCGGCCCCCTCGCTCGCCGCGGCACCGATCGGGCCGCGCCTGACCGAGCAGGAGGCGATCGAGCGTCTCCTCGAAGCGACCAAGGTCACCGGCTGGCTCGAGCGCTACGACGAGGCCCCTCGCACGCGGGCCACGTACGACAACCTCGCCCGCACCTGGCGCGTCCACGTCACGATCGATGGTCCCGGCGAGGTCGCAACCGGGGTGGTCGAGGACGCCACCGGCGCCGTTCGCGAAGCCTGGACCGGCCCCCAGGTCGCGTGGAAGATGGCCCGGGGCACGCCAGGTGCGTTCGGTGGGCGCACTCTCACCTGGTGGCCGGTCTGGGTCGGCCTCTCCCTGCTCTTCCTGGCCGGTCTCGTCAACTGGGCGCGCCCACTCTCACTGCGCACCCTCGACCTGCTCGCCCTGATCTCGTTCGGCGTCTCGCTCGGCTTCTTCAACCGTGGTGAGGTGTTCACCAGCGTCCCCCTCGTCTATCCGCCCCTGCTCTATCTCACCGGACGCCTCGCCTGGATCGGCCTGCGCGGTCGCAAAGCAGACCTCCAGGTGCGACTGCTCCCCGTCTGGCTGCTCGCGGCGACCGCGCTGTTCCTGCTCGGCTTCCGCATCGGGTTGAACCTGACCGCTCCGCGCGGCGTGATCGACGTGGGCTATGCGAGCGTGATCGGCGCCGACCGCATCCTCGACGGCCAGGCGCCCTACGGGCACATGCCGCAGGAGGCCGGTCTCGAGCCGTGCGGGAAGACGGATGCGGACGGGCGCACGCGCGACCGCATCCAGGCCAACGGACGGTGCGAATCGTCGAACGCTCACGGTGACACCTACGGGCCGGCCACGTACCTCGCCTATCTCCCGGCGGTGCTGGCCTTCGGGTGGAGCGGGAAGTGGGACTCGCTGCCCGCCGCGCATGCCACCGCGATCCTGCTCGATCTCGTGGTGGTCGGGCTGCTCTTCCTCGTCGGGCGCCGCCTCGGAGGGCCCCGCCTCGCCGCCACACTCGTCTTCGCCTGGGCGGCCTATCCCTTCACGGCGTACGCGTTGCGTGCCAACACCAACGACGCGCTGATGCCGGCGATCCTGCTGGCGGGCTTCCTCGCGTTGCACCGCCCCGCCGGACGCGGTGTCGCCGTCGCCGCCGCGGGTCTCTCCAAGTTCGCGTCCTTCGCCGTGCTCCCCGCCTGGCTCGGGTATCCCGGACTGCCGCGCCCTCGGGATCTCGTGCGCTTCGCCGTCGCCGCCGCTGCCACGGCCGTGCTCCTGCTGTCCGTGCTCCTCCTGGAGCCCGATCTCGGTGCAGCGCTCCGCACGTTCTGGGAGCGCACCGTGGGCTTCCAGTTCGGCCGCGAGTCGCCGTTCTCGCTCTGGGGCTGGGGGCCGTACGAGGCCGCCGGCATCCCCGATCTGAGCGGCGTGCAGCGGTTGCTCCAGGCGCTGGTCGGCGGCTTCGCCGTGTCGCTCGTGGTTGCGCCGCGGCTCAAAGGCCCGATCCGGCTCGCAGCGCTCACAGCCGCGCTGCTTCTCGGTGTCCAGGCGGTGCTCGGTCACTGGTTCTACCTCTACCTACCGTGGGCCCTGCCCTTCGCCGTACTCGCCATCCTCGGGCCCGTGGCCGGTGCGGACCGGCGGACGATGTGATCGCCTCGGCCAGGCGCAGACCGCTGGCGGCAGCGGCCACCTTCCTCATCCTCGAGCTTGCCGTGACCTTCGTCTGGCACGCCACCGGACGGCAGGTCGACGACCTCGATCTCTACCGACGCTACGGCGAACTCGTCGCCGGGGGCGCCCTCCCCTACGCCGACTTCGACATCGAGTACCCCCCGGGAAGCGTGCTCGCGTTCCTCCTCCCGGCCCTCGTCACCGCAAGCGAGGCCTCCTTCCGGGTCGTCTTCACGCTGCTGATCGGGCTCTGCGGCGCTGCCGGCGTGTGGGTTGCCGCGGGCGCACTGCCACGACTCGGTCTCGGCCGCCGCGGGTACCGCCTGGCGCTCTCCGGGCTCGCGCTGTCGCCCCTGGTCGCCTCGCCGGTGATCGGCGCCCGCTTCGATCTGTTGCCTGCCGCCTTGACCACGGGGGCCGTCCTGGCGATCGTGGACGGGCGGCTTCGCGTCTCTTCGGCCTTGCTCGGGCTCGGGATCGTGGCCAAGCTCTACCCCGCGATCCTGCTGCCGGTGCTCGTCGCCGCGGCCTGGCGTCGCGGTGGGCGTCGCGACGCGGTGCGCAGCCTGGTCCCCGCCGTCGCCATCACGGCCATCGCCTACCTGCCGTTCCTCCTGCTCTCGCCGGACGGTGTCGCGTGGAGCCTCTCGCGGCAGCTGGCACGGCCGTTGCAGATCGAGAGCCTGGGTGCCGGCTTGCTGCTCGTCCTGCACCAGGTCGCTGGTCTCGATCTCGCCTGGGCCTCGGGGAAGGGGTCGCAGAACCTCGTCGGCGATGCCCCTTCCGCGCTCGCCACCCTTTCGGGGCTCGGCCAGCTCGCCGCAATCGTCGGGCTGTGGATCGCCTTTGCCCGCAGCCCGGCCGAGCCGGGCCGGATCGTGCGGTTTGCAGCGGCGCTGCTCGTGGCGTTCATCGTGCTCGGCCGCGTGCTCTCGCCGCAGTACCTGATCTGGCTGGTGTTGCTCGTACCGCTCGTCGCGGGCCTGCGCGGCCGGGCTGCGCTCGCCTGCCTCACCGTGGCCGGCCTGCTCACGACCGCGTACTTCCCGCTGCGCTACTGGTCGCTCGTCAAGGAGTTCGACGCGCTCTCCTCGTGGCTGGTCTTCGGCCGCAACCTGGCGCTGCTCGGGCTACTGGCGGCGCTCTGCCTACCGCTCAGGCCGTATCGATCCGCTCGATCCCGGTTGCGCGCCCGCTGGCCGGATCAAGCGTGACGAGGGCTCCCTGCAGTCGGACATCGCCATCGGCCACCTCGAAACGGACGGGGAACCCGGTGCGCATTCGTCGAATCGCCAGCTCGGCCTTGACCCCGATCACACCGGAGTGCGGACCCGTCATCCCGACGTCCGTCAGCGCGGCGGTGCCTCCCGGGAGCACGCGAGCGTCGGCCGTCTGCACGTGGGTGTGCGTACCGAGCACCGCCGTCACGCGGCCGTCGAGGTGCCGCGCCATCGCCACCTTCTCGCTCGTCGCCTCCGCATGAAAGTCGACGAGCACCACCGGCGTCTGCTCCCGCGCTTCGTCGACGAGGCCGTCGACCAGCTCCCACGGTGAGGTTGCAGGGTCGAGGAAGAGCGACCCGAGCAGGTTGATCACGGCCACTCGTACGCCGCTCACCGCGGTCGCGACCGTGAGACCGCGACCGGGCGCCGATCGCGGCATGTTCGCGGGGCGGATCACACGGTCCGAGCTCTCGAGCGTGGTTGTGATCTCGGTACGCCGCCAGGTGTGGTTGCCGAGCGTGAGCACGTCACAACCGGCAGCCAGCAGCCGGTCGGCGAGACGCGGAGTCAACCCGACCCCGTCCGCGGCGTTCTCCCCGTTGGCCACGCAGAAGTCGACTGCCAGCGTCTCGCGCAGCCCGGCCAGGCAGCGCTCGACGATCTCCATCCCGGGCCGGCCGACGACGTCGCCGACGAAGAGGATCCTCATCGGAGATCAGGGAAGCGTCGCTGCCGCCGGGTACACGGTGATCGCGACGTTGTTCCCCTGCGCGCCCGCATGCCTGCCCAGCGCTTGCCGCTCGGCGGCCGCCACGTCGACGATCGTCCCGATCTTCGAGCTCGAGGCGTTGACGGTCGATCCGACCGCCAGCGCCGCGTCGGCACGCAGATGGGTGAGCGAGACGGTCACCGACGGGGCGTCCACCGGCCTGATGTCGATGCGCGAGCCGATCTTGGAACCGTCCAGCACGAAGTCCGTGATGGCGGCGATCGTGCCGTTGACCGGCGAGTACACATCGGTGCCGGGGAAGGCGCCCACGTCCAGGACGTGCGTGGCGGGGCCGAGTGGTGAGTCGAGCTGGTACCAGACGGGTCCTGTCTCGGGCGCTCCCGCGATCGAGTGCCACAGCCGAAGCAGGAGACCCTCGTTGGCCTGACGGCCGGCCGGCTTCAGCTCGACGGCCCCGTCGCGGCTGCCGTGAAAGCCGATGGCCGTGACCTGGGCGTCTGCCACGGGGAGCCGGATCAGCAGGTTGCCGACGGAGCCGAGGACGACAGCCGCGCTCGGGCGGCTCGAGGCGCCGATCGTGCCGGAGGTCGTCGTGGGAGTCGCCCGGGTGGCGTCGCCGCCGGGGCCGAAGGCGGTGAAGACCAGGGTCAGCACGAGCAGGATCCCGACAAAGACGAGCACGGCGATCGCGCGGGCGCGCTGCTGCGCCCGGCGGCGCCGCGCACGCATGCGCGCGTCATGCCTCGGCCGGGCCGTCACCATCTCCGCACGGTAGCGCAGGCGTCGTGCCGCCGCGTCCCCCGCGACCGCGCTCAGCACGAAAGTACGATCTCACCCATGGGCTCCGACCCTCACCCGGCAGCCATCCGCATCCCTCGGTGGGTACAGCTCGTCGGGCTGCCGGTCGTCGCGCTCGTCACGATCATCCTGGCGAAGCCGCTCGCGCACGTGATCTTCCTCTTCCTCTGCGCCGCGGTGATCGCGTTCATGCTCAGCCCGCTCGTGCGCGACCTGGCGCGGCTGCGTGTCCCCCACGGCCTCGCGGTCTTCGCCGTCTACACGGTGTTCGTCGCTGCGATCGGTGCGGTCGGCGTCGGTGTGGGCACCGTCGCCTCCGGGCAGGTTTCGAACGCCGCAGATCGCATCGACAGCTACATCACCGAGGAGACGGGAGCCGAGAACAAGACGGCTCTCCAGCGCGATGCCGACAACCTGCAGCGTTGGCTCGACGACCATGGGCTCGAGAACGTCGACGTCGAGCAGTCCGTGGCCGACTGGATCGACTCGCTCGGCGCGGGTGAGCTGTCCGGCTACGTGAGCGACGCGATCTCGTTCGCGCAGACGGCGGCGCTCAGCCTGCTCGTGTTCATCTTCCTGATCATCCTGATCATCGTCATCTCCATCTACATGCTCCTGGACATCCGGCGGCTGGAGGAGGCGATCGACCGGCGTTTCCCGCCGCACGGCGGACTGCCGCTGACACAACGCATCGAGCGCGCGCTCTGGGGTTACGTGCGCGGGCAGGTGATCCTGTCCGCGGTGATCGGCACGAGCGCGGGGGTCGGCATGTGGATCCTCGGCACGACGGGCCTGGTGGACGGCGCGGACCGCTACGCACTGCTCTTCGGCGTGTGGACAGCTGTGATCGAGGTGATCCCCTACATCGGGCCCTGGCTGTCCGCCGTCCCCCCGGCGGTGTACGCGCTCTTCGTGGAGCCGGTGGGCTTCCTCTGGGTGGGGCTGCTCTTCCTCTTCATCTACCAGGTCGAGGGGCACGTGGTCGTCCCCAACGTGATGGCCAACGCGCTGCGCCTGCATCCGCTGCTCGTGATCTTCGGCCTGCTGGCGGGCGGGGCGTTGTACGGGATACCCGGGGTGCTCCTGGCCCTGCCCACGATGGCCGGCTTGCGCGCGATCGTGGACTTCTTCGGCGAGCGCGTTCAGCTCGAGAGCTGGGAGGCGACGGAAGGCACGGTTCCCGTGGAGGTCGAGGTGGAGCCGCCCTCCCGGCCCGGGTAGGCGCAGTACGCTTTCCGGCGGATGTCGACGTTCCCCTCCACGCGGCTACGCCGTCTCCGCCGCACGGCGGACCTGCGCGCGCTCGTGCGCGAGACGTCGCTCTCGCTCGACGATGTCGTGATGCCGCTCTTCGCGTGCCCCGGCGAGGGGATCGTGCGGCCGGTGGCCGGCCTGGACGGGATCGCCCAGCGCTCGGTCGACGAGATCGTCCGGGAGGGCGAGGACCTGCACCGTCTCGGGGTACGGGCCGCGCTGCTGTTCGGGATTCCCGAGGAGAAAGACGAAGAGGGCTCGGGCGCTTGGGAAGAGGGCGGCATCGTGCAACGCGCCCTGCGGGCGCTGCGGGCGGCGGTTCCCGAGCTCCTGCTGATCACCGACGTCTGTCTTTGCGAGTACACCGCGCACGGTCACTGCGGTGCCCTGCGGGACGGAGAGGTGGACAACGACGAGACGCTCGAGCTGCTGGCCCGCACTGCCGCGAGCCACGTGGCGGCCGGCGCCGACGTCGTCGCGCCGAGCGACATGATGGACGGGCGTGTGGGCGCGATCCGGGCGGCCCTGCCCGAGACCCCGATCGTCTCCTACGCAGCCAAGTACGCGTCCGCCTTCTACGGCCCCTTCCGCGAGGTCGCCGAGTCCAGTCCGTCCTTCGGCGACCGCCGGGGCTATCAGATGGATCCTCCGAACGTGCGCGAGGCTCTCCGCGAGTGCGAGCTCGATCTCGCCGAGGGCGCCGACGTGCTGATGGTCAAGCCGGCGCTGCCGTATCTCGATGTGATCCGCGCCGTGCGCGAGCGCTTCGACAGCCCCGTGTGGGCCTACAACGTCTCGGGCGAGTATGCGATGGTGCGGGCGGCCGCAGCCGCCGGCCATCTCGAGGAGAGCAGCGCGGCTCTCGAATGCCTGGTTTCCATCAAGCGGGCAGGCGCCGGCACGATCGTCACGTACTGGGCCAAGGAGCTTGCGGCGTGGCTCTGATCGACTGCTCGAGTCGCTGGCAACGGGCGACCGCGCTCATCCCAGGCGGCGTCAACTCACCGGTGCGGGCCATGCGGTCGGTCGGTCTGGAAGAGCCGCTCTTCATGCGTGCGGGGCAGGGCTCGCTGATCGAGGACGTCGACGGTCACCGCTACGTGGACTGGGTCATGTCCTGGGGACCGCTCGTGTTCGGGCACGCCGACCCCGAGACGCTGGCCGCCGTCGAGGAGACGCTGGGCCTCGGCACCACCTTCGGCGCGCCGACCGAACTGGAGGTCGACCTGGCCGAGGAGATCGTGGCGGCAGTGCCGTCGGTCGAGATGGTGCGCCTCGTCTCCTCGGGCACCGAAGCGGCGATGAGCGCCCTCCGGCTGGCGCGAGCGGCGACCCGCCGCGACCGCGTGATCACCTTCACCGGCTGCTACCACGGCCACGCCGACCCCTTCCTCGCCGGCGCCGGCTCGGGGCTCGCCACCCTCGGCATCCCCAAGAGCCCGGGCGTGCCGGCGGCGGCCGCCGCGGACACGATCGTCTGCCGCTACAACGACATCGAGGGCGTCGCCGAGGCCGTGCTGCGCTACGGCGAGGGCCTGGCCGCGATCATGCTCGAGCCGGTGGCCGGCAACATGGGCGTCGTCCCACCCGCGCCGGAGTTCCTGGAGACGCTCCGCAGGCTGGCCGACGCCTCCGGCGCCCTGCTCGTGTTCGACGAGGTGATCACCGGCTTCCGGGTCGCTCGCGGCGGCGCGCAAGAGCGGTTCGGCGTTCTGCCCGACCTGACCATCCTCGGCAAGATCGTCGGTGGCGGCTTGCCGCTCGCCGCGTTCGGAGGGAAGGCGGAGCTGATGGAGCAGCTGGCGCCGGTCGGGGCCGTGTACCAGGCGGGAACGCTCTCGGGGAATCCGCTCGCCTCGGCCGCCGGGCTCTCCGTGCTTCGCCGTCTGCGCGACCCAGCCGTCTACGACCGTCTGGAGCAGCTGGGAGCGCGACTCGAGGCGGGGCTCTCCGAGTTCGGATGCGTGCAACGCGTCGGTGCCATGCTCACGCTGTTCTCCCAGGATGGGCCTGTGCAGAACTTCGACGACGCCGCCCGCTCCGACACCGAGGCGTACGCTGCCCTGTTTCGCCATCTGCTGCAGCGGGGGGTGTACCTCGCGCCGTCCCAGTACGAGTGCCTTTTCGTCTCCACGGCGCATCGCGAGGAGGACGTGGACGCCACGATCGCGGGCGTGGGCGAGTTCTTCGCGGGACGGGGCCGATGACCGTCTCCCTCGACGTCTCGCTCTTCGATCTGATCGTCGACGGCGCAGCCGACGAGAGCTCGTTGTGGGCGGCCGCGGCCAGAGAGCCGGGCGCTCGGGACACGACCGCGGTGTTCTCCACGCTCGTCTGCGACCCGCTGCTCGCGCTCGGGGTGGAGACGATCTACGAGGGGTACGTCGTGCACTACGGGACCTCGCGGCTCTTCGATCCCGCCGATCGCGACGACGCCCTGCTGCTCGGCGACTATCTCTACGCGCACGGGCTCGTCCGCATCGCTGCGACGGGAAACCGGGTAGCGGTCAACGATCTCGCGGAGCTCATCTCGCTGTGCGCGCAACTCCGCGCCGACACCCGCCCGGGCGACGGGCCGGCGTGGGCGGCAACGGCTGCGCAGCTCGGCGAGGGAAGGCTCGGACCTGCGCGGGAGGCGCTTCGTGACCGTGCGGACGTCGGCCCGCTCCTGGCAGCGGCCCGCTCCTCGAGATCGTCGGCGGAGATCGACGCGGCGTTCGCCACACACGCGAGGCTCCTCCCGTCGCGATGATCCGTCCGGTTCGCTAGCATCGCGCACGTGAGCTTGGCCTTCTCCTGGATCCTTGCCGACGCCGCCGAAGAGGGCCGAAGTGTGATCCTCTCGATGCTCGTCGTGGGTCTCGTGTTCATCGGCGTGATCGCGCTGGGTGAGATCACGCACCACGCAGCCGCGCGCCGCAAGGCGATCCGCCGGCGCCGCTCGCGCTGAGCAACACGGCGACCACGACTCCACGGCAGTTCCAGGTCAAACGCTGGGAGACGCCGCACTAGACTCCCCGGCGATGAGCGCGCCATGCTCCGACCTCCGCGACTGGATCGCGCTCCTCGAGCGGGAGGGCGAGCTCGTCCGCATCCCGGCCGAGGTCGATCCCGACCTGGAGATCACGGAGATCGTCGATCGCACCGTGAAGGCCGGCGGGCCGGCGCTGCTGTTCGAGAGGCCGAGGGGCTCCACTGTGCCGCTGCTGATCAACCAGTTCGGCACGGAGCGCCGCATGTGCCTCGCCTTCGGGGTGGGGTCGCTGGACGCTCTCGGCGCCAAGCTCGAGGAAATCCTGGAGCTGCAGCCGCCGCAGGGGCTCGTGGACAAGGTACGAAGCCTCGGCAAGCTCAAGTCGATCGCCGACTCGATGCCGAAGGAGGTGTCGAAGGCGCCCTGTCAGGAGATCGTGCTGACCGGTGAGGACGTCGATCTCGACCTGCTGCCGATCCAGCGCTGCTGGCCGCTCGATCCCGCCCCTTTCATCACCCTCCCGGCCGTGATCACCAAGGACCGGGAGACCGGCGTGCGGAACGTCGGCATGTACCGCATGCAGAAGATCGACCGCCGCTCGACGTTCATGCACTGGCAGATCCACAAGGACGGCCGGGCCGACTTGCTCGCCTCGCCGGAGGGGCGGATCCCGGTGGCCGTGGCCCTCGGCCTCGATCCGGTGACCGCCTACTCGGCAAGCGCGCCGCTGCCGAAGCACGTCGGGGAGCTGATGCTGGCCGGTTTCCTCAAGGGCTCACCGGTCGAGCTCGTCAAGTGCAAGACCGTCGATCTCCATGTGCCCGCCAACGCGGAGATCGTGCTCGAGGGCTGGGTCGACGTGAACGACGTCGGCCTGGAGGGGCCGTTCGGCGACCACACCGGCTTCTACACGCCTCCCGAGGAGTTCCCCGTCTTCCGGATCTCCGCGATGACGATGCGCCGCGACGCCGTGTACCCGTCGATCGTGGTCGGGCGGCCGCCCGCGGAGGACGAGTGGCTGGCCAAGGCCACCGAGCGGATCTTCCTGCCCGCCATCCGCATGAGTGTCCCGGAGATCGTCGACTACGACCTCCCGACTGCGGGTACCTTCCACAACTGCGTGATCGTGTCCATCCGCAAGCGCTTCCCCGGGCATGCGAAGAAGGTGATGCATGCCGTGTGGGGGCTGGGTCTGCTTTCGCTCTCCAAGTCGGTCGTCGTCGTCGATGCAGACGTCGACGTGCACGACTACGAGCAGGTCTTCTTCCACGTCTGCGCCAACGTGGATCCGAAGCGCGACGTGATCCTCACCGAAGGCCCCATCGACCAGCTCGACCACGCGAGCGTCCTGCCGTCGTATGGCGGCAAGATCGGCTTCGACGCGACCGCCAAGGGCCCGGACGAGGGGACTCGCCCGTGGCCGGAGCCGATCGTCATGTCGGAGGAGATCTCGGCGCTCGTCGACCGGCGCTGGGCCGAGTACGGCCTGGGCGCGGTTCCGGCGACGCCTTCCGACCCAGGTGTGCAGAATGCACCGAGGAAGCGACGCCTGGCCCGTCGATCGGGCCGTTGACAGGGAAGAGCGGCAAGGGATTGAATCAGGTCACGTGAGCGACGCAGACGACACCAAGGTTCCCGCGCCTTCGCTGTGGCCTATCGGCTTCGCGATCGGCTTCGCGGTCCTGCTGATCGGTGTCGTCGTGAGTACGCCGGTCGCGATCGTCGGTGCCGTCGTGGCCGCCGCGTTCGGAGTGCTCTGGGTGCTCGAGGTCAACGGCAAGGGCCCGTCGGGAGAGGTCAAGCCGCACCCCGCGCTCGCCGACGCCCATGACGACGAGCCGGAGACCTACGGCCGCGCCTTCTTCCTCACCGCCGCCACCGTCGGTCTCGGCGGCGTGATCGGCGCGGGCGTCACGCTTCCCTCCATCGGCTTCGGCATCCTTCCCTCCTTCCTCGGAGAGAACATCGAGACGAGCGAGGTCGATCTCGGGCCCATCTCCAACTTCCCCGAGGGCCAGTACGTGATCGCCACGTTCGCGGAGAACGAGGCGGTCGGCGATGTCTCCCGGCGCACCGCCTACGTTCGCAACAACGGCTTCACCGAGGACGGTGTCCCGAGCTTCACCACCATCTTCTCCCGTTGCGTCCACCTCGGATGCCCGGTCCAGCCGAACGGGCCGATCGACGAGGAGGGCGCGAAGGACGTCAACGGCGTCGAGTTGCGCCCCGTGCTCGCGGCCAGCTTCGGCTGCCCTTGCCACGGTGGCCTGTACGACGCAGAGGGCAACCGCACCGCAGGCCCTCCGGTGCGCGCACTCGACCGCTACGAGTTCTCGATCAAGGACGGCAACCTGATCCTGGGCAAGCTGTTCAGCGTCGGCGGTGTCGAGGGCGCCGGGGCCAAGGCGACGATCAAGAAGTACCGTCGCGCCTACCCGGGAGTGCACGTGGACGGCATCGAGTCGTGGCTGTACCCCATCCCCACCCCAGGATCGTGAACCGCTGATGGCCAAGAACGCTCGCCGCAAGCAGATGGAAGCCGTGGCCCTGTACCCGCTCGACTGGGTGGAGGAGCGCACCGGCCTCGTCGGTTACATCAAGTGGTTCCTGCTGCGGAACGTGCCGCGCGACGTCAACTGGATGCAGACGCTGGGCGCCGCCACGCTGACGGCGTTCCTCGTGCAGACGGTGACCGGAGTCTTCCTGGCCATGTACTACAAGCCGGACCCCGACAAGGCCTACGAGTCGATCGTGCACATCACCGAGGATGTGTGGGCCGGCTGGCTCGTGCGCGGCATGCACAAGTGGGGCGCGAGCGTCTTCATCATCCTCATGTTCCTGCACATGGGCCGCGTGTTCCTCTTCGGCGCCTACAAGTACCCGCGAGAGCTGACCTGGATCACCGGCGTGATCCTGCTCGTGACCGGCATGGCCGAGGGCTTCACCGGCTATCTGCTGCCCTGGGACCAGACGGCGTACTGGGCGACGGTGGTCGGCATCAACATCAATGCGACCGGACCGATCGTCGGGCCCTTCCTGGCGCAGTTCCTCCAGGGGGGATCGCAAATCGGGCCGGACACCCTGTCCAAGTTCTACTCGTTGCACATGCTCGCCATCCCCGGCGGGATCATGGCTCTGATCGGTCTGCACATGTATCTCGTCGTTCGCCTCGGCGTCAGCTCGCCGCCCTGGTCGTCCGTGCGCGCCGGCCGGCCGCGCCCCGGAGACACGGGAGAGCGGCGTGGCCTGATCCGCACCCCGGCCGAGGTCGGCGGCCAGCCCGACGAGGAGGAGCAGCACTGATGGCCTCCCGCATCCAGCAGGCGCGACGCGACGAGTTCAAGCGCTACAAGGCGGACGTCAAGAACGAGGGCAAGCCGTTCTTCCCCTACGCCATCTTCCACGACACGGTCATGGCGCTCGTCACGGTCGCGGTGATCATCGTGTTGACCGTCGTCTGGTATGTGACGGCGGACGACACGGAGAACGGCAAGGGCCTCGAGGCCGGGCTGCTCGGCCCCTGGTACACGGAGAAAGCGGATGCCGGGACGATCGACTTCATCCCGCGCCCCGACTGGTTCTTCTACTTCCTCTTCTACCTCCTGCGCGTCTTCAAGTGGCCGGACTCGGTCATCCTCGGCACCGTCGGCATCCCCACCATCCTCCTCATCCTGCTCCTGGCGCTGCCGTTCCTCGACCGCCGCCGCGAGCGCCGGCCGCTCCGCCGCCCGGTCGCCGTCGTCGCCGCCATCCTCACCGTGATCTCCATGGGTGTGCTGACGTGGAAGGGCGCAACCGCCAAGGAGGCGCTCGGCTCGGAGATCATCGCCGCCGGCACCGTCAACGAATGGGCGCAAAAACAGGGGTTCACCGGGAACCCCGCGGCGATCAGCGGTGGCGAGCTGTTCGCCCAGTCAGGCTGTCTCAACTGCCACTCGTACCTCGGGGAAGGCAGCTCCAACCTCGGAGCGCCCGAGCTCTCGGACGTCGGTGGGCGAACCAAACGTGGCATCGACGGCTTCAAGGACTACATCGCCAACCCGGCAGCCTTCGGCAACAACGTGATGATCTCGTACTCGTACCTCGGTGAGGAGAACCTGACCAACCTCGCCACCTTCCTCGACGCCTCGAAGGGCGAGCAGCGCGAGAGATAGCCCGTGCGGGCACTGCCTGCACTGCGCACCTTCGGCACGACTGAAAAGCCGGGTTCTCGGGGGGCTGGGCCGACCTTCGTATGAGTTCCTGAGAGACGCTGCGCTGCGGGACCCGTCAGGGCCTCGCCAGGCGTTCGGCCCACTGCTCGGCGGACGTCGAGGTGATCCGGTTCCCGGGGTCCGACGGTCGCAGGCCGTGAGGTTCACGGTCGTGCAAACGCCGGCTTGACCCGCGCGTCTACCCTGCCAGCATGCGCATCTTCCTCGGGATCACCGGTGCCTCGGGCGCGCCCTACACGGAGGGGTTGCTACGGGCACTCGGCACCGCCGGTTGTGAGATCGGGCTCTGTGCCTCCGCGGCCGGGATCGAGGTGCTCGCCACCGAGCTCTATCGCGACAGCAGCCTGCATCCGAACGACGTCCTCGACCGGCTGCTGGAGGAGACGGGCGCACGCGAGCAGGTGACCGTGTACGCCACGGACGACTGGAGCAGCCCGTTCGCCAGCGGGTCGGCCAAGGTCGATGCCTACGTCGTGTGCCCCTGCTCGATGGCCACGGTGGGGACGCTGGCGTCGGGCGCCATGGCCAACCTGATTCATCGCGCCGCATCGGTCGCGCTCAAGGAGCGCCGCAAGCTCGTGCTCGTCCCGCGCGAGACGCCACTTTCCTCGATCCACCTGCGCGGGCTCGCCACCCTGCACGAGGCGGGGGCGGTCGTGCTCTTCGCCGCCCCGGGCTTCTACCACGAGCCCGAGACGATCGCCGACCTCGTCGACTTCGTCGTGGCCCGCTGTCTCGACCAGATCGGCCTGGAACAGACCCTCGTCAAGCGCTGGGGCTCGGCATGACCCACGAGTCCGGCACGCTCACCCCCGACGGCGTCCGTTCCATGTTCGACCGCATCGCGCCCGTCTACGACATCATGAACCGCGTGATGACGGGCGGGCTCGACCGTCGCTGGCGCCGGTTGGCCGCCTCCGCCGTGGTGCAGCCGGGATCGCGCGTCCTCGACGCCTGCTGCGGCACGGGAGACCTCGCGCTGGCCGCGGAGCGCGAAGGCGGCCGCGTGACCGGTCTCGATTTCTCGGAGGAGATGCTGGTGCGGGCCCGCTCCAAGTCGCAGACGGTCGAATGGGTGCGCGGAGACCTGCTCGCCCTCGAACTCGCCGACGGCTCCTTCGACGCCGCCACCGTCGGGTTCGGTGTGCGCAACCTGAGCGACCTGGAGCGCGGCCTGCGCGAGCTGCACCGCGTGCTGCGGCCCGGGGGGCGACTCGCGATCCTGGAGATCACCCAACCGCGTGGCGTCTTGCGCCCGTTCTTCGGCCTCTGGTTCGGGCGAATCGTCCCCCTGCTCGGGAAGGTGCTACCGGGAGGCCGCGCCTACACCTACCTGCCGGCCAGCGTACGCCGCTTCCCTGGGGCCGAGGAGCTCGCCACCCTGCTCGGACGGTGCGGCTTTGCAGACGTCGGCTTCCGCCTGCTGGCCGGCTCGATCGTCGCCCTGCACACGGCCACGGCGCGGTGAGCTTGTGACCTTGACTGCGATCGGGGTCGTGCGGGCCACGCCGGGGCTCGAGGAGTACGTGGCCGCCGTGGAGGATCGGCTCGCGGCGACCGTTGAGAGCCACCCCGGGATCGTCTCCGAAGTGGGCGCCGACGCACTCGCTTCCGGCGGCAAGCGGCTGCGGCCGGTTCTCGCCTTCCTCTCGGCACCGGCGGGCGCGGAGCCGAGCGTGACCGCCGGCGTCGCCGTGGAGCTCGTGCACATGGCCACGCTCGTCCACGACGACCTGATCGACGGTGCGTGCGTACGGCGCGGGCAGGCTGCGGCCTGGACGCGGCACGGCGAAACCGCGGCTCGCGCCGGAGGCGACTATCTCTTCGCACGCGCCTTCGCCGAGCTCACGGGCAGCGAGGACGAGCACGGCGTGGAGATCCTGGCCAGTGCCTGTCTCGCGCTGGCGCGCGGCGAAGCTCTCCAGCGCCGGCAACGTCACGATCCGACGACGACCGTCGAGGCCTATGTCGAACGCTGTGCGCTCAAGACCGGGAAGCTGTTCGAGGCCGCCTGCGCGCTCGGCGGCGGCAACGGCGAGTACGGCTTGCTGCTCGGGATCGCGTTCCAGATCGCCGACGACATCCTCGACTGCGCTGGTGACAGCGAGGAGACCGGGAAGATCCCGGGCACGGATCTCCGCGACGGCACCCCCACGCTCCCCCTGCTGCTCGCAGCCGAGCAGGACCCGATCGTGCGCGAGGCGATTGCGGGAGGCCCGCTGGACGGCGTGCTCGTGCGCGTCGCGGCCACGGGTGCCCTCGAACGCTCCCGGCAGGTGGCGCTCGACTACGCTTCCAAGGCGCGCTGCTGCCTCAACGGCGAGCCGCGCCGTACGGAACTGGAAACGCTTGCCGACGCCGTCGTCCACCGGAGCTCCTGACCCACATGGCCACTCTTGACCGCACGAGCACCCTCACACCCGTCAGGGAGAAGGTGCTGGCCGGAGAGCGACTCGATCTCGAGGACGGCCTCACGCTCCTCGAGTCGGACGACCTCCTGGAGCTCGGCGAGCTCGCGGACCTCGCCCGCCGGCTGCGGGGCGGCACCGACGAGGTGTTCTTCGTGCAGAACCTGTACCTCAACCAGACCAACGTCTGCCGGGTGAAATGCAAGTTCTGCGCGTTCGCCGCGACCCAGAAGCAGGAGCGCGCCTATACGACCACCACGCAGGAGCTGGTCGAGGACGCCGTGCGCCAGCGGGCGGTGTCGACCTTCACCGAGATCCACATGGTCAACGGCGAGAACCCGCACGTCGGGCTCGACTTCTATGTGGAGACGATCCGGGCCTTGCACGAAGCGTTGCCGGACGTGCACCTCAAGTGCTACACGGCCTCCGAGATCCACCACATGACCACCATCTCCGGGGCGACCCACGAGCAGGTGTTGCGCGAGCTGCAGGGGGCAGGCCTCGGCTCCCTTCCGGGAGGCGGAGCGGAGATCTTCGCGGATCGGGTGCGCCGCCTGGTGGCCCCCGGCAAGGAGCACCCGGACATCTGGTTCCACGTCCACGACACCGCGCACCGCATGGGGATCCCCACGCACTGCACCATGCTCTACGGCCATGTCGAGACCTACGAGGAGCGGGTCGACCACATCCTGCGACTGCGCGAGCAGCAGGACCGCACCGGTGGCTTCCTCGCCTTCATACCCCTCGCCTTCCATCCCGAGAACACCGTCTTCGAGCGGCGCGGCTTTCGACATACAACAGGGGCCGACGATCTCAAGATGCTCGCGTTCGCCCGGCTGATGCTCGACAACATCCCGAACATCAAGGCGTACTGGATCATGATGGGGATGCCCATGGCGGCGGTCGCGCTGCACTTCGGCGCCAACGACGTGCAGGGCACCGTCGTGCGCGAGGAGATCTTCAAGGCCGCCGGCGGGCGCACCGGGACCGAGCAGAAGGTGGAGGAGCTCGTGCGCTATGTGAGGGAGGCCGGACGGGTCCCCGTGCAGCGCGACACGCTCTACAACCCGCTCCGCCGCTACGCGTGACCACGTTTCTCAGCTCCGTCCCCATCATCCCGGCCCGGGACGTGGAGACGTCGGCCGCGTGGTATCGCGACGTGCTCGGCTACGCCGTCTTCCACACGGAGGCGGAGTACGGCATCGTCGGCCGGGATGAGTCCTGGATCCATTTCTGGGGCCCGAGCCGGATCGAGCCGCCGGAGTCGACGACGATGATCCGTGTCGGCGTGTCGGGCATCGACGACCTGTACGAAACGTGCTCGGCACAGTCGATCGTGCACGAGAACGCGCCGCTCACCTTGCAGCCGTGGGGGTTCCGTGAGTTCGCAGTCCGTGATCACGACGGCAACCTCGTCACCTTCTTCGAGCCGCAGGTGGAAACCCCGTGATCCGGCTTGGTCGCATCTCCTACGTGAACATGGCCCCGGTCTTCCACCGCCTCGAGCACGAGGTGGAGGAGGTGGTCGGCGTACCCACCGAGCTCAACCGGCAGCTGCTCGACGGTGAGCTCGACCTGGCCCCGGTCTCCTCCATCGAGTACGCACGCCACGCCGAAGCGCTGCGGCTACTGCCGCGGCTCTGCGTCTCGTCGGAGGGTGCCGTCGACTCGATCCAGCTCGTCAGTCGCCTGCCGCTCTCGCGGATCGAGTCCGTCGCCGTGACGCCGGAGAGCGCGACCTCCGTCGTGCTCACGCGCGTGCTCCTACCGCAGGCCGAGATCCGCCCGTTCGGAGAGAGTGCGGACGCCAAGCTCCTGATCGGAGATGCCGCCCTGCGCAGCGCCTTCGAGGATCCGACTCCGCACCACGACCTCGGCCGCCTCTGGCTGGAGAAGACCGGGCTGCCGATGGTGTTCGCCGTGTGGGCCTCTCCCGAGCCGGTGGTCGCCGGGATCGCCGACCTGCAGGACGCGCTCGTTGCCTCGGTGCGCCTGGCGCGAACGGAGCCGGAGCTGCTCGCACACGAGGCGGCCGCCCGCTACGGGTATCCGGCCGGATTCCTGGCCCGTTACTTCGAGAAGCTCCGCTACAGCTTCGGGCCACGAGAGCGCGCCGGCTTCTACACGTTCCTGGAGATGGCCCGCGACGTGGGCGAGCTCGAGCGCGTGCCCGAGCTGCGGTTCGTCAACGACGAGGTGCGGGTGTGAGCGCCCTCATGCACGTGGTTGGCGCCCAAGTCCAGGCCGTACTGGAGAAGGCGCTCGGAGGAGAGCGCATCACCGACGACGACGCGGTCGCCCTCCTGCGCTCACGGGATCTCGTGGCCGTGGGTCGCGTGGCACAGGAGATACGGGCGCGCAAGACCGATGCCAGCCGCGTCACGTTCATCGTCGACCGCAACATCAACTACACGAACATCTGTGTCACCGACTGCGACTTCTGCGCCTTCTACCGCAGCCCCGGTGACCGGCGCGAGGGGTATCTGCTGCCCAAGCCGGTGATCTTCAAGAAGATCGAGGAGACGCTCGCCATCGGCGGCACCGGCGTGCTCATGCAGGGCGGCCATCATCCCGACCTGGCCATCGACTACTACGAGGACCTCTTTCGCTCGATCAAGGCCCGGTACGCGATTCATCTGCACTGCCTCTCCCCGCCCGAGGTGCAGCACATCGCGCGGCGCTCGAAGCTCACCATCTGGGAGACGCTCTCCCGGCTGCGCGACGCCGGCCTCGACTCGCTCCCCGGCGGCGGGGGCGAGGTGCTCGTCGACCGTGTGCGGGACATCATCGCTCCCCTGAAGACGAAGTCCGACGAGTGGCTCGGAGTGATGCGGGAGGCCCACCGGCTCGGCATCTCCACGACGGCGACGATGATGTACGGGCACGTGGAGACGCTCGAGGAGCGGGTCGAGCACATGCGCCGCGTCCGCGAGGTGCAGGACGAGACCGGAGGCTTCCGCGCCTTCATCTCCTGGACGTTCCAGCGAGACGGCAACAGGCTCGACGCGCAGGTGCCCGACGAGAGCATGCCGACCTCGTTCGACTATCTGCTCACACAGGCGGTGTCCCGCATCTACCTGGACAACGTGTCGCACATCCAGTCCTCCTGGGTCACGCAGGGGCTGAAGATCGGTCAGGTCGCGCTCGGCTTCGGCGCCGACGACATGGGCTCGGTGATGATGGAAGAGAACGTCGTCTCTGCCGCCGGTACCGCCCACCGCACCTCGACCGACGAGCTCGTGCACCTGATCCGCGCCCACGGTAAGACCCCGGTGCAGCGCGACACGCTGTACCGCGACGTCAAGGTCTTCTGACCTGACGTCGATGGGTTGCGGATGCGGGTGAGGGACGAACTTCTCGAGAGTCCCTGAAGGGACCCACTGCGCCGAGAGCCGCTGCTGCGTCATGCCCTCGCCCCTCGGGAGCAGGCGCGACGCGCGGGGCCTTTCAGGGCCTGGCAAGGGACGGGTGCGGCCACTCGTCCCTCGCGGGCAGGTGGGACGCGCTGGCCTTCACGGCCTGGCTCACGCGCGGGGCCCTTCAGGCCCTCGCAAGGCGTTCAGCCCGGTGATCCGCAATCGCGTGCACCGTCCCGAGCGGGGTGCGTGAAGCCCGTTCGGATTCCGTTAGGGCTCGCTTGTTGCGCGAAAGGGGGCGGTACCCTGGATCCTGCCGGATGCGACCCTTCCTCGTCATCGTCGCCGTCGCGTTCGGCGCTCTCCTTCTCAGCTCCGCGGGTGGGGGTGCCACGCGCGAGCTCTGGCCCGGCGTCACCTACAGCTCGGAGATCGAGTTCACCCCCGGCGGCCCGGTCGTCCTCAACGTGATCACCTCCCCGCGCCCCGGGGGGACGACGACGCTGCAGCCGGTGCTCTCCACCGACACGGTCGTCGGCCGTGAGACGCTCACCTCGATGCAGCGTCGCCTCGCGGGGACGGCGACGACGGCCGGGGTCAACGGCGACCTCTTCTCGCTCGCCACCGGCCGCCCCAGCGGCGTCTTCCTGCGCGGGGGCGACCTCGCCAATCCGCCCAATGCGGGCCGCTCGAGCCTCGGCATCCTCTCGGACGGCACCCTCGAGGTGCGGCGCGTCGCCTTCAAGGGGCTGCTCACCCTCTCGGACGGCGTGACCACCCGGCCCCTCATGCGGCTGAACGAGCTGCCGCCCGCGAACGGCGTGTCCCTGTTCACACCCACGTTCGGCCTTGCCACTCCACCGCTCCAGGGGGCCACGGCGGCAATCGTCTTCCCCTTCCCACCGGCCACCCCGGGCGTCGATCTCCCAGCGCCGATCGCTGCCGTGTTCCCGTCCTCGGCCCCAGTCGAGATCCCTTCCGGCGGCGCCGTCCTCGTCGCGCGCGGTGCTTCGGCAACCGTGCTCGCCTCGATCGTGCCGGGCTCGATGGCCACGGTTCGGGTCGAGCTCGAGCCGGGCTGGAGCAACCTCGTCTCCGCTATCGGCGGCGGTCCCCAGATCGTCCGCGACGGGGCACCGGTGTTCCGCGCGGGTGAGACCTTCCTGGACAGCCAGCTCACGCCGCGCTCGCCCCGCTCCGCGGTCGGTCAGACCGCCGACGGGCGCGTGTTGCTCGTCGCCGTGGACGGCCGGCAGCCCGGGTACAGCGTCGGTCTCAGCAACTTCCAGCTCGGACAGGCGCTGGCCCGTCTCGGCGCGACCACGGCGATGGCGCTCGACGGGGGCGGCTCCAGTGCGATGGCGTTCGACGGCAGCGTGCTCAACCGGCCCTCGGGCGGCGCCGAGCGCGCCATTGCTTCCGCGCTCCTGCTCGTCTACACCGGCGTCTTTCTCCCCGAGCCGGTGGCCGTGGTCTCCCCTGACGGCGACGGCGTCGACGACGCACAGCGCCTCTCCTACCGCGTCGTCAGGCCGTCCACCGTGACGGCCACCCTCACCGCACCCGCCGGCGTTGCTGGGGCTCCCGAGACGCTCGAGCGCGGCGTCGGCAGCTACCCCGTCGCGCTTCCCGAGAACCTGGCCGAAGGGCGCTGGACGCTGCGTGTGGACGCCACCGACGATCTCGGGCAGTCCACCACCGGCGAGCGGGCCTTCACCGTCGACAAGACACTCGGGTTCCTGCGCACCGAACGCCCGACGTTCCGCCTGCCCGTCACGGGCGGCGTCTTCGGGCTCGGCTGGAAGCTGACGCGCGCGGCGAAGGTGGTGGCCACGGTCGAGACCAAAGGCGGGACGCGTGTTCGTCGGCTCGCCGCCAGGTCGTTCCCGGCCGGCGAGTCGCTCGTCTCATGGGATGGGCGCGACCGCGCGCGGGCGCTGGTGCCGACAGGGCGGTACGTCCTCCGGGTGCGCGCCCAGGGCTTGCTCGGAGCGGTCGAGCAGACACGGCCGTTTGCGGTCAAGCGCGTGGTCCGCTGAGTCGCAGCCCGGCCGCCGGATAGCATCGAACCATGCTCGTCGCATCCGTGCTCAGTGGCATCACCGAGGCAGTCACCGACACCATCGGTCACCACGGCCTGCTCGCGGTGTTCGGGCTCATGGCGATCGACGCTGTGCTCCCGGCCGCGAGTGAGGTGGTGATGGTCTACGCCGGCGCTGTAGCCGCCGGCGCTTTCGCCGGGCAGTCGACGACACTCTTCGGACACACCTTTGCCGATGGGCTCACTTCGTATCTGGCGATGGCTCTGGCCGGGGCCGTCGGCTACCTGCTCGGCTCGATCGTCGGCTGGGGTGTCGGCATGCGCGGAGGTCGGCCCTTGCTCGACCGCCATGGCCGCTGGCTGCACCTCGACGCGGCGAAGATCGATCGTGCAGAGGCCTGGTTCGGGCGGTTCGGCGACTGGGCGGTGCTGATCGGGCGCGTGACGCCGGTCGTGCGCTCGTTCATCTCGGTGCCGGCCGGAGTCTTCCGGGCCCCTCTCGGCCGCTACACGGTGCTCACCGCGATCGGGTCGCTCGCGTGGTGCCTTGCCTTCGCCGGTGCCGGCTGGGCCGCGGGACGGAGCTGGGAGTCCTTCCACGAGGCGTTCCGCTACGTCGACTACATCGTGGCCGCGCTCGTGATCGCCGCCGTCGGGTGGTTCGGCTACCGCTTCGTGCGTCGCCGCCGGAGCGGGCCCAGCCCGGTGCCGGGCTACACTGACGGGGAATGATCCCGCTTTTCGACGTCAAGGCGCAGTACGCACCCCTGATTCCCCAGCTCAAGGAGCGGATCGGCGAGGTGATTGAATCCGGCCGCTTCATCTTCGGCCCCGAGGTCGAGGGATTCGAGCGAGAGGCGGCGCACGCCCTTGGCGTTGCTCACGCGATCGGTGTGGCCAACGGCACCGACGCGCTGGTGCTGTCGGTCGAGGCGTTGGGGATCGGGCGCGGCGACGAGGTCATCTGCCCCTCCTTCACCTTCTACGCAACGGCCGAGGCGATCGCCCGCGCGGGCGCCACGCCGGTGTTCGCCGACATCGACCCGATCACGCTCAACCTCGACCCGGACGACGTCGCGTCCCGCATCACCGAGCGGACGAAGGCGATCATGCCGGTTCACCTCTTCGGGCGCCCCGCGCCTCTGGCCGAGCTCGCCGCACTCGGGTTGCCCCTGATCGAGGATGCTGCGCAGGCCTTCGGAGCTGAGGGCATCGCCACCACGGGCGTCTGCTCGACGTTCAGCTTCTTTCCGACGAAGAACCTCTTCGCACTCGGCGACGGGGGTCTCGTTGCGTGTACCGACGACAGCGTCGCCGACCGTGTGCGGATGCTCCGCTTCCACGGCTCGAAGGACAAGAAGACCTTCGAGCTGATCGGCACGAACTCGCGCCTCGACGCCATCCAGGCCGCCGCGCTCCGCGTGTTCCTGCCCCATCTGCCCGGCTGGAACGCGTCCCGCCGTGAAGGCGCCGCGCGCTACGAAGAGCTCGGGCTCGGCGAGCTCCTCGAGCTCCCGTGCGACAGCCCGGGCCACGTCTACCACCTGTTCGTCGTCCGCTCTCCCGACCGGGATCGGATCTCGGCCTCGCTCGGGGAGGCAGGCATCGCTTCCGCCGCGTACTACGGCACGCCACTGCATCTCCAGCCGGCATTCGGCCATCTCGGATACGCACCGGGTTCACTGCCCGAGACGGAGAAGGCTTCGGCCGAGAACCTGGCGCTTCCCCTGTGGGGCGGTATCGGCGCCGATGTCCAGGAGCGCGTCGTGTCCGCCGTGCGTGCCGCCGTCGCCCTCGCGGTGTAGGGGAGCGTCCTCGTCTTGCGCGGGCTGCTCACCCGTCACTCGTTGTGGCAGATCCCCGTCGATGCGGCGCTGATCGCCGCTGCCTGGATCGTCGCCTGGAAGCTTCGCTTCGAGGCAGCGCGGCCGGTGTATTACGACCGTTACCTCGACCCTGAGATCGTCGTTCTCGCCGTCGTTCTCAAGCTGCCGGTCTTCGCCGCCTCCGGCATCTACAACCGCTGGTGGCGATACGTATCGACGAGAGACATGTGGTCGATCCTGCGTGGAGTGGCGTTCGCCACGCTCACGGTCTGGCTCGTGCTCCTCGTCCTCGACATCCATCCCGCGCGCGTGCCCGTCGGGGTGTGGGCGTTCGACCTTCTGCTCTGCCTCGCGCTCGTCGCCGGCACGCGGCTCGCTGCCCGCACGATCCTGGAGCGCCCGTCTGCCGCGAACGTCGTGGCCCGCGGGCGGGAAGCGGTCGTCGTCGGCGCGGGCGATGCGGGTCAACGCGTCGTCAAGGAGATGTTGCGCAACCCCGCCCTCGGATACACCCCGATCGGGATCGTCGACGACGACGGCCGCAAGAAGAACCTGCGCCTCCACGGCGTGAAGGTGCTCGGCACCACCGCGGACCTCGGGCACATCCTCCGCGAGCAGCATCCGGACGAGGTGCTGATCGCCATTCCCTCGGCCCCCGGGGGCCTGCGAGGGCGTGTGGTCGAGATCTGCCGTCAACACCGGGTACCGGTCAAGACCCTCCCCGGCATCTCGGAGCTCGTCTCCCACGAGTCCGACCTGGCCCGCCAGCTGCGCCCGGTCGAAGTCGAGGACGTTCTGGGTCGCGACCCCGTCCAGGTCGATCTCGCCGCGATCTCCTCGTACCTCGCCGGACTGGACCGTGCTGGTCACGGGCGCCGGGGGCTCGATCGGCTCGGAGCTGTGCCGTCAGATCGCCCGAGCGCGACCTGCGAAGCTCGTGCTCGTCGACCAGGCGGAGAGCCCGCTGTTCGAGATCAACCGGGAGCTCCACCACGAGCGTGCGTTCACGGCCTCGGTCCCCGTGATCGCCGACGTCGCCAACCGGGCGCGCATGCGCCAGGTGTTCTCCGAGGCGCTGCCGGACGTCGTCTTCCACGCAGCCGCCTACAAGCACGTGCCCTTGATGGAGGCCAACCCGCTGGAATCGGTACGCAACAACGTCGTGGGCACGCGGATCGTGGCCGACGCCGCCGTCGAGGCGGGAGCCGAGCGATTCGTGCTCATTTCGACGGACAAGGCGCTCAACCCGTTCTCGGTGTACGGGCAGTCGAAGACACTGTGCGAGTGGGTCGTCACCTCGCACGCCGGCGACGCCACCACGGGCTTCGTCGCCGTCCGCTTCGGGAATGTGCTCAACTCGGCGGGCAGCGTCATTCCCATCTTCCGCCGTCAGATCGAGCGCGGCGGCCCGCTCACGGTGACGGATCCGGCCATGACCCGCTTCTTCATGACCATTCCGGAGGCCTCCGCGCTGGTCATGCAGGCCGGCGCCATCGGTGGGCACGGGAGGATCTTCGTACTGGACATGGGCGAGCCGATCCGCATCCTCGACCTCGCGCACAACATGATCCGTCTCTCGGGCCGCGAGCCCGACCGCGACATCGCCATCGAGCTCATCGGCATCCGGCCGGGCGAGAAGATGCACGAGGAGCTATTCGCGCCGGGGGAGACCTGGGACCCGACGACCCACCCGAAGATCCTCGGACTCGCGGTCGACGCCATCGACCGAGAGTGGCTGGACAGCGAGCTGGACGTCCTCGAACGGCTCGTCGAGGAGTGCGCGACCGGCGAGCTCACCGAGACCCTGGCCCGGATCGTCGGCGAGCCCCGTCATGCCGGCGAGCGCTCCGCCGCGCGCGTCGACTAATCAGGTTGTCCGCTAGCTGAGAGCAGAGAAGGCGCTTCGTCGGGCAGCCGACGCACCGACCGATCCGGTGTTTCGACGTCTAACAACCTGGGCGGATCGAACGGAGGTTGCCTTGGCGGGAGAAGGCGAGCCTGGCGCACTGCGCGCCCACAACTGGCTCGGCGTGGAAATGCGGCATCTGGCGGCGCTTCGCGGCGTGGCCGAGGAAGGCACCTTCGGTGGTGCCGGGCGGCGCCTTGGCTACTCCCAGTCGGCCATCTCCGGGCAGATCGCCACGCTCGAGCGGCTGGTCGGCGAACGACTGCTGGAACGTATCCGCGGCTCGCGGCGGGTGGGACTGACGACTGCGGGGGAGACGCTGCTCGTCCATGCCGAGTCGATGCTGGCCACACTGCACGAGGCGCAGGCCGATCTGGCGCGAGGCGGGGCGGACCGTGACAACGGGCTCGCCATCGGGCTGTTCTCGCCCATCGGCTCGGCGTTGTTGCCCGTGATTCTGCAGCGCTTCCGGCGCCGGCAGCCGAGCGTGGCACTCGAGTTCGTGGAGGCCGCTCCCGATCGCAGGCTGCAGCAGCTCACCGATGCGGGGGAGCTCGACCTCACGTTCACCGTGTCCCCGATCGTGCACCGCTCACTTGCGTGCGTGGAGCTCATTCGCGACCCGTTCGTCCTGGTCGTCCAGGAGGCGACCGGCCGCACCGTGGAGGACGCGCTCTGCGGCGCGGCGGAGGTGTTCGCCCTGCCCGCGTGCGCCACCCAGACCGGTGTCGAGGAACTGCTCCGAGACAGCGGGCTCACCGCGCCGATCGTGCGTCTCGGAGACCTTCCGACGATCCGGGCCCTCGTCGGCGCCGGCTCCGGCGTCGCGCTTCTGCCATCGTTCGCCGCGGCGTCGGTCGCGCTGCCGATCCTGGCACTCGACACGAGCTTCCCCGACCGCTCGATCGTGATCGCGTGGCGCAAGGAGCGAACCCTGCCGCAGGCCGCAGCGGAGTTCGTCGAGCTCGCGGTGGACGCAAGCCGCGCGTTGCTGACGGCGGCCTAGGCCCCTCGGGGTCAGGCCTCCCACGTCCCACCGCCGGGTGGGTGAGAGCTGTGAGGCCTGATTCCATCCGGGGTTGTCGATCCCTCGGTCCGGGAGGTGGGACGTGGGAGGCCTGACCCCAAAGCTGGACGTGCCGCGCTAGCTATTCGCTTCTGCGATTCGTGGAGGCGCGGAGGTCGCATCGCTCGGCACGCCGCGATCGGGTGCGCGGCCGTCTGACTTTGAGCGTAGTCATCTGACCCGCCCTGCTTGCGCACGGGCGGAGAAGGAGGGAAACAAACACGATGCGGAGGAAGCTCCTGCTCCCGCTCGCACTTGCGAGCCTCGGAGCCTGTCTGCTCGCGGCGTCGGCGTTCGCCGGCTCCGCCGGCACGAGCGCCGCCACCCAGAAGGGCGGCACGCTCCGGCTCAACATCTCGAACGGCGACTTCGAGTACGTCGATCCGGGTCTCGCGTACGACACCGTCAGCTGGGCCATGCTCTACACGACGCAGGCCCTGCTCGTGAACTACCCGGAGAAGAACGGGCCGGCCGGCTCCAAGCTGTACCCCGAGGCCGCCGCCGCCTTCCCCATCGTCTCCAAGGACGGGAAGACGTACACGTTCACGGTCCGTAGCGGGCTGCGCTTCAGCGACGGCTCGCCGGTCACGGCCGCGTCGTTCCAGCGGGCCATCGAGCGGAACCTCAGCCCCGAGATGGGCTCGCCGCTCGGCGTCAACGACCAGGTCGACCAGATCATCCAGGGTGGCGCCGCCTTCCTGGACGGCAAGACGAAGAAGCTCTCCGGCGTCACGGCCAAGGGCCAGAAGCTGACGATCAAGCTGACCAAGCCCAACCCCACGTTCGTCTCCATCCTGGCCATGCAGTGGTTCGGTGCCGTGAAGGCGGACATGCCCTATACGGACAAGGGCCTGGACACGTACGCCTCCGCCGGGCCGTACTACATCAAGGCGCGTGAGGTGGGCCGCTCGCTGGTGCTTGCCCGCAACCCGAACTACAAGGGCTCACGCCCCGCGAACCCGGAGCAGATCGTGTTCACGGTGAACACCGATCAGGCACAGTCGTTGCTGCAGGTGAAAAGCGGTGAGGCCGACTTCGACGCGGGTGGTCATCCGCCGGCAGAGAACGAGGCGCTCGCCGCACAGTACGGCGTCAACAAGAGCCGCTACTTCGTCGGTCCGAACGGCTGCGTCCTGTACTACGCGATGAACACGTCGCGGGCGCCGTTCAACTCGCTCTCGCTTCGCAAGGCGGCGCAGTGGGCGATCGACCGGCCGTCGCTGATCCGCGTCTCCGGCCAGTTCGCCGGCAAGCGCACAGACCAGATCCTCGTACCGGGCGTGCCGGGCTTCAAGGACTACAAGTTGTACGCGATCAAGGGCGCTGACTTGACCCGGGCGAAGCAGCTCGCCGGCAACGTCGGAGGCCGTGAGATCGTCCTCTACTTCGGGACGAGCGCACTCCAGACGGCGCGGGCCCAGGTCGTCAAGTTCAACATGGAGCAGCTCGGCTTCAAGGTGAAGACGCGTCCGACTTCGGCGAGCATCTACTACAAGACGCTCGGCACGAAAGGCAACGACTTCGACGTCGCGTACGCGGGTTGGTGCGCGGACTACAACGACCCGTTCGACTTCATCAACGTGCTGCTCGACGGACGCACGATTCAGGCCGAGAACAACACGAACTACGCCTACTACAACAACGCTGCGTTGAACAAGAAGATGGACTCGGCCGCCTCGCTGTTCGGGGATGCCCGAGCGACGGCGTACTCGAAGCTCGACCTGGAGATCATGCGCGACCACGCTCCGTGGGTGCCGTTCATGATCCCGAACTCGCGGATGTTCGTCTCCGCACGTGTGAAGAACTTCATCTTCCAGCCGTACTACACCCTCCCGGCCTACAACGCGATGTCCATCGCAGGATAGGAGTCCGAGCTGCGGGGCGGGAGGCGAAGCGAGCCTCGTGCCCCGCGGGAGCCCTTCCACCCGGCGTCACCACGCTCGGATTTCGCGCATCGGGCGGTACCTGCCAAGGATGGTGGCGCCGGGATGGGAGTAGGGGCGGGGCCGATCTGGCCCCGCCCCCTGGTCGTCCCGGCGGGCCGGCGGGCCCCTTTCAGGGGCTCGCCAGGACGCTAGTCGTCCTCGTCCTCGTCCTCATCGTCGTCCTCGCCGCCGATACGCAAGAGCAACATCTGACCGCCCTCACGCTTGTAGGTGAAGTCCGGTCCGGCGGGCGCGAAGTTGTCCTCGCCGTCGGCCTTCTCGACCCAGAGCGTGTGTGCCTGGACGTTGATCAGGAAGGCTCCGTCTCCGAAGGCGTCCGAGGCGTCGACGATACCCGTCGTCTCCCAGGCTCCCCAGTTGCCGGCTGGCCGTCCGTCGACGTCGGTGGCGCCGCCGTCCGCGGTCTGGTCGATCCTCGCCACCACCTGAGGAGTGCCGCTGAACGGCACGAACCAGAGCCGGCCCGTGGTTGCGTTGGCCGGATCCGACGTCTGCTGCGCCAGGTTGAATTGCTGGCTGGAGCCGGGGTCTTCCGTCAGCAGCAACCCGTCTTTCGTCGTCTCGATGTTGTCGGGCTGATGCACCTCGGCAAGAGTCTTCACCGGGTTGTCGTCGCCCTCGGCGAACACGCTCAGCGACGTGACCACGGTCGGATCCCTGCGGTCGAGCACCATCTTCCAGACCCGCCCGTTGGTGGAGCGACCGGCCTGCGAGGCCCCGGCGGTGCCTCGGCCGGAGTCCACGATGTACACGACGTTGCCCATCCCGCGCCGCTTGTCGTAGGCGATGTCCTCGACGCGGACGAACTGGAAGACGTTGTTGAGGTCGCTCCAGTACTCGAGCACCCACTGCGGCCCGTCGATCCCGAGCGCGGCCACGGAGCGCAGGTCGCGCTGCCATGAGCCGTCCGTCGGGGGCAGCGGGTAGCCCTTGTCGGCCGCCTTCAGCTCCGTCCCGTCTGCCTTGCGGCCGGTGGCGATGTCCCTGGGCACCTTGACGAAGCGGCCGGAGATGCTCATGGTCGATCCGGGCGTGAAGCTGTAGTAGTTGAGCCCGGGTGTGTCAGGCACGAAGGCGTACAGGTCGCCGCGGTCCTTGAGCACGGCGTCGGTGTCCCTGGCGATGTACGAGTAGAGCTGGGACTGGGCCGGGACCGAGGTCGCTGTCAGCGGGCCGCCGGCGGGGATCGTCAGCGGGCCGCTGGTGAACGTGTCGTCGCCGGAGAGCAGGACGCGCTGGCGGAACCCCGGGATGGGCACGGTGTTCTCATGGTTGTGACGGCCCATGCCGTAGATGGGGTGGCTCTTGCCGGTCTTGACATCCAGCGCCACGACGAGGCCGTTCTCCTCCTGCTCCGTGCTCGCGAGCGCGGGGGGCCATGACGCCTCCTTGCGCAGGACGTAGTCGGGTGACTCCTCGTTCGTGAACAGGATCTTCCGGTCGAAGCCCTCCCGTTCCGTCGCCAGATAGTTCGAGCAGAACCGCTGGTAGCCGGCGCTCGAGGAGATCGCAAAGGAGCCGTTGAGCACGCCGGCGGAGTGCTGGTTGAGGATCAGCCGGCTGACCTGCGAGTTGTCGAAGTCGTTCTCGCCGTTCGTAGCCAGTGGGTTTGCCGTGTTGTAGGGGAACGGTACCTTGCTGGTCTCGTGGTTGACGTAGACGTCGGCGCGGCCCTCTCCACGGGCGTTGACGGCGATCCCGTCCGGAATCGCCTCGAAGCGGAACCCGCTGGGAAGCCGGTCGCCGACCGTGAGGAGCGGCGTGACCTGGACGCCGGCCATGACCGGTGTCAGCATCGACGGTTGAGCCGTCTTGAAACCGCTCGAGTTGTCCGCCTGAGCGAGCGTCGCCGTGAGTCCGGCAGCGATCGTCAGCACGGCGAGGATTGCAGTGACGTACCTTCTGCGAAGCATCCTCCCCCCTTTCGTGTCGTTGTGCCTCGGGGTCTAGCAGGTCCCCGGGCGCGGGTCTACCTCACCGGCAGCATCAGGTCGAGCATGAGCTCCGGATCGCGGCCGGGAGTGCGTTCGCTCGCCGGCTTTCGCTCCAGCAGGATGTCGTCCGACGAGCGCAACTCGCGCAGCCGACCCTCGGCTAGCAGGTGCTCGTCGACGGCCCCGAGGCGCCCTCCGAAGGTGGTGTACACGGGCGTGCCGAGCGCGGCCGCCTCCCGGTTCATGGTGCCGCCGGCGGACACCACGAGGTCAGCTGCGGCGACGAGGCTGGCGGCATCGAGGGCTCGCCCGGGGACGATCAGCGAGGGCAATCCACGCGCCACGAGAGCCGCCTGCTGCTCCGGTGTGCGTGCCAGGACGACGGCGTGCACTCCCGGGTCGTGCCCGAGTCGCTCGAGCACACCATCGAACAGTGCGTTGCCGTGAAGATGGTAGAGCGACACCTCCGGCGGTGTGCGCACGACCACCAGCACGCGTGAGGGATCGACGCCAAGCTGGTCGGTGACCCGCGCGTCCGGGTGAAAGCCGTGGAGGTAGTACTCCTCCTTGAGCCCGTCGTATCTCCGCACCTTGGCGGCGCGGGCGCCGATGCGGTCGAGGCGGTCCTGGGGGATCACGGAGGGGACGATCACCCGCGTGGCTGCCCTGCAGCCGATGGCGTGCTGGGCGTGTGCGAACTCGTAGTCGAAGGCGTAGCTCGAGGGGACGCGCAGGAGCCTGGCGGTCAGCGGCAGCTCGTGCGACGCGTGCGAGAGGGCGAGGTCGAAGCTTCGCGGCCGGGCGAAGCGGTGCAGCGCGGCGATGCGCGAGGACATCGCCGTGACCTTCCGCAGCCGGCTGGCTCCGGCATGTGGCGGGCCTACGACGGTGTACTCGAGGCCTGCGTCCTCGAGCAGCTCCAGGGTCTGGGCGAAGCGGCGGGCGGTGATCGTGACCTCGTGTCCGCCCGCCTCGAGGAGCCTGATCAGCGGCCGGAAGAACTGGACGTGGGGGGAGTTGGTGACGTCGATCCAGACGCGCATCGGCCCTGCCGACCGTACCACATGCCTACCCACGCTAGGCGATACTGTCTACATAAAATAGACAAAAGAGTCGATATCGTGCAGACTAGCGCGTGATGCGCGGTGTCGACGTCAACCCCTTCCCGATCTCGGGTGCGCTCGCTCCGGACGAGGTGATCGGCCGGGCCGCCGAGGTGGGCCGGCTCCTACGGCTGGCCAAGGGCGGCCACGCTGCCCGTCTCGTCGCTCCGCGCCGGTACGGCAAGACGACCGTGCTGCGTCGACTGCTCGCGGAGGCGGAGCGCGCCGGCATGGTCACGGCGCTCGTCGACCTGGAGGGTGTCCTCTCGTTGTCGAGCCTGGTGGTGCGGATCGAGCGGGCCTACGACCACGGCGTCAAGGGGCCGTTCCGGCGCACGATCGACAGTGTGCTGCGCTCGTGGCAAGTGGGCCTCTCCCTGGGTGGGGGCGGCTTCGCCGCCACGCTGCGCTCCAACCCGAGGCTCGATGTGGAGTCCGTGCTTCTCCGTCTGCTCGATCTTCCCACGCGTGTGCAGGAACGGGCGGGCGCGCGCACCCTGGTCGCCTTCGACGAGATCCAGGATCTGCTGCGGATCGACGGGGCCGACGGCATTCTGCGAAGCGTCATCCAGCACCAGACAGCAGTCGCCGCGTACGTCTTCGCCGGCTCGTCACCCAGCCTCGTGGAGCGGCTGTTCGACGACCCTTCGCGACCGCTTCTCGATCACGCTGTGGCCGTCGAGCTCGGGCCACTGGCCCTCGACGAGGTCGCCGACGCGGTCGAGCGGGGCTTCCGTGCCACCCGGCGCTCGATCGGCAGTGCGCTCGATCCGCTCGTGCAGCTCACGCGGGGGCATCCACAGCGGGCCATGCTGCTCGCGCACGAGCTGTGGGAACTGGTGCCCCGCGGGGGCACTGCCGACGAGGAGGCGTTCTGGGACGCGCGCGGCCGCGCACTCGGCGGCAGCGAGCCGGTGCTCCGTGCACGCTGGGAGGCTCTTCCGGTGAACGAGCAGCGGGTCGCGCTCGCGCTCGCCACGCGTCCGGGCGGCCTGTACTCGGAGGAGACGTTGGCGCCGCTCGGTCTCAAGCGGGGCAGCGTCGACCGCGCGCTGGCGGGCCTGGTCGGCCGCGGCGACGCGATTCGCAGCCCCGCCGGCCCCGCCCTCACCGATCCGCTGTTCGAAGCATGGCTCGAGGAACGCGGGCTGTACTGACGATCACGCATCCGTGAGATAACGTTTCCTTATGGACACCCGCCAGCTGGCCGCCTTCTGCGCCGTCGTCGAGCGCCGCAGCTTCTCCCAGGCGGCCGAGCGCCTCGGCGTGACACAGCCGGCCGTCTCGCTGCAGGTGCGGGCGCTGGAGAAGCGTCTCGGCGCGCAGCTCCTCGATCGCTCCGGCCGGCGGGTGGAGCCGACCGAGGCGGGTTGGCGTCTGTACCGGGGCGCGCAGCGCATGCTGCAGCTGGAGGAGCAGCTGCTCGACGACATCATCTCCGAGCAGGAGGGCGAGCTCGGCGGTGAGCTGCGGATCGGCGCCTCCACCGGGCCGGCGGCGGTTGTCGTGCCGCTGTTGCTGTGTGAGTTTCAGCGCGCGCACCCGGCGGTGCAGGTGAGCCTGTGGGTGCATGACACCCAGACGGTGATCGACAGGGTGGCCGAGCGGGAGCTTGAGCTGGGCATCGTCGGTGCCTCACGCCGGCACAAGGGCGTGCGCTTCGAGCCGTTTCTGGAGGACGAGGTGATCCTGGCCTGCCCGGCGGGGCACCCGTTCGCGGGCCTCACGGTAGGCCTCTCCGATCTGAAGGCGGAGCGGCTGATCGTGATGCAGGAAGGCGCCGGGGTCCGGCAGGTGCTGGAGGACGAGCTTCGCGCGCAGGGCCTTCGCCTGCAAGATCTCGATGTCGCGCTCGAGCTCGGGCTGCAGGAGTCCGTGCGCAGCGCCGTCGGTGCCGGGTACGGCGTAGCGTTTATCTCGCGGAGCGCCGTCGAGGCGGAGCTGGCGTCCGGCGCGCTCACCGAGGCGCGGGTGGAGGGTATCGACGTGCGGAGGGAGATCTCCCTGGTACGGGCCTCCGGCCGCGTGCTGTCGCGGGTCGCGGAGGCCTTCGCAGAGTTCTCCCGCGCCCGCCGATAGGCGGCGCGGGCCAAGGCGTGCGACAAGCCCTAGCGCTGCCCAGCCCCTTGGCCTTCAGCGTCTCGGCGGTGTGGCTCCCGGACGCCGCGAGGGCGGCGCTGCCATGTGCACGGGGACTCCGACCTGGCCGACTGCGACCTCCTCGGCGCTGCGGCGAGGACCGGCGAGAAGCTCAGTCGCGCCTCTGGCGAAGCGCTCTTGCTGCGAATTCCCGATCTCCCTCGATGTTCAGGGATGCGGCACCCGCGTTCAGAAGGCCGGTCGCGAATCCGAGGACGCTTGGGAGCTCGGCCCTGACGACGGCGCGCGGAGTGCGCGCGGGCGTGCCCCGCTGAACGGTGCGACCGCCGGGTCCGATCTGCACTGTCGCCTGCTCTCGCCCGAGATCGACGAGCACTGCCCCGAGTGGCGACCGGACACGTGTGTCGTCGAGCAGCGCTCGCAAGGCGAGCGAGCCCCAGCGTGCATCGACGGCGTCTGGGCCTGGGCCTGTGAACATCCAGGCTGATCCCCAGCGAATCAGTGCCAGCAAAGCAGGCTCCAGCCCGCGACCGAGCTCTGTCAGCTCGTACGTGACCGCCTTGGAACGGCGAGGCGCTTCGCTTCGTCGGACGATCCCGTCGGCCTCGAGCTGCCCCAGCCGCCGCGTCAGCAGGTTCGTCGCGATCCCCTCGAGGGCTGCGTGCAGCTCGCGGTACGTGGAGCGGCCGAGCAGGAGTTCGCGCACGAGGAGGAGCGTCCAGCGGTCGCCCACGTGATCGAGCCCGCGGGCGAGACCGCAGAACTGGCCATAGGACTTGCGCCGCTGACCCTCCCCCGGCATTCTCTATCTACTTTACTAAATCAATCAGATGGGAGTGATCGTGCAAGCCTCTGTGTCGTCGCGAAGCGGCCTCTCGTACCGCCGGGGTGGGAACGGACCGGCCCTCCTCCTACTCCACGGCCTGCCCGGTAGCGGAGCGACCTGGTCGCCCGTCGCCAAGCGGCTAGGTCATCAGCATCTCCTCATTGTCCCAGACCTCCTCGGCTTCGGCGCGAGCGCCAAGCCGGATGGGCTCGACGATCTGCACGCGCTCGGCCAGGCTCGCGCGCTCGCCTCCCTGCTCGACGAGCTCGGCATCGAGCAACTTGCGGTCGTCGGCCACGACTTCGGCGGCCCCGTCGCCCTGCGGCTCGTCGGCCTCAGGCCAGCGTCGATCACGCACCTCGGCCTGTTCGCCACGAACGCCTTCCCGGACACGCCCGTCCCGTTCCCGCTCTCCACCGTGACCTGGCCGGTGCTCGGCGGGCTTTCCCGTTGTCTGCTCTTCTCGCGCCCCTCGCTACGCCTGATGCTCCGCAAGGGAGCAGGTAGGCCGCGCCCGGCGCTGGACGAGGCCGCATACCTCGGCGATGCCGATCAGCTCCGCTCGATTGGGACGATCTTCGGGGGCAGCCTGCGCGCCCTCGACGAGCTCTACCGGCCCGTCGAAACACAGCTCGCCCGGGTCGACATGCCCGTGCTGGTCGGCTGGGGCGACAGCGATCCGTTCTTCCCTCTGGCACAGGGCGAGCGGACCGCCGCGGCACTCGGGACGACCCTGCAGATCTACCCGGGCGCCGGCCACTTTCTCCCTGAGGAGCGGCCGGACGCTGTCGCCAGCGACATCGCCCGGCTGGTCGCGCTCCCGAGCCCACGGACGGACGAGGCGTCGCACCATCGCGGCTCACTCCAGCCCACCACCTGAGGCCGTCAACGTGCCGCGCGGATTGTCTCGTGCAGCTGGGGCCGCGTCCGCGCCGTCCGAGCTCAGACGGACGCGGTCGCGAGCGCCTTCGCCACGCGGCGCAGCGAGAGGATGGCGACGACGGCGCCATCCTCGACCACCGGCAGGTGGCGGAAGTTGTTGTCGAGCATGAGACGCTCGGCCTCGGCCACCGCGGCGTCGGGCCCGATCACGACCGGATCGGCGGTCATCCACTGCCGCACCCGCGCGTCGCTCGAATGCACCCGCGCGGCCATCGCGCGCAGCAGGTCGCGCTCCGAGATGATCCCGATCAGGCGGCCGAAGTCACGGACGATTGCGGCGCCCACGTTCGCATTGGTCAGCCGGTCGGCGACCTCTCCCAGCGTGTCCTCGGGCGCCACCTCGACGAACCCTGGCAGGATGATCTCGGCGACGGTCAGCGGCATGCCTCGAGTGTAGAGGATTCTGGTGAGCAGACCCCTATGAATAAGAAAGACTAATCTCAGAAATTAGAAATCGTTGCTACCATGGGCGTCGTGTCCGGCCAGGAAGTCGATGTGCTGATCGTCGGGAGCGGCGCGGCAGGCCTCGCTGCCGCCGTCGCGGCGGCGGCGGCCGGTGCCTCGGTGGCCGTGGCCACCAAGACGACCCTGCAGGCCAACAACTCCTCCAAGGCGCAGGGCGGGATCCAGGCGGCGCTGGCCGGCGACGACTCGCCGGATCTGCACGCCGAGGACGTCATGCGCTCGTCTCACGAAACTGCCGAACCGGCGCTCGTGGCGGCGCTCACCGGCGACGCCGCCTCGGCCATCGCCTGGCTCGAGGAACTCGGCGTCGCCTTCAACCGCGAGCACGGCGGGTACCGCGTCGCACGCTGTGGCGGCGCCAGCCGACGACGGCTCCTGCAGGTCGGCGACCGCACCGGGCACGCGATCACGAAGAGCCTGCGCGAGGCCTTCGAGCTCGGCTCCGGAGTCGCGCTCGAGAACCACGCGCTGCGTGAGCTGACGCCCGGCCCCACAGGGTGGCACGCGCACTTCGAGACAAAGGGCGGTGTGCCCTCGACCGTCGAGGCGGGCACTGTCGTGCTCGCCGCGGGAGGCCGCTGCTTCGCCGAGGCGGAGGCCCGGGGCGAGCTGTCCACGAATCATCCGAACGCGACGGGCGAGGTGACCAGGACGGCCATGGCCGCAGGAGCCGAGGCCCGCGACCTCGACGCGCTGCAGTACCACCCGAACGGGGGCGCCTGGCCGCCGACGATGCAGGGGTACTCGATACCCGAGACCACCCGTGCCTACGGAGCGGTGCTGCTCAACGCCGACGGCGAGGAGTTCACCGACTCGCTCGGCCCGCGCGACGAGGTCTCCCGGGCCATCTTCGACGAGGTGGCCAAGGGCAAGGGCGTGCAGACACCCGACGGGCGGCCCGCGGTGTGGCTCGACACGACGCGCATTCCCGAGGCCGACGCGGACATCTCGCTGCCGTACATGCTGCGCCGCTTCCGTGGCGGAGGCATCGACCCGCTGACCGAGAAGCTGATGACGTACCCCGTGCTCCACTACCAAAACGGCGGGCTCGTGATCGATCCCGACGCCAAGACGACGCTCGAAGGGGTCTTCGCCTGCGGCGAGATCGCGGGAGGCACGCACGGGCGCAATCGCATGATGGGAAACTCCCTGCTGGAATGTGTCGTGTTCGGCCGCAGAGCGGGCCGCGCGGCCGCGAGGAAAGCGAGCTCATGACCACACTCACCACCACTGATCTGCGCCAGGCCGTCGAGGACGCCGCAGCGCACCTCTACGTCTGGGCGCTCAAGGACATCCCCCAGGACCTGCGCGACGCGCTCGGCGCCGCGCTCAAGCGCGAGACGTCGGTCACGGGCATCCGCGTGCTCGAGACGATCCACCGCAACGTGGAGATCGCCGACGAGCAGAAGAACCTCGTCTGCCAGGACACGGGCATCGCGGTCTACTACTGCCGGGTCGGCGAGCACTTCCCGCTGCATCCCGCCCGCATCTACGAGGCGCTGAAGGCGGGCACCGAACGCGCCACGGTCGAGCATCCACTGCGCTCGAACACCGTCCACACGCTGACGCGCGAGAACACCGGCCCCAACGTCGGCTACCGCGTCCCCATCGTGCACTGGGACTTCATCCCCGACTTCGACGGCCTCGACGTGAAGTGCGTGCCGAAGGGCTCCGGGTCGGAGAACATGACCTTCCTCAAGATGCTGGTGCCCGCCGACGGCGTGAAGGGCATCAAGAAGTTCGTGCTCGAGTCGATCGTCGGAGCCGGCGGCAAGCCGTGCCCGCCCGGCATCGTCGGCATCGGCCTCGGCGGCTCAGCCGACTACGCGATGCACCTGGCCAAGGAGGCGATCGCGCGTCCGGTCGGCACCCGCAACTCCGATCCGCTCGTCGCCCAGCTCGAGGACGAGCTGTACGACCTGCTCAACCAGACCGGCATCGGCCCCATGGGTCTCGGCGGCGATGTCACGGTCCTGCAATGCCACATCGAGCACGCCGACACGCACATGACGCTGAACCCCGTCGCCGTCAACTACCAGTGCTGGGCCGCCCGCCGTGCCTCTGCGCACATCACCCACGAGGGGTCGATCGACTTCGACCGGGAGTTCTGATGGCGGCGCACGAGGTCACCTTCCCCGTCACCGACCCGGCCGAGATCCTCAAGTTGAAGGCCGGTGACGAGGTCACCGTGCAGGGTCACATCATCGGCATCCGAGACCGCACCCAGATCCGCATCTTCGACCAGGGAGTGCCGCCGCCGATGGACCTGAGCGGCGCCTTCCTGCTGCACACGGCGCCGAACGTCCGCAAGCTCGGCCCGGGTCGCTACGAGAAGATCTGCATCGGCACCACCACGAGCGCGCGCATGGTGCGCTTCACCGAGGGGCTCGGCGCCGAGTACGGCGTGCGCGCGATCTGCGGCAAGGGCGGCTTCCCTGACGAGGCGATCGAGCCGATGCAGAAGCTGGGGATGGTCTACTTCGCGATCGTCGGCGGCGCCGCAGCACTGGAGACGACCCAGATCGAGGAGATCGAGGAGGTGGCCTGGGAGGAGTTGATGCCCGAGTGCCTGTGGAAGTTCCGCGTCAAGGACTTCGGTCCGCTGATCGTCGGCATCGACGCCCATGGCAACTCGCTGTATCGCGACGTGCAGGATCGCGCGAAGCTGAAGCTGGAGGAACTCTTTGCCCAGCTTTGACGCCCACGCCTTCCTGGAGGTCCCGGCGCGCCAGGGCAAGCCTCGCTCCCGGGGCATCACGCACGTGATCGACAAGGGTCTGAACACCCGTGAGATCGAAGGGATGTTCGACACCGCCGGCGACTACGTGGACATCGTCAAGTTCGGTTGGGGCACGAGCTACGTGACCAACAACCTGGAGAAGAAGATCGCGCTGTACCGCTCGTTCGACACTCCCGTGGTCTGCGGCGGAACGCTGTTCGAGGCCGTCTACGCGCAGGGCAAGCTCGACGGGTTCAAGACGTGGCTCGAGCATTTCCGCTTCTCGCACGTCGAGGTCTCGGACGGCACGATCGAGATCCCACGGGAGCGCAAGCTCGAGCTGATCGCCGACTTCGCCCGCGACTTCACCGTGCTCTCGGAGGTCGGCTCCAAGGACTCCGAGGTCGTGTACGCGCCCTACCAGTGGGTGGGGTGGATCCAGGAGGAACTCGACGCCGGTGCCTGGAAGGTGATCACGGAAGGCCGCGAGGGCGGCACGGCCGGGATCTACCGCAAGGACGGGGAGATGCGCACGGGCCTCGTGGACGAGATCGTGCACTCGATCCCCGTGGAGAGCCTGCTCTTCGAGGCGCCCTCCAAGTCGGCCCAGGCCTGGTTCATCGGGCATTTCGGGCCCGAGGTCAACCTCGGCAACATTCCTCCGGACGAGGTGATCCCGCTGGAGACGCTGCGCCTAGGGCTCCGCGGGGACACGCTCCAGCAACTCCTGCCCCGCGCGTAGCCGGAACGGCAGAAACCGCAGGACGCTGAAAGAACCTCCCGCAGTGGGGAGGCAGGAGCGGACGTGTTGCACCAGTGCCATATGTGCCATACAATCACAGCATGCACCGTACCACCCTGTATCTGGAGGATGACGTTCGCGCCCGTATCGCGGCCGTCGCGAAAGCAACGGGACGGTCGCAAGCCGAGGTGATCCGTGAGGCGTTGCGGTCGGTCCTGATGCACCGTGCACGGCCGCGATCGCTCGGGCTCGGCCGCGGTGGCGCGAGTCTCAGCGATCGCGCGGACGACTTCCTCGACGGGTTCGGAGAGCGGTGATCGTCGTCGACACCGGGGCGCTCCTGGCCCTGATGAACGCCGAAGATCGACATCACGAGGCAGTCGTCCGTCTGTACGACAGCGGCGGTACCCGCTGGGTGATCCCGTGGGCCGTGTTGCCGGAGGTCGACTACCTCGTCGCCACACGAATGGGAGCGGAGGTCGCCCGTGCCTTCGTCGACGATCTCCGCAACGGTGCGTTCCGCGTCGATGCAAACATCGAGAAGGATCTCCCCCGGGCGGCCGAGATCGGCGAGCAGTACGCGTCGCTCTCGATCGGACTGGTGGACGGTGTCGTGATGGCGCAGGCGGAGAGGTATCGCGCAGAGGCGGTCCTGACCACGGACGGCCGTCATTTCAACGCGGTGAGACTGGACGTGCAGCCGTACCCGGCGTTTCCGCTGCTCGAACGCTAGGGATAGGAGCGCGTACCGATTGCCAGGGGCACCGCGAACCCCCTGAGTCACGAGAATAAGCATAACTAATGCACGGAATAAGTTTCTGTGCGCTACTATGGCCGCGTGGACTGGAAGTTGTCGCTTGCCGGCCTGCTCATCGGCCTGCTCGTCGGGATGACGGGCATGGGCGGTGGCTCGCTGATGACCCCGCTGCTCGTGCTCGTCTTCGGGTTCAAGCCGACGGTGGCGATCGGCACGGACATCCTGCACGGGGCGATCTTCAAGACCTTCGGCGCTGCGCAGCACCGAAGGCTCGGCCACGTCCATGCCCGGATCTCTGCGTGGATGCTGATCGGGTCGGCGCCCGCCTCACTCGGCGGCGTCGCCCTCTCCGAGTGGCTGCAGAATCACTACGGCGAAGGCTTCCAGGACACGGCCAAGGTCATTCTCGGGATCGCGCTCCTGATCACCGGAGTGGGGTTCCTCGTCAAGGCCTTCCTCCGCTCCCACGGTGACGACCGGCCGTTCCTGCTCGCGCGCCGCGACCGTGGCACCGCCGTCGTCATCGGCCTCCTCGGCGGCTTCGTGGTCGGCCTGACCTCGGTCGGCTCGGGCACGTTCTTCGGGCTGGCCATGCTCGTGCTCTTCCCGCTGACCGCGGTCAAGGTCGTGGGCACGGACATCTTCCACGCGGCCGTGCTGCTGTGGGTGGCCAGCATCGGGCACTTCCTGGGCGGCAACATCGACTTCGCGGCCACCGGCTGGCTGCTCATCGGTTCGATTCCGGGCGTGCTGGCCGGCGGCCACGTCACCGTCCACCTGCCCGACCGGGCGATGCGGATCGCGCTCTCCTCAACGCTCTTCCTGGCCGGAGTCAAGCTGACCGACCCCCCGGGCGCCAACGCCATCGTCGTGGGCGGGGCCGTCGTTGCAGTCGGGGCCGGTGCCGTGGCGCTCGCGCGTTGGATCGCCCGTCGGCGTTCCAGCGCCGAGCTCGAGCCAGCGCCCGCCCGCGAGTCCTAGTCCAGCGAGGGCGGGAGCGGGCACGCCACGAACGTACGCCCGGTGAACCTGTACCCGATCCTGTACGCCGTGCAGCCTGCGCAGAAACCGGTCGTGGCGGCCAGCACGGCGAGCGCGGCCACCAGCAGACCGAGCACCGCCCCGACCGACTCCGCCCCGGACACGTAGGCCAGGCTGGCCGCCGTGAGGAAGCCGAGGCCCACCTGGTTGGCGAAGCGGGGCGGCCGGGAGTCCTCGAGTCGTCCTTCACCGAGGATGCGCTGGACGACCTCGAAGTAGAAGACGCACGCCAGGCAGAAGCGGCGGCCGAAGGTCAGCCCGACGGCGAGCTGGGCGGCAAGGAGCGCCAGCAGCCACCACGGCCCGACGAGAACGGCGACGGCCGCGACGACCCCGACCACGACCTGGTTGGTGCGCGGAGCCCGCTCGTCGATCAGCTGCGTATCGCGGTACGGATGCGCGTGTCGCTTCATTCCGTAAAGCATTGCACACGCGGGGCCCTGGCCGGAGGCGCGTCGGTACGATCGAACGCCGTGCCCGTGCCCGTGGCAGAGCAACCCGTCGTGAGCGGCGGGCCGCCGCTCTTCGTCCTCGGCGTGCGCCGGTCGGGAACGACGCTGCTCCGCGTCATGCTCGACCGTTCCTCGCTGCTGGCCGTCCCGGACGAGTCCTACGTGATCCCTCAGCTGGCGGCACGGCACCGCGGGCCGATCGACGCGCAGGCGTTCAGCGACGACCTGCGGCGGCTGGGTCGCCTGCCCGAGCTCGGTATCGACGTCGAACGCGTGGCCGAGCGGCTCCGGCCTGGCATGCCCGCGGGTGCCGCGATCTCCGCGCTCTTCGCAACCTACGCGGCCGAGCACGGCAAGCTGCGGTGGGGCGACAAGACGCCCCTCTACATGCAGCACCTGCCGCTCCTCGAACGGCTCTTCCCCGACGCACAGTTCGTGCACCTGGTCCGCGACGGTCGCGACGCGGCACTTTCCTATCTCGCAGTGCCTGCCGGGTTGATGACCGAGAGCTGGGGGCACCCGCGAACCGTGGCCGGGTTTGCCTGCCAGTGGGCCGTCGAGGTGGAGGCGGCCGACCGCCTGTCGGCTCGCGTGGGCAGCCTTCGTTTTCTCGAGATGCGCTACGAGGAGTTGGTGGCCGACCCGCGCGCAACATTGAGGCGGATCTGCGACTTCGCCGGGTTGCCCTTCGAGGATGAGCTCCTCGGTTACGTCGGCACGGTCGATCTCGCCGGGAAGCCCCACCAGGCGCGGCTGAGTCTGCCGCCGACCCCAGGGGTGCGGGACTGGCGTACCGAGATGTCCCCGTCGGACGCGGCGCGGTTCTCGGCGATCGCCGGCGATGTCCTGCGCCGCCACGGCTACGAGGCCTCTGCGGCCACGGCGGCCGGCGCGGCGCGCCGCGCGCACTACCGCCTCCAGGGAGCCGCCTGGCGCACGACCGCGGCGCTGCTGCAGCGCACGCCGCTCTGGCGGCGCCGGCATCCGCTGCTCCAGAGCACCCCGCCGGGCTGAGGGTACGCGGACTTAGCGGTCTCTCCGGCACGTTCCCGCATCGGTCGAACCGAGCGTGACCGCTTCGTCACGCTCACGCGCCCGGCGCGGTAGGAAGCGGGGCCCTTCAGGGCCTCGCCGGACGTTCAGCCGTCCACCAGCCCACGCAAGAGTCAGCGGCGGGCCGACACCCCGGGGAACACCGACAGATCAGCCCGTCCTCAGAGTCGACCCCCGGGCTTTGCTTGGGGACGAACGTCTTGTGAGGCCCTGAAGGGCCCCACTCCGCCGCACTCTCCGCTGCCGACCCCGCGCACGGCTTGCCCGTATGCGAACCTGATCGGCAGGAGGTCGCCCGGCCGCCGAGAGCTCCGACCGAGCCCCCGGTTGGGATCTGGTGGGCTGAACGCCTGGGGAGGCCCTGAAGGGCCCCGCTGCGCCTCTCCCCTCCAGACCGCGGGGGGCGCACGGCCGGCTCTCCTCCCGTGGGTTCCTTCAGGGACTCACAAGCAGTTCGTCCCGGACGTCGCATCTCGAAGCAGTTCTGTCTCCGAGGTCGCCGCTACGCGGGTGATTTCTCCCCGCGGAAGGCAACCAGGATGCCGTTGAGGGTGAAGTAGTACGCGCGCTCGGTCGCGATCCCAGGCGAGTACTTGCCGATGCCGAGCCGCCACACCACCTTCCCGTCGCCGACACGGGCCGCGAACGTCTTCTGCTCCAGCGTGGAGAAGAACACGAGGGATCCCACGACAACCGGAGGGCCGAGGATGCGCCCCCCGACCTGGGCGCGCCACAGTTCGAGCCCGTCCGTCTTGCGGTAGGCGTGCAGGGCACCGTCGAAACCGCCGACGAATACCCGGTCGGCGCCGATCGCCGGCGTCGAGTAGCCGAGCGAGCGCACCCGTTGCGTCCACACGATGCGACCGGTGTCGGCGTCCAGCGCCACGATCTTCCCCGAGCGCGCGATCGTGTAGAGCCGTTCGCCGTCCGTCGAGGGGCTGGCGTAGAAGCTCTCGTACCGGAACGTGTCCCGCTTCACGTACGTCGTCCACAGCCGGGCGCCGTCGGCTTGCCGGACGCACAAGACCGAGCCCGCGTAGGTCGTCACGCAGACCCGGTCCCGGAACACGGACGGGCTCGCGTTGATCCGCCCTCCGGTGCGGTAGGCCCACCTGATCGCGCCGGTCCTGGTGGCGACGGCGTACAGACGCCCGTCGGTGGCCCCGAAGTAGGCGGTGGGCCCGACCACGGCCGGCGAGGACTCGACCTTCGCCCCGGTCCGCAACTGCCACACCAGCTTGCCCGTGGTGCGGTCGAGCGCGGTGACGGTGCCGTCCTTGGAGCTCACGAGAACGCGAGACCCCGCGATCGCCGGCGTCGAGGGCTTCTCACCCTTGTCCCGCCGGCGCCAGCGCACGTTGCCGGTGCGGGCCTCGATCGCCCAGGTGTCGCCGCGCACGGTGTTCACGTACAACGTTCCGTTGCAGTAGCTCGGCGGGTACTCGACATACCCCTTGAGCCCACGGGCCCAGAGCGGCGGCCTGACCGGGAGACCGAGGTCGATCTCGAGCCGGGCCAGCGAGCGGGCGGCGTCTCCCCCGAACATCGGCCAGCAGCGCCGGTCGTCGGTGGGAGCCGGCGGCGGTGGAGGTGGTGGAGGGGGCTCGACGACCGTGGGCTGGATCACCGAGACATCGGTGAGCACGGTCTCGAGCGCACCCTCCGTTGGCTCGCGGAGCTGCAGGAAGACGACGGCCGCGACCGCGCCGGCGGCGAGAACGGCCAGCGCACCGAGGCCGATGACGAGACGGCGCCGCACCTCTCCAGTCTGCCTACGGGGCGCACCGGTGTCCTACAATCGGCCGCGTTGTCCAGACACGCCAAAGCCGCTCTCGTGGCGCTCCTCCTCGTCGCGACAGCAGTGGCGTTCGTGCACACCGAGCGGCTGAAGCTCACGCCGAGCCCGATCATCCGCACCAAGGTCGACAAGGCGTTCTCCCCCGTCTGCGACTGCGACACCGACATCGCGGTCATCTCCTTCGTGCTCCGTAGGGCCGACACGGTGAGCCTGGAGATCGTCGACTCGTCAGGGACGGTGGTGCGCGAGCTGGTGCGTGACACCCGGCGGCGCAAAGGTCGAGTGGAGGTGATCTGGAACGGGCGCGACGACTCGGCCGCGGTGGTCGCCGACGGCACCTACCGGCCGAGGGTGAAGCTCACCGACGAGCGCCGCACGATCGACATGCCGAACGACATCCGCGTCGACACCACGCCGCCGAAGATCGCGTTCCTCTCCGTCCGGCCCCGGCGTATCTCGCCCGACGGGGACAGGCGAAGCGACCTGGCGGTGGTCCGCTATCGCGCCAACGAGCCGGCCAGCGTGCGGCTGCTCGTGAACGGGCTGCAGCAGGTCCGCAAGCGCGGCCAGCAGGTGCGCGGCCGCATCGACTGGAGCGGTCAGATCGGGGGTGTGCCCGCCGAGGCGGGGACGTACGCGCTTTCCGTCGTGGCCATCGATACCGCCGGCAATGTGGGCGTGCAGTCGCGAGAGCGAGACGTCGTCGTGCGGTACGTCGCGCTCGGGCGGTCGCTGGTCAGGACGGTGGCCGGGGCGCGCTTCGCCCTGCTCGTGCGAAGCGATGCGCGCGAGATCTCCTGGCAGCTCGGGAGGCGCACGGGCAGCGCCCGGCCGGGGACGCTGAAGCTGCAGGCCCCGCTCGAGCCCGGCCGGTACACGCTCACTGTCGACGCCAATGGCCACAAGGCGCGCGCCGCCGTGATCGTCCGCGAGGCAACAACCGGATGAACGCCGTCGCGCAGCTCGGAGCGGTCATCGGAAGCGCCGGCCTCGCGGCGCTGCTGCTCTGCGGCGTGCGCTGGCAGCGACTGGCGGGGCTCGCGGGCTGGGCGGTCGGTGTCGGTCTCCTCGACCTCTCCCTGCTCCCGGAGCTCTCGGCGCCGAAGCTCGCCGCCGCTGCGTGTGGTGGTGCGATCGCCGCGGTCGCCGGTGCCGTGACCCTCTTGCGTTGGCCGTACCTGCTCGCGTTCGCCAGCCTGGCCTGCGTGCCCGCCCGGATTCCGGTCGATCTCGGCGACGACGATGTCAACCTGTTGCTCCCGCTCTACCTCGTCGTGGCCGCGCTCGCGCTCGCCATCGGCTGGAAGCTGTTTCGCGGCGATCCGCGCTCCCGCGAGCTCGGCCGGCTGGCCCTGCCGCTCGCCGCCTTCGTCGTGTGGAGTGGCGTGGCGCTGCTCTGGTCGAGCGACATCCGCAAGGGCTCGATCTACCTGGCGGCTTTCGTCCTCCCGTTCGGGCTGCTGGCTGTCGGCTTCGCGCGGCTCCCCTGGCGTGGTCGCTGGCTGGCCTGGCTGTGGGGCGCAGTCGTCGGCACCGCACTCCTCTATGCCCTGATCGGCGGCTACCAGTGGATCACCAGAGACGTCTTCTGGAACCCGAGCGTGATCGTCTTCAATGCCTACGCCCCGTTCTTCCGGGTCAACTCCGTGTTCTGGGATCCCTCCGTGTACGGGCGCTACCTCACGGTCGCGCTGCTGGCGACACTGGCGGGCATCCTGCTCGGAGGGGTCAAGGGCCGGCAGGTCGTCCTGCTCTACGCCGTGGTCGTCACCACGTGGATCGGGCTGTACATCTCCTTCTCCCAGTCGAGCTACGTGGCTCTCGCCGCCGGTGTCGTCGTCGCGGCCGCCGTCACCTGGGGCCGTCGGGCGCTGATCGCGCTGCCGGTGCTGGCCGTGCTCGCCGTGGCGGTTCTGCTCGCCGTACCCTCGATCAGGAACGAGCTCGTCGACAAGTCGAAGTCGGGCGCGACCAAGGTCACCGGTGGGCGCTACCCCCTCGTCAACCAGGGGTTGCGTATCTGGACCGACAGTCCGGTGCAGGGCGCGGGCACAGGTGCCTTCGGCAAGGAGTACGCGGAGCGAACTGGGGTCAAGGGGAGGGATCCGAAGCGCGTCGCCTCGCATACGACGCCGATCACGGTGCTTGCCGAGCAGGGGCTCGTCGGCCTGGCGCTTTGGTTGTGGCTGCTCGCGGTCGCTCTGTGGACGACCCTGCGCGGGCTGGGGCGCGGGTTCACGTCGCGAGTCTCCTTGGCGGTCGGGGTGCTGCTCGCCTCAATCACCGTCCACAGCCTCTTCTATGCGGCCTTCTTCGAGGATCCCATGACCTGGGCGCTCCTCGGCCTCGTCGGTCTCGCAGCCCGGGTGCCCAAGAAGCCGCCTCCCTCGCCCGACTATGCTGCGCCTCCGATGGCTGTGAGCGCCGCGAGCGAGGACGGGAAAGCCGGATGATCGACGGCTGCCGGCGAGCGCTCGTGCTTGCGCCGCACACCGACGACGGCGAGTTCGGGTGCGGCGGCACCATGGCCCGGCTGGTCGAGGCGGGCTGCGAGGTGCGCTACGTCGCCTTCTCCATTGCCACGCGCTCGCTTCCCGAGGGGTTCGCACCCGACACGCTGGCTCGCGAGGTGCGGGGGGCGACGGCGGAGCTCGGCATCCCGGAGTCACAGCTCACCGTGCACGACTTCGACGTGCGCACGTTCCCCGAGCGGCGGCAGGACATCCTCGAGCTGCTCGTCGGACTGTGGGAGGATTTCCGCCCCGAGGTCGTCTTCCAGCCGTCGGTACACGACGTTCACCAGGATCACCAGACGGTTGCGCAGGAAGGTCTGCGCGCTTTCAAGCGCACGACGATCCTCGGCTACGAGATCCCCTGGAACAACTTCGACTTCTCGTACGGCGCGTACGTCGCCCTCGAGCAGCGGCATCTGGAGCGCAAGGTGGCGGCCGTGCGGCGCTATGCCTCCCAGCAGCACCGCCGCTATGCGAACGAGGAGTACGTCTGGAACCTGGCCCGCGTACACGGCACGAACGTGAACCGCGACTACGCCGAGGTCTTCCAGGTCTACCGCATCGTCGCCTAGGGGGCGCGACTGCCCGAGACGCACGGGCTCTGCCCGCACGGCGCGTGACGGAACCAGAGCACGGCGTGCCGCATGGACTGTGACGCGCGAAAACGTGCGGGCTCCGCCCGCACGGCGCGTACGGACCTCGGGGCGCCCGCTACGCTCGGACAGCGTCTCGCCTCCGTACGCGAGCGTGCATACTTCCGGATCGGATGACCGGGGCCAGCCCTCTCAGCGACCCGACGGACGCGGAGGCGATCGAGGCCGAGGTCGGGGAACGCGTCGAGGCGACACTCGAGGAAGAGCGCCGCACCAGCTATCTCGAGCTCTTCTTCGACCTGGTCTTCGTGTTCGCGATCACCCAGGTGACGTCGCTCATCCTCAGCGACACGAGCGCAGCGGGGTTTGCGAAGTCGCTGCTCGTGCTCGGACTGATCTGGTGGGCCTGGTCGGGCTTCGCGTGGATGACGAACACGATCGACGTGGAGGACCTGGTGACCAGGGTCGCCGTGCTCGTGGCGATGGCCGCCGTGTTCATGGTCGCCCTGACGATCCCCGACGCCTACGGCGACGATGGTGTCTGGTTCGGCAGCGCCTACCTGGCCGTGCTCGTGCTGAACGTCGCGCTCTACGTGCGGGGCACGAAGGGCGACCCGGAGCTGCTGCGCTCGGTCCTGCGCCTCGCGCCGTTCTTCCTGGCCGGGCCTGCGTGCGTGTTGATCGGTGGGTTTCTCGAGCACGACGCGCGGGTCGCCCTGTGGATCCTCGGCATCGCCGTGAACATGGCCGGCGCCCTAGATGCCGGCGGGCGCACGTGGCGCGTCTCGGCCTCGCACTTCGCGGAACGGCACGCGCTGTTCGTGATCATCGCGCTCGGCGAGTCGATCGTCGCGATCGGTGTCGGTGCCGCGGAGGCCAAGCGCGACCTCGTGCTCGCGGGCGCGATCCTCGCCGCGCTCGCCGGCTCGTTCGTACTCTGGTGGACGTACTTCGAGTGGACGGCACGCGCTGTGGAGCGGGCGCTCCATCGCCGTACCGACCCGCGTGAACGCGGACGGGTCGCCCGCGACATCTTCACGTTCGGGCACTTCCCGATGATCGCGGGAATCGTCCTGTTCGCGGTCGGCGCCAAGAAGGCGGTCGGTCACGGGGACGAGCCGCTCAGTAGCGCAGGACGGTTCGCGCTCGGCGCCGGCATAGCCGTGTACCTGCTCGCCATGGCGGCGGGCCGCTACCGGCTGATCCGCAGCGTCGCGTGGGAGCGCGTCGGTGCCGCCGCCGCGGTTGCCCTCATCGCCTGGCTCGCGGGCGAGCTGGCGGCCGCTGCGTTGCTTGCCGTAGTGACCGCTGTGGTGGCGCTCGCGGTGGTGGCCGAGGCGGTGCGGCTGCGCGAGATGCGGGCGAGGATCCGGGACGCGTAGCGCCGGTGGTCCAGCCCGTTTCCGCCCGGGGCGGCTCTTTGGGGAAGTTGTGAAACTTCGCGGTCTATGGGTTGGGCGCGACTCCAGGTTCTGTTCTCGGCGATCCTCTTCGGCACGACCGGCACCGCGCAGGCGCTCGGGCCGGACGGGCTCGACCCGCTGGCGGTGGGTGCGCTTCGTGTCCTGGTCGGCGGAGCCGTGCTGGGGTCGATCGCCGCGGCCGTGGGAGCCGGGCTCTGGCAGCGATGGCCGGTGGCCCGCGTGCTGACGGCCGGTGCCGGCGTGGCGCTCTATCAGATCGCCTTCTTCGAGGCGGTCGCGCGAACCGGGGTCGGGGTCGGCGCGGTGGTGGCGATCGGATCAGGCCCGGTGTTCGCAGGCACCCTGGAGCGGATCGCGGGAGGCGCGTGGCCCGGCCGGCGGTGGCTTGCTGCGACGGCGCTGGCCGCGGTGGGCGTAGGCGTGCTCACCCTGGCCGCCGTCGACGACGCGGCCCTGTCGCCGCTCGGTATCGGTCTTGCCCTCCTCTCGGGCCTGGGGTATGCGACGTACACGGTGGTGGCGAAGACGCTGCTGATGGAGGGGCGGACACCGCTCGCCGTGATGGGGGTGTCCTTCGGGGTCGGCGCGGTGTTGCTGATTCCCGTCGCTGCGCTCCGTGACCTGTCCTGGCTGGGCGCCGGCAGCGGCGTCGCGCTCATCCTCTATCTCGCGCTCCTGCCCACCGCGCTCGCCTATGTCCTCTTCGCTCGCGGCCTGCGGCGCCTGACGGCCGCCGAGGTGACGACCCTCGTCCTCGCGGAGCCTCTCGTCGCCCTCGCTCTCGGCGCCGTGGTGCTCGACGAGGGGCTCGGCGTGGCGAGCGGCATCGGCGCGGCATGTGTGCTGACCGGCCTGGCGGTGCTCGCCGGGGTGGGGGTGCGGCGGCCGACCGGTCGGGGTCGCGTGAGGTGAGAGCCCTCACGAGGCGCGTGGAGTCCTGCCGCTGCGGTTTCCCTGAGCCGGCGGAGTCGCCAGATGTGCTGCGTCCGCAGTCGAGGGGCGGGGCTGAAGCCCCGCCCCTCGTTGACGCGGACCCCTCTTAGAAGTCGACGAAGACACCGCCCGAGTCGATCGGCGTCGATCCCTTCCCTTGGTCGTGTGGCACGCCGACGATCGCGGTGCCGCTGCAGCTGTCGCAGCTACGATGGCTGCAACCACGACGCAAGTTGCGAGCGCGACACCGCGCCCTCTACGAATCACTCGTGGCATCGAGAGTCCCTCATTTCAAGGTCGGCTTTTCAAGGTCGGCCGACGGATTGGCCGATCGCTGGCACCCCGGGAGGGAAGGTCGTCTGCCGCAACCCTCGAAGGGGAGACGGTCTGGCCCGAACCGGCTCCGGCCTTTGAAGTGGCGACTCTTCCCGCCGCGCAGAGGACAGTGTCACAAGCCCGCTAGCGGCGCATCGCCCGGACGATGGATCCTTGGGGACGCCGTCACCTCTTCACGGTGCCGGTCGGGATCTCCCGGTGCCGCGGAGGCGGCGCGCGTCGCAGATGGCGCGCTGGGTTGAGCCAGATCGAGTGGTTGGCTCGCGGCGCAACACCCGGAGTCCCTGCTCGACCAGGTGCCGTTCAAGCTCGCGGCGCCTCGAGCGGCGGCGAGATCTATCGTGACCTGCTCGAGCGAAGTACGCATCCACCCCGCAGCCGCAGCACCCAAGCTGCGTTGTGGAATCGATCGGGCACGCGTCCAGGGAACATTCGTGAACGCTCGGGCATGCGAGTGTGTCATCATCCCCTCGTGAGTCAGTGTTTCGTTTACCCGCGTGCCTTGAGCGTGTTGAACTGATACTTCATGACAGGAAGATTAAGTTTGAGGAGAGAAATATGAAGACAACAATGCTTCCAGGGGAATCCGATGCAAAATCGCCAGCAGGTGCGGACATCCGCTTCCTGATGGATGGCAATACCGAAATGTTTCAAACGTAGAATTGAAGTTCATTTGCGTCACCATGCCGCCTTGGCCAGGCGAATCAGAGGCTACATATATCGAGGGTATATGGCAGCCAACGATTTGATGTTGTTAATCTATCGATTGGAAGAGCAGAATCCCACCGCCGGTGGTCTGCGTCCTACGAAGGCGTGGGCCTGGGGGGTCTGCTCGATGAGGAAGTCGACCTAGTCCTCAGGCGGGAATTCCGGGTGCTGCGGCGCGTCGCCGGTGATCTCGTCCCAGGTGGCCTTGTGGGCGACCATCATGTGGTACTGGGGCTTCAGCTTCAGATCCTGGAGCGTTCCCGCGCACACGTAGTACTTCCCGTCGCCGAAGGCGTACAGGCTCGAGCCGCAGTTGCTGCAGAAGCCAACACCCGAGAACCCTTCCTGGGTGAAGTGCTTGATCAGCTCCTGGCCCCCCGTGACCTCGAAGTTCGTTCCCTCGACCTCGATCTCGGCGATGCCCGCGCCGCCGCTCCACCGCTGGCAGCGCGTGCAATGGCAGAAACCCATCACCTCGGGCTCGCGCACGTCGAACGTGATCTGCCCACACAGGCATGCTCCATGGATCGTCTCGCCCATCTGGACTCCCTTCCAGCGCTCTCGGAGGTTGGCAGCACGACCCACTATCTCACGGCAAGGGTGCCTTCAAGCGAGATTCCTGAACTCTCGGGCCGGCGATGATGAGCTGACGGGGAAAGGTCTTCGGCCGCCAGTCTGGCTGGCGCATGCCAGGTCTTGCTGTTCCGTTCGGAAGCGGTGGGCCTGAGCCCGCCGTGGTGGCCCTTTGATCAGACGGTCGGGTCGAACACGAACTCGCGGACCTCTTGAGCACAGCGGCAGGCGACGGCGATCCTGGCGGCCCACTCCAGCGCCTCCTCGCGTGAGGGCACCTCGACGACCGAGAATCCGCCGACGTACGCCTTGCTCCCCGGGTACGGGCCGTCGGTGACCGTCCCGTCGGTGGCCACCACGCTCACCTCCTCCTGGCCCTTCAGCCCGCCGCCGAACACCCATACGCCGGCGTCCTTGGCCTTCTGGACAACCGCGTGAGCAGCCTCGGCCACGTCGGGCAGATGCTCCTCGGGGAACGTCATCGCGCCGTCATCGAACGAGATCAGGTACTGCGTCATCTCATGCCTCCTTGTCCCGGTGCTCTGTTCCGGCCGCATCACCCCTGCTACGAACGCCTCGCTCCGGATCCGACTTTACGGATCGTGCGCGGTAGAGACTGCAAGACCACCGAAGCGGCGAGACCCGTGAGTCCGGCGGCAGACCCGCACCGGGATCGCTTCAAGAAAGGTTCCTGAACCCTGGTGCGCACGACTGTGGATGCCGCCAGCGCGAAGGCGCGGCCGCGAGGCTCCACGACCCGAGGATGCTCCGGGGTGAGCCGGCCTCAGCTCACCGCCTTCTTCACGAGCGCGCCGATTCGCGCCGCGTCGGCGGCGGTCAACTTCTCCAGCGCGAAGCTGGTCGGCCGCATGGCGCCTTCGTCGAGGTTCGCCGTGTCGCTGAAGCCGAACGTCGCGTACCTCGTCTTGAACTTCTGTGCGCTCTTGCGGGTTTCCTCTCAGCCATTGCCAATCACCTCCGTGCGCAGAACGCGTCCTGGCCGCTTGACCTCCGGCTCGATCGCCGGACGCTCAGCGGAGCTCCCGGATAGGGATGTCAAGGCGCTCAGGGTAGTTGCGGTTCCGGCACCGGCGCTTTCTCGATTCCTGATCGGTCTCCGTGCGCGGGCTGTGCGACGCCAAGGCGTGAATGGTGCGCCCCGATACGCCGCCGGAGGTCCACGCGCGGCGCAGTGACTGGTCGAGCGAACGGGTGGCTATCGTGGCGCCATGCCTCGCCGCATCCTGTTCTGGCCCGTGTTGTGCGGTGTCGGCGCGATCTGCCTGATCGCGGCGCTCGCCGTCGATCTCGACTCCGGGGCAGCGAAGGTGCTGATGATCGCAGCCGCCGTTTGCTTCGTGCCGGGCGCGCTCGGGACGATGGCCTGGCTCCGCTACCTCGTGGGGCCGCCGCGGTGAGAGCGGGCTGGGCTGCGGTGGCGGCGGCGCTTGCGGTTGGGGCCCTCGCCGCCACTACGGCGCCCGAGGCAGCCCGCCGTGCCGCCACGGTCGTCATCGACCCCGGCCACGATCGCCAGGGCAACCCGACGACCGAGCCGGTCGGGCCCGGGTCGACGACCACGAAGATCAAGGACGGGGGTGGCACGCGCGGCGTCGTCACCGGGATCGCCGAGGCCGACCTCGTGCTCGACGTCTCCAAGCGCCTACGGGTGCTTCTCGAGCGCGCCGGGACGCGTATCGTGATGACCCGCACCCGGACCGAGGGCGCAAGCATGGGCAACATCGCCCGGGCGCGAATCGCGAATCGGGCGCAGGCTGTCCTGTTCCTGCGGGTGCATGCCGACGGGCATTCCGACTCCACCGTGCGCGGCACGCACATCCTGGTGCCGGCCCTACGTGCCGGCTGGACGGACGACATCCACGCGGAAAGTCGACGCGCGGCCGAGGCCATCCTCCCGGAGCTCGTGCAGCTGCTCGGCTTCCCCTCGCGCGGCATCTCGGAGCACCCGGACTTCACCGGCTTCAACTGGAGCAACGTCCCCGTGGTGCTCGTCGAGCTGGGCTTCATGACCAACCCGACCGAAGACCGTGCCCTGGCGCGGCCCACGGTGAGGCAGCGGGCCGCGGTCGGCCTGTGTCGCGGCGTGCAGCGGATGCTCGGCCGTGAACCGGGGGCCTGCCTGCGCCGCACCTGAAATGGTTGACGATTCGCAGCAGGGTGACGTCCGCCGGCCGGGCCCGGGCCCCTTCGGACGATTCGTTCCCCCGTCGGACGACGGGGTTCCGGATACCGGTGCCGGGACGAACTCCTGGTGAGTCCCTGAAGGAACCCACCTGCGCCGAGCGCCGCTCGCTGCGCGGTGGAACGCGCCTCGTGCGCTGATGCTGGCGGAGATCAAGCGGCGCCTTCAGGGCTGTTGGGGCGTTCAGCCCACTATCAGCAACCGGTGTCGAAGCCCAGCCTGAGAGCGGGTCGCGCATTGCGGTCGTCAGGGGTTGCGGCTAAAGTTTAGCCATGTCTAAATTTACCCGGGCCGGGCTGCTGGCAGGCGCCGCCCCACTCGTCGCGGCACCGCTGGCGATCCGCATGCTCGGGGACGACGCGGCCGCCGCCCCACACGATCACCGTAACCACGCGGGCGTGTCTCTCGGACAGGTGTCGCCCAACGCCGGTCATGCCGCGATGCTCGGCGAGGAGGTACCCGCCGTCGGTGGACCCAACGACCTGGACGGGCTCCTCGTCCCGCCGCCCTCGCTCCCCTACCAGCCCGGACGGCTCAGGGAGTACACGCTCAGGGCGATCGATCGCGAGATCGAGATCGCCCCCGGGGTCTTCTTTCCGGCGTGGACGTACAACGGGACCGTGCCCGGCCCCGTAATCCGGGCAACGGAGGGCGACACGCTCAGGGTGCGCTTCGTCAACCAGGGCGCCCACCCACACACCATCCACTTCCACGGCATCCACCCGTCGAACATGGACGGCGTCTTCGAGATCGTGTCGCCGGGTGACGAGTTCACCTACGAGTTCGAAGCCCGGCCCGCGGGGCTCCAGCTGTACCACTGCCACGCCACCCCGCTCAAGAAGCACATCCACAAGGGGCTGTACGGTGCCTTCATCATCGACCCGCAGGATCCGCGACCCCCCGCGCGCGAGCTTGTGATGGTGATGAACGGGTACGACACGGACGGCGACGGGGCGAACAACTTCTACACCGTCAACGGGCGCTCGTTCTACTACGCCAAGTACCCGATCAAGGTCAGGCGCGGCGAGCTCGTGCGTGTCTATCTCGTCAACCTGACCGAGTTCGACCTGATCAACTCCCTTCACCTGCACGGCGACTTCTTCCGCTACCAGCCGACCGGCACGGGCGAGGCGTGGGAGTACACGGACACGGTCATGCAGTGCCAGGGTCAGCGCGGAGTGCTCGAGATCGCGTTCGCCAACACCGGTCACTTCATGTTCCACGCGCACCAGTCCGAGTTCGCCGAGCTTGGCTGGATGGGGTTCTTCGAGGTCGAGGACTGATGGAGGAGGCCCTCGAACGACCCGGGGCCGTCCGCCGCGCCCTCGTTCTCGTTCCCATCCTGCTGCTCGGACTGGCCGTCTGGGGCGCCTCGGTGGGGACCGACGAGCTCGTCGATCTGATCGGCCGCAACCCGCCGCCCGCGGACGAGTTCGAGATCCGTCGTGTCGCGTTCTCACCGGGTGAGATCCGCATCAGCGTCCGCAACCCGCAGGTCGACGATCTGGCCATCGCCTCGGTCACGGTCGACGACGCCATCGTCCCGTTCACCGTGGACGGCGACAGGGTCCTCGGCCGGCTCCGTTCGAGCACGATCGAGGTTGCCTACGACTGGGTCGCCGACGAGCCGATCGCCGTCGGCGTGACCAGCTCCACGGGTATCGAGACCGTGCACGAGATACCTGCCGCGGTCGAAACACCGACCGCCTCGGCGGGCGGCTTCCTCGGCTACGGCCTGATCGGCGCGCTCGTCGGTGTCGTGCCGGTCGCTCTGGGTCTGCTGTGGCTGCCCTCGCTCCGTCGCGCCAACCCCCGCTGGCTCGCCGCCTTCATGGCGCTCACGGCAGGACTGCTCTCCTTCCTCGGCGTCGAAGCGCTCTTCGAGGCCTTCGCCTTGCAAGCCGAGCTACCCGCCGGGCTCGGCGGCCCCGGTCTCGTACTGCTCGGCGTGGCCCTGGCCACGCTGGGGATGACCTTCCTTTCGCACCGCCTGGCGCGGGGTCGCGGCGTGCTGCAGGGGGTGGCCCTGGCCTTCCTCGTGGCGCTCGGGATCGGCGTCCACAACCTCGGAGAGGGGCTGGCGATCGGCACGTCGTTCGCGTTCGGAGAGCTTCAGCTCGGGACGCTGCTGGTGGTCGGCTTCATGGTGCACAACCTCACCGAGGGCCTCGCGATCGCGGTGCCCGCAGCGGATGAGCGTCCCCCGCTGCTCCAGCTCGTCGGCCTCGCGCTCGTGGCCGGCGCTCCGGCCATCCTCGGCACGTGGATCGGCGGCTACACGACGAGCGACGTCCTCGGGGTGCTCTTCTTCGGGATCGCGGCCGGCGCGGCCCTCCAGGTGGTCGTCGAGGTCGGCAAGTACGTCCACCGGCGCGCACCCGGCGGTCTCACCTCGGGATGGGCGATCGGCGGGTTCCTCGCGGGTGTCGCGGTCATGTGGCTGACCGGCTTGCTGGTCGGGTAGAACGCAGGTCGGGCGCCGAGCCGGCCCCGGGTTGGCGCCGGCGGGGCGTGACATCATGAACGACGCCATGGCGCACGCGGCGCACGGACACGACCATCATCGAGCGGCGGGCACGACGCCGCTCATCGTCGTACTCGCCCTGACCACGGCCTGGACGGCCGCGGAGATCGTCGGCGGGGTGCTGTCGGGGAGCCTGGCCCTCGTCGCGGACGCCGTGCACATGGTCTCCGACAACCTCTCGCTGGCGCTGGCCCTGATCGCGATCTGGCTCGCCCGCCGCCCTGCGACGCCTGACCGCACCTTCGGCTTCCGCCGGGGCGAGATCCTGGCCGCCCTCGCGAACGGGGTGGGGCTTGTCCTCGTCGCCGCCTGGGTCGGCTACGAGGCGATCCGTCGCCTCGGCGACCCACCCGACGTGCTCGGCGGCTGGATGCTGGCCATCGCCGGCGTCGGCATGGGTGTCAACCTCCTCGCCGTGGGCGTCCTCTCGCGATCCAACCGTGAGTCGCTCAACGTCGAAGCGGCCTTCCGGCACGTGGTCGCGGATCTCCTGGGATCGGTGGGGGTCGTCGTCGCGGCCGTCGTCATCCTCGCCACGGGCTGGAACCTCGCCGATCCGCTCGTCTCGCTCGCGGTGGCCGTGTTGATCCTGCTGAGCGCACGCGACGTGCTGCGCGAGTCCACCGGGATCCTGATGGAGGCCACGCCCGGCGGCATCGACGCTCGCGAGGTCGAACGCGAGATCGTCTCCGTGGTCGGGGTGGCCAGCGTCCACGATTTACACGTGTGGACGATCACCTCCGGCTTCGACGCCCTTTCGGCGCACGTGCTCGTCGGGCGCGGAGAGGATTGCCACAGGCTGCGCCGCGAGGTGGAGCGCATCCTGCAGGCCCGTTTCGGGATCGAACACACCACGCTGCAGGTCGAGCATGTGGCGGATCACCTCGTCACGCTCGACCGTGGGGGGCGATCGCTCCGGTTGCGGTCGGGGAGGTCAGATGGTGCGGCGCAGTAGACGGCGGACGCGGGCGCGCTCGGCCGGCACCGTGAACCCGGCTGCGGCGAGTGCGACCGGGTAGGCGAGGGTGAGCAGCACGGCGACGGTGGGGCCGCCCCCGACGAGCTTGCCGAGCGTGACCAGCGCCACACCGACGCCGGCCGCCGTGAACGTGCGCCGCCACTGGTAGTGCACCGGGTACACCCGTTGGGCCCACCAGGCCATGCCGGCGAACATGACGACGTAGGCGGCGACGGTGGCGATAGCCGCACCCATCATCCCGTAGGGCGGGATCAGGATCAGGTTGAGCGCCACGTTGACCAGCGCGGCGACACCGGTGATCACCCAGTTGAACTGGGTGCGGCGGGCACGGCCGACCCCGATCGCGATCACGATGTAGCCGGCAAGCGCGACCGTGGCGAACGCCAGCGGGGCCACGACGCGCGACGACTCGGCGAACGCGGGCTTCGTGAGCAGGGATACGAGCCACGGCGAGAGCAGGCCGAGCGCGGTCGCCACCCAGGCCGTGCCGGCCACGAGGTAGGTGAGCACCCAGCCGTAGGTGCGTTTGGCCTCGTCGTCGGCCTCGATCGAGTAGGCGAAGGCCGGCCAGGCCGTGCGGAAGGCGGTGAGCAGGAGCGCCATCGCGGAGGCGATGCGCACACCGACGGAATAGAGGCCGACCTCGGTCTGGTCGGCGAGCTGCCCGAGGAAGAAGCGATCGCTGAAGTTGGTCATCCACAAGAAGAGCGCAGAGGGGACGAGCGGCATCCCGAACCGGTTCATCTCGCGCAACAGGCCCCGGTCGAGCGAGAGTCCGAGTTGCTCGCGGCGGTAACCGAGCAGCGCGAGGTACACAAACAGGGTGCCGGTGAAGTTGCCGACGATCACGCCCAGCGGGCCCTTGTCGAGCACGACGACGAGGAGCAGCGTCATGGCGACGGTGACGAGGATGTTGGTGAGGCTGGCCGCCACGAACGCCTTCGACCGTTCCTCGACCCGGAAGAGCGCCGTCAGCTGCTCGTAGTTCATCTGCGCCCAGAGGGCGACGCCGGCCGCGGCGACGAGTTTCCAGTCGTCGGCATCCCCGAGGAGCACCGAGGCGACCGGTCGGGCGAGCAGGAGCAAGGCCGCGAGCCCCGCCGTCGCCATGGTCATCGTGAACCAGAAGCTGGTGCGAAGCACGCGACGGCGGTGCGCGACGTCCTGTGAGTCGAAGTAGAAGCGGAAGAAGGCCGAGGAGATGCCGAAGCGCAGCACGATCGTGAGCACGGTGGTGAGCGCGACGAGCGTCTCCACCCGCCCGTAGTCCTCTGGATCGAGGTAGCTGGTGTAGAGGGGGAGCAGCCCGACAGCGAGCACGCGGGAGACGAGCCCGCCTAGCCCGTAGATGGCGGAGTGCTTGCCCAGGCGCTTGAGCTGGGAGCCGAGCGCGCCCATCAGGCAGGGGTTGGGTGGCCGAGGCGGGCGTAGACGGCAAGCAGGCGCTCGGCGATCCGTTCGCTGTCGTGGACCCGCTCGACGTAGGCGCGTGAGGCCTGACCCATGGCTCGCCGGCCTGCTGGACCGAGGTCGATCAACTCCTGCAGGCGGACTCGCAGTGTCTCCGCGGTCGCGCTGCGTATCGGCACGTCCACGCCGAACGCCTCCCGCGTGCGCGCCACGGCCTCGTCGTGGAGAAACGTCACAACCGGCTTCCCGAGCGCCATGCACTCGATTGCGAACAGGCCGTACCAACCTGCGTGCAACTGGTCGACGACGATGTCGGCCTCCCGGAACTGCTCGAACGCCTCATCGTGATGGAGCCCTTCGACGATGCGCAGGTCGGCGTCGAGGCCCTCGCAGGCGGCCACGACATGCTCCGTGCCCTTGCGTCGCCGTGAGGACGGGGCATGCAGGATCACCGGTCGTACGCGGTCGCTCGGGTAGGCGGGCGTGACGGTGCCGAGGTCGATCCCCGGCGGGATCACATCTGCTTCCGGAACCCAGCGAATGGCGTCGTAGCTGCCGACGATCTGCGCTCCGGCCTTCTTCCCGTAGGCCAGCTCCTGCGGCGTCTTGCCCCGGATGTCCGAGCCCAGGTAGTGGAGTACCGATTTCTTGCGGGCGAGCTGCAGCAGGGGAAACTGGAACGCTTTGGGGACAAGGGTGAGCCCGAAGTAGAAGTGGAAGATGTCGGTGCGGGGGAGCAGCCTGGCGAAGGCCTGCCATTGCGTGACCTGCTGCCGGAGGAGCCCACCGTCCCGCTCGAGCGACCAGTCCGCCTCCGGGTGGAGCTGGTAGCGGTTGAAGACGACCAGCGTCGCGTCAACGCCGCGCGCGCGGAGCGCCTGGACGTTCGCCCACGGCACCCCCGCTGTGTTCACCGGGCAGTGCACCACCCGCAGGGGCCGCTCCCCGTCACGAAGTTGGCTCAAAGTTGGCACAAACACGTCACACATTCCACCGTAGATTGGAATCCCCGCGGGTGGGTGGGGGTTTGGGACGGGAGAGAAGGTGTGGAAGGCGTTGCAGTCTCCGTCTGGCCCGGGCGGCGACGATCCCAGTAGGACCGGCTGCGCGTCAGGCGTCCCACTCCAGCTGGTCGAAAAAGCGCAGCGCGGTGCGGCCTGGCCGGACACGCGTGCGTAGCGCGGCGAGCGCGCCGTCGTCGATCTCTCCCAGGGCCCGCTTGACGCCGAGGTAGGGGAGGTTGAGATCTTCCTGGTAGACGATCGTGGAGATCCGCGGGTTGATCTCGATCACGTGCTCGCCGACGAGCTGGATGTTGAAGAAGTGCTCGATGCGCAGCTCCCCGACGATCCGGTCGGCCAGCTCCATCAGGCGGCCGTCGTCCAGCGTCACGAAGTACATGGCCAGGCCGGCCCGCATCGCCTCCCGTGTCTTCGGGTGGCCCAGCACCACCCGTCTGCCGTCGGCGATCCCGTCGATCGTGCGCTCGCCGCCGACGGCCAGCTCCATGACCAACAGATCGGGCCCGCCCTCCGACGGGAGCAGCTCCACCGCCTCCTCCAACCGCATCGCAACCGACCCCGGTCGCTCGTTGAGCAGCTGGTGGGCGCGATCGACCGTCGGGTCGAGCACACGAAAACCCCGCGAGCCCGACGAGAACACGGGCTTGAAGCACACCGGGCGCTCGGGATACCCGAGCTCCCGCGCAGCTGCGTCCACCTCGCGCGCGCCATTGACCCGCCGGAACTCCGGAGCCGGGACACCGATGCGGTGCAGCAGCGCGTAGGTCTCGGCCTTGTCGTTCGAGCGGTGGATCGTGTCCGGGCTCGACACCAGCACCGGCACCGGGAACCGCTCGCGATGGTCCGCCAGACCTTCCAGGTCGAACGACGACTGCGGGAGCACCACGTCAACCTGCTCGCGCTCGACGATCTCCAGGACGGCGTCCGGGAAGGCAGGGTCGGAGCCGGCAGGGACGAGGTGGAAGCCGTCACACAGATGCCGGCCCGCGGAACGTTCGGACATGTCCGTCCCGACGAGGCGTACCTTCCGCTCCCCGTTCTCGCGGAGCCCTCTGAGCAGCGCAGCGGTTCCCGGCGCCCCCGACGCCGAGACGAGCACAGTGATCGGTCTCAGTTCAGCCACGCGTCCACCTCCGTCCGGCGATCGACTCGGGCCGGAACCCGCTGCCATTCTGGCCTCCCCGCAGGTCGGAGGCGATCACGACACGTCGATCCGGTCCTCAGCGAGCTGTTCCAGCCGCCGCTCCCGCTCTGCCTCCAGCATGGCCCGCATCGTCTCGCCCATCCTGCCGCCCGGAAAGGCCCAGATCTCCGGGTGCACGAGCAGCTGCAACCAGGGAAACGCGCCGGCCCGGAGCTCCTCCCTGGGGTCGCCGGAACGCCAGTGCTGATTGGAGTCGGAGCGGTAGGTGGCAGGAGAGAAGTAGCGATCCTCCATCACGTTGATCACGCCCGTCACAGGCGCGGTCATGTACTCGGGATCCGGGTTGTGCCACGCGATCACCTGCTCGAAGCGCTCGTCCAGCGCGGCCTCCGGGTACACGGCGTGCAGGCCGATCCGATGACCGAGCACCCGCAGTCGGGTGATCGCAGCCACTCCCTCCGGCGAGTCGAGGTTGTAGAACACCGATCGCGTCATCAGGAAATAGGTGGCAGCGACACCGCTCTCGGCCTCGCGCTCGGCCATGCGCACGGCTGCGTCCAGGGAGAGATCGACGTCGTGGCGCACGAAGATCTGGCCCGGTTGCGGCCCCTCACCGAAGAACGCGCAGCGATACCCACCCGCCTGCGCCGCCTGCAGCAGGTCGACGTAGTCGTCGAGATCCCAGGCGCCCGTCACTCGACCTCGACCTCGACCTCGACCTCGACCTTGAGCCTGGTCGCCGCCGCCTCTGCCCGCTCCAGCGCCGCCAGGTTCGTGTCCGCCACCGCGATCACGTAGCCCCGCCGATCCCCGTCCAGCCGCACCGGCCTGATCACCTCACCGACCGTCAGATACGTGTCCGCCTGCACCACGCCCTCCGAGGCCAGCACCGGATCGAGACTGCCGATCCACCTCACCCTCCCGCGCGGGAGCGGGCCCGGGGTCGAGGTGAAGAACCGGATCGCCAGCGGCTGCCGGTGCCGAGGCAGGGCCACCTCGTCGGGCAGCTCCTCACCGAGGGCGAGCCGCAAGGCAAGTTCGACGAGATCGACACCGACCGCATGACGCACGAGATCCGCCATCTGCCCGCCCGGGATCCGCGCCGCCACCTCCACCACCACGACCTCCCCGTCCCGCGACGCGATCAACTGGGGGAAGGCGATCCCGTTCCGCAGCCCCAGCGCCGCCACGGCCTCCCTGGCCACCTCCTCCGCGCGCGCGATCTGCGCCTCGGGGATGGTCGGCGGGTACACGTGGATCCAGCCGACACCGAACCCGACACCAGGTGGCCGCATCCGGTCCGAGAGCGTCAGCACGTCGACCCGCCCCTCGCGCGCGACCACGATCCCGTTCAGCTCCACGCCGTCCACGAACCCCTCGAGGATCGCCTCGCCCGACCGGGACTCGGCCAGCGCCTCCGCCAGACCTGCTTCGACCTCCGCTCCGCTCTCGACCCGAACCACACCGCGCTGCCCGCCGGAGTCGGCCGGCTTCAGGACCGCCGGGAACGATGTGAACCGCGACGCCTCGCGCTCACCTGGCCCATGGAGCGCCAGCCACGGCGGTTGCGGCACGCCGGCTCCGCCCAGCCTCGAGCGCATCACCACCTTGTTCGTCATCGCGAGCGCCACATCCGTCCCGATCGAGGGCAGCCCGAGGCGCTCCGTCACCGCGGCCACCACCGGCACCGCCCGGTCGGCCGACACGGTGAGCGCGCCGTCCACCCGGTGCCGTCGCGCCACCTCGGTGACGGCGTCCACGTCGAGGAAATCCACCGCCTCGCCGACGTCGGCCACCTGCAACCCGAGTGCCTCCGGGTTGCGATCGACTGCAACCACCCTCAGGTCGCGCTCCTGTGCCTGCAGGATCGCGCGCCGCTGGTGGCGCCCCGCGCCGACGAACAGGACCGATCGCATGCCGCGCTCACCCTACACTCGGCGTGTGTCCCGTCACCGCCCGGCGATCGTCCTCACCCTCGGCGTCGCGATCACGCTGCTCGCGGCTGCTGCCGTGTCCGCCGGCCCGCAGGCCGGACCGAAGCTGTTGCGCACTCAGGTCGTCGCGCGCTACCCCCACGACGCAGCTGCCTTCACGCAGGGGCTCGTGTTCCACCGCGGCCTGCTCTACGAGAGCGCCGGCCTCTACGGGCAATCCGACGTCCGTCGGGTGGAGCTGAAGACCGGGCGTGTCGTGCGTCGCTGGCCGCTCCCCTCGAGGTTCTTCGCCGAAGGGCTCGCAGCGGTCGGCGAGCGTCTGATCGTGCTCAGCTGGAAGGAGAACGTCGCGCACGTTCTCGACCGCCGCTCCTTCAAGCTCCGCAGCCGCCTCCGCTACACCGGCGAAGGGTGGGGTCTCTGCCACGACGGCAAGGCGCTTGTCCAGAGCAACGGCTCGTCCACGCTCACGTTCCGCGACCCGGTCACGTTCCGCGCGGTGAGGCGGGTTCAGGTCACGCTCGAAGGGCCTGCCGAGGGCGTGCTCGGGCTCGGCGCCGGCCCAGTCGATCAGCTCAACGAGCTCGAATGCGTCGGCACCCGTGTCTACGCGAACGTGTGGCTGACCGATCGCATCGTCGAGATCGATGCACGAACCGGCCGAGTGCTGGCTGTCATCGACGCCGCCGGTCTCCTCGAGGAGGACGAACGCGACGATGCCGACGTGCTGAACGGCATCGCCGCCCTGCCGGACGGGAAGACCTTCTTGCTCACGGGCAAGCTCTGGCCGGCCTCGTTCGTCGTCCGCTTCGGCTGACAGGGACTGTCCCGTGGGGGGACTGTCCCCACTCCCCGCGTGACAGCCCGCGTAGACTCGACCCGTGCCCCTCCACGGCAAGCGCATCCTCGTCACCGGCGGCGCCGGGTTCATCGGCACCACCCTCGCGGCGACGCTGGTCGACGACAACCAGGTCATCGCCTTCGACAACCTGCACCGGGACGCGCTGCAGAAGACGTCGCTCGCCGAGCATCCGAACTTCACCTTCCTGCAGGGCGATGTGCTCGATCTTGGCGCACTGACCGCCGCCTGCGAGGGCGCGACCCACATCGTGCACGCGGCTGCGATCGCTGGTGTCGACACCGTCCTCGAAAGCCCGGTGCGCACGATGCGGGTCAACGTGATCGGCACGTACAACGCGCTCGAAGCAGCGTTGACGACGAGGAACACCGTGGAGCGCGTGATCGAGTTCTCCACGAGCGAGGTCTTCGGACAGCACGCCTTCAACGTCAGCGAGGGGCATGTCACGACCATCGGCTCCGTCGGTGAAGCGCGCTGGACGTATGCCGTCTCCAAGCTCGCCGGGGAGCACATGGCCCACGCCTACCACGACGAGCTCGGGCTTCCCGCCGTCTCCGTCCGCCCCTTCAACGTCTACGGCCCGGGCCAGATCGGCGGCGGTGCCATCCGCGCCTTCATCGAGGCCGCCATCGACGGGCGCGACCTCACGATCCACGGCGACGGATCGCAGATCCGCGCCTGGACGTACGTGGACGACATGGTGCGCGGACTCCTGCTGGCCCTCGAGCACCCGGCGGCGGTCGGCGAGAGCTTCAACATCGGCAACGCCCGGTCCGCCGTCACCATCTTCGACCTCGCCTCTCGCATCAAGCGGATCAGCGGCTGCTCTGGCGCCATCGTCTTCCAGCCGCTCCACTACACGGACGTCGAGCTGCGGATCCCCAATGTGAACAAGGCGCGCGAGCTGCTCGGCTTCGAAGCCACGGTCGAGCTCGACGACGGTCTCGGGCGCACGATCGACTGGTACCGCTCCCAGCGCACGCTGTGAACGATCCGATCCGGCTCGCCCGCCCCGACATCGGTGCCGCCGAGATCGCCCGTGCCACTGCGGTGCTCGAAAGCGGCCACCTGACGATGGGTCCCGAGGTCGCCGCCTTCGAGCGCGCCCTCGAGCGCGCGATCGGGGTGGCGCACGCCGTCGCCGTCGCCAACGGGACCGCTGCGCTCCATCTGGCGCTCCTCGCGCTCGGCGTCGGGCCCGGCGACGAGGTGATCGTCCCGGCCTACACCTTCCCCGCCACCGCCAATGCCGCACGCTTCTGCGGAGCAATCCCGGTTCTCGTGGATGTGGATCCTGACACCTTCGTGGTCGGGGCCGACGCCGTGATGGCAGCGCTCACGCCTCGCACCAAGGTCGTGATGCCCGTCCACCTGTTCGGTCGTCCCGTCGCCTGGGACGAGATCCGCGACGCCGTTCCCGGCCACATCGCGCTGCTGGAGGACGCGGCGGGAGCGCTCGGCGCGTGCTCGCAAGGCCGCGCTTGCGGAACGTTGGGCGCGGCCGGATGTCTGTCCTTCCACCCGCGCAAGATCGTGACCACGGGTGAGGGCGGGGCCGTGACGACGGCAGACCCGGAGCTGGCCGAGGCCGTACGTCGCTTCCGTCACCACGGGATCTCGCCCGGCCCACCCGTGGAGATGCCCGCCCCGGGGCTCAACTACCGCCTCGCCGACATCCTCTGCGCACTCGGTACCCCACAGGTCGAGCGGCTCGAGGAGCTGCTCACAGCGCGCGAGCGCGTCGCCGGCTGGTACCAGGAAGCGCTCGCCCACAGCATCGAGAGGCCGTCCGCCGCCGCTGGCGACCGGCACGGCTGGCAGGCTTACGTCGTTGGCCTCGACCGGCGCGACGAGGCGCTCACCGCGCTCCGGGCCGAGGGCATCGAGGTACAGATCGGCACCTACGCCCTGCACCGGCTCGGCGCCTACGCCGACCAGGGTCCCTTCCCCGGTGCGGACGCCGCCTACGAGCGCGCGCTGGCCCTGCCCTTCGCGACGACGACGACGGAGTTCGAGGTCGAACGGGTCGCGGCAGCGCTCGCACGATTCTCATAGGTACGGAGGTGGCTTTGGGTCAGGTCGACATTCGGGGAATCCCCGTCCACCACGAGGAGCTCGGTGCGGGCCGGCCCGTCCTCCTGCTGCACGGCATGCCGGCAGACCACCGGCACATGGTGCGCGCGTTCGAGCCGGTCTTCGAGCGACGCGCTGGTTGGCGGCGGATCTATCCGGACCTGCCCGGTCACGGCCTGACACCGGGCGCCGACTGGATCACGACCGAGGACGACAAGCTCCAGGTGGCGCTCGATCTCATCGCTGCCGTCGCTCCCGGCCAGCGATTCCTCGTGATCGGCGCCTCGTACGGCGGGTATCTCGCGCTCGGCGCCGTCCACCGCCGGGCCGCCGACATCGATGGCGTGATGTTGCTCGTGACCAGCCCCAGTCGCGATGGCGGCGCGGTCCCGGCCCATCGAGTGTTCGAGCGCGACGAGGATCTCGTGGCCTCGCTCGGGGAGGACGAGCGCGGCTGGCTCGGGATCGCGACGATCCAGACCGCCGAGAGCATCGAGGCCTTTCGCAGCGCCATCCTGCCCGCGATCCGAGCGGCGGATCACGAGTTCCTGGACACGATCGCGCCGTTCACGTTCGACGTCGCCGCGCTGCCGGCGCCGTTCCCGCGGCCGGCGCTCGTCATCAACGGGCGCCAGGACGGACAGACGGGCTACGCCGACATGCTCGCGCTGACCGAATCCTTCCCACGCGGGACGTTCGCCGTCCTCGACCGGGCCGGGCATCCGGTCGTCGCCGAGCAGCCCGTCCTGTTCACCGCCCTCGTCAACGAGTGGCTCGACCGCGTCGAGCGGGAGAACTGAGCCCTCGCGTCGGGCGACTCGGTACTCTCGGAGGGATGCTGGCCGCGGCGGGCTGCGGGTCGACGGCCGACAGCTTGACAAGCGCCTCTTGTGAGTGAATACTTACTATCAAGATGATGGCTGTGGCTGAACGGCAGACCGCTCAGGAGCGCCGCGAGGCGGTGCTCGAGGCCGCGCGCCACGAGTTCTCGCGGCACGGCCTGCACGGTGCCTCCACCGACGCGATCGCGAAGGCCGCGGGCATCTCGCAGCCCTACCTGTTCCGCCTGTTCGGGACGAAGAAGGATCTGTTCATCGCCGTCAACGATGCGTGCTTCGCCCGGACGCTCGAGATGTTCCGGGCGGCGGCGAGCGGCAAGACCGGGGCGGAGGCCCTGATGGCCATGGGAGAGGCCTACAAAGGCGGCGTTCATCAAGATCGCACCATGTTGCAGGGGCAGCTCCAGGCGTACGCGGCCTCGGTCGAGGACGACGACGTCCGTGAGAGCTCCGCTCGCGGCTTCGGGCAGCTCGTGGACTACGTCGAGGCCGTGTCGGGGTCCGATCCTGAGACCGTGGCGAGGTTCTTCGCGCAAGGGATGCTCTTCAACACGCTCGCCGCGATGCGAGCCTGCCCCGGCGACGAGCCGTCTTTGCCGTGGGCGCGCCGCCTCGCGGAGGGGTTCGGGCCAAGGTAGTCCCCTTTTTTTCGCCAACAATGAAAGTAATCAGTTACTACATAACTGGAAGGAGTAGCCGATGAGTGCTCGCACGCGAACGCTCTGGACGTTCGTGATCACGTCGATCGGGCTGTTCATGGTGCAGCTCGACAGCCTTGTCGTCTCGACCGCGATCCCCGTGATCCGAGACGACCTGAACGCATCTCTGGAATCGCTCGAATGGACGGTCAACGCCTACACGCTGACCTTCGCCGTGCTGCTGCTCACGGGGGCTGCTCTCGGTGACCGCTTCGGCCGGCGCCGCATGTTTGCGATCGGCATCGGCATCTTCACGCTGGGCTCGATCCTCGCCGCCCTCGCCCCCGACGTGTACTTCCTCGACGCGGCCCGCGCCATCCAGGGCCTCGGCGGAGCCATCGTCACGCCGCTCACCCTGACCATCCTCAGCGCCGCCGTCCCTACCGAGAAGCGCGGTCTGGCGCTCGGCGCCTGGGGTGGCGTGGGTGGGCTGGCCATCGCCTTCGGTCCTCTGGTCGGCGGCGCCGTCGTCGAGGGCATCTCCTGGCAGTGGATCTTCTGGCTCAACGTGCCCATCGGCCTCGTTCTCGCGCCGCTTGCCCTGAGCCGCCTGACCGAGACCCGCGGCCCGGCGCGCAGCCTCGACCTGCCCGGTGTGGTGCTCGGCAGCCTCGGCCTGCTCGGCATCGTGTGGGGCCTCGTCCGCGGCAACAGTGCAGGATGGTCCAGCGTCGAGGTGGCCGCCACCCTCATCGCCGGCGCCGTCTTCCTCCTGCTGTTCGTCAGCTGGGAGCTGCGAACGGCCGAGCCCATGCTGCCGATGCGCTTCTTCAAGAACCGGACGTTCGCGCTCTCCAACGTCGCCTCGCTCTTCATGTTCTTCGGGATGTTCGGCGCGATCTTCCTGCTCGCACAGTTCTTCCAGACGGTGCAGGGGTACTCGCCGCTCGGCTCGGGCCTGCGCATCCTCCCGTGGACGATTGCGCCGATGTTCGTCGCCCCCATCGCGGGTGCGCTGTCCGATCGCATCGATCCGCGCCTGATGATCGGTGTCGGGCTCTCGCTGCAGGCGGCAGCGCTCGCCTGGATCGCGTCCGTCTCGACACCGACCGTCTCCTACTCCAGCCTGGTCGTGCCGTTCATCCTGGCCGGCGTCGGTATGTCCCTCTTCTTCGCACCGATGGCGAACGTGGTGCTCGCCACGGTGCGACAGGAGGAGGAAGGCCAGGCCTCGGGCGCCAACAACGCGATCCGCGAGGTCGGTGCCGTGTTCGGCGTCGCCGTCCTCGCCGCCATTTTCGCGCACGCCGGCGGGTATGAGACCTCGACCACGTTCAGCGACGGCACGAACACCGCCGTCTATCTGGGGGCCGCAGTGGTTGCGCTTGGCGCGGTTGCCGCCTTCGCGATGGGCCGCACGCGGCGTCCAGGCGAGGCTGCCGCAGTCGTCTCCGGCACCGAGCTCCGCCTCGAGACCGCCTGAGGGTCGCGGCCGGCCGGGGCGGCGCGCTGCGCCCCGGCTGGCTGTACCGTCCCTCCGTGGCCCGCTACGAACCACCTGACGCCTCGCGCGCCCCTCGCTACACGGGGATCAAGACCTTCGCGCGCTGCCCCCACGTACCGGAGCTCCTGGAAGGGGTCGACGTGGCGGTCGTGGGGGTGCCATTCGACACCGCCACCAGCATGCGTCCCGGGGCGCGGTTCGGGCCCGAGGCGGTCCGCTCGGTGTCTGCGATGCTCCGCCCCTACAACCCCTCGCAGCGCACGCAGGTGTTCGGTGCGCTTTCCGTGGTCGATCGGGGCGACGTGCACATCACTCCCGGCAACGCGGAGCGCACTGCCGGCCAGGTCGCAGCCGCGCTCGAACCGGTCGTGCGCGCCGGCGTCCGCACGCTCACCCTGGGCGGCGACCACTCGATCGTGCTCGGGGAGCTCCGCGCCCACGCCGCCGTCCACGGCCCGCTCGGCCTCGTCCTGCTCGACGCACACGCCGACGTCTGGGATCAGTACTACGGTGAGCGGTACTTCCACGGCACTCCCTTCCTGCGCGCCGTGGAGGAGGGACTGCTCGATCCCTCACGCTCCTTCCTGGCCGGGATGCGCGGCTCGCTCTACGCTCTGGAGGACGTCGGGCTGCCGGGATCGCTCGGCTTCCACGCGATCACGACCGACGAGCTGACGGCGCTCACGCCGGCCGAGTACGGGGCGCGGGTCAAGGAGCGGGTGGGCGCCGGCCCACTCTTTCTCTCCTTCGATATCGACCTTCTCGACCCAGGTTTCGCACCGGGTACGGGGACGCCGGAGGCGGGCGGTCTCAGCACCCGCGAGGCCCTGGGGTACGTCCGGGCACTCGCCGGGCTCGACTTCTCCGGGTTCGATGTCGTCGAGGTCAGCCCACCCTACGACGACCCCGGCCAGGCGACGGCGGTTGCCGCGGCCAACGTGGCCTACGAGCTGCTCACGCTCGCGGCGCGGAGCCTGAGCACCGCAGCACGCTGAACCATCCCGCCCTCTCGCACGGCCGGGCCGGCGGGCAGTGCCGCCGGTGTGTCCCGCAGGTAGGCTCAACGGTTCGATGAGCGTCCCCGAGACGACGACCGCTCCGACCGCGAGCGGCGAGAGCGGCGGCACCCCGGAGCTCAGCGTCGTCGTCACGCTCTACAACGAGGTCGCCACCCTGGACCCCCTGATCGAGCGAACGGTCGCCACACTCGAGACGCTCGGGCGCACCTGGGAGATCCTGCTCATCGACGACGGCTCGAGCGACGGCACGTTCGCGGCGGCGGAGCGGTTGCACACCGCCGACGGCCGCATCCGCGGCGTCCGTCTCAAGCGCAACTTCGGTCAGCACCCGGCGATGCATGCCGGCCTCTCCCGCGCGCGCGGTCACATCGTGATCACCATGGACGGCGACCTCCAGAACCCCCCCGAGGACATCCCGCGCCTCGTCGACGCGGTCGATGCGGGCTATGACGTCGCCTCCGGTAGGCGCGTGGCCCGCCACGACTCGTGGGGGCGCACCATGCCGAGCCGAATGATCAACGGGATGCTCAGACGCTTCACGGGCGTCTCCATCTCGGACTTCGGTTGCGCCTTCAATGCCTACCGGCAGGAGGCGATCAAGCCGATGCTCGGCGCCATCGGCCGGCAGAAGTTCACAAAGGCGCTCATCCTCTCGGGCGGCGCCTCGGTGGTCGAGGTCGACGTCGGGCACGCGGCGCGACAGGGCTCGTCCCGTTACTCGCCGCTCCGTCTCACCCGCCTGGCCCTGCACGTGCTCGCGGGGTTCTGGCCGCAGCCGATCCAGTGGGCGGGCGTCGTGCTCGGCACGATGTGCTCGTTCGCCGCCGCGGTGCTCCTCGTCTACGGCGCGGTGTACTGGGGGATCGAGGGGAACTTCCCCGGGCCGCTCCTGCTCGGCGGGCTCGTCGTTGCGGTGCTCGGCGTCCAGGGCTTCATCCTCGCCCTCGTCGGCGAGTACCTGGGGCGCATCCAGCGGGAGGTCGAACGGCGCCCGCTGTATACGATCGATCGCGAGCTATGAGCAAACGCGTCCTTGTCACCGGCGGAGCCGGCTTCATCCCCTCCAACCTGATCCGTCACCTGCTCGAGCACACCGAGCACGAGGTCTTCTCCGTCGATGCCCTGACCTACGCCGGGAACCTGGAGAATCTCGCCGATGTGCTCAGCCACCCGCGGCTCTCCTTCGTCCACGGTGACATCAGAGACGCCGCGCTCGTCTCACGGGTCGTGGCCGAGGTGGACGTGATCGTCAATGCAGCCGCCGAGTCCCATGTCGAGAAGTCGATCGTGGACGGCGCCTCCGAATTCGTGACCACGAACGTCGAAGGCACCCAGATCCTGCTCGACGCCATCCGCGAGACCCCGGTCGAGCGCTTCATCCTCATCTCCTCGAGCGAGGTCTACGGCACCGCCCAGGCCGCGCCGATGGACGAGGAGCACGCTCTCAACCCACGGAGCCCCTACGCCGCCACCAAGGCGGGTGGCGACCGGCTCGCCTACAGCTACTGGGTCACGTACGGGCTGCCCGTCGTCATCGTTCGCCCCTTCAACAACTACGGGCCTCGCCAGCACCCCGAGAAGGTGATCCCCCGGTTCATCACCCAGGCGCTGCAGGGTGAGGCGCTGACCATCCACGGCGACGGGCACGCCAGCCGCGACTGGCTCTACGTGGACGACGACGCCGAGGCGATCGAGGCGCTCATCTCCGCACCGCTGGCCAACCTGGCCGGCGAGGTCGTGAACGTGGCGACCGGTGTTGACGTCTCCGTGGCTGCCATCGCCGATCTCGTCCTCGATGCCGTCGGCAACCCCGATGCGACGAAGGTTCACGTCGAGGAGCGGCTGGGGCAGGTCGACCGGCACATCGGCTCGACGGAGAAGATGCACCGGCTGACGGGTTGGCAGGCGCGAACCGACCTGGCCGAGGGCCTCGAGCGCACCGTGGAGTGGTATCGCGCGAACGAAACCTGGTGGCGGTCGCTCGCCGGCGGCTCCGGCGGCGTTCCCGCGGCGACCTGGAGTCGATGAGCCGCCGCAGCCTGCTCGTCCTCGGGGCGGGACCTGCACAACTCGGGCTGCTGGAGGCTGCGCACGCCCGCGACGACCTCCATGTGATCGCCGCCGACAGGGATCCGGCTGCCGTCGGCTTCCCGTTCGCCGACGAGCGCGCTGTCATCTCCACCGAGGACGAGAACGCGATCGGCCGGCTGGCCAAGGCACGCGAGGTCGCGGGCATCGTCTCCCCCGGTGCGGACTGGCCGGTCGGAATCGCCGCACGCATCTGCGAGCAGCTCGGGCTCCCACATCCCATCAGCGCCGCGACAGGCACGATTGCCACCACCAAGACGCGCCAGCGCGAATGTTTTGCGGCGGCCGGCGTGCCCCACGCCGGGCTGGTCGACACCACCGCGCCGAGCTTTCCGTGCGTCGTCAAAGCGCCTGACCGTCAGGGCCAGCGCGGTCTGACGCTGGTGCACGGGCCCGACGAGCTGAAGGTGGCCGTCGCGCTCGCCACCTCTGCCGCGCGCGGTGGAGGCGTACTCGTGGAGGAGCTCGTGGAAGGCCCCGAGGTGACGGTCAACGGTGTGTTCCGGGACGGTGACTTCGTCGCGCTGACCGTCACCGACCGCGAGCTCGCCGGACCGCCCGCCTTCGGGGTCGCGCTCGCCCACGTCTGGCCCGCCCGTGCCGACGCGAAGGCGGCGGCGGCCGTGGCCGAGGCGGCCTGCCGCGCGATCGGGGTGGAGCAAGGGCCGGTGTACGTCCAGCTACGCCTCGCGCCCGACGGCCCCCGGGTGATGGAAGTGGCGACCAGGCTCGGCGGCGGCCACGACGCCGAGCTGTGCTCTGCGGCGCTCGGTATCGACCTGGCCGCGCTCGCGGTCGCCTTCGCGCTCGGAGAACGGCCCGCAGACGCCGATCTGACAGCCCGCGGCCCGGGCGCGGGCGGTGCCTGCGTGCGGTTCCTCGTCCCCCCCGAAGGCACACTGGCCCGTGTCGAGGGTGTCGAGCGTGCAGCCGCGCTCCCCGGTGTCGAGCTCATCCGTGTCTACCGCGCCCCCGGGCACGTCTTCGGCCCCTTCCGTCGCGGCGCGGACCGTGCCGGAGCGGTCCTCGCCACGGGAGCACGCAGTGAGCAGGCCCTGGCCAGAGCGGAGTCGGCGGCCGACGCCGTACGCTTCGTCCTCGCATGACCGACTTCGCGCAGCGCCCACCAAGAACCACCCGCCTCGGCTTTCAGCCCCCCGCTCTCGGCGAGGAGGAGGTGGCCGCCGTCTCCGAGACCCTGCGCTCCGGCTGGCTGACCACAGGCCCCCGCGCGGCCCTGCTGGAGGAGCGGATGGCCGCTTACCTGGACGCGCCGCATGCCATTGCGCTCGCCTCGGGTACGGCGGCCCTGCAGTTGGCGCTCCTCGCGGTGGGCGTCGGCCCGGGCGACGAGGTGATCACCAGCCCCATCACCTGGCCGGCGACCGCCAACGTGATCGAGCACTGCGGCGCGACCCCAGTCTTCTGCGACGTTCGCCCCGGCGACCTGAACATCGACCCGGATCTCGTCCCGGCACTCCTGACGGAGCGGACCCGGGCCGTTCTCCCGGTCGATCTCGCCGGCCAACCGGCAGATCTCGACCCGCTGCTCGCGCTCGGCCTGCCGGTGGTCGAGGACGCCGCGCACGCCATCGAGTCCACCTACCGCGGCCGCAAGGTGGGCTCTGTGGCAGATGTGACCTGCTTCTCCTTGTATGCCACGAAGAACCTGGCGGCGGGGGAGGGAGGCATTCTCTCGACAGGGGACGACTCGGTCGCCGAAGCCGTGCGCAACATGCGCCTCACACGTCGCGGCGACGGCTCGAGCTACGACCAGGTGACGCCGGGCTTCAAGGCCAACCTGTCCGACGTTCTCGCCTCGATCGCTCTCGTCCAGCTGGACAAGCTCGACCGGCACGCGGAGATCAGGGCGCGGCAGTTCGCCCTTTACGATGAGGGCCTGGCCGGGCTGGCCGGGATCAGTCCGCTCGCGCGCGATCCACGGGACGGTCACGCGCGGCACCTGTACGTCGTGCGGATCCACGAGGGGGAGGCCGGTGGCACGCGTGATGCCTACCAGCGGCTGCTCGGCGAGGAGTCGATCTCCACCAGCATCCACTTCCTCCCTGTGCACCGGCTCACCTGGTTTCGGGAGCGCTATCCGCAGCAACCGGCGCTGCCCGTGGCGGAGGAGGCCGGGCGCGAGGTGCTGTCGCTCCCCCTCTCGCCGGCCCACTCGGAGGACGACATCCTCGACGCCATCGCCGCCGTGCACCGCGTCCACGCGAGGCTCAACGCGTGAAGCGCACGATCCGCATCGCCGGCACGCTCGTCCTGACCGCGCTCGCGCTGGCGTACATCGTCTGGCAGATCGACGTCGGCCAGACCGCCGACACCCTCGCCGGAGCCAGCATCCCCTGGTTCCTGCTCGCCGTCGCGATCATGCTCGGCACCGTGCCGCTGATGGCGCTGCGCTGGAAGTGGCTGCTCGCCGCGCAGGGCCTCCATGATTCGCTGCCGTGGCTGACACGGTCGTACCTGGTCTCCTACGCGGCCGGCCAGGTACTACCGACCTCGATCGGAGGGGACGCCGTCCGCATCATGGAGGCCACCCGTCGGCACAGCGGCCGGGCCGGCGATCTCACCGCCATCGTCCTGCTCGAACGGGCGCTCGGTGGGGCGGCCACGCTCTTCCTCGGCGCGATCGGCTTTCTGCTCGCGATCGGCCGCTACGACGTCAGCGCCTACATCTGGATCGAAGGCGCCTTCGTGCTCGGCGCGATCGCACTCGGTGTCGTCTTCTTCGCCCGCTCGGCCCGGCCCGCCCTCTCGCTGGCCCGGCCGCTGCTGACCCGCCTGCGGCTGGAGCGGCCACTGCGGGCGTTCTACGACGGCGTCCACCACTTCCGCGGCCACCCGCAGGTGCTGCTCGGGGCGTTCGCCTACACAACGGCGCTGCAGTCGGTGCGTGTGCTCGCGATCTGGTCGGCGGGCCGCGCCGTGGGGATCGAGCTCAGCCCCAGGATCTACTACGTGATGGGCCCGCTGTTCTTCCTGGTCCTGCTCGTGCCGTTCACGCTCAACGGGATCGCCGTGCGCGAGGCCTTCTTCATCAGCTTTCTCGGCTCGGTCGGCGTGAGCGAGGACGCTGCCTTTGCGGCCGGGTTCCTGTTCTTCCTGGTCACCGTCGCCGTGGCCCTTCCCGGCTGGGGCCTGATCGCGCGCGACGGCCTGCTCGGGGGCCGCCGTACCGTGCGCCATGGCTGAGCTCGCAGCCGTCGTCGTCACGTACGACGGGCTGCCGTGGATCGAGCGGTGCCTGGACAGCCTGGCGGGTGTGCCCACAGTGGTCGTCGATCACGGTTCCCGAGACGGCACACTCGAGCTCATCCGCTCGGGGTTCCCCGATGTGCAGGTGATCGAGCAGGCCAACCTCGGACTGGCGGCGGGGTGGAACAGGGGCGTGCGGGAGTCGGGAGGGGAGCTCATCGCCGTGCTCAACTCGGATGTCTGGCTGGCGGCGGGTGCGCTGCGAGAGCTCGTCGCGTGCGCCGAGCGCCACCCGCGAGCCGGGATGATCTGTCCGCGCCTGGCCGATCCGGACGGCTCGTTGCAGCCCTCCGTTCGAGGCTTTCCGACGCTCTGGCGGGTCGCCACCGAGTACCTCTTCCTCCGCAAGCTGGCGCGAGGCTCGCGGCTGCTCAACGGCTTCTACGGCGCGGGGTTCGACCACGCGAGCGAGCGCGAGGTGGAGTGGGCGATGGGCGCCTGCTTCCTGCTGCGCCGCCAGGCCTACGCCGAGGTCGGCCCGTTCGACGAGCGCTTCTTTCTCTTCTCCGAGGAGACGGACTGGGCCTGGCGGGCCAGGCGAGCGGGCTGGTCGGTCGTGTTCACACCGAAGGCGGGCGCTGTGCACGTCGGCGGCGCCACCCACGGAGGCGCGCTCTTCCGCGAGAACGTCCGGAGCCAGCTCCGCTTCGTCGACAAGCATCACGGGAGACGTGCCGCCGAACGGCTGCGACGGCTGTTCCTCGTGTCCCTCCGGCTGCGGGGTCTGCTCTATCGCGGAGCGCGCGGTGGACAGTACCGCGACGTCGCCGACTGGCTGGCCTGCCGCTCCGTGACCGACGTGCTGGAGTAGGCGTTGGGGGACGTGTGGCTCTATCTCCGCTTGTCCTTCGCTCTCGCAGTGGTGCTGGCGCCAGGGTTCGTCGTGGCGCGGGCGCTGGGCCTCCGGGGGATCTCCGCCAGCCTCGCGTGGGCGCTCGGCATCGTCTTCGCCGGCCTGGCGATCACGTTCCTGCTCTCCGCCTCGCTCGTGATCACGCTTGTGATCATCATCGGCCTGGGGCTGGCGGCCGTCCCGTATGCCGTCGCCGCCCGACCTGAAGCGCCGCCGTTTCGCACCGGGAGAGTGGCGCTCCTGGCGGGAGTCCTGCTCGGGATCGCCCTGTGGTGGATTGCCGGGGAGATCGGCGGCGACGGGCTCTTCCACCTGGCGCGTGCCCGCAAGCTGGTGGAGTTCGGCGACCTGTCGCTGCATTCCCTCGACGAGTTCCCGGACGGTGACCTGCACCCCGGTTATGCCTTCCCGCTGTGGCACGGAGTGCTGGCGCTCGTGGCCAAGGTGGCGGGCACCGACCCCGCCAACGTCGTCCTGCACGGGCCCTCGGTGCTCGCCCCGCTCGCGCTCGTGGCGTGGGCCGAGGCCGGCTACGCCGTCTTTCGCCGTCGCCGGCAGGCGCTGGCTGTGGCCCTCGTCGCGGTGCTGTTCGTCGGCTTCGCGCCCGGTCATGGCGGCGCCTACACGGCGCTGGCACTCCCGGCGACGGCCTCACGTCAGCTGCTCGTGCCCGTGCTCCTGACCACGGCGTTCGCAGCCTGGCAGGCGCCGCGGGCGGCCGTGCTCGCAACCGCCGGCGTCGCTTCGCTGGCCATCGCCGTCGTCCACCCCACCTATCTGATCTTCGTGTGGCTGGTGCTTGCGGGAGCGGTCGCCTGCCGCTTCGCCTGGACGCGCGCGGAGGCCCTGCGCGGTGTGCTGATGCTCGGGGCGCTGATCGCTCCCGCGGGTGTCTTCTTTCTCTGGCTACGCCCGCACATCGCGGCCACGGTGTCCGTATCCCCAGATCGGGACGAGTGCCTGCGCGGTTTCGCGCAGTACGCGGGCCAGCTCCGTGTCTCGAGTTGCGACAGCTTCAGCGTCGTGCCGGAGTTGTTCGGGCGCTCGGGCTCGCTCGCGATCGGGGCGCTCGTCCTGGCCCCTCTGGCCGTACTCGCTGCTCGCCGGCGCTGGGCTGCCCTGGTCGTCGGTGGGGGGTTGGCGGTGCTCCTCCTCACGCTTGTGCCCTTCCTCTACACCCCACTCTCGGACGCCGTGTCGATCTCGCAGTCGAGGCGGCTCGTGGGGTTCTTCCCGTTCGCGTTCGCGCTCGTCGGCGGCTTCGGCCTGCTCGTGGGCCGCTTCCGTCGCACCGCGCCGCTCGTCGCCCTCGCTGCGGGCGTCGGATTGCAGCTCCTGACTCCTGGAGACTTCGCAGGGCCGATCACCGACGGTGGCCCTGGATGGCTCACTTGGGCCTCGTTCGCGGGACTTGCGGCCGCGGCGCTCGCGGGCCTGGTGCTGGCCCGGGGCGAGGCGCCTGAGCGGAGCGGCGTGCTTTGCGTCGTGCTTTTCGCGTTTCCGGTTCTCGTCCACGGCGCCGCGAGCTGGTCGCCGAGCGAGGGACGGCCGCCGAGCTTCCTGACGCCGGGGCTCGTGGCGGAGGTCGAGGCACGTCTTCCGGCAGGCGGCATCGTCTACGCCGATCTCGAGACCGGCTACCGATTGGCGGCCTTCACGCCGGTGAAGATCTGTGTTGCTCCCCCGGCCCATGTCGCCGACACGGTCGACAACCGTCCCCGGGCGCGGGTCAGAGACTTCCTGCGCTTCGTGCGCACGGGTGACCTCAGCATTCCGCGCGGCTGTGGGGCACAGTGGATCGTGGTCGACGAGCGGCGCTTCAAGATCGACCCTGGTATCGAGCGCATGTACCGGGACGGCCGGTTCGCGCTCTACCGTATCTCGGACTGACTCGCCGGCGGGCTTCCTGCAGCCACATGCGATGAGGCGCCACAGATGATGGTCTCCGACCGCAAACGTGCCTCGTCAGGCACCAAGGGATCAGCTGCACGCCTCGTGCGTCCAGGCATCTTCTTGCTGATCGTCGCCGTCTTCGCCACGGCGGCGGTGAATCTCGGGCAGGCGCTCCTGCGCCTGGACGAGCGTGCGACGAGGAACGCCTCACTCGACTATGCCGACCGGCAGGTTGCCGGTGGCAACGGAGTCGTCGGCAGTCAGGCGCTCGCCTACCAGGCGCGTGCCTGGATCCCGGAGGGCGCCGAGTACACGGTTGTGGTCGGACCCGCTCTCCAGGGGCAGACCGAGCTGACACCCCTGTACGCGGCCGACTACCTGCGCTACTTCCTCTTCCCCCGCGTGCAGGACGCGGATGCGAGCTGGGTGCTTTGCTACGGCTGCGACGAGACCGCGCTTCGCGGAAGCTACGAACGGCTCTTCGACGCGGGCGACGGCATGACCCTGGGCCGTCTTCGATGACCGCGCGGGCCGTCATCGGCGTCCTGCTCCTGAACGTGGCGCTGGCGGTCGTGGGTCTCGCGCTCCTTCATGCCCTGCGACCGCTTCGCACGGTCGGCGAAGTGGCGCGCCTTGGCGGCCTCGGCTACCTGCTCGGTGTTGCCTCCGTCGGCGTCGTCTTCACGTTCGAGCTCGTGGTCGGCATCCCCCTGGGGCTCGCCGGCATGGTGGCGACGCTCGCGGCGCTGTTCGCCGCCGGCCTGGGGGTGAGCGCTGCTCGGGGCCATGGTCGGCCTGCGGCGACAGGCATCGGGCTCCCATCACTGCATCCTGTCGCCGCCCTGGCGGCCGCAGGCCTCGTCGTCTACCTGGAAAGCCTGTTTCGTGTCGGGCGTCTCACCGGCCTCTTCGAGTGGGACGGGTGGGCGTTCTGGGTGCCGAAAGCGCTCACGGTGCATCGCTACGGCGGTCTCGAGGAGCAGTGGTTCCTGATGCTTCCCGGCCCCTCCTACCCGCCCCTCGTCCCTGCCTTGGAGGCTGCGTCCTTCCACGCCATGGGAGCCGTCGATCCGGTGACGCTGCACCTCCAGTTCTGGTGCCTGCACGTCGGATTCCTGTGGTGCCTGCTCGGACTGCTGGCGGGCCGCGTGCGCCAGATTGTGCTGATCCCGCTTGTCCTCGGGGTTGCCGTGGTTCCCGACATCGTGCGCCGCGTGCTCGATGCTCAGGCTGATCTCCTCGTCGGCTACTTCGTCGTCGCCGCAGCCGTACTGCTCATGCTGTGGTTGGACGACCGCAGGCCGTGGCATCTCCCCGCGGCGACAATCGTTCTCGCCGCTGCGATGCTCACCAAGCGCGAAGGGCTGCTGCTCGCAGCATGCCTCGTCGTCGCGGCCGCGATCGCGTCGGTACGTCAGGCGCGAGCTGCCTGGCCTCGGCTTGCCGCCGTAGGGGGGGTTGCGTTCGCTCTGTCGCTTCCGTGGCGGATCTGGTTCACCAGCCGTGACCTACCCGGCGACGTCCCTGACGGAGGGTTGCTGGGATTCCTCGGTGATCTCGATCGTGGATGGCCAGCCCTCAGGCTCTCGCTGGAGACCCACTTCGCATTCGACCTGTGGCGGCTGTCTGGACTGCTCCTGGTGGCGGGCGCCGTCCTCGCCTTCCTCACCGGATGCCGACGCCTCGGCGTGTTCGCCGGTGCGGTCTTCGTCCTCGCCATCCTCGGGTCGGCTTGGGTCGTCTGGTCGGTACCGGACCTCCCGTTGACGCGGGAGGGCAGCGTGAATCCCATCGTACGGCTCGTCGGCACGTCGGCACTGCTGGCTGCAGCGCTCCTCCCGCTGCTCGTCGAACGATTGCTGGTGGCCTCCGGGCTGCCGTTCTCGCTACCAGGCGTTCGCCGCGCCGTTCCCGCGAAAGCCGGGCTCGCGGCGGTGGCCCTGGTCGCGCTGGCCTACCCGTTGGCGACGCTGGCAGCCGGCTTGCCCACATCCCCCTCCGTGGCCGAGTGTCGTCCCGCTGCGGCCGACGGGACACCGATCCGCGCAGTGTTCGGCCGCTTCGAGGTCATGCCGGATGCCTTGACGCTCCTCCGACGAGTACAGGAAGTGGGCTACGTCTCCGCGGTGGCGGAGCCCGACGGGTGTGGGTTGGTCCGCGTCGCCGTTCACGGTGTGCCCTCGTTGGCGGGGGGCGCGGACCTGGCCCGCGAGGCGTCGACCGTCGATCTTCACCCCCTCCTGGAACGGGACGACTGAACCTTGCGCACGCCCGGTGGCCCACTAGTGCTGCGTTCCGCAATTCCCTTGGACCCCGCGGGCGTCCGGCCGCGTCTGGCGGCACCCGGCACCCGGCACCCGCACGCGTGCTACCGGCACGCGTACGGGCACCATGCACCGCCAGATCACACCTGGCCACTGCGCAGAGTGGCAACGGACTTCCGGAACGGAGCACTAGGCTGTCCACGATGCCCTCGTACCGCTACGTCGTCGCCGACGTCTTCACGGACATCCCGCTGACCGGTAATCAGCTCGCGGTCTTCACGGATGCGCGCGGACTCGACACCCCGCTGATGCAGGCGCTCGCGCTCGAGGTCGGCTTCTCAGAGACGGTCTTCGTGCTCCCCGCGGAGCAAGGCGGACATGCCCGCATGCGCATCTTCACACCCGGCAGCGAGCTGCCTTTCGCCGGGCACCCGACTCTGGGCACCGCATTCGTGCTCGCCGCGCCCATGCAGCTCGGCGTGATCGAGCTGGAGACGGGGCGCGGCATCGTGCCCGTGGTGCTCGAGCGCGATCAGTCGGGTCGCATCGTCTTTGGCCGCATGACGCAGCCGGTACCGACGGTCTCGCTTCTCGAGGACGCGGACTCGCTGTTCGCGGCGCTGGGTGTGCCGGGCTCCGAGCTGCCCGTGGAGCTGTACGACAACGGCGCACGGCACCTCTTCGTGGCTCTTGCTTCGGAGGCAGCCGTGGCTGCGCTGCGGCCCGACTTCGCGTCCCTCGAGCCGCTCGGGGTGACGGGCGTGAACTGCTTTGCCGGTTCCGGCAGGACCTGGAAGACACGGATGTTCTCGGCCCTGGCGGGCCTGTCGGAGGACGCCGCGACGGGATCGGCCGCCGGGCCGCTGGCGTGTCATCTCGCTCGACACGGACGGATCGCCTGGGGCGACGAGATCGAGATCACCCAGGGCGTGGAGATCGGACGCCCCTCGAAGCTGTTCGCGCGAGCGGCGGGCGGTGCCGGCTTGATTGACGCGGTCGAGGTCGGCGGCTCGGCCGTCGTCGTCGCGCGCGGCGAGTTCAGGCTGTAGCCACAACACCCCGGCCAGGTCTCTCGAGTTCCACAGCGGCGGGCCCGCAGGCAGCGGGGTCAGGCCTCCCACGTCCCACCGGGCGGCGTTCTCGCCCGCGGGCAGCCAATAGGCCGAGGAAGTGGGACGTGGGAGGCCTGACCCCGGGCCATGGCCCGAAGGGACACCTGCTCCAAGCCGGACGGTGGGGTTGAAGGTGGGGGCCTGACCCAAAAGATGGTGCACGGCGGGGCACCATGGCGATGCCCCGCCGTGACCGGCTCTACTGCAGGAAGCCCTTGAGCAGCCCCTCGAGCCTCGAGTCGACGTCATGGTCGGCAGGCTCCTGGCCGTCCGGCGTGAGGTGGTCGATCGTGGCGGGGAGGATCTCGGAGAGCACCTCGGCCGCCTCCTGCTCCGAGACGCCGAGCCGCACTGCGATCTCGGCCACCTGGTCGTGACCGAGCGCCTGCGCGACCTCGTGTGGCCGGGCGTACTGATTGGCGCCGGTCGCCACCCAGGAGTCGGCCTGCGAGGAGAGGCCGTTCGCCCGCATCCCCTTCATCACCTTGCCGAGCCCGCCGCCGGCGAGCATGCCGATCAGCATGGGGAGGAGCGCCTTCATGATCCCGCCCATCGGGCTCGCTCCGCCGCTGCTCCCGCTGCCGCCGAGGGCACCGCCGCCACCGCCCTTCAGGACCTGCCCGAAGATGTCGCCGAGGCCGCCGCCACCCGAGCTGCGCCCACCGCCGCCACCGCCGAGCATGCCGCCGAGGATGTCGCTGAGACCCCCGCCGCCACCACCGGTTGCGCCCTTGAGGATGTCGCCCAAGCCCCCGCCGCCACCGCCCTGCTGAATGCCCTTGAGAAGATCTTCGAGCCCTGCCATCGTCTGTGCCTCCGTGTTGTCGATTGCCGGCCGGAGTCTATGCGCCGCGCCCATCCTCGAACCAGCGAACGCCGGTGATCTCCGGGAGTTCCGTGGCCAGTGCCCGCCAGAAGCGGCCGCCGTCGCTGGAGAGGAAGAGACGGTGTGCCGAGGCAAACGCCAGGTGATCGGGATGGGCTGGAGAGACCGCCACCGCCCGCCCGGGTGGCAGGCCGTTGCCAGCTTCGCGCCAGGTCGCCCCGGCGTCGTCGGAGATCACGAGCGGCGGGCGGCGGTCGACGACGGCGACCACGCGTGAGCCGCACCGGTCGGTGTCCACCACGAGCGGGAGCCCGGTTGCCAACGGGCGGCGGGGATCGAGCCGCTCGAGGTCCGTGGCTACCGCCAGCTCCTCGACGAGATCGATCTCGACGATCCCGAGCGCGCAGAGGACGTGGAGGGTGTCGCTCACCCCGTCTTGGCCAGCTTGCGCAGGACGTAGAGAAGGATCCCGCCGTGGCGGACGTACTCGCGCTCACGTGGCGTGTCGAGACGCACCGTGACCCGAAACTCCCGACCGTCGGCGCGGACGGTTGCCTCGTGCGCCTCGCCGTTCTCCAGGCCGACGATCTCGAAGCTCTCCCGACCGGTCAGCCCCAGCGTCTCGCGACTCTCGCCCTGGAAGAACTGCAGTGGCACGATCCCCATCATCAGCAGGTTGGAGCGGTGGATCCGCTCGTAGCTCTCCGCGATCACGGCACGCACGCCGAGCAGGTTCGGCCCCTTCGCCGCCCAGTCCCGGGATGAGCCCGAGCCGTACTCCTTGCCGGCGAGCACGATCGTGGGCACGCCCTCCGAGCGGTAGCGGTCTGCTGCGGCGTGGATAGTCATCTCTTCCGCTGACGGGAGATGCGCCGTCCAGGTGCCCTCCGAGCCAGCGACGAGCTGGTTTCGCAGCCGGACGTTGGCGAACGTCCCGCGCACCATCACCTCGTGATTGCCGCGGCGGGAGCCGTACGAGTTGAAGTCGGCGACGGCAACCCCGTGGGCTGTGAGGTAGTTCCCGGCCGGCGAGTCGGTCTTGATCGACCCGGCGGGTGAGATGTGATCGGTGGTCACCGAGTCACCGACCGAGACCAGGCAGCGAGCCCCGTGGATGTCCTCGACGGTGCCCGCCTGGTCGGCCATGCCCTCGAAGTAGGGTGGCTGTCGCACGTACGTCGAGGCGGGATCCCAGTCGTAGAGCTCGCCCGTGGGCGCCGGTAGCTCCCGCCAGGCCTCGTCTCCCGTGTACACGTCCGCGTACGACTGGGAGAACATGTCGCGGCCGATCGCCGCCGCCATCGTCTCCGCGATGTCCTGCGGCGAGGGCCACAGGTCCGCGAGGAAGACGGGATCGCCGTTGGGATCGTGCGCAAGCGGCTCGGTCTGTAGATCGATGTCCATCCGGCCCGCAAGCGCGTACGCGACGACGAGCGGCGGCGAGGCCAGGTAGTTCGCCTTGACCTCCGCGTGCACGCGCGCTTCGAAGTTGCGGTTTCCCGAGAGCACCGCGGCGGCGACCAGGTCACCTTCGGTGATGCCGCGTGACACGGCTTCGGGCAGCGGACCCGAGTTCCCGATGCAGGTCGTACAGCCGTAGCCGACCGTGTGAAAGCCGAGCGCCTCAAGATAGGGCGTCAGGCCGGCGCGCTCGTAGTATTCGGTGACCACCTTCGAGCCGGGTGCGAGGCTCGTCTTGACCCAGGGCTTCCGCGTCAGGCCGCGCTCGACCGCCTCTTTCGCGAGCAGGCCGGCGCCGATCATCACCGCGGGGTTCGAGGTGTTGGTGCAGGACGTGATCGCCGCGATCACCACGGAACCGTGGTCGAGGATCACGGTCTCGCCGTCCAGATCGATCTCGACTCCTGTGGCCACCGAGGTGCCGCCTGGCGCCGGCTCGATGCCGAAGGAGGGGAGCGCCTCGGCGAAGGCCTGCTTCGCCTCGCGCAACGGGATGCGGTCCTGCGGCCGGCGCGGGCCCGCGAGCGACGGTTCCACGTCGGCGAGGTCGAGCTCCACCACCTGCGAGTAGTCGGCCGTCTGGTCGGGATCGTGCCAGAAGCCGTTCGTGCGGCAATACGCCTCTACGAGCGCGACCTGCTCCTCGCTGCGGGCTGTCAGGCGCAGGTAGCGGAGCGTTTCCTCGTCGACCGGGAAGAACCCGCAGGTGGCGCCGTACTCCGGCGACATGTTCGCGATCGTCGCGCGGTCGGCCACGGGGAGACCGGTCAGGCCGTGGCCGAAGTACTCGACGAACTTCCCGACGACCCCGGTCTGGCGCAGGATCTGGGTCACCGTGAGCACGAGGTCGGTGGCGGTGGCACCCTCGGGCAGCCGCCCGTGCAGCCGGAAGCCGACGACCTGCGGCACGAGCATGGAGATCGACTCGCCGAGCATCGCCGCCTCGGCCTCGATGCCGCCGACGCCCCAGCCCAGCACCCCGAGGCCGTTGATCATCGTCGTGTGGGAGTCGGTGCCGACGAGCGTGTCGGGGAAGGCTTGCCCGTCTCGCACCTCGATCACACGGGCCAGGTACTCGAGGTTGACCTGGTGGCAGATGCCGGTGTTCGGCGGCACGACCTTGAAGTTGTCGAACGCTCCCTGACCCCAGCGCAGGAAGGCGTAACGCTCGCGGTTGCGGCTGAACTCGAGCTCCGTGTTCCGGGTGATGGCGAGGCGGGAGGCGAAATCGTCGACCTGCACCGAGTGGTCGATCACCAACTCCACCGGTATCTGCGGGTTGATCCGCTGGGGGTCGGCACCGAGCGCACTCATCGCCGCGCGCATCGCCGCGAGATCGACCACGCACGGGACACCCGTGAAGTCCTGGAGCAACACGCGGGCCGGGTTGTACGAGATCTCCCTGGAAGGCTCGCTCTTCGCCGACCGGGTTGCGACGGCTTCGATGTCGGACGCGGAGACGGTGACGCCGTCCTCGTGGCGCAGCACGTTCTCGAGCAGCACGCGAAGGGTGTAGGGGAGCCGCGCGACGTCGTAGCGCGCCTGGAGCGCGTCGAGCCGGAAGATCTCCTTGGTGCCGGCGCCCGCGCCGAGGGTCGAGCGGGCACCGAAGCTGTCGGGATGGGACATCAACGTCTCCGATCTGTCTCTTTCAACGGCACAGATGTATCTTTATAAGGAACACTATAGCGCGGCCTCGCCGCCGATGCCAGTGGTGATGGCGACTGCGCACGCGACGACGAGCTGGGCCAGCCTCGCCTCGTCGGCGCGGTCGAAGCGCTGGGTGGGGACGCCGACGCCGACCTCGGCCACGACCTGCCCGCCGGGCCCGAACACGGGCGCAGCCAGTCCCGCACCGCCGATCCGGCGCTCCTCGAGACTGAGCGCGTAACCGGTCCTGCGCACCTGCTCGAGGACACTCCTGAGCGCCTGGGGATCGGTGATCGTCCGTTCCGTGGCGGCCAGGAGCGGCTCCGAGGAGAGGATCGCCTCGCGTTCCTCCTCGGGCAGGAACGCCAGCACCGCCCGCCCGCTGGCCCCGGTATGCAGCTCCCGCCACTCGTACAGGCGCGGCACATACCGGAACGGGGTCTCCGCCTCGACGATCTCGACCACGCAGGTCTGCCGGCGGACGGCGTCGTACAGGCCGAGGCTCGCGGTCTCGCCGGTCGCGTCGACCAGCTCTCGCATCGGGGGCAAGGAGGCGTCGCGCAGCGAGCGCAGCCCGGAGGCGCGCCACGCGAGGCGGAGAAGCTCGACGCCGACGTCATAGCGTCCGCTCGTGGCGTTCTGCTGGATCAGCTGCTCGTCCTCGAGGGTGCGGAGCAGCCGTTGCACGGTGCTCGGACTCATCTCGACGGCGCGTGCGATCTCGCGTACGCCCCAGGGGCCACCGTCGCGGCCGGCCATCCAGGAAAGGATCCGGAAGGCGCGGCCAACGGGATCCCGCGCACTTCGTCCGGCTGCCGGCACGAAGCCGATCGTAGCGTGGCACGCCCCTTTAGCGCGGTGTCTCCTCGTGCGGCACCCACAACACCAACAAGAGTTCCAGGTCAGACGATTGGAGGTGCCGCACTACCCGTGGACGGCGACCACCGCGCACCAGTCCCGGACCCGCTCGACCTCGAGGCCCAGCGACTCGGCGATCGCGTGCACACGTGCCCGGCGACCGGGGAGCCCGGCGGCCTGTGCCCAGTAGCCGGCGTCGTAAGCGCGATCGCCGGCGCAGGGCAGCGGGTCGATCGCGCACAGCCCGCGGCGTGCACACGTGAGGAGGTTGCGATGATCGAAGTCTCCGTGTACCAGCACGGTTTCGTGCGGGGCGGTGAACCGGCGCTCGGCCGCGGCCCGAGCCCACGTCAGTCGTTCCGGTGTCGCCCGGCCCTGCGCCTCGGCGCGGTCGAGGCGTGTGCGGACCAGGGCGGTGAGCGTTGGCAGGCCCGCGGGCGGAGACACGTGGAGCCGGTCGAGCGTGGTCGCGACCTGACTCGCCTCGGCGTCGACGGCCTGGGCGCCAGGGGCGATTCGCTCCAGAAGACGCGCTCCCGTCGCGGTGTCATGGGCGAGGAGCGCCGGTGCCCCGACGCCTTTCCACACGCGAAGCGCGGTCAGCTCGTCGTCACCCCGTCCCCAGGGCGAGGGGATCTTGAGCACCGCTTCCACGCCGTCTCGCGTGGTGACCAGAGACGTGCTTGCGAGGAGGCCCCCGGGGAGCGCCCGCTCGAGTTGCACGTCGAGGTTCGCGAGTGCCGTCGCCAGGAGCTCCGGGAGTTGCGCCAGCCAGGCGCGTGCGTCGTCACCGAACATCCGCACGAGGAAGGCTCGGGCGCTCGGCTCCACCGACTCGAACGAACCGGTCACCTGGCGGGATCGTCGTCGCGGCGGGCGAGCCGCTCCAGCGCCCGCTCCGTGACGGACGCCGCCCCCGGATCCACGTTACGGGCGATCGCCTCGGCGTAGGGGCCGGCGACGCGGCGAGCGTAGGCCGCGAAGCCCTCGTCGCGCAAAGGGGCGAGGTCGGCGGAGTAGGGGTCGAGCACGTGCTGGCGACCGACGTGGCGGGCGGCGTTGAAGAACGCCATCCCCACGCCGGCCGACGTCTCCAGCAGGCCGCGGCCCTCGTGGGCGGCTGCCGCCCGGAGCCCGCGATACGCCGCCTCGAGCTCGGCGGGTGAGGGCAGGTCGGTCGCGTCGTCGCGGATCTCGGCCAGCGTCTCGCGGAGCGCGCGCAGCTCGAGGGGCGGTACGTCGATCAGCCGCGCCGTGCCGCCGGCCGTCTGCTCGAGTGCCTCGAGCAACTCGTCCACCGAGTGCAGCCGAACGTCCGCGGCGAGCACGTGCTCGGCCTTGAGCTCGGTGACCAGGGCCTCGAGGTACGTGCGGGTGCCGCGGGTCGCGTCGGCCGCGGCCGCGAGAAGCCACAGCGGCGAGAATCCGAACGCCGCGATCGAGCCGATCTCAATGGCGTTCCCCACGGCCTTACGCCCGGCCAGACGCCGGGTGCTCGGCTCCAGATCGTCTGCGTCGTTGCCGGTCTCGACGCCGCCGACCAGTTCGACCGTGATGCGCAGGAGGTTCTTCGCCGTCGCCTCGTAGAAGCGTGAGCGGCGGACGAGGCGCGGCAACACGAGCTGTGCGGTCTCGTGGACGGCGCCTCCGACAAGGGCCGCGACCACACGGACGAGCCGCTCGGGGAGCGAGACCAGAAATCCCAGCGGGCGAGCCATCGTTACCATGATCGCGGATGGCGACCTCACGGCTACAGGCGATACTGGAAGAAGCCTTCCCCGGCGGGGAGGTGGCCGTTCTCGATCGCACGGGCGGCGGCGACCACTTCCACGTCACCGTCGTCTCCGCCACCTTCGCCGGCATCTCGCTGGTCGAGCAGCACCGACTCGTGAATCGCGCGCTTGCCTCGCTGCTCGAGGACGGCACGATCCACGAGCTTCGCATCACCACCAAAGGAGCCTCATGACCTTGCGCGAGCAAATCCAGGAGATCATCGACACCGAGCCCGTCGCCGTCTTCATGAAGGGGACGCCCCAGGCGATCGGCTGCGGCAACTCACAGCGTGCCCTGCAGGCGTTGTGGGCGGCCGGCGCGCCGATCACCGCGATCGACATCCTTCCCGATCCGGCCATCCGTCAGGAGCTGACCGCGATCTCCGACTGGCCGACCGTGCCGCAGGTCTTCATCAAGGGCGAGCTGATCGGCGGCGCGGACATCACCGAGGAGCTGCACAAGGCGGGGGATCTCGAGCGCAAGCTCGAGGAGGCGCTCGGCGCGGAGCGCGAGCGCACGGTCAAGGTGGTCGGCCTCACGTCCTGAAGCTGCGGCGTGGGCTCGTGGGCCCCTTTAGGGGCTCACAAGGGACTATTGCCCTCGGTTCCTGGCGAGCCTCTAGCGAGGCCCGATAGGCTCGTGTGCTGTGGGTCCCTTGAGGGGCTCACAAGGAACTACGCCCTCGGTTCCTGGCGAGCCCCTCAAGGGGCCCGCCAGGCTAAGGAGGCCCGCTGGGCCCGCAGCCCCGCACGTTCAGGAGGGTTGTGACGGCTGCTTGCCGAGCGTGGCCGTGATCGTGCGCTCGGCCCCGTCGCGCAGGATTCGCAGCCGGACGGTCTGACCCGGCTTGCGGGCGGCGACGAGTGTCCGCAGATCGCTGATCGTGGCCACCGGCCGCCCGTCGGCCGCAAGGATCACGTCGCCTCCGATGACGAAGCTCTCGCCCGCGATGACGCGCTGCTCGTCCCCGGCGCGAACGCCGGCCTTGGCCGCACCGCTTCCCTCCTGCACGGTCTGCACGAGAAGCCCTCTGGTCACGGTCAGGCCGGCGGCGCGGGCGAGGTTCGTCTCCAGCGGGATCGCGGCGATCCCGAGGAAGGCGTGCTCGACCTTCCCGCTCTCGAGAATCTGCGCCACGACGTTCTTGACCGTGTTCGAGGGCACGGCGAAGCCGATACCGACGTTGCCGCGCGCGACTCCGCCCGTCTCGATCTGGGAATTGACACCGATCACCCGTCCCTGGGAGTCGATCAGGGGGCCGCCTGAGTTGCCCTGGTTGATGGGCGCGTCGATCTGGATGGCCTGGTCGATCTGGAAGCCGTTCGGAGCGGTCACGGCCCGCTGCAATGCGCTGACGATGCCCGCTGTCACTGTGCGCTCGAGCCCGAACGGGTTCCCGATCGCCACCACCGAATCGCCGACCTGCAGGAGATCGGAGTCGGCGAGCACGAGGGGAGTGAGTGCTGCCGCCTCGGCCTCGACGTCGAGCAGCGCGAGATCCGTGGAAGGGTCGCTGCCGATCAGCTTCGCGTTCAGCGTCTCGCGGTTGGAGAAGCTGACCTCGATCGAGGTCGCACCCTCGATCACGTGGTAGTTGGTGACGACGTGCCCTTCCTTGTCGATCACGAAGCCGGAGCCCTGGGCTTCGCCCGCGGGTGTGGTCACCGAGACCTGGACGACGGCCGGTGCGCTGCGCCGGTAGATCTCCTGGATCGGGAGAGATCGGCTGGCGGCGGAGGAGGCGGCACCGGCCGCGCTCGTCTCGGTGATCGTGCGCGGCGCCTCCGCGTCGAAGGCGCCGGCGCCCCAGGCTCCGGCGAGTGCCGCCCCGCCGCCGAGGAGGGAGGCGGCGGCGAAGACGGCGATCTGGGAAAGGCGGGAACGCACGCCTTCGTTGTAGCGCCCTCCCGGTGAACCCCGGGTTGCGGCTGGTTAAGAACGCATTGTTGCGTGTGTCGTCCTACCGCTCCCGTAGCACCTGCTCGGCGTAGGCGCGTCCGCGCCGGAGCAGACCACGCTTTGCTTCGAGCGGCCATTCCAGGCCGGCGCGGAAGCCCGGGTCGAGAGCGTGCTCGCCTGGTTCGCCGCGGATGATCAGGCAGGGCAGGAGGCGGTCGTGGCGGAACGGGAAGCGCGAGGCCGCGAAGCGCTCCTCCGCTGCGCGCCGAGCTGCCCGCCGCCGCCACGGTGCGGCCTGCCGTCCGACGAGCTCGATGATGTCCTTGCGCAGCGCGTCGAACTCACGCATCGACTCGTCCTTCTCGCCGGCGAACCGCTCCTCGAGCGCGGTGTTGCGCGAGATGGCGACGCGCATCAGGCGCAGGATCATGTCCGGCAGGTGCGCCGGCTCTCCACGCTCGCGCCGTTCCTCGGCTGCTGCGAGCTCGCCGATGAGCGCACGGACCGGAGGGACGGCCCGGAAGGGGTCGAGCCGCTTGCGGAAGCGTGCCAGGTTGTCCCCGGTCGAGCGCGGGTAGCGCGCCATGTAGCGGAAGCCGACGATCTCCGAGACGGCGGGGTTGTCGTATGCGTGGCCGAGGGGGAAGTTCCGCACCCAGCCGCCGTCCGTGCCGATGGTGCCGTCCACGTGCCTGGGGAGGACGAGCGCGCTGATCGCGGCGGAGGCGAGGATGGCGTTCCCCATCACCTCGGGCTCGGACGTCCTCGAGGAGAAGGTGCGCTCGTACGCGTGCTCGGGATCGATCTGGTCGGACTCGCCGACGTCGGTGACGGACACCACGAGCTCGATCGGTGCCTCCGTGAGCGCGGCCATCAGGTCGCGTGGCGGCCCCAGGCGCTCCGCGATCGTCTCGGGGAGCGCGTAGTCGTGAAGACCGGTGAATGGTGTCTGCCAGAGCCGGTTGGGACGGAAGCTCTCCTCGGGGCGTAGACCGAGCAGGAACTCCTCCATGTCGTCCAGCCGGTCGATGGTGGCCATCGAGCCCGCGAGCGCGCCGGCAGACGTTCCGAAAATCCACCCCACGCGCCGCCAGAGGTCGTCGTGCTCCCGCAGGCCTTGCAGGAACCCCGTTTCCAGCAGCGTCCCGTTGATGCCGCCGCCGGAGAGCACCAGCGCGATGTTTCGCTCGTCCCCCATCACCCCGTATTGTGCTCGCGTGGACGAGGAAAAGCCCGCGCCCGGCCTGGGAACGCTCTCGCTCGAAGAGACGGAGCTGCTCGAGGACGAGGAGCTGTGGACCGGCGACGACGATTCGGACCACACCGGATGGTGGTGTGTCCGGACCAACCCCTTTCCGTGCCCGGCACCCGGTTGCACGTTCATCGCGGAGTACATGACGGCTGCACATCTGATCCTGGTCTGGCAGGAGCAGGACGACCCCAACCTGCTCTGGCACGCGCAGCGCGCCAAGGAGGTCGGCCGCAACCCACGCGTCGTGGGCTTCCAGACCTCCTTCGGGCCGAGCGCGTCGTACTACGCATGGGAGGCCGCCGGCCGTCCGGTGCACGGCATCCGCGGCAAGAGCTGACTCGCGGTCTTTACCATTCCCCCCATGACCACGGTCTCGGAGACGCTCGAGGTGAACGGCATCCGTTGCGAGCGCTGCGTCGGCCGGCTGGCCGGCGCGCTCCGCGGGCACGAGGGTCTGGAGTCCGCGAACGCGAACCTGATGGGGCAGGTCTCGCTGGCCTGGAACGACGAGACGACGACGCGTGATGCCATCGTCGAGGCGCTCTCGCGCGCGGGTTTCCCTCCCCGCACCCTCTGATCTGCAGGGAATACGCGGGCTTCGGCGAGCGTTCGAACGTCCGTATCAGCGCTGCTACGGTGCCCGCATGGCCGACGACGATCCCGACCCCAAGGCTCGAGGGATCGCGGCGGAGGCTCGGGATCGCGTTCGCTTCGAGGAGGAAGCGCTCGCGCTGGCCGACCAGGTGTATCGGGTGGCACGCAGGCTTGTCGGATCGCGAGAGGAAGCCGAGGATCTTGTCCAGGACACATACGCCCGCGCCTTCCGCTCCTGGCGCAGCTACACCCCCGGCACCAACCTTCGAGCGTGGCTGCTTCGCATCCTCACCAACCTCAACATCGACCGCGGCCGCAAGAGCCAGCGTACGCCCGAGCAGACACCGCTGGAGGAAGGCGACTACTTCCTCGCGAACCAGGTCGCCGGAGCCCAGGGCGAGCAGGCCCTCGAGGACGAGCAGGTCGTCGAACGGCTCTCGCAGGATTCCATCGTGAACGCGCTCTCCTCCCTGCCACACGACTTCCGTGATGTTGTGGTGCTCGTGGACATCGGCGAGTTCAGCTACGCGGATGCCGCGCAGATCATGGACATCCCGATCGGGACCGTCATGTCGCGCCTGCACCGTGGGCGGCGACTGCTCAAGCAGGAACTGGCGGGGGAGGCGGCGACGTGAGCCACGGCCCTTGTGACAAGTGCGAGGAGCTGCTGCAGGGGTATCTCGACCGCGAGCTCGGCTCGGTCGAGCACCTCCAGGCCGAGCAGCATCTCGACGGCTGCGACTACTGCCGGCGCCGCTACCGCTTCGAGGTCAGCCTACGTATGTACGTGCGGACGACCGCGACCGAGCGCATGCCGGCCGGGCTGCTGGAGAAGCTGAGTCAACTGCGCTCGGCTGAGCTCTAGCCGGGATCCCAACCGCAAAGTGCCAAGCGGGATGCTTCAGCGTCCTGTGGTTCAGATTGTCCGAGCGTCTGATGTGCCGGCCTCGGCCCGCATCCGTTGCAGATCCTCCGGCGTGTCGATGTCTCCGGGTGGTCTCAGATCGGAGCAGTCGACAAGCGTCACGGGTGTGTCCCTCAGGCCTGCGATCGGGATGGCGCGGAAGTGCTCACGGGCGATCAAGACCGGATGGCTCCGCGTGCCGTCGTAGCTCGCCGAGAGAACTGCCCCGTCTCCGTCCGCCCACGCCCGGATCAGCCGATCGACAGCACGGGGATCGAGCTCAGGCCCATCCGCCAGGATGACGATCGCGGCCGGGACGTCCGGTGCAACTGCCTCGAGCCCGCAGCGCAGTGACGCGCCGGGGCCCTCCGTCCAGGCGGGGCAGCTGACCAGGCGGCAACTCGGCGGCGCGCTCTCGGGCAGCGTCAGCTGGTGTGCGCCCTGGACGATCACGATCTCTCCGACCGACGCGTCGCCGAGAACGCCGAGCACGGACGGTAGGAGCAGCGACTGCTTCGGCGTGCCGAACCGGGTCGCCGCGCCGGCGGCCAGGACGACCGCAGCGACGGGCGTGGCCATCAGGGTGCGGCCACGGCCTTGTCGATGACGACCGGCTGCGTCGGCTGCTCCGAGGCCGGATCGCCGAGCGTGCCGATCAGCTCGACCACGTCGAGGCCCTGTGTGACCGTGCCGACGACGGCGTAGTCAGGGGGCAGGCCGACGTCGTCACCGGTGACCACGAAGAACTGGCTGCCCGACGTCCCGGGTGCCTCGGCGCCGGTCTTGGCCATCGCCACCACACCCTTCACGTAGGCCGCGTCACTTGGCGGTGCGTCAAGCGTCTGGTAGCCGGGCCCGCCGCCACCCGATTGTGTGGGATCGCCCCCCTGGATCACGAACCCGGGGACGATGCGGTGAAAGATCGTGTTGTCGAAGAAGCCGGCCTTCGCCAGCGATACGAGCGAGGCCGACGTGGCGGGCGCCGACTCGAGATCGAGAGTGACGGTGAAGGCGCCGCAGTTCGTCTCGAAGCGGATGGTGTAGGTCGTCTCGGGGTCGAGACGTTCCTTCGGCTCGGTCGCGCCACCGTCGGCCCGCGCTTCCGGTGCGGCTGCCTCGCGGCAGCTTGGAACATCCACTGCTGCGGGCGGCGGAGGTGAGGCGGGAGCGGGCGGCGGGGTCGGAGCTGCGTCGCCACCCTCCGCGGCTCCGCATCCGGCGCCCACGACGAGCACCGTCGCTGTCGCCACGACGAGGCCGGCACGCTTGATCACGTCGCGGACGGAGATCCGGCTCACGCGCGGAATCCTACGGACTGGTCAGGGTGAGGGTGTTGGCCAGGTGGAGCAGGCGGAAGGCGGCGCGCAAGGGCGCGTGGTCGGTCGCCTCGCCGCTCTCCGCCTCAAGCTCCCACAGCTCGAGGGTCGTCGCCAGCAGCTCGCGAATGCGCGTCGTGCCCTCGTGGTGACCGTTCGCGCGCTCGTCGCAGGCGTTGAGGGCCAGACCCAGCACGCCGTAGGTGTCCCGCGGCGTGCGGGCCCACATCATTGCTGCCGCCATCGAGAGGTACTGGTTGATGCGGGCGAAGGTCACCGGGTGCGTGACCGTGTCGTGGCCGGCGGGCGCGGACAGGGGGAGCGGCTCGAGGCCGTTCGCGATGCGGGCCGCGTTGTCCCAGAGCATGGCGCCCAACTGGGCATCGTCGAGACCCGCCATGCGGGCGGTACGAACGGCGTTGAACAGCGAGTTCGGCTGGCGCCCGTACGGGTAGTCGGAGGCGTACACCACCTGTTCCGGGGAGACGAGCCGGTAGAGGTCGAGCAGGTCGAGCGGGCTCCACACGGACGTGTCGAAGAACACACCCGGCCGGCCGGCGAAGTGGCGCGCGAACGCGGCCAGGTCGACGATGCCCGCGTGAGCGATGATCAACGTGGGTGAGTGACGTTCGACGAGCAGCGCCAGGTCGTCGGCGATCGGGGGCAGCCCCCGGCCGCCGTGGATGAGGATCGGCACCCGGCGGTCTGCAGCCAGCTCGAACACGGGCTCCAACCGCGGATCGTCCGCGAGGAACGCCTGCGCTCGCGGGTGCAGCTTGATCCCGCGTGCACCGAGGTCGAGGCAGCGCACCGCCTCCTCCACCGGCTCGACGTTGAGGTCGAGCCGGACGAACGGGATCAGCTCGGATCCGGCCGCCTCGGCTTCGGCGAGCGTGCGATCGTTGGCGGCCCGGAACGCCGGATGGCGGTCGGGCTCGTCCAGGCAGAAGAAGAACGAGCGCTCGATCCGGTAGGAGCGCTGGATCTCGAGCAGCTCTCCGGAGCGGCCGGCCATACCGTCGATGTCGTCTCCGAGGTGCGCGTGGGCGTCGAACACACGGGCTCCGGCCGGGAGCTCCGACAGGGTCAGGTTGCGGTAATCCGCGAGCAGAGCCTCGGACCGGGCTTGTGCGTCCACCAGTTGCAGGCTACCCGCCATCGCAGCGGGTGCGGAATGCGTCAGCCGCCTGCGGTCGCCTAGTGCGGCCTCTCCTAACGTTTGACCTGTAACTCCTGGAGCGTGGGTGTGCCGCACTAGCGTCTTGGTGTCGGCCGCGGAGCGGCCGGCCGTCTTTGATTGCGATCAGGCTCCGCTTCGCGGAGGGCCACTTCGTGGCCGGTGATCGCCTGTTGGAGTTCCGGGGGCAACGCCAAGAGACACCGCACGAGCGGTCCCGTCGGGAAACACGGAAGTCGAACGTCACGGGACGGGCCTACAGGCTCGCCCCGCCGTCGGCCAGCAGCGTGGAGCCGGTGACGTAGCCGGACTCGTCGCCGACGAGCCAGGCCACGAGCGAAGCGATCTCCGTGGGCCGGGCCAGGCGGCCGAGCGGGGACTCGGCTGCCAGCTCGGCGAGCCGGTCGCCGGCCAGCTCGCGCACTGTGGCACCGTCGACAGTCCCAGGGGCCACAGCGTTCACCGTGACCCCGCTTCCTGCGAGGGAGGCTGCGGCGCGGCGGGTCAAGGCGAGCAGGCCGGCCTTGGACGCCGCGTAGTGGGCGCCCGTCACACCGCGACCCTTGCATGCGGAGTCAGAGGCGACGTTGACGATCCGCCCTTCCCCCGCCCGGCCCAAGAGTGGGCCGATAGCGCGAATCCCCAGAAACGGGCCGCGAAGATTGACGGCGAGTACGTCGTCCCATTCCTCGACCGGGATCGCGAAGAGATCGCGGACGACGGTGCGTGCGGCGCAGTTGACCAGTCCCCACGGTGTCCCGGCGGCGGCGAGGGCGTCCGCTGCTGCCGGCCAGGCGTCCTCCTCGCGCACGTCGAGCACGAGGTCCGCGCCTGCCAGATCGGCGCCGACCACCGCAAAGCCGTCCGCGCCCAGTCGCTCCGCGATCGTCGCGCCCAGGCCGCGGGCGGCGCCGGTCACGAGCACGCTTCGCGGCCTGTCAGCTATGCCGGCGCCTCGAGCTTGTCGGCGAGATACGTCAGGTACGGCTCCGGATCGAGCTTGGGCGACCCGGTGAGTCGCTCCAGCGCCTCGGCGGGTGTCAGCTTGCGGCCGAGCGAGTAGAGGTTCGCGGTAAGCCAGCCGGAGAGCGCCGTCGGATCACCGGCAGCGAGCGACTCGTCGAGGTCGGGGAGCGCCTGGCGCACGACCTGCCACAGCTGCAGCGAGATCACGTTGCCGAGCGCATACGTGGGGAAGTAGCCCATCCCTCCACCCGACCAGTGCACGTCCTGCAGGATCCCGAGCCCGTCGTGGGGCACGTCGATCCCGAGCAGGTCCTGCATGCCTGCGTTCCAGGCCTCGGGCAGGTCCTCGAGCGCGATCGTGCCGTCGATCATGGCCTGCTCCAGCTCGAAACGGAGGATGATGTGCAGCGAGTACGTCGTCTCGTCGGCGTCGACCCGGATCAGACCTGGCTCGGCGCGGTTGATTGCACGCAGGAAACGGTCGAGCTCGACACTTCCGAGCGCCGACGGGAACGTCTCCTGCAGCCGGGGATACCAGTACGTCCAGAACGGCCGGCCGCGCCCGACGAGGTTCTCCCAGGTGCGTGACTGTGACTCGTTGAGGCCGAGAGACGGTGCTCCGGAGAGCCCCGTGCGATTGAGGTCGGCTCGGTTGCCGTGGGCGTACAGTCCGTGCCCAGCCTCGTGCAGGGTCGACCACACCGATTCGAGGTCATCCGGCCGGTAACGCGTTGTCATGCGGACGTCGCGGTTGGAGAAGGACGTGCAGAACGGATGCACGGTGGGGTCGAGCCGCCACGAGCCGTCCTCGAACCCGAGCGTACCGAGCACCTCCTCGGCGAAGGCGCGCTGCGCGTCCTGGGGGAAGTCGCCGTGCAGGAAGCCCGCCTCCACCTCAGGCGCTTCGGCTACGAGTTGCTGCAGCGCGGGCCGCAGGACGGCGAAGACCTCGGTCACCTCGGCTGTCTTCATCCCGGGCTCGTAGTCGTCCAGGAGCGCTGTGTACAGGCAATCCTCCGGTTCGAAGCACTCGGCGTAGCGCCGGCGCAACTCGACGTTCTCACGTAGGTAGGGGAGGAACGCCTGAAAGTCCTTCGCTTCTCGGGCGGCAACCCACGCCTGCTGGCCGCGGACGGCGGCCATCGTCGCCGCCTGGCGCAGATCTGCGGGAACGCGCTTCTCCTTATCGACGTCTCTTCGCGTGACGCGGATCAGGCTCGCCTCGTCGGACTCGAAGGGATGCTCGTCCTCGAACGGGGCCAGGCGGTCGAGCAGCCGTTCGAGCTCGGGATCGGTGAAGCGCTCGTGCTCGAGCGCCGTCAGCGTCGCGAGCTGGTTGGCCCGTGCCTCGGTTCCACCGCGTGGCATGCAGACCCGCTGGTCCCAGCCCAGCACGGCCATCGCCTTGCCGAGATCGGCGATCTCGGCCAGTCGTTCCCGCAGTTCCCGCAGGTCGTCGCTCACGGCCGCGCACACTACTATCCCGCGAATGTCGCGGTCTCCGGTGTGGCCAGTGGGTTCAACGGTGAGCTGTTAGAACTCCCGCATGGAACCAGGCGAGCAGACGATCGACACTCTCCTCTCCGAGGAGCGGCGCTACCCACCGAACCCGGCTTTCGCGGCGCAGGCGAACGCCCAGGCTGACATCTACGACCGGGACTTTGACGAGTTCTGGGACACGCACGCCCGGGAGCGCGTGAGCTGGTTCGAGCCGTTCCACACGCTCTACGAGTGGGAGCTGCCGTACGCGAAGTGGTTCCTCGGCGGCAAGCTCAACCTCGCCTACAACTGCGTCGACCGGCACGTCGAGGCCGGGCACGGCGACAAGGTTGCCTACCACTGGGAGGGCGAGCCGGCCGACGACCGCCTGGCCATTACCTATGCCGATCTGCAGCGGCTGGTTGTGCGCATGGCCAACGGGCTCAGAGAGCTCGGGGTGGGCAAGGGCACGGCAGTGGCCATCTACATGGGCATGGTCCCGGAGCTCGCCGCGGCGATGCTCGCCTGCGCGCGGCTCGGCGCTCCGCACACCGTCGTCTTCGGCGGCTTCTCCGCCGACTCGCTGTCCGACCGGATGAACGACATGGGATGCGAGGTGCTGATCACCCAGGACGAGGCCTGGCGTCGTGGTGGACGCGTGCCCCTCAAGGTGACGGCGGACGAGGCGCTGGCTGCGGCGCCGGGGGTTCGCCGCTCCCTCGTCGTACGCCGCACGGGGGGCGACGTGCCAATGACCCCGGGGCGCGACGTGTGGTTCCACGAGCTCGACGTCCCGGACGATCCCGCGTCGTGCCCGTGCGAGCCGATGGACGCGGAGGATCTGCTCTTTCTCATGTACACGTCGGGCACCACCGCCAAGCCCAAGGGCATCGCGCACACGACCGGCGGCTACCTGGTCGGTGCCTCCACCACCCACCACTACATCTTCGATCACAAGCCCGAGAGCGACGTGTTCTGGTGCGCCGCCGACATCGGCTGGATCACGGGGCACACCTACATCGTGTACGGCCCGCTTTGCAACCTCGCCACGAGCGTCATGTACGAGGGGACGCCTGACTTCCCGGACAAGGATCGCTGGTGGGAGCTCGTCTCCAGGTACGGCGCGACGATCCTCTACACGGCGCCGACCGCGATCCGCGCGCACATGAAGTGGGGCCCGCAGCATGCCGCCAAGCACGACCTCACCTCACTGCGCCTGCTCGGGACGGTCGGCGAGCCGATCAACCCGGAGGCCTGGATCTGGTACCACGAGAACATCGGCGCCTCGCGCTGCCCGATCGTCGACACCTGGTGGCAGACCGAGACGGGTATGGCCCTGCTCGCCCCGCTTCCCGGAGTCACGACGACGAAGCCCGGTTCGGCCACCAAGCCGTTCCCCGGGGTCAAGGCCGGCATCTTCAACGAGCAGGGCGAGCGGGTCGAGCAGGGGGGTGGCTACCTGGTGCTCGAGAAGCCGTGGCCGGCGATGACGCGCGGCATCTACGGGGATGACGCCCGCTTCAAGGCGACGTACTGGGAGCGCTTCCCCGGTGTCTACTTCGCTGGTGACGGCGCGCGCGTCGATGCCGACGGCGACTTCTGGCTGCTCGGCCGCGTGGACGACGTGATGAACGTCTCGGGACATCGGATCTCGACGATCGAGGTCGAGTCGGCGCTCGTCGATCACCAGTCGGTGGCCGAGGCCGCGGTGTGCGGGCGCCAGGATGCGCTCACGGGGCAGGCGATCGTGGCCTTCGTCACCTTGAAGATCGGCCACGAGGGGACGGTGGAGATGCTGGAAGCCCTTCGCTCCCACGTCGCGACCAAGATCGGCGCCATCGCCAAGCCCGCCAACATCGTCTTCACGCCCGAGCTACCGAAGACGCGCTCGGGGAAGATCATGCGCCGCCTGCTGCGCGATGTCGCCGAGAACCGTCCGCTCGGCGACACGACCACGCTCGCCGACCCCACGGTGGTGGGCGAGATCGCCGACCGTGCGGCGGAAGCACCGTCCGACGACTGATCGCTGCTGAGGCTGACACCCATGCGAGTTTCGAGGGCCTCGCGAATGAGCGGCAGATGCGCCCTTGGTGGCGCTCGCGGGTGCGGTTCGATGGGCTGGGAGCCTTGCGAGGCCCTGAAGGGCCCCGCGCTCGGGGTGCGGTTCGATGGGCTGGGAGCCTTGCGAGGCCCTGAAGGGCCCCGCGCTCGGGTGCGGTTCGATGGGTTTGGGAGCCTTGCGAGGCCCTGAAGGGCGCCGCGCTTGCCGGTGCGCCTCTCGGTGAGGGAGCGGCGGTCGGTTCAGCCGGCGAGCAGCTTCTCGAAACGCTCGGCGTCTTCGAACGGCCCGATCACCGCGAGGTAGAGACGCCCGCCGAGGATGTCCTGCGCCACACGCTGCACGTCGTCGCCGGTGACGGCGTCGAGGCCGGAAAGCACCTCCTCCGGCTCGTAGGCCTGCCCCTCGAGCACCTCTCGGCGCAGGCCGTACATGATCGTCCCGTACGGGCTTTCCAGGCCGAGCACGAAGCGGCCCTTGGCGAAGTTGCGGGCCTTCTCCAGTTCGTCCGCAGGCACCGGCTCCTCCGCCATGCGCCTGAGCTCAGCCTGGATGGTGGTGACGGCGTCGTCGATGCGGGTGATGTCCACACCGGCCTGGGCGGAGACGCTGCCCGCGTCGAGGTAGCCGCCGGCGGCGGCAAAGACGTAGTAGGCGAGGCCGCGGCGCTCCCGCACCTCGGTGAAGAGGCGCGAAGACATGCCTCCACCGAGCACCGTCGCCATCAGCTGCACCGCGTAGCGGTCGGGATGCCCGGTGGGATAGCCGCGCGCGCCGAGGATGATGTGCGCCTGGTCCGACTGCTTGTGGAAGACGGCGACGGTGTTCCCCTCGGCCGGCAGCTCGACCGGGGCATACGTTCCGGTCGGCTTCGCAGCCACCTCTCCGAACAGCCCCTCCAGCCGCTCCAGGAAGTCGGGGCCGAGGTTGCCGCCGAGGCCGATCACGGTCCGCTCCGGCCGGTACCAGGTGTCGAGGAACCTCGTGAACGTCTCCCGCGTGGCGGCGCGCACCGTGTCCTTGGTGCCGATGATGTCGCGGCCGAGCGGTTGGTCGCCGTAGAGCAAACGCTCGTAGACGGAGCCGATGTAGGAGCGCGGTGTGTCGAAGTACATGTTCATCTCCTCGACGATCACGCCCTTCTCGCGGTCGATCTCCTCACCGTCGAACTTCGATCGCAGGAGCATGTCCGCCAGCACGTCGAGCGCGACGTCGCGCTGCTCGGCAGCGCACTTCACGTAGTACCCGGTCGTCTCCTTGCCCGTGAAGGCGTTGAACTCCGCGCCGATCCCGTCGATCTCGGCCGAGATGTCGCGAGCCGTCGGGCGCCGCTCCGTCCCTTTGAAGAACATGTGCTCGGCGAAGTGCGCGATGCCACCCGTCTCCGCCGTCTCGTACCGCGAGCCGGCGGCGTACATGACCACGCACGTCACCGACTTCGCCTCCGGCATCGACGCCGTGAGCACCCGAACGCCGTTCGACAACGTGGTCTTCTCGAAAACCGCCATGCCGGCCATGGTATAGAGAGGCCCGTGGATCACGATCGTGCAAGGCAGATGATCGACGCGGTGGCGCGCGACGCCACCGGGCCAGTGTCGATCGTGGTCGTCGACGACCACGGGGAGGTGGTCGCGGCGCTGCGCCTGACCGGCGCTGCGCTCGACACGATGCTGAATGCCCGCCGCAAGGCCTACACGGCAGCCCGGAGCGACGTACCCCGCACGAGCGCTCTCGCTGCCAAGGTCGGCGACCAGCCGACCGAGCTCGCGAGCTTCGACCCGGAGTACAGCTTCTTCAAGGGCGGAGTGGGGGTGTTCGAGAACGGGGTGCGGATCGGCGCGATCGGGGTATCAGGACTGCCCGGTGAGATCGACGAGGCGCTGGCGGACGTGGCGATCCGGGAGGCCGGGCTCACGCCGGGCTGACCGCTCCGACGGTGGATCCAGGTTCAGGGGCCTGGATGAGTGATCGGCAATTCCGGCGCGTCCGGATGACGGCCACGACACGGCGCATCGCGTCGCGCTCGTCCACGACCCGTACACCACCGGTACTGGCCGCCGACGATCACGACACGCTGCTTGGTCGTGGCCGCCCCGACCGCACCCCAGTTACCGATCAATCATCCGGCCGTGGGGGCGTCGAGATGCTCCGGCGGGGCGAGAAGCTCCGCTTCGCGCGCCGGTGTCAGCCCGACGCCCTCGACGCACTCCGCGAGCTCCAGCGTTCCGCGCACCGTCTCCTCCAGCGGTCGCACCCGAAGCCCGGCCGCCAGCGCCCGTGAGCAGTCGCACTCCATGAACCCCGCCATCTCGCCGTTTCGCGAGTCGATCCAGAGTGGCAGCTCCATCCACTCGCCGATCCCCGCTTCAGCAAGCACCGCCTCCGGGATCTCGACCGGCTCCACGTCGGCTCCCGTCACCCGTGCGGACGTCTCCACCACCGCCTGCAGTGTCCACGGCGCCGTCACGTTCATGGGTCCGACGGCACCCGTTTCGGCCGCGTGCACCGCGAAGGCGGCCACGTCCCGGACATCGATGAACTCGACACGGCGCTCGAGTGGAGCCGGAACCACCATGCGCCCGCCGCGGGCGACACGATGCGGCCAGTAGCTGAAGCGACCCGTCCCGTCGAAGGGCCCGACGATCAGACCGGCGCGCAGCGACAGCACGCGGTCCGGCAGCGCGGCCTCGGCAGCCTCCTCGCACAGCGCCTTCAGCGGGCCGTAGTTCTCGTATTCGGCTCCCATCTCCTCGATTGTGGGGTCCTCGAGCCGCGCCACAGGAGTCGCCTCGGTGATCGGGTGTGAGGTGTCGCCATACACCGAGATGCTGGAGACGAAGGTGTAGTGCCCGACGCGGTCGGAGAGCGCCTGTGCGGACGCCGCGACGAGCCGGGGTACGTACCCGCAGGTGTCGACGACCGCCTCCCACTCACGGCCGGCGAGCGCTTCGAGCCCGCCGTCGCGGTCACCCGTGATCCGCTCGACCTCCGGGTAGAGGCCGGCGCCCGTCTGGCCGCGGTTGAACAGGGTGAGCTCGTGACCGCGCTCGAGTGCCGTGTCGATGACCGCGCGGCCCAGGAACTTCGGCCCTCCGATCAGCAGCAGCCTCACAGCAGCTCGGCCACACCCGCAAGCAGTCGATCCACTTCGTCCTCGGTGTTGTAGTGGACGATGCCCGCGCGCACGGCGCCCAGGTCCTCGTCGAGACCGAGCCGCCGCATCGTCTCGATCGCGTAGTAGTTCCCCCACCACACGGCGAGGTCACGCCCCGCCAGGTGCGTCGCCACCTCCTCCGGGGTACGGCCGGGGAGGTTGAAGCAGAAGGTCGGCACGCGGCCCTCCATGGTGGGCAGGCCGTACAGCTCGACCTCGGGCGGAAGCCCCGCCAGGAAGCGCTCCCCGAGGCCCCGCTCGTAGGTGGTGATCGCATCCCAGCCGATCGAGTCGATGTAGTCGACCGCCGCCACGAAACCGGCGAGCAGCTCGTGCTGGCACGTCCCGAGCTCGAAGCGGTGGCCCACGGGCTCGTTCGCCGCCGGCCGCACCTTGTAGGGCCGCCAGCGCGCCAGCACCTCGCGCTTGCCGAAGGCGAGGCCCATGTGCGGCCCGAAGAACTTGTACGGAGAGCAGATGAGGACGTCGAGATCCCAGCGAGCGACGTCGATCCTGCCGTGCGGGCCGTAATGCACGGCGTCGGCCCAGGCGAGCGCCCCCACGCCGTGGGCGAGCGCCACGATCCGCTCCACGTCGGGCGCGGTGCCGACCGAGTTCGCCGCGACGGGAAACGCGACCACGCGCGTGCGATCGGAGAGCTTGCTCTCGAGGTCGCCGTAGTCGAGCGAAAGATCGTCGAGGACCTCGGCGTGGTGCACGACGATCCCGATGTCCGCGGCGAGCTCCAGCCAGGGGGCGACGTTCGCGTCGTGATCGAGCTTCGTGACGATGACCTCGTCGCCGGGGCGCAGGTCGCGGGCGAGCGCACGGGTGAGCAGGAAGTTCAGCGCGGTCATGCTCGGGCCGAACGCCACCTCGTCGGGGTGGCAGGAGAGGAACGTCCCCGCGCGCTCGCGGGACACCTCGATCAGCGCGTCGGTGCGCTTGGACGTCTCGTACGGCGCACCGATGTTCGCGTTGTCGGCGCGCAGGTACTCCGAGATCGCGTCGATCACCTCGTCCGGGCACTGGGTCCCTCCCGGCCCGTCGAAGAAGGCCAGGCGGCGCTGCAGCGCAGTGAAGCGGGCACGGGTGACCTCGATGTCGAGCAGCACCTGGCTCATGTGATCTCCTCTCCGTTGACGATCCAGTGGTAGGTCGGCTTCGCCGTGAGCGAGGCGCCGACGAAGCAGTCCCGTTCTGCCTTGGCCAGCAGGTCGCGCAGACCCTCGGCATCCAGGTCGATCGGCCCGTCGAGACGCGCCGTCACGGAGAGCTCGACGAAGGCGAACCTGTCGTCATCCTCGCGACGCGTCACGGTCCCGTTCCCGTCGGCGCTCGTCCGCAGCTCGAGACCGGCTCGGCCGGCGTGGTGCGCGAGACTGGTCAACGAGCAGCGCGCGAGGCCGGCGAGCACGAGGTGCTCGGGCGTCCACTCACGCGGCACGTTGGGGAGCGGCGGGCCGCCGCGGTCGCTCGAGGCGACCCAGCTCTCGTCCAGGGAGACGCCGAACTCGAAGACGCGGGGTCGTGCAGACATGTCACGACCAGCGTATCTCGTCCGGTTCGTTGCCTACCGTGTATCGGATGGAACGCCTGCGTGCCTTGAGTGACGATGAGTGCTACCTGCGCTGCTACGGCTGGGTCGGGCAGGACGACGACGTACGCGTGCTGGACTCACGGGTCAAGCTCTCACCGGAGATCGCGGCCGTGATCACCGAGCGCATCCGTCTCGAGTTCGAGGCGGGCCTCGAGGGGCGCGACGCGGACGCCGCGGCTGCCTGAGCTCGAGCGGTGTCTCAGCCCGGCACGGGCAGGGCCTCGAGGTAGCGACCCAGCACCGAGGTTCGGCGGCCTACCCGCGGAAGCGGTTGGTGAGCGGCGTCCGCCAGTCGCGGCCGAACGCGCGGGGCCGGAGCTTCGCTCCCGGTGCCGCTTGGCGCCGCTTGTACTCGGCTCGGTCGACGAGCGCGAGCGTGCGTTCGACCACGGCGTCGTCGAACTCCGCCAGCAGCTCCTCGCGTGAGCGGTCGAGCTCCACGTAGGCCTCGAGCACGGGGTCGAGCTGCTCGTAGGGCGGCAGCGACTGATCGTCTCGCTGGTCGGCGCGCAGCTCCGCCGTCGGAGGCCGCTCGATCGTGGTCACCGGGATCAGCTCTCGCCCGGCCCGCTCGTTGAGATACCGCGCAAGCCGGAACACGTCCGTCTTGAACACATCCTTGAGCAGCGCATACCCGCCGACCATGTCCCCGTAGATCGTCGCGTAGCCGACCGACATCTCGGACTTGTTGCCGGTGGCGATGACCAGCCACCCCTCCGCGTTCGAGAGCGCCATCAGCATCGTCCCGCGGATGCGAGCCTGCAGGTTCTCCGCCGCCAGGCCCGCGAGCCCGCCCAGCGCCTCGTGATAGCTGCCCATGATCCCCTCGATCGCGATCTCGCGGAAGTCGACGCCGAGATTCTCCGACACCTCGCGTGCGTCGTCGCGCGTCCCCTCCGAGGAGAAGTTCGACGGCATCGACACGGTGTGTACGCGTTCGGCGCCGAGCGCGTCGACGCTGAGCGCAGCCGTCAACGCCGAGTCGATGCCACCGGAGATGCCGAGCACCACGTCGGAGAACCCGTTCTTGCCCACGTAGTCGTGGAGCGCCAGACAGAGCGCCGCCCGCATCTGCTCCAGCTCGGGTGTGAAGGGCGTGACGACCGGGCTCACGGCGTTCGCGGTCGGCGCAGGGCTCCCAAGCTCGATCAGCGTGGCCACCGGGGACTCGTCGCGTGAACGTTCCAGCTCGCGCCGGCGGACGTCGCGTAGCCGTCGCCCGATGACCTCGGTGGGGTCGATGTCCACGATGAGCAGGGCCTCCTCGAAGCCGGGCGCTCGTGCGATCACCTCGCCCTCGTCGTCGAGCACGACGGAGTGGCCGTCGAAGACGAGCTCGTCCTGGCCGCCGACGAGGTTGCAGAAGGCCAGGTAGGTTGCGTTGTCGCGGGCCCGCGTGACCAGCATCTCCTCGCGATCCTCGGCCTTGCCGGTGTGAAACGGCGAGGCAGAGATGTTGACGACGAGTTGCGCGCCCGCGAGCGCGAGGTCGGTCGCGGGCGGTCCCGGCTGCCAGATGTCCTCGCAGATGGTGGTGCCGATGAGCACCTCGCCGCAACGTAGGAGTTGGAGATCCCGACCCTCGGCGAAGTAGCGGTGCTCGTCGAAGACGCCGTAGTTGGGGAGGAAGCGCTTGCGCACGATCCCCTTGATCTCGCCGTCGGCGAGGACGGCACAGGCGTTGAAGAGGTCGCGTTCGAAGACCGGGCAGCCGACCAGGGCGACCACGCCGGAGGTTGCGCGCGCGATCCTGTCGAGCGACTCGCGCGCCGCCTTGACGAAGCCTGGCCGGAGCAGCAGATCCTCGGGCGGGTAGCCGGTCACGGCCAGCTCGGGGAACAGCACCAGGTCAGCGCCCGCCGCCCGTGCCTCACCCATGCGCACCTCGATCAGCGCCCGGTTCCCGTCCAGGTCACCGACGACCGCGTTGATCTGCGCGAGCGCAAGCCGCATGCAGCGAGCCTACCGCCCAGGCCTCGCGTAGGCCCGGTAGGCCCGGTGGGCCCCTTCAGGGGCTCACAAGGAACTCGAGGTCTTGCCCGCGACCTACCGCGCAGCCGTCAACGCCACCAGCAACCCACCGTCGTCGTCGTACGCCGGGAAGAAGTCGGCGATCACGGGCTTCACGATCCCCGAGCGCGAGCGCAGCATCAGCCGCTGTCCGAGCTGTCGCACGCCCCACTCGCGGACGAGTTCGAGCGGCGCCGTCTCCGAGAGGCCGAGCGTCTCCACGAGGTCGCCGCCCATCAACTCGGCCTCGGTGTACCCCGTGAGCTCGAACACGTCGCGGCCCACCGCGAGGATCCGCCGGTTTGCGTCACAGACGACGAGGCCGGTCCCTGGCGCCGGGTAGTAGTCGTCGAGCAGTTCGAACAGGAAGCCGAAGCCGCAGCTCCGGCACTGAGCCGACTGGCGGCCGAAACCCTCGACGCCGTCATGGTCGATGGAGCGCTCCTTGCAGCGGGGGCAGATGAAGAACGGCACGTGCCCGATGGTACGCGTGCGAGGATAGGCCAAGATGTCGATGTTCCACGGTGAGCGGCGCAAATGGTGGACGCTGGCCGCCGTCACGTTCGGGCTGTTCATGATCATGCTCGACAACACGGTCGTGAACGTCGCTTTGCCGTCGCTGCGTGCTGATCTCGGGCTCCGCTTGTCGGAGCTCGAATGGGTCGTTGCCGGGTACGCGCTCACCTTCGCCGCCCTCATGCTGATCGGCGGGAAGCTCGCCGACGCCTACGGGCGCCGGCTCCTCTTCGTGTCGGGCATGGCCGCCTTCATGCTCGCCTCACTCTGGTGCGGCCTGTCCGGATCGGGCGGCGAGCTGATCGCGGCGCGGGTGGCGCAGGGCGTCGGCGCCGCGCTGATGAACCCGGCGACGCTCTCCATCATCGCTGCCACCTTCCCACCGAAGCAGCGTGGCACCGCCATCGGCATCTGGGCCGGCACCGCGGCCCTCGCGCTGGCCATCGGCCCACTTCTCGGCGGTCTCCTCACCCAGCACCTGTCCTGGCATTGGATCTTCTTCGTCAACGTCCCGGTCGGCGCAGTCGGGATCGCCGCCAGCTTCCTGCTCATCGACGAGTCCCGCGACGAGACCCATGAGAGCCTCGACATTCCCGGTCTCCTCACCTCGGCGCTCGGCCTGTTTGCACTCACCTACGCGCTGATCGAGGCGAACGCCTATGGGTGGGGCTCGGGCCGGATCCTCGGCTCCTTCGCTGTGGCGTTCGTAGCACTCGCGGCCTTCGTCCTTGTCGAGTTGCGCCGGAAGGCGCCGATGCTCGACCTCACGCTCTTTCGGAACCGCACCTTCGTGGGTGCGAACATCTCCGTGCTCCTTGTCGCCCTCGCCATGTTCGGGGTGTTCTTCTTCATCTCCCTCTACTTGCAGAACGTCCTGCGCTACTCGCCGGTCGAGGCGGGAGCGGCGTTCCTGCCGATGACGCTCCTGATCGTCATCACCGCGCCCGTGGTCGGGCGGATCGTGGATCGGCTCGGCTCGCGCTGGCTGATCTCCGGGGGCATGGTCCTGCTCGCCGTGCACCTGCTGCTGTTCACGCGCCTCGGCGAGAGCTCGTCGTACGCCTCCGTGTTCCCCGCGCTTCTGGTCGGCGGGGTGGGCATCGCCTGCGTGATGACCCCGGCGAGCGCCACGGCCATGAAGGCCGTGTCGGTGGACAAGGCCGGTGTCGGCTCGGCGGTGCTCAACGCCTTCCGCCAGGTCGGCGGCTCCACCGGCATCGCCGTGATGGGGGCGATCGTGGCCGCCGAGGCCGGCGGCCGCACCTCTCGACAGGCGTTCCTCGACGGTCTGCACGCGGCGTTGTACGTCGCCGCAGCGATCGCGCTCGTAGGGGCGGGCCTCGCCGCCTGGCTGATCCGGCTCGGCGGCACGCACTCCGCCGTGTCAGAAGGGCACGCGTAGCAGCCAGAACGCGACCATCCCGAGCAGGATCGCCGCCCACAGCTGCCTCGTGCGCCAGGCGACGAGCGCGGCGATCACCGCCGCGGCCAGCCGGATCTCGCCCTCGCCGCGATCGCCTGCGAGCCCCGGGGTGACGATGGCGGCGAACACGCTGATCGGGACGAAGCGCAGGAAGCGCAGCCAGAAGGCCGGTAGCTCCGAATGCAGATAGAGACCGGCCAGACGCGAGCCGAAGGTCACGGCGACCATCCCCGACACGGTCAGCCAGAAGCTCATGGCCCACCCGCTTCGACTGCTACCGCGCCGGTTCGTGGTGTCGTGGGCTGGTCGCGGGTCAGCCACGCCCCTGCCAGGCTCCCGAGGATGCCGGTGAGCAGGATCGTCAGGCCTCCGCCCACCTCGTGGGAGAGGGCCCAGGCCAGGGCGCCCGAGCCGATGGCCACCGCGGCTTCGACACGACCCGTGACGAGCGGGACGAGCAAGGCGAGGAAGGCCAGCGGGAAGACCATGTCCACGCCGACCGCCGACGGGTCGGGGATCGAGCCGCCAAGCACGGCCCCGCCCAGCGTGGCCAGGTTCCACGTCACGAACAGCGAAAGCTCGACGCCGAGCAGGTGCGCGAAGGACCGTTCCTTCCCGGCGCTGACCACCCCGAACGCCTCGTCCGTGAGCAGGAACGCCCCGGTCAGCCGCCGGGCGCCACGAAGCCGGAGCCGGCGGCCGAGCGCGAGCCCGTACAGGACGTGGCGCACGTTCAGCAGCAGCGTGGTCAGGACGATCTCGGCACCTCCGGCGCCGCGGCCGAAGAGCGCCACCGCACTGATCTGCGCGCTGCCGGCGAACACGAGCACGGAGAGGGCCTGCGTCTCGACGAGGGAGAGACCGGCCTCGCGCGCGGTGACCGCGTAGGCGAGCCCGAAGGGCACGACGCCGAGCCAGAGCGGGATCATCGCCTTCCACCCGGTGAGGAAGCGCTCGCGGCTGACGGACGCGATCATCGGTCGATCGTAGTCAGGTCGCGGGACCGGCCCCGGACAGGCGAACGCCCCCGGCTGCGGCTCCCGGGGGCGTTCACTCGGTCGGGGACCCCGGATCTGGCGAGAGGGCGAGGGCGTGGCTCTGCGGCCCAGACACGACCCCGCGGCTTTCCCGCGGTTTCCAGGGGCTGTTCCCCGGACAACGACGCCCTTGGCGTAGGGCGACGATGCCTGTGACCTGACCATAGGGGACACGTCCCAAAAAGTCAAGTAGCTCGGTCAAGTGATTTGAGCTACCGTATGCTTCACATGTTCGAGCGATCGAATCACCCCTTTGGGGCGCTGGATTCACCCTTGCAGGGGGGTCCCCGGCGGGCCGTTCACGGGTTCACTGAGAACTGATGTCCGGCGCCGCCGTCAGGACGGGTTCGCCCACCCCCTCGGGGTTCGGCGCCCGCCTGCGCTCCCTTCGCGTCTCGGCCGGTCTCACCCAGACCGACCTCGCGGGCGACCGTTTCTCCAAGGAGTACGTGAGCCAGATGGAGCGCGGCAAGACCCGTCCCACCGGTGACACGGTGGCCTGGATGGCCGCCCGCCTCGGTGTCGACCCCGCCTTCCTGCTGAACGGCGTCGCCACCGACACGCGTGCCCGCATCGAGGCCGCCCTGACCCGGGCCGAGGCGCTGACCGAGGCGAACGAGACCGCCGATGCGCTCGAGGCCTTCACCGCCGTCCGCCCGGAGATCGGGCAGACCGGCTCGGACGAGCTCGAGGTGCGAGCGCTCGTCGGCCACGCTCGCGCGCTCATCCGCGACGGGCAGGTTCGTGAGGGGCACGAGCTGTTGCTCGCCGCGCGGCAACTGGTCGAGAGGCCGGGCTTCTCCGACGTGGAGCGGGCCGAAGTGCTGTTCCGGCTGGGTGTCTGCCGTTACACGATCGCGAGCGTGACCACGGCTGTGGCTCTGCTCGACGAGGCTCTCGGGCTCGCCGAGAGCTCCGGTCTGCCGTGCGACGCCCTGCGCGCCGACATCCTGCAGTGGCGCTCCGCGTGCCGTAGGCGCCAGCGCGACTTCGAGGCCGCGCGCGAGGACGTGGAGCGGGCGCTCGAGCTGGCAGGTGCGTCGAACGACCGGCGCACGCTGGCCAACAGCTATTTCCAGGCTTCCCTCGTCGCCGAGCGGACCGGGCACTGGATCCTGGCACGCACCTATGCGCAACAGGCGAAGGCGCTCTACCAGGAGCTCGACGACGAGCGGGCGGTGGGCCGGCTCACCCTGAACCTGGGTGGGCTCCATCATCTGCTGGGCCGTCCTGTGGAGGCGGTCGAGCACCTCAAGCTCGCGTTCGCTCTCGCCGTGGAGGCGGGGTCGCAGGCCGACGCAGCACAGGCGGTGGGGAGCCTGGGCACGGTGTACCTGCGCCTCGAGGACTATCCGTCCGCGGAGGAGCACGCGCGCAAGGCGCTCGAGTTGCTGGAGGGACGTGAGGACTTCCTCGACGAGATCGGCCAATCCCAGATCGTCCTTGGCAGGGCGCTTCTGGAGCAGGGCAGGCTCGATGAGGCGGAGGGGTGTTTCAAGGCTGCGGACGGGACGTTCGAGCAGTACGAGTCCGTCAGCCATCGGGCGGGGGCGTGGGTCGCGCTGGGTGACCTCGCGGGTCGTCGGGGGGACGACCGGGAGGCAGCGCGGCTATACCGGAACGCCGCCGAGGCGCTCCAGGACATCCGCTTCTAGGAGAGGAGGTGCGGCCGCTTGCGCAAGGGAAAGATCATCCTCGCACTGGCGAACCTCGCCCTGCTCGCGTCGCTCGCCGGGAAGTTCCTGCCCCGGTCGACGTGGGCTGACGGCGGAGGCTGGTAGGGCGCGCGTCGAGGGCTCCGTAGAGCCGCCGGGGAGTGAGGGCGTCAGCCCCTACGAAACCCGGCCATCTACACTCGCACGCAGTCCCATGCGTGCTCCTGCGGCCCTCATCGCCCTTGTCTGCGTCCTGCTCGCCGGGTGTTCGAGCACCGGCGAGCAGGACGTACGACCCGACGACGGACCCCCCACGGGATCACTCGAGGCGCTGTGGCGAGCTCCCGGCGAGGACGTGGCGGTCACACCCGGGACCTCGGACTACGGACCTGGCCAGAACCGCGTCTCGTTCCTCGTCGCGGCCAAGGACGGCACGCTCATCGAGCGTCCGACGGCGACGATCCGCGTGGCCCGCGGGCTGCGACAGCGGCCCTTCCAGGAGACCGTGGCCAGGCTCGTACGCATCGGCGTGCCCGGGGGCGACGAGGCGGATGCCACGCGCCTCTATGTGGCCGAGGTGGAGCTTCCGGGCCCCGGGAAGTACTGGCTCTTGGCCGAGCCGCTCGGCGGCGACCGTAGGGTGCAGGCCCTCGGCAACCTCGTCGTCGGAAAGCGCTCCGCGGCGCCTGCCGTGGGCGACCGCGCCTTGTCGTCCCCCACTCCGACGCTGGCTTCCACCGGAGGCGACCTGGACGTGCTCACCACCTCGCGCCGTCCCGACCGGGCTCTTTACCGACTCTCCGTCCGCCAGGCGCTCAAGGCCCGGCGGCCCTTCGTGGTCAGCTTCGCCACACCGGCGTTCTGCAAGAGCCGCACCTGCGGCCCGGTCGTGGACGTCGTCTCCGCTGTCAGACGCCAGTTCGCCCGGCAGCCCGTGTCCTTCATCCATGTGGAGATCTACGAGGGCAACGATCCCGCGAACGGCGTCAACCGCTTTGTCGACGCCTGGCGGCTGCCGACGGAGCCGTTCACCTTCGTCGTCGACGCCGAGGGCATCGTGCGGGCGAAGCTCGAGGGCGCGTTCTCCACCGGCGAGCTGGCGCAGGCGGTGCGCAGCGTGCTCGCCCCATAGCGCCGCGACGGTTCCCGCAACAACCATGGGGTCCTGACCCCGAGGTGTTGCCTCTAGCATCTGGCAGATGGATGGAACCGCAGTCCCCACCGTCAAGATCGACACCGGCCGGGCCCGCGTCACCGAGTGGCGTTTCGCGCCCGGCGCGCGCACCGGCTGGCACCGGCACGCCCACGACTACATCGTCGTTCCTCTGCTCGACGGCATCCTGCGCCTCGAGACGAAGGATGGGGTGACCGACGCGCAGCTCCGCCTCGGTGAGCCGTACGCACGCGGCGAAGGCGTGGAGCACGACGTGATCAACGCGAACGACTTCGAGTTCGCGTTCATCGAGATCGAGCTGCTGGAACCGGCGCCTGAGCTCTGAACCACCCGGGCCGGACAGGATCGGGGACGGCCCCAAAGCGGCCGCCCCCGGATCCGGCGGCTAGGTCAGCAGTTCGCCTTCGTCCAGGCGTCGATGTTCTTCGACGCGGCGTCCACCTTGGCCTGGTCGACGGAGGCGAGCGCGTCCTGAAGCTTCTGCAGCACCGAGGGATCGGTACTGGCCGTGCTCAGATCGACGCCGTCCAGCGCCTCGGCCATCTTGCCGAAGGCGTCCGCCACGACCTCGAAGTCCTCCTTGATCTCGTCGGGGACGCGTTCGGCGATCCTGTCCATGATCTCCTTCGCCTGTCCGATGTTGCCGAGCCCGCCGGCGCTGGAACTGAACGCCTGCTCCATGTCAGCTGCGAGGTCGACGAACTCCTTGCACTCGCCGCCCAGCAACGGGCCGTCGTCCCCGGTCGAGGACGTTTCGTCACTGCCTGAGGGGTTTGTCTCGACGGCTGCGGTCGAGCCGTCCCCGGCCGCGCTTCCGCCCTCGCCGCCGCACCCGGACGCGGCAAAGACGAGCAGCGCGAGAGCGGCGAGAAGGGCCGCCAGCTTCTTGGGATTCATGGACTTCCTCCTGATCGGTCGCCGTGGCCGTTAGCCACGCTCGTAGATGGTCACCCGACCGGAGGACGGCGCCCCGTCTCCTCCGTCGCCCGCAGCCGGCCTTTCCAGTGTCGGCCTCGCACAGCGATCCTTTAGTCTGGCCGCATGGGCCGCATCCTTACCACGCTCCCCGTCGGAGAGAGGATCGGGATCGCGTTCTCGGGTGGTCTCGACACCTCGGTGGCTGTGGCCTGGATCCGCGAGCACGGTGGGGTGCCGTATGCCTTCACTGCCGATCTCGGCCAGTATGACGAGGACGACATCGGGTCGATTCCCGACCGCGCGCTCGCGTACGGGGCCGAGGACGCCTGGAGCATCAACTGCAAGACCGAGCTCGTGCGGGAAGGACTGGTCGCCTTGCAGTGCGGCGCCTTCCACGTGTCGAGCGCCGGGAAGACGTACTTCAACACCACGCCGCTCGGTCGTGCAGTCACCGGAACGATGCTGGTGCGCGCGATGCGCGAGCACGGCGTGGACATCTGGGGCGACGGGTCGACCCACAAGGGGAACGACATCGAGCGCTTCTTCCGCTACGGGTTACTGGTCAATCCCGACCTGCGGATCTACAAGCCCTGGCTGGACGCCGCCTTCGTCGAGGAGCTCGGTGGGCGCAGGGAGATGAGCGAGTACCTGCTCGAGCGGGACCTGCCGTATCGTTCCAGCTCCGAGAAGGCGTACTCGACCGACGCCAACATCTGGGGTGCCACACACGAGGCCAAGGAGCTCGAGCTGCTCGACCGCTCGCTGAACCTGGTCGAGCCGATCATGGGTGTTCGTCACTGGGATGCCACCCTGGAGATCCCGCCGGAGGTGACGAGCGTCCGCTTCGTGGAGGGCCTGCCGGTGGCGATCGGAGGGCGTGAGATGGCCGACCTCGTCGAGCTCGTGCGCGAGGCGAACGCCGTGGGTGGGCGCCACGGTCTCGGCATGTGCGACCAGATCGAGAACCGGATCATCGAGGCGAAGAGCCGGGGCATCTACGAGGCGCCCGGGATGGCGCTCCTGTGGATCGCCTACGAGCGGTTGATCAGCGCCATCCACAACGAAGCCACGATCGACAACTACCGCACCATGGGGCGCCGGCTCGGCCGGCTGCTCTACGAGGGCCGGTGGTTCGATCCGCAGGCGCTGATGCTGCGCCAGAGCCTGCAGAGCTGGGTTGGGCACGCGGTCACCGGCGAGGTCACGATCGAGCTTCGCCGGGGCGACGATTACACGATCCTCGACACGACGAGCCCGAACGCGACCTACCACCCCGAACGGCTCTCCATGGAGCGCGTCGAGGACGCGGCCTTCGCGCCGCAGGACCGCATCGGCCAGCTGACCATGCGCATCCTCGATCTCGAGGATTCCCGCGCCAAGCTGGAGCTGTACGGCCGAGCCGGGCTCGCGCACCTGTTGGGCCCGGTCGTTCCCGGCGAGCTCGCCGAGTAACCGTCGGCGCCGAGTTCCTGGCGAGCCCCTGAAGGGGCCCGCTTGGGCGTGGGCCGAAACAGAGGAAGGCCGCGGGGGACGCGGCCTTCCAGGGGAGAGGAGAGGACGGGGAATCGATCTCCAACTCCGCGACGGTGTTCGCCATGCGGGCAGCGAGTCCTCTTCGGAGTGGTGGGCGGCGTCCGCTCGCGGTGACGCCGTACACTCGAATGGTGAGCTCGCAGGGCACGCCGCTGACCTCGCTCGCCCGGAGCGGAGGCTGCGCGGCGAAGTACTCGGCCGCCCGCCTGGAGACGCTGCTGGCCGGGCTGGTCACGGCCGACGCGGAGAATCTGCTCGTCGGGCTCGATCCCGCGGACGACGCCGCGGTGTATCGCCTGGACGATGAGCGTGCGCTCGTCTTCACCGTCGACTTCTTTCCGCCCGTCGTCGACGACGCGCGCGACTACGGCGCGATCGCGGCGACGAACGCACTGAACGACGTGTTCGCCATGGGTGGGCTGCCGCTGCTCGCCCTCTCCGTGACCGCGTTTCCGGAGTCGCTGCCGACGGAGGTACTGGGTGAGGTGCTCGCCGGCGCGTCGGCCGTCGTGCGCGAGGCCGGGGCGATCCTGGCCGGTGGCCACACCATCCGCGACGACGAGCCGAAGTACGGTCTTGCCGTCGTCGGGACGGTCCACCCTGACGGGATCTGGCCGAAGAGCGGCGCGCAGAGTGGTGATGCGCTGTTCCTGACCAAGCCGCTCGGCACCGGGATCGTGCTTCAGGCAGAGCGGGACGGAGCGTGCCCGGCGGGCGCGCTCGTATCGGCCGTCGAGGCGATGAAGACACTGAACCGCGCCGCCGCTGACGGGCTGCGAGCGTTCCGGCCGAGCGCCGTCACCGACGTCACCGGCTTCGGCCTCTTCGGCCACGCGCACGAGATGGCCTCGCGCAGCGGCGTCCGCATCGAGCTGGACGGAGCCGCGCTCCCGATGCTTCCGGGCGTGGCCGAGCTGCTCGGTGCCGGCGTGCGCACCGGAGGCGACCGGCGCAACCGGGAGTACGCCGCACCGCACGTCGAGAGCGACGGCGACCCCGTGCTCGAGGGTCTCGGCTTCGACCCGCAGACGGCGGGGGGCCTGCTGGTCTCCCTCCCCAACGATCGCTCGTTCGCACTCCAGGCGCATTTCGACCACGCCGGCCTGCCGCTGTGGAGGATCGGCCGGGTCACGAAGGGCTACGGTGTCGTCGTGGTGGCGAAGGCCTAGTGCGTTCTCACCCAACGTTTCACCTGGAACTGCAACACGCGATCACCGGCCACGAAGTGGCCCTCCGCGAAGCGGAGCCTGATCGCCGGAGAAACAGCCGGCCGCTCCGCGGCCGACCCCAAAACGCTAGTGCGGCACCCACAACTCAAGGAGAGTTACAGGTCAAACGTTTGGAGGTGCCGCACTAGATGATTGCCCCGAGGCGAAGACTGTGGCCGGCCCAGGTCTCGGCGAGGCGCTACGTCCAGCTCGCGACCGCATCGCTGATCACCTTGTATCTCGTTGTCACCAGCGGGGCCTTCGTGCGGCTGACGGCGTCGGGTCTCGGGTGTGACAACTGGCCGCGTTGCGGTGACAAGCCATACCCGGAGAAGGGGTATCACGCATTCGTCGAGTTTGGCAACCGCCTGGTCGCGCTCGCCGGGATCGTGCTCACCCTGGTGGCCTGGCTCGCGGGGCGCAAGCTGGCGACCCTGTCACGCGGCGGTCGCCGCGCCACGCTGGCCGCCTTCGCGGGAGCCGTGGCCCAGATCCCTCTCGGCGGGATCACCGTGCTTCTCGAGTTGCACCCGGTCGCGGTGATGATGCACTTCCTCCTCGCGCTCGCCGTGGTTGCCTTCGCGGCGATCGCGGTGCTCGAGGGTCTGCCCCGCGACCCGGGTCACCCGCCGGTGGGGCCGCCCTGGTGGCGGGCCCTGGCCACGGCCGGTGTCCCCTTGACGGCGGCGCTGGTGGTCAGCGGCACGGTGGCCACTGCCGCGGGCCCTCACTCCGGCGGCGAGGACATACGACGGCTCGGGCTGGCGGTGAACGACGCGGTGTACGTCCACGTCAGGGTGACGGCGGTCTTCGGCATCGCTGTCCTCGCGCTTGGCGGGTGGCTGCTGCGCCACCGAGCGCTGGCTCCCGGTCTGGCCCGGCTGGGAGCCGCGCTCCTCGGCGTCACGGTCACGCAGGCCATCCTCGGCGAAGTTCAGTACCGCAACGCGATTCCCTGGGGGCTCGTGCTCGTACACGTCCTCCTCGCCGCCACGATCTGGACGCTCGTGGTGACGATCGTCTGGTCGGCGTGGCGCCCGTCCCGGCCCCTGCTCGGGGAGCATGCAGAGACTCGCGCCGGATCCGGCGCCTCGGCGCAGCCCGCCTGACCTGCCGTAAGCTGCGTCAATGGAGCACCTCGACCTCCGCGTCCATGACCGCCCCACCTTGCGCCGCCCCGTCTTCCTCTCTGCCTTCCGCGGCTGGAACGACGGCGGACAGGCGGCCACGCTGGCGCTCGGATACCTGGTTCGAAAATGGGATGCATTGCGGTTCGCCGAGATCGACCCGGAGCTGTTCATGGATTTCCAGGCGGTGCGGCCACACGTCGCGCTTGACGGGGGTGTGACGCGCCGCATCGACTGGCCCGAGAACGCGTTCTACTCGGCCAGCATCCCGGGCACGGATCGAGACGCTGTGATCCTGCTTGGGGTGGAGCCGAGCTACCGCTGGCGCACGTTCACCGACCTGTCGGTCGAGCTCGCTCGCGACCTCGGCGCCGATTTCGCGGTCTCACTCGGCGCGCTGCTGGCGGACGTCCCGCACACGCGGCCAGCGCCTGTGACCGCGGCAGCGACCGATCCCTCCCTCGTCGAGGAGCACGACCTCCAGCTGTCGCGCTACGAAGGCCCGACGGGCATCGTCGGCGTCCTGCACGACGCCTGCCGCCGCCATCTCCTGCCCTCCGTCAGCCTGTGGGCCGCAGTGCCGCACTACGTCTCGATGGTGCCGAGCCCGCGCGGTGCCAAGGCGCTCTGCGTGCGCCTTGCCGAGTTGCTCGACATCGCGATCGACACGGAGGAGCTCGACGAGGCGGAGACCGCATACGTGCGTCAGGTCACCGAAGCGGTGGCGGCCGACTCGGAGACGAGCGCCTACGTCGAGGAGCTGGAGCGCCGCGCCACCTCGATCGAGGATCTCACCGAGGGGGCGGAGCTACCGACGGGCGATCAGCTGGCGGCCGAGCTGTCGCGCTTCCTGCGCGAACGCGAGGAAGATCCGCCGGGCGACCAGTCCGGCCACTAGTGCGGCGACCCCTCAACGTTCGGCCTGGAGGTCTCCGCGGCCAAGTGGTTGTCTCAGGCTGCGTCGGCCGGGATGGGCTCGGGGGCCGCGCCCGGGGTGACTTCGGCGCGAGGGGTGGTGGGGGCGTCGGCCGTCGTGACCGGAGAGTCGCCGTTCGCCGACGCTGCACCTCCGTCAGCCGGGATCCCCACCGCTGATACCGGTAGCCGGCGACGTGAGCGGCGCGGCGGCCTGGTGGGGGCGGGTGCCTCGTCGACAGCGCCGATGTCATCTGCCACAGCGCGGGTGTCATTGTCGTCCGCGGTGTCCTCACCATCGGCCTCCGATGGCTCCCCGGTCCTGCCGTCCAGCGCCCCGACCTCGCCCGTCTCGGCGGGCGTGCCGGCTGTGGCGAGACCGGTGGTCCGGCGCTTACGCCGCCGCCGGCTCTTCCGCGCAGGCGCCTTGGGCGCCGGCAGGCTCTCCGCGAGCGAATCGGCGATCACCTCGATGGCGCCGAACTCCTCCCGCGCTCGATCGAGCGTTCCCGTCGAGCGCGGCGTGTAGCCCTCGGCGGAGGCGAGGAGCGCGGCCCCCACGGACGGTGGCAGCGCCTGCGCGATCTTCACGAGCTTGGTCACGTTCTCCTCGTGCCGGCCGCCGCGCGAGTTGGCGACGGCGCCGAGCAGGCGCTTGGCCTCCGGGAACTCCTGGCTCGCCTTGCGGTCGAGTGTCTTTCGCACCGAGCGGGCGAGCCGCCAGGTCCAGCGTCCGAGGATCTGGTCGGGTGCGTTCGCCTTGCCGTCCGCGATCGCTCGCAGCAGGATGCGGGCGCCCGCTGCACGATCCTTCTCCCACGGAGGGCCCTGCGAGACGAGGGTGACGAGGTCGTCGAAGTCGGCGCGTTCGACCTGCACTCCGACACGGTCGGCGAGCGCGGTCATCCGGAGGCGGCGGTTCGCGTTCTCGGCTGCGCAGACGGCGAGGAAGGTCTCGAGCGCTCCCTTTCCGGCCCGACCCTCCGTGAACTTGCGAGCGAAGTCGGCGCGCTGGTCGAAGCGGATCTGACGACCTGCGATGGTGGCCCAGAAGCGCTGCTCGTCGTCGTCCAGAAACTTCGGGTCGACGCGCTGCCACTCGCGCTGGATCACGATCAGGCGACGGCGCACGTCGGGGGTGACGGGCACGAGCCACGGCGCCGGGGACAGCCGCCGCCGGGCGCGTCTCGTGGACCGCCGCCGCGGAGCCGGGGTGACCCGTGCGCCCTCGCGGTAGAAGTCTGCGTCGAGCAGAGCGTGCAGCGAGATCACCCGTTCGGAGTGGGTCGAGCCCTTGGGCACGAAGTCGACAACGATCCCCGCCTCCTTGCGCGGGTGCATGCGCATGATGCGGCCGACGCGCTGCTGGTACACGCGGCGGGAGGCGGTCGGGGCGAGATGCATGCACACCGTCGCGCGCGGCGAGTTCCAGCCCTCGGCCAGGAGCTGCGCGTTGATCAGGATGTTGATCTCGCCGCGCTCGTAGGCGGCCAGCGTCTCGGCGAGCTCGCGGGGGGGCGTGCGGCCGGAGACCGCGGTGGCCTTGAGGCCCGCGGCGCGGAACTCCTGCGCCAGGTTGTACGCGTGGTCGACCCCCGCCGCGTAGACGATGCCGGGTGTGGCTGCTCCGAAACGGTCGCGGTACAGGCTCGCTGCCGCCTGGTTCAGCGCCTGATGGTCGAGGGCCGCGGCGAGTGCCCGCTCCTCGAAGTCGCCGCCGACGATCGGGACCGAGTTGATGGCGGCCACCGGCGGAACCCGCAGGCAGCGGAGCGGGGCGATCAGGCCCCGACGTGCGGCGTCGGCCAGCGGCAGGTCGTCCACGGAGGCCGGGAACACATCGGAGACCTGCTTGGCGATCAGCTCCTCGGTCGCCGTCATCCCGATGTACAGCGGATCGGAGAACGCCCGAATCGCAGCCGCAGTCTTCTCGCCGAGCGCCGTGTGTGCCTCGTCGCAGATCACGAGCTGGTAGGCGTTGCGGGAGATCTCGCTTCCGTGGCGCGCGAACCAGGCGTAGGTCTGGATGGTGATGGGGTCCTGTCGGAGTGGCTCCAGCCCACCTTCGATCGCGGGGACGAGGCGGTCGCCGTACCCCTCTGTCGTGAGATCGCGCTGGAACTGGGTGATCAGCAAGCGGCGATGGGTGAGGATGAGCACGCCGAGAGTGCGGGAAGCCTCGACGAAACCGGCGGCGGCGATGGTCTTGCCGGACGCCGTGGGGTGGCGGAAGCGGAAGCGGCGCGAGGCGCCGGGGTCGTCGCCGACGAAGCTCGGCTCGGCATCCTCGTCGACGAGGCCGGCGTCGAGATCGTCTTCCTCGTCGTCGACCTCGGGGTCGTCGTCGCCCGCGGGGGCGTGACCGTTGCCGTTCCCGTTCGTCTGTTCGAGATCCTCGGCGGCCCGCTGGTTGGCGGCGATCAGCTCGGTAAGCATCCCGGCGAGCGCGTCGGATTGGTGGCGGCGGAGCTCAGTTCCTGACGCGGTCTTCGGCGTCTCGGCTGCGAGGACCCGCTCGAGACCGAGCATCAGCCCGAACCGCACCTTCCAGCCGGACGACGGATGCGTCCGCCCGGCCTCCATCTCCACGAGCGCATCGTCGAGTGCGGCGCGCCTGGCCGTCCCCGGCGTCAGCGCCGTGCCGGCGTCTTCACCGGCGTGCACAAACGGCTCGCCCGCCCACTGCTGGGCGCGGAGTGCCTTCGCGGCAAGCTCGTCGGTGAGACCCGACGATGGTGTCGGTTGAGTGATGATGATTTCTTCCATGGGCAGCACGTCGTTCTCGTGCCGCTTCTACCGAGGGATCGGCATCCTCGCGCATCCCCGATGGCCGCGAGCCCTGCCGTCCCCCAAAGAGTACCCGACGGAGCGGCGTTCGGGAAGGGTAGTCCACTAGCCTCCGAGTCGCCGCCCGGCGACGCGCTCCGAGACGCCAGTCTGGTCGAGGTGCTTGGTGATGCCGCCCAGGTGGAACGGCCACCCCGCGCCGAGCAGGAGACAGGTGTCGATGTCGGCGGCCCCTGGGACGACGCCCTCGTCGAGGATCCGCGCGCACTCGTCGGCGAGTGCGTCGAGCAATTTCGCATGCAGCTCGTCGGCAGCGGCGGGCGCGTGCACCTCGACGATGACCTCGAACTCTCCCTCCGCAAGGCGCGCCAGGGTGGGCGAGAGGGGGAAGCGGTCCGGGTAGGCGTCGTGGAGGGTGTGCAGGACGTGGTTCGCGACCCGCGGCCCGACCATGGCGAGGAGCGCCGACGGCGGCATGGGCAGCCCCAGTCGCAGCGCGGCGTCGTCCGTCTCGTCCATGGTGTTGCCGCGCTCGAGCGCCTGCATCAGCACCGACGTCATGCGCGTGAGGATGCGGTTGACCACGAACGCGGGAGCATCGGCGACGAGTACTCCGCGCTTGCCGAGATTGCGAACGACCTGCCAGGCAGTGGCCGTGGTGACGTCATCCGTGAGTGGCGTGCGGACGATCTCGACGAGCGGCAGGATCGCGACCGGGTTGAAGAAGTGCAGTCCGATCACTCGTGCCGGGTGGTCGAGCCCCTCGGCCATCGCGGCCACGGAAAGGGACGACGTGTTCGTGGCCAGCAGGCACTGCTCCCCGACCACGCCTTCGATCTCACCGAACACCCGGCGCTTGACCGCGATCTCCTCGAACACCGCCTCGATCACCAGGTCGCACCCGGCATACGAAGCTGCCCCCTCCCCACCCGTGGCCAGGGAGGAGAGGAACCGTGCCTTGCCGGCCGAGATCCGGCCCCGGTCGACCTGCTTCCCGAGCTCCGCGGAGATCGTGGTGAGCGCAGCGTCCACGCGGGTAGGGTCGACATCGGTGACGACCACCGGGACCTCGAGCCTGCGGAGGATGAGCGTGGCGAGCTGCGTCGCCATCAATCCTGCACCGACCACCCCGACCCGCTGCACCGGCCGCGGCTTGGCCTCGGGCACCCCGATCCCACGCTTGGCGCGGCGTTCGACGAGGTCGTAGGCGTAGACGGAGGCCTGCGCCTGGCGGCCCGGCAGCAGGTCGGCGAGCGCGTCCTCCTCGGCCTTCATGCCCTCCGCGACCGACGCGGTCGCCGTCAGCTCGATCAGCTCCAGCGCGCGATACGGCGCAGGCGTCGCGCCGTGCACCTTGTCCTCCACCTTCGCCCGCGCCCTGCGGCAGAGCTCCGCCGCATCGCCGAGGTCGGCCGTGCTTTCGCGCTTGCCACCGCCCCCCGCGATGTGTGCAAGGAGCCACTGGAGAGAATCGTCGAGGAAGGTGGTCGAGTCGAGCAGGGCGTCGGCCAGTCCGAGCTCATGCGCGGCCCGACCGTCGATGAGCCGGTTCTGTTCGAGCGGGTTGGTCACGATCAGCTTGATCGCGGTGGCCGCGCCGACGAGCCGCGGTGCCAGCTGCGTCCCGCCCCAACCGGGCACGATCCCCAGGAAGACCTCGGGGAAGCCGATGTGGCGGACGGACGGGGAGACCGTGCGGTAGTCGCAATGCAGCGCGATCTCGAGGCCGCCGCCGACGCAGGCGCCGTTGATCGCGGCCAACGTCGGATAGGGGAGGTCACGGAGGAGGCCGAAGGCCCGGTGCCCGGCTGCCGCCGCCTCGCGGGCCAGAGCCGCCTCGGTCAGGCGCGGGAACTCCTCGAGGTCGGCTCCCGCAGCGAACATGAAGGGCTTCCCTGTGAGCACGAGCCCTCGCCACTGCGGACCTCGGAGCGTCTCCTCGAGTGCGAGCAGCGACTGGAAGGCCGCGCGTCCGAAGACGGTCGGCCGTTGCCAGTCCTCGCCGTTGTCCATCGTCAGCAGAGCGACCGGGCCGACGGTGGTGTCCGTGCGCTGCAGCTGGAAGGCGGTGTCAGCCACGGTTCGGGTTCTCCCAGAGCAGGGCGGCCCCCATGCCGAGGCCGATGCAGAGCGCGGTGAGGCCGTAGCGCACGTCTGGGTGTCGCTCGAACCCGAACGCGAGCTGGGCCATCAGGCGTACGCCGGTGGCGGCCAGGGGGTGGCCGCAGGCGATGGCGCCGCCGTACGGGTTGAGGCGTTCGTCGGCCGGATCGAGCCCGACCCCGTCGCACCACGAGAGCACCTGGACTGCGAAGGGCTCGTTGATCTCGAACAGGCCGATGTCGTCGAGTGCCAGGTCGTTCTGCTCGAGGACGCGCTTCGTGGCCGGCACTGGGCCGAGACCCATCAGGTGCGGCGCGACCCCGCAGTAGGCGAACCCGACAAGCCGCATCCGTGCGGGGAGCCCGAGCGCGGCGGCCGTCTGCTCGTCCGCGAGCAGCGCGGCCGTCGCGCCGTCCGTGAGCCCTGCCGAGTTCCCGGCGGTGACGCGGCCGCCGGCGCGAAACGGTGTGCGGAGGGCGGCCAGCCCCTCGAGCGTGGTCTCTGGGCGCAGGAACTCGTCGCGGTCGGCGACGCGCCAGCCCTGCTCGGAGAAGACTGTCATGGGGACGACCGTGTGTGCGAACACTCCGTCGGGCTCGGCCCAGGCAGCGTTCGCGCGCTGCTGCGAGCGCAGCGCGTAGCGGTCGGCGTCCTCCCGGGTCAGGTGCGCAAGCTCGTCGTGGAGGTTCTCGGCCGTCTGGCCCATCACCGCGGCGGTCTCGTCGATCAGGCGGTCGCCCACGAAGCGCGGGTTGAAGTCGATCTCCTCGCCCATCGGATGATGTCCCATGTGCTCCACGCCGCCGACGAGCACGAGGTCGGCTGCGCCCATCGCGATCTCGCCTGCGCCGATCGTGGTCGCGGTGAGCGCGCCGGCGCACATGCGGTCGACAGCCATCCCCGGAACGGTTTCCGGGAGCCCGGCGAGCAGCGCCACGTCGCGGCCGAGCGTCAGTCCCAGATCGCCGACCTGGGCGGTGGCGGCCATGACGACGTCGCCGATCCGCTCCGGAGGAGCTCCAGGATTCCGCTCGAGGAGCGCGCGAACCACCCGAACCGCCATGTCGTCGCCCCGTGTCCGGGTGAACAGCCCGTCCTCGCCTGCGCGGCCGAACGCCGTGCGGATGCCGTCGACGTACACCACTTCACGCAGTGTGCGAACCATGGGCTCAGTCTATCGCGCCGTTGACTGAACGTTCAATCACTCTGAGCGGTCAATTGGAGGGACTGTCCCCCCAGTACTAGGTCTCGTCGTCGGCCAGCTCGCGTGCCCGGTTCATCGCCGCCTGGATGGCGTTGAGGAACGCGGCGCGCACGCCCGCGGACTCCAGCTCGTGGATGGCGGCGATCGTGGTGCCGCCCGGGGACGTGACCATCTCGCGGAGCTCGACCGGGTGCATCTTCTGGTCACGCAGTTGCTTGGCGGTGCCGAGCATGGTCTGCACGACCAGCTGCGTAGAGATCTCACGGGAGAGGCCGAGCAGGATGCCCGCCTCGATCATGGCCTCGGCGAGCAGGGCGAAGTAGGCCGGCCCGCTGCCACTGACCGCCGTGACGGCGTCCATGTACCGCTCCGGCACCCGCACGACCGCGCCCAGGTGCGCCAGCGCCTCCTCGGCGAGCGTGATGTGGGCGTCCAGGGCGTGCTCACCGCCGCTCAGCCCGGCGATCCCCTCGTGCACGACGGAGGGCGTGTTCGGCATCGCCCGCACGACCGGCACCCCGCTCGCCAGATGACGGGAGATGCGCGCGGTCGTGATCGCGGCGGCGACCGAGAGCACCGTCTGCTCGGTGGTGATGAAGCGGCCGATCTCGGCCAGGAGCGGCTCGATGTCCTGCGGCTTGACGGCCACGACGACGAGCCCTGCCCCTGCCACGGCCTCCTCGTTGGAGACTCCGGCGCGAATGCCGTGACGGGTGGCCAGCTCCTCGGCGCGCTCGGCACGCCTCGTGGAGGCAACGATCTCCTCCGTCGAGCGCCAGCCGGAGGAGAGCAACCCGGAGATCAGTGCCTCGCCGATCTTGCCCGCACCGAGGACGGCGATCCGTCGCTGGTCGACTGCCATGCCGGGGAGTCTACGCAGCCCGCCGCGCCCGCACGCGCACGAGACGCGCCCGGTCGCGGTCGGCGCCGGGGACGAGCCCTCGGCCCCAGCCCATCATCAGCATGTTCCCGGCGAGCGCCTGCCAACGCCCGTAGGGCGCCAGCAGTACGGCCGTGTCCGGCGTCTCGGCCACGCGGCCGTGCAGGGCACCCGCCAGCTTGAGCAGCCCAAGATCGCCGACCGGGCCGTGGTCGTAGAGCCCGAGCCCATCGGTGGCGATCACACCGAGCGTCCACGGGCCGACCTGTGGTTCACGCAGCAGACGGGTCGCTACCGCGTCCGCAGGAAGCCCACGCAGGCGTTCGAGGTCGAGCGTACGGCAGAGATGGACGAGCGCCGTGGCGCGACGCTGGGCCAGGCCGAGCCGGGCCAGCTCCGCGGGTGCCAGGGCGGCCACGTCCGCCGGACGTGGCGTGTTCGTGCCCACCCGGCGCAGAATCGAGCGCTCGAGCATCCGCGCAGTACGTGTCTCGACCAGCTGCCCGCAGAACCCCTGAATCGCGGCCAGGGTCACGGTCGCGGTGCGCAACGGCCGCCAGCCGCGGAAGGCCCGGGCGGCACGGCCGACGAGGGGGTCGCGGTCGAAGGCTTCGTGGAAGCCGGAGGTGTCGTCGTCGAGCGCCAGCTGAAAACGTGCGAGCTCGAGCCCCGGCTCCGTCTCGGCCTTGATCACAACCCGGCCGTCCTGTCGCTGGTACGCCTGGGCCGTCCCTCCCGGTTGGGGCGATTGCCACAGACGGCCGGCCGTGATCAGCGACAACCTGTACGGACCGACCGGGGTAACAACGTCCTCGGGCACCGCCGGAGCCTAGTACACCCGTCCGCGCGCACGGTCGGCCCGGCGGCCCCCCGACGCTTCGCAGGCCGTTGTCCTCAGTCGCGCCGTTCCAACACCGGGAGCGGCGGCTCCCTGCGTCCTAGGCCTGCTCGGTCTGGAGACCGCCCGCCACGACCGTACGTACGGACGCGTGTACCAGCGACCTCGCGTGCTGTCGCTACCGTCGGGAGGCATGGGCCTCGCCGACGCGATCTCCCTGCGCTCGCGCAGGCGCAAGCTCGAGTTGTTCCTGCGTGAGATGCGTCCGACCGAGCTCACAACCGTTCTGGACGTCGGGGTCGACGAGATCGGCTTCGGCGGCCACGGCGGCCAGGCCCGGTGCGTCACCCACAACTTCTTCGAGGAGCTCTACCCCTGGCCCGAGCGCATCACCGGCCTGGGTCTCCACGACGGGACGGGGTTCCGAAGTGCCCATCCAGAGGTGGCGTACGTCCAGGGCGATGCCTGCGCCCTCCCCTTCGCGGACGGCGCGTTCGACGTGGTCTTCTCGAACGCGGTGATCGAGCACGTGGGTGGGTATGAGCGACAGCGCGCCTTCGTCCACGAGGCCCTGCGGGTCGGCGGCCGCGTGTTCCTGACCACGCCCAGCCGCCGCTTCCCGATCGAGGTGCACACCCGCCTCCCGCTCGTCCACTGGTTCCCGGATGCGGTCGCTCACCGCGCCTACCGCGCCGCGGGCAAGCGCTGGGCCTGCGAGAACCACCTGCTCACCGCCCGGACGCTCCGTGCGCTCTTCCCCTGCCCGGTGCGGATCCTCGACCTGGGGATGACGCTGGTCGCGGTCACCTGATGCGCCGCCTGCCCCACATCGCGCTCGCCGTCCTGGCGGCCGGGCTGGTGGTGCACAACCTCGTCATGGTCCTGCTCTACCGGGCGGGACTGAACGGAGCGGCTCTCGACGTCGTCGCGGCCTGGAAGGACGTACTGCTGCTGGCGGCCGTGGTCGCCGGCCTCGTCGCCTCGCGCCGTCGTCTCGATGTGCAGTTGGTCGACCTGCTCGCCCTCGGCTACGCAGCCCTCGTCCTCCTCTACTGGCTCCTGCCCCAGAGTTGGCTCGGTGATGGCCAGGCCACGCCCCGGGGCGAGCTTCTCGCCGTCCGCCATCATCTGCTCCCCGTCGGCGGCTACCTGCTCGGCCGCGTCGTACTCGATCCCGCCGCCGCTCGTCGCATCCTGCGTGCGGTGACCGTGGTCGGGGCGCTCACCCTCGCCGTGTGGGGACTCGCCGACGTGTACGCCGTGTCGTTGCAGTTCTGGCGTGAATCCGCCGTGCCCGGGTGGTTCAAGGATCAGCTGGAGATCCCCTACGACTGCTTCGGCGGCCTGCCCGAGAACTGGATCCTCAACACCGGAGACGAGAGCAGTCCGTTGCGACGGCTCGTCTCCTTCTTCTGGAGCCCCCTCGCCACCGGATACGTGCTCGTGGTGGCGCTGCTCGGGTTGGTCGCCTGGCGACGGCCGCGGGTGGCCCTGGTGGTGGCGGCGCCGATCGCCGCGGGCCTGCTCTGGACGCACACCCGCGCGGCATTCATCGCACTCGCCCTCGGCCTGCTCGTGATTGCAGTCCTTCGGCGCCAGGCGCAGCTCGGTGCTCTCGCTGCCTGCACCGTGGTCGGGGCGCTCGTGTTCGTCCAGGCGTTCCCGGAGATCGGGCCCGGCACGAGCTACACCCAGGGGGAGATCTCCTGCCTGCGCGAGAACGCGGCGCGCAAGGGTGACACCGGCGGCGCCCTGACCACCGACGACGCCTCGACCCGCAGTCACCTGCGCAACCTCCGGGACGGCGTGGAAACCGTGCTCAGGCATCCCTGGGGCTACGGGCTGGGGAACACCGGGGTCACTGCCAAGCGGACGGAGGCCCCCATCCGCGCGGGCGAGTCGACCTACACCGAGCTCGGTGTGGATCTCGGGCTGGGCGGAGTCCTCGTCTTCGGGTTCTGGGTCGCGGCGCTGATCGTGGCCTCGCGACGGGAGGCCTGGACCGTCGCCTCACTGGCCGCCGTTTCGCTGCTCGGGCTGCAGAGCGACGTGATCGGTATTCCCTGGCTGGCGGTCGTCGTGTTCGCCCTCGCGGGCCTGGCGGTGACGGAGCGCGGCCGGGCTCAGCCGGAGGCGACGCGTTCCGCCCTGTCCGCACCGGAGCAGATGCCCGACACGAGCTCGTAGGTGATCGTGGCGAGGTGGGAAGCGTGCTCCTCTGCCAGGAGCCCGTCGCCGATCAACGTCACCGGTGTCCCCGGCGGCAACTCGGTCGGCAGCTCGACGGCGAAGCAGTCCATGGAGATCGCGCCCACGACCGGGCAGCGTACGCCCTCCACGAGCACCGACGTCCCGGTCAGGCCGCGACGGAACCCGTCGGCGTAACCGACGGGCGTCAGGCCGATCCACGTCGGCTGCGAGGCCACGAACCCTCGCCCGTACCCTGTGCTCTGGCCTGGCGAGAGGCGCTTGACCTGGACCAGTGACGAGCGCCAGGCGAGCGCCGGCCGGAGCCCGTGCTCGGCCGGGTCGCGACCGAACGGGGACAGCCCGTACAGCGCGATGCCCGCTCTGGCCGCGTCGAGATGGGATTCGGGAAGCGCGAGCAGCCCCGCGCTGTTCGCCATGTGCCGGGGGATTCGGAGGCCGGACGTCCAGTCGAGGAAGCGGCGGAGCTGGTCTCTCGCAAACGCAGTGTCGGTGTCGGCCGTGGCGAAATGGCTCATCAGCCCGACGACGTTCGCCGGCAACTCGCCCAGGTGTCGCGCACCCCAGCGGCCCATCCCCGTGTCGAGCTTCATGTGCACAGGTACGCCTTCGGGGACGCCGCCGTCGACGCTCGTCACCTCGAGGCGAGCAGCGCGGGCCCGCGCGATCTCGCCGTCACGTGTCGGGCCGAGCACGATCAGCCGTTTCTCGGGGAACGCCGCGCGCAACCTCTCGCCCTCTCCGACCGTGGCCACGCACAGCGCCTGGACGCCCGCCTCCAGGGCGGCACGGCCGACCTCGGCGGCGCCGTGACCGTAGCCGTCGGCCTTGAGCACGGCCCACAGCTCGGCGTCGCCGAGGAGCCCGATCAGCCTCGCGGCGTTGTGGCGCACGGCAAAGAGGTCGATCTCCACGCGCGAGCGGGCCGGGGCAGGCGAGATCGTCATCAGGTCGACGGATCGTAGTGTTCCGCGGCCGCCGGCAGGGAGCAGCCCGGGGCGGTTACCATGCCTGGATGATTGGCCGGCAATCATCCAGATGAGCGATCGGCGCGTCCTCACCGTGTTCGCGCTGCTTCTCGCCTCCGGTGCGTGCTGCGTGGCGCTGTGGTTGCGCATGTGGCAGACAGGGACCGGTGGGTACCAGTTCCTGTCGTGGAACCTCTTCCTGGCCTGGGTTCCGTTCCTGGCTGCCGTGCTGCTGGTCGACGCCCATCGCCGCCGCGGCGGCTCCCTGGCTCTGCTCGGGTTGGGCGGTCTGTGGCTGCTCTTCCTGCCGAACGCGCCGTACATCGCCACCGACCTCGTGCACGTCGGACGCATTCCCGGGGCGCCGATCTGGTTCGACGCGGCACTCGTGGCATCCTTCGCGGGTACGGGCCTGGCGCTCGGCCTGGGATCGCTGCTGCTCGTTCAGGGCGTTGTCACGGCGCGGCTCGGCCGCCTGGCCGGGTGGGCGCTCCCCTTGCCGGCGCTCGCGCTCTGCAGCTTCGGCATCGCGCTCGGCCGTTTCGAGCGACTGAACAGCTGGGATGCACTCGTCGACCCGAGCCGCGTCCTCGACACCCTGACCGCGCACGCTGCGCAACCACCGCTCCGCGGCCTGGCGATGCTGGTGGTCGCAACGCTCGCGCTCGGTGTCGCCTATCTCGTGCTCGTCTCCTTCGCCGGCCTCGTCTCCGACGAGGCGCGCCGCTCCATCCCGTGAGCCCCAAGGGGTACGCCGATGGCCCGGCAGCGGAAGAAGCCGAGCGCCGGCGTGAGGAACGGGAGAGCGGGATCGCCCCGGAACCGCAGCCGGCGCTCCGACCGGCGGTGTACGGAGCCACCACGGACGACGCGTCGTCGCACTTCCTCGGCTGGCGGGACGAGCTGGACCCCGATGACCTCTTCGCCCGCGGTCTCGCCTGGGGTCTTACCGTTCGACGGATCCCGGTGCCGTGACTGCGGCGCCCCGAGTACACTGGCGTGCAGCCAGGTGAACGACCGCTCGAACCCGCGCCACGCCGATCTCGTCGCGCCCCTTACAGGTCGTCGAACGCCCGCGCCTGGTGTGACCAGGGCCGAGCGATGACCACCAAGCGCGTCGAAAGCCTCGATCGCGTGATCATCCGCTTCGCCGGAGACTCGGGTGACGGCATGCAACTCACCGGCGACCGCTTCACCTCGGAGACGGCACTGCTGGGCAACGACCTCGCGACGTTCCCCGACTTCCCCGCGGAGATCCGGGCTCCCGCCGGCTCACTACCGGGTGTCTCGGGCTTCCAGGTGCACTTCGCCGATCACGACATCCTCACACCCGGTGACCGGCCCGACGTGCTGGTGGCCATGAATCCCGCCGCGCTCAAGACGAACCTGCGCGACGTCCCGAAGGGCGCGACGGTGATCGTGAACACCGACGCCTTCAACGACCGGAACCTGCAGAAGGCCGCGTATCAGACCAACCCGCTCGTGGACGGGACGCTCGCCGACTACCACGTGCACCAGGTTGCACTGACCACGATGACGGTCGAGGCACTGAAGGGCATCGAAGGCATCACGCCACGCGAAGCGGAGCGCTCGAAGAACTTCTTCGCGCTGGGGCTGATGTCGTGGCTCTACCACCGTCCGATCGAGCCGACGGTCGGATTCATCCAGGCCAAGTTCGGCAAGAAGCCCGCCATCGCGGAGGCGAACGATCGCGCGCTTCGCGCAGGGTGGAACTACGGCGAGACGTCGGAGGACTTCGCCGTGTCCTACCAGATCGCGGCGGCCAAGCTCGCCCCCGGCCGTTACCGCCAGATCACCGGCAACACTGCGCTCACGTACGGCCTGATCGCCGCGTCCAAGCTCTCCGGCCTTCAGCTCTTCCTCGGGGCCTACCCGATCACCCCGGCCTCGTCGATCCTCGAGGAGCTCTCGGCGAAGAAGGAGTTCGGTGTCGTCACCTTCCAGGCGGAAGACGAGATCGCCGCCGTCGGGGCCGCGCTCGGCGCCTCCTTCGGGGGTGCTCTCGGCGTGACCACGTCGGCGGGCCCCGGCGTCGTCCTGAAGTCGGAAACGGTCGGGCTCGCGGTCACGCTCGAGCTGCCGCTCCTGATCCTGGACATCCAGCGCGCGGGGCCGTCAACCGGGTTGCCGACCAAGCCGGAGCAGGCCGATCTGCTGATGGTGCTGTTCGGACGGAACTCCGAGAGCCCGGTGCCGGTGATCGCGGCCTCGACGCCCTCGCAGTGCTTCCACGCCGCGATCGAGGCCGCCCGCATCGCCGTCGCCTACCGCACGCCCGTCTACCTTCTCTCCGACGCGTATCTCGCGAACGGGTCGGAGCCCTGGCTGATCCCGGACGTCGCGGACCTCCCGGACATCTCCACCACGTTCGCCACCGAGCCGAACGCGGGGGAGGAGTTCCACCCGTACCAGCGCGACCCCCACACGCTGGCCCGAGCCTGGGCGTTACCCGGCACGAAGGGTCTCGAGCATCGCATCGGTGGTCTCGAGAAGGAAGACGTCACGGGCAACATCTCGTACGACCCCGACAACCACGACCTGATGGTGCGTCTCCGCGCCCAGAAGGTGGCGGGGATCGCCTCGAGCATTCCCCCGCTCGCGGTGGACGACCCCGACGGGGCGAACGTGCTGGTGCTCGGTTGGGGCTCGACGTACGGCCCGATCGGCGCCGCGGTGCGGCGGGTCCGCGCCAAGGGCAAGAAGGTCGCGCAGGCGCACCTGCACCACCTGAACCCGCTGCCGCTGAACACCGGTGAGGTGTTGCGGAGCTACGAGCGCGTGCTTCTGCCCGAGATGAACCTCGGCCAGCTGGCGATGCTGCTTCGCGCCCAGTTCCTGGTGGACGTCCTCTCCTACACCAAGGTGCGTGGCCGGCCGTTCCAGGCGGGGGAGCTCGAGGTCGCGATCGAGGCCGTGTTGTGACCAGCGGGAACGGCAACCTCGTGCAACTGACGACCAAGGACTTCAAGTCGGACCAGGAGGTGCGCTGGTGCCCGGGCTGCGGGGACTACGCGATCCTGGCCGGTGTGCAGAGCTTCATGCCGGAGCTCGGGGTGCCGCGCGAGAACATCGTGTTCGTCTCGGGGATCGGCTGCGCCGCCCGTTTCCCCTACTACATGCAGACGTACGGGATGCACTCGATCCACGGGCGCGCCCCGGCGATCGCGACCGGGCTGGCCACCGCCAGGCCCGATCTCTCCGTCTGGGTCGTGACCGGTGACGGCGACGCGCTCTCGATCGGCGGCAATCACCTGATCCATGCCCTGCGACGCAATGTCGACCTGACCATCCTGCTCTTCAACAACCGCATCTACGGGCTGACCAAGGGGCAGTACTCGCCCACCTCGGAGCGTGGCAAGGTGACGAAGTCGACGCCCTACGGCTCGGTCGATCATCCGTTCAACCCGCTCTCCGTGGCCATCGCCGCCGAGGCGACCTTCGTCGCCCGCGCCATCGACACGGACAAGCAGGGGACGGCCGACGTGCTGCGTGCTGCCGCGGCGCACCGCGGCTCCTCGTTCGTGGAGATCCTGCAGAACTGCAACATCTACAACGACGGCGCCTTCGACGTGGTGCGGGAGGCGAAGGAGAACCGGTTGTATCTCAAGGCCGGCGAGGAGATCCGCTTCGGTGACCGTGGTATCCGCATGCGCTCCGACGGCACGCTGACCGTGGTCGAGGCCGCAGAGGGCGGACTGCTCATCCATGACCCGGCGCGCGAGGATCCAGGGTTGGCCTTCGCGCTCGCGCGGCTCACGTGGGAGACCGCCGGCGCCGTCCCACTCGGTGTCTTCCGCTCCGTCGAGCGTGACGTGTACGAGGATGCGGTGCACGCGCAGATCGCCGCGGCCAAGGAGCGCAAAGGCGAGGGCGACCTGGCAGCGCTCCTCGCCGACGCCGACACCTGGGACATCGCCGGCTAGGCCAGGCGTGGCGGAAACGGCTGCGGGATGCTTCAGCGTCCTTGCGTGTTCTGGGCGTGACGCTCGACCCTACGGCCGTCTGAGGCGGCTGAACGCATTGCGCAGAAGGTCCGCCCGATCGACCGGGCGCGTCTCAGCCGGATGCTCGACGTGCGGTGGCAGCACCGGCAACTCGTCGAGGCTGCCGGCGGCGTGGTGCAGCATGGACAGAAGCTCGTCCGCGCTCCAGCAGACGACCGCAGGCGGACGGTCCTCGTCCGGCGGGAGGTCCGAGAGATCGCCCAGCGAGAGGACGAGGGTGGGGGCATCGGGCACGGCGGCCACGTTGATGCACAGCGAGGCCGCGGTCGCCGCCTGGAACACGACGGCGGCAAGACCAGGGGTCAGCCGCTCGACGTAGACCGCGGCCTCCATGACCTCGGCGAAGTCCGGCACGCTGATCTCCGCCTCGCCCTCGTCCGTCGTGCGGAGCGTGGCCCAGCCGATCTCGTCGAACTCGGCGGCGTGGGCGGTGAACACCGTCACCAGCGCCTCGCGGTCGATCTCAGCCTGCTCCCCGGACTGAAACCGCTCGAGCGTGAGCACCATCTCGGTCATGCCTTGAAAGATAGGCGCAGTGTCGGTTGCCCGGGATCAACCCTCGTGAGTCCCTGAAGGGGCCCACTGCGTTGTCGCGAACCTTCCCGGTCGAACGTCGCGGGGGCCGCCTCAGTCGTCGTCCGCGCCGTCGATGCGGAGCACATCGACGCTGAGCACCGCTTCGGGCCGGACGAGCCGGTTGCCGACCAGCGGCCACTCGCGTGAGGGCTCGTCCAGCTCGGCGATCACGGTCTGTGCGAGAACGCGCGCGGAGTCGAGTGTCGGGGCGGTCCCGATCTGCACGACGTCACCGTCGACGAGCCGGACCACCACTCGACGAACCTCGGACGGTGGAAAGTCCCACGATGCGGGCGGTGCGGGAGGTGGTTCGAGCAGGGTCACGGCGTGTCCTCCTGGGCTCGGGCGACGAACGGCCGGAGCACCGCACCGGCTCCGTCCAACGGGTATCGCCCTCCAGAGACCGCTTCTGCGTCCCCGATTCGAGGGGTTCTCGCGATCACCGGCCATGTCGTGACCCTCCGTCGAAGCGGAGCCTGATCGCACGAGAACAGCCCGCCCGCGCAGCGGTCGGCCGTCAAGAGCCGCCCGGGATGATGGATTCCGAGCTGTCGCGCTCTGGGGATGCCCCATGGCGTCTTGGGTCTCGCTTCAGCGCGGCAGCTGGGCTGAACTTCTTGCGAGGCCCTGAAGGGCCCCGCTCAGTCCCTCGCGCCGCCACGGCCGGGTGACGGCACGCTCAGTGGGTTCCTTCAGGGACTCACAAGGAGTTCGTGCCTGGTCCCGGGACTGGACTCAGCCGTGACAGTCGGAATCAATCATCTAGTGGCGCTGGACGTCGATGGAGACGATGGCGCCGGGGCGGACGAAGCGGTCGGCGATCTGCGGCCACTCGCCCTTGGTCTGGGCCTCCTCGATCGCGCGGATCATGTCGCGGGCGAGGCGGACTGCCGGCTCGCGGCTGTCGCTGCGGCCGATCTCGATGTCCTCACCGCCATGCACGCGGATGATCACACGGCGCGTCTCGGCGCCCGTGAAGGGCCGGGTCGCCAGATCGTCGAGTACGCTCGTCGAGCGGACGCCGTCGAGGTCGAGCCAGCGCTCGTCTTCCGCGGTGTCGTGGGTCGGGTCGTTGCCGAAGTCACGGTTGCCGAACGGCGTCATGTCGTCTCCCGGGGCGAAGGGGTTGCAAGCACGAAATCGGCAACTGTGCACGGCCAGGAGACCCCTCGTTCCAGGGACGCCAGTGCGGCACCTCCGAACGCTGACTACAACTCTTGTTGGTGTTGGGTCGGGAACGTCGAGCGAGACCCGCGCGCGACACTGATGCTGCACGACTCCAGGCCGGGCTTCGAGGTGTGCGGATGGTCGATCAGCGGCTGCGCTGCGCCGGCGCGGTGCGGTGCACTCGCTGGAGCCGACGGCGCCGCGCCGTTGAGGAAGGCCGGACTACGCGCCGACGACGCTGGCCTTCGCCTCCGCCTCGAGCTTGTAGCCGACGCCGTACCTCGTCTGCAGGAACGTGTGCTCGGACGCCTTGGCGTCGATCTTCTCTCGCAACTTGCGGACGAAGACGTCGACCGTGCGATCGCGGTGCGAGGCGCGCCGGCCCCACACGCGCTGCAGAAGCTCGTCGCGGGTCAAGACCCTCCCCATCTCCAGGGCGAGCGCGTACAGCAGGCGGAACTCCGTCGGCGTGAGCTCGGCGTTGACGCCGTCCACGTAGGCCTGCACGTTCTTCGGGTCGAGGCGCAGCTCCTGGATCACGATCTCGTCGCCGCGCCGGGCCTCTGGATCCCGCGTCCCCCGGCGCGCAGCCGCGCCGACCCGCGCCACGAGCTCCTTCATCGAGAACGGCTTGACGAGGTAGTCGTCCGCACCGATCTCGAGGGCGTGCACCCTGTCGTGCTCGGTGCCGCGAGCCGAGACCACGAGAATCGGCGTGCCGATCCCTTCGCCGCGCGCCTGCTCGATGACCTTCCAGCCGTCGATCCCCGGGAGCATGAGATCGAGCACGCAGACGTCGGGATTCTCGAAACGCAGCCTGGCCATCCCCGTCTCGCCGTTGGCCACGCCGATGGCGTCGAAGCCGGCGGCCTGAAGATGTCGCGCCATCCCCTGGGCGATGACGTCGTCGTCCTCGATGATGAGAACCTTCGTCACTGAGACGTCATCATTGCGCGACAGACGGGTCCAGCGCGGGCTGATGCGGTCACTTTTTGGTAACCATCTGGTGAACGGACGATGGATGCGTTGGCAGATGGGTCACACTGGGGGCTCGTGGACACTGAGGCAATGACCGAGGCCAAGCGCGCACGGGTGCTCATCGAGGAGAGCCGAGAAGCCGTCGTCGTCCTCGACGATCACGACCGGGTGCTCCTCGCCAGCCGGCGTGCCCGCCAGTCTCTCCCCGACGTCGTCGAGGGTGAGCGTCTCCCCGACGGGTTCCTCTCCGGCGATCGCGGGATCGTGCCGCTGGTCGTTCCTTTCGACGTGGACGGCCGTCACGAACGCCTCGTCTATCTGAGCGCCGCGGGGGACATGACCGCCTACGAGGAATTGCGGGCAGGGTTCACCGCGGCGGTCTCCCATGAGCTGAGGACACCACTGGCCAGGCTTCTGGCGCTCCTGGAGATGGCCACCTTGCCCGGCGAGGACGTGCTCGCGCTGGTCGACCAGGCACGGGCGGAGGTGGAGTCGGCGCGTGAGCTGATCGACGAGGTGCTGTTCCTCAGCGAGCTCGAGTCCGGAGCCCGGGTCGTGTCGCTCGGCGCCGTCGCCGTGTTGCCGGAGCTCGCGGCGGTCGCGGCAGAGTTGGACGAGCGCGCCTCGCGGGCAGGTGTCCGCCTCGTGGTCGAGGGCGACGAGACGGCGACAATCGAGATGCGCCCGCGGCTGCTCAGGGTGCTCGCCCAGAACCTGGCGGAGAACGCGATCCGCTACGCAGGCCCCGAGTCCACCTTCACCCTGAGGGTGGAGAGCAGGCCAGACGGGGTCGTCCTGCGCGGCAGCGACGACGGCGCGGGGGTTGCCGAAGACGAGCTGCCGCGGTTGTTCGAGCGCTTCTACCGCTCGGACCGGGCGCGGGCGTCGCGGGGGACCGGGCTCGGGCTCGCCATCGTCAAGCACATCGTCACCCAGGCCGGGGGCACGGTGGAGGCGCGCGGCGAACGTGGCGCCGGCCTCGACATCCGCTGCGCGTTCCCTACCTGATGCCGGCCTTCTTTACCAGTTCGTCACCATCCGTTCACCCGGCCGACCCCCTCGCCGGGCGCACCAGGTGCAAGGCTGGCGGGACATGAGCGCCTCACCGGCAGCCCTCGAACAGGGCTCGGGACGACACAGCCTCCGCTCCTCGCGCGGGCGCGCGACGGAGCTCGTGGTCAAGATCGCCCTGGGCGCGTGTGCGGCCATCTCGATCGCCACCACCATCGGCATCGTGATCTCGCTCCTGCTGCCCGCTCTCGACTTCTTCCGGGAGATCAGCCCGCTCGACTTCTTCTCGGGCACGACGTGGACGCCGCTGTTCGAGCCCGCCTCTTTCGGGGTGCTCCCGCTGATCAGCGCAACCTTCCAGATCACCTTCTGGGCGATGCTGGTCGCCGTCCCGTTCGGGTTGGGTACGGCCATCTACCTCTCCGAGTACGCGTCGGACCGCACACGCGACGTGCTCAAGCCGATGATCGAGATCCTGGCCGGCATCCCGACGGTGGTCTTCGGCTACTTCGCACTGACCTCCGTGACGCCGCTCTTGCGCTCCCTCGGGATCGAGGTGGAGATCTTCAACGTGCTCTCCGGCGGTCTCGTGGTCGGCGTGATGCTGATCCCGACCATCGCCTCGCTCTCCGAGGACGCCATGTCCGCCGTACCACAGGCCCTTCGCGACGGGTCCTACGGGCTCGGCGCCGACCGCCTGCAGACCTCGCTGCGCGTCGTCGTCCCGGCCGCCGTCTCGGGCATCATCGCCTCCTTCGTGCTCGGCATCTCCCGCGCCGTCGGCGAGACGATGATCGTGCTGATCGCGGTCGGCCAGTTGGCGCGCATCTCCCTCGATCCCCGCCTCGGCATGGAGAGCCTCACGGCCTTCATCGGCGCCACCGGAAACGGCGACCTGCCCACCGGCTCGATCGAGTACAAGACGATCTTCGCGGTCGGTCTGACGCTGTTCGTGATCACCTTCGTGATGAACATGCTGGCCATCCGGCTCGTTCGCAAGTTCCGGGAGGAGTACGACTGATGTCCCGTGCCTGGAAGAATCGCGCCTTCGTCGGCGTCATGGGGCTCTCGCTGGCCGTCGCCTTCGGCATCCTCGCCTGGCTCTTGATCTCGATCGGCATCGACGGCGTCCCCGGCCTCTCCAAGCAGCTCTTCAGCCTGCCGCCCTCGACCGTCCCCGAGGAGGCAGGGGCGCGTCCGGCGATCCTGGCCACGATCTACCTCGCCGTCATCCTCCTGCTCTTGACGGTGCCGATCGGCGTCGGCACGGCCATCTACCTCGAGGAGTACGCCCGCAAGGAGAAGTGGTACAACCGACTGCTGGAGCTGAACATCCAGAACCTGGCCGCTGTGCCGTCGATCGTCTACGGGATCCTGGGTCTGGCCTTCATCGTGCGCGGCATCGGCCTCGGTCCCGTGGTGCTCGCCGGCGCCATGATCCTCACGCTTGTCGTCCTGCCCACGGTGATCATCTCCGCGCGCGAGGCAATCCGCTCAGTCCCCGACTCGATCCGGCAGGGCGGCTTCGCCCTCGGTGCCACCAAGTGGCAGGTGGTCTCGCGGCAGGTGCTGCCAGCCGCGATTCCCGGCATCGCCACGGGATCGATCCTCGCGCTCTCGAGGGCGGTGGGCGAGACCGCGCCGCTGCTCTTGATCGGTGCGCTGCAATACGTGACCTTCGACCCGGGCGTCTTCGAGCGCTTCACCGCGCTGCCCGTGCAGATCTACACCTACGTCAAGCTTCCCGGTGCGGGCTTCCAGGAGTTGGCCGCCGCTGCCATCATCGTGCTGCTCGGGATCGTGCTCGGGATGAACGCACTCGCGATCTTCGTCCGCAACCGCTACCGGCAGCGCTGGTGAGAGGAACGGAATGACACAGATGGAGCAAGACACCCCCCCACGCATCGACAGCGCCCGCATCGCCGAGGTCGTGACAGGCTCGCCTATCGAGGACATCCTCGGGCGGGACAAGGTGTTCACGGTGGAGGGCCTCAGCGTCGATTACAGCGGCAACAAGGCGCTGTCCAACGTGACCATGAACGTCCACAAGAACACGGTGACGGCGTTCATCGGTCCGTCCGGCTGCGGCAAGTCGACGTACATCCGATGCTTTAACCGCATGAACGACCTGATCCCGGGCGCCCGGATCCACGGGACGATCCAGTACCACGGCTCGGATCTCTACGGACGGGAGGTCGATCCCGTCGAGGTGCGCCGGCGTATCGGCATGGTCTTCCAGAAGCCCAACCCGTTCCCGAAGTCGATCTACGACAACGTCGCCTTCGGACCGCGCGTGCTTGGGATGAAGACCGAGCTGGACGAGCGCATCGAGGGTTGCCTGCGCAAGGCGGCGCTCTGGGACGAGGTCAAGGACCGGCTCAAGGAGAGTGCTCTCGGTCTCTCGGGCGGGCAGCAGCAGAGGCTCTGCATCGCACGGGCGCTGGCCACCGAGCCGGACGTGATCCTCATGGACGAGCCGGCCTCGGCCCTCGACCCCATCGCCACCGCGCGCATCGAGGATCTGATGCACGAGCTGAAGACCGACTACACGATCATCGTCGTCACGCACAACATGCAGCAGGCGGCGCGAGTGGCCGACATGACCGCGTTCTTCTCGGTCGAGGTCAGGGAGGACGGCAAGGGGCGCCACGGGATCCTCGTCGAGTACGACGCGACGACGAAGATCTTCACGGTGCCCGCCGACAAGCGCACCGAGGACTACGTGACGGGGAGGTTCGGTTAGACCATGGCGATGCGTGTCGAATACCAGCAGAGCCTGGACGCGCTCGAGGCGAGCCTCCAGGAGATGGGCGAGGTTGCGCTCCGCGCAGTACGGGGCGCTGTCAACGCCCTGCAGACGCAGGACGTCGAGCTGTGCAACGAGGTCATCGCCTTCGACGACGAGGTGGATACGCGCTACCACTCGATCGAGAAGACGATCGAGCTGCTGATCGCACAGCAGGCGCCCGTGGCCACGGATCTGCGGCTGATCCTCGCTGTCCTGCACAACTCGATCCACCTCGAGCGGATCGGCGACCAGTCGGTCACCATCGCCAAGCTGACCAAGCTCTCCGCCCATCTCGAGCAGCGGCGCGAGCTCGTCGAAGGGCTGCGTGAGATGGGGGAGCGGGCGGAGGAGATGGTGAAGGTCTCACTCGACGCCTTTGCGCAGCGCGACGTGGAGCGGGCCCGGTCGCTCGTCGACCTCGACGAGCTGATCGATCGCACCAACCGCAGGGTGGTGGAGAAGGTCCTGGCCATGATCAGCTCCCCCGAGGCGGTGGAGTGGGGCATGCGGATGATCGTCGTCTCCCGCTGCCTCGAGCGCGTGGGCGACAACGCCGTGGACATCGGTGAGCAGACCGAGTTCGTCGTGACCGGCGAGTTCCACGAGTTCTCCGACGCCAGTCACTGACCTGGCGGCCGGCGCAACAGCCCACTCCCGTGGGGCCGGTGCAGCTCGAAGCCGTGGCGACGCAGTTCACCAGATCACCACCAGATGATCACCTCCATTCAGCCCACCCGGGAGCCCTTCGGCGGGACGATCGACACGACCTTGCAAGCCCGACCAACTAAAAGGGGAGTAGGAGGAACATGACGTTCTCAACACGCAAGCGCCGGTTCGTGTCCGCGCTCGCTGTCATCGCCACGATTGGTGTGGCAGCATCGGCGGCGTTCGCCGCATCGAGCGCCCAGAATCCCACGTACAACCTCAAGGGCCTCAGCGGCAGCATCGTCGCCGACGGCTCCTCGACCGTCGGCCCGTACGCGCAAGCGGCCGCCGAGCTGTTCAGCAAGGCCGGGGCCAGCAAGGTGCGCGTCACGATCGGCATCTCGGGCACCGGCGGCGGCTTCGAGAAGTTCTGCCGCGGTGAGCTCGACCTCTCCAACGCCTCGCGCCCGATGAAAGTCTCCGAGGCGGCGAAGTGCAAGGCGGCCAACGTCGGCTCGTGGCGCGCCTTCACCGTGGCCAACGACGCGTTGACGGTCGTGGTCAACAAGGACAACACCTGGGCCACCTGCCTCTCGGTCGACGAGCTCAAGAAGATCTGGGGCCCCGGCTCCAAGATCAACAACTGGAAGGATGTCCGCGCGGGCTTCCCCGACCAGTCGCTCAAGCTGTTCGGGCCCGGCACCGACTCGGGCACCTTCGACTACTTCACCGAGGCGATCAACGGCAAGGCGAAGGCCTCCCGCGCCGACTACAACGCGAGCGAGGACGACAACGTGCTCGTGCAGGGTGTGTCCGGTGAGAAGGGTGGCCTCGGCTACTTCGGCTTCTCCTACTACGAGGAGAACCAGAGCCGGCTCACCGCCGTGCAGATCCGCAACCCGAAGACCAACACCTGCGTGACACCGTCGATCTCCTCGACGCAGAGTGGCGCCTACAAGCCGCTCGCACGGCCGCTCTTCATCTACGCGAAGGGCTCGTCGTTCAAGCGGCCGGAGGTGCAGGCGTACCTCGATTACATCTTCGACAACGAGGTTGCAATCGCCAAGCGCTCGCGCTTCGTCTCGCTCACCCCGCCGCAGCTGAAGCGGGCCCGCACCACCTTCGAGCTGGCGGTCAAGGCGGCGAAGAAGCAGTAACGCAAAGGTCGCCGCGCCGCCCGCGGCGTACCGAACGACGACCGAGGGCGCCCGAGAGGCGCCCTCGGTCGTTCGGGGGTAGGCACCCCAGCCCCCCAAGCGTGAGGAAGAGAATGCCGGGCGGTGATCCCGATCTTGCTCGATCCCGGATGGTTGATCCCCTGATCGGCGTCCGGTTCCGATGCGAGTGCCAGGACGAACTGCTTGTGAGTCCCTGAAGGAACCCACTAAGCTCGGCGCTCAGGCGTAGATCCGGCGCCAGAGGCAGCGCGGGGCCCTTCAGGGCCTCGCAAGGCGTTCAGCCCATGGCGAGCTCGACGTTCAGGCGGCTGCGGGCTGCGGTTCGCGCACCAGTTGATACAGCGCTGCCCCAACAAGCGCGCCGATCGTCGGCGCGGCCACGTAGAGCCAGAGCTCGGCGAGCTCGCCGGAGACGAGGGCCGGACCGAGTGAACGGGCCGGGTTCATCGACGCGCCGGAGATCGGGCCGCCGAACATCGCATCGAGGCCGACCGTGCCGCCCACGGCGACCGCGGCCATCTGCCCGACCGCTCTCGTGTCGGTGGCGACAGCGGCGATCACGATCATCAGGATCGCGGAGAGCACGATCTCCCAGAGGAACGACTGGCCGGCCGACCCGGACGGGAGCGTGGCGCCGACGTCGGCAACGTCCCCGAGAGATGCTCGGAGCACACCGGCCGCACCCACCGCGCCCACGGCTTGTGCAGCCACGTAGGGACCGACGGAACGCCACGGGAAATGTCGTGTCGCGGCGAAGGCGAGCGTGACGGCAGGGTTGAAGTGCGCACCCGAGACGTGGCCGAAGGTGAAGATCATGACCATGATCACCAGGCCGAACGAGATGGCGACACCCACGTGTCCGAGCGCACCCGTTTTCGCGTCGACCATGATCGCCCCACCGCCCGCGAAGACGAGGGCGAAGGTGCCGAGCGCCTCGGCCACGAGGCTGCGGCGCCAGGATGCCGTCACGAAGCGGTCAGATCTGCCACCAGCAGCAACACCCGGCGATCGATCTCGTCCCTGATCAGCCGGACACCGTCCAGCGAGTCCGCCTCGGCAGGGTCGTCCAACTGCCAGTCCTCATAACGCTTCCCGGGATAGATGGGGCAGGCGTCGCCGCAGCCCATCGTGATGACGACGTCGGCAGCCCGCACGATCTCGTCCGTCAGCGGCTTCGGGAAAGCCTCGGCCAGATCGACACCGATCTCGGCCATCGCCTGGACGACGAGCGGGTTGACACCCTCGCCCGGCGCGGAGCCGGCCGAGCGTGGGTGAACCGCGCCGCCGGAGCGCAACGTGACCAGCCCGGCCGCCATCTGGCTGCGACCGGCGTTGTGGATGCAGACGAAGAGCACTTCGGGTTGCTCCACGTGCCGGCGCGTGATCGGATCCAGGACGTTGCTCATCAGGCGCGCCTCCTCCAAGCGATCGTGATGCATACACCCATCGTCATCGACCATGGTCGATGACCGTGGGGAGACAATGGCATCGACGGCCGTCGATGTCAATAATGTCGCTGTGGTGACGGCACCGCTCCAGTCTCAACCGTGCGCGCCCTTGCTGGGCGGTGACCCCATCGACCGGGAAACGGCCGAGCGGGCCGCGGCGGCGCTCCGCGTGATCGCCGACCCGGCGCGACTGCGACTGCTCAGCCTGATCCAGGCTCAGCCGGACCACGAGGCCTGCGTCTGCCATCTCACCCGTCCGCTTGGCCTGGCCCAGGCGACGGTCAGCCATCATCTCAAGGTCCTCCTCGACTCCGGCCTCGTGGAGCGCGAGCAGCGAGGGAGCTGGGCCTTCTACCGGCTTGCCCCCGGCGCACTGGACGAGGTGCGAGCGCTGCTCGGTTGATGTGCGCCGTCGCGTTCGGCATCGCACTCACCACCCTGCAACCTCCGTGACTCCGGAGATGAGTACCCTGAGGCCATGAGGGAGACGCTCGAGCGCGAGATCAAGCTGAGCCCCGGCACGGCTTTCGTGATGCCCCTCCTGGGGGCTCCGCTCCCCTCGCGAGTCTTCGTCACGACCTACCACGACACCGCCGATCTTCGGCTTGCGCGGCGAGGGCTGACGCTGCGGTATCGCGTCGAGGACGGGGCGGGTCTCTGGCAGCTGAAGCTCCCTCACGGCAGCAACACGAGGGTGGAGCTCGAGCTCCCCGGCTCACCCGCCGAACCACCAGCCGGGCTGCGGTCGCTCTTGACTGCTCATCTGAGGAACGACCCTCTCGTCCCGGTCGCGCGTCTCCGGACGCGACGCGACGGCGTCCGCACGGCCGACGCCGAGATCGTGGAGGACAACGTGTCGGTGATGGACGGAATCAAGGTCGCGCGTCGCTTCCGGGAGCTGGAGGTGGAGCTCCTGCACGGCGATGAGAGCACGCTCCGCCGCATCGAGCAGGAGCTGCGCGCAGCCGGCGCCGAGGCGGCGATCGACCGGCCCAAGCTGCACCGGGCGCTCGACCTGGCCGAGCCGCCGACCGAGATCGTCGTCCCCGAAGGCGCCTCACCGCGTGAGGCGGTTCAGCTCGCGCTCAAGGAACAGGGGCGGCGCATGCTCGTCCACGATCCCGGGACGCGCCTGGGTAGCGACCCCGAGGATCTCCACCAGCTTCGCGTTGCCACGCGCCGCGCCCGCGCCTTCCTCCGCTCCGCCCGCTCTGTCGTCGGCCGCCCGTGGGCCGACGCCCTGCGCGGCGAGCTGGCAGCGGTCGGTTCCGCCCTCGGGCCGATGCGTGACCTCGACGTGCTCACCGAGCGCCTGCAGTCGACGATCGCCGAGATCGGAGCGGATCCGGCGGGTAGCGACGCGCTGCTGGCCACGCTCGGCCAGGAGCGTGATGCTGCGCGGATCGTGCTCTTCGCCACCCTCGACGGGGAGCCCTACCTCGACCTCGTCGCTCGACTCGACACGCTCGAGAAGGACGATGTGCCCAAGGTCAAGGATGCGCCGTCCCTGCATGAGGTCTGGCAGGCCGAGGTACGCCGGGCCCGCCGCTTCGCCCGGGGCCTCGATGCCTCGCCTCCCGACGAATCGCTCCACGAGCTTCGCATCCACGTGAAGCGGGCGCGTTACGCGGCCGACCTGGCAGCGCACGAGCTGGGAGCGAAGGGCAAGAAGGCCAATGCCGCTGCCAAGGCCATGCAGGAGGTGCTGGGTGACCACCAGGACGCCTGCGTGGCTCAGGCCTACCTCGAGGCATGGGCGCCGATCGACCCGGCCGCAGCCGACCTGGCAGTCCGGCTGATCGAGGTGGAGCGCGAGCGGCAGGAGACGGCGCGGGCTGCCTGGCCCGAGGCGTGGTCGGTGTTCGAGAAGCACTCCAAGGCTTGACCCGGCACGTCCTCGCCGCCGGCGGGATTCCCACCCGGCGTCGCGGAGAAGTGCTCGAGGTGCTGATCGTGCACCGGGCGCACTACGGCGATTGGACGTTCCCCAAGGGCAAGCTCGAGGCAGGCGAGACGCTCGAGGAATGTGCGCTACGGGAGGTCGAGGAGGAGACGGGGCTCGTCTGCGTCTGCGTGCGGCCACTGCCCCAGACGGCGTACATCGACGGTCGCGGGCGCCCCAAGACGGTGAACTACTGGGAGATGCACGTCGCTGGCGGGCTGCTCGAATGCCACGCCGAGGTCGACCTGGCCGAATGGGTGACGCCCGAGGAGGCGGCGGACCGGCTCACCTACGCGCACGATCTCGAGGTCCTCGAGGCGGTGGCCGAGTAGTGCCGCGGTTCGCTCCCTAGAATCGCCCTCGTGCGCGTCGGACTTGTCGGGTGCGGCCGGTGGGGCATCCACATCCTCCGCGACCTGCTGGCGCTCGGCTGCGACGTGCCCGTCGTCGCCCGCTCGGAGGCGAGCCGGGCTCGGGCCCGGGAAGGGGGCGCCACGGAGATCGTGGCCGCAGTGTCCGGTCTTACCGCCTGCACCGGGGTCGTCGTCGCCACCAGCACCAGCTCGCACGCCCAGGTGCTGGACGAGGCGCTCGCGCTTGACGTCCCCGTCTTCGTCGAGAAGCCTCTCTGTGCGGATCCCGGGCAGGCGCGACGCCTCGCCGCGATCGGCGGGGACCGGCTGTTCGTCATGGACAAGTGGCGCTATCACCCCGGTGTGCTCGAGCTTTCTCGAATCGCTCGGGATGGGGAGCTGGGACCGGTGCAGGGCCTGCGTTCGGTGCGGATCGGCTGGGGCAGCAGGCACGACGACGTCGATGCGATCTGGGCGCTCGCCCCGCATGACCTGGCGATCGGGCTCGAGATCCTCGGCGATTTCTCCGCGCCGCTCTGCGCGGTCGGGACCGTCGCTGCCGGCGGAGCCACGCTGCACGGCCTGCTGGGCGTCGGTTCGGTCTGGCACGCGCTCGAAGTCTCGGACCGATCGCCGGTCAGCCGCCGGCGCGTCGAGCTGCACTGCGCGGACGGCGTCGCTGTGCTCGACGGCGGCTGGAGCGAGCACATCTCCGTGTTTCGAGGAGACCCGGGGGGCGGCCTCGCGGAGAGGCAGGTTGCGGCGGCCGCCGAGCTGCCGCTCGCCGCCGAGCTCCGCGCGTTCGTCCATCACCTCGCCGGCGGCCCGCCACCACGATCCTCCGCCGAGGAGGGCTCCGCCATCGTGGAGACGATTGCGCGGCTCCGCGCACTGGCGGGTCTGGCATGACCGACGCCACCATCGTCGTCCCGACCCACGACCACGCACTCTTCCTGCCGTACGCGCTGCGCAGCGCGCTTGCACAGCAGGGCGTCTCCGTCGAGGTGTTCGTGATCGGAGACGGGGTGAGGGATGAGACCCGCGCCGCGCTCGCTCCCTTCCTCACCGATCCCCGGGTGCGCTTCTTCGATCTCCCCAAGGGCGAGCGCCTCGGTGAACGGCACCGTCATGCCGTCCTCGCCGAGGTCTCCTCCCCGGTCGTCGCCTACCTGGCAGACGACGACCTGGTCGCCCGGGATCACATCGCGGAAGTGCTGGAGCTGCTCGACGGCGTCTGGTTCGCCCACGTGCCCCGAGTCGAGGTGCGACCGCCCGATCGTCTTGTCTACGTCCCCATGGATCTCGAGCGGAAGCGCTATCTCGCCCATCATGCGCTTGGCATCTGGAACCCTCTCGGGCTTACGGGCACGGCACACACGATGGAGGCCTACCGGCGTCTCCCTCATGGCTGGCGCACCACTCCCGTCGGCACCCCCACCGACTACTACATGTGGAGGCAATTCATCGAGGCTCCCGGTTTCCACGGCCGGTCCGGCAGGCGTCTCACGGCACTCACCTTTCCCGACCCTCTGTGGACGGGCCTACCGGCGGCCGAGCGGCTGGCCTCGCTGGAACGGTACTTCGCAGCACTGTGCGAGGACGGCCTGGCAGCCTGGCGGGAGGAACGGGAGGCAGAGGTGTGGCGGCAAGGGGCGCTCGACCGGGAGGAGGCGTGGATGGAGCTGCAACTGCAGGCGCGGGCGATCAGGGACACGAAAACCTGGCGTGCCCGCGAGGCGATCGTCAGGCGCTGGCCGGTGCGCTGGCTCGCTGCCAGGCGTCGAGCAGCTCGCTGAGCGGACCCAGTCGTTCGTCGCGTTCGGAAAGGAGCGGGTTCTCCCCGGGCCAGGCGATGCCGAGCGCCGGGTCGTCGTACCGGCAGCCGAGGTCACGCAGCGGACTCCACTCGCTGCTCATCGCGTACACGTGGAGCGCGGGCTCGGTGAAGAAGAACCCGTGCGCCACGCCGGGTGGGATGACAATGGCTGCAGGGGTGTCCGCGTCCAGCCCGACCTCCGCCCCGAGCCCCGCGGTCGAGGACTCCGGCCGGAGGTCGTACAACCCGATCACCGCTCGGCCCGAGACGAGCGTGAGGTAGTCCGTGTGGCCGAGATGGACGTGCATGCCGCGGAGCACGTTGCCTTCGGAGCGCACCGCATTCCATTGCGCGAGCTCCAGTCCGGTGCCCCAGGAAGCCCGGTGCAGCTCGGTGAATACCCCCCGGTCGTCACGGTGGGGTGTCAGCGCTCGTAACTCGACCCCGTCCGGCAGCACGGCAGTAGTCTCGCACAGCGCCGCGGCAGGTCGTCTACCCTGAGCGGCCGTGGCCGGCGACGTGATCTACACCATGCACCGGGCCGACAAGTTCTACGGTGCCGACCGGCAGGTGCTGGCCAACATCTCGCTCTCCTTCCTGTACGGCGCCAAGATCGGCGTGCTCGGACCGAACGGCGCCGGCAAGTCGACGCTCCTGCGGATCATGGCCGGGCTGGAGGAGCCGTCCTCCGGCATCGCCGAGCTCGCTCCCGGTGCCACCGTCGGGTTCCTGCGGCAGGAGCCCGAGCTCGACCCGGACAAGGATGTACGCGGGAACGTCGAGGACGGGGTCCGCGAGGTGCGCGACCTGCTCGACCGCTTCAACGCGATCTCCGCCGGGTTTGCCGAGCCGGATGCGGACTTCGACGCCTTGCTGGCCGAGCAGGCGAAGGTGCAGGAGCAGATCGAGCGGGCCGACGCCTGGAACCTGGAGGCGACGCTCGACCGCGCGATGGACGCGCTCCGGCTGCCCGAGGCCGACCGCGACGTGAACACGCTGTCCGGCGGAGAACGCCGCCGTGTGGCGCTCTGCCGCCTGCTCCTCTCCTCCCCCGACCTGCTGCTCTTGGACGAGCCGACCAACCACCTGGACGCCGAGTCCGTGTTCTGGCTCGAGCGCTTCCTGGAGAACTACAAGGGCACGGTGATGGCGGTCACCCACGACCGCTACTTCCTCGACAACGTCGCCGGTTGGATCCTCGAGCTCGATCGCGGCAAGGGCCTGCCCTTCGAGGGGAACTACTCGTCGTGGTTGGAGCAGAAGCAGGCACGGCTGGCGCAGGAGGAGAAGCAGGAGTCCGCGCGTCGGCGCACCCTCGCCCGCGAGCTCGAATGGGTGCGCGCGAGCCCGACTGCCAGACACGCCAAGTCGAAGGCTCGCGTCTCCGCCTATGAGCGGCTGCTGGCCGAGGACCAGAACCGGCGGATCGAGTCGGTCGAGATCTTCATCCCCGCCGGACCTCGCCTGGGCGATGTCGTCGTCCGCGCCGAGCACGTGCAGAAGGGCTTCGGCGACCGGCTCCTGGTCGAGGATCTGACCTTCGATCTCCCGCCCGGCGGCATCGTCGGGGTGATCGGGCCGAACGGAGCGGGCAAGACCACGCTGTTCCGCATGATCTCCGGCGAGGAACAGCCCGACAGCGGGACGCTCACGGTCGGCGACACCGTCGAGCTGGCCTACGTCGACCAGTCGCGCGGCGGCCTCGAGGACACGAACACGGTGTGGAAGGAGATCTCGGCGAACCAGGACCTCGTGCTCCTGGGCAAGCGTGAGGTCAACTCGCGCCAGTACGTCTCCTGGTTCAACTTCCGGGGCTCCGACCAGCAGAAGCTCGTTCGCGACCTCTCCGGCGGGGAGCGAAACCGCGTGCACCTGGCGAAGCTGCTGAAGAGAGGCGGCAACCTGCTGCTGCTGGACGAGCCGACCAACGACCTCGACGTCGACACGTTGCGCGCGCTCGAGGATGCGCTGCTCGACTTCGCCGGTTGCGCCGTGGTCATCACCCACGACCGCTGGTTCCTCGATCGCGTGGCAACACACATCCTCGCCTTCGAAGGCGACTCCCAGACCACCTGGTTCGAAGGCAGCTACGCCGAGTACGCGGCGTGGGTGAAGGAGACGCGCGGCGCCGAGGCTCTCGAGCCGCACCGCATCCGCTACAAGCCGCTGATCCGGCCCTCGTAGCTCAGGCGGCGCGGGCTGCCGGCCAGGCGAGCTCCAGCGCCGCGCCCTCGCGGAGCCCGCCGCGGGCCAGCTCGAACGGCCGGCCGAGGGCACGGGACGTCTCGGCCAGGATCAGGGCGCCGCCGAGCAGCGTGCGAGCCCGGATCGGATGGAGGCGGAACGTGCGCGCCAGCTTGTCCGCTTTCGTCCGTGAGGCGATCTCGATCACGGATTCCAGATCGTCCGCGGAGAACGTCCGGCCCACGATGTGCCAGATGGCGCGCGCAGAGCCGCCGCACGCCAGCACACGATCGGGCGTGGGCACGGCGAGATTCTGGACCGCGTCCCGCACCATCGCCCGCGCTCGCCGGATGGCGTCCTCCGCTGGTGGGTTGCCCTCGAGCACCAGCTCCTGCAGCCTCTGCGAGCCGAGATCGATCGAGCGGATCCAGGCCGGCCCGGCCAGCGGGGTGCCCACCACGATCTCGCTCGAGCCTCCGCCCACGTCGACCACGCCGACCACTTCCGGCAGCGTGCCCTCGAGACGGTGCACGGCGCCTTCGTACGCCAGCCGACCCTCGTCCTCGGCGCTCAGGATGTGCACCGGCAGCCCGGTCGCCTTGCTCAACTGCTCGACGAGCCGACTCGAGGTCTCGCCCTGACGCCCCGGCGCCGTGACGATCACCTCGACGGACGTGGCACCCTCCCGTCGGGCACGCTCGGTGTACGCGGAAGCCACGACCGCCGTGCGGGTGACGGTGGCGTCGCGCAGGCGACCCGTGCGGGCGATCTCCTCGCCGAGCCCCAGGAACGCCCGGCGCTTGGTCACCTCGTTGACGAACCCATTCGAGCCCACGTCGGCCACGAGCAGGCGTGCTGTGTTGGAACCGATGTCGACGACGCCGACGCGCAAGACCTCGATCTTGACCTCAGGCCCGGACGTCGTCGGAGGCCCTCCGCGCAGCGTCGCCGTAGCGCCTGGCCCGGGCCGTCGCTCGCCGCTGCATGGCAACCTGATGTGTTCTCGGTCGCTCTCCGCTCCCGGCGACCGGCCGCGCCCAGGAGCCGTCGGGATCGAGCTCCCACGCGTTCGTCGTGTCCGCGAACACGCTATCCAGGATCGCCAGCAGCTCCTGTTTCGGCCGCGACTGCTCGACGGGTACGAGGACCTCGATTCGGCGTTCGAGATTGCGAGGCATCAGATCGGCGCTGCCCATGTAGACGGAGGTCGCCTCGGAGGTCTGGAACTCATAGATCCGCGAGTGCTCGAGGAAGCGCCCGACGATCGAACGGACGCGGATTCGCTCCGACAGGCCCGGGACTCCCGGCCGCAGCATGCAGACCGCGCGCGTGCAGAGATCGATCCGCGCGCCGGCCTGTGAGGCGGCGTAGAGCTCGTCGATCATCGTGGAATCGACCAGGCTGTTCAGCTTGATGCGGATCCGGGCCCGCTCGCCCGCCTGGGAGGCGGCCGCAACGCGTCGGATCTCCTCGATCAACCGGGCTTTCATGGTGAACGGCGCGATCAGCAGCTTGCGGAACGCCTTCGGGCGGCCGAAGCCGGTGACGTAGTTGAAGAGGTCGGCGACGTCTGCGGCGATGTCCTCGTCTGCGGTGAACAGCCCGACGTCCTCGTAGATCCGTGCCGTGTCGGCGTTGTAGTTCCCTGTGCCGACATGAACGTAGCGGCGAAGCTGGTTGCCCTCGCGTCGTACGACGAGCGTCATCTTCGCGTGGACCTTGAGGTTGGGGAACCCGTGGACGACGTGCACGCCGGTCTGCTCCATCTTGCGGGCCCACTGGATGTTCCGGCGCTCGTCGAAGCGCGCCTTCAGCTCGACCACGCAAAGCGCCTGCTTGCCGTCCTCGGCGCAGTCGATCAGGGCCGAGATCAGCTTGGAGTCGTCACCGGTGCGATACACAGTCGTCTTCATCGCGATCACGTCGGGATCGGCGGCGGCGGCGCCCGCGAAGGCCTCGAAGCTGGCGCGGAACGACTCGTAGGGCGGGTGATGGAGGATGTCGCCACGGGCGATCTCCTCGAACATGTCTCGTGGGCTCACCGTGCCCGAGAAGCGCGGAGGCACGACGGGGGCCCAGGCCGGCGACTTGAGATCGGGGCGGTCGATCCCGGCCAGCTCGGAGAGGTCGGCGAGGTCGAGCGGCCGCTCGATCTCGTACACCTGGTCCTTCGTCACGCCGAGCCCGGCCATCAGCCGGTTACGGAGCTGCTTCGAGGCGCTCGTGGAGATCTCCAGGCGCACCACTTCGCCGAAGCGGCGCTGCGCCAGCTCCGACTCGACCGCGCCCAGAAGGTCGTCAGCGTCGTCCGAGACGTCAAAGTCGGCGTTCCGCGTGACGCGAAACGCAGCCCGGTCGCTGATCTCCATGCCCGGAAAGAGCGTGGAGAGGAAGTGGCCGATAAGCGACTCGAGGCGAACCAGCCGCTCGCCCGTGGACACGAAGCGGTCGAGGCCCTCGGGCACCTTGACACGTGCCAGACGCTCTTCGCCCGTCGCCGGGTCGCGCACCGTGACCGCGAGCGAGAGCGAGAGGCCCGAGATGTACGGGAAGGGCTGACCAGGCCCCACCGCGAGCGGCGTCAGGATCGGATAGACCTCGCGTTCGTAGATCTTCTGGAGCTTGGCCAATTCGCCGTCGGTGCACTCGGAGAGATCGACGACGTTGATTCCCGCCGCAGCCAGCGCTGGTCGAAGCATCGTTCGCCAGGCGCCCGACTGGCGCCGCGTCAGCTCCACGATGCGCCGGCGGATGGTGGCAAGGGCCTCCGCAGGGGTCAGCCCGTCGGCTGACAGCACGTGGTACCCCGACTCGGCCTGCTCGAGCAGGCCCGCGACGCGCACCATGAAGAACTCGTCCAGGTTCGAGGAGAAGATCGCGCAGAAGCGGACACGGTCGAGCAGCGGCACCGTCTCGTCCTCTGCGAGGTCGAGCACGCGCGCGTTGAACTCGAGCCAGGAGAGCTCGCGGTTGATCAGACGGGAGGGAGGGGTGGCGGTGCCGACCGACATGTCCCGCTTGTTATCGGACACGCGCGCCTTTCCCACAAGGCCGAGCGTACACCCACGTCGGCCCCGTGGGCGAGAGCGTCGACCTGGTGCTGGCGGGCATGGCCGCGCGCGAGGAGTCGAAACCCTGGCGGACCAGGTGCTCCGGCCGGTCGGCGTGCATGTCCCCAGTTTCCTCCACGGGTGTGGGCGAAGGGCGTCGAGGTCGTTTCCGGGCGGGGAAGATCAGGTGAACACGCGCTCCTGTGGGTAGAGTTTCCGGCCGCCGTGCCGGGACAGGCTCTGATCGAACGGATCGAGGATGGGTTGCGCCCGCTGGCGGTCGCCGCCAACGAGGCATCCTGGGACGCAAACGTCGATTCCACCGAGGAGACCGAACGCGCGAAGGTGCGTGCAGAGGTCGCCCTGACGGACTTCCTCGGTGATCCGCTGTTGCTGGAGCACGTCGAGGCAGGGTTGGCGAACGACGTCACCGCGGACGGACGCCGGGCGCTCGGCGTGGTGCGCGACTGGGCGCTCCCCCACCAGATCCCGGCGGCGTTGCGGAGACGCATCGTCGAGCTGGAGGCGTCGGTCGAAGCCCGGTACGTCCAGCACCGTGGCGTGCTCCACGGACACGAGGTCTCCGACAACGAGATCCGGCGTGTTCTCCGCACGAGTGATGACCAGCGGGAGCGACGCGACGCGTGGCTCGCCTCCAAGACCGTCGGTTTCGAGGTGGCCGACGACGTGCGGCAGTTGGCCCGGCTCCGCAACGAAGCCGCCCGGCTGTGGGGGTACCGCGACTGGTTTGCCCTGGCCATCGACACCATGGAGATGACGGAGACCCGGCTGGCGGAGACGCTCGGCGAGGCCGATCGACTCACGGCGGAGCCGTTCCGCGCCTGGAAGGCATCCTACGACGCGAGCCTCGGTACGAGGTTCGGCGTTTCCAGTGGCGAGCTGCGCCCGTGGCACTACGACGACCCCTTCTTCCAGGACGTCCCGCGTGCCGCTTCCGTCGATCTCGACGAGCTGCTTCGCGGCTCGGACATCGTGGCCCTCGCCCGCCGTACGTTTCTCGGTCTCGGCCTGGAGACGCAGCCGATCATCGCGCGCAGCGATCTCTTCCCACGGGACGGCAAGTGCCAGCACGCCTTCTGCCTCCATGTCGATCGCGCCGGCGACATCCGGGTGCTCTGCAACATCGAGGCCAACAAGGAGTGGATGGACACGACGCTCCACGAGCTGGGGCACGCCGTGTACGACGCGAGCATCGACCACGACCTGCCCTGGCTGTTCCGGGATTGCCACCTGACCACGACCGAGGGGATGGCTCTGCTCTCGGGGAGCCTCGTAGAGGACGCCGACTGGCTTGTTCGCATCGTCGGGATGTCGCAGGCCGACGCGGATGCCCTGGCGCGTCCGCTGGCGGCTTCGCGAGCGGTCGACCTGCTCGTGTTCACCCGCTGGGTGCTCGTGATCACCGCGTTCGAGCGGGAGCTCTACCGTGATCCCGACGGCGACCTCGACGCGATCTGGTGGGAGCTCGTCCACCGCTATCAGCGTCTGACACCGCCGGCCGACCGGCGGGCCCCGGACTGGGCGGCAAAGATCCACATCGCCTGCTCGCCGGTGTACTACCACACCTACCTCTACGGGAAGATCGTCGGATCACAGCTGCGCGATGCGCTTGCGCGCGAGGCGGGTGGCTTCGTCGAGAGGCCCGACGCCGGCCGCTTCCTCGTCGAGCGGCTCTTCCGCCCGGGGCTCTCCCTGCGCTGGGATCAGCTGGTGGAGCATGCGACCGGCGAGCCGCTGACCGCCCGCTTCTTCGCTTCGGACATCCAGCGCGGCCTCGCCTGAGCGAGCGGAACACCCTCAGGCCATCGTGTCCAGGATCATCGAGATGTCGCCCTCGGTCGTCCGCGGGTTGACGATCGCGAACCTGGCAACAGTCTCGCCTCGATGGGTGCTCGGAAGGACGAACGCGAAGTTGGCCTGCAGGAGGCTGTCCGACCAGCGGGAGTAGTCCGCCGCCGTCCAGTCGTGCCGGCGGAAGACCAGCACGCCGAGGTCGGGCTCGTGCACCAACTCATGTGTCTTTGGGCGACGGCGGATCTCGTCGCGGGCGAACCGCGCCACTTCGAGGGTGCGCTCGATCGCGGTGGTGTAGGCATCCGTCCCGTGTGTGGCGAGCGAGAACCAGAACGGTAGGCCGCGGGCACGCCGCGTCAGGTTGATCGCGTAGTCGGACGGGTTCCACTCGCCGGTGTAGAGAGGCTCGAGATACCCGGCCTCCTGCGTGTGCGCGCGTCGGCCCGTCTCAGGGTCGCGGTACACGAGAGCGCAGCAGTCGAACGGAGCGAACAGCCACTTGTGCGGGTCGACCACGAGCGAGTCGGCCCGTTCGATGCCGGCATACAGGTGGCGGACGGACGGGGCGGCGAGCCCGGCCCCGCCGTAGGCGCCGTCCACGTGCAACCACAGCCCCCGCTCGGCGCAGGCGTCGGCGGCCTCGTCGAGCCGGTCGACGACGCCGAGGTTGGTCGTGCCTGCGGTGGCGACGACGGCGAAGGCACGGCCACCGGCCTCGTCCAGCACCCCCCGCAGCGACTCCCCTCGCATGCGCCCGTCGCCGTCCGATGGGACGGATGTGACGTCCACGTCCATCACCCGTGCGGCGGTGGTCACGGACGAGTGCACCTGATCGCTGGCCACGATCGTCAGCCGGTCCGCGGAGGTGCCGCGGTGCCCGCGCAGGACGTGGCGGGCGGTCACGAGCGCGGAGAGGTTCCCGGTCGTCCCTCCCTGGGTGAACACCCCGCCGGCTTCGGCGGGGAACCCGGCGAGATCAGACACCCAGCGGAGCGCCTGGTTCTCCGCGTACACCGCGCCTGCTCCCTCCAGCCAGGAGCCGCCGTACAGCGAGGAGGCGCCGACGACGAGATCGAAGAGCATGGAGGCCTCGGTCGGCGCGGCCGGGATGAAGGAGAGGAAGCGGGGGTGGTCGACGGAAATGCAGGCGTGCGAGAGCACGTCGGCGAACACACGCAGCGCCTCGTCGCCGCCGAGGCCGTCCGCGGTGATCGTCTCGCCGACGACGTCGCGCAGCTCCGCGTGGGTGCGCGGCCCGTCGAGCGGCACCGGATCCAGCCGGAAGCGATCCTCGGCATAGGCCAGGATCGCCGCGGCCAGCCGCTCGGTCGCGTCGGAGTGCTCGTGCACTCGCAGGAGTGTAGAGCGACCACGGCCTCCAGTAGGCTCGCCTGATGGACTCCGGGGAGGTGCTGAGGGACGTCGGCCTGATCCTGGCGGCAGGGCTCGTGGCGGTACCGCTCACGGCGCTCCTCCGTGTACCGATCATGATCGTGCTCGTCGGGTTCGGGGCGCTGATCGGGCCGTCGGCGCTCGATTGGGTCGAGAACCCCGTGTCCGGCCTCGGCGCGCAGCTCATCTTTACTCTGGGTGTCTCGCTGATTCTCTTCCACGGGGGGCTGGGTATCTCGCTCCGGGTGATCTCGCGGACCGCCGTGGGACTCGGCCTGCTCGTGTTGCCAGGGGTGATGCTGACCGCGGGGATCGTGGCGGTGGCGGCGATGCCGCTCTTCGGTGTCTCGTTCAAGGTCGCCTTGCTCGTGGGTGCGGTGCTCGCAGCCACCGACCCGGCCATCCTGATCCCGCTGTTCGAACGGATCAAACTGCGACCCAAAGTGGCGCAGACGGTGATCGCGGAGTCCGCGTTCAACGACCCGACGGGCACCGTGCTCGCCTTGACCGTGGCCAGCGTAATCGGCTCCGGCAGCGTCGGGGTGGGCACGCCGCTCTGGGACTTCGTCCGCCAGCTCGCCCTCGGCGCCGTCGTCGGTGTCGCCGGTGGCCTGCTCGTGGCCGCCATGCTCTCCAGCCATGTCGTCGGCATCTGGCGTGAGTCGCCGGCGGCCGTCGTGCTGGCCCTCGTCGCGCTGATGATCTTCACCTCCGAGGAGCTCGGCGGCTCGGCCTACCTGGCTGCGTTCGTGATGGGGCTCGTCGTCGGGAACATGGAGCTCCTCGGCTTCGGCCGCCACGATGAGCACAAGCACGCACTCGAAGGCTTCGTCGGCCAGACGTCCGAGCTGGCGGTGCTCGCCGTGTTCGTGACTCTCGGGATCAACATGCCCTTCGGCGTGCTCTGGGACAACCTGTGGGCCGGTCTGGCGCTGATGGCCGTGTTCGTCTTCGTGGCACGCCCGGTGACGGTCGTCGCGTGCCTGCTGCCCGATCGGCGGGGCCGCTGGACGCGGGAGGAGATGACGTTCCTCGCCTGGTGCCGCGAAACGGGGGTGGTGCCCGCGGCCGTAGCCGGGCTGCTCGTCGCCCAGGGCGTGGAAGGAGCCGAGCTGGCCACGGCCATGGTGGCCCTCGCCATCGTGGTCACGCTACTCCTGCAGGCGACCACGGCCGGGGTGGTGGCACGTAGGCTCGGGTTGCTCGAAGGCTGAGCCTTATCCCGCTAGTAGGCGTCGGAACCGCGTACTGCGGGGCCCTTCAGGGCCTCGCGAGGAGTGGAAGCTCGACCAGCAACTGGTCATCCGCAGCGGCGAATCCGGCCCTTGGCACGGGACGAGCTCCTGGCGAGGCCCTGAAGGGCCCCGCAGCGCACCCGGGCTATCGGAATAGGCCCTAAGATACGAGCGGCGCAAGGGGCAAGAAGCCAGGCTGCCGTGGGCCGCATGCGCCTTCGGGCCAGGAGGGCATTCGGCACCTTCCCATCGAAGAGGGAGTTGTGATGCGCATCACGCATGTTGCCGGCTTCGCGCCGATCGTCACGGATGTCGCGGCAAGCAAGGCGTTCTACCTCGGGGCGCTCGGGCTGCCGATGGAGGACACCGACTACCCGATGACCCACGATCTGCCCGGCGTCCGCCACTTTGGACTGTGGACGCTGGCCGACGCGGCCGAGTCGTGCTTCGGATCGCGCGAATGGCCCGAGGGGATAGCGGCACCGCAGGGCTGCCTCGAGTTCGACGTGGGGTCGGCTGAGGACGTCGCGGCCGCCGTGGTGGAGTTGCAAGACGCGGGTCACGAGGTGCTGGCCGGTCCGCGGACGGAGCCGTGGGGGCAGACGGTGGCGCGGCTGCTCAGCCCCGAGGGGCTGTTGATCGGCGTCACGTTCACGCCCTGGCAACACGAAGCGTAAGGGCCCACCCTGATCTGGCTCCGAGCCGGGAACACCCCAGGACGCTGAAGCATCCCGCTACGCCAGGTACGCCGCCGCGCCCCGCTTGAACAACCCGCGCGCGATGACCAGGCGCTGGATCTCGCTGGTGCCTTCCCAGATGCGGTCGACACGAAGCTCCTTGTAGAAGCGCGCCGCGGGGTTCTCGAGCATGTAGCCGCGGCCGCCGTAAGCCTGGAGGGCGCGGTCGGCGACGCGGCCCGCCATCTCCGATGCGTACAGCTTCGCCATGGCCACCTTGCCGTGCACGATCCTGCGGTCCTCGAGCGTGTCGAAGGCGTGCGCTGCGTGGTAGGTGAGCAGGCGTGCGGCGAGAAGCTCGGTGAGCGAGTCCGCGAGCGGGAAGGACATGCCCTGATGGTCGGCCAGGCGGGAGCCGAAGGCCTCGCGCTCCTGCACCCACCCGGCGGCCAGGTCGAGCAGCCGCTCCGCGGCACCACAGCAGCGAGCGGCGATGAACAGCCGCTCCACGGTGAACCACTCGCGGGCACCGTCGCCGCCGCCGTCCGGGATGCGGTTCGCCTCGGGGACGCGCACATCGGTCAGCGTGATCTCCGGGTGCAGGTCGAGGTAGGGATCGTGCAGGAAGGCCGGTGTGCGCTGAATCTCGAAGCCCGGGGTGCCGGGCTCCACGATGAACAAGAGCTGCTCGCCTTCGCACACGGCCAGCACCAGATAGAAGCCCGGCGTCCCCTCACTGGTCACGAACCACTTCTCGCCGTTCAACACCCACTCGTCGCCGTCGCGTCGGGCCGTGGCAGCCAGGTTCACGACGTCCGAGCCGGCACCCGGTTCGGTCACCGCCCAGGCCTCGTGATATTCGCCCCGCAGCACCGGCAGCACCCAGCGCTCGGTCTGCTCCGGCGTGGTGATCTCCACGAGCTCGCGCGGACCCCGCTCCACCACCGCGAAACCGAGCCCGTTCGTGGCCTTGCCGCTCTCCTCCTCGAGCGCCACCTGGCCGAGCATGGAAAGACCGCCGCCGCCGAGCGCCACGGGCATGTTCAGCATCGAGAACCCCTCGGCCCGCGCCAGCTGTCGCAGCCGGGTCGTCTCGGCGTGATCGATCCGCCCGGTCTCGGCGATGCGCTGCTCGAGGGGATAGACCTCCTTCTCGATGAAGAGGCCGACGCGCTCTTTGAGCGCGCGGATGTCGGCAGGAAGCTCGGGAACGATCACTGGGAAGACCCTCCGTCTGGCGTTGTGAACACGTCTGCGGTCTCGGCTGACCGTGCGGTCAGGACCCTACCGGCGTCACGTCTCGTGCTGCGTCGTATCCCTCGAGCAGCGCTTCCTCGAGCCCGCGCGGCGAGCGGCAGTCGCCGACCTCGAGCACCGGGACGCCGATCTGCGAGAGCGCCGGTGCCACGGTGTCCTCCGGCAGCCGGCCCTGGGCGAGCACGAGCAGGTCGGCGGGGATCTCCTGCTGCAGCTCCGGGGCGAACACGTTCCTCAGCGTGGTCTGGCCGGCGCCCGCGCCGGTGAGCTCGAGATGATGAAGGATCCTCACTCCGGCCCGATAGAGGCGCTGCAGATACAGGTTGCGCCGGTACTGGTGCACCCACTCACCAACCGACAGGGAGGCCACGGCGAGCGTCACCTCGTTGCCCTGGCCGGCCAGCAACTCGGCAGCCTCGAGGCCCGAGGGGTCACCACCCCAGTCCGCGACCAGGACACGGCGACCGGTCGGCGGCTGCTCGATGGCCTCCCACGCGTGCAGCGTGTCGATTCCGGCCAGCGGCAGCGCTGGAAGGTACGGCCGCGCGCCCGTCGCCACGACAACCGCGTCAGGGTTGAGTAGCTGCACCGCCTCGAGCGTGCCCTCGACGCCGAGTCGTAGCTCGACACCACCCCTTTCCGCACGCGACCCGAGCCAGGCCAGCAACTCCCGCGCCGACCCGCCGAAACCCGGGCCGTGAGCGGCGACGGCCATCTGGCCCCCGACCCGGTCGGCCCGCTCGAGCAGTGTCACCGTATGCCCAGCAGCGGCCGCCTCGGTCGCCGCCATCAGGCCGCCCGGCCCGCCACCGACGACGACCACGCGCCTGGGTGACGCTGTCCGCCGGCGAATGCCCTGCGTCCTCTCCCGACCGGTGGCCGGGCGAACCGCGCAGGCGATGGGCGTGCCGGCGTGATAGTGCGCGATGCAGACGTTGCAGCCGATGCACGGCGTGATCTCGGCCTCCCGGCCCCGCTCGGCCTTGCGGACGAGATCGGGATCGGCGATCAGCGCTCTGGTCATGCCGACCAGGTCGGCCACACCCGAGGCGACGAGCCTGGCGGCATCGTCCACGCGTGTGATCCTCGTCGTCACCAGCAGCGGGAGCTCTCGGGGGAACCGCGTGGCTGGCTCCGCCGCCGTGTTTCGCTCCGTCGGGAACGGAGGCACAATGCCCACGGAACCGAGGTACGTGTCCGACTGGCCGAGCGAGACGGACAGGTAGTCGACATCCTCGCCCACGAGCAACTCCGCCATCCGCAGCCCGGCCTTCGTGTCCGCCGAGAGCCGCACCCCGATCAGGAGATCAGGAGCCGCACCCCGGACGGCGCGCACCACGTCGAGCAGGAAACGCGCCCCCTCGCCCCACCGGTCGTCCCGGCCGTTCAGCGCGGGTGTGGCGAACTGCTCGATCAGATAGCGGTGCGCCGCCGTGATCTCGACGCCGTCCAGCCGACCCGCGGCCGCATGCTCCGCCGCCCGGGCATAGCCGCTGATGATCTCCCCGATCTCCACCTCGCGGAGCGCGCGCGGCTCGGTGCGGAACCGGGAGCTCGGCACGGCGGAAGGGGCCAGCGCCGGCGCCCGGGGCGGGCTGGCGATCTGCTCACGACCGCCGTGAAAGAGCTGGGTGAACAGCGCTGTGCCGTGCGGACGGACGGCAGCGACGACCCGGCGGTACCCGCTCGCGATCTCGGGGAGGTAGCCACCGAGCGTGTGCGGGGTGAGCAGCCCCGACGGATGCACCGCAGTCGCTTCGAGCACGATCAGGCCGGTGCCGCCGCGCGCGCGGGCCTCGTGATAGGCGACGAAATCGTCCGTCGGGAGATGGTCGTGGACGAGAGTCGTCTGATGCGAGGTGGAGGCAACCCGGTTCCGCAGCTCGAGGCGCCCGACGGTAATCGGCTCGAGGAGCGCAGTGACCATGTCCTACCCGGCGGCCTGGAAGGCCGCTCTCTCGCCCCCGGTCAGCGGGCGTGACGACCCCGACTCACGGTCCCGCGCCACGAGCACCGCCTCGGCCTCGGCGGACAGCGCGCCGTCGAGGAACCACACCGCCTCCCTCGTCGTCACGCTCGAGGTTCCGATGCGCTCGAGCTCGCAGGTGGTCAGGACGCGATCGTGCTCCTGCCGCAGCTCCCGGCGGAAGTCGATGGCCACGCGCGCGAGTACGTAGTCCCACGCCCCATCGTCGTTTCCGAGCACGCGGGCGAGCCACTCGTCGCGGACCTCCTCCAGGTACGTCGCGTACACCGCGTTGTTGACGTGTCCGTAGGAGTCACAGTCGCGCCAGCGGATCTCGATCTCCTTCTCGTGGCGCACGCGCGGGACTCTATTGGAGATCGGCCTTGACTTCGCGGTCAGGATCACGGTTGAATCCCCGGGTGGCCCACCCCAAGGAACCCCGCGGCCTGACCCGCCGCAGGCTGCTGCAGGGTGCCGCCGGCGGCGCAGTCGCGATCGGCGCCGGCGGAGTGCTGGCGGGCTGCCAGAACACGACCACGCCGATCGGCGCCTGCGAGGGGGGAGGCCTGTCGCCGTTCGTCGAGGCCAAGCCCACCGGACCCGGCGGACTGCCCCTGCCACGGCCTGATCACAGCGTCACGTGGGCGATCACCGACGACAACCAGCCGATCGCGGAAGGGCTGAGGGAGGAGGGCGGCCCGCTTCGCATTTTCAACTACGCGGACTACATGGACCCCGGGCTGATCAAGAAGTTCCAGAAGCGCTACGGCGTCAAGGTCGAGGTCGCCACCTACAACTCGTCCGACGAGGCCCGGGCCAAGCTGGCCGCGGGCCAGGTGGGCTTCGACCTCGTGATCGGGCTCAGCGGAGCGAGCATCGTCGCCCTCATCGCGCAACAGCTGATCCAGCCGCTGAACCATGCGTACCTGACCAACTTCGAAAAGAACATCTGGCCCTCCTTGCGCGACCCCTTCTACGACAGGGGCTCCCGCTACACGGTCCCCTACGTCGTCTGGACCGACGGCATCGGCTGGCGAAACGACAAGCTGACCGAGGACGTCGCCGCGCTGGACGTGCCCTGGGACATCTTCTGGGAATCGAGCGCCTACCGTGGCAAGGTCGCGGTGCTCGACGACTTCCAGGACGCGCTCTCGATGCCGATGCAGCGGGACGGCCTCCGGGCCGGCGCGCGCGCCGACGTCAACACCGGCGATCCGGAGCTCATCGCCAAGGCGGGACAGGATCTCGAGCAGCTGAGTGACATCTGCAACATCAAGGTGGCGATCACCGACTACCAGACTCTGCCCGAGGCCAAGACGTGGCTGCATCACTCCTGGTCGGGCGACCTGCTCGGCGCCGCGTTCTACTACATGCCCAAGGGCGTGAAGCCCGACGTGCTGTCCTTCTGGGCGCCCGACCGCGACGGCGTCGTGCAGAACGACTTCTTCTGCATCGGCCGCGGAGCGAAGAACCCGGCGCTCGCGCACCGCTTCATCGACTTCTTCCTGGACGAGAAGAACGCGTACGACAACTTCGTCAACTTCGTCGGCTACACACCGCCCCAGAACGCGATCGACGCTACAGCACTCGTCTCCCAAGGCCTGATCCCCGAGTCGCTCTCGCCGGCGGTCATCCGTCCCGACCAGTTCGCCGTCAGCCAACAGCTGCTGCAGCTGAGCGTGGAGGCCGAGCGGCTCTGGCAGCAGGCCTGGTCGAAGTTCAAGGCCGGCTGAGGCCGCACTAGTGGGCTCACGCTGGATCTGGCGGCTGCTCGCGTTTCCGGGAATCGCCTGGCTCGCGCTGTTCTTCCTCGTGGCGTTCTACACGATTGTCAGCGTCGCGTTCGGCAACCAGAACACGCTGAACGAGCCCATCCCCTTCTGGAACCCGCTCCAATGGAACGTCGGGTACGTCCTGCAGGTGCTGGAGAACATCTGGAACGGCGGGCAGTTCCTCACGGTCATCCTGCGCACCGTCGTCTACGTGGCTATCGCGCTCGCGCTGTCGCTCGCCATCGGCTACCCGGTTGCCTACTACGCGGCCCGGCATGCAGGCCGCTGGAAGGGATTGGTGCTGGTCGGGCTCGTGCTGCCCTTCTGGATCAACTACCTGATGCGCATGCTCGCGTGGGTCAATCTCCTCTCGCCGGATGGATGGGCCACGCAGTTCCTCCACTCGATCGGCATCGAACGGCTCTTCCAGGCGCTCGGCCTGCTCGAAGCCGACGGCGGCTGGCTCTCGGGCGAGGCCTCCACCGTGATCATCGCCCTGGTCTACGGCTACGTGCCGTTCCTGATCCTGCCGCTCTTCGGGACGCTCGATCGCATCGACCAGCGCCAGATCGAGGCGGCCCGCGATCTCGGCGCCAACCCCGCGCAGGCGTTCCTGCGGGTGACGCTGCCCCTGTCCAAGCCCGGCATCCTCGCGGGCGCGGTGCTGATCGCACTCCCCATGTTCGGCGACTACTACACCCCCGACCTCGTCTCGGCCTCCACCCAGACGAACCTGATCGGCAACCAGATTGACCAGTTCACCCGGCAGGGCTCGCAGAAGGTGGTGGGGGCGGTGCTGACGCTCGTCCTGGCCGCGATGCTGCTCGTGCTGATGCTCTACTACCTCCGCGCCACGCGGGCCGCGGACGCCGCGAAAGCCGTGGACGAATGACCTGGCTGCGCAACCCCTGGGGGCGGCCGCGGGGCCTGATCCTCGTCACCGGCCTCTACATCGCCTGGTCGATCCTGCCGGTGACGATCGCCGTCCTCTTCGCCTTCAACGACGGGAGATCGCGCACGACGTGGCAAGGGTTCTCGCTTCGCTGGTTCACAGGCGAGTCGGGCAGCGTGCTCCACGACGCCGCCCTGCAGAACGCGCTCAAGCACACGCTCCTGCTCGGAGTGCTCTGCGTGCTCATCGCCACGCCCCTTGGCGTCGCCCTCGCCCTCGGCCTGCAACGCTGGCGCGGCCGCGGCGGCGGCACGATCAACACGTTCATGCTGCTGCCGCTCGTGATGCCCGAGATCGTGATGGGCGTTGCGCTCCTGTTGCTCTTCCTCAAGCTCCTGCCCTTCATCGGCCTCGGTACCACGGCCCAGGTCATCGGGCAGGTCACCTTCACGCTCTCCTACGTGGTCGTCGTCGTCCGTGGCCGCCTCGTCTCCATCGGCCCCGAGTACGAGCAGGCCGCTGCCGACCTCGGCGCTCCGCCGCGCGACCAGGTGCTTCGTGTCCTACTGCCGCTGCTCGCTCCGGCCATCGTGGCCTCGGCCGCCGTCGTCTTTGCCGTCTCCATCGACGACTTCGTGGTCACGCAGTACCTCTCGAGCGACGCGGGCACGACGACGGTGCCCATGTTGCTGTACGCCACGGCACGGGGTGCGCCGACTCCTGCCCTCAACGCTCTTGCGTCGATCGCGCTCGTGTTCACGCTGGTGACGCTCGCACTCGCGTTCTTCGTCTACAAGCGGTTTGCCGGCGGCCGGGAAGCCGTGGCCGCGGCACTGGAGGTGTGACCCACGTGCAGGGAGAGATCAAGCTCGAGGAACTGACCAAGCGCTTCACAGACGTCGTCGCCGTCGACGGCATCGACCTGCACATGCCGCCCGGGGAGTTCTTCACCCTCCTCGGCCCCTCGGGTTGCGGGAAGACGACCACCCTCCGCATGATCGGCGGCTTCGAGCGGCCGACGAGCGGCCGCATCCTGCTCGACGACGTCGACGTCGCCCACGTTCCGCCGCACAGGCGAAACGTCAACACCGTCTTCCAGAGCTATGCGCTCTTCCCGCACCTCGACGTTGGCGCCAACGTCGCCTTCGGGCTCAAGTACCAGAAGCTCGGCCGCGAAGAGGCCCGTCGCCGTGTCGCCGAGGTGCTGGATCTGGTCAAGCTCGGCGACTACGCCAAGCGCAAGCCTGCGCAGCTCTCGGGCGGGCAGCAGCAACGTGTGGCCCTGGCCCGCGCCCTCGTTCTGCGCCCGAGGGTGCTGTTGCTCGACGAGCCGCTCGGTGCCCTCGACGCGCGCCTGCGCAAGGATCTCCAGGTGGAGCTGAAGGCGTTGCAGGCAGAGCTCGGCGTCACGTTCGTGTTCGTCACGCACGACCAGGAGGAGGCGCTGACGATGAGTGATCGGATCGCCGTGATGAACAACGGCGCCGTCGAGCAGGCGGGCACTCCGGAGCAGATCTACGAAGAGCCCCAATCGACCTTCGTGGCGGACTTCCTCGGCGTGTCCAACCTGATCGGAGCCGAGGCCAGCGCCGACGGTGACGGCTGCGCGCTCAAGGTGGGTGAGCGAATGCTGCGAGCGACGGCCGGGGCGGTCTCCGCCCGCGGCGCGGTGAAGGCCATGATCCGGCCGGAGCGCATCATCGTCGAGGAGCAGGGCACGATCGGCGAGAATCGCCTCCCGGCCCTGGTCGAGCGCTGCGTGTACATCGGGCCGGTGCGTGAGCTCCATGCCCGGCTGATCGGCGGCGACCTCCTGCGGGCCACGTTCCCGAACGACGGTGCTCCGCCGGTCTTCGAGGAGGGCTCGGCCGTTTCGCTCCACCTCCCGCACGACGCGCTCCGCGTGCTCGCTTCGTGAGCGCCGGAAGCGCCGCAGCCGCACTCGACGCGGCCGTGGGGCTGATCGTCCTGGAGAGTGGACCGGCAGGGGCGCTGCTGCGGCTCGAGCCCACGCCGATCGCCGCCGTGGACGGTGAGCCTGCCTTCATCCATGGTGGTGTGCTCGCCACCTGCGTCGACACCGGGGCCTGGGCGGCGATCGACGGTCAACGCCCCGGTGAGAATTGGGTGGTCACGGATCTGCGCCTCGACTGCCTCCGCCTGGGCAAGCTCGAACCGCACCTCGTGCGCAGCCACGTCCGTCGCGCGGGGCGCAGGCTCGCAGTGGTGGATGTCGAGATCTGCCCCGAGGCCGAGCCCGAGCGGCCGGTGGCGCTCGGCCGGGTGTCGTTGCTGGCTGTGGGCATCTAGTGCGGCACCCACAACACCAACGAGAGTAGGTCAAACGTTTGGAGGGGCCGCACTAGAGTAGTTCCTGGCGAGCCCCTAAAGGGGCCCGCAGGCGGTCTGAAGAGCGGCGGCGGCCGCGGAGTGGCCGGTACGGACGGCGCCCTCCATGTATCCGGCCACCCACTGGTCCGAGCCGCAAAGGTAGAACGGGGGCTCGTGGCTGCCGTGCAGGGGGCCGACGCGCAGGACGTCTCCGGGCCACCACTGGGTGACGTAGCCGCGGGTCAGCGGGTCGGCACCCCAGAGGCGGAGAAACGTGTGGCGCGGCTCCAGCGAACGCGGTCCGAAGAGCCGCGCGATGTCCGCCAGCGCCGCCTCCTCGCGATGCTGCGGGGCCGTGGCCAGGAACGAGGCGAAGCGCTCGGGAGGCACCAGAGCGGACAAGGTGCCCGGCCGCTGTGGCCAGGTGGAGCCGATCAGAAACTCGCATTCCGAGAGCCCTGAAGAGCCATCCTCCTCCCAGAACGACGTGTCGTACACAGCCACGACCTTCGCCGCCTGCGCCATCCGCTGGCGGTGAAGGGAGCTCAGGCGTTCGCTGCTGACGCCCTCGACGGGCACCTCGTGGAGGACGCCGACCGGCAAGGCGCAGACGATCGCCTCGGATCGCAGCTCCTCGTCGTCACTGAGACGGACGAGGCAGCCGGCAGGGTTCACCGAGACCGAGGAGATCTCAGCCCCGAGACGGATGCGCCTCCCCAGGTCGGCCGCCATCCTCTCGGGCAGCTCACCGCTTCCCTCCACCACCTGCAGCGACTCCCAGGTCTCGTAGCCGTAGAACCCGTGATCGCCGGCGGCGGCGCTCTTGCGAAGCGCACCGAGGAGGGAGGTGCGCTCGATCGAGCCGTCGGCCAGCGCCAGCGCACCCACCTCGAGCGCGCGGAGCACCTCGGGGTGGGCGTCCACCGATCGCGCCCAGTCACCGAGCGACGCCCGGTCGAGCGCCCCGGCCTCGGGATGCGACCACGGATCGTCCGGGTCGACGCTGCGAGACAGCGCTCCGAAAAGGCCCTCGACCCGGTCCCAATCGGCGGCACCGCCAGGGTCGGTGAAAGGATAACCCTGTCCCGAGCCGGCAATGCGGTCGTGCAAGCCGAACCTTTCCACGCCCGGCGCCTCGGTGTACGAAGCTTGCAATGAGAGACCGAGCTCCGCGCACAGATCGAGATAGGCGGTGTGGAAGGTGCCGACGACCTCCCCTCCGAGCTGTACGGGCCGGCCCTCGTCGACGCGGGCCTGCTCGACTCGGCCGCCCACGCGATCGCGGGCCTCCAGCACGAGAACGTCGGCACCGGCTCGCGCGAGGTCACGCGCTGCGGTCAGCCCGGCCAGGCCGGCTCCGAGCACGAGCACGTCGTGCCGGCTCACGGGCGAAGTTCCTGCGCCAGCGCCGAGAGGACGATCCGGCGACCCCGCTCGTGGTCGATGATTCGGGCGACAAGCATCGACTCGACGCCGTCGGCGACCGCAGCCAGGTGCCAGGTCGTGGTCTCGGGATCGGCGCCTGGACGGAGCTCGTCGTCGTCTGCGACTGCCTGGACGGCGGTTCGCACCCATTCCACCCATTCCCGGTAGGCCTCCTCGACGATGGGGCGCAACTCGGCGTCGTAGGTCGTGCTGCTCCACAGCTCGTTCCAGATCTCGTGGAAGTCCGATCCCGGCGACTCCTGCTCGAGCATGCTGAGCAGGACGAAGGAGAGCTTGTCCCGGCCCGTCTGCAGCACCTCGAAACGCTCGCTGAACACCCGCCGGACCTCCATGGCGGAGAAGGCGAATGCGCTGCGCAGAAGCTCCCGGCGCGTCGAGAAGTAGTAGTGGACGAGCGCCTTCGACACTCCGGCCTGCTCGGCGACCACCGCCATCCGGACGCCGTTGGCGCCGTCTCGTGCGATCACGCGCAAAGCAGCGCGAAGGATCGCCTCCACGCGCGCGCTCTGCACCGGTTGCGTAGAGCTCACATCCCCCTCCCGGTTGGTCGGAGCGAAACGATATCCTGATCGCACGCTTGACTGTCCAGACAGTCAGGGGACTATGGGAGGGCGAGATGTCCGCAGTCGAGGCTGGCAAGGTCCAAGCGCCGGAGCATCCGCTGCTGGAAGGCTGGTCGCTTCCGGCCGCGTGGTACAGCGACCCCGTCGTGCACCAGCTGGAACGAGAGCAGATCTTCACGTCAGCATGGCAGTACGGTGGACCGTCGGAGTGGGTCTCGGAGCCGGGGAGCCGCTTCCCGACCCAGGTCGGGCACATCCCCCTCGCAGTCGTCCGCGACGGTGACGGCGTACTGCGCGCGTTCGTCAACGTGTGCCGTCACCGCGGGCATCTCGTCGTGGCGGAGCGCGGCTGCCGCGAGACACTCCAGTGCCCCTACCACGCCTGGACGTACTCGCTGGACGGCTCGCTGCGCCGCGCGCCGCGGTCCGAGCGCGAGCGGGGCTTCGATCCCGACCTGTTCGGGCTGCTCCCGGCTTCGGTCGACACCTGGGGCCCGTTCGTGTTCGTCAACGCGGATCCCGCCGCGTCACCGCTCTCCGAAACGCTGGGAGATCTCCCGCAGCTCGTGGCCTCCAGCGGCCTCGATCTGTCCGTGCTTCGCTATCACTCGCATTACGAGTGGCCGGCGGAGGTCAATTGGAAGGTCGCACTGGAGAACTACCTCGAGTGCTACCACTGCCCGGTCGCGCACCCCGGGTTCAGCAAGGTCATCAACGTCGATCCCGACGCGTACCGGCTCAGCGTCGGCCCGACCGTCTCGAGCCAGCTCGGTCCCGTTCGCGAGTCCGCCCTGGCTCGGCCCGAGACCGCGCCCTACGATGCCCGCGGGGAGATCCACCAGTCGCAGTACCACTTCCTGTTCCCTGCCACGACCATCAACATCGACCCCGGGCCGCCCAACATCTCGCTCGAGCGCTGGGTCCCGGCGGGCCCCGGCCGCACGATCGAGATCACCGACTGCTGGTTCGGCGAAGATGTGAGCGCGGAACGCGCGGAGGAGATGATCGAGTTCGGCTCGCAGGTGGCGCGGGAGGACACGGCGCTTTGCCTCTCCGTGCAGGCCGGGCTCGACTCGGGAGCCGTCACGCAGGGGCGGATCCTGCAGGAAACCGAGCAGCTGATCGTCGACTTTCAGCGACGGGTCGCAGACGCACTCGGGGTCGGCCTCGGCGCAGCGTGATCGACCTCGACATCCACGTCCAGGTCGGCGATCCAGAGGAGCTGCTCCGCTTCGTGGAGCCGGCCCAGCGCGACTGGTTCCGGGCGCAGGGAGCGATGTTCGGGACGCCGGGGTATCCCTGGACGCACCCGAGCTCGTGGTTCCGCCAGGATCTCGAACGCAACCAGGCGGGCGTGCCCGGCGGTGACGTCGAGGTCGTGCTGCGTGAAGCGGTGGAGTCGCACGGAACCACCGTCGGCGTTCTCAATGCGGACGACATGATCACCGTCTCGCTGATGCCGAGCCCCTACCGTGCCGCGGCGCTCGCCCGCGCCCACAACGACTGGCTCCGCGAGTGCTGGGGCGGGAGCGGTGACCCTCGACTTCGGGGCTCCATCCTCTGCCCGGCCCAGGATCCCGTTGCCGCTGTAGCCGAGATCGAACGGTGCGCAGCCGACCCCTGGTTCGTCCACGTGCTCCTCGTCGGGGGCTCCGAGCGGCCGTACGGAGAGGTACGCTACCTCCCGATCTTCCAGGCGGCCGCCGCGGCGGGCTTGCCCGTGGCCATCCATACGGGAGGCGAGGGTCTCGGCATTGGCGCCTCACCCGGCGGTGCCGGCCCAGGTGCCTTCTACATCGAGTGGCACACCCTCGGCTCGGCAGGCAGCCAGATGGCCCATCTCGTCTCGCTGCTCGCCAACGGGACGTTCGAGCGCGTCCCGGGACTGAAGGTGGTGCTGATCGAGGGTGGTCTGGCCTGGCTGCCAGGCATCCTCTGGCGGCTCGAGACCAACTGGCGCGGGTTGCGCAGCGAGGTTCCCTGGCTCGACCGTCCGCCCGGCGAGGTGATGAGGGAGCACGTCGCCTTCACCACGCAGCCGCTCGAGAACACGAACGGGAACGACGGCCTCCTGTTCGAGATGCTGGGGGCGGTCGGCGCGCCCGAGATCCTCGTCTTCGCCTCCGACTACCCGCACTGGGACTTCGACGATCCCGCCACGATGCTGCGGCGCCTGCCGGAGGCCTGGCGGGCGCCGGTGATGCACGACAACGCGGCGGCGCTGTACGGCGATCGTCTCACGGCGTTCGCCCCCGTCGCGTGAGCGAGTGGGCCGACGTCGGCTCGGTCGCCGAACTCGAGCGTGAAGGGCGCCTGCTCGCCCGGGTGCGCGGACGGGACGTCGGTGTCCTGCTCGATCCCGATGGGACGCCGCGAGGTCTGCGCAACCGCTGCCCGCACCACGGCGCGCCGCTCTGCCTCGGTCGCGTCTCGCGGCGAATCGAGAGCGCCGATGGCCGTTACACGCTCGGGGAGCGCCTGGTCGTGCGCTGTCCGTGGCACGGCTGGGAGTACGACCTCGCGGACGGCGTCTGCCCCGACGAGCCCTCGTTGCGGGTCGCGGTCTACGAATCCCGGGTGGTCGATGGTCGCGTGGAGGTGCTCGTCTAGTGCGGCGGCCCTGAACGGTTGACCTGGAACTGGCCGTGGTGGGGCCGCCGACAACGCGAGTCCCGGCCAAGTGCGAGCTCCTGGCGAGGCCCTGAGCCTGGATCCACCGCTTGGCGTGGGCGGTGCATCCTGCCAGGCCCGCCAGGGCGCTCGGTGCGCTCCGCGCGCGGACAGCGTCGCACAGGCAACCAGCCTGCCCGACGCTGTTCGCGCACGTCCTGACGACCCTGGCAGGCGCCCCGCGATCACGCCAAGCGGTGGATCCAGGCTGAACGGCCCGGCTTCCCTCGCGGCAGGTCTACCCCCCGACGGCGTCCACGAGCGCCGCCACCGTGTCGTTGACGGGGGCTTCGAGACCATGCTCCTGAGCCACACCCGGGATGGCGCCGTTGATCACGGCGATCTCCGTCGGGCGGCCGGCCTCGAGGTCGAGCAGCACGGACGGCTTCGCTCCCGGCATGCGCTCGCCGAAGGCGCGCGCCCAGGCCACGGGGTCGTCGAAGCCGAAGGCCACGCCCGACGCGCTCCCGGCGGCATAGGCCTCCGTAGCGCACGAGGCCGCCACCGACCAGGCCCGGGGATCGTCCAGCACGCCCCCGATCGGCCTGCGCAGGACGGCGCACGTGCCGCTGAAAGCGCAGTTGCAGACGAGCTTCTCCCACACGAGCCGGGCGAGATCGTCTTCGGCCTGGACCGGGAAGCCGGCGTCGCGCCAGACCGCGGCGACCCGAGCCACGCGCTCCGTGGCCGGGCCTGACCGTTCACCCAGCCGGATCATTCCCAGGTGGTGGTGGTGTGCGTGCCCGGGAGCAACGATCGACGCGCCAAAAACGGCAGCGGTGCCGGCGATCGTGCGTTCCTCACCGAGGATTCCCGCCACCACCGCATCGGAGCCGAGGCCGTTCTGGATCGTCAGCACGATGGTCTCTGCGCCGATCAGCGGACGGGCGCTCGCGGCCGCCTCGGCCGCGTGCCGGGCCTTGGTCGCGATGACCACGAGATCGACCTCGCCCACCTCGTTGGCGTCCGTGGTCGCGGTGAGCGCCACCGTCCGGTCGCCGCTGGCGCCCTCCACGCGGAGCCCTTGCGCGCGGATCGCCTCGATGTGCTCCACCCAGGAGTCGACGACGGCCACCTCGTTCGCGGGGCCTGCGAGCAGCGCCGCGTAGACGGAGCCCATGGCACCTGCGCCGACGATCGCGATCCTCATGCCCGACAGCCGCCCAGGCCGACGGCTGGTCGTCGCCTTGACGGAGGCTGGAAACGCATCCGTCAACCGTAGTACAGTCGCGCGCAGTGATCAGGTGCGTCATCGCGGACGACCACCCTGCCATCCTCTCCGCGGCTGGGGACGCGTTCGAGCGCGCCGGCTTCGAGGTCGTTGCTCGGGCGCGGGGCGGTCGGGAGGCGATCAAGGAGATCGAGGCGCACCACCCCGACGTGGCGATCATCGACGATCTGATGCCGGATGTCCGCGGCACGGAGGTGGCGCGGGCGGCCGCCAAGTCCTCGCCCGGCACCGGAATCCTCGTGTACACCGCGTTCAGCCAGCGCGCGCTCCTGATCGAGGCGCTCGATGCCGGCGCCCGGGGATTCGTGCTCAAGGACGGCCCCCTCGACGAGCTGATCCGTGCCGTCAGGGTCGTCGCAGAAGGCGGAACCTACGTCGACCCCACCCTGGCCGCCACCCTCGCCTCCTCGAGCGCGGACAAGGTGCCGTCGTTGACGCCGCGCGAACGGCAGGTCCTACGCCTGCTCGCCGACGGGATGCGCAACGAGCAGATCGGCCGGGAGCTCTTCATCTCCCCGGACACGGTGCGCACCCATGTCCGGAAGGCGATGGACAAGTTGCAGGCAGACACCCGGACGCAGGCTGTGGCCATGGCCCTGCGGCAGTCGCTGATCGCATGAAGCTCCGCACTGGACACTCTCTTCGTCGCGGGTACGGTGAGTGAAGGGAATGGTGGGAACGACGGCACTGGGGAGCGCCGTCGACGGATGGGCCGTGCTCGGCCTGTCCCCGTCGGCAACTCGTGCGCAGGCGAAAGCGGCGTACCGTCGTCTCGCGCGCGCGACACATCCAGACGCTGGCGGTGACGCGAGGGGCTTCACGGTCGTCAACGACGCCTACGGAGCCGTGTTGCACGAGATCTCCTCGCGCACGACCTGGCGCACTCCGCAGGAGCAGCGCCTGCGCGGCCGCTACCGGCTCGACGATCTCGCACCGCGCGTGATCGACGTCCGGCTCTGACGTCCGGCGGTTGCGGGTTTCGCCCCGCGTCACCCAGTACCTCACCCAGCGCGTCACCCATCATGGTGGGTCTTGCGGCGGTCCGGCTCAATAGCACCACCTCACCGTCGATCAACCCGGGCAAGTGTCGCCTGTGTCACCAACGCGGACGTATCTCGCGATGGCGTACGCGGACGAGGTGCTCGAGTGCCCCGCCCTGCTCGAGACCGCAGTTCGCGCGTTCACCGCGAATGACGACCTGACCCTGGTCCTGCTGGCCCCGGGGCACGAGCCTGCGCTCGCGGCTCGCCTCGAGGCGATCGCGCGGGGTACCGGGCTCGACCGTCCCGACGCGCTCGACGTCGTGCTGGTGAGCGGCGAGTCTTCGTCGCTCGCCGGGGTCGATTGGGTGTTGTCCCGAAAGCGCCGCGCAGAGGAGCAGGGCGCTCCCGTGGTGGGCTTCGACGAACACGCCTTCGACGGCATCCGCGCCACCCTCGGCACCTTCCGCTGCAACGTCTGCGGGGCGTCGGCCCCACGGCCCGACGGAGGGTTCGACCGCGAGGTCACATCCTGCGACACGTGCGGGTCGACCCCTCGCTTCCGCTCGATCGTGCACGCGATCTCGTTCGGGCTCTTCGGCCAGACCATGCCCCTCGAGGAGATCCCCGAGCGCCGAGACCTCGTCGGCGCCGGCCTTTCCGACTGGCCGGGCTACGCCGACCGGCTCGCAGAGCGCCTCACCTACGAGAACACGTACCTGCATCGACCGCCGTTCCTCGACATCACCGACCCGGTCGCCTCGCGGAGCGGAACGCTCGATCTGCTCGTCTCCAGCGACGTGTTCGAGCACGTGCGGCCGCCCGTGCAGCTGGCCTTCGACGCAGCGCGCGGGCTGCTCCGCCCGGGGGGCCTCTTCGTGCTCACGGTGCCCTACCGCTCGACCGGGCGGACGGCCGAACACTTCCCCGACCTCGGGACGTTCACCACGATCGAGCTCGGCGGCGAGCGCGTCCTCGTCAACAGAACCGCCGTCGGTGCCTTCGAGGTGTTCGGCGACCTGCGCTACCACGGCGGCGACGGGGCCACGTTGGAGATGCGGATCTTCTCCCTGCCGGACATCCTCTCCGCGCTGGATAGCGCCGGCTTCGTGGACGTGCAGGTGCTCGACACACCGTGTCCTCGCTTCGGGGTGGATATGGGCGGACCGGGGGGCTGGCCGATCATCGCCTACGCGCCCGGCGCCACCACACACGGGGAGAGCGGATGACCGCCTCCCTGCTGATCTGCGTGCGCGACCAGCTGACGTTCACGCGCCGCTGCCTCGAGGTCCTGCTCGAGGAGCGCTCACCGCTCCTCGCCGAGGTCATCGTCGTCGACAACGGGTCGACCGACGGCACAGGTGAGTTCCTGGGCGAGCTCGCCGCCCGCGAGTCACTCGTCACCGTGCTGTCGCCCGGCGAGAACCTCGGCTTCGTGGGCGGGAACAACCTCGCCGCAGCCCACGCCCGCGGTGAGTACCTCGTGTTCCTGAACAACGACACCGAGCCCCAGCCGGGATGGCTGGAGGCACTCGTCCAGACGGCGGAGGACGATTCGACGGTCGGGGCGGTCGGGGCCAAGCTCGTCTATCCTGACGGCCGGCTGCAGGAGGCCGGGAGCATCGTGTTCGCCGACGGCACGGGCTGGAACGTCGGCAAGGGCGGCAGCGTCGATGATCCGCGCTACCGCTTCGTTCGCGAGGTGGACTACTGCTCGGCCGCCTGCCTGCTCGTCAGGCGCGCTCTCTTCGAGCAGCTCGGGCGCTTCGACGAGCGCTATGCGCCCGCCTACTACGAGGACACCGATCTCTGCTTCGGTGTGCGCGCGCTTGGCTACCGAGTCCTCTATCAGCCCGGCGCCGTGATCCGCCACCACGAAGGTGGTACAGCCGGAACCGACCTCGCCTCTGGCTTCAAGCAGCACCAGGTGGTCAACGCCGAGCGCTTCCGCGAGAAATGGGCTGACGAGTTGCGACTCCAGTCGCTCCCCGATGCGTCGCTGGTCCGCCGTGCCGCCAACCGCGCACCCGGGCGCCGCTTGGTCGTCGTCGACCCGTTCTTGCCGATGTTCGACCGGGCCTCCGGATCGAGGCGCCTGCACGAGATGCTGCTGCTGCTGGCGGCGCAGGGTCACGCCGTGACCTTCGTCGCCTGCAACAGCTACGAGCGTGAGCGCTACGCGCCCACACTCGAGCAGGCCGGCATCGAGGTGCACACCGGCGATCGCACCGGCAAACCGGAGGTCGTCGCGAAACTGCTCCGCTCGCTGCTCACCGAGCAGGACGTCGACATCGTCGTTCTCGCGTTCCACTACATCGCTCGCCCGCTGCTCGCCGCCGTTCGCGAATCCGCACCGCGAGCCCGTGTCGTCTTCGACACCGTCGACGTCCACTTCGTTCGTGAGCACCGCGAGGCGGAGCTGGCCGGCGACGAGACACTCCGCACCTCCGCCGCGGAGACGAAGCGCTGCGAGCTCGCCGTCGTGCGCGAGACCGACGCCACGATCACGGTCACCGAGGAGGATCGGCAGGCGATCCTGGCGGAGGTGCCAGAAGCGACCGTGTACGTCGTGCCGAACGTCCACGAGGCCGGCGGCGAGAGGCAATCCACGCTCGGACGCCAGGGCCTGCTGTTCGTCGGCAACTTCAACCATCCGCCGAACATCGACGCTGCGCTCTTCCTTGGCCATGAGGTCTGGCCGCTGGTACGGCGCCAGGTGCCGGAGGCAACCCTGACCATCGTCGGCCCCGACCCGCCCGCGAGCGTCGTGCAGATGGATCGCGAGATCACCGTGACCGGGTGGGTGGAGAGGGTCGAGCCCTATCTGGAGCGCGCGCGCGTCTCCGTTGCCCCGCTGCGCTTCGGCGCAGGCATGAAGGGCAAGGTGGGGGAGTCCCTGGCAGCCGGCCTTCCTGTCGTCACGACTGCGGTCGGGGCCGAGGGAATCGTCGCCGGCGATCCCGAGAGCAACGGTGTGCTGGTCGGGGAGGACGCGGGGTCGCTGGCAGCCGCCTGCGTGCGCCTGCTCCAGGAGGATGCGCTCTGGCAGCGCCTCTCCGACGCCGGGCCGCGGGTCATCGGCTCGCGCTTCGGCCGAGCTGCGGTGAGTGCCGCGCTCGAGGAGCTCGTGACCGCCGAGGCCGCCGCACGCTGCGAGCCGGGGCTGACCTCGATCGTGATCCTCACACTTGGCGAGCTCGAGCTGACACGTGCGTGCATCGGCTCGATCGCCGAACACACGCCGGAGCCGTACGAGCTCATCCTCGTCGACAACGGCTCGCAGGACGGGACGCCGGCCTATCTGGAGGAGCTCGCGCAAAGCCGCGACGACGCCACGGTGGTGCTCAACCTCGAGAACCGCGGCTTCGCGGGTGGCTGCAACCAGGGTCTCGCTCTCGCCCGCGGCGACGCGGTGCTGTTCCTGAACAACGACACGCAAGCCACGCCCGGCTGGCTCGGCACCCTCCGCCGCGTGCTCGAGGAGGATCCCGAGGCCGGTCTCGTCGGGCCCATGTCGAATCACGTGTCAGGCGGGCAGTTGGCGCCGGATGTCACATACCCGGACGGCATCGCACGCTTCGCCTCCGCCTGGGCCGAGCGCCGACGCGGGCAGGTGACGGAGGTCACCCGGCTCGTTGGCTTCTGCCTGCTCGCGCGACGGACCGCGCTCGACCTGGTCGGCGGCTACGACGAACGCTTTGCCAGCGGGAACTTCGAAGACGACGACCTCTGCCTGCGCGTGCGCGCGGCCGGCTACCGGGCCTACATCGCGCACGAGGCCTACGTCCATCACGAGGGCAGCCGCACCTTCGCCGGCCAGAAGATCGACTACGCCCAGGTAATGCTCCGTAACTGGGCGGTGTTCAAGCAGCTGTGGCAGCTCCCGGAGGGCGCTCCTCTGGAACAGGGCTACGAGATCGACGCCGAACGGCGCACCACGAGATACGTCGCCCTACCGAACCCCGGGCACGCGCACTCGCTGGCGATCGGCGAGCGCGTCTGGCGACCCGATGCGGTTCGCGCCGTGGCCGCCCCGGGGGGCGCGTCAGCCTCGTCCATCGGGCTCGCCTTCCGCGAGGTGCTCGCCTGGGCAGATGACGCGAAGCGGTACTCGGCCCTGCGCGGCCTGACCGCGACCGTCTTCGCCCAACACACCAACAACCCGCCGATCCTCATGATCGCGGCGGAAGCCCTGACCACGGCGCTCGAAGCCGAGCCGGCCGAGCCGGTGCTCCTCAACGAGCTCGGTGTGCTCCTGTACGGCCTCGTCGAGGCGGACGGCGCCGAGGCCGCGTTCCGTGCTGCGGCCGCACTCGACCCTGCGCTTCCCTCCGTGCACGACAACCTCGCCTCGTGCGCCGAGCTGCGGCGCGCGAGGCGCAGCGGCAAGCGCCATCCGCGTCTCGGACAGATTGCCGGCCGCGCGCAGAAGCTGGCCAGGCGAGCCCGTCCCGCCGCGGGGCAGCGGCTCTCGCTGTGCATGATCGTCAGGGACGAAGAGGCCATGCTCGGTCAGTGCCTCGAGGCGGCGAAGGGCGCCGCGGACGAGATCGTCGTCGTCGACACCGGCTCCACCGACAGCACCGTGGACATCGCGCTCGCCCACGGCGCCACCGTGATCGAAACGACGTGGACGGGATCGTTCAGCGAGGCGCGCAACATCTCGCTGGAGCACGCCACGGGCGACTGGATCCTCTACCTCGACGCCGACGAGATCCTGGAGCCCGGTTCGGCCGCGATGATCAGAGGGCTACTCACGCGAACGTGGCGCGAGGCGTTCTACCTCACGGTGCGCAACCTCACGAACGACAGCGACGCCGTGTCCGTCGACCACGAGGCGCTCCGGCTGTTCCGCAACCGCCCGGAGACGCGGTTCGTCGGACGCATCCACGAGCAGCACACCCAGAACATGCCCCTCGACCGGCCCGAGCGGTTCGAGCGCTCCGACGTGCTCGTGATCCACCACGGCTACAGACCCGAGGTCGTGGCCGCCAAGAACAAAGGGGTGCGGAACCGGGAGTTGCTCGAGCAGGAGGAGGAGACAGCGTTCACGCTCTACAACCTCGGCACCGAGTTGCTCTCCGACGAGCGGCCCCGTGAGGCGCTGGCCATGCTCGAGCGGGCGTGGGTGGAGGCCTCCACCGACGTGCGCCGCGGTTTCCCGCGACCGCAGTACTTCGCGCCCCTGGCCCTCCGTATCGTCCAGGCGCACCGGCTGGCCGCCGACCCCGCAGGGGGCCTGCGCCGGGCGGAGGAGGCGATGGAGCTGCTCCCGGAGCTCACCGACGTCGTCCGCGAAGCCGCGCTCTGTGCCCGCGCGAGCGGTGATCTCGATCGCGCAGCGGCGTTCGCCGAGCGCTGTCTGGAGCTTGGTGACGCCCCGGCACGCCTGGCCGGGACCGCGGGCGCCGGGAGCTATCTCGCCCGTGCGCTGCTCGCCTCCATCCGCACCGAGCAGGGACGCTTCGCCGAGGCGCACGAGCTGCTTCAGCGATGCCTGGTCGAGCGGCCTGACTACTCCGAGGCCGAGGCGGCGCTGGCGGAGGTGCGGGCCAAGGCCGCACTCCCCGCGCTCAGGGCTGCGGCGCGCGAGCGCTCGCGAGGCAACCTCGAGGTCGTGCTCGCCGGTCTCCCGGTCACGGCCGACACCGCCGTCTACCGGGCGCTGGCGACCGCGCTCGCCGGCGGGAACCCGGCCGCCCTGCCGATCGTCTGCGGCGAGCCGGCGGCGGCGCTCCTCGATCACCTGCTCGAGCACCAGGCCTTCGAGGCCTTCGAAGCTGCACTTCCCGTGTGGAATGCAGTCCCGCTCCCGGAGCGCGAGCGCCGTGAGGCCCTTGCACGGATCTATCTCGGGCGCGGCTTCGTCGACTCCGCCGGCGAGGAGTGGATGGCGGTGGCGGAAACCGACCCCGACAGCCGGGCCTTCATCGGCCTGGCCCGGGTCGCGGATGCCAAGGGGCTGACAGAGGACGCGTACGAGCTCGCGAGCGAGGCGTTGCGGCTCGACCCTTCCTCCGACGAGGCTCGGATGCTGAGACAAGCACTGGCTGCATGACGACACCAAGCGCAGAGGGGAGCTAAAGAACCGATGGACGCTGCCGATCAACCCCATCGACCAACTCGGCCGATCCAAGGAAGGATCGACATGCTCGACGGAATAGCACCGCTCAGCTCTCTGGAGCGAGCGGCTGGAGTGCGGAGACCAGCCGTTCGACCGGAGGCGACGCAGACCCCCAGCCCTGTGAAGGACGGTCTGCTCGATCCATTCCCGTCGTCACCTCCACCGGAGGTGCTGAAGGACCTCGATCATGCACAGCGCGTGATCTCGGATCTCGTCACCAGGAACCTGAACCTGGAGTTCGAGGTCGACGAGAAGTCCAACCGCATCCACGTGACGGTGCGCGACGGGAACGGGAAGGTCATTCGTGAGGTGCCCGCGAGGCACGCCCTCGAACTCTTGAGCGGGGAGAGGGAAACGCTCGCCGTAGACGCTGTCGGATGAGATGTCGAATCTGCTCCCGACACTGAACTTCGGCGGGCTCGCCTCAGGGCTCGACACGAACACCATCGTCTCCCAGCTGATGGCGCTCGAGGCTCGGCCGCGCGTGCGGCTCGAGCAGCGGGAACGCGTCGAGCTGGCCCGGCAGACCGCGTTGCGGGATGTCGAGACGAGGCTGCGCAACCTGAAGACGGCGATCAGCGGCCTGCGCGACGCCTCCACCTGGGGGGACGTGCAGGCCGTGTCGTCTTCGGACTCGACGAAGGTCGGCGTGCGGCGGCTGGCCGGGGCAGCGGCAGGAGGGTACGCCGTCCAGATCGATGCCCTGGCCCGCGCCGCACAAGCGACGCAGGGCAGCTCCATCACATCGGCGACGAGCGCCGACACGCTCAACATCCAGGTGGGTGCAGGAACGGCCGTCACCGTGGCGATCGAGGCCGGCGACACGCTCGAGGAGATCGCGGAAAAGATCAACGGCACCTCGAGCACGCCCGTCTACGCTTCCGTGGTCAGCGGCAAGCTCGTGCTCTCCGGCAAGACCACAGGCACGAGCGAGACGATCTCGATCACCGACGGCGCCGCAGGCAACGGCTACGACCTCGCCACCGACCTCGGCCTGACCCAGACCCAGGCTCCGCAGAATGCGGACTTCTGGGTGGACGGCGTCCACTACACGAACCGCTCCTCGAACACCGTCACCGACGTGCTCTCCGGCGTCGAGCTGACACTCAAGACCACCACTTCCGGAGCGACCGTCGGTGTCTCGATCGGTGCGCCGGGCCCGGATTCCGAGGCGATCGTGGCCAAGCTCCAGGCGTTCGTGGAGCAGTACAACTCGACCATCGACTTCATCCGCGCGAAGCTCGACGAGAAGGTCGTTCCGAACGCGACCACCGACGCCGATCGCGCCAAGGGCGTGCTGCGCGGCGATGCCGGTCTGCAGATCCTGCTCACGAGGCTGCGGTCCTCGCTGATGGACTCTGTCGGCGGGCAGCCCTCCGGTCTTGATCAGTTGAGCGAGGTGGGTCTCACCACCGGGGCCACCACCGGTAGCTCCGCGATCGACCCCAACGCCGTCGCCGGCAAGCTGACCCTCAACGCCTCGATGCTCCGAGAGAAGCTCGCGGCCTCCTTCGGCGACGTGAAGACGTTGTTCCACGAGGCGACGGGAAGTGCAGCCAGCGAGGGCATCGCCGAGCGCCTGGAGCGACATCTCGACCCGTGGCTGACCGGCGACGGCTCCACGGCCTCGATCATGAGCGGCCGGCTGACGTCCATTCAATCCACGATCGACGCCCTCAGGGACCGCAAGGTCGAGATCGACCAGCGGCTCGCCCTGCGCGAGCGTGCGCTCCGCTCGCAGTTCACGGCCATGGAGACCGCGCTACAGGCCGCGCAGTCACAGGGCGAGTGGCTGGCCGGCCAGCTGTCCCGGTTGTAGACCCGCAGGAGCTGGTCAGACGACGAGCGTGGAGGCGACCACGGGCTCGGCCGCACGGCGACCGCCGTTGACCGGCCACACGTACCAGACGTAACGCCCCGGCCGCAGCGTGTGCGTGCGGCCCGCCCGCCGCCAGGTGTCTGGAATCTCGAAGGTCGGTAGGGTCGTCCTGGCCGTGAGTACGACGGCGCCCTGCCGGTGGAGCTCGAAGTCGTAGAAGGCGGCGCCGGGGACCGGTGCCCAGGCAAAACGGCGCACCGGGAAGTCGTCCACCTCGAGCCGGGGCGGCGTGTCCGGAGGCGACGGAGACACGGATCGGGTGGTCTCAGGCGTGCTCGCTCCCGCGGCCGCCGGAGGGCTCGACTTGGGGCGATCACTCGCGCGCGGGGCGCGCTCGGCCGACGCAGGCGACGTGGTCGCTGCGATTGCCATGGCCGCCGCCATGCTCACGGCCTGCAGACGGATGACCGGAGGCGGCTCAGCCTTGCCGGCGAGGTTCGTGGCAGATGAAGCGGTGCCCGCGCTTTGGCCGCGGTCGATGACCGACAGCAAGCCGATCGCGGCCAGCACCGCAAGCGCTGCGAGGGAGCAGGCCGCCCCGAACCGGCGAAGCTCGGCCCTGCGAGCCCAGTCGCGGCCGGCGCGACGCGTGGGGCGGGTGGGGTTGCGGGTCAGGCGCAGGCTGGCTGGGGGCCGTTGTAGCCCGCCGCCGCTCGCTCCGGCTGCGTCTGCGTCTGGGCGCGCGGGCAGGAGCAGCTCGCGGCGCAGGTCCGGATCGACGAGCACAAGCTCGGGTGTGATCTGCAGCGACGCCATACCACCCTCCCCAAGGGGTATTACGTTCCACGCGGATACTAGCCGGATGCAGGAACTTCTGTCAGTCCACTGGTGCGGCACCCACAACACCAAGGAGAGCTACTGGTCAAACGTTACGAGATGCCGCACTAGCTCGGAGCCGGTAACGGCCCGAACGAGATCGTCGAGCGCACCGCCGCCCGTTCGGCGCGTGTGCCCGCAGTGACCGGCCAGACGTACCACAGGTAGCGCCCGGACTTCAGCGAGCGAGGTACCTCGACGGTAGCGCCTCGGGTCGCGCGGGAGAAGACGACTGAACCGCGACGAACGAGCTGAACGATGTACGAGCGGGCACCCGGGACCGGGGCCCACGCGAGCCTGCGGGCGGTGAGAGCCCCGGGCCCCGTCGCCGGGGAAACGGCTCCGCTGGTGTCGGTCGGGCGCGGTTGCGGTTTCGGCGACGCTCTCGGGCGAGGCCGCTCGGCAGTGGCAGGCGGCCCGGCCCCGGGGGACACAACGCGAGATGTGAGCGCCGCGCCGGCGCCCGCCCACGCCCCGATAGCTGGGACCGCGGCCCCCGCTCGGGGGGCGTCCCGCTGCCCCTCAGTGGTCGTGGTCGCGACCGCTGCTGTCGTTCGCACCGTCGCATCGAAGCCCGTGGCAAGCCCGATCGCGAAGGCCGTGCCGGCCACGAGGGCGAAGGCCGTCACGGTCAGCACCGCGCGACGCCGACGGCCCCAGGGCGAAACGGGGCGTCGCCGGGCGGGAGATGGTGCGGGCGGGTGCAGATGTGGGGACGGAAAGCGGGCCCATCCGGCCGGATCGGCGCGCGAAGGCTGTCGCAGGACATGACGCCGAAGCTCCGGATCGACGAGCACGAGTTCCGGTGTGATCTCAGTACGTCTCATCGCCACCTTCCTCTCCCCCGAAAGGTCACGCAGGGGGACCCTACCAGCCGGGTGGCGGCCACCCGCTCGAGCAGTGTCCCCAGCCGGCCGCTCCGCTGCCGACCTCATCGGTGAGGCCCTGAAGGGCCCCACTCCGCCGCACGCTCCGTTGCCGACCCCGCGCACGCATCCCCCGTAGTCCTGCGCGGGGAGGCAGGCAACTCGGAATCAACCATCTAGCCTACGCAGCGGCGTCGAGCGCCCGGCCGGCCATCGCCACCGAGCGCAGATCCGCGATGCGGTCGGCGCCGAAACACGGGAGAGCGGCGAAGGCCGCGTGGGGGTGGCGGGTGCCGTACACGGCGTCGACCTCGCGGGCGACGATGGGCTCGCCCCCGGGTGGGATCGCGATGGCCAGCAGGTCAGGCCCTCCGTCGCCTGCCAGGCCGGCCGCGGCGAGAGCCGGCAACAGCCTGTCCACGACGTCGCTCACGGTCGTCTCGAAGTCCACGACGATGAGGGTGATGTCGTCCTCCGGCCCAAAGAAGGTGCCGTACCAGTGGAGCAACGCCTCGTCCATGAGCAGCTCGTCGACCGAGGTCACGGCGACGTACCGCCGGACGGGCTCGCCGACTACCGTGCGGGACGGGACGGCCGGCTCGGCGGGGCTCGCCAACGCAAGGTCGCCCTCGATCGCGTCCAGGGCGATTCCCGCACGGCGCAGCAAGGCCTGAAGCCTCTGATCATCGGGCCGTCCGGCCAGGGAGCCCCCAAGCAGCTCGAGAGCTGCGCGCACGAGATCGAGCGAGCCGTCCGCGGTGTCGAGCAGGTGCTCGGCGGTGGACAGGTCGAGCTCGAACAGTGCACGCACGAGCTGCGGATCGCCCGGTCGCCTGTCGAGCGCTGCCAGCAGGAGCGCGCGGCGCGACGCGTCTCGCCCGCCGATCACCGTCGGCGCGATGAACCGAGCGAGCGCCGTGGTCACTGCCTCCATGGTGGTGGGTGTCGCCAGAAGCGCGTCCACCGCCTTTCTGGTGCGAACGCGTCGGGCCGGGTCGGGGTCGGTGAGGCCGACGATCGCAGGCGCGAGCTCCGGATGGAGCGCGGCCAGACCGGCGAGGGTGACGCCGAGCGCGTAGGCGTCGTCGTGGGCGCCCTCCGGCGCCTCGAAGCCGTCGCCACCGAGGCCGGCGGGCGCCTTCAGGGGGTCGTCATCCGTCTCCGCCCAGCCGAAATCGATGAGCACCGGCTGGTCGCCGCGGACCAGCAGGTTGCCGTGCCTGATGTCGCGGTGCCGTACACCGGAGGCCGAGAGGTCGTCCAGGAGCGCGCCGGCTCCGCTCACGAAGGCCCGAGCGTGCTCCAGCTCGCCGAGCGACTCGAGCAGTCCGGCGGTGTCGGCGAACGTCGGGCCGTCGACATGCTCGAGGGTGACTGAGCTGCCACCGCGGGCCGGGCCGGCGGTCAGCACCCGTGGGGTGTGGTCGCCGCCGACGCGGCTGATCAGGCGCGCCTCGCGCGCCGCGCTCTCGCCGGACACGTGCTTGACGATCACGCGCCGCCCGTCGGGGGCATTCACGCACTGCACGCGGCTGAGGGTCGTCGTCGGCTCCAGGAGGCGGCTGGAGAGCGTGGTCTCCACAGGGTGGAGATAGGGGAGATGTGGGAGCACGGTCAGGTCGTCCGGCTCGGAGCGCTCGATGCCGTGCGCGCGAAGCAGGCGATCGGCAGCTCCGAGATCGTGGGTGCGGTCTCGCCTGTACGCGATCCCTGCCGTCCTTGCCAGCGCCACCAGGCGTTCCGCGTAGTCCTCGCGCATCACCCCTTTGTGGTGGACGGCGTGATAGAGCAGCGAGAGGAAGTAGTCGGCGGGCTCCAGCACCCAGAACATCTGCTCGCGCACGCGGCGGGAGATCAGATCGTGCGACCAGCCGGCCGGCATGTATCCGTCGCCGGGCGCCCGCAGGTCGCAGAGGATGAAGGTCGCCTCGCCGTTCTCGTCTCGCACTGCGACCCTGCGCTGCACCCGGTGCTCCTCAGGGAACGTCCGCTCGGCCTGCCACAGCTCGTCCACGAGCGCGACGTGAGCCGGATGCACCAACAGGTCGAGGTCGGAGTGCTCGCCGAGCTCGACCGCCCCGGGCAGCCCTTCCCAGTTGCGGAGCACGACGTAGAGGATGTTGTGCTCGTCGAGAATCTCGAACAGCCTGGCCAGTGTCGCGTCGCGGGCTACGAGTGATCGCTGGGCGCGGGAGATGACCCCGGCGAACCGCACGAACTCCGGCACGCTCATCTCAACGCGCAGGTCGTGGATGTGGAAGTGCACGAAGTCCGGATCGTCCAGCAGGGCGCCGTCACCGAACGGAGGCGGCGCCTTTGCGTAGAGGTTGTCGCACAGCTCGACATCGATCTCGCCGCCGCCCACCGGATGCTCGATCCAGTGCCGCGCGAGCTCGAGATGCGGGTCGGCGGCCGGCGCACCGGCGGCGCGCCAGGCCTCGCCGGCGCGGGTCACCGTATCCAGGAAATCCACCCAGTTGGGGTGCGAGAGCTCGAGCCGCAGGTTCCGCCAGTGGACGTGGAACGTTTCACAGCATTCGACGACCATGCGCCTGTCGAAGACCGTCTGCTCCGGCATCTCCCCGGCTGCGAGCTCTCGGATGATCTTGCCCATCGGTCCGCTCCTTGACACGCTTCTTGTCCACGCCGTCGCCCGAGGCGGGCGGCACCAGCAAGATCGGCAGACAGGCCCCGGAATCAAGTGGGCTTCGGAAAACAGGGCGTTCTTTGCTACCGTCGAACAGGGGAAATCGAGGTTTTCCAGGGAATTTTCATCAGGGAGTGATGTCGTATGCGCTATAAGCTCGTCCGCCTGATCGCCGTGTTCGCGGTTGTCGCCGCCATCACGGCGACCGCCGCCTGGGCGCTTGCCTTCTCCGACGCCAGCTACTTCTGGCCGGAGGGCGTCGTCGGCAAGCCGTACAGCCACCAGCTCGGTGGCCGCTCGGGCTGCCCGCCGTACACCTACAAGACGATCAGCGGGACGAGCATGCCGCCGGGTCTCAGCCTGGGCCAGTCGAGCGGCACGGTCTCGGGAACACCCACACAGGCGGGGCAGTTCAGCTTCTGGCTCCAGCTCGGGGACACCGGGTGCATCAACGACATCTCGACGGCGGAGCGCCAGTTCACCGTCAGCATCATCGCGAAGCTCACCATCTCCGACACGCCGATCCCGCCCGCCACCCTCGGTCAGCCCTTCAGCGTCCAGCTCACGGCGACCGGCGGGGGCTCACAGTCCTGGAGTGTCAGCGCTGGAGCGCTGCCGCCCGGGCTCACCATGAGCGGCTCCGGGCTCATCTCCGGTACTCCGACCACCGCGGGCGCGTACGGGTTTACCGCCTTCGTGGCCGATGCCAAGCGGTCGGACACGAAGAACCTGGTCATCGACGTGCTCACACCGCTCGCCTTCGAGGAACCGGTTGTTCCCCCGGCGGAAGTGGGGGTCGACTTCAAGCTGACTCTGCAGGGAACCGGCGGCAAGGAGCCATTCCAGTGGACGGTGGCGGCCGGTGCGCTGCCGCCGGGGCTCACCCTCACGCCTGAGGAGGTCGTCGTCGTCAGCCGGACGTCGGGGGGCACGGCCACGGCCGCCGGCAAGGCAACGATCGCCGGCGAGCCCACGACGGCAGGGACGTACGGCGCCACGATCAAGATCACCGATCCGTACGGGCATGAGATCGCGAAGCAGGTCGTGATCAAGGTTGCCGCGCCGCTCCAGATCACCACCGAGCGACTGAAGGCGGCCCGTGCGGGACGGCTTTACCGCGCCGTGATTCGCGCCAAGGGCGGCGTCCAACCCGTGAAGTGGAAGATCACCTCAGGGCGCCTGCCGATCGGCATCCGCTTCGACCGCGCGACCGGCATCTTGGGGGGAACCGCGAAGCGGGCCGGGGACTACGCGATCGAGGTCTCCGCCACCGACAAGTTCAGAATCAGGGACACCGTCGAGCTCACGCTGACCGTCCGTTAAGCCTGGATCCACCGCTTGGCGTGATCGCGGGGCGCCTGCCAGGCTCGTCGGGGAGCGCCCTGGCGGGCCTGGCAGGATGCACCGCCCGCGCCAAGCGGTGGATCCAGGTTAAAGCGGCGTATCTGGAGGGCGGCTGCACGATCCCCCGAACGGGATCGTGCAGCCGCTCAACGTCCATCCTGCGCGGCCGACTACAGGTCGTGCATGAGCGCCTACGCAGCATCGGCAAAACAGGCCTACACGGAGGCTGCGGTCAGGACCGCGTCCCCGGAGCGGCTCGTGGTCATGCTCTACGAGGGTGCGCTTCGTTTTCTCGCCAGGGGTGCCGCCGCCATGCGGGCAGGCGACATAGGCGCGGCCGAGACCGCCATCACGCGGGCCGCGGCCATCGTCGACGAGCTCAACCTCTCCCTCGACATGAGCCAGGGCGAGTTGGCCGACCGCCTCCGCTCGATCTATCTGTTCAGCAAGCGCCGGCTGGTCGATGCGAGGATCCACCGCGACGCCGAGGCGGTGGACGGGGTCGCCCGTCTGCTGGGCGAGCTACACGAGGCCTGGGCGCACATCGCCGACCGGCCCGTCGCCCTCCAGAGCGCGTGACCGGCCCCTACGAGCGCCTGCTGGCGATCGCCCAGGAGCAGGAACGCCTCGTCGCCGACGGACGCGTGGCGGAGACCGACCCGCTCACCCGTGAATGGGACGCCATCGCGTCGACACTGCCCGAGACTCCGCCCGCCGAAGCTGCAGATCTGCTGCGCGAGCTAGAACGCCTTGTGCGCGCGGTGACCGTGTCGCTCGCCTCCTCTCGCTCAGATGCGAGCGAGGCGATGAGCCGGCTCGCGCGCGGCAGGCGCGCCGTCGCCGGCTACGGCGGACCGTCGGGCTCGTCGCTGCGCGCCTCCGGCTGACGCAAACGCTTTTCGAGGCCCTCCAGCGAGGGACGCGCCTCTCAATTCGACCTGACCACCGACGATTACCGCGGTGCCCGATGGAGCGGGCCGGATGGAGAGCCCATGGACGGGGCGTCACCAGCGAAAGGACCCCGTGCCGCTCTTCGACGTCACCCACGCACTCCTCGAGCAGGCCCTCGTCGGCTCGGCTGCCCGCCAGCGGGCGCTCGCCGCGAATCTCGCAAACGCCAACACTCCGGGGTACCAGCGGGTCGACGTGGACTTCCACGGAGTCCTGCGTCGCGCCCTGGAAGGGTCGGGAAGACCCGACAGCATGGCCAGGGTGGAAGCGGCGGCCTTTGCGCCGGAGGCCGAGCACTCCGGGCCGACGAGGCTCGACGGGAGCACGATCGACATCGACCGCGAGAATGCCGCGCTCACCGAGAACGCCCTCGAGGGGCAGGCGCTGATCCAGATCCTGCGCAGCAACCTGCGCATCATCGAGACGGCGATCGGAGCCCGCCAGTGAGCATCTTCGGGCCGCTCGCGATCAGCGCCTCCGGCATGACCGCAGAGCGGCTGCGCATGCAAGTCGTAGCGGAGAACCTGGCCAACGCCAACACGACGCAGGCCGCCAACGGCCTGCCGTACCAGCGCAAGTCAGTGGTGCTGCAGGAGGCGAGCGGACGTGGGTTCGGCGAAGTGCTGGGGGGCGTTGTCGCAGTCGGCATCGTCCAGGACGCCACGTCCGGGAAGAAGGTGTACGACCCGTCTCATCCAGACGCGGACGAGAAGGGCTTCGTCACGTTGCCCAATGTGGAGACGGTGACCGAAATGGTCGACCTGATCACGGCGCAGCGAGGGTACGAGGCAAACGTGCAGGCTTTCAACGCCTCGAAGCTGCTGTTCACACGAACGCTCGACCTCCTCCGCTGATGTCCGACTTCGCGATCCAGGCCATTGCGCGCAGCTCCGAGTTCCGCATCGATCCGCTGACCCCGAAAGCGGATCCGGCGAGTGGCGGTGCCGGCTTCGGCGGCGCCCTTCGCTCGTCGCTGCAGCAGCTCGACGATCTGCAAGCCGCAGCGCAGCAGCAGTCGCAGCTCCTGGCCACCGGTGAGGCCTCCGATCTCACGCAGGTGGTGCTCGAGGTCGAGCGCGCCTCGCTCGCCATGCAGCTCGCCTCGCAGGTTCGCAACCGGGCGGTCGACTCGTACCACGAGATCTTCCGGATGCAGATCTAGCGATGGGTAAGGCCGGCGAGATCTGGCGCAGCCTCGAACCACGTCAGCAGCTGACCCTGGTCGGGTCGGCGATTGCCGTGGTGGCCGTCTTCTTCGGCCTCTTCCAGCTGGGCTCGCGCCCGAGCTGGGTCACGATCGCGAGCGGGATGGAGGCATCCGAGGGCGCCGCCGTGGCCCAGACCCTGGAGGGCGCCGGCGTGGTCTACGAGCTCCGCGAGGGCGGGACGTCCGCAGTCGTCGAAAAGGGTGAGGAGTCGCGCGCCCGTGTCGCCCTCGCCAACGAGGGCTTGCCGCGCGGCGGGCATGTCGGCTTCGAGATCTTCGACAAGAAATCGCTCGGTGCCACCGACTTCCAGCAGCGCGTCGACTATCAGCGCGCGCTCGAGGGCGAGATCGCCCGCACGATCGAGTCCGTCGACGGCGTGCAGGGTGTGGAGGTGCAGCTCGTGCTGCCGGAGAAGTCGCTGTTCCTCGACGAAGGCACCCAGGCCAGCGCCGCTGTACTCGTCACGGGCGGCACCAGCCTGGACGGCGCCGCCGTGGGTGGCATCGCCCGGCTCGTCTCCTCGAGCGTCGAGGGCCTGAAGACGGACTCGGTGACGATCACCGACGAGACGGGCAACCTGCTCTGGCCGAACGGCAGCGGGCCCGGGGGGGACTCCCTGACGGCGCAGCTCGAGGCCGAGCAGAAGTACTCCACCCAGCTCTCCTCCCAGATCAATGCGCTCCTGACCTCCACGCTCGGCCCGGGGAAGGGCCAGGCGCGGGTCAGCGCCGATCTCGATCTCGACCGGCGTACCGTCGACTCGGTGACGTACGGGAAGACGCCGATCGCGCTCAACCAGCGCAAGGAGTCGGAGACCCTCGCCACCAAGGGCTCGGCCCCGCAGGGCCCGGCCGGCACCGCCTCCAACACCCCGACCTACGCCGGGAATGGTGCGACCGGCGGTGAGTCCCAATACGAGAAGACGAACGATTCCACCGACTTCGGCGTCGACAAGCAGGTCGTCTCCACCGTCGTCGCGCCGGGGACCGTCAAGCGGCTGAACGTCGCCCTCCTCGTCGACAAGTCCGTGCCCGCCGCGACCTTGACCGCGCTCGAGAAGTCCGTCTCCGGGATGGCCGGGATCGACCCCAAGCGCGGCGACACGATCTCCGTCTCACCGATCGAGTTCGTCAAGGAGGAGAAGCAGCCGGTCGTGTCTGCCCCCGGGATCCTCGAGCAGCTCGGCGGGCCGCTGGGCGCCGCGCGGTACGTGGGAGTCGGATTCGGCACGCTCATCTTCCTCTTCGTCGTCCGTCGCGGTCTCAAGCGGCGCGAGGGCGAGCCGATCGGTCCCGAGCCGACATGGCTGCGGGAGATCACCGACGCACAGCCCCTGGGGCAGCTGGAGAGCGCCGTGCAGCGCCAGCTCGACCCCTCCGTGGTCAAGCGGGACGAGTTCGGGCAGCAGGTGGACGAGATCGTCCGCCGGCAACCCGACCAGGTGGCGATCCAGGTCAAGCAGTGGATGAACGAGTAGCTCGAGCCGTGCGGCGCACCAGCATCTCCGATCGCCTCTCGGCGCGGCGAGGCGAAGCCCTAGCCGCCCGTCGCGGGGTCGACTCAGGGCGTCCGGGGGAGCCTCGGCAGTGAGCTCCTCGATGTCCCTTTCCGGCCGCCAGAAGGCCGCCGTCCTCTGCGTCACGCTTGGTCCCGAGGGTGCCGCCGAGATCTTCAGGCATCTACCGGAGGACGTGATGGAGTCCGTCACGGTGGAGATGGCCCGGCTGCAGGACATCGACACTGCGACCACCGCCCTCGTGCTGGAGGAGCTCGTGGACACGGCGTACGCGCAGGGCTACATCGCCGAGGGCGGTGTCGCCTACGCGCGGCAGGTGCTGGAGCGCGCCGTCGGCCAGCAGAAGGCCGACGAGATCCTGGCGCGGCTCGCCACCTCGATGGAGTCGACGCCGTTCGAGTTCCTGCGGCGCACTCCGCCCGACCAGATCTGGACCTTCCTGCGCGCCGAGCATCCACAGACCGTGGCCCTCGTGATCGCGAACCTACCGACGTACGAGGTCGGCGCCAAGGTGATGAACCACATGCCGAACGATGTGCAGGCCGACATCGCAGCCCGCATCGCCATGATGGAGCAGACCTCGCCGGACATCGTCAAGGACGTGGCGCGGCTGGTCAAGCGCAAGCTCGACGCGGTCGTCAAACACGAGTACGCAGTCGCCGGCGGCGTCTCCGCGCTCGCCTCCATCCTCAATGCCGCGGACCGCTCGATGGAGCGGATCGTGCTCGACCACCTGACCGAGACGAGCCCCGACGTGGCTGACGAGGTGCGGGCCTTGCTGTTCGTGTTCGAAGACCTCCTCAAGCTGGACGACCGCTCGATCCAGCTCGTGCTCAAGGAAATCGACACCAAGGACCTGGCGCTGGCCCTGCGTGGCGCGTCCGACGACGTCAAGGAACGCCTGCTCGGAAACATGTCCCAGCGCGGCGCCGAGATGCTGCGCGAGGAGATGGAGTTCATGCCCCCGCAGCGCCGCCGCGTGATCGAAGAGGCTCAGACGAAGATCGTCGCTTCGGTCCGGCGGCTCGAAGACGCAGGCGAGGTCGTGATCGCTCGCGGCAGCTCCGAGGAGGACCTCGTCCTGTGACATTTGGCGAGTCGTACTCCTTCCCGTCACTGGACAGCGGCCCCGTGGCCACCACGGCGGCGAGTGCCGCGACCCGCGCAGCAGAGCTCGTCTCGGCTGCAGAGGCGCGCGCCGCTCGGATCGAGGAGGAGGCTGCCGCCCGCGGGTTCGAGGCCGGGTTCGCGACCGGGCAAGCCGAGGCGCTGACCAGGCTGGCACCAGCCGCTCAAGCCCTTGACGAGGCGGTGCGCCAGGTTGTCGCTGCGTCCGCCGAGCAGGAGGCGCTGGTGGAACGCGAGGCTGTCGAGCTTGCTCTCACGCTGGCGCAGAAGATCGTCGCGGCCGTCTTGGAGGTCGAATCCGAGCGCGTGCTCGACGTCGTCAAGGGTGTGCTACGCGGCGTGACGGAGCGGGAGCGGATCGTGATCGAGGTCAATCCCGACGATCTCGACCTCGTCCGTGAGGCGGCGGCAGACGTGACGGCCGGGCTCGGCGGGTTTGGACGGGTGGAAGTCGTGGCCGAGCGGCGGATCCCACGGGGTGGCTGTGTCGTCCACACCCACGAGGGGGAGATCGACGGCACGGTCGAGACCCAACTCGCCCGCGCCGCCGACGTTGTCCGTTCGACCTTGCGACCCACAACATGATCGGCTCTGCTACCACGCTCGGGGTCGCGCGCGAGGCCCTCCGTCACGCCGACCTGTACGCGCGACGAGGTCGGGTCACCAATCTCATCGGTCTCGTAATCGAGGCAACCGGGCTGCGGGCCGAGATCGGAGAGCTGTGTACGCTCGCCACCGGCCGCACGCGAGCCCCGCTGTCCGCCGAGGTCGTCGGCTTCCGAGACGGCCGGACGTTGCTGATGCCGCTTGGGGAGCTCCGCGGCGTCGGCCCGGGCAACGCGGTCACGGCGATGGGCAGGCCGTTCCAGCTGCACGTCGGTGAAGCGCTCCTCGGCCGTGTGCTGGACGGGCTGGGCACCCCGTTGGACAACGACCCGATTCCCTCGACCACGGAGGTGCGCAGCGCCGTGGCTCGTCCGCCGAAGGCACTCGACCGCTCGCGGATCACGCGACGTCTCGGGCTCGGCGTACGAGCCCTGGACACCCTGGTGTCCTGTGGTCGCGGTCAGCGACTTGGCATCTTCGCCGGTTCGGGCGTCGGCAAGTCCTCCCTCCTCGGAATGATCGCCCGCTCGACCAACGCCGACGTCAACGTGATCTGCCTCGTCGGCGAGCGGGGTCGCGAGGTCCGGGAGTTCATCGAACGGGACCTGGGGAATGCGATCGAGCGATCGGTCGTCGTGGTCGCCACCTCGGACGAGCCCGCGCTCGTTCGCATCAAGGCGGCGTTCGTCGCAACCTCCATTGCCGAGTACTTCCGTGACCAGGGACGCGACGTGATCCTGATGATGGACTCGGTCACGCGTTTCGCGACCGCTCAGCGCGAGGTGGGGCTGGCCATCGGCGAGCCGCCGGCGACGCGCGGGTACACGCCAAGCGTCTTCGCGCTCCTCCCGCAGTTGCTGGAACGAGCGGGAACGTCCGAGCATGGCTCCATCACGGGTCTGTACACCGTGCTCGTGGAGGGTGACGACATGAACGAGCCGGTTGCCGACGCCGCTCGGGCGATCCTCGACGGGCACTGCGTTCTCACGCGCGAGCTCGCGCACCGCAGCCACTACCCAGCGATCGACGTCCTCCAATCCGTGTCGCGCCTCCAGGGCGAGCTGACCTCGGATGCTGTGCGAGCGGCCGGTGCCTGCTTGCGGGAGAGCCTTGCCATCTACCGCGCCAACGAGGACCTGATCACCGTCGGTGCGTACATTCGCGGCAGCGACGCGCGGGTCGACGAGGCGATCGAGCGACGCGCCGGAATCGAGGAGTTCCTGCGCCAGGACATCGACGAGCAGGTCGACGCCGATGACGCGGATCTCGCGTTGACCGAGCTGATGGCCCCGCGCGGGGGTCTCGTACCGAAAGCTCTATAGGGGCGGATGACCCGCGGGCGGGTGGGCTCCTGGTTCTCCGTCGAGGAACCCCCGAGAACCCGACTCGGGTTCCGCCTGCCCCAGTCGCTGCGCGATCAACGAGGCCGCCTCGGCGAACGAGATCGCCTCCGAGGGGAGGGGGTCGACGCTAGCGCCGAGACGCACAAGCGCCTCTTCCACCGTCGCAGGGGACACCCCTGCGGTCAGGCGCATCATGGTCTGCCTGAGACTGCGGGCGGTCGCATCGATATCGGCGAGAGCCTCGGCGGCGACCTCGTTCGTCACCTCGTCGTACTCGAGGGCGCTCTCGAGCCGAAGCTTGGCGGCCGTGAGACCGCCGATGCCCCGCTGGTGGATCTCGACCTTGACGGTGCGCAGCTCGATCTCGATCAGCGCTTTCAGCGCCCCCACCGTGTTCGCGTCCACAGACTGAAGCCTGCGCTGGGGCACGGACGGACTGTCCTCACCTTCTCGTTCGCGATGCCGATTACGCGGTTCGCAGTGAGCACGATCCTCCGCTCCCGTGGTCAGACCGACGACTATGTCGAGTTCTGCAAGCGCTTCCAGCAGCTGACGGAAATCGACCTGCTGCAGTACAAGCGCGCTCAGATGGAGCGGCGGATCCGCGGGTTCGTCGATCGGCGGGGTGTGACCGGGCTCGGCGACTACCTGAAGATGATCGAGGCCTCGAACGACGAGCTCGACGGTTTCCTCGACTGCGTCACGATCAACGTGTCGCAGCTGTGGCGAAACCCCGAGGTGTGGGCGGCGCTGACGAGCACCATCCTGCCGAAGCTCGCCGAGGAGGGGCCGATCCGCGCCTGGTCCGCCGGATGCTCGTACGGTGCCGAGGCCTACACGCTCACCGCCACCTGCCTGGACGCGGTTTCGGGAACGCGCATCGACGTGCTCGGCACCGACATCGACAAGCGCATGGTGGAGCGTGCGCGCCGAGGTGCCTTCAGCGCCGAGGACGGGCGCTCGGCTCCCAGCGTGGCGCTTCAGAAGTGGTTCGTCCGTGACGGGGACTCGTGGTCGGCCAAGGACGACCTGCGCAGGCATGTGCGCTTCGAGACGGGAGACCTCCTGGTCGATCCGGTGGTCGCAGGGTCGTTCGATCTCATCCTCTGCCGCAACGTCGTCATCTACCTCGACGACGAGGTGCGGGACAAGCTGCATCGTCGACTCGCTCGGGCGCTCAGGCCCGGCGGCTACCTCGTGGTCGGCTCTACGGAGCGGGTCGCGGTGGCCGCCGAGTGTGGTCTGACCTCGCCCCAGCCCTTCATCTACCGAAAGAGCTGATGCACACTTCCGAGTACTTGCCCGGCCGCCGGACGCCTGTCCAGCTCGGGTGCGCGCCTTGAGCGCCCGGCTATCCGAGGATCAGGTGGCGGCGCTCGTCGCCGCCGCGCGAGACGGCGCGACTCCCGACCGTGCCCCCACCCGTAAGAGCCGCCAGCACCGTGTGCGGGAGGTCGATTTCTCGCGGCCCACCAAGTTCACGCAGGAGCAGCTGCGGCGGATCGAACGGTCCCACGAGTCGTTCTGCCGGGCGATGGCCATGCGGCTCTCGACCGATCTGCGGCTCGAGTCGGAGCTCGAGGTGATCGACACCGGCCAGCTCACCTTTGCGGGTGCGATCGAGCGCCTACCGCCCAACGTGCTGTTCGCCGTGGTCACCTGCAAGCAGCACGAGACGTCGATCGTGCTGGCGATCGAGCTGCAGGCCGCCATGAACTTCGTGGAACGCATGCTCGGCGGCTCCGGCGACACGCTGATGGCCGAGCGCGAACTGACGGACATCGAGGTCGCGATAGCGCGCCGGCTGTTTGACCTGATGCTGCAGGAGCTCTCACGCACCTGGGAGGACCTGCTCGGTCTCTCGCTCGAGCTCGACCGCATCGAGATGCTCGTGGCGAATCTCCGCGTGGCACCGCCCACAGAACCGGCGGTCGTGCTCACGATCGAGGTCAGCGCCCTGGCGTCGACGATGACGCTGATCGTCCCCTACCGGTCGATCGAGGGATCCGTCCATCTGCTCCCTACGAGCCAAGCCGACACGTCGGTCGCCACCGAGCGCGACGACCGCGTGGCCGAGGCCGTCTTCGACGGGCTCTCCAGGGTGGAGGTCGAGTTGACCGTGGAGATTGCGCCCAGGGAGCTCCCGCTGGCCGAGGTGCTGCGGATTGCCCCCGGCGATGTGGTGGTCCTCGGCGGCCCTGCTGCGGCCGGCGTCCAGGTGAGCGCGAACAACGCGCCGTTGCACCGGGCTCGCCCAGGACGTCGCGGGCGCCTGCGGGCCGTGGAGATCGTCGAGCGGCTGGAACGTGACGCATGACCACAGACGAAGCCCTCGACGAGCTGGCACACGCGACGGCAACCGCCGTCCGGGGTGTGCTCGAGACGTTCGTTCAGGACGACGTGAGCCACGACGCTGTGGACGTCGTTCCCGACGGGAGGTCGCCGTTCGACGACGTGCCGCTGCCGGCGATCGGGCTCAGCCTCCCCTTTGTCGACGGTGCTCGTGGCGGTACCGTGCTGGTGATTTCCCAGCTGGGCGCGCGACGCCTGGCGGCGCGCATGATGAAGGAGGACCCGCCCGACAACGCGGAGGAGGATCTCACCGAGCTCGAGATGTCGGCCGTGGCCGAGGCCTCGAACCAGATGATGGCGGCCGCTGCCGGAGCCATCAGCTCCGTGCTCGGGCAGGAGGTGGAGCTCTCCGTCCCGGAGACGAGGTACCTCCGGTCGCAGGACGAGGCAAGGGGCGCCTACCCACCGGCGGAGCACGCTGCCGTGGTGCAGTTCACGGTGTGCGGCGAGCAGGCCCGGCTGATCCAGCTGGTGCCCGCCGGCTTCGTCGCGCTCCTCACCGGGGCGCTTGACGAGCAGACCGAGGAGGACGTGGATCTACCCTCCGCGGACGGCGAGGACGGCGTGCAATCTGACGCGATCCTCGGCGTGCCTGTGCGTCTTTGGGCGGAGCTCGGGCGCTTCCGCATGGAGCTCGGACGTGCCGTCTCGCTGCCCCCGGGGGCTGTTGTCGAGCTACGGGAGGCGGTCGAGGAGCCCGTCGATCTGATCGTCAACGGCACACTCTTCGGCCGCGGCGAGCTGCTCGTGGCGCCGGACGGGTCCTGGGCTGTGCGGGTCGCGGAGCTGGTCGGCGTCACCAGCGACGCGAACAACGGAGGAGAGATCCGCTGAAGACATGTCCTGGCGGCGGGCGGGCCTCCCAGAGGTCGACCGTCGTCAAGCCCGCCTGGTGGAGGTCGATAAACCGCACTGACCAGGCACTCGACCCGGAGGCGTGGGGAAGGGCGTTCCGCCGTGACACAGATCAAGGAGTTCGACCTCGTCACCATCTACGCGGCGCCGTCCTCGACCGGAGCGGGACGCCCGGCCTTCGACTGCCACGTCCTGGCCATCGTGGGGAGGGCCGTCGCGCTGTTCGTCGACGACCCGGTTGCTGCCGGCCGGATGCCCACCATGCTTCCGGACGTCTACCTCAGCCACCAGCACGGCGCCAGGATCGTGGCGCTCCGCGGAAGCCTCGTCGCGGTCGGCGCCGGCGAGCTTCGCTTCACCGCCCACGAGAGCGAGCCGCTGGCGCGCCGTGGAGCGAGCCGCATCGCCGCCGAGCTCCGCCTGCAGTTGCGTGCGCCCGAGGGGCTGGTCCTGGAGGGTACGACCCGGGACCTCAGCGCTCACGGCGCCTACGTCGCCATCGAGGACGGTCTCGAGGGCATCGAGGAGAATCAGGTGCTCGAGGCTGCCCTGTTCCTGGAGGACAGCGACCCTCTGGTCGCGAGCGTCCGGGTCGTGCGTCTCGAGCCCGGCCATGTCGCCCTCCAGTATCTGGCTGGATCGACAGCGATGAGGCGTGGCGCTGGTCGTCATGTCATCGACTGCAACCGAGCGCACCTCATGCGCCGCCGTGCCACGGCGCCGGCGGCACGTGAGGCTGGGTCTGAACCGGCCCAGCCCGCGCGGGCCGGCCACGGCGCCGACGCTCCCTGAGGGTCTGCTCGAACCGGAAGCCGGATCCCGGCGGCGGGCCGTCGATGGCACCGGACACCGACTTCCGGAGGCCCGCTCAACCGACTCGCGTCCCGGTCGATTACCGGGTCTGACCACGATGCGATCTTTCAAGTTCCGACTCGAAGCCGTGAGCCGGCTCCGCGATCACGCGGCGCGGGAGGCACGCGACCACCTTGCCCGAGAGCTCCTGGCGCGCGAGGCCAGCGCGGCTGAGCTCGAGCGCAGGGCGGAGGCGCTCCACGCCGCCCGTCGTGCTGCACGAACGGCGGACACCGGGACCCTCGCGTCGTGGCAGGCCTTGATCGAGCGGCGCGAGCGGGAGCACCACGCGGCGACGGCCCGTCTCGAGAGTCACGAGCATCGCGTCCTCGATCGGCAGGCGCGCCTGGCCGTCGCCAGCCGCGAGCGCGAGGCGCTGACGAAGCTGGAGACGAGGCACCGCGACAACCACCGCCGCGAGACGGCGCGCGCGGAGGACGCCATCCTCGCCGACATCTCGGTGGCCGCGTTCCACCGGTCGGAGAAGGCGGCATGAGCATCGCCTCCGTCGTCGATCGGATCAACGAGATCCAGGGGCGCCTGCCCGCGTCCGCCCAGACGGCGACGCCGCGAAGCGGCGCCACGTTCCAGGCGAGCCTCGACACGGCTCTCGCCTGGCCGGCGGCTTCGGCTCCGTCCGTCACGCCCGCGCCCTACGAGGACGAGATCCAGGCTGCCGCAGCGAAGTACGGGGTCGATCCCGTGCTCATCCGCAGCGTGATCCGGCAGGAGTCCGGATTCGACCCGCAGGCGACGAGCCAGGCCGGCGCCATGGGCCTGATGCAGCTGATGCCGGGCACGGCCCGTGGTCTCGGTGTAACCGCCCCTTACGATCCCGCCCAGTCGATCGACGGTGGCACGCGGTACCTGCGTTCCATGCTCGACCGCTTCGGCGGTGACGTGCGCCTCGCCCTGGCCGGCTACAACGCCGGGCCAGGTGCCGTCGACAGATATGGCGGGGTCCCGCCATACGAGGAGACGCAGAACTACGTCACGCGTGTCCTCGCCATGACCCAGCAGGAAGGAAGGAGTTTCCTATGACAGGAGCGGCCACCGCTGTGGCTGTCGCTCCGGTCTCGGTGCCCACAGAGGCACTCGGGCCACCGGGCGAACCACCGGCGGAGGGTTTCGGGCAGGTGCTCGAGGCGGAGGCGCAACGAGCCTCCGGCGAGCGGCCCGAAACGGGAAGTGGCGCCCGGACCGCCAAGGCGGAGGGCGCGGCTTCCGAGACGGAGATCTCGGAAGCGGCGACGGACGACACACAGATGTCGTCACCACCCGTGCCGGCAGGCGAGCAGACGCCGACCGTCGACGCAGGTCATCCTGCGCCGCCGGTCGCGCCCGTGCCCGTGCAGGAGCCGGCCTCCGGGGACGCCGAATCGCAGCCGACGCTGCCCGACACCGACGCGGATGGGGAGCCCGGACAGACAGCCGGCTCCCGGACGACGCCTGCGCCGGTCGGAGCAATGCCAGGCGGAGCGGTTCCTTCTCACGCACCTGTCGCGGACCGGGGCGCGATGCCGCTGACACCCGTCGGCGCCCCGGTCGTGTCTTCGCAGCTGCCCGCGGATCAGGCCACGACGCCTGGTCTCGCGATCGGCCGCGCGGACGCGCCGCACGGTCCCGTACCTGCCGGCGCATCGCGCGAAGCGAACGGCCCCGTGCCCGTCGTCACAACCCACGATCCGTCCACTCCGGCGTCAGAAGGGACTGCGGATCCCGACGTCGAGTTGATCCACCGACCGGGACGGGAAGGCGTGCCCGGCCACGGCGCCGAACAGCGGCGTGCCGATCCCCCCGCCCTCGGCTGGCACGCGCAAAGCGACAACGCGGGTGTGCGCGTCGTCGAGCGGCCGGAGCCAACCCCGTCGACCTCGGTCGATGGTGCGGTGCCACAGCAGAGCGCCGGCCACGCACAAACGCCTGGCCAGGGCGAACCGGGCGATGGTCGTCGTGACGGCCGCTCCACACCGCCCGGGGTCTCGCCCGCCGAAGGGCTGCGGGCCGCCGATCCCGTGGCGGTCGACACCCGGCGGCCGGAGCTGCTCGACCGGCCTCGCTCGAGCACCCTCGAGCAGCTCGCAGACACGGCTCGCACGGTGATCCGGGTTGCCGCCCTCGAAGGCCGCACACTGGCGAAGATCACGCTGCATCCCGCCGAGCTCGGCGGGGTGGAGATCCGGCTGCGCTACGACGCGGCCGGGGTTGTCGCCGACGTCATCGCCGACTCGGAGCAGGCTGCGCACATCCTGGGGCAGGCCTTGGGTGAGCTTCGCCGCTCGCTCGAGGAGCAGGGTCTCCAGGTGCTCTCGCTCGAGATCCACCACGGCGACGAAGGGCGTCGCAAGGCGGACGAGCGTGAGGTCGAGATGGACGAGCGACGCCGCCTTCGAGAGCTGTCCGCAGAGGAGAAGGACGCGACGATCCCCACCACCCGGCTGCCGCTTCCCGGCAGCACCGTCGACTTCCTGGTCTAGGGAGAGAGGAGAAGCACGACACACCATGATCAACGCAGTGACACCAACGTCGGGCACCGGCAGCGGATCGGGCTCGAGCTCGGTCGCACCGGGGCTCGGCAAGGACGACTTCCTGAGGCTGCTGTCCATTCAGCTGCGACATCAGGACCCGATGAACCCGATGCAGGACAAGGAGTTCATCGCTCAGATGGCTCAGTTCTCCTCGCTGGAGCAGGAGACGAACATGGCCGTGGCTCTCGAGCGGATGAGCTTCGCCGGCGAGATGACGCAGTCCGTCAGCCTGATCGGGAAGACCGTGTCCTGGATGCTTCCGGACGACACGATCGCCGAGGGGGTGGTCATGTCGGTCTCGCTCGATGACGACGGCAAGATCGAGCTGCACGTGGGTGCCGGCGACGAGGTCATCAAGCCCGCCGACGTGCGGAGAGTGGCGTGAGCGTCGATCCGGTCACCGGTCGCATCGGCCCCGTCGAGGGGGCTCCTGGTGCCCGGCAGCCGGCCCGTACCACGGGACCGTCGTTCGGCGACGTTCTCGGTCGTACCCTGCAACCCGCAGCCTTGCCGCTTCGCTTCAGCGCTCACGCGTTGCAGCGGCTCGAGCGGCGAGCGATCGACGTCGACGGCCAGGTTGGTGAACGGCTTGCCGCAGGGGTCGAACGTGCCGCTGCCAAGGGCTCACGCGACTCGCTCGTCCTGGTGGACGAGACGGCGTTCGTCGTCTCGGTGCGCAACCGCACCGTGATCACCGCGGTCGACCGCGAGCACATGAAGGAGCAGGTCTTCACCAACATCGACAGCGCGGTCATCGCGTAGGTCGCAACAGACGACAGGGCATGTCGCCGGACCTCATGGAGGAGGCGGACGGCCCGCAAGGAGTGATGCACGAATGATGCGAAGCATGTTCTCGGCGATCAGCGGCCTCAGGGTCCATCAGGTCATGCTCGACGTGACCGCCAACTCGATCTCCAACGTGAACACCGTCGGTTACAAGTCCCAACGGACGAGCTTCAAGGATGCGCTCTCGCAGATGCAGCGAGGCGCGTCCGGTGCCAGCACCGCGCTCGGTGGCACCAACCCGAACCAGGTCGGTCTCGGAGTCCAGCTGGGCTCGATCGACAGCATGATGACCGCCGGCGCCATCCAGTCCACCGGCAACCCGTTCGACCTGGCCATCCAGGGCAACGGCTTCTTCCAGGTCACGGACGACCCAACCGGCTTCAGCCGCACGTTCTACACGCGGGCGGGCAACTTCACCCGTGATGCGGCCGGCGACCTCGTCTCACCCGAGGGCTACTACCTCGTCGGGTTCACCGGCGCGGGTGCGCCGACGAAGATCACGATCCCCGCGACGGTCGACTCCGCCAGCGTCGGTCAGAACGGCGACGTGACCACGGTCACCGGTGGCGTGGCCACCGTTGCCGCCACCATCCGCCTGGCTCGTTTCAACAACGACGCCGGTCTCGAGCGGGTCTCCGGCAACCGCTTCGTTGCCTCGAGCAACTCCGGCCCGCCCACCGTGGACGTCCCGGGCGTGAACGGCATGGGCATCGTGACCGCAGGTGCGGTCGAGATGTCCAACGTCGACCTGGCACAGGAGTTCACGAACATGATCACCGCCCAGCGCGGGTTCCAGGCCAACAGCCGCGTCATCTCCGCGGCCGACGAGATGCTCCAGGAGCTCGTGAACCTGAAGCGCTAGTGACCCAAGGTGGGGGCCTGACCACGGTCGGCCCCGCCTCGTCCCCAGCCGTCCGGCCGGGGTGTGGGGACCGACCCGGAGCGGGTCAGTCCCCACACCCGGTTTCGGCGGCGCTCAAGGAGGTACACGCATGATCCCCGTCCACCGCCTCACCCATCCCGACGAGACCGTCTGGATCAACAGCGATCTGCTGATGACCGTGGAGACAACGCCCGACACGGTGATCTGCCTGACGAACGGCGCGCGCCTGGTGGTGTACGAAACCCCCGGGGACGTGGTCGAGCTCGTCCGTGACTGGCGCGCGGGGATCCTCTCCCGGGCTGCGGAGCCGGAGGCCGTGAAGAAGGTTGTGGCTCTGCCGATTACGTGACCGCCTTGCGGACGAGTGGAGGGATTAGCGCGGGATGAAACAGACAACGGCTGCGGGTATCGGCATGACGTTCGTCTGTCTGCTGCTCGCCGTGATTCTCGAGGGCGGCAACCCGCTCGCCTTCATCAACATCCCCGCGTTCCTGATCGTGATCGGCGGCACCTTCGGCGTGCTGCTCGCCTCCATGAGCATGGAGGACGCGCTGAAGCTGCCGAAGCTGATGATCTTCGCCTTCATGGGCGGTTCGCCGGTCGATCTCCGCGACGGTGCCAAGACAATGGTGGGTCTGGCCGAGAAGGCTCGCCGCGAGGGCCTGCTTGCACTCGAGGGATCGCTCGAGGAGGTCGACGACGAGTTCGCCCGCAAGGGCGTGCAGCTCGTCGTGGACGGCACCGACTCCCACGTGGTCGAGGCGATCCTCCGCTCGGAGATCGACGGCATGGCGGCACGGCATGCGCACCACGCGAAGCTGTTCGCCCAGGCCTCGGGGTTCGCGCCGACGCTCGGCATCCTCGGCACCGTGATGAGCCTCGTCCACGTGCTCGAGAACCTCGCCGACCCGGGTGCGCTCGGGCATTCGATCGCTGGTGCCTTCATCGCCACGCTCTACGGCGTCGGCTCGGCCAACGTGCTCTTCCTGCCTGTCTCCAACCGGCTCAAGGGTCTCTCCGAGAGCGAGGTCAACTACCGCGAGATGATCGTCGACGGCGTGCTGGCGATTCAGGCGGGCGACAACCCGCGCATGCTGGCCGAGCGGCTCGACACGTACATGCCGCCCGCGCTTCGCGGGCTCGAGGACGAGGGCGGCGCAGAAGGAGCAGCAGCCGCCGCGCAGCTCAAGGAAGCGGCATGAGCGGGCACGGGGGAGGCAAGCGGCGCGGTGGGGGCGGCGGCCACGGCCACGAGGGGCCTGACGAGCGGTGGCTGCTCACGTACGCCGACATGATCACGCTGCTCATGGCGCTGTTCATCGTCATGTGGTCGATGTCGTCCGTGAACATCTCGCGCTTCGCCGCGCTCCGCGATTCGCTCAAGCAAGCCTTCAACGGTCGCCTCGCTCAGGGTGGCGAATCGATTCAGAACGGGGCTCCCGGCCTCCTCGAGAACCAGGACTCGATCATCGGCCCCGAGCGCCCACTCCCCATCTCGTTCGCGAACAAGGCCACGCCGAGCCTGCCGACACCGCAGACCGTCGACAAGGCCGCCGAGCAGGCGGATCTGGAGAACCTGCGTCGCATCCAGAAAGAGCTCGACGACTTCGCCAAGGAGAACGGTCTCGAGAAGAGCGTGAAGACCGAGATCGACGAGCGCGGGCTCGTCGTGCGGCTGCTCACCGACGAGCTGCTCTTCGACTCCGGTGAGGCGAAGCTGCGGAAGGAGTCGCTGCCGATCCTGCACGAGATGGGGGTGCTGCTGTCGGATCGCGAACGCGTTCCGAACCCGCTTCGGGTGGAGGGGAACACCGACAACATCCCCATCTCGACGTCGCAGTTCCCGTCCAATTGGGAGCTCTCCGCCGCGCGCGCCACCGCTGTGCTGCGCTTCTTGCTGCAGGAGGGCATCTCACCGAAGAAGTCGTCGGTCGGCGGGTACGCGGACCAGCGTCCGATCGCCTCGAATGCGACACGGGTCGGCCGATCACTGAATCGCAGAGTCGAACTGGTCGTGTTGCGGAGATCACTCGCAGCAGCCGAAGGAGCGAGCCCGGAGTGAAGAAGAAGCTGATGATCCTGCTGCCCTTGCTGCTCGTCGTGGCCGGGGGCGGCTACAAGTTCATGCTCGCCCCGAAGCCGATCGTCAAGCCGCCCAAGATCGAGGGCGCGGTCGTGTCGCTCCAGAAGGACTTCCTCGTCAACCTGCACGGCGGCCAGTACGCGAAGGTCGCGGTGGCGCTGATCATGAAGGACCCGGCCGGTGCGGCGCATGCCGCCGGGGACGGGGGGCTCCCTCAGGAGGCGGCGGTGCGCGCGATCGTGACAGACCTGCTCACCGGCCTACAGGCCGAGGAGCTGATCGAGCCGAAGTCGCGCAAGGAGGTCCTGCACCGCATCCTCGAGGACATCGAGCACAAGACGGACGAGCACGTGGCGCAGGTCCTGTTCACCGACATCACGGTGCAGTAGGGATGAGCGACGGGGGGGTGATCCAGGACGGCGAGATCGTCGATGTGGACGAGATCGTCGAGGGCACCGCCTTGGAGGTCGACCCTGCGGTCGCGGCGGAGCCGGTCGCCGCTTCGGCCGTCTACGCCGATCTTGCCGAGACACCGCTCGCACACTCCGCGATCCCGTCAGATCTGGCGCCGGTGCTCGACGTGCCAGTCGATCTGATCGTGGAGATCGGCCGCACCCGCATGACGATCCGCGAGACGCTGGCCATCGGCCGCGGCTCGGTGATCTCGCTCGACCGTCTCGCCGGCGAGCCGGCCGACCTGCTGGTCAACGGTCGTCTCATCGCGCGCGGCGAGATCGTCGCCATCGACGAGGAGTTCGGGTTGCGTGTGACCGAGGTCGTGTCGCCCGAAGGCCGCCTGGCCGCCACGCTCGGCTCGTAGCGCGACGGCGTCGCGGCCAGCGTGCGGGCGTGCCCGTACGCGAATCAGCTCACCCCCAGGGCGGGCCGCGTTCCCTATCCTCAGCGAATGCCTGCCGCGTTGACCTTCGGCTACTCGCCGTGCCCCAACGACACCTTCGCCTTCCATGCTCTCGCGCACGGCCTGATCGACACCCCCTTGCGCTTCGCGCCGGTGCTGCTCGACATCGAGGAGCTGAACCGAGGCGCTGCGCACGGCGCCCTCCAGCTGACGAAGCTCAGCGTCGGAGCCCTCGCCACCTCGCCCGCGTACCGCCCGCTGCGGGCCGGCGCGGCGCTCGGTCACGGTGTGGGGCCGCTCGTCGTCGCCCGCGAGCCGCGCACGCTGGCCGAGGCCGCACGGGGGACGCTTGCCGTCCCCGGGTTCGGCACCACCGCCTACCGGCTGCTGTGCCTGGCCGCAGGAGAGCCCGCTGCGCCGGTGGAGATCCGCTACGACGCCGTGCTCGGGGCCGTGGCCGCCGGCGAAGTCGACGCGGGGCTGATCATCCACGAGAGCCGCTTCACCTACCCCGACCACGGCCTGGTCGAGGTCGCCGACCTCGGTGCCTGGTGGGAGCGTGAACGCGGGCTGCCGGTACCACTGGCGGTGATCGCGGCGCGCGACGACGTCGACCCTGAGCACGTCGCTGCCGCCGAGAGCGCGATCCGCGCAAGCGTGGAGCACGCCTTCGCGCATCCCGACCTGTCCCGTTCGTACGTGCGAGCCCATGCCCAGGAGCTGAGCGACGACGTCTGCGACCGACATATCGCCCTCTACGTCAACGAGTTCTCCCTCGATCTCGGCGAGAGCGGGATGCGAGCAGTGGAGGCACTGGTCGGCTCGAGCTTCACGCGAACGGCCCAGCGAGTGCCGGGCCGTCAGGGGGAAGGAGCCTTACCTCGTGCGGTCAACACCGGCCACACAGAGCTACGGTGAACGCTCGGATCTGCCGCACTAGGCGGCTTCGTCGGCCGCCCGGTCGTACTCGGCGATGTAGAGCCGGATGCGCTGGCGGGCGGAGGCGAGGATCTGTGAGACCCGTGACTCGCTGACACCGAGCATGCGGCCGATCTCAGCACCGCCGACGCGGTGCACGTGGACGAGGGTGAGCACGTCACGCTCCCGCTCGGTGAGGTTCGCGATCGCCTCGCGCAGTACATGGCCCCGCTCCTGCGCGAGCAGCGCGAGCTCGGGATCCGTGTCGATCTGCTGAGACTCGAGCGTCTCCCCGACCTCCATGGTGGCGTCGTCTGCCGATCGCACCTTGGCGTTCAGCGAGACGATGTCCGCACGGTCGAGGTCGGCCAGCCTCTGGCGCAGGTCCCGCGTCGAGATCTGCAGCTCGCCGGCCAGCTCGGCCTCGGTCGGGGTCCGACCCTCACGGGCGATCCACCGCTCGCGGGCCTCCTCGGCCTGACGCTCCATCCGCCGGGCCGAGCGCGGGGCCCAGTCCTGGCGTCGCAGCTCGTCCATGATGGCGCCGCTGATTCGCGTCCAGGCGTACTGCTCGAACGTTGCGCCCTTGACCGGATCGAACCGTTCGATCGCCGCGATCAGGGCCATCAGCCCGCACGAGATGAGGTCGTCGAGCTCGCAATGGGCGGGCAGAGCCCGGGCCTTGCGGGACGCCAGGTACTTGACCATCGGCGCGTAGGAAAGGATGAGCTTGTTGCGCGATCCTCCGTCTCGGCCGTTGCGCCAGGCCCTCCAGAGAGCCTCCGCCTCGTCCGGGGTGAGTCGCTTCCCGGCTGTTGCAATTGCCGCGTTCAATTTCGTTGAACCTCCGCAGAAGGTGGGGAACCGCTGACCCGCACTGCATCGGCTCCTCCACCGGACGCGCAGATCGGCGACACCGCTCGATCGGCCTACGCCTTTTCGGGGGATGTCGTTCACCCACGGTGAGGGGGATCGTTGTGCTCAAGCGCAGGGGAGCCCGGCCGACTACGAAGCCGTCGTGCTCGTCGTTCGTCGTCCCGACGTGCAGCGCGTCCGTCCCCTGGGGTGGACCCGCCCTGCACTCGCCCTGGCCCGCACCGCGGTCGTGCTTGCCGCGCTCGCGCTGACCCTCCCGTTGAGCGCCCTCGCCCAGGACGAGAACGGGAAGCCGAAGACCGGCGCGTCGACTCCCAAGGAGCAGCCCGCCGGCTTCCAGAAGGACACGACCCCGCTTGCACCAGAGATCACGGGCGCAACCCCGACCGGCGGCCCGACCGGCGGCGGTCAGGCGGGAGTGTCCGGGGGATCGGCGTCCCGGGCCACGTCGACCGCGTCGATCGTCCGGCTCGTCGTCGGTCTCGCCGTCGTCCTCGGTGTCGTGTACGGGCTCTACTGGCTCCTGCGCGCGCACGCCCGCGGCAAGGGCAAGCTGATCGTCGCCGATGACCGGCTACGCGTCCTCGCCGCGACGCCGCTCGGCCCCAACCGGGCCTTGCATCTTGTCAAGATCGCGGACGAGCTGGTGCTCGTCGGAACGGCCGACGGTGCCATCGCACCCGTCAAGACATGGTCGGCGAGCGAGTCCCGCAGGATCGAGTCGGTCCTCGAGGGTGACGTATCCGCCGTCCCGTTCCGGGCGATGGGTGACCCGGTGTCCGGTAGCGGACGCCTGCTCGAACAGCTCCGGCGCAGGACGACGCGATCGTGAACATCGATCTCAACGCGCCCACCACGCCGGTACAGCTCTTGATCCTGCTCACCGGGATCGCGGTGCTCCCGGGGATCCTGCTCACCGTCACCGGGTTTGCGCGCATCCTCATCGTGCTCGGGTTCCTGCGTACCGCGCTCGGCACGCCCACGATTCCGCCGAACCAGGTCCTGATCGGCATCTCGCTCTTTCTGACGCTGTTCGTGATGGGCCCGACCGTCGATCAGGTACGCACGCAGGCGCTCGATCCGTACCTGGACAAGAAGATCTCGCAGGAGCAGGCGTTCGAGCGTGGCCTCGAGCCGATCCGCACGTTCATGTTCAAGCAGACCAGGGACGGCGATCTCGCGCTGATGGTGCGCATGTCGGGGGAGAAGGAGCGGCCCAAGACCCGTGCGGACGTTCCGACCACGGTACTCATTCCCGCGTTCGTCCTGTCGGAGCTGAAGACGGCCTTCCAGATCGGGTTCCTGCTCTTCCTGCCGTTCCTGATCATCGACATGGTCGTGTCCTCGACCTTGATGTCCATGGGCATGATGATGTTGCCGCCGATCCTCATCTCGCTGCCGTTCAAGATCCTCCTGTTCGTCCTCGTCGACGGCTGGCAGCTCGTCGTCGAGGGCGTCGTCAACTCGTTCAACACCGGATGAACGAGGACGTCGTCATCCATTTGACCGTGAACGCGCTCGTGCTCGCGTTCAAGCTGTCGCTGCCGTTTCTCGCCACGGGCCTGATCGTCGGCCTCGTCGTCTCGATCTTCCAGGCGGCGACGCAGATCCAGGAGATGACGCTCACGTTCATCCCCAAGCTCGTCGTGGCCGGCGTGGTGATGATCGTGGCCGGGCCCTGGATGCTCGCGCAGATCACGGCGTACTCGCACGACCTGTTCGTGTCCATCCCCGCGCTCGCGGGCCCGGGGCGCTGACGCGGGTCGTGGAGCTCGAGCTGCCGCGGGTCGCGGGCGAGCAGATCTCTGCGTTCATGCTGGCGCTGGCCCGCGTCGGCCCGTTGTTTGCGTTGGCGCCGGTCTTCTCGGCGCGTGCCCTGCCGGTCCGCGCCCGCGCCGTGGCGGCCATGGCGCTCGCCTTCGCTCTGCTTCCCATCGCCAGCTCGAGCGGCAAGGCACCCGAGGAGGCCATCCCTTTCGCCGGGATCCTGCTCAAGGAGACGCTCGTCGGGATCGCCTTCGCGTTCGCTCTCTCCGCGATCGTCGCCGGGCTGCAGCTCGGCGCGGGTGTGATCGACACGGCGGTCGGGTTCTCGTTCGCCCAGATCGTCGATCCGTTCTCGAACGTCCAGGGCGCGGTCATGGGCCAGGTCTACGCCCTGTTCGCTGCCATCGTGCTCGTGCTCACGGGCGGCGACCACATGATGATCATGGGCCTGGCGCGTACCTACGAGGTGGTGCCGCTCGACGGCTTCCCGTCTGTCGCCTCGTTCGGTCAGCTCGCGCTCGACGTGTTCGGGCGGGTCTTCGTGATCGGTTTGGAGGTGGTGGCGCCCGTGCTGATCGCCGTACTCGTCGTGGACGCGGCGCTCGGCATCGTCGCGCGCGCCGCTCCGCAGATGAACGTGTTCGTCGTCGGGCTCCCTGCGAAGATCCTTGCCGCGCTGGCCATGATCGCCGCCTCGCTCCCGTTCGTCGCCGACCAGGTGACGCACGAGCTCGAGGTCTCCGTCTTCCAGGCGTTGAGCACGCTCGGGATCAGGTAGGCCGCAATGTCCGGCGGAGACAAGACCGAGAAGCCGACTCCCAGGCGTCGATCCGACGCGCGCAAGAAGGGGCAGGTGGCGAAGTCGATGGAGATCAACACCGCTGTGGTGTTGCTCGCGAGCCTCGCTGTTCTGTCGCTGTTCGGCCCGCGCATGCTGTCGGAGCTCGAGGAGATGCTCGCCGAGGGCCTGACCCGCGCCGGTGATCCGAGCCAGGCGGCCGGCGGTGACAGCCTGATGCAGCTCTTCTCGTGGGGGGCGCGGTCGTTCGCCACGATCGGTGCGCCCGTGATGCTCGTCGCCCTTGTCGCGGGTGTCCTGGCCAGCGTCTCCCAGGTGCGGCTGAAGTTCACGCCGCACGTCCTCAAACCCTCGCTGAAGAAGCTCAACCCGCTGCAGGGGATGAAGAGGATCTTCGGTCCCCAGGCGGTCTTCGAAGGCTTGAAGGCGACAGTGAAGACCGGGATCGTGGCGCTCGTCGCGTTCCTCGCGGTCTGGCCGAAGCTCCCGGAGCTGGCGGCCCTGGTCGGCCTACCGCCCGCGGCCATCCTGGGGCTTCTCGGGTCGCTCGTCCTCTCGGTCGGCTTCAAGGCGGGCGCCGCTCTGGTTCTGATCGCGGCTGTCGACTGGGCCTGGCAGAAGCGACGCCACGAGAAGGGGCTGAAGATGACCAAGGAGGAGCTGCGGCGCGAGGCGAAGCAGGCCGAGGTTCCTCCCGAGGTCCGACGCGCGATCAAGCAGCGTCAGTACGAGATGGCGCGACGGCGCATGCTCGCCGACGTCCCGACGGCCGATGTCGTCGTCACCAACCCGACCCACTACGCGATCGCGCTGCGCTACGACGGAGACAAGCCCGCGCCCGAGATCGTGGCTCGCGGCGCCGACCTGGTGGCCCAGGCGATCCGCGAGGTGGCCGAAGAGCACGGCGTGCCGGTCGTTTCCGACCCCCCGCTGGCCCGTGCCCTGTACCGCGACGTGGAGATCGGTCAGGAGATCCCGGAGCGCTTCTTCCAGGCCGTGGCCGAAGTGCTCGCGTTCGTCTACCGCACGTCCGGCCGGCGGAGGCGTCGAGCCTGATGTTGTCTCAATCCGCGCGGGCGGCCGCCGATCACGCGAACGTGCGGAGGGATCGTCGTCCCTTTCCAACGCGTAGCCCGTGCTGCGTGGCCGCGGCCTGCCCGCTCCCTGTTCGGCGGGGTGACGCATGCGCGGTGTGATCGATCGGCTGCTCAAGCACAGCGACCTCGCGGCCGCGTTCGCGGTGGTCACCGTCGTCGTGATGATGGTGGTGCCGCTGCCCGCGCAGCTGCTGGACATCCTCATTGCCGCGAACATCGCGGGCGCCCTCTCCATCCTGATCGCGACCATGTACGTCGGGTCGTCCCTCGAGTTTGCCGTCTTTCCCTCGCTGCTCCTGGTGACGACGCTCTTCCGGCTGGCGATCAACGTCAGCGTCACGCGTCTGATCCTCCTGCACGGCGACGCCGGCAATGTGATCCACGCGTTCGGCAGCTTCGTGGTCGGTGGCAATCTCGTCGTCGGGCTCGTCGTGTTCATGATCCTTGTGGTCATCCAGTTCGCGGTGATCACGAACGGCTCCGGCCGCGTGGCGGAGGTGGCCGCGCGTTTCACCCTCGACGCCATGCCGGGCAAGCAGATGGCGATCGACGCGGATCTCAACGCGGGGCAGATCACGGACGAGGAGGCGCGGGTCCGGCGCTCGGAGATTGCGCGGGAGGCCGACTTCTACGGAGCGATGGACGGTGCCTCGAAGTTCGTGAAGGGCGACGCGATCGCCGGTGTCATCATCGTCGCGATCAACCTGCTCGCCGGGATCGCCATCGGCGTGCTCCAGCAAGGGATGTCGATCAGTGACGCGGCGCACACCTTCTCCCTGCTCACAGTCGGCGACGGTCTCGCGGCGCAGATCCCCGCTCTGCTCATCTCCACGGCGACCGGCATCATCGTCACGAGGTCGGCGAGCCAGGCCGACCTCGGGCGCGAGATCATCGGCCAGCTGCTCGGCCAGCCGCGCGCGACGGCGATCGCAGGCGGCGTGATCGCGGCGATGGCGCTGGTCCCGGGCCTCCCCAAGATCCCCTTCCTGCTCGTCGGCGGCCTCCTCTTCTCCTTCGGTTGGACGCAGCGGGCGCGAGATGCGGAGGAGGCGGACCGGAAGCGGACGCACGAGATCGAGGAGGCGCAGCTGGCGGCGATGCCGCCGCCGGTGGAGTCGGGCACAAGCGCCCTGGCCATCGACCCTCTGGAGCTGGCCATGGGCTTCGGGCTGGTCCCGCTCGTCGACGAGAAGTCCGGCGGCACGTTGCTGGCCCGTGTCGGCGCGGTGCGCCGCCAGCTGGCCACGGAGCTCGGTCTGGTGATCGGGCTCGTACGGGTGCACGACGACGTGATGCTCGATTCCCACGAGTACACGGTGAAGGTGCGCGGCGTCGAGGTGGCGCGCGGCCGTGTCGTTCCCGGTCACCGCCTGGCCATGGATCCGGGTGACGCGATCCCGGGTCTGTCGGGCATTCCCACGATCGAGCCTGCGTTCGGTCTGCCGGCGGTGTGGATCGACGACGGAGCCCGCGCGGAGGCCGAGGCGCTCGGATACACGGTGGTCGATGCCGAGTCGGTCCTCGTCACCCACCTCACCGAGACGATCCGCCGCCACGCCGACGAGCTGCTGACCAGGCAGGAGACGCGCAAGCTGCTGGACGCGTTGAAGGAGGACAACGCAGCCGCTGTCGAGGAGGTCGTGCCTGACCGGCTCGGCGTCGGCGAGGTGCAGCGGGTGCTCCAGGCACTGCTCCGCGAGGCCGTCTCCATCCGCGACCTGGGCACGATCCTGGAGGCCATCGGCGACCGCGCCCTGCTCACCCGGGATCCGTCGGTGCTCGCGGAGCACGCGCGCCTGGCCCTCTCCCGGCAGATCATGTCGGCGTACGTCGACGACGAGCGCGTCCTGCAGGCGATCACGCTCGACCCGAGTGTGGAGATGGAGGTGTCGGACTCGCTCACCCAGACCCCCGACGGCGAGATCCTGGCCATGGATCCCGACCGCGCGGCTGCGCTCGTCGGCACGCTCGCTGTTCGCGTGGAGGAGATGTCGGGTTCCGGTCATCGACCGGTTCTCGTCTGCTCCAGCCGCGTGCGCCGCCACGTCCGCCGACTTGTCGAGCAGGCGCTGCCGCAGCTGCCGGTGCTCGCGTACACCGAGATCGTGCCGGGCATCCGCGTCGAGGCCGCAGGGATGGTGGTGGCGTGAGCGCTCTCGAGGAACGCGTGACCCACGCCGAGCGGAGAAGCTACAGGGGCGGGACGCTGGAGGAGCTCCTGCCGAGGATCCGGGAGGAGCTCGGCCCGGAAGCGGTCATCGTCCGCCGGCGCGAAGGCGTGGTCGGGGGAATCGCGGGCTTCTTCGGCAAGCGGTGCGTCGAGGTGGACGTCGAGGTCGTGACGAGCGAGGAAGCTGCGCCCGAGGAAGCGGCCCGGGCGGCGCGGGTGCTTCCGGCGAGCCTCGCTGCGGGCGCCTACGTGCACGCTGTCCCGGTCGAGCTCGAGGAGCTGGATGGGCCTCTCGCTGAAGGCGTGGCACACGAGGTGCACACAGAGGAATCCGAGCCTGCGGCGTCCCCGCCGTCGGTCTTCGAGGAGCTGTTGTCGCGGCAGATCCATCCGTTCGCGGCGATCGACGGTAGCGATCTCAGTGCCGCGAGCGTCGCCGTGACCCCGGCTCCCGCGCCGCGTGCGGCACTGCCGGCAGTCGAGCCGGAGGCGCTCGGGGTGTTGCGCGAGCTCTCCGCTGCGGGCGTGGCCTCGGACACTGCCGCCTCGCTCCTGTGTCATGCGCTCTCCCACTACCGCTCGCTTGCCTGCGACGCCCCGCTGCGGTCGCTCGTGCGCCAGGCGCTCGCGGCCTCGCTTTCCGTGTGCCCGGGTTGGGTCACTCCTCGCCGGGTGGTCGCGTTCGTCGGGCTGCCGGGAAGCGACGCGGCCGGGGTGGCGAGTGCGATCTGCGCAGGCTACGCAGGTGCCGGTCTCAGCGTGGGCGCTGTCGCGCTGGGCGACGTTCGCGCGGTGGCGACCCTCGCTGCCGGAACCGAGGACGTCACGGTGCGGCTTGGTGTCGCCGAGTGCCTTGACGACGTGGACGAGCGCCTCGGCTGGCGGGAAGACCTGGAGCTGGTCGTCGCGGTGGCCCCGATGGTGACCGCCGAGGATCCCGATTCGCTCGACCGGACAGCAGCTTTTCTGGAGCGCCTGGCTCCCAGCGAGACGCATCTCGTGGTTCCCGCGTCGTCGTCCGCGCGCGCCGTCCGTGTGGCGGTGACGGCACTCGGCGGCCGGGTCCGTGTCTCGGGTCTGGTGCCGAGCGGTCGTTCCGCCGGGGAGCCGGTGGGCGGGGTCGTGTCGGTGGCGGTCGAGCACCGTCTGGCCGTGTCGTGGGTCGCCGCAGGGTCACGGCCGCCGGTGGTGCTGCCCGCCGACGCCTGGCTGCTTGCCGAACAGTGCCTGCCTCGTCGTGAGGACGGCCGCTGATGGCCAAGGAACAGGCGAAGGCCGGAAAGGGCAAGGCCGACAAGGGCAAGAAGAAGGACGGGGGCGAGGACGCGCCGTTGACGCTTCGTACACATCCTCGCGCCGCACCCTCGATCCGGCGCTGGAAGGCGCGAGCCGCGCTCACCGGGTTCGCCCTGTCGGGGTTCGCGAGCTACTCGGCCGGAACACCGCTGGACATCACCTTGTGGCGGGCGTTGCTGGCCGGCATCGTCGGCAACCTCGCCGGCTGGTTTCTGCTCGTGGCCTTGTGGCGGCACGTGTTGCGGGCCGAGATGAAGGCGGCGATCGACCAGCGCGCCGCCATGATGCGGGGCTCTCGCACGGCGGGGCCGTGAGTGAGCGATGAGCTCGATCGAGCCCATCCGTCCCGAGGGTGTCCGTGTCGATCCGGCGCGCCGGGTGGAGAAGCGCGCCGGGCACCCGGATCCGCGCGAGCAGCCGCCGGATCAGCGGCGCGAGGCCACGCCCGAGGACGATGAGGGCGAGCACGACGACGGCCTCCCGCACGTCGATGTTCTGGTGTGAGAACGAGGAATCCCTCGTTCGAGGGGCGACCGGCCGCTAAACAGCCGGAGGGGGGTGTCGATCACACTGATCACGCTCGACTGGGCGTTGCGACTTGCAGGATGCGAGTCGTGGAAGGGCAAATGCACGTTCTTCAAGGAGGAAGAACATGTCTCTTCGGATTCAGAACAATGTCGAGGCGTTCAACGCCCATCGCCAGCTGCAGGGCACTGCCGGCCGCATGGCGAAGTCGATGGAGAAGCTCGCTTCGGGCTTCCGCATCAACCGGGCAGCCGACGACGCAGCCGGTCTCGCGATCAGCGAGAAGCTCCGCGGCCAGGTGGGCGGTCTCGCCCAGGCGCAGCGGAACGCGATGGACGCGGTCTCGCTCGTGCAGACGGCGGAAGGTGCGCTCCAGGAAGTGCACTCGATGCTGCAGCGCGTTCGCGACCTGAAGGTGCAGTACCTGAACGGCACGCTCTCCGCGGCGGACAAGACGTCCATCGAGAGCGAGGTCACCGAGCTCGGCAACGAGATCAGCCGGATCGGCTCCGACACGAAGTTCAACGGTGTGACGCTGCTCGCGTCGACCGGGTCGGTCACGTTCCAGGTCGGTGCCGAGGACAACCAGACGATCGGCGTCGCAACCGCGCAGCTGTTCGGTGCGGGCTCCGGCTACGAGGTCGACTCGGCCATCTTCAGTGCGTTCTCGTCGGCGACGATCGCAGACATCGACACGGCGATCGACAACGTGTCCTCGACGCGGGCCACCTTCGGGTCGGTGCAGAACCGCATCGAGCACACGCTGAACAACCTGGCGGCCTACCAGGAGAACCTGCAGGCCTCCGAGAGCCGGATCCGGGACGTGGACATGGCGGCCGAGATGGTCACGTTCACCAAGTTCCAGATCCTGCAGCAGGCGGGCACTTCGATGCTCGCCCAGGCCAATGCCGCTCCGCAGGCGGTGTTGAGCCTCCTCCGCTAGGACAGCGGGACAACCCTGACACAGGGACGACGACGGGCACGGGGCCGGCATCAGCCGGCCCCGTGTCGTTGTGCGGGTCTAGTGCGGCCCCTCCCAAACGTTTGACCTGTAACTCTCGTTGGTGTTGTGGGTGCCGCACTAGCGCTTTGGGGTCGGCCGCGGTGCGGCCGGCTGTCTTTTTGGCGATCAGGCTCCGCTTCGCGGAGGGCCACTTCGTGGCCGGTGATCGCGTGTTGCAGTTCCAGGTGAGGGGCTATCTAGGTGCCACTGCGCCAGGAGCCGCTCGCTGCGTTTCGAGCCCGTCCTTCGCGCGCCGGTGCGGCGCGAGAGGCGCAGCGGGGCCCTTCAGGCTCAGGGCCTCGCCAGGCGTTCAGCCGATCGCCCGCCTCGGCAGCAGCGCTACGAGCCGCTCGCCTGCCAACAGCAGTCCCGACGGGCTCAGGCCCGGTCCGACCGCAGCCGCCACGCAGCCAGTAGCGCCAGCGCAGGCACCAGCACCACGTCGTTGACCAGGCACCAGACGCAGACGGCGTCGATCACGGCGAGCTGTAGCACGACGAGGTACCCGGCGAACCCGAGCGCTGCGAGGGCGAGCGTGGCTGTGAGCTGCCGCGCCCATTCCGTGTCGAGCGCGAGCAGCGCCAGGACGGCCACCCAGAGCATCAGTCCGAGGACGGCCACGGGGATGCCCGCGATGACCGCGTAGTCGGACTCCTGCACGCGCTCGCAGCCTCCGCCACCGGTGCAGACGAGCGCCTCGGGCTGGTAGTGGGCCCAGGTCAGGTAGGCGGCGACCGCGGTGCCGGCGGTGGCGACCGCGAAGCTAGCGAAGCGCGTCGTCGAGAACCGGCCTGAAGGCATCGGGTGTGAGTTCGGGGACGCGAACCTCGTAGGGCACGGCACCGTCGATGGCGATGAAGAACCACGGTGTTCCTTGCACTTCGCGCTCGACCGCCTCGGCGCTGATCTCGTCCATCTGCGTCGTGATCTCGGGGGTGGCGGCGTCGGCGAGCAACTGCGCGGTGTCGAGGCCGGGTACCTGGGCGACGAGCTCGTCTATCAACTCGTCCGTCACCCAGCCGCCGTTCTCCTCGCCCTGTCTGGAGTAGAGCAGCTCGATCAGCTCCCAGGCCTTGTTCTGCTTCGCGGCAGCGAGCACGATGCGGAGCGCCTTGGTCGAGTCGTCACCGATGAAGTGCAGCCCCCGGAAGTCCAGCTTGACCTTGCCGGGGCGGACGTACTCGTCGATGATCGCGGGGAGCGCGTCCGAGTCGTAGCGCTGGCACACGGGGCACTGCATGTCCTCGTACTGGAGGAGCGTGACCTTCGCAGCAGGGTCACCGAGCACGGTCCCGTTTTGTGTGAGGCCGGCGACGCGCGAGATGGCGCCTGTCGGGGTCGTGGGCTCGGCGTCCCCGTCGCCGCCACGGAAGAGGAGGCTCGCTGCAACGAGGATGCCGATGAGCACCGCGGCCCCGATTGCGGCCAGGAGCAGTGGCTTCCGCCCTGATCCGTCGCCTGGCTTGGTGGCGCCGTTGCCGGCCATGTGGCCAGTGTGCCCGTTGGGCCTGGCGCGCGGAATCCGTAGTAGCTGCGAGGATCGCGTTATGCGCCCTGACTTCGATGCGCTCTTCCGGCCGCGGTCTCTGGTGAGCGGCTGGCCGCGGATGCCGGCGGTGGCGGGTGAGCGGATGGTGGCGACGAGTCATCCTCTGGCCACCCAGGCCGGCTTGCGCGCGTTTCGCAGGGGCGGGAACGCTGTTGATGCCGCGCTCGCAGCGGCCGCCGTGCTGACCGTGGCGGAGCCGACCGACAACGGGCCGGGGGGTGACCTCTTCGCGATCGTGTGGAGTGGGGGGCGGCTGCACGGGCTCAACGGTTCGGGTCGGTCGCCGGCCGTCCTCGCCGGGGAAGCCGCGGAGGAGAGTGGCCCGCGGTCGGTCACGGTGCCGGGGGCGGTGCGCGCGTGGGCCGACCTGGCCGAGCGCTTTGGACGCCTCGGCCTGGACGCCGCTCTCGCGCCGGCTGCCGATCTGGCCGCCCGGGGTCTGGCCTGCACTGCGCGGATCGCCGATCGCTGGGGGCGCGCTCCCGATCCTCCCTGGGCAGCGCCGGGTGCCGGAGGCCACTATGCGCTGCCGGAGCTCGCGGGCACCTTGCGGGCCGTCGCCGAGGGCGGGCCGTCCGCGTTCTACGAGGGTCGCGTGGCGGAGGCGATCGCCTCGTGTTGCTGGCTCGGGCTCGAAGATCTGGCCGCGCACCGCTCGGAGTGGGTCGAGCCGCTACGGCGTGCGTACCGCGGCGTGGAGGTGTGCGAGTTGCCACCGAATGGGCAGGGGGCGGCGGCGCTCCTCGCTCTCGCCCTGTACGAGAAGCTCGATCCGGGGCTGCATGCGCAGATCGAGGCGATGAAGCTCGCGCTGTCGGACACGTACGCCGTGGTGCATGACGGAGCGTTGCCACGGGACTTCTTCGACGAGGAGAGGTTGGCGGGACGACGGGCGATCGTCCGGCCGGAGGCCGTCTGTGACCCGCCGCCCTATCTGCTCCCGCGCGGTGGCACGACGTACCTGTGCGCCGTCGATGGCGAGGGGCTGGCCGTGTCGCTGATCCAGAGCATCTTCCACCGCTTCGGGTCGGGAGTCGTGGCGCCGGCGACGGGTGTGGTGCTCCAGAATCGTGCGTCGGGGTTCTCGCACGATCCGGAGCATCCGAATGCGCTGCGTCCGGCGGCGCGGCCGTTCCACACGATCATTCCGGGGATGTTGCTGGAGGGTGGCGATCTCCTGGGTCCGTTCGGGGTGATGGGCGGCCCTATGCAGCCGCAGGGGCATTTTCAGGTCGTTTCGCACCTGGTCGACGGTGGTCTCGATCCGCAGGCGGCCCTCGACGCGCCGCGATTCCGTGTCGTGGAGGGGAGAACGGTTGAGCTGGAGCCGGGCCTGTGGGCGCACCTGGAGCGGTTGCGAGCGTTCGGTCACGACGTGCGCCGCCCCGAGAACCAGCACGATTTCGGGGTGGGGCAGATCATCTTGCGCGCCGACGGGGTGCTGCTCGGCGGCTCGGATCCGCGTGGCGACGGCTTCGCGGCCGGCCTTTGAGGAGCGGAGCGCGACGTGCGTGACGTCGCCTTCGTCTTTCTCGCATCGCTGGTGACGGCGCTCGCCTGCGGTCTCGGGGCCCTCCCGCTGTTGCTCGTTCGCCGTTTCGGTGAAGTGGCGCTCGGGACGGCGAACGCCGCAGCGGCGGGGGTGATGCTGGCGGCCAGCGTGGCGCTGTTTCTCGAGGGGCTCGATCGGAGCGCCGGGCGGACACTCCTCGGCACTGCGGCGGGCGTGGGGTTCCTGGTCGCTCTTCGGCATGTGTTCGACCACGACCCGCACGCCTCGGTCGGCCGCCTACGGGGCGAGGACGCCCGCAAGGCGCTGCTGATCGTGGCGGCGATGACAGCGCACTCCACTGCCGAGGGCGTCGGTGTCGGCGCCGCCTTCGGGGGCGGGGACACGCTCGGCCTGTTGATCGCGGTGGCCATCGCAGTCCACAACATCCCGGAGGGGCTGGCGATCAGCCTGGTGCTGGTGCCGCGTGGGGTCTCGGTCCGTGGTGCAGCAGGCTGGAGTGTCTTCTCGAGCCTGCCGCAACCCCTCCTCGCGGTCCCGGCGTTCCTGTTCGTCGAGGCCTTCGCCGGTGTCCTCCCCATAGGTCTTGGCTTCGCTGCCGGAGCGATGGTGTGGATGGCCGCGCGGGAGCTCCTACCCGAAGCCCTCCGTCAGGCCCCGCCGTCCCGCATCATCCCCACCACCGTCGCCTCCTTCACCGTCATGCTGGCCTTCCAGCTGGCGGTGCTGTGAAGGCGGGTTACCAATCCTTGATCATCGAGAACATGTGAGGACCCCCAAGGGTGCGTGTGTATCGGACGTCAGAATCCTCGCTTAGGCGGCTGAATCATGGCTGAACTCGAATCCACATCTCGGGATACACCTGCCTGGGGATTCCTTTGCGTGCCAAGAGCCGGAAGAATCACCCGCATGGGCAAAGTTGATCAGCGGCGTCTAATTGACCTAACAGACCGCCAACGAGAGGTCATACTGCTCATCGCGGCTGGGTGCTCTAACGTTGAAGTTGCGCAGCGACTTGGGATAACGGCCCGTACGGCGAAGGCCCACTCAGACTCGATCCGTCGTAAGCTCGGCGTTAGTCGACGCCGGCACATCCCTGCAGCGTTCCGCGTCCTCACGGGTGAGGACCCCCTCGCGGACGTTGTACGGCAGCTCCCTGCTAGGGGAGCCTGACGGCGCGGGTGCCCGCCCGCCCTCGACCCTCGCTCAGGACGGGTGGGCATCCGGTACTTCGGGCGTCGAACTGGAATAGGGTAAGTGACGATCTGGGAGGGGGGCTGGCGTGGGAATCGAGGGTAAGGGCGAGGTCGTTCGGTCAAGGTTGCTAAGAGCCCTGTCTGAGTCCGACGCGCGGGTGCGGCTTATCATTGGTCCCGCGGGGTACGGGAAGTCGACACTCGCGCGACAGTTTACGGCGAGCCAAAGCAGTCCAAGAGCCTGGCTTGGAATAGCCCCAGGCTCAAGCGACGTCGCCTCAATAGCAGCCAGGGTGGCGGACTGCCTTGACGAGATCGTCCCGACATCGAGTCTGCCGCTTAGAACGAGGCTGGCCGCGACGTCCGATCCAGGTGGCGAGGCACGGGTACTCGGGGAGATCGCGGCTGAGGCAACCTTCCCGTGGCCGGATGGGGCGTGGTTCGTGCTTGACGACTATCACGAGGTTCAAGCGACCAGCCCAATCGGTGAATTCCTTGGGGTATTCGCTTTGTCGAGTCGCGCGAAACTCGTGGTCGCGTCCCGACGGAGACCAGCCTGGGTATCTGAACGTTCGATCGTCTACGGGGAAACCTCGGAGATCGGGCAGAGTGACCTCGCCCTCGATGAAGATGAGACCAAAGCGCTATTGGGACATTCTGCGTCGCTGGTGCCTCACGAGCTACTGCTGCTAGCGGACGGGTGGCCAGCAGTGATCTCGCTCGCCGCACAGGTCCAATGGCGCGAGCGGGAATATTCCGGCTTTCATCAGTCGCTTTATTCCTTCTTCGCGGAGGAGGTGTTCCGCTCGCTGAGCTCGGCGTCGCGGGATGGCCTCCCGCTGCTTGCTGGGATCCCGGCCGTCGATCCTTCGATTGCCCGCACCGTCCTTGGCGGCGTCGCAGACCACGTCCTCCAAGAAGCAATGGCAATCGGAATCATGTCCGCCGAGGGCGGTGCGATCAGACTCCACCCATTGGCAAAGTCGTACCTATCGTCAGTGCCGTGCGACCCCATCGAGACCTCGCGGGTCGCACGCGTGGCCGTGGACGAGTACGTCAAACGCGGCTGGTGGGAAAGCGCTGCGTCGGTTCTCGAGGCGTTCTCAGATCCCTCGCTGCTCGATCGGGTCTTCGATGAAGGGCTCAGCCAGATGCTTGACGCAGGCCAGATCGAGACGGTGCGCCGCCTTGTCCGAGCGGGGGACGGTTGCGTCACCGGGCGTTCGCGCTACCGAAAGGACGTCGCCGAGGCCGAGGTTGAACTCCGCGCTGGTAACTATGCATCGGCTCAGTTGCTGGTTGCTCAGGTTGAGCAGGAGTGCCCCTCCGAGAATCCAGGTCTCCTTTTCTCGTGTCACATGATCCGCGGGCGGTGTGCTCACATGCTCGATGACTTCTCCGAAGCAGCGCAGTCGTTCCGCTCCGCGGCTGTGGTTGCGCCTTCTGACGATGAACAGCGAGAGGCGCTATGGTCGGCGCTGATGTGCTCGATCGGTTTGGAGGAGCCCTCCGCGTCTGAGTTGCTCGGCTTGCTGACCGCAAGCACCCATCCGCCTACGAGTCGCGACGTACTCCGACTTCAGACCAACAGGATCATGTATCAGATTCGGTTCGGCGGGACGCTCGATATAGCCACGGCGACTCGGTGCGCGGCGCTGTTGGCCCGGACGTCCGACCTGTTCGTGACAACCGGATTTAGGTTGGTCTTTGCCCATGCGCTGACTCTTACTGCTCGTTATGATCTCGCGCTTCAGCAGGCAGACGATCAAGCCGCGGCTGTACGCGCCTTTCGACTTGAGTTTGCGTCGCCACACGTTCGGATCATTCGTGCGACTGCGCTAAGCGGACTACGCCGATACAGCGATGCCCTTGAGGAGCTTAGTGTGGCTCTTGAGGAAGCGGAGCGGCTTGGGGATACGTTCTCGTTCCAGAATCACTACTCCGCATTGGTTAGAACGCTAGTGCAGAGCGGAGAAATCAAGAGGGCAATGCGGATTGCTATGCCGTCGGTCGCGGGGGCTCTGCCTTGCATGCGCGGGGAAGTACATGCGGCTCGCGCCCTTGTGCTTGCATTGGATGGCGCGCACGGGGATGCCGCCGAGTTGTGCTCGAAGGTGGAGCAGATCACACGTTCGACCGAGGCGCGCCTGGTTGCGCGCGCTGCGGGGCTGGTGTCCTCCCTGCGTAGTAGTGCTGGTGCCGCCCAAACGATGTCGATCGCGACGAGCTTGTTCGGGGAAGCGATACGGACGGGCGTAGTCGATCCTGCCGTCTGTGCTCTGCGCGCTGCGCCGGATCTGCTCGCTTGGTCACTCTCCAGTCCCGGCATTCGTGACACGGTGGCTCATATAGTCCAAAGAGCGAGGGATTGGGACGCCCTCGTCGGTTCGGACAACGCGAGTGCAATCGCCCTAACCGGTGATGCTCCAGATCTAACCCGGCGGGAGCGAGAAGTTTTCGACCTGCTTGTCTCCGGGTGTACGAACGCCGAGATCGCCGACGCACTAGTGATTAGTAGGGAGACGGCCAAACTGCATGTTCACCACATCTACGACAAGCTGGGTGTGCGCTCCCGAACAGCGCTCGCGGTGGCTGCGCGACTCCAGGCGATCCCTCAGGCGGCGTCGCGGGCACTCGCAAGCAGCGACTCGACCGCAGTCTCTGACCAGTCCGTCCAGTAGTCGAGTCTGCCGAACTCTTGTCCACGCGCCCTCCGATACTCGCTGTCGCGTGCTGACAGGACGTCGACGAACGCAAGGACTATCGTGCGATCGAACTGCGTTCCCGCGCCCTGGAGGAGCCGCTCGGTCGCCGTTGATTCGGCCATCGCCTGCCGATACGGACGATCAGAGGTCATTGCGTTGTATGCGTCGGCCACAGAGATTATGCGCGCAATCTCGGGGATAGTGTCGCCGGCGATTCCGTCTGGGTACCCGCCGCCGTCGATGCGCTCGTGGTGATGGCGAACAATGTCGGCAATGCCCGCGTAAGCGTCTACCTTCCGCAGGATCCGCTCACCGATTTCTGAGTGGGACTCCATCTGCGCTCGCTCCTCTGCAGTGAGGCGACCTTGCTTGTTCAGGACTGTCGATGGGAGACCGATCTTGCCGATGTCGTGGACAAGCCCTGCCAGGTATGCGCGTTCTCGGTGTTCGGGGGACAGCTCCAGCTTGAGGGCGATGTCTCTTGTGTAAACTGCTACCGCCTTTGAGTGACCGGCGGTGTATCGATCGCTTTCTTCGAGCGTCTGTACGAGAGCCTCGGCAAAGGAAGCGTTGGCAGCGCGGAGCGTTTCGTTTGCCTGGCGCAGGGACGCACTCAGGCTGACCTGTTCCTCGAGCAGTTTCGCCTTGTCGCGATAGAGGGCAAACAGCCGTTGTGCGGCAAGTGCGGGAAGGAAGAAGATCGTTGCTATCCATGGGGAAAGATCCGTGTAGGCGTAAGCAAGAAGGGCCACCACGGGCGCGTACGTCAGGACAGACGTGGCGACGAGCGGCCCATGGGCGCCTACGACAGACGACATCGTCCGACCGCGGATCCGTGCGGTCACCGCGGCGGAGAGCACATCAAGAACCTCCGCAACGGTGGCGCCAATCAGGGTCGCCACGATTAGCGCTCCGAAGCCAGACTCAAGTTGTTGAGTGACCGCCATGGCGCAGTAACCGGCGGCGGCACCACCCATGAACCGCGTGCTGGTGTAGGTCACCCACCGTAGACGCGGTGCCCGCGCCGCGTCCGGCCTGGAAAGGAGCTCCGTGTCTCCCAGCATGGACGCTGCGTTAACGAGCGCCGCCGGGAGAGGCCCAAACAACACAGCCGCCAGCACGGTCGGCAGCAGATGAACAGAACTCTCCGCAGTCTTCGTGATCCAAACGCCGTTGCGTTCGGCGGTCGCGTTCACGGCAGCCAGCGCGAGGATGGTCCACACGGCCCCTAGTTTGGGATCATGGAATGCCAGCCATACCCCGATCCCAACTGCGCATGCAAGAAGGCTCAGGGCGTAGCGACGGCTTCTGATGTAGGTCGCGTCTGGCGGCGCGGACATTGTGACCTTTGTGCGATGGGGCTATAGTGGAGTTGCCGTCAGTACCCAACCTAGGAGCCGGAACGTGCCTCGACTCGTGTGCCGGGTCCATCGGAGCTCTGCTATGAGCAGAATCAAGGACTGGTAGTGAAGTGACCTTCCCATCGTCGTAACGGCGGAGGTCGCGGCCATCCCCTGTTTGGGGGATCCCACGTATCGCTGATTCGACGGTGTGGAGGGCTGCAGTGCGCTAGGCGATGAGCCCACGCCGGAAGCCAACGGCTACGGCGTGGGCTCTGCTGCGCGCCTGAAGCTTCGCCAGCAGGTGACGGACGTGCGACTTGACCGTTTCCTCGGAGAGGAACAGGCGTTGTCCGATCTCGCGGTTGACGAGACCGTCGGAGACGAGCTGGAGCACTTCGATCTCGCGGGCGGTCGGTTCCTGTTCGAGCTCGCGGAGAACCGGGGGCGTGAAGGGGATGACCGCACTCGTACGAGACGAGCCGCGCCGCGCTGCAGCCGCCTCGAAACGCCGGCTGTGGTCGCGGTAGCGGTTGAGGATCTCCTTACGCTCTGCTGCGTCCATACGATCAGGGATATCGGCCTGCCCCATATCCCGCTTTAGGGGGAAGGGTCGCCAAATCGAGGGATGGAGCCAAAAACCCCCCAGCGCGGGGGATGCCAAGCGGCAGGAAGCTCCGCGACGGCCCCGAAGCGTCCGTCTCCCACCCGCCCAAGGACGTGCTCGGAACCACACGAAAGCTGCTGGACCGACTTTGCAACACGCTGTTGCAAAGTCGGGATCCCGACCCGATTCGCGCTCGTGGGTCAGGTGTGAGAGCGACAGGGAATCGTCGGGCGCTGCCACGTCGAGGATCGTCGAGTGCTGCCGCGTCAGAGCGCCGCGGACACCCCCGCGTCGGCGCGCGCGGTGATGCGGCCCGCCCGAACGTCCTCCGCGAAATGGCAGGCCACCTGATGTCCCTCGACCTCGCGCAGCTGAGGCTCCTCCGTCGCACACCGCGTGGGCTGCACGAACGGGCAGCGCGTGTGGAACCGGCACGCTGCAGGCGGGTTCACCGGGCTCGGGACGTCGCCCGTGACCCTGATCGCCACGCGGTTCCGTTCCACCTCCGGATCGGGGATGGGAATCGCGGAGAGCAGCGTCACCGTATACGGGTGCAGCGGATTCTCGTACAGGTCGTCGGCGGGCGCGATCTCCACGATCTTGCCGAGGTACATCACCGCGATCCGGGTCGAGATGTGCCGCACCACCGCGAGGTCGTGGGCGATGAACAGGTACGTAAGGCCGAAGTGCTCCTGCAGCTCCTCCAGCAGGTTCACGATCTGTGCCTGGATGGAGACGTCGAGGGCGGACACCGGCTCGTCGCACACGACCAGGTCGGGATTGAGGCCGATAGCCCGGGCCAACCCGATCCGTTGCCGCTGCCCGCCGGAGAACTCGTGCGGATAGCGATTGGCCGCATCGGGTGGTAGCCCGACGATCTCCAGGATCTCCTGGACGCGCTGGTCGGCCTCGCGACCGGTCGCTATATCGTGAACACGGAGCGGCTCGCCGATCATCCGACCCACCGAGTGCCGTGGGTTCAGCGACGCGAACGGGTCCTGGAAGACCATCTGCATGCGGCGACGCAGGGGGCGCAGCTTGCTCTCCGGCAGGTCGGTGATGTCCTCGCCGTCGAACACGATGCGCCCACCGGTCGGCTGGTACAGGCGAAGCATCGTGCGACCAACCGTCGACTTCCCGCAGCCCGACTCACCGACAAGACCCAGTGTCTCCCCACGCTCGATCGTCAACGAGACGCCGTCGACGGCCTGCACGTCTCCGACATGACGGTCGAGTACCAGCCCGCTCTTGATCGGAAACCACATGCGCAGATCGTCCAGCTCGACGAGCGGCGCCCCGACACTCACGCCGCCTCACCGCCGAGACGCGACCGCCGCCACTCGTCCGGTGCGACGGGGTGCAGACATGCCGCCCGCTGGCCGGTCTCGAGCGCTTCGAGCGTGGGTAGCCGACCCGTGCAGTCGTCCTCCGCGAACCGGCAGCGCGGCAGGAACGGGCACGCCTCCGGCTCGCTCAACATGTTCCGCGGCGCGCCGGCGATCGGGTGCAGCTTCTGCTTGCGGCCCGTGTCGAGCCGCGGCACGCTCTGCAGCAGCCCGAGCGTGTACGGATGCCGCGGGCTGCGGAAGAGATCGTCGGCCGTACCCGCTTCCACGAGCGTCCCGGCGTACATCACGTTGACCCGTTCGCACATGCCTGCGACCACGCCGAGGTCGTGCGTGATCATGATCAGCGCCGTGCCGCGGTCGGCAACCAACGCTCGCAGCAGATCAAGGATCTGCGCCTGGATCGTCACGTCGAGTGCCGTCGTGGGCTCGTCCGCGATCAAGAGCTTGGGCTCGCAGGCGAGCGACATCGCGATCATCGCGCGCTGGCGCATCCCGCCCGAGAACTGGTGCGGGTAGTCCCTGAGCCGGTCCTTGGCCGAGGGAATGCCGACCTGGTCGAGCAGCTCGGCCGCCCGCCGCATGGCGTCCGCGCGACCGACGTCGAGGTGCGCCTCGATCGACTCGCGGATCTGCCGACCCACCGTGAGCACCGGGTTCATGCTCGTCATCGGGTCCTGGAAGATCATCGCCACGTCCTTGCCGCGCAGTCGCTGCCAGTCGCGCTCGGACTGCCCGAGCAGCTCCCGGCCCTCGAGCCTGACGCTTCCCGAAGGGATGCGCGCCGCCCGGGGCAGGATCCCCATCAGCGCGAGCGCCGTCACGCTCTTCCCGCAGCCGGACTCACCCACCAGCCCGAGGGTCTCGCCGGCACCCACCGAGAACGAGATGCCGTTGACCGCGTGCACGATCCCGCGGCTCGTCCAGAACCGCACGCGGAGGTCGTCCACCTCCAGCAGCGGCGCGCTCAATCGCGGCCTCGCAGCTTCGGGTCGAGCGCCTCGCGCAGACCGTCACCGATCAGGTTGAAGCCCATCACCGCGATCACGATCGCGATCCCGGGGAAGAACGCCAGGAAGGGCGCGGTTTGCAGGTACCGCACGGTGTCGGTGAGCATCGTTCCCCACTCCGGTGTAGCCGGATCCTGCGGACCGAGACCAAGGAAGCCGAGGCCCGCCGCGTCGATGATCGCGGTCGCCAGAGCCAAGGTGCCCGCAACGATCACCGGCGACAGTGCATTGGGCATGATGTGACCGAGCAGGATCGAGCGGTTCGGAACACCGATAGCGCGTGCTGCGAGGACGTAGTCGTTCTCCCGCTGGGCGATGATCGACCCGCGGAGAATCCTCGTGAAGATAGGGATGTTGACGACGCCGATCGCGATCATCACGGCCTTCAGGCCGGCGCCGATCGCCGCCGCGATACCGAGAGCCATCAGGAACCCCGGCATCGCGAGCATGACGTCCATGACCCGCATGATCACGCTGTCGAGTCGGCGGAAGTATCCGGCGAGCGCTCCGAAGAAGAGTCCGACGCTCAACCCGATCGACACCGAGACGACCCCGATCAGGAGCGAATAGCGGGCGCCGTAGATGATCCGCGACAGCTCATCCCGGCCGAGGTCATCGACGCCCAGCGGGTGTTTCCACGACGGTCCGGGGCAGCATCCCTCGATCACGGCGTCCAGATCCTGCTCCAGTTGGTCGTAGGGCGCGAGCAGTGGAGCGAAGAGGGCGATCAGGACGAAGCAGGCGACGATCACTGCGCCGACGATCGCACCGGGGTTCCGCCGCAACCTGCTGAGCGCCTCACGCCAGAGGCTCATGGGCGGCGCCTCGAACGTGGCCTCGGTCACCGCGGGCGCAACGGACATCAGCGGCTCGCCTGCCGGATGCGCGGGTTGAGCAGACCGTACGACAGATCGACGAGCAGGTTGACCAGGACGACGATGATCGCCACGAACAGCACGCCACCCTGCAGGACGGGATAGTCGCGGTTCTCGATCGACTCCTGGATCCAGGTCCCGATCCCCGGGAAGTCGAAGACGGTCTCGGTGAGGATGGCGCCGGCCAGCAACAGACCAACCTGCAGCCCGATGATCGTCGACACCGGGAGCAGGGCGTTTCTGAGCACATGCCGTCTGTCTACCGCAGCCGCGGAAATGCCCTTGGCGCGCGCCGTGCGCACGTAGTCCTCGTTCTGCACGTCGAGTACCGCAGCCCGCGTGACGCGCGCGATCAGAGCCAGCGGGATCGAGCCGAGCGCGATCGCGGGCAGGATCAGGTGCTTCACGGCGTCCCAGGCGGCGTTCCAGTTGCCCGTGATGACCCCGTCCAGGACGTAGAAGTTCGTCGGGTGCTCGGCCTCGATCAGGAACCCCTGCCGGCTCACCGACGGCAGCCAGCCGAGCTTCACCGCGAACAGCCACTTGAGCAGGATCCCGAGGAAGAACACCGGGATCGAGACGCCGATCAGGGAGAGCCCCAGACTCAGGTGGTCGAACTTCGTCTTGTACCGCTTGGCGGCGAAGAACCCGAGTGGGATACCGGCCAGAATCGCGAAGAACCCAGCCGCCACGGCCAGCTCGATCGTCGCCGGGAACCGTTCACCGATCTCCGTGGTGATCGGGCGACGGGAGGCGATGCTGGTACCGAGGTCCCCGCCCAGTCGCGACTCCACGAAGCGCCAGTACTGCACGTAGATCGGATCGTCGAGCCCGAGCTGGTCGCGGATCTGCGCGATCGATTCCGCAGTCGCCCGCTCCCCGAGCAGCGCCTCGGCAGGCGAGCCGGGGAGTGCCCGGATCCAGAGGAAGACGATGATCGAAAGCCCGATCAGAACCGGGATCAGGAGCAGCAACCGGCGGACGGCGAAGCGCAGCACGGAGAAGAGACTAGTGGACTGTCAGGCAACGTTCGCCGGGTTGCGGCCCGCGATAACGCTTCGCCGGGGGTTGTCCTCGGTCGACCCAAGACAAACCAGTCCTGGGGCTCCCTGCGTCCTAGCCCGGCTCGGTTCTCACGACCGCATCCCCACCAACGTTGCCAGACAGTCCACTGGAGGGGGACCGGCGAGACCGCCGATCCCCCTCCGGCAGGTTGCGCCTAGCCGACCGTGACGGTCGCGAACGACTCGGTCGTCGTCGGGCTCGGCACGTAGCCGTTCACGTTGCGTGCAAACGCGAGCGCCGGCTTCGTGTGGACGTACGGAACGCCCAGCACGTTCTTCATGATGTAGTTGTTGGCCTGCCTGTAGAGGCCGGCCCGCACCTCGAGGTTCGTCTCCACGAGGGCCCGCTCCAGCAGATCGCGGATCTTCGGATCGTCGAAGCCCCACTGGGTCTGCTCGGTGCGGAAGAACGTGCCGATGAAGTTGTCGGCATCCGCGTAGTCGCCGGTCCACCCGATCAGGTTGAGACCGCCGGCGGTGCCGGCGTCGACCCGGCCGAGGTAGTCGGGCCGCCACGGCGCGCTCTTCGGCACAACCTTGAAGCCGGACTTGTTCAAGCTTGCCGCAAACGCCTGGAAGTTCTTCTCGGGCGACGGCATGTACGGACGGGAGACATCGGTCGGGTACCAGAACTCGACCTCGACCGGCAGTGTCAGCCCGGCCTCCTCGAGCAACTGCTTGGCCTTCGTCGGGTTGTAGGCGTACTTGGGCACGCTCGTCGAGTAGCCGGGTACCGACGGCGGCATGAACTCATGCGCAACCTCGCCCCGCCCGCCGTAGAACGCCTTCACGACACGCGCGCGATCAAGCCCGTAGGCCACGGCCTGGCGCACCTTCACGTTGTCGAACGGCGCCACCTTCTGGTTGATCGTGACGTACCCGACGTTGAAGGCCGGCCGATCCAGCAGCTTCAGCTTCGAGTCCTTCTGGATCGCCTTCATGTCCTGCGGCTCGACCAGGTCGTAGCCCTGGATCTCACCCGTCTGCAGAGCTTGCAGCCGCGCTGCGTTGTCGGAGATGGCGACAATGATCACACGGTCGAGAATGGACTTCTTGCCCCAGTAGTCGCTGTTGCGGACGATGACGAGCTTGTCGCCCACCTTCCACGACTCGACCTTGAACGGCCCTGTGCCGGCGGTGACGCCGCCAGGAGTTCCGTACGTGCCGAGCGGGACGTAGACGCCGTCCTTGGTCAGCTTGCCCTTGTCCGCGTTGTACTTCTTCATTGCGGTCGGGCTCTGGATGCCGAACGGCTGAAGCGTCAGCGTGCCGAGGAACGGGCCGAACGCGTAGCGCAGGTTGATCTGCGCAGTCGACTCGTTGATCGCCTTGCAGCTCTTGTACAGCGCGTCCTTCGGTCCCTTGGAGCCCTTCTCCGGCTTGCGGAAGCCGACGAACACGGTGTTGTAGTAGTACGACGCGGACGAGCTCTGCAGCGCGCCGGTGAAGTTGTACCAGCGGTCGAAGTTGGCGCAGACAGCGGCCGCGTTGAACGGCGTCCCGTCGTGGAAGCGCACGTTCTTGCGGAGCGTGAACGTCCAGGTCTTGCTGGCGTTCGACTTCTTCCAGCCGGTGGCGAGCATCGGCTGGAGCTTCGTCGTGCCGGGCTTCAACCCGACGAGCGTCTCCACCACCTGGTTGACGACGCGGAACGACTCACCATCGGAGATGAGTGCGGCATCGAGCACGACCGGGTCGGACGACGCTGCGAAGACGAGCGTCCCGGCCTGCGTCCGGTTCGGCGCTGCGAGCGCCGCTGCCACGGCCACGAGCGCCACCACAGTGAGCGCCAGGCCTGACAGCCAGAGTTTTCTGATCACGGTAATCCTTTCCCTCCTTGATACAAACGGCCGCCAAGTATGACCGAAACGGGCGGGAATGGTTTGTCCACGGCCGAAAGTCGGACATTCACACCGCACGCCTGTGGGGACTGCCCTCGTGCGGACAGTCCCCAAGCAGGGGGTACCGCCGGGTCACGCTGCTCGGCGCGCCGGAGGCCCTTACTCGGAAGAGACCTCGCCGCGGATGATCGCTGCTACTTGATCGGCCTCCGAGTCCGCGAGCGCCGTGCCGTTCTCGTTCTGCTGCGACTGCTCCTCAGCCTCTGCCTCGACCTCGTTCCGCGTCGGCTCGGTCGCCGGCTCGCTCGCCGTGACCGCTTCGCTTTCCTCTCCGGCTCGAACGGGGGACAGATCGGCGAGGAACGAGCTTCCTCCGTGGTCCGACCCGGTTCCGCCGTCGATACCCTCAGCCAGTCCGCGAAGCGCGGTGGCGACGGCTACGAGCCGTGACTCCGCTTCGGTGGCCTGAGCGTCCAGCGCCTCGACCCGTCGTCGCGCCGCTTCTTCAGCCAGCCGTGACCGCTCCGCGAGCTCGGCCGCAGCACCCTCCGCCGCCTCGCGGGCTCTCCGTGCCTCGGCGAGGAGAGCTTCGGCGGACCGCCGCGCCTCCTGCGCTGCCGCGTCGGCGTCGGCTCGCGCGATCCGTGCCTGCTCCTCCGCCTCCCGCATCTGGGTCTCTGCCTCACGTCGAAGCGTGGCTGCATGCCCAATCGCTCCATCGATATGTCGACGCGCCGACTGCTCGGCCGCCGAGACGATCTCGTTGATCCGCGCGCCGAGATCGAGCGGGTCAGCGTTCCCGGCGCTCTCCTGCCGGGGTCCTACGCCTGGGGCTCCGCTGTCGTCCATCGTTCCTCCTGCCGTTCGGGCTGTCCGTGACGGTGCAAAGAGCGACAATATCGCAGCCCGCGACCCGTTGCTGAACCTAGCCGGATCGTTCATCTGGCTCGGGCGTTGCGTCCTGTCCGGCCTGCCGGGCCGCCCCCCACACGTCCTGACAACCCGGACCGGCGCCTCACAATCACGCCAGATGTGAGACCCGGGCTGAAGACCGGCGCAGAAACAGTGAAGGCCCCGTTGCCGGGGCCCTCACCGAAGTGGTCTGCGTGGAGTCCTCTACGCGGCGAGAGAGGCGAGTTCGCGCAACGCGGCCAGCCGCGACAGCGCCTGGCCCTCGAGCTGCCGGACGCGCTCACGCGTCAGGTCGAGCTCGTGGCCGATCGCCTCGAGTGTCCAGGGCTCGCCCTCGAAGCCGAACCGCAGCTCCAGGATCCGCCGCTCCCGCTCGGGCAGCGCGTCGAGTGCCCGCCGGATCGACTGGCGGCGTAGTGATTCCTCCGCCTCGTCGAACGGGTCGGCCGCCTCACGATCCGCGAAGAGGTCACCGAGCTCGCCCTCGTCGTCCGCGCCGACCGTCTGGTTCAGCGAGACCGAGGCGTGGGCGGCACCCAGCGCTTCGTCGACATGCTGGATCGGGAGGCCGGTGGCCTCGGCCAGCTCCTCCTTCGTCGCCTCGCGGCCGAGCTCGACCTCGAGCCGACGGGCTGCCCGGGACAGCTTCTGCTGCCGCTCGACCACGTGCACCGGCACGCGGATCGTGCGCGCGTGGTTCGCGACTGCCCGCTGTACGGACTGCCGGATCCACCACGTGGCGTACGTCGAGAACTTGTAGCCGCGGCGCCAGTCGAACTTCTCAACGGCGCGGTTGAGGCCGAGCGTGCCCTCCTGGATAAGATCGAGGAACGGCACGCCGAGGCCGCGGTAGCCCTTGGCGATGGACACGACCAGGCGCAGGTTGGACTCGATCATACGGCGCTTCGCAGTCGGGTCGGCCCGTTCGATGCGCTTGGCGAGCTGCACCTCCTCGGCGGCCGTGAGCAGCTTGTGCTTGCCCACGTCGGCGAGGAAGAGCTGGAGCGAGTCGGCGGCGCCGGCTGGCTGGTCCGCAGCCCAGACCTCGTTTTCGGCGGCCTCCTTGTCCTTCTCCTTCTCCTTATCGATCTCGGCCTGGGGCACCTGGATGTCGAGGCCCATGGCCTCGAGCTCGTGCTTGATCGCCTCGAGCTCCTCCTCGGCCAGGTCCTGCTCCTGTGCGAGCACGTCGAGCTCGGCCGGGTCGACCCAGCCGCGCTCCTCCGAGCGCTCGATGATGGACTTCAGCTGCTCGCTTTCGAGCAATTCGATGAGCTGATTCTGGGTCAAACGGGTTTCAGTCCTTTCGGATGCAGCGAGAAAGTCGCAAACTTCCCTGACTCTACGACGGAACGTGGCGGATTTCCAGGACGAACGACGACTTGGGACTGTCACAAAGCAGAACGTGCGCGCCGGGCGGGGTATTCCGTGGCGGCGGCCGATCGGATCGATCGTGCGCACACGCGTCTGTGCTCGAGTCAATTGTGCTCGGAATCCTAGGACGCCGAGCGGACGTAATAGGTTAGCACGGTAGTCGGGAATCGCAAGTCGCTCTTGAACCCTCAGGAGAGTGACTCCGCCGGAACCCCCCGCCCCGGTGGAGGCGCATGACCCGTGGTGTGGGGTCAGCCCTGCATCTCAGCGCTTTTTGCGCTTCGCCGGCGCCTTGCGGGCCGGCGTCCGGCGGGTCTTGGGTTCCGGCGGCCCCTTGGCCCTGCGTTCGGCGAGCAACTCGAGCGCCCGTTCCACCGTGAGTGCCTCCGGATCGTCGCCGCGGCGCAGGCTGGCGTTCGTCTCGCCGTCCGTGACGTACGGCCCGAAGCGCCCCTCCTTGACGACGACGCCGCGTCCGCCCGCTTCCTCGAGCTTGCCGAAGTCGCGGAGCGGCGGCTTCGCCTGCCCGCGACGGATCGTCTTCGGCTGCGCGAGGATGGCCAGGGCCTCCTCGGGGCTGACCGTGAAGATCTGCTCCTCCGCCTCCAGCGACCGCGTGTCGTCGCCGCACTTCAGGTACGGGCCGTAGCGACCGTTCGCCGCCACGACGTCGGCACCCTCGCGGACGGTCACGACGCGAGGGAGAGTCAGCAGGCGCAAGGCCTCGTCGAGCGAGACCGTGTCCACCGCCATCGACTTGAACAGCGACGCCGTCCGCGGCTTCTCGGTCGCGTCCTCCGGCAACACCTCGGTGACATAGGGTCCGTACCGCCCGTTCCTGGCCACGATCGGCCGGCCGCTCTCCGGGTCGACACCGACCTCGCGGTCGCCCGACGGCTGTGACAGGAGCGCCGAGGCGACTTCGACGGTCAGCTCGTCGGGGGCGACCCCATCGGGGATGCTGGCGCGCTCCTCGCCACGCTCGACGTACGGCCCGTACCGTCCGACGCGCACGACGATGCCTCCGCCGATGTCGATCGAGTTGATCGCGCGCGCGTCGATCTCGTCCAGGTGGTCGGTGACCATCTTGTGGAGGCCGGGGTCGGCACCGGCTCCGAAGTAGAAGCGCTGCAGCCAGTCGCGCCGCGCGATGTCGCCCGATGCGATGCGGTCGAGGTCGTCCTCCATGCGGGCCGTGAAGTCGTAGTCGACGAGCTGGCCGAAGTGCTGCTCGAGCAGCCGGACGACGGAGAAGGCGAGGAAGGTGGGGACGAGCGCGGTGCCCTTCTTGAAGACGTAGCCGCGGTCGAGGATGGTGCCGAGGATCGAGGCGTACGTCGACGGGCGACCGATGCCGCGATCCTCCAGCGCCTTCGTCAGCGTGGCCTCCGTGTATCGGGCCGGCGGGATCGTCGCGTGGCTCTCAGCAGCGAGCTCGGCTGCCGTGAGTGTGTCACCCACCGTGAGGTTCGGCAGGCGCCGCTCCTCGTCGCTCTCACCCGGGTCGTCGCGGCCCTCCTCATAGGCGGCGAGGAAGCCCCGGAACGTGATCACCGTTCCCGAGGCGCCGAACTCGGCGTCCTGCCCTTCCACCGCCCGGGCGCCGAAGCGCAGCGAGGCCGTGCTGCCCCGCGCATCCTCCATCTGCGAGGCGATCGTGCGCTTCCAGATCAGGTCGTACAGCGCGAACTCGTCGCGTCCGAGCTCGCTATTCACCTGTTGCGGCGTGCGGAAGCTGTCACCGGCCGGACGGATCGCCTCGTGCGCCTCCTGCGCGTTCTTCACCTTGCGCTCGTAGCGACGCGGCGAGCCCGGCACGAACTCGGCTCCGTAGAGCTCCGTCGCCTGTCTTCGGGCGGCGGTGAGTGCCAGTTCCGACAACGTCGTCGAGTCGGTGCGCATGTACGTGATGTAGCCGTTCTCGTAGAGGCGCTGGGCGATGCGCATCGTCGTCTGCGCGGAGAAGCGGAGCTTGCGGCTTGCCTCCTGCTGCAGCGTCGAGGTCATGAACGGGGCTGCCGGTCGCCGGGTGTACGGCTTCTCCTCGACCGTGAGCACTGTGTACGTGGCGCCCGCGAGACCGTCCACGAGCGCCGTGGCAGCCGCCTCGTCGAGATGCGCCAGCGAGGCGTCTTGCAGCGTGCCGTTCTCGGCGAAGTCGCGACCCTGCGCGACGCGGTTGCCGTCCACCGCTACCAGCCGGGCCTCGAACGAGCCGGGATCGAAGCGCCCCGCCAGATCCCAGTATCCGGCCGAGACAAACCGCATGCGGTCGCGCTCGCGTTCCACGACGAGCCGGGTCGCGACTGACTGCACGCGCCCGGCGGAGAGACCCTGGGTCACCTTCTTCCAGAGCACGGGCGAGACCTCGTAGCCGTAGAGGCGGTCGAGGATTCGCCGGGTCTCCTGGGCATCGACGAGGCGCTCGTTGATGTCGCGTGTCTCGTTCAGGGCGCGGCCGATTGCGTCGCGCGTGATCTCGTGGAACACCATGCGGCGCACCGGGATCTTCGGCTTCAGCACCTGCAGCAGATGCCAGGCGATGGCCTCGCCCTCGCGGTCCTCGTCGGTCGCGAGCAGGAGCTCGTCGGCCTGCCCGAGACGTTTCTTGAGATCGGTGACGACTCGCTTCTTGTCCTCGTCGACGAGGTAGTACGGCTCGAAGCCGTCGTTGACCGCCACCCCGAGGGTGCCATATCGCTTGCGCTCCTCCTTCGGCATGTCGGAGGCGCGGTTCGGCAGGTCGCGGATGTGACCGACGCTCGACTGGACGTCGAAGCCGTCGCCAAGGTAGCCCGCGATGGTTCGCGCCTTGGCGGGGGATTCCACGATTACGAGTCGACGGGTCATGGCGCGGGACACCTTATCGGCGGGACTTCGTGAAGCATTAGCTCTATCCTGGCTCGACCATGGAGACTCGGAGGCCGACACTCACCTATCTCCTCGTCGGCGGCCTTGCCTACCCGGTCGTTCGTGGGTTGCTCAGGCTGCGGGTGCGCGGCCTTGCCAACCTCCCTGCCGAGGGAGGGTACGTGCTCGCCGCCAACCACTGGTCGAACTTCGATCCGTGGCCGCTCGGGATGCCACTCTTCCCGCGCCGGTTCCTGCGGTTCATGGCCAAGTCGGAGCTCTTCTGGTTTCCGCTCGGGCCGGTGCTGGCCGCTGCCGGCGGGTTCAAGGTCAACCGCGGGCAGCGCGATCTCGAGGCGATCGAGACCGGCGTGCGGCTGGCCGCGGCCGGTGAGGTGGTCGTCATGTTCCCGGAAGGGACGCGCCGGTCCAAGGGCCTGCGCAAGAAGTACGAGGCCAAGTGGCACTCGGGTGCGGCGCGGATAGCGCTGGAGGCAGCCGTGCCGCTCGTGCCGGCCGCCCTCGCCGGCACCAACCGCCTCCGCCGGCTCGGCCCCTTGCGGGTTGCGTACGGGGAGCCGCTCGATCTCTCCGACCTCGCCGGGCAGGACGTGGCAGAGGCCGCGGTGATCGCCACCGACCGGCTGCGCGACGCGATCACCGCGCTCGAGGCGTCACTCTAGTGGTCGCTCCGGGAAGTTCGGGGTGGGTTCGCCGGCGAAAACCGAGCCTGCCTAGGACGCAGGGAGCGCCAAGATCGGTGGTGTCCTGGTGCGACCGAGGACAACGGCAGGCGACGGTTTGCAGCCGCGCGAGGACGATGTGAACTTCCCGGAGCGAGCACCGGGGATGAGCGACGAGCGTCGCCCGCTGCTCGCGGTGGACGGCGACTCCTTCACGCATCGCGCGTTCCATTCCACACCACGCTCCGTTCGGCGTGCCGACGGCAGGGCGGGCAACGCGATCACGGGGTTCCTCTCCATGCTGCAGCGCCTGTGGCAGGCCGAGCGGCCACGTGCCGTCGTCGTCGGTTGGGACACGCTGTTCACGCCGACGTATCGCACCGAGGCGCTCGCGACGTATCAGTCCGGCCGCGACTTCGATCCCGAGATCGTGGAGCAGCTCGAGCTGCTGCCCGCTCTCGTGGCGGCCGGCGGGATCGTATGCGGTAAGGCGGAGGGGTATGAGGCCGACGATTTTCTCGGCGCGGCCGTCGCCCAGGAGGAGGCGCGCGGGGGGCGGACCGTCGTCGCCACCTCAGATCGGGATGCCTTCCAGCTGGTCAGCGAGCGCACCACCGTGTTGCAGCCGGTGAAGGGCGTGAGCGAGGTCCGTCATGTCGGTGTGGCCGAGGTGGTGGAGCGGTACGGCGTGCGACCCGAGCAGGTACCCGACTTCATCGCCCTGCGCGGCGATCCCTCCGACAGGATCCCCGGCGCGCGCGGCGTGGGGGAGAAAGGGGCGGCGTCGCTTCTCGCCGAGTTCGGCACGCTGGAGGCGGCGCTCGAGGCGGGACGCTTCGCGGCGGAGGCGGATGCGCTTCGCGTCTACCGGCGCATCGCCACGCTCGACCCGACGGCGCCGCTACCGCCCCTCGACGACCGGCAGCCGGACTGGCCGGCGGTCGCGGCTGCGGTGCGCGAGATCGGCCTGGCCGGGCTGGCCGCGCGCCTCGGCGACGGAGCCTGACGGAGGGCGGGCCTGATCACCTTGCAACGCTGTGTTGCAACGTCGAGGTGATGGACATCGTCTCCCATCCCGCGTTCTCGCACCTTCACGCGACGGGTCGCCACCATCACGCGGAGTGCGAGCAGCGGCTCGAGGTGCTCCAGGCGCACCTGGGGACGTTCCACGAGGGCCGTGCTGCCACGCGCGAGGAGCTTCTTCGTGTGCATACGCCCGACCACATCGCGTCGATCGAGAGCCTGCGCACGGAGGTGTGGCTCGACGGGGACACGATCGGTACACCGACGACCTGGGAGGCTGCGTGCCTCGCGGCCGGGTGTGCGATCGAGGCGGTGGAGCGCGGCGCCTTTGCCCTCGTTAGACCACCCGGGCACCACGCGCTGGCCGATCGCGCGATGGGGTTCTGCGTCTTCGGGAACGTGGCCGTCGCCGTCCGTCACGCTCAGACCGTGCTCGGGCTCGAACGGGTCGCCGTCGTCGACTGGGATGTCCATCACGGGAACGGGACCGAAGCGATCCTCCGCGGCGATGACACCGTCCTGTTCGTCTCGCTGCACCAGTGGCCGTTCTATCCGGGAACCGGGGGACCCGGGACGAACGATGCGACGACCCTCAACATCCCTCTTGCCGCCGGGGGCGGGGATGCGGAGTACCGCGCGGCCTTCCTCGAGCTCGTGGAGCCCGCGGTCCGCCGCTTCGCTCCCGAATTGTTGATCGTCTCCGCCGGCTTTGACGCACACGTCGACGACCCGCTGGCACACATGGAGATCACGGCTACCGGCTTCGGAGAACTGGCCCGCAGGTGTGCTGCTCTCGCCCCCCGGGTCACCGCCGTGCTCGAGGGGGGTTACAACCTCGAGACGCTGCCGGCGCTAGTGGAAGCAACGCTTGCGGGCTTCACGGAGACCTGAAAGCCGGCTCTCAATGCGCCGGAGCGCGCGATCCCTCAGATGGTGGTTCCGATTTGCCGGAGGTGAGCGGTGACCGTTCGCCGGGGCCGCGCGGTAGAGCGGGCGTAGAGCGCGGTTGGAGCGGGCCCCTTCAGGGGCCTCGCAAGGGGTTCGGCGGACAACCATCCCATGCGTCGCGGTTGCCCGATGTCTCTGTTGGGGATGAACTCCTTGTCAGGCCCTCAGCCTGGATCCACCGCTTGGCGCGGGCGGTGCATCCTGCCAGGCCCGCCAGGGCGCTCCCCGCCCGGGTGTAACCCCTCCGAAAGAGCGTGGAGGGCTCGCACCCGGTCGGTGCGCTCGCGCACGTCCTGACGACCCTGGCAGGCGCCCCGCGATCACGCCAAGCTGTGGATCTAGGCTGAAGGGACCCACGCCGGCTACGCCCCCCACGCGGCAGGGCTCACCTCATCCGGAGCCCTGCGCGGGGGAGGCGGGCAATTCTCAATCAGTCATCGGAAGAGGCAGGCGGCGCGGGTGGACACCGGCCGGGCCCGACCATGCGGGGCAGCCCCGCAAGCGACGAAGCGCCCCTCGATGGGGGCGCTTCGCATGGTGGTGCCTACCGCACGCGCCTCGGTGGGCGCCTGGGACTGATCGGCATGACCTACACCCGCCGGAAGGGATCGACGTAGACGTCGTCGACTTTCCAGGTTGCACCAGCGGAGGTGAAGCGGAGCTGCATCACCCACGTTCCGTCCGGGGAGAACAGGCCCGCGAGGTTTGCCCAGAGGTAGGTCGGCTCAACCAGCCGAACGCCGGCCTTTCCCGACTTGACGGTCGCGATGGTGATCTCGCGAAGATCGCCGAACGGACTGATCCAGAGCGCGTTGACCTTGAGCGTGGCCCCGCTGACTCCAGGATCCGCCACCGAGAAACGCGTGGTCGGGCTGTCGACCGCGAGGCAGAACTGCGGACTCGTCAGCGAGCCGCCGTTCGGGATCGAGAACGAGTACTTCCCGGTCTTCAGCACTCCCTGGCCCGCAACCACGCTGACCTTGCCTGAGCCGGTCCAACCTGCCGACGTCTCGGCGTCGCCGCCGGGCGCCAGGAAATACTGAGCCTGGTCGCCGAACGCCGAAAAGACCGGGGTTGTCGCGTAGGCGCAAGACGGTGCGGCCGCTGACTCCGCCTTGAGCTCCGTCGTGGATGTCGTCCCTGTCCCCGACTTGCCCTTGCCGGCGAGCGCTGCCGGCGTGATCGTCAGGAGCGCGAGCAGGCCGAGTACCGCCGCGAGACGTTGTGTTCTGTGCCGCATCTAGAAGTGAACCTCCGTGTCGTGTTTGCCGCAGTGGGGGCAATCCCTGGCCCCTCACCGAACCGCTACAGGTCATGTTGGGCGAATTGCGCTGTTTCGCAGTCCCCCGCATGGGTCATCTTCCTGTCCCCCACACGGGGGACGGCGCTTTGCCTCGAGCGTTCGAACACTGTGGAGGATGGACGAACATCTCGAGAGCAGCGAGTTGCAGCGATCTTCGCCTGCACCCGATCGCCCGTCGAGTGTTACGCCGCGACGGCCTGCCGGGTCGATGGTCGCCGAGCAGGAGGCCACGATCGGGGAGCAGCGAGAGCGGGCGACCAAGGGGCTGAGCGTCCGTGAGCGTACGACGACGATCGGGCTCGGGGGTGCTTCGTTGCTCGCGGCGGCTGTGTTCGCCGTCGTCGGCCCTTGGCAGACGCAGCTCTCGGTTGTGGTACTGCTCGCACTCGTCGGCGCCTATGCTGCGGCCGCCACTGTTCAGTTCGAGGTCGGCACCGGCCTGGCCATCCCCACCCAGGTCGTGCTGGTGCCCATGTTCTTCTGCCTTCCCCTCGCCATCGTCCCGCTCGTCGTGTTGCTCGGACTCGTGCTGGCGTCGGTCATCGATTGCCTGAGGGGCCGTATACCGCTGGACCGGGCGCTCGCGCCGCTCGCGAGCGGTTGGCACGTCCTCGGCCCCGCGCTGGTCCTTGCCGCATTCGGCGCGGACCCGCCGTCGTGGAGCAACTGGCCGATCTATCTGGCGGCGCTCGGCGCCCAGTTCCTTCTCGACGCTTCCAGCGCCGCGCTCGGTGACCGGATCGCCCTCGGGCCGCTCCAGCCCGGGTACTTCGGGGCGTTCGCGTGGGTCTTCCTGATCGACCTCTGCCTGGCGCCGCTCGGGCTCGCGCTGGCTATGGCCTCGGCGGCCGATCACTATTCGTTCCTGGCCGCGGTCCCGATCGTCGTGTTGTTGCGCGTCTTTGCCGGTGAGCGCCGAGCTCGCATCGATCACGCGCTCGAGTTGTCGAGCGCCTACCGTGGGACGGCGCTGCTGCTCGGCGACGTGATCGAGGCCGACGACGCGTATACAGGGTCTCACAGCCGCGACGTGGTGGAGCTCACCCTGGCCGTCGCCGACAAGCTCGGGCTCGATGCCACTGTCCGGCGCCGGGCAGAGTTCACGGCGCTGCTTCACGATGTCGGGAAGATCAGGATCCCTCAGGCGATCGTCAACAAGACCGGCCCACTTGACGCGGAGGAGACCGCGGTGATGCGGACCCACACGATCGAGGGTGAGCACATGCTCCTCGGGGTGGGCGGCGCGCTCGGGGAGATCGGGCGACTCGTACGCTCCTGTCACGAACGCTGGGACGGCAAGGGCTATCCCGACGGACTGCTCACCGAGGAGACCCCCCTCGTCTCCCGGATCGTCTGCGCCTGCGACGCGTACAACGCCATGACGACGAATCGCAGCTACCGCGCGGCACTCGACCCCGAGAGCGCGAGGCGGGAGCTTCGCAGCAACGCGGGCACCCAGTTCGACCCGACCGTCGTCGCCGCGCTCCTCCAGGTGGTCGCCACGCCGAATCCGGTGACGGCTCGCGTCGAACTTCTTGCCGCCTGATCTCGAAACCGCCGGTGAGCGGGAGACTGCGTGGGGAACGAAGAACGGCCGGGGGTGCGGCCCGGCCGTTCGATGCGGTCTCCACCCCGCAAGGTTCCGGAAGAAACCTGCGTTGCACTCAAGGTACGTCCGACGGGCCGGGTTGACCATCGCCCCGGGCCGACGAATCTGCATCCCCCGCGAAGGGGGATAGACCCTCAGCCGCGCGCGACGGAGAGCCGCTCGAGCGCCTCGCGGCGCGACGAGACATTGAGCTTGCGCAGCAGGCTCTTCACATGGGAGCGGACGGTGTGCTCGGAGATGTACAGGCGGGCGGCGATCTCGTCCGTCGTCAGGTGGTCGTCCAGCAGCAGCAGCACCTCGACCTCGCGTGCGGAGAGCCGATCGGCGATCGTCTCGGGCACCCCGCCGCCGAGCCGGCCGCCGTCGCGTACCCGCTCGAGCAGGCTCCGCGCAACGCTTCCGGACAGGGCTGCCTCGCCGACCACCACACCCCGAAGGAAGGAGGCGATGCGCTCGGGTGGCTCGCTCTTCAGCAAGTAGCCGGCAGCGCCCGCACGGATGGCCGAGAGCAGGTTCTCCTCGGTTCCCGACGCGGTGAGGATCACGACCTCGGATTCCGGCGACGCTTCGCGGAGCAGCGGCAAGGCGGTCAGGCCGTCCAGGCCGTCCATGGTCAGGTCGAGCAGGACGAGGTCCGGCTCGAGCTCGCGTGCGAGGGCGATCGCCTCCTCGCCGTCCGCGGCCTGGCCCACGACCTGAAAGTCATGCTGCTGTAGGAGTGCGGCGAGGGCGTCTCGGGTCAGCGGGTGATCGTCGACGATGAGAATGCGTTCCTGCATCAACAGACTCATCGGCAGAGACGGCACGGTTCGTTAGCGGCGTGATGCGGTCAGGAAACACGCCGCCGCTGCCGATGACCCCAACGTGAACCCCGTGCGTCGCGAGGCGTACCGGTCGTGGCTCGCGAGCGAGTTGCTGCTGGCCGCCATCCTCGGTCTGGCCACCGTCGCCCTGTTCCGGGCCGAGAGGCTCGGCGGCTACGCGCTGCCGGAGGCCAGAATCGCGCTCGACACGGCCGTCACCGTGATCGCCTGCGTCGTCTCCATTCTCGCCGCGGTGCGCTTCCTCGTGGAGGGACGCGCACTCGATCTCCTCCTCTCCGCCGGGTTCCTCGTCTCGGGCGTCGGTACCTTCGCGTTCACCATCGTCGGCAAGTTCGGCGACGGCGGAGTCCTCTCCCGCCAGGAGGCCTGGGCGGGCATCGGTGCCGCGCTCGTCTCCACCGTCGTGTTCGCCTTCGCGCCATTCATCGACCGTCCCGTGCGCTGGCGTCGCACGTCGCTGGCCCTCGGGACGGTACTGGCCACGGTGGCCCTCGCCGGTTGCGGCGTTCTCGTGCACGTGCTCGATGTGAACGGGCCTCTCATCTCCGCGGACGGTGCCAGAACGCTCGGGGCGGTACTGGCCTATGCCCTGCAGGCGATCGCGGCGCTCATCGCAGCGATCGGCTTCGCCTATCGGTACGGCCGGACCGGGCGCGATCTCGACAGCTGGCTGGCGATCGCGCTCACGCTCGTGCTGTTCGCCGACCTCCACTTCATCCTCACGCCCTCGCCCGCCGGGTCGTACGTCCTGCCCGGAGACTTCCTGCGCCTGCTCTCGTACGTGGTGCTCGTGGTGGGCGTATGGCGGGCGATCAGCTACGCGGAGTTCGGACGGGCCGTCGCGGAGGAGCGTGCACGGGTTGCGCGGGACATCCACGACGGCCTCGCCCAGTACCTGTTCGCCCTCTCGACCAGCGTCACGATGCTGGAGTCGGGCTCGCCCGTCGCAGAAGTGCTGCCACGGCTCAAGCAGGCGGCGAGCCTGGCGCAGCAGGAGGCACGCTTCGCCGTGCTTGCCCTCTCCTCCGCCAGCGGCACAGCACCCTTCGACGCTGCGTTGCGCCGCTACGTCGACTTCCTCGCTGCGGACGGCGTGCTCGACGTGGAGATGGACATCGACCCGGAGGTCGATCTCGCGCCGGACGAGCAGATCGAGATCTTCCGCATCGTGCAGGAAGGGCTCGCGAACGCAAGGCGGCACGCCAGCGCCCGCCGGGCCTGGGTGGAGATCGTGCAGCGCGGCTCGCGCCGGGTGGTCATCGTGCGCGACGACGGCGTCGGCTTCGGCGGTGACGATCGCGCGGCCGGGCAGGGCCTGAAGAACATGCGCAAGCGCGCGGCCTCGATCGGGGGCGGCTTCTCGTTGCGCTCCTCACCCGGGCGCGGGACGGCGATCGAAGTCGTGCTGCGCGCGACCTAGCGCGGAAGGTGGCGACCCTTCAGAACTGATCTGATTCCTCATTCACACCATCGTCAGGTGCACGGTTGATCAGGGCGCACTCCAGCGCCGAACGGGGCTGAACGTCTTGCGAGGCCCTGAACGGGCCCGCTCTGCCTCTAGCCTCCGGCAACCGACGAGACGTACGTGGCGACGTTGAGGATGTCCGCTTCCGACAGCTTGTCGGCGAACGCCGGCATCGAGCCGCCGCCGTTCGTCACCTGACTCTGAACCGTCTCCAGGCTGGGCGCGAGATCGTCCAGGTTCGGCCCGACGCTGCCCGAAGCCCCCGCGTCCGCCAGCGTGTGGCACCCCGCGCAGTTGGCCTCGAAGATGGTCTTGCCGGCTGCGGCGTCACCCTCGACCGCCGTCGTCGCGCCGCCGTCCGTCGCGCCCCCGGAGTCGCCGCCGCCACAGGCGGTCAGTCCGAGAGCCAGCACCCCGGCGAGTAGCATGAGAACGGCGATCCTGCGCATGACGGCTCCTTGATCGAGGTGCTCTGCTCGGGCCTACGCAGAATACAGGGGTGCGGATTTCCCCCTGGACGTGCTTGCCGTCACCTGGAGGTTCCGGCCCGCATCAGGCCGCCGCGGCCGGTGGGCCAGGCCAGGCAGTTCGGCGCCGAGCCGGGCACCCGGAACACGTCGATTCCGTGATCGAACGTCGTGACCACGATCTCCAGCTTGCCGTCCCGGTCGATGTCCGCAACGGAGGGTGCGGCGGGGACGCCGATGCCGTTCCCGTCCCGGCCCTGGTTTCTGAGTCGAACGTCGTGGAGCAACGTGCCCGCGGCGGACAGCACGACGATCCGCCCTGCGTCCGGGGTGAGCGCGTAGACGCCGAAGATGAGCTCGGGGCGCCCGTCCCGGTTGAGATCCGCTGCGACCACCTCGGAGGCGAACGTCTTCGGCGCGCCCTGGGCGTAGTCATGGCTCCAGAGCCGGCGCCCTGTGGGTGAGACGGCGTGCACGCGGCCGTCCGGCGTGGCGCTGACGATCTCCGGCCGCCGGTCTCCGGCGATGTCCACCACCGTCGGAGCCGGAATCCCGGTGGGCGGATACCAGTCCCCATCCGGTCGCACGGCCGGCTTGCCCGTCAGGAAGGGACGCTGGAAGCCCTTGTGACGCATGGCGGAGCGAGCCCCGTTGCCATGAGCGCCGTCCAGGGCGACGAACGCGTAGCCCTGTGTCTCGTAGGGCTCCTTCTGCTCCGCGTTGGCGATCCCGATCACCTCGTTATGGCCATCTCGGTCGAGGTCGGCGACGGACGGCGGAGACGCGGTCCACTGCAGCCACATCGTCTTTCTCACGTCGGGCCACTCACCGGCGTGGCGGTGGTAGTGCGCCTCCTCGACCTTTGGGTCGAGCCAGCGGATGAACTGCCCCCAGCCGAGGCGCATGCCGGCGTGGTCGCTCTGCCGGTTGCGGAACCAGGGGGAAGCGAGGACGGACGTGCCGTCGTGGTTGAACAGGTTGATCTGGTGGTTGTCGAACGTCACGACGATCTCGAGCGCAGGGTCGTTGTCGAGGTTGCCGATCCCGACGTTCTCCCCGTAGGCTCCGTAGCCGCGGTTGCCCGCTCCGTTGAAATCCGCGTCGTTGCCGGGGCCGGGCAGCGTGTTGAACCTGGGCCACGCCGTCGCCGGTGCGCCCTTCGGTCGATACGGCCGGCCGCTCGCGTCGAACACGAAGACCTGCGCGCCGCCCGCCGCCGTGTTGGTGGTGGTGGCCACGACCTCGATCGTGCCGTCCCCGTCCAGATCGGCTGCTGCGAGACCTCGGGTCTCCGGGCACTGCCCACCGCTGCAGGTGGACGCCGGCCAGCCCGGCCTCACGCGCAGCTGACCGTTCCGGAGCTCGTACGCGGCGACGGTGCCGTCGTTGCCGCCGACCACGATCTCCGGACCCGTGTCTCCGTCGAGATCGGCGACCACCCCGGGTGCGTACACCCGCCCCTTCGTGGCCGTGGTCTTGCCGAGCGCCCGCCCCTTGGCATCGAACACGAACGTGGAGTAGAAGGGGGCAACGATCTCCAGCCGCCGATCGCCGTTCAGGTCGACGAGGCCCGGCGAGGAGAACCATCCCGTCTCCCCCGTCTCGATCCGGCGCACAAAGCGTGGAGCGGCGACCGCCGCCGACCCCCCGGCGGGCTTGCACGTGGGTGAAGGCGACACGGCGCCGATGGCTGCTTTCGCCCCCTCCGACTGGATCGTGGCTGCCAGTCCCACAGCGGAGATCGTGAGGGCGGCGAAGATCACGGGCCGACGATCGCAGCACCGTCGCATGCGCCCAGCCTAGCCGGCGCCGGCTCCCTCATTCCCGATTTCACCCGTTCCGAGTGAGGGGGAAGCATCGCCCGTGAGCACCCGGGCCAGCTCCGCGATGTGGCGCTGGTCGGTCCCGCAGCAGCCGCCCAGCAGGCGCAGCTGCCGCTCCGCGGCCACTGCAGCTATGTCGGCCGCGAATGGCCCAGGCTCCGCCGTCTCCAACTCGGCCAGCCCGTCGAGATCTGCCGGATCCCTCGTCGATGTGTTCGCCAGCAGCCCGACAATCCGCGACGCCGCGCGCCCCGAGGCTCGCAACGCGCAATCCGCGACGCGGGGGTGGACGCAGTTCAGGAAGTAGGCCTCGGGGGCCGCCACGACGCTGTCGATCGTCTCGACAGCGTCACGAAGCGGAGTCCCGTCGAGCAACCGACCGTCCTGGCGGACGACGAACCCGACGAGGTACGGCAGGCCGGTGGCGCCCATCGCCTCGGCCAGTCCGAGCGCCTCGGTGAGCGCGGGTACCGTGGCGCAGAGTAGGAGGTCGACGCCTGCTTGGGCCAGAGCCTCGGCCTGCGGCTCGTGGTACGAGCGGGCCTCCACAGACTCCAGCGCCGCGTCGGGGTCGTAGGCGTCACCTGCAGGTCCCAGCAAGCCTCCGACCAGAACGGTGCCGCCGGCCGATCGTCCCTCACCGGCGATGTCGATGACCAGCTCGGCGTTCGCCAGGTTGAGATTCGTCCCGCGCCAACTGGATGCCTTCGTGCGCGCCTCGGTACAGCGCCAGGTGTCGGTTTGCAGCAACATCGGCAGCCCGGCGTTGACCCCGATCCTCAGATATTCCCGATGGACGTCCGCCAGGCGCTGGCGGTGCCCGTCGGCGAGGACGAGGGCGCCTGTGCCGACGTGTGGGTCGAACGGGGTGCCCGGATCACGCCGCAGCCGTTCGTAGACCGACCCTTCGGCGAGAACCGGGCCTGCGTCGCGAGCGAACATCCCTGTCGACGATATCGCCTTGGTCGTGTCATCTCACGTTCATCTCGTGGTCGTAGAAAGGGATCAGTCGGCAGCGGCCGGCGGACAGAGACGAGGAAGGAGCGACGATGAATCTCAAGCGCAGCAAGGCAGGTGTCGTGGCAGCGGCGGCGGCGAGCGTCGCTGTCGTGTTCGGGGGAGTGGCATTGGGAGCGGCGGGTGATCTTCCGCAGGGCAGCGAGAAGGTGGTGCTCGATCCGGCGGACTTCACAACCAAGATCGACAACCCCTACTGGCCGATGAAGCCGGGCAGCAGGTGGGTCTATCGGGAGACGAACACCAAGGGGGACGTGGAGAAGGTCGTGATCGTCGTCACGAACCAGACGAGGAAGATCGCGAACGGCATCACCGCTCGCGTGGTCATCGACACGGTGACGATGGACGGCCAGCCGAGGGAGATCACCAAGGATTGGTACGCGCAGGACAGGGACGGCAACATCTGGTACCTGGGCGAGTACGTCTCGAACTACGAGAACGGGAAGATCGTCGACCACGACGGTTCGTTCGAGGCGGGTGTCGACGGTGCCCAGCCTGGAATCGCCATGCCGGGCAATCCGAAACCGGGCATGAAGTACCGCCAGGAGTACTACAAGGGTGTCGCCGAGGATCGTGGCTCCGTCATCACGGTCGGCGAGGAGCAGGTGCAGGTGCCGTTCGGCTTCTTCAAACGCGGCGTCGTCATGACCCGAGACCTGGTGCCGTTGGAGCCGAAGGTCCAGGAGCTCAAGTTCTACGCACCGGGGGTGGGCCCACTGCTCAGCGTTCATACGGACGGCGACGGTGGACGGGCCGAGTTGGTCAGCTTCAGGAGCGGCTAGTGCGGTGTCTCCCAACGTTTGACCGGGAGCTTTGTTGATGGTGTGGGGGGCGTGGACGCGCCGCGTTCACGTCCCACCAGGCCGTTGCTCTCGCGAGCCCCACTCCCGGACGCCCGCAGCCCAGCAAGCCATCATCTCGCGTTCATCTCTTGTTCATCACTGCCGATGCACACTGTGACGATGAGGATTCTGGTGGTAGAGGACGAGCTGCGGATGGCGAGCGTGATCAGGCGCTCGCTGACGCGTGAGGGCCTTGTCGTGGACATCGCCGGAACGGGCGGGGAGGGCCTGTGGATGGCGCAGGCCGTGGCCTATGACGCGATCGTGCTGGACGTGATGCTTCCGGATGTGTCCGGCTTCGACGTGTGCCGGCAATTGCGGGAGCGGGCCGTGTGGGCGCCGGTGCTGATGCTGACCGCCCGCGACGCCGTGGCCGACCGGGTCTCCGGGCTCGACAGCGGTGCCGACGACTACCTGGTCAAGCCGTTCGCCATGGCAGAGCTCCATGCCCGACTCCGCTCGCTTGCGCGCCGCGGGGCGACCGAGCGTCCGACTGTGATCGAGGTCGGCGATCTCGCGCTCGATCCGGGTAGCAGGACGGTGCGGCGGGCCGGGGTGGAGATCCAACTTTCCGCGAAGGAGTTCGCGCTGCTGGAGGCCTTCATGCGCCGACCGGGTCTCGTCCTCTCACGGTTGCAGCTGCTCGAGCACGCCTGGGACTTCGCCTACGAGGCGCAATCCAACGTGGTGGACGTCTACGTGCGCCGGCTGCGGGAGAAGATCGACAGACCGTTCGACCGGCGGTCGCTGGAGACGGTGCAGGGTGTCGGCTATGTCTTGCGGGCTGAAGGCGGCGCGTGAGTCGGGTCCCCATCCGCCTGCGCATGGCCGCGGCGTTCGCGGTGTCCATGGCCGTGGTTCTCACGATCACGGGAGTGTTCCTGTATCTGCGGCTCGGTCATGATCTCGCTCTCGCACTCGACCGGGACCTCAGGTTGCGCTCCGATGACGTGAGGGCGCTCGTCGAACAGCCCGGTGGAGATCTGGCCGCGCTGAGCGGTGGCCTGGTCGAGCGCGGCGAGAGCTTCGCCCAGCTTCTCGATGCCACGGGTCGCGTGCTTGACTCGACGCCCACGGTTTCCGGCCGCGCCCTGCTCGATCAGCAGGAGCTGGCGGCTGCAGCTCGAGGACCGGTGTTCGCTGATCGTCCGACCGTGGGGGATCTGGACGAGGCTGCCCGTCTGCTCGCAGTGACTGTCGACCCGGAGGCGTCCGGACACATTCTCGTCGTGGGGGCGACGAAGGAAGACCGCGCCGAAGCCCTCGCCGACCTCAGAAACGCACTTGTCATCATCGGCCCGCTGGCGCTCCTCGCCGCCACCGGCGCCGGGTATCTCCTGGCCGGTCTCGGGCTTCGCCCGGTTGACGAGATGCGCCGCAGGGCGGCCCAGATCTCGGCAACGCTTCCGGGTGAGCGTCTCCCCGTGCCCGCGACGCGGGACGAGCTGGAGCGGCTCGGTCACACCTTGAACGAGATGCTCGAGCGGATCGAGGACGTGCTCGATCGGCAACGTGGGTTCGTGGCGGAAGCCGGCCACGAGTTGCGGACGCCCCTGTCGCTCCTCCGGGCGGAGCTCGACTTCGCCCTCCGCCACGCAGAGGGCGAGGAGGAGCTGCGCGAGGCGGTTCGTCAGGCCAGCGACGAGACCGACAGGCTCGTTCAGCTTGCCGGTGACTTGCTGCTTCTCTCCGCGAGCGACCAGGGAGGACTGCTGCTGCGCCTCGAGTCCCTCCCCGCCGTCGAGATTCTGGGCAGCGTTCGCAACAGGTTCCTCTGGCGGGCCACGGACGCAGGTCGCGCGATCGAGATCGACGGTTCCGCCGAGAAAGTCGAGCTCTCGGCCGATCGGGTCCGCCTCGAGCAGGCGCTCGGGAACCTCGTCGACAATGCGCTGCGCCACGGGGCCGGGGTCGTCCGTCTGGGCGCTGCCGTGGATGGGACGGTGGCCGAGCTCTTCGTCGAAGACGACGGCGACGGCTTTCCGCCCGACTATCTGTCGCGGGCCTTCGAGCGGTTCAGCAGGCCGGACGAGGGCCGGACAGGATCAGGAACCGGGCTGGGTCTCTCGATCGTGGAGGCGGTTGCGCAGGCCCACGGCGGCTCCGCGCACGCCTCCAACCGGCCGGGCGGGGGTGCCCGCGTCTGGCTGCGGTTGCCCGCTGGGCCTCTTCAGGTAGGCCTCCCGCCGGAGAGAACCGCGCAACGCTGAAAACATCCCGCCCCCTGAAGTGATCGGTTCCCGTTTGCACGACTGGTTCCGGACGCGAATGCGCGGGGGGTCTGCCTGTGCGTTATCCATGGCCGTGCCGGCCACCCGCGGGCGAATGCGATCGGTGGTTGGAGCGGGGCCCTTCAGGGCCTCGCAAGACGTTCTGCTGTCCAGCGGTCCAGGCTCCTAGGCGGTGGGCCTACGCCTCGCTCACACCGACGGGTCGAGACCTTCGTTGTCGTCGACCCCCTGCTCTGGTGAGGGCCGAACTCCTGGTGAGGCCCTGAAGGGCCCCACTCCGCTCTTGTCGGGGCACGAGCTCGTTGTGCCTTGGTGATGGCCGTGCCGGCCACCCGCGGGCGGGTGCAATCGGTGATTTCCCATCAGCCCCTCGAGGAACCCACGATGCCGAGGCTGCTTACTGCGCTGTGGAGCGCGCTGCCGGCACGGATCCCGCCGCGAGAGGCAGCGGGGCCCTTTCAGGGCCTCGCAAGACGTTCAGCCCCCACTTCGCTTGCAGCGCCGTCGTGCCCCCTGCGGGATGCTTCAGCGTCCTGCGGTTGCTGACCTTGCTGGGAAGGCGCCGATCGTGCCCGCGCGAACTGTCATCTCGGTGTCATTGCGCCCTTCTACGTTCAGGGTGTCAACGACGATGGAGGTTGAAGTGATGAAGCGCAAGGTCGTAGCCGTGGGCGCCAGCGTTGTCGCCCTTGCGGCAGGTGGGGCGGGTGCAGCTCTGGCCGTCGGTGGTGACGACCAGGAGGGGAAGACGACGGGTCCTGCCGCCGACCGCGCGGCTGCCAAGGCGCTCGAGTTTGCCCCTGGAGGCACCGTGCGGGCGGTCGAGCGGGACAGTGAGAACGGCGCGACCTGGGAGGTCGAAGTGACGAAGCCCGACGGCACAACCGTCGACGTTCGGCTCGACGGCGACCTCAGCCTCGTGGTCATCGACGACGACTCCGAAACCGCGGACGAGAACGGCGAGGACACCGGGGCGTAGGTAACGCGCCTCCCCCGCCCGTCCGGTCCCTCTCATTTCTCAAGCCGGTTGCCCGACGCATCTGAAAGGACATGCGATGAACATCAGGATCCGCAGTGTCGCTGTAGCTGTTCTCGTCGGTGGTCTCGCCACCGCAGGTGCGGTCGGCACGACCTCAGGCGGAAGTGCGATCGAAAGCACTCGGCAAGCCTCGCCGCCGTCGGCCACTGCCTGTGGCACGTACTCGGGCCGCGGATGTGCCCCCGCGAAGCAGCGGGTCGATCTCGGGCGACCGGTCTTCACCAGGCCCACCGCCGTCACCAACCCCCTGTTCCCGATCGCACGGCTGAAGTCGGCGGTGCTCCTGGGCAAGGTCGACGGTCAGGACTTCCGCTCCGAGACGACTCTGCTGCCGGGCACGACAACCGTGGTCTGGGCGGGGCAGCGGATCAAGGCGCTGGTTTCCCAGTACACCGCCTACCGTGGAGGTCGCATCGAGGAAGTGGCGATCGACCGCTATGCGCAGGCCGATGACGGAGCGGTCTGGTACCTCGGAGAAGATGTCGTCGACTACCGCGACGGCGTCATCTTCACGACCGCGGGGACGTGGCTCGCCGGCAGAGAGGGCCCGGCCGCGATGATCATGCCGGGGAAGCCGAAGGTCGGTGATGTCTTCCGACCCGAGAACATTCTCGGTGTCGTCTTCGAAGAGGTCCGCGTGACCGAGGTGGGGAAGACCGTGCCCGGCCCGAAGGGGCCGATCCGGGGCGCGGTCGTGGCGCAGGAGCTTCATCTTGACGGCTCACACTCGGCGAAGGTCTTCGCCCCGGGCCGCGGCGAGTACTCGACCGGGTCCGGAGGGGACACCGAGATCCTCGCCCTCGGGGTCCCGGCCGACGCGGTCCGAGCGCCGGAGCCGGCCAGCCTCGCGGACTTGAGGACGGCGCTTCTCGGCTTCCTCGGAGCGGCGCAGTTTCGCGACTGGGAGGCGGCGGACGCCATCTCCGCCCGTATCGGACGGCTGACAAAGGCCCTGCCTCGTCAGGGACAGCCTGGTCGTGTCCTGGCGCGACTCGACCGGGACGTCCGCGCGCTCGGGAAGTTCGCGAAGGCGCGACGTATCGCGGCGGCCAGCACCTCGGCGATTCTCGCCGGCCAGTCCGTCCTCGACCTCCAGTTGCAGTATCGCCCTCCGGCGGAGATCGACCTGGGGCGGTTCGAGTTCTGGTGCTACCGCGTGCTCGTCGACGCGGCCGGCGGCAGTCGCGGCGGTGTCCGCGGAGATGTCGCCACGCTCGAGTGGATTCGCGACCGCTTCGTGCACACCCTGACAGTGGGCGACCGCACACAGCTCGAGGGGCGTCTCCGCGCCCTGCGGGTAGCGGCCGACGCGGGACACGTGACGGCCGGCGACCACGCAATGCGGCTCGCCGCGTTCGTGCGGCGAGTGGTCTGAGGCTCTCTCTCGAGAGCTCGTGTCCTGACCTTCGTGAGCCGACTCTGCCGGAGCGGGGCCCTTTAGCCTGGATCCACCGATTGGCGTGATCGCGGGGCGCCTGCCAGGGTCGTCAGGACGTGCGCGGACAGCGTCGGGCAGGCTGGTTGCCTGTTCGACGCTGTCCGTGCGCGGAGCGCACCGACCGGGTGCAGGCCCTCCACGCTCTTTCGGAGGGGTTGCACCCGGTCGGGGAGCGCCCTGGCGGGCCTGGCAGGATGCACCGCCCGCGCCAAGCGGTGGATCCAGGTTTAGGGCCTCGCAAGGGTTGAGGCCACCTGATGCGCTTCCGAGACACCCAGGACGCCATGGGCGCGTCCCGAGCGTGCGGCAAGTCCGCCACCTCCTGCGAAGCCGGGTGGCGTCGTCAGGAGCGCTCGGTGTAGATCTGTCCGCACGGGAGCGCCGGCAGCCCGTAGCGCCGGGCGTTGTCCTCGACGATGTAGTACCCCTGCAAGAGACAACCCACGTCCCGGGACTGCTGGTCGGCGATGCGCGAGCGGAACTCGTTCGTCTCCTGCCAGATCTGGTTGGTCTCGTTGAGGAGAGCTATCCCCGCGCGCGTGCGGGCGGCGATCGCTCCGCTCGGATCCCAGCTGCGCCACGACCGGAGCAGTCCGACACCCACGGCAGGGCTCGAGCCGCGGGGGACGCTGATGCCGCTGTAGTAGAAGTTCCAAAGGAAATTGCTGTACTTCTCGGGACGGTCGGTGCCGACCGTGGCAACACCGGTCCAGGGACGTCCGTTGAACGTGTAGTCGTAGAGAAGCATCCCCGAGGAAGAGAAGCTCGGAAGTGCACGATCGACGAGGACTCGGCGAATCCTGACGTTTCGAATCGAGGGGACGATCCGCGGGAAGAGCTGGGCGAGAGCCTGCGTGGCGGGCAGGTAGGGCCCGGAGGGGAAGTTTGCCGGTGTTCCCTGCGGAACGGAGAGCGGGACGTTCACCGAGTAGCCGAAGAGGAGGGCTCCGCGCGGACTTGATCCCTCGATGTTGCCGCCAAGGCTCGTGAAGACCCAGTCGTTGCCGGCGGGTACGAGAGCGGTGGCGCCGCCGTCGGGCGCGCGATACGGCCGCAGCGGGATCGCCGCTTGCTGTTGCCCGCTCGCCTTCGGCGGCCGTACCGAGATGCCGCCCCGGGCGGACAACCCGATCTGGCGGAGGGTTCCGAGCGCGACGTGACGTCCCGTGCGTGAGGTGCTGGCCGTCACCGCGAGGGAGTTGCCGATCCGCTCGACGACGAAGGTGTCCCCGCGTGACCCGTTCGCGACCTGACCCACGATGTGCCTGGCGTCGCCTGCCCGGACGACCACACGCCCCCCGAGCGCCCTGAACAATGCTGCTCCGAGCTCTCCTGGCGAGACGCCGGTTGCCAGACGGGTGAAGCTGATCGAGGTGCCGCCCTTGCGCATGATGTAGACGCCGCCACGGAACTCGAGCCGGAATCCCTCGGGGACACGGATGCTGAACCGGGTCGCCTCGTGGCGCAGCGTGATCACGTCGAACTGGCCGGTGCTCGCCCCGGCAGACCCACCCGCCGCCGCCACCGCGAGCAGCAGTGCCGCGGCCGCGCAAACCATCGCCAATCGCCGCATTCCTCTGCCCCCTCCCCCTCGCCGCAGGGCCGCATGCTAACACCATGCTCGCGTCATGTCGATAGGCCCCCCGTGACAGCGGCACTGGTCCGCACGTGCGCAAGCGCGGTTAGAGTCAGCCTGTGGACGCGGGGTCCAACTCGCCCTCCCCGGCTCCGAGGGCCGGCACCGCTGCTCGGCTCACCGAGCGGGCCAAGGCGCGGCCGCTGCTGGCCGTGGCCACCGCCCTCGGAGGCCTTGGCACATTCATCGCGAGCCTCGTCGCCGTCGCTCAGCTGTTCGTCGGGGGATCGGGAACGGGAGTGGCGGACACGATTCCCGAGACGGGAACGGGGCAGGCGGCACGCTACGAGTTCCGGCAGGTCGAGACCGACCTGAATGGGCGGATCTCGGTCGACGTGCCGACGGCGTGGGGCAACGTGCGCCGCGACGGCTGGCATGCGACCGGGCTGCCCGGTCTCGCCGACGGGGAGCTGATCGGCCCCGGTCTCAACGCCGCCCCCAACATCGACGCCTGGCGGACGGATCTCCAGACGCCCGGAGTCTTCATCGGGGTTTCCAGGGAGATCCTCGACCACTTCACCCCGACGACCCTGCTCGACGGGGTCGCGTTCGAATCGTGTGATCGCACCGCAGGGGAGACCTATACCAGCGACCGGTTCACCGGCGACGTCGCCGAGTGGAGCTGTGCCCGCGCCGGCGGGACTCCGGTCCGGTGGCTGATCGTCGCGGCGACACCAACCGAGAAGCGTGACTTCCTCGTCTACATCCAGATGAAGCTCGTGTCGCCGGCCGACGAGGAGGCCTACAACAAGGTGCTGAACACCTTCGAGGTGAAACTCGAAGGCTGAGGGCCCTGGCCGACCCGCGCCTCGTGCGAGGCGGTATCGTCCGGCGATGCCCGCGACGCCCGGATGGTTCATGCCCGCGGAGTGGTCTCCGCACGAGCGCTGCCTGATGGCGTGGCCGGCCCGTTCCGAGCTGTGGCACGGCCACTTCGACCGGGCCCGTGCCGAGTACGCGGCCACCGCCAACGCGATCGCGGCCTTCGAGCCGGTGACGATGGTCGCCGCGCCCGGTCAGGGAGACCAGGTCCGCGCAGCCTGCACCTCCGCGGTCGAGGTCGTGGAGATCCCGATCGATGACTCGTGGCTGCGCGACTCGGGCCCGATCTTCGTCGTCGACGGCAACGGCAACAGGGCCGGCGTCGACTTCCGCTTCAACTCGTGGGGCGAGCGGTTCCTGCCCTACGACCTAGACGCTGCCGTCTCCGCGGAGATCCTCGGCGAACTGGGCATCGAGCGCATCGAATCCCAGATGATCCTCGAGGGTGGGTCGCTCACCGTGGACGGCGAGGGCACGCTGATCACCACCGAGCAATGCCTGCTCAACCCGAATCGCAACCCGGGGTTGAGTCGTGAGGAGATCGAGGCCGAGCTCGAGCGCACGCTCGGCGTCTCCACGGTGATCTGGCTCAAGTGGGGACACTTCGAGGACGAGCACACCGACGGCCACGTGGACGGGGTGTGCGCGTTCGTCCGGCCCGGCGTCGTGCTCGCCCAGACCTGCCAAGACCCTGGCAATCCGAACTTCGGGTTGATGGCCGAGAACCTGGAAATCCTCCGTTCCGTGCGTGACGCGAGGGGGCGCCGGCTCGAGGTGATCGAGCTCCCCCAGCTCCCGTACTTCGATCTCGACGGGCAGACGCTGATGACCAGCTATCCGAACTTCTACGTCGCCAACGGCGCGGTGATCGTGCCGACGGCGGATCATCCACTCGACGGCGAGGCGTTGGGCATCATCGCCGCGGCCTTCCCCGAGCGCGAGGTCGTGGGCGTCCCGAGCCGGATCGTGGCGTTCGGCGGCGGTGGCACGCACTGCATCACGCAGCAGGTTCCGATCGGCGGGGCCGGGCGATGACCTCGTTCGAGAGGTGCCTGCGGCTGGACGATCCGTTGCCTTCGCCGGCCGCGGCGGAGCCGCCCACCGAGCCGACACTGCGTGTCGGCTCGGTGCAATGCGCCTGGCATGCGGATCCACGGTTACACGCGGAAACGCTGGCCGAGGGTGTGGCGATCGCCGCGGACGCCGGAGCGCAGGTCGTGTGCCTGCAGGAGCTGACCCTAGCGCCCTACTTCGCGATCACCCCGGACGCAACAGAGGAGGCCGCCCGCTGGCGGGAGGACCTCGAGGCAGGCCCGACGGTGACCCTGCTCCGGGAGCTCGCCGCGAAACATCGGATCGCCGTTCACGGATCCCTGTACGAGGCCACGCCGGAGGGGCTCGGGTTCAACACGGCAGTGTGCGTCGACGCCGGTGGGGTGATCGCCCGGACACGCAAGGTGCACATCCCCGAGTTCCCCTTCTACCACGAGGACCAGTACTTCGCGCCGGGCGACACTGGCTTCCCCGTGTGGGAGGTCGCCGGAGCGAAGTTCGCCTTCCCCACCTGCTGGGATCAGTGGTTTCCGGAGCTGGCCCGCTCGTACTCGCTTCGTGGCGCCGAGATCGTCGTCTACCCGACGGCGATCGGCAACGAGCCGGACCTGGTCGGCTTCGACTCGCAGCCGCTGTGGCGTCAGATGATCGCGGCGAACGGGCTGGCCAACGCCACGTTCATGGTCGCGGTGAACCGGATCGGGACCGAAGGGCCCCTCACCTTCTACGGTTCCTCGTTCATCTCGGATCCGTACGGGAGAATCCTGGTCGAGGCTCCGCGCGAGCGGGCGGCGGTGCTCGTCGCCGACCTCGATCTCAACCACAGGCGCGACTGGCTGACCTTCGGGCTGCTCTCCACCCGGCGGCCGGAGCTGTACCACGCCCTCACGGATCCGGCCGGGCGCGAAGCGTTTCGCTGAGGTTCGGCGCTCCGGCGCGCAGCACAGCGGGTCCCACCGGAGCGCAGCGGGGCCGGAGTGATCACTCCGGCCCCGCCCTCCGACAGTTCTCGAGCTTGCTAGCGGATGAGCCCGGCGCGCGTCAGCGCCTGAGCAACGCTCTTCGGCACGAGCACCTTGTCGATGATGTGGATCACGCCGTTGCCGGCAGCGATGTCGACCCGCGTCACGGTGGGTCGGTTGAAGCCCGCAGAGTCGGAGAGCCGGAGCTTCCCGCCTTCCAGCGACAGCCCGATCCGGCCATTTGCGCTCGTTCCGAGCAACGTCGTCACGCGTGCCTTCTTCTCGGCTGCGGCGACGGCGTCCGTGGAGCCGACCTTGGTCGCCAGCACGTGGTACTTGAGCACCTGAACGAGCAGCGGCTTGTTCTTCTTGGCGAGCAGGGCCTTGGTCACGCCCGGAACCGCCTTCTCGAGCGCCGCGAAGGCGTGGTTCCGCGGGGCGAAGACGGTCAGCTGCGCGTTCTTGTCCGCCAGCGCGTCCACGAGACCCGCCGCCTTGATGAGCGTCACGAGAGTGCTGAGGTTCTTGTTTCCGGCTGCGACGTCGACGATGGAGGGACCCTGCAACAGGCCGGCCTTCGTCAGGGCAACCGCCACGTTCTTCGGGACAAGCACCGTATCGATGACGTGGATGACGCCGTTCGTTGCGGAGACGTCGGCCGCCGTCACGAGGGCGCCCGCGATTCCGGCCGAGTCGGTAATCGCGATCTGACTCCCCTTCAGGCTCAGACCGAGTTGGCCGTTGCTATCGCCGCCGAGGAGCGTCGAAACCTTCGAGTTGGCTTTCGCGGCCTCGATTGCCGCCCCGGACCGCACCTCCGAGCCGAGGACGTGGTACTTGAGTACCTGCTGGAGGAGCTCCTGGTTCGCGGGATCTGTGAGCGCCTTGGTCACTCCCGGGACTGCCGCCTCGAGTTTCGCGAAGGCAGCGTTGGTCGGGGCGAAGACGGTCAGCTTGGCGTTGGCGTCGCTGAGCGCGCCCGCGAGCCCAGCTGCCTTCACCAGCGAGACGAGCGTGGAAAAGTCGGGATTTCCGGCAGCGACGTCGACGATCGTCCCTTCTGCCTGCCCGCGAGCGGAACTTGTCCCGGCCGCCGCGGCGACCGACATGACCATGACCACGAGCAAGACCAGCAACTTCTTCATCGAATTCCTCCGTTTGCGTTGACCCGTTTTCGCTTCTACGGAACCCACGAACGGATCGGATGACAGCCGCGGCCAAGAGGAGGGAGCCGCTGAGGTCCTCGGGCGATCCCGGCGGCTGGGCCGCAACGGAGGGGTCAGGGGGCGGTGACGGCCGAGGCAGCGGCGATCTTCTGCAACATCCCGCCGAAGATGTAGTCGTGAACCGGCCAGAGCGCGTACCAGTACGCGAGACCGGCGATCCCTGCCGGGTCGAAGATCGCCGTCTGCCGGATCGTCGCTCCGCCCCCGGCGCCGGGCTCCACCTCGAATTGCAGCCAGGCGCGGCCGGGCACCTTCATCTCTGCTTCGAGTCGCAGCAGCCGATCCTGCTCGAACCGCTCGACGCGCCAGAAGTCGATCGTGTCTCCGACCTGGATCCCGACCGGGTCGCGGCGTCCGCGCCGCAGCCCCGGCCCGCCCGCGAGCACGTCGAGCGCACCCCGTACCTGCCACAGGGCGTTGCCGGTGTACCAGCCGGTGTCGCCGCCGATCCGCTGGATCGGCGCGAACGCGGCCGCCGGCGGGCGCGGTACGGCGACGTCGCGTGAGTCGATGAGCCGTGAGCCATGGCGGACACCGCCGTAGCCCGGGCTCGGCGTGGTCGCCTCGTCCGACCAGCGGGTCTCCGCGACCTCGTGGTCCTCGTTGGCGAGCGCGCGAGCGACGGCTTCGGTCGAGCTTCGCGGCCGAATCGGGAAGACCTCGAGCGCCCGGGGGTCATGGACGACCGTTTGGTTGCGCAGGCTGTCGACGAGCTCTCGCCCGATGCCCGCGTACACGGGAGTTACGAGGTGGAGCCAGAGGCTCGAGAGACGCGGCGTCAGCACCGGGACGGGCACCATGCGCCGCCGCAGACCTCGGCGCTGGGCGTACGCGTTCATCAGGTCGAGGTACGAGCAGACATCGGCACCGCCGATCTCGAATACCTCGCCGCCGTTCGACTCGTAGTCGAGCGCGGCGATCAGGTACGCCAGCACATCCTCGACGGCGATCGGCTGCGTGGACGTCGCCACCCACCGCGGCGTGACCATCACCGGCAGCCGCTCGACGAGTGCGCGGAGCATCTCGAACGATGCGCTCCCCGAACCGATCACGATCGAGGCGCGGAACTCGATCGTCGGCACGCCCGACTCGCGCAGGATCCGGCCGACCTCCTGCCTCGAGGCGAGGTGCTCGGAGAGCTCACCCACACCGAGGCCGCCGAGGTAGACGATCTTGCGCACACCCGCAACCAGCGCGGCCCGCCCGAACGCCGCGGCCGCCCTGCGGTCTGCCTCCGCAAAGGAGCCGCCGTACCCCATCGAATGGACGAGGTAGTAGGCCGTCTCCACCCCCTCGAGTGCCGGAGGCAGCGTCTCCGGACTCAAGATGTCGCCGTGCACGACCTCGGTACCGGGCCCGACGCGCGCCGCAAGATACTCCGGTCGGCGCGAGAGGCAGCGAATGCGCGCCCCGCGGGCCTCGAGCGCGTGCAGGAGGCGACCGCCGACGTAGCCGGTGGCACCCGTCAGCGCGATCAACCCACTCACGCCCGCAGGCTAACGATGCAGCCGTCGTGCTGCCGCACCGCACCG